>NZ_OZ034719.1:0-1398936 GCF_964027005.1 Wolbachia endosymbiont (group A) of Oxytorus armatus | reverse complement strand
ATCTATTCTATTTATTCTTTTGTATATTAAAGTATAATAATAATAATAGTTCTATCAATAACTTGTTACTAACTTAAAATTCAGTAAAAATTGACGTTGCTCAACTTGTGGATAAATATGTGAGTAACTTTCGTATATTATTGATTTTCTGTTATGATTTATGTGTATAAGTAAGGTGTTTAGAGTGTTAGTAATTTTCTTTTATGGAAAATACTTTACCATCATGCATTGTTACACAACTATGTATATGTTGTTGAAAAAGTTGTTGATCAATTGTTGGTATTTTATATCAACAAATAATTCACAAATTAATTTGACATTATTCACATGCTTATTAAACATTTAATAACAGTTTTCTTGATAAATCTAATCTGAAAACGTTTTTGCCATTACAGGGAATAAATTGAGTAAAAAAAGAACCTTAGTAGAAAAAATAGCATATAGAATTTTTCTCTTCCTTTTCAAAAAAGCTTCTGTGTTGAAAAAGTGTGCGACCGAGGCATTAATGAAAGATCTGCCAGACCTTAATATATTAAATGGTCTATTAAAATTCCGCGATTGTGGTATAATGGATATAATGACTCCACGTACAGAGATATGCGCAGTAGACATTGAGTCAAGCGAGCGTGAAATAATAAAGAAGATAAAAAACACTTGCCACACTAAAATACCAATTTATAAAAATAACTTTGATAACGTAATAGGCTTTTTTTATGTAAAAGATGTTATTTTTAATAGGGATAAAAATTTTAATCTGAAACATATTATACAAAGCGTAATATTTGTTCCACCCTCGATGAAGACAACTAATCTTTTTGTTAGGATGAACTCTTCTAAATCATGCTTAGCTATCGTATTGGATGAATATGGTGGAACTGATGGTTTAATTTCAATGACTGATCTTATAGAGGAACTAATACCAAACATTGATAGTGAAAACGAAATAAATTCAGAATATACCATTACTGAATTGTCTCAAAATAAGTTTGAAGTATCAGCAAGGGCTCTTATAAAAGATATAGAAGAGGATCTAAAAATAGAATTACGTGACCCTGAAGAAGACTATGTTACACTTGGTGGTTTGATTCTTTCGATTGCTGGTAAAGTACCTTCTGTAGATGAAGTCATTAAATATAAAAATGGTATGAAGTTTATCATCAAAGATGCAAATGAGCGCTACATTAATAAAATAGTACTAGACTTAAGTGATTACAAAAATTAGATTTGATACCCCTTGTCGGGGAATGCCTTGACACGAAGAAAAAGTTGTAATAACCAAATATGCAACTCAAGTTATAGTTAAACCTATTTCCAGCAAATTATTTTCGCAAGTATAATGCATTTCAGTGTTATAGTACTCTAATAATAAAGAGGTCATATAGATATTAATATCTTTTGTATTTAAATTAGTGTCATTTTTTTTGATTAATTTGTCTACTAATGATTTGCTTATTGGTTTGTGTTCATTTAGAATTTTTATAGTTAATAGCATTTTATCTTCTGTTTGACTCAGTAAAACAGATACTAGTTCAACTTCCGCCACTGCACTGGCTATAGTTAGCACCATATTAGAAATTATCTTATTTATCTTTTCAATTAAATCTTCCTTATTTTTTGCAGAGTATGCGTCTATTTTCCACGTAAGCTTTACTTTTTTTTTAATAAATAATTTTCGATATTAGATTTGGTCTTATCAAAGCTATAATTATCCATTGAAGAAGAATATGCCTGCTTCATAACTTTATGTTTATATATTAAATCATCGGAGCTTTCTTTAAGAAACAACAACGCTTCCTTCTGCGCATCAGCATCATTCTTATCTATTACTTCAAGCTCTTCTACGCCAAACGTTATTCCATTCATAGAGTTAGCAAAGTCATGAAGCAGCCGTCCTGATAGCAGTTCCGTTATTAACAGTATGTTTTTGGTATTTTCGTTCATTGGATAATTATAAATGATTTAAGTTACCCTATATTGGTAAGTATATAATAGTCAATTAAGAGAAAGTTTCGTTGCACTTTTTATATCAAGGCATTAATATAGTATTAACAATTTTAAAATTTATAAAAGGATTATGAATACTTATACCAGATCAGGAATAGATATTGAACTATATAATAAGTTAATAAAAGAAGTCAAGCCTATTGCTCAAGAAACTACTAGAGAAGAAGTAATCAGCGAAATAGGTTCATTTTCTGCGTTATTTGATTTTGCTGCACTAAGTAAGAAGTATGACCATCCAGTACTCGTTTCCTCAACTGATGGAGTAGGTACGAAACTGTTGATAGCTCAAGAAGTGAATAAACATGATACTATAGGTATAGATTTAGTTGCAATGTGTGTAAATGACTTACTTGCACAAGGAGCAACGCCTTTGTTTTTCCTTGATTACTTTGCAACAGGCGTTTTGACCAAAGATGTTTTATTATCTGTGGTTAAGGGCATTGCAGAGGGGTGCAAGCAAGCTAAAATAGCATTGGTTGGTGGGGAAACTGCAGAAATGCCTGGAATGTATGGTAATAATCACTATGACCTTGCAGGGTTTGTGGTTGGTGTAGTTGATCGAAAGCAAATTCTTCCAAACTGTAGTATGATGAAGGCAGGTGATTATATAGTTGGCTTAGAGTCAAGTGGAATTCACTCAAATGGGTTTTCTTTAGTGCGCCATGTTTTCAAAAGCTTAGGTATAAATTATAACGATACATCTCTATGGAATAATAAATCTTGGAGTGAAATACTACTTGAACCAACAAAAATATATGTTGATTCTTTGCTGCCTATCATGTCACAAGTAAAAGGTATTGCGCACATCACGGGTGGTGGTTTGGTAGACAATATTCTGCGAATTCTTCCAAAAAACTTATTTGCAAACATAGACATTAATTCCTGGAAATGGCCAGATATATTTTTATGGCTAACAAAGGAGGGTAAAATAGAGAAGAAAGAAATGCTAAAAACATTTAATTGTGGTATTGGTATGGTATTGATCGTAAGTTCTGAGAATATGCAAAACGTGAAAAATCATTTCCAAAAACGTGGAGAAAAAATTGAAATTATTGGAAAACTTGATGAGGCATGTAACCCTCCACTTGATAGAGTAGTATTTAGTTAACCTAACTTTACTGACAGTCTTTTTGCAACTTCTAGGTATGCTTCCTTTAAATCTCCTAAATTCAAACGAAAGACATCTTTGTCTAGCTTTTTATAAGTATTTTTATCCCATAATCTGCAGTTATCAGGGCTAATTTCATCAGCTAAAACGATTTTAGTACTGTCATTTATTAATCTGCCAAATTCTAACTTGAGATCAACTAAATATATACTTGCATTTGAAAATAGGTGAACTAATATTTCGTTGATTTTTAAAGTTGTAGTTTTAACTTCATCCATTTCTTTGCTAGATAGCCAATCAAAATACAGTATGTGATTTTCACTTACCATTGGGTCGGCTAAGTCATCATTTTTGTAAAAAAAATCGATTATAGGAGATGCAAGCCTCTCACCTTCTTTGATATTAAAACGTTTGCAAAAGCTGCCAGCTGCGACATTTCTAACTACTACCTCAAGAGGTATTATCTTGAGTTTTTTGACTAGCTGTTCTCTTTCGTTTAGAGTTTTTATAAAGTGTGTGCTAATTTCTGCTTTCTCAAGCTTTTCCATGATAAAAGCACTAATATGATTATTAATTATTCCTTTACCATCGATTATTTCATATTTTTCCTTATTGAATGCTGTAACATCATCTTTAAAGTGCTGTATGACAATTGATAAGTCTTCAGTTTCAATAATGGCTTTCGCTTTACCTTCGTATATCGTTTTATTCAGTGACATGTTTAATTTAACTATATATTATATCAATTTACTATTCTTAGAGTATAGCCCCAAATAACTTAAAATAAACCTTAATGGCATTCAATGTTACAATATTAACCATATTCCCAGAAATGTTCCCGGGGTTTTTGAACTATTCTCTTGCCGGAAAAGCGTTAGAAAAAAAAATATGGAACCTTGAAGTAATAAATATTCGTTCTTTTGCGAAAGATAAACATTCAACTGTGGATGATGTTCCATATGGAGGTGGAGCAGGAATGGTTATGCGTTCTGATGTAGTTGGTGATGCAGTAGATAGTATGCTCTCTGTTCATAAAAACACTAAGTTTATTTACATGACTCCATCTGGAACTAAGTTTAATCAGAATATTGCCAGAGAATTATTAGAGTTTCCTCATATAACAATATTGTGTGGTCGATTTGAAGGTATTGACCAAAGGATAATTGATGCGTATACTCCTTATGAGTTAAGTATTGGAGATTATATACTTTCAGGAGGTGAGCCAGCTGCAATGGTGGTTCTTGATGCATGCATTAGACTTCTTCCAGGTGTAGTAAATAATACCGATAGTATTACTGAAGAAAGTTTTAATTATGGTGGTGGTGTACTTGAATATCCTCAATATACTAGACCTGAGCAGTGGAAGGGATATAAAGTACCTGAGGTTTTGTTATCTGGCAATCACAAAAAAATAAGTGATTGGAGGCAGAAGCAGTCTCATGTTATAACAAAAAAGCGTAGGCCTGAATTATTGAGTGGAGAGATAAATGACAAATTTACTTAAAAAATTTAACGAACAGCAAATGCAAGTGTTAGCTAAAGAAATACCAGAATTTCGTCCTGGCGATGATTTGAAGGTCACTTTTAAAGTAGTTGACGGTACAAGTGAACGTATACAGATATTTGAAGGTGTATGTATATCAAAAAGGAACCGCGGGTTACATTCTTCTTTTGCAGTCAGAAAAGTGAGCCATGGAGAAAGTATAGTGTCTCAGTTTTTTGTTTATTCTCCTGCACTGGTTTCAGTGCAAGTGACAAGAAAAGGAAAGGTTCGTAGAGCAAAACTGTATTATCTGTGCAAACTATTTGGAAAAGCTGCAAGGATCAAAGAGCGTACTACTTATGTTAAAAAGAAATCTAAGTAGATACAATAGGGAGTGATGTCAATTGTGTCATCTCAGAACTCTCTCTTGTCATCCCAGTGCGTGACACACAACTGTACGAACATTGTGTTTGCCTCCCCCTGTGGTGTCATCCCAGTGCTCCGACACTGGGATCCAGCATTCATTATTCTCCTTTTGGTTTGTGCTTTCATGGAAAATGTAAAAATTATTTGCAGGCAAAGCCTGCTGGATCCCAGTGTCAGCTACTTGCATGACAAAAAAGGGGAAAGTTTTTTCAAATCCTCGTGTAAAGAAAAGTAAATGAGTATAAAGAAAAAATTCCTTAAATTACTTCACTCAAGGCGTGTACATGCTCGTATAAAAAGGAAAAATAAAAAGAACAGAGCGCTACGCTTTTGTTCTTTCACGGCACTAGTTATCTCACTTGGCTGTCCTGTGTGTATATTGTTGAGTATATTAGTTAACTCTTACAGTGCCTTAACAGTAACGAAAATTTTATTGCCAGTTGAAATAAATGCTGATCTTGCTTTGGCGAGTAATCCTAGTGATTTGCGGTATAAGTCCATTGGCTTACTCAACGATTCTTTACGTAAGGTGTTTGGAGGAACTGATTTTAAAGACGGTGACGAAATTTTAAGTCGTAATTCTTACAAAGAACTAGAGAAATTTTTTCGTAAGAAAGTAAAAGATAGTGGTGAATATGAGATCTGGTTTACCGCGTCAAGTATAATTAATTCAATAAATAAAGATAAATATTTGAATGATCGTTATGCTAAATTACTTGATTGGCTAAAAGAAAAAGGGAGAGTGAAAAAATTTTTTAATAAGTCTTTATTCCTTAAATCTGACTCTCGTGAACCTGAGAATGCAGGGATTTTAGGTGCATTTATCGGCTCATTGATGACAATTATAGTGTGCCTAGCATTAGCATTACCAATAGGAATTATGTCGGGCATCTGTCTTTACGAATTTATGCCTAAAAATAGGCTCATGACCAATATTGTAGAAATTAGCATAAATAATCTTGCTGCAGTGCCTTCAATAATATTTGGTGTAGTAGGCTTAACTCTCTATCTTGGCATATTTGGGCTACCACGCTCTTCACCACTTGTTGGTGGAATGACTCTTTCATTTATGATGTTACCTAATATTATAATTGCAACAAAAAATGCCTTTGCGAATGTTCCTATTACGATAAAAGATGCAGCGTTTGCGCTCGGTGCACCTCACATCAAGGTGATATTAGATCACTCTTTACCGATTGCGTTACCAAGAATAATACATGGTACTGTGCTTGCAATTGCAAGGATTTTAGGTGAATCTTCTCCTTTACTTATGATGGGTATGGTGGCATTTATTGCTGATACACCTACGTCCTTTTTCGATCCGGCGACTGTTCTACCTGTGCAAATATACATATGGTCAAGCAATCCTGAAATTGCATTTGTTGAACTTGCTGCTATCGCAATTATAGCTTTATTATTGGTGTTATTTGCGTTAAATTTAGTAGCAAATTTTGTAAAAAGGAAATTCGAATTTTTTAATTTTTAGCAGTTCATGAAAATTACAGTCCTATCTGGTTATGGCTTAAATTGCGAAAAAGAAACTGCATTTGCATTTATGGAATGCAGCAGAAAACTTGGTATTGGTAATATTGAAGTAAAAATCGTTCACATTAACGATATCATAGATAATCCAGGTGAAGTGAAATTAAGCAATATACTTGCAATTCCAGGGGGTTTTTCCTATGGTGATGACACTGGTGCTGGTAATGCGTTTGCTTTACGTATTAAAAACAACTTGTTGGATGAGTTTCAAGAGTTTTTATCTCAGGACAAGCTGATTATAGGAATATGTAATGGTTGTCAGATATTAGTAAAATTAATTCCAGAGTTCTCTAATCTAGCTTTAATCCATAATGATATAGGCAATTACCAATGCCGCTGGATTAGAGTGAGAGTTAATCCGCAGAGTAATTCTGTTTGGCTACGGGGTCTGAGTGAACTATATCTCCCTATTGCTCATGGGGAAGGCAAATTTTTTATGGATCAAGATATTTTGAACCAATTGATTGAGAGCAATTCCACCGCATTACGTTACATTGATAAAAATGGCAACTATGCTAACCTACAATTTCCTTACAATCCGAATGGATCTACATACGACCTAGCAGCTTTATCAGATAAAAGTGGAAGAGTGCTAGCTTTAATGCCCCATCCAGAAAGGGGAATATTTTTTACCCAGCAAGATAATTGGCCCCTTGAAAAAGAAAAGAGCAAGCGTTTAGGTGTTGCTGTGCCAAAATATGGCGATGGAATGCTTATATTTGAAAATGCACTGAAGTATTTTTGTTAAAATTTATTGATAGGGATTTATGGTCGAAATTATCCCCTGATATTGCAAAAAACTTGCTTGACAAGCCTTGCCAGTTCCCTTATCATGAAACTGAAGCTATTTATTTATCTTCTCTGTACAGATTAAATGACAAAAAAACTCAATGTATCTGGCGTCTCATGTTTAATTTTTTGCACTATGTGCACTCTATGTCTTTATCAAATTTCTAGGTTTTTACCTATACAAGCTGAAATACGCTTATAAAGCATTTAAAACATCAAAAAACGCCAACTTAAAAAATGGATAGTGAATAATTAGCTACCCTAGGGTTTCTTTTGCCTTTTTTTCTGTTTAGTAAATTTCTTAATGTTTATAATTTAGATTAGTTGCGGCTTAAAAGCAACTGAATCGCGGTTATTAAACGTTTAGAATAAAAAAACGCCATACTTGAAAGTATAATGTAAGTAATTAGCCAACCACGGGGCTTCTTTTGCCTTTTTTTATTTGGTAAATTTCTTAATATTTATAGCTAAACAACAACCGTCATCCCGCTACTTATTAGCGGCTGAGATACCGCAGCAGTATGACGGTTCGCGGTGGCATGACGATAACTTCGTCATTCCGCTATGTGTTAGCGGCTAAGAGATACCGCGGCGGTATGACGGTTAAGTACGTGTTAGCGGCTAAGAGATACTGCGGCGGTATGACGTAGAGCTCGCGTTAGCTATAAGATTAGCTAAATTCTGCACGTCCATAAAAAACAAACCTTCTTTTTCGTCTTGAACGCTAATAATAGCGTGAGTGTTAAAAGGTAAAGGATCATTTGTATGTCCATGGCCTACCCCTTTCATTGTAAATACAGGAAAGTTAACACTTTTTGCAAACCTTTCTTTTACAACTTCAACAAGGTTATCGTTATAGCAGTTAACGAAATCCCCAAAGATTACTGCATGTACTCCATCAAAGATGTGAGCTTGTTTTAGGTGATCTAAACTGCGCTCTATTGCATATGGGTAAACTCTTATGTCCTCTAAAAATAGAATTTTACCTTTCGCATTTATTTGCCAAGCGGTTCCTATACTATTTTCAACTAGAGTCATATTACCACCGATGATTTTAGACTCTAATCTGCCATCTTTTAGTCTAATGCCATTATTTATCGTCTTTAGGTTATCAAATCTGATAGAATCCCGCTTGTTAAGAATTAACTCTTTCAATTTTTCAACAGAGCTTTCAGAAACGGAGTTATTTACTATCATTTCCAACATGGTGCCGTGAAGAGTTTGCCAATCATATTTAGCTTGTAGATGGATGTGCAAGGCAGTTATATCGCTATAGCCTATGAGGATCTTTTTGTTTTGAGCAATCCTTTCTTTTTTATCATTGGGTAACTTTTCTAGATAGGGAATTAACCGAGAAGCCCCTTCTCCTCCTCTGATACACCAGATTATTTTACTATCACCGGTTAGTGCACTAATCAAATCATTTGCTCTGAATTCATCAGAGTTGGAATAAAATGGATTATCATTACTATATATTTTCTCCGAAATATGGGGATTAAAATCCAAAGCTTCTACATATTCTTTTATAGTAGTCAGATCTAATTCTTTTCCCTTCGAAGAAGGAGCAATAATATCAACTTGGTCGATTGCATGAATACCTGTGTTAGCACATAAAGTGAGAATGAAATATAAAAGGTAAACAATCATTAAAATATCTTATAAAACTCTTTTTTTAGTATATCATCCAATTCAGAGAGTGGAACTTTCACTCCTAGTTCTTCCATTGACGTGACGCCATAATCTTGCAGTCCACAAGGAATAATGCCCTTATAGTGAGAGAGGTTGGGGGAGACATTAAGCGCTATGCCATGATAAGTTACCCATTTTCTTAAACGGATACCAAAAGCTGCAATTTTTTTTTCTACTCCATTGTTATTCACCCAAACACCTATTCTATCCTCTTTAAATTCTCCAAGTATATTAAATTGCTTTAAAACATTTATTATCCACTTACTTAGATCTCTAATATATAGCTTTATATCGCATTTGTTTCTTTTTTTAAGGTTTAACATTAAATATATAATGCGCTGTCCTGGACCATGATATGTGTATTTGCCACCCCTGCCTGTTTTATATATAGGAAATAATTTTTCAACAACGTCGTCATCTGTTGCACTGATTCCTGCAGTATAAAGTGGAGGGTGCTGGAGTAGCCATACTAATTCGTCTGCTGAATTATTGTAAATTTGTTGAATTTTTTCTTCCATAGATTTTACGGCACAGTTATAATCAATAAGCTGATTAGATATTAGCCATTCTGTCATATTCTATTTCTTTTTTTTTAGTATAGCAGTTCGTTTTTTCCTGTCACCCAAGTGCTTTCCTTCCGTCATCCCAGTGCGTGACACTGGGATCTATGTCTTAGTTTAACTACAGAATCTAAAACACTTTTAACTTTTAAACATCTTTCATGAGGCACATATGAATTTCAACATCTTTCAAAGAAAAAAAAGCGCAGTATTTACTAAATATTCTGCTTTGCAGCTAATGATGGAGCCAAGTTGGAGTAAGCGTGATTATGTAAGTTTTGCTGAGGAAGGTTACATAAAAAATGTTATTGCCTTTCGAGCAATTAATATGATTGCAAGTGCTGCATCTTCGGTACCTTTTACTCTCTGCCAGCTTACTGAACAGGGAAAATCGCAATTAAAAGCCCATCCATTACTGAAATTACTTTATTCTTCTTCTAAGAAACTCTTTCTGCTAGTAGCTCTTTTTTAATCAAGACACAACCAAATTCACTAGCTTTCTTGCTTAGAGTCTTCACTATTTTTTCCTTATATAACTTTTCATAGTAATCAATGCCCTTCTCTACATATTCCTGTCCATACTTTAGCATACTATAAAAAATGCACGCCAATTTCCTAGCCGTAGCGGTAATCGCTTTCGGTGCTCCTAGTCGTTTTTTTAACCTTCTGCAATATGCACCAATCCCACTGTTGCTTCTTGACACACACTGGGCAGCCATCCTAAAAGCATTTGCAGCACGAGCAATAACTTTGCGAGTTCTCGTCCCAAATACTTTTTCCCCTGTAACTTTATTAGCAGGACTTAGCCCCAACCAAGAAGTAAAGTGCTTCTCTGATGGCCATTTATCGTGGTTCAAACCAACTTCTGAGATAATTGTTTGTATAGTTAGCACATCAAGCCCAGGAACTTTAGTAAAATCAATACCGGTTACTCTATACAGTTCTTCGTGTAAAGGAAAGTCTGGTCTGTTTTTTGAAAACCTATTCTTTATTTTGCTGCATCGCTTATTCTCGTCAGATTTTGTTTCAAATGTTTTGTAATATTGTTCGATGCTTTTGTCGCATTCTGCTATTTTTTCCTGATAAATATTATACAATTCAAATTCTTGCTTTAACACAAATAAGAGTTCCTTTCTGTAGTCGCCTTTTAGCGCTTTTGCCATGGTAGATCTATCATTTCTTATCCGTACATCTCTCAATTCTGATAATTTTTCAGGATTCCTTTCACCTTCAATTATTGCTTTGATAATTTGCATACCGGTCACTCCAGTAATATCACTTATGACTTTGTGTAATTGAACGTTCATTTGAATTAACGCTTTTTGCATACGTAGAATATGTGTGGATGCACTTTCAATCAGGTTGCTACGTTGCCTAACGTAATTACGCAACACACACATTTGATCATCAGGTCTAAACGACCCATGGAGTAATCCATAGCTGTGTAATTGTTGTAACCATTGACAGTCTTGAACGTCGGATTTTCTACCAGGCACGTTCTTAATATATCGTGCATTTACCAATTTTACCTCAAATCCATATGACTCAAGTATTTGAAACAAAGGAATCCAATATACTCCTGTTGATTCCATAGCTACTGTTCTAACTTTACATTTCTTTAACCACCCTGCTAAGTTATGAAGATCAACTGTAAAGCATCCAAATTTTTTGACACGTTGTTCATCTCTTCCTTCAGGTACACATACATAATGTACAGCTGAGCCGATATCAATTCCTGCTGTATCAGGATTCACTATTTCTAGTTTACTTTTTGCCTTTATCATGGTAATTATCCTACTATAACTTATAATGGAGAAGCACTTAAGCTTGGGACGGTTAGATTATACAATCTTCTAATCGAGGTAGTCATAATAGACTCCATCAGTGGTTTAACCGTTCCTCCAAAACCACGCTCCTAAACGGGCACTTAAGCACCATTGATCAGTCGGTTATAACTGCAGAAGTACTTCTTGATAAATTATATATAAAAATTGCTATGGAAGTGAAGAAATAGTTTCTTTCCGGTTTAACAAGATTTTTTTCTTGTTCGACGCTCCTAATCCAATGACATCAAAATCGGAATTTATTGAGGGGATTGTAACTTATCGGTTAGTTAACGGCAATTCTTATATATTGATGATTGAGTCACAGAACAGTAGAAAACCACCAACAGAGCTTTATCTTCTGCGCCCCGATAGGGTTGAAATTGTTCCAGGGAGAAATAACGTTCCTTATATCTATCGTTATGCCATAAATAACAACAGTTATGACTTTAAAGTTGATAAACTAACCGGACGTTCAGCAGTGTTGCACCTAAAGACCTTTAACCCTTTGAATGATTGGTATGGGCTATCACCAATTGAGGCAGCTGCATATAGCATAGATCAGCATAATCAGGCGGGTGCTTGGAATCAAGCGATGTTGCAAAATGGGGCAAGACCAAGTGGTGCAATAGTTGTGAAATCAGCGAAAGATGGAAGTGGTGGAAGTTTAAGTCAAGAGCAGTACCAACGCTTAAAAGCGCAGATAAATGATCATTATTCAGGTTCTATAAACGCTGGAAGACCGATATTGCTTGAAGGAGGCTTGGAGTGGAAAGAAATGAGCTTATCGCCAAGGGATATGGATTTTATTGAGTCCAAACACAGCTCAGCTCGTGATATTGCGCTAGCTTTTGGCGTTCCACCGCAATTGCTTGGCATACCGGGTGATAACACTTATAGCAATTTAGTCGAAGCACGCTTATCCCTCTGGGAGCAGACGGTTTTACCAACGCTAGAAAATATTATCTGTCACCTGAATTCTTGGCTAACACCAAAATTTGGTGAAGATCTGTGCTTGTCGTATGACAAAGATGCAATAGAAATTCTCATGGAAAAAAGACAAAAGTTGTGGAAATATGTAGAAAACGCAAGCTTCATGACGCTCAACGAAAAGAGAGAAGCATTTGGCTTGCCACCACTGCCAGGTGGTGATGAGTTAGGTTAAGTTTGTATCCGTTCAGATGAGTTCATTGTCCCCTAAACCGTACGCCTAAGTAAATCAACTATTTTTCTTGCCAACCAGAGCGGTGAAGATTTGGTCTACATCAAAACTCATCTTAGGACGCCAAATAGGGCCATCCAAATGCATATCGATATAGATTGGATTACTATAATTTGGTGGTATGAAAAAGAACCTGAATATAGAAGCTAAAGCGAAGTTAGATAAGGTTAAATTAGAAGAGATCGACCCTGATGCTTGATCAATCCCGAACTGTAAACTAGTTGAACATATACCACTCTTAATACTTGCTTTTCCGCTAATATTTTCAAAAAATGTTTTACCATTATATATATCAATATAAGCAAGTGTGGAAATTTCAGACTTATTCTTACTGCTTAACAAATTAGTGATAAATGAATTAAAATCCACATTAGTAAATTCTATTCCCTGTGCTTGTAAATTTATATCTCCTGATAAGTTACTAGCCCAATCATGAAAACTTTTTCCTTGAGTTTTGATTTCACCATTTAAGCTTACCTGACCATTTACATTGTCAATTCCTATAACCTTACCAATCTTTTTAGTGTCCAAATTTACAATAGAAAATCTTGTATTCATTGAGTCTGATCTTAAATAACCCTGAAAAAACACTTGCCCGTGTTCTAATACGTAACTTGCCTGCCTGATAGTGATAGTGTTGTTTCTCATTACCGCATCCAAATTAAAATCTTTTAAAACATTCTGCTCGGTTTTAAATTCTGCAGTATTGATTTGCACATTTGCATCAAAGCCTTCTTTATCATCCAAAAAATCAAGCTGCTTTGTTGACCATTGAATTTGATCTATCTCATTTCTTGAATTTCTTTTCGTCTCTACTAAATTTGGTAATGTAATAATTTTTCCATTAAATTTACTGCCCGTAAGGTTAACATCTAATAAAGGTTTGGCGTATTTTTGATCTGCTAATATTTTTGCATTACCGGTAATATCGAAATCTTCTCCAGATAGTTTTATTTTATCTGCAACTAGCTTACCTTTTTCCATTTTCAGCAAAAAATCCAAATTTTTAATTTTCGTATCATTCAATGTAAGGTTATTAACACGGGCCTTTATATTTGCATCATACTGAAAATTTTTCAGCCATTGCATTTTAGGTAAACTGCTAAATAATGAATGATCATATTTATCTGCATCAAGATTATGCATGCTAAATTCACCATCGATCACACTGCGTTTTTTTGTGTGGCTTACTCTAATTGATCCTTGCAAGGATTCCTTATTATTTAGCAGTCTAATGTCTGAGATAGATAATATTCTTGGTGCAAGGTGCAGTTTAGAACTTAGTGTAAATTGATTTTTCTGGTTTTCTTTCATCTTTATAGAAGGGAAAAAACATGAAATGAATGACTCAAAATCATTTCCTTCGACTAATAAATCACCGTTGAATTCAGATAGGACATTATTGTTTGAGATCTCTCCTGATAAGTAAGATATATTATTGATTCCAGGAAATTTAAGAAGCGTATTAACTTTTACTTTGCCATCAGTGGATTTTAGTACAGCACGGAAATTGTCCAATATTTTGTTTTGATATTGAATGTTAGAAGCTTCTATATTAAAATTTAAGCTCAAGTTCTTTGGCACAACTGCTCTAAAACATTCCAGAAGATCCTTCATATTCATTGTTCTTTGTGAATCATTTTGTATGGAATCTAAATCAACTTTACTGAAGCTAATATTGAAATTAGTGTGATTGCCTTTTCTATCATTTTGTATTGTACCGCTGGCTTGCATGCTTTTGGAATCAATTTTTAAGTCAGTTGCCGTAAACTCACTTTCATTAAGACTTATATTGGATGATATCTTGATATTTTCGCTAGGAATAACACAAGAGAGAAAGCTAAGATTAATGATTTTTGCTAAATCACTCACAGAACCGGAACTGTTATTAATTGTTAATGTTAAATTACCCTGGAGTTCTTCTTGATTTCTATTACCTGTAAATAGCAAATTTACAAAATTTGATTCAACACTAATGTGTACATTCCTTTTTGTGATATTAACCTTTCCTGAAAAATCGTAATTATTATCACCTACCTTTACTTTACCAAAAAACTGCTTATTTTTTTTTACAGCAACTTCCTTTATGTTAACAATATCAGCGAAATCATTCTTGAAACTTACTTGGCTGTCTTTTATTACTATATTGACTGTGTTACCACTGGCGTTTGTATTTATAATATTAAGTAAATTTTCTTTGTTGCTTTTCATGCCAAACAATGTGATTGACTTTGGTTGCAACGAAAATAAAAACAACGATAGGAACGATGGCCTTATTTCAATTTTTCTTACACTAATTAAATCTGACAACTTTTGCTCTTTATTTTCGTTGTATTGTACGTATACATTATAAATAGTGAGCTTTGGGGTAATCAACGAAACTTTAATTTTTCCCCCAATATGCACTTTAGCATCATACGTCTTCTCTAACTCTTTTATGATATATTTCCTGTAGCCACTCCAATCCTTAAAAGTTGCAGCAACATGCATGAGAATTAATAGCAGTGAGATTGATAATATAGCATATAAAGAAAGTCTCATAATTTACACATGCTTAAAGTTTCCCTTAAATATTAAATAGAGAATACCAAAATAAACAATAACACTCAAAGCTATTAAAGTCGTTAAATAAACAATACGAGCCAACATTTTATCAAAAAATAATCCTGCCAACAAAGAATTAAAAATATAAAGGGCTATTGACATGACTGCCGTTGCTACAAAAATTTTCATGACATTTAACAATAACGCTTGGCTAACCTTATACATTTTATTTATTGTTAAATAACTAATTAATAGAATAGAGTTTATCCAAGTGGAAACGGAAGTAGCAATAGCAATCCCCGTATGCTGATACTCGTTCATTAACAAAAGGTTTAGCACTACATTAATTCCAAGACACATTAGCGAAAATATGGTTGGTATTTTCAGATTGCCTTTAGCAAAAAATGTAGGTAGCAATACTTTATTTATAATAAATGCAGGTAAAGAAAGAGAAAATGCTATTAAAGTGGGAACAGTTTGCTGCACTGCATAATGATCAAACCGGCCGTAAGAAAAAAGCGTAAGTAAAATTATGTCGGGAATAATGATAAAGGCAGCAGTTGTTGGCATAATTAACATTAATCCTATGTTGAGAGCCTTGTTCTGTATTTTGACTATATTTTCAGTATTATCCACCTGTTTTGAAATTAAAGGAAGAAGCACTGTACCAATTGCAGTACCGATTATTCCCTGCGGTAGTTGATTTAGTCTATCGGCATAATATATATAGGACACCGCATTTGGTATAAAACTCGCCATGATTGTATCAATCCATAAGCTTATTTGAGTTACACAATTGTTGATAATTGCAGGTATCACACGCTTAAAAAACAACCTTACTTCATTGCTTAATTCAAGGCTAAAAGAAAAAGCTGCCTTTAACTTGTATGCACTAAATAGTATCAAAAGTAGCTGGAAAATTCCTCCTATAAGGACAGCTATAGAAAGATTGTGTGCTGGAGTTTTTACGTAAGGCACAAACAAACTGATGATTAAACAGAGATTCAAAACGATTGGTGCAATAGCTGTTGAAGCAAAATGCTGCTTTACTTGCAGCATTCCACCAATAAGTGATGCAATTGAAACAAAGATTATGTAGGGCATCATAATTCTTGATAAAGTAACAGTAAGGGTAAACTTACTTTGGTCAAATCCAGGAGCAAAAATTTGAATCATATAAGGGGAGAAAGTTTGCATGATAAGGCAAAAAATTACTAAGATAATAAACGTAATGGATATTACACTACTTGCAAAATTAAATGCCTTTTTATTATCATATGATTCTGTCGAGTATAACGGTATGAATGAGGTAGTGAACGCTCCTTCTGCAAAAAATGCTCGAAATAGATTGGCAAAGCGAAACGAAGAAAAAAATATGTCTGCAAGAGAGTTCGCACCAATAACCGTAGCAATCAATACATCCCTTATTAACCCTGAGATCCTTGAAATAGCCGTAAAAAAACTAAATGTGAAAATACTTTTAAACATATCACTACTTCATTAGTGTCGATACAATTAACTATAATAGTAAAAATATCAATGAAAATATTTATTGGCTAAACTTAAAACCCTCTGCAAAAGGAGAGTTAAATAATCAATTGACTATTTGCGCTCTTATGTTAGAAATTTTATATCTTGGCGGGCGTAGCTCAGTTGGTAGAGCGTCAGTTTGTGGTACTGAATGTCGCCAGTTCGATCCTGGTCGCTCGCCCCACTAAAACCCGATAATTTGAAAAACCGTCATCCCGCTGCTTGTTAGCGGGATCTAGAGATACCGTGACGGTATGACGTGAGTTAGCTATACATTGGCCACTGATGATTGAAATAGTTAATTACTGTAAAATTTGACATTAACCGCTAATAGTTAGAATATTAGTAGAGTAAGAATTACTCAAGAAGGCATGCATAAATATGATGTAGTAGTAGTAGGTGGTGGTCATGCAGGGTGCGAAGCTGCTGCTGCTGCAGCTCGCCTTGGTGCAAACACGCTGCTTATAACTCATAAAATTTCAACTATAGGGGAAATGTCCTGCAATCCAGCAATCGGAGGAGTTGCAAAGGGCGTTGTAGTCAGGGAAGTTGACGCTCTTGATGGAATAATGGGAAGAGCAATCGATCAAGCAAGTATACACTCAGTCATTTTAAATAGCAGCAGAGGTGCGGCGGTGTGGGGACCACGTGCACAGGCAGACCGAAAATTGTACAAGCAAGCAATACAGGAAATTATTCTAAATTATAACAATTTGACGGTAAAAGAAGAGTCGGTTGACGATTTCCTTATAGAGAGTAATAACAATGGAGAATTGTGCATTAAAGCTGTAATAACAAGCTCAGGGGAACATATACTAACAGGTAAAGTTGTTTTAACTACGGGAACTTTCCTGCAAGGTGTAATTCATATAGGAGAGCAGGTAACTCCTTCAGGGAGAATGGGAGATAAGCCTGCAGTAGAACTTGCAAATACGTTGAAGAAATATAATTTTAAATTAGGTAGATTGCGCACCGGAACTCCGCCAAGGCTTGATCGTGGCACTATAAACTGGTCAATATTGCAAGAACAAGTGGGTGATAATCCACCTGTGCCGTTTTCTTATCTCACAGAAAAAATTAACCAACCTCAGGTATCATGCTTTATTACCCATACTAATGAAAACACGCATAAAATAATTAGAGAGAATCTGCACAGGTCAGCTTCTTCGTATTTGGATGATATTATAGCACCAAGATACTGCCCATCCATTGAAACTAAGGTTAAAAAATTCGCAGAAAAAAGTAGTCATCAAATATTTTTAGAACCAGAGGGCTTGAATGATGATACTGTATACCCAAACGGAATTTCAAATTCATTGCCTGTTGAAGTGCAGCGTGAAATGATAAAGAGTATTAAAGGACTTGAAAATGCAGAAATATTGAGGTCTGGATATGCAGTTGAGTATGACTATATTGATCCACGAGAACTAAGCCATACTCTTGAAACTAAGAAAATTAAAGGCCTATATTTTGCTGGCCAAATTAATGGCACTACTGGATATGAAGAAGCAGCAGGGCAAGGAATTATTGCCGGAATTAATGCAGCACTCTCTGCATCTGAAAAAAAAGAAAGCTTTGTTCTTCATCGCACAGACTCATATATCGGCGTAATGATAGATGATCTAGTCACCAAAGGGGTGATCGAACCTTATAGATTATTTACCTCGCGTGCAGAATATAGGCTAGCTATCAGGTCAGACAATGCAGATAGGAGATTAACACAAAAAGGTTATGATATTTCCCTTGTGTCGCATGAGAGATACTCTGTTTTACAGAATAAACTTAAATCTATTAAGCAACTTGAAGAAAAACTAGAGAGTTTGACGATTACTCCTGAGCAGCTTAGGTCTTATGGTATCAAAATATCTTATGATGGGATAAGAAAAACGGCACTAGATCTACTTAGCTATCCAAACATCGACTGGAATAAATTACAAGAAATATGGCCGGAGTTAAGCAGCATCACGCGCTGGGATGGCACCGCAATGGGTAGCATAACTAAGAATGAAATATGCGAAGCGGTTGAAATTGAAGCAAAATACAAACCTTATCTAATAAGACAAGAAGCGGATATGAAGTTTTTACGAGAGGAAATTAACACTCAAATTCCAATTGATTTTAACTATTCACAAGTTAAAGGCCTGTCAAGTGAAGTAATAGAAAAGTTGCAGACGATAAAACCAGCGACGATTGGCATTGCAAAGCAAATACAAGGCATCACTCCTGCAGCGATAGTGAGCATATTAGTGTATTTGAGAAACAGGAAAACGAAAGTGGCTGCTAATTTTGTATGAGGTGTTCTATGTCAAAAATCGAAGAATTTCGTTCTTTTATGCACGAGATAAACGTTGATGCATTTATGTTGCATACTAAAGATGAATATTTAAATGAGTATTCAGAGGAGCTAACAAAGCTGTGTGGCTTTACAGGAACAAATGGGCTACTTATCGTTACAAAAGACAACAAGTGCCCATTTTTTACGGATGGACGCTATATTACACAAGCTCGCAATCAGCTTGATCGGGGCAATTTTCAAGTATATAATATACAAGAAGAGGATCCACGCGAATGGATAAAAGCAAACTTAACATCGACTGCCTCACTAGGTTATTATTTGCAATATTTTACCATCGAAGATATAAGAAAGTATGAGAATATCTGTAAATTAATACCCTGTTTAGCTGGAAAAAAAAGTGACTATCGAAAACAAGCAGTGGTTTTACATTCTATTAAATATGCTGGTAAAAGTAGTAAGGACAAATGTGAAAAAATAGCTAGAAGCGTAGATAAAGGAGCTGAAGCAGTGCTTTTAACTGATCCAAATTCAATTTCATGGTTATTAAATTTAAGAAACGAAAATGCTAAATATACTCCATGTATATTGGGTCGTGCTATATTGTATAAAAGCGGTAATGTTGATTTGTTTATTCAAGATAAAGAACATTCAACTATAGAAGCAAATTTAGGCAATCATGTAAATATTTTTGATATTAGTGAGCTAGAAAATTCGCTGCACAAGCTAAATTCAATAGTTATAGATCCAAATACAACTCCAATGAGTATCATGGCTGTAATAAAAGATAAACAGGTAGCTGAGAGAGAAGATCCTTGTCTAATTTATAAAGCAGCAAAAAACCAAACTGAAATAGCTGGGGCTATAAATGCGCATATCAGAGATGGAGTGGCAGTTACAAATTTTCTATATTGGCTTGAAAATAATGTTGGTACAGAACTTGAAGCTGAAGAAAAGATTTTAGAATACAGAAAAGAGCAGAATTTGTTTAAGCAACTAAGTTTTCCAATAATTTCAGCATTTAATGAGAATGGAGCAATAATTCACTATCGTGCAAGCAGTAAGACGAATAAGGTAATTCAGAAAGATGGACTGTATTTGATTGATTCTGGTGGTCAGTACCTTGACGGCACAACTGATGTGACAAGAACTGTAGTAGTTGGTAATCCGACCAATGAGCAAATAACCCACTATACAATAGTACTCAAGGCTCACATTGCTATAGCAAGTGTCGTCTTTCCCCCCGGCACTACTGGTGGAGAATTGGATATATTGGCACGTACGCATTTATGGAAATTTGGAATGGACTATATGCATGGTACAGGGCATGGAGTAGGAAGTTACCTATCAGTACACGAAGGACCACAAGCAATATCAAAAAGTAATAAAGTGAAACTCACGCCAGGGATGATACTTTCCAACGAACCTGGCTATTACATTCCGGGAGAGTATGGAATAAGGATTGAAAATCTGATGTATGTCAACAGACAAGAAAACGGCTTCTTAAACTTTAAACAACTGACCTCTATTCCATATGATAGAAGACTAATAAATGTGCAAATGTTTACTAAGGATGAAATTGAATGGATAAATGGCTACCATCAATTTGTCTATAAAAACTTAGAAAATAGCGTAAAAGATAAGGAATGGTTAAAGAAGGTATGTGACCCTTTATAAGCAAAGGAGCATTTTTTATTATTTAAAAAGTATTAATGCAATTGTGACAGGTATTTTGTATTGTTTTTAATTTTAAAATAATATATAATAAAGAACACGTATTTTTAGGTAGGTTATAATTATGATAGACAAAGGGCAAGAAGATGAATTTATGAAGCAGTATATGGATACTTGCAAAGAGCAAATAGAAAAATTAGCCAAGGATCCTGAATTGCTTAATCAGACTTTAAAACCATTTATGCAAATGTCTCAGCAGCTTATGGCTGGCGGTATGTTAGAAGGGGCTATGCCTGGCATGATACCTGATTTGGGCAGTATGGATGTTAACAAGATGATTGCTCAGATGAAGGAAATGATTGACTGCATAAGAGGTAACTATAAGGAACTAATGAAAGAGCACAGCTCGCAGATTCAAGAGCTTGATGAATCCAGTAAAAAGCTAAGAGGCTTAGTTAAAAAATTGATAGAAAAGATCGAAAGTAAGTAAATAACATCTGGATTTCTGTCATTCTATATACAACTTTCTAGTTGGACGGTAAGTCGAGGTCAATTATTGATGCCATGCAAGTAGTGTAGCTACTTGCATAGCATTTATACCAGTTTTCGTAAATAAATAAGGTACGTTGCTTAAGGCTGCAGTTATAGTGAGGTATTTTTTCTAGTTTGTTTTCTTATTTCTGAGGTTTATAGCTAAGGTTTTCCCTACGTCATACCGCGATTCATTCGCGGTATCTCAGCCGCTAACGAGTAGCGGAATGACGGTTTTTCAAATCGTCGATGAACCTAAGTTACTTTATCTGTAGTATCGGGAACGTAATTGCACATAGGTTTTACAAATTTGAAAATTAGTGTTAAATAAAAATATAAACGCAAAAGGAAAAGAAATGATTGAACTTAAAGGCCCAGAAATTTGTGCAGGCGGAAATAAGAAAAATTTGATTATTTTTTTACATGGTTGGGGCTCAAGTGGCGATAATTTCATTCACCTTGCTAAAGTTATGAGCAAGTTTTTACTGGGTTCATATTTTGCAGTACCCAATGCTCCGTTTGAAAGAGAAATAGGTGATGGTTATCAGTGGTTCAGCTTGGAAGATCGTAGTGAGGAAGCGCTATATAATGGAGTAAAAAATGCTACATCAATTGTAAATCATTTCATTGATACAAAATTAAAGGAGCTTAATTTAAAAGATACGCAACTTTCTTTAGTTGGATTTTCTCAAGGAGCAATGCTTGCAATACATACAGCTCTCACCCGCTCTCAATCCTGTGCATCAGTTGTTGCATACTCTGGTAGATTTCTTTCACCTTCAAAAACTGCACCAGAGATCAAGTCAAAACCTAACATATGTGTTATCCATGGTGATGCTGACGACGTGGTACCTTTTTCGTCCCTCGACTTAGCGGTTAAAGCTCTGAAAGAAAATGGAGTAAATGTTGAAGGACACCCAATTCATGCATTAGGGCATATTATTAATGAAGAGGGAATAAAATTAGGAGTAGAATTTATCAAGAAGAATTTTAAAAATTAATTTTCATGCACTTGTTTTGCTTTGGTTATGGATATGTAGCTAAATTTTTATCGAAAAAATTACTGAACTTAGGTTGGAAAGTCAGTGGCACATCAAGAAGTAAAAATATACAAGATGTAATCCTCTTTAATTATGAGAAAGTTAGTCAAGATCTGCTTAAAAGCGCAACGCACGTTTTAATTTCTATTCCTCCAGATGGCGATGATGTTGTGGAGAGATACGGTGATTGCCTGCAAAATGTAAAATGGCTTGGTTATTTGTCTGCAACTAGCGTCTATGGTGATCACTCTGGTAATTGGGTGGATGAGGAATCTGAAACAAGACCTATAGAAATCAGAGGAGAAAAGCGCCTTAAATCTGAAAAGAAGTGGCTAAATAGCAAACTGCCTGTACATATTTTTCGTTTAGCTGGAATATACGGCCCTAGTAGGAACGTGTTAATTGACTTGCAGCTTGGCAAAGCAAGAAATGTGAAAAAAGAAGGGCATTTTTTTTCTCGTATTCACGTTGAAGATATATCAAATATTTTATTTTCTTCCATGCAAAACATAAAACCTGGTGAAATATACAATTGTGCAGACGATTTACCCACTACACAATCTGAAGTGGTAATATATGCGACCAAACTTCTCAATGTTAGCCCTCCAGAACCAATTGAGTTACCAGATTATGCACAGAGTTTTTATTTAGGATCAAAGAGAGTAAGTAATGTTAAAATTAAAAAAGATCTTAATGTCTCTCTAATTTATCCTAACTACAAGGTGGGATTAGAGAGTTTGCACGTAAACAAAACTGAAATCACATCAGAATGATAGATAGGCTTATTGTCACTGCCATTAAGTTAAGGAAAGAATGGTTAAAAACTGAACTAAAAAGTCAGAAATAATTAAGGATTTATGACAAATGCTGAAACAGAATAGAGTAAACTTTAAAGCAGATAAACTCTGAAGTGTAAATTACTTAAGAAATAGTGACCTTACCCAGAAAAAGTGGAGAGAAAGAAAGGAGTTTTTTTGGGTAAAATAAAATTTTGGAGGATTAGAAATGGTAAGAGAATATACAGCAGAATTCAAATTGGAAGCTGTTAAACTGGCAAATGAACAAAGAAAGGTAGGTCAACCAGTTGCAAAAGTAGCAAGAGATCTAGGAATAAGGGATAGTGTATTAGGAAAATGGATAAAGAAACACAACGAAAAAAAGTCGGCAGCAGATGCATTTCCAGGTAGAGGTAACATGGCTCCTTACGACAAAGAGAGGTTTGATTTACAAAGCAAGAGTAACAAGGGAAAGAGACATTTAAAAAAAAGCCCTGGCCAGTCAAAAAGAGTAAAATATTTTTTTATATAGTAACTGCTATAAAGTACAGGAATTATGTAGGATTTTCTGCTAGTGGCTACTATAAGTGGACCACAAGAAAAATAAGCAGTAGAGAATCAGCAAATAAAGAGCTACTCGCAGCTATTCAAAAAATATATCAAGTTTCTAAATGTAGATATGGAGCTCCTAAAATTCATGCTGAATTGAAGGCTTTGGGTAAAAGTTGCAATTTGAAAACGGTGCAAAGTATTATGCAGAAAAATGACATCAGGGCTATACTGAGAAGAAAGTTTAAAATTAAAAAACAACAAACAGATAATAGAGCTGTAGCTCCCAATATACTAGATCAAAACTTTATTGTTGATCAACCAAATAAAGTATGGGATTACTTACATCAAAACCAAGGAGGGACTCCGCCAACAATATTGCAATAAACCTGAAACTTGAGAAGACTATTTCCCGAAAGCTTCTACAAAAAGAACGGAGAGTTGAATTTATTTATAGAGCTAATGATCAAATAACCATATGTCTCGATGGATAATATATGGTAGAGCTCATGGGCAACAAGAAATTAATAGTTCGTATTAGTTGTAGTTATGAAGTAAATCGATTAGCAGAGTTGTATCTATTAGATGCATATGAAAAATTAGTGTTAAGTAAACCAATAAAAGCGAGCAAAAAGGAAGAAAACTCTGAATATAAGAAAGTAGATTTGAGGACGGTAAAATGGTAACAGTTAGTTTATATGCAAGAGTTTCTTCAGGGAAGCAAGCACAAGAAGATACAATAGCAAGCCAAATTGCTACTATAGAGAATCAAATTAGTATGGATGGACATAAATTATTAAATGAATATAAATTTATTGATAATGGTTATAGTGGTTCTAACATAATCCGTCCTGGTTTGGAAAAATTACGTGATAAAATAGCAGAAGGTAACATTGATAAGGTTTATATTCATTCTCCTGATCGTTTATCTCGTAAGTATGCATATCAGATGATATTACTTGAAGAGTTTAAGAAATTAGGAGTGGAAGTCATTTTTTTAAATCATCAAATTAGCGATAATCCAGAATCTCAATTACTATTACAAATGCAAGGTATGATAGCAGAATACGAACGTGCAAAAATCATGGAACGAAGTCGTCGAGGAAAGATTTATGCAGCAAATAAGGGTTGTATAAGTGTAATGAGTGCTGCTCCTTATGGCTATCGTTATATAAACAAAAATACAGAAACAGGACAGGCCTTATTTGAGATTTATGAAGAAGAAGCTGAAGTTGTTCGTAAAGTATTTTCTTGGGTAGGAAGAGAAAGAGCCAGTATAGGAGAAGTATGTCGTAGGCTAAGTGCTATGTCCATTATGACGAGAACTGGAAAAGAGTATTGGGATAGGGCTGTAGTTTTGAGTATGTTAAAAAACTCTGCTTATAAAGGACAAGCAGCTTTTGGTAAAACAAGGTTTGGTGTCAAACTAAAACATATAAGACCGAAAAAAAACTCCTGCGAGCATCCAAAAGATAATTATTCTACTTATCCTGTTCCAAAAGAGGATTGGATTTATATTAAAGTACCTAGTATAGTAAGCGAAGATTTATTTGAAATCGTTCAAGAACAATTAGCTGAGAATAGAAAAATAGCAAGAACAAGACAAAGAGGAGCAAGACATTTATTGCAAGGTTTAGTAGTATGTAAGCTTTGCAATTATGCATATTATGGTACTAGCACTGCAAGGAATAAGGAGGGGGAAAAAACTAATAATCAGGTATATTATCGTTGTGTTGGCACGGATTCATACCGTTTTGGCGGTAATAAAATGTGTAACAACAAATTAATTCGTACAGATACATTAGACATGGCTGTGTGGGAAGAGGTAAAACATCTATTAAAAAATCCAAATAGAATATTAGAGGAGTATAAACGTAGACTTTCAGAACTTAAAAAATCACCACTAGATCAAAAAAGTGCTTTGCTTGAAATACAAGAAGATAAGTTAAAACGAGGTATTGCAAGGTTAATTGATAGTTATGCTCAAGAATATATTGATCAAGAAGAATTTGAGCCAAGAATTAAAGCAATGAAACAAAACTTAAAAATGGTTGAAGAACAAAAGAAAAAGATATTTGATCAGAAAAAACTCACACAAGAGTTAACTCTAGTAGTAACAAATTTAGAGGGGTTTTCCTCTAGTATTAACTCAAGTCTTAATAATGCAGACTGGCTAACTAAACGTGATATTATTAGAACGTTAGTTAAGCGAATTGAGATTAATTTTGAGGATGTAAACATTGTGTTTAGAGTAAAAGAGCTTCCAGACTCTTTTCATATGGAGAAAAATCAATGCTTGCAATGTTGTTGTAGGGGTAGGGATGGCTATATTTGGCAGCAATAATTCTCACGTATGGTAGTTAATGAGTAGTGCAATAAATAAACAATTGGTTATGAACTCTTTATTAATGGCCATTAATAGGCGTAAACCTGTTAAAAATCTACTGCTGCACAGTGACCAAGGTTCACAATATACTGCGCAAGGGTATCAATATCTCTTAGCTGTAAAGAATATAGATGAGTAATAAAGGCTGTTGTTACGACAATTCTGTTGCAGAAAGCTTCTTTAGCTCATTGAAAAGAGAAATACTTATTGATACTTCACAACACTCTGCTCAACACACTAGAACTGCAATATTTGAATACATAGAAATTTTTTATAACAAACAACGTCACTATTAACTATTGCATTCCAGAACAATTTGATGCATCATTCTTTTTGTAAAAAACATTCCACACTTTCTCTCCACTTTTTCTGGGTAAGGTCAAATTTCTTCTACTAGGTTTTGATATTACATATGTGTACATCCCCATCATGAATGCTATTTTCGGTAAAATCTCTTACAACGCTCAAAAGCAGAAAAACAAAAACTTGATTTTCTCAGCTAAATAGTGGACCATCAAAAGCACGCATAAATATCTACAATGAAAGAAAAAACTTTCACAATCATCGATGGCTATGGTTTTCTTTTCAGAGCTTACTATGTACTACCTCACTTAATTACCACAACAGGAATGCCAATAGGTGGTGTATATGGCTTTCTGAATATGGTTCTTAAGTACATTGCCCATTCGGACTACTTAATTATAGCACTTGATGCAGGGAAAAAGAATTTTAGGCACAATTTATATTCTGAATACAAAGCAAACAGAGTAACGCCTCCTGAGGATCTCACTTCACAGTTTGCAATATTGAGAGAAGCGGTAGAAGCTTTTAACCTCAGCTATGAAGAAATTGAAGGTTATGAAGCAGATGACATAATCGCAACACTAGCTGCAAAATACGCCAACCACCAAGACTTTAAAGTGGTAGTCGTTTCATCAGATAAAGATTTGTTTCAACTCTTGAACCACAATATTTTAATATTCGACCCCATTAAAAATATATACATAGATGAAAAACGAGTAGTAGAAAAATTTGGTGTAAACTCACACAAGCTTCTTGATTTATTTTCTCTAACTGGTGATGCATCTGATAACATTCCAGGCGTTCCAGGAATAGGCCCAAAAACTGCCACTAAATTATTAGATGAATTTGATTCATTGAATAATATTATAGAGAACATTGATAACATCGAGCAAACGAGGATTCGTAATATTCTTACCGAACATAAGGAAAAAGCACTAATTTCAAGAGAACTTTTATCACTATGCGAAAAAGTAGACCTTCAACATGATATTGCAAAATATGAAGTCCATTCTCCAAACATGGAGAAATTGTTATCCTTTTTAAAGAAGTATGAATTCAATTCCTTGATAGGGAAAGTGGAAAAGCTTTTTTCCTATAGTGGGTCTAGCACAGAAGAAAAAATAGAGTATAGTAGTGAAGAGTTAGAGAAATTTTTAGAGCACTGTAGATATGAAGGCAAAATTGCAATTCATTACCACCTTGAAAACAATGTATTAAGTCTATCTTATAGCGAAAGTAATATTTTTTATATAGAGCAAGACAGCATACAAGATGCACTCATTATAATTAACTCAACTTTACTCTCAAATGGGGCGCTTAAAATAATACATAACATTAAAGAAATCAGGAAAATCTTCCCTACAGTAGAGAAGATGCTAGATTCAGTTGATGATTTGATGATAATGTCGTATAGCTTGGATACAGGAAAGCATGATCACAGTATTCCAAACATAGTTGCGCATAATTTGAGTGAAAATGCAGAAATTTTCTCGGCAAAAACTTTAATAGCAATTCATGAAAAGCTAAAGCAAAGGTTATTTCAGGAAAAATTGCTCACAATTTACGAGCGCTTCGATAAGCCACTTATGAAAGTAATATTTGATATGGAGAAAAATGGGATATTACTGAACATACAAAAATTACAGGAGCTGTCCGATAAATTTCAGCAGGTAATTGCCGTGCTTGAAGATGAGATATATAATTTGGCAGGAGAAAGATTTAATATTGCTTCGCCAAAACAATTAAGTGATGTTTTATTCAACAAAATGGGGCTTAATAAAAAGAAAAAGTCAAAAAAATCTGGATCGTATAGCACCAATTATGAAGTTCTAGAGGCACTCGAAGAAGAAGGGGTAGAAATCGCAAGTAAAATTCTAAATTGGCGACATTTAAGTAAATTAAAAGGCACCTACACTGATGCGCTAATAAAGCAAGTTGATTCCATTGATGGTAGAATACACACAAGCTTTTCAACGACTGCAACTGCAACTGGAAGGCTGAGCTCCAGCAATCCTAATTTACAGAATATTCCTATCAGAAGCGAAGAGGGAAATCTCATCAGACAAGCATTTATTGCGCCAAAAGGGCATAAGATAATTTCTGCTGACTATTCACAAATAGAGTTAAGACTCCTGGCACACGTTGCAAACGTTGCAGCATTTAAAGAAGCTTTTGCAAACGGACAAGATATTCATGAGATCACCGCTAGGCAAGTTTTTGGAGTGCAAGAAATAGATGAGCAATTAAGACGCAAAGCAAAATCCATCAATTTTGGAATTATATATGGCATTAGCCCATTTGGTCTTGCAAAGCGGCTTGGAATTACCATTGCGGAAGCTGCTGAATACATTAATTACTATTTTTCCTGTTACCCAGAAATAAAGGCCTATATGGAAAAAGCAGTGTCTATCGCAAGACTGCATGGTTATGTAGAAACTTTGTTTGGCAGGAGATGCTTTGTAAGAGACATAAACAATACAATTCCTTATATAAGACAATTTGCAGAAAGGGCAGCAATAAACGCACCACTGCAAGGCACCGCCGCTGATATAATAAAACGTGCGACGATTCAGCTTTTTGACCAATTAAAAGTAGGTAAAATAATCCTCCAGGTTCACGATGAACTACTGGTTGAAGTAGAAGACGAAAAGGTACAAGAAACAGCAAAACTTATGAAAGATATAATGGAAAATGCAATAGAAATTTCTGTACCACTTGAAGTAGAAATAAAAGTTGGCGACAACTGGGGTCTAAATTCCCTTAATTATGACTTAAACATCGTGAATTCTAGGAGTATAAATCATTTGAACTAATACGAAAAATATGTTAGAATAGAACATAGCAAATGCAAATAGGTCAGCCATGATAGGCACACAAGTAAAAAGTTCAAAACCTCCAAAGTTACCTACTCAGGTAATCTATGATGCCTTTATACAATTGCTAAAAAACAAAGTACAACCTAAAGAATTAAAGGAAGATGACGAGGCAGTACTCGCTTTCATGCTAAGTCAGAATCAAACTATATTCAATAATGTCAAGCTAGAAGATGTAGAACCACTCAGTGAAGAGAATTTTTCTCAGTTTTTACTTTCTGTGTTTAAAGAAATTAGGGAGCAAGGCTTAGCTAGAGAAGAGAAATTAAATGATGATAAAATACGACAAATAATAACCAAGTGTGTAGCTGATATACGGGGTACAGAAGCTAAAGATTCATCCATAAAGTTCGTATTGGAAATGCCGCTGCTGCTAATTGGAGGGATCAAAATAGACCCGAAAAATATTTCTGGCTCCTTTATGGATGGGGTGAAAGAAAAAATACCATTCTTAGGTAAAGACAAAAAAGAGGAAGATGAACCACCACTTAGTGATGAAGAGATGGTAAAAGCGTTCTTACGTAAATCTTTATTTCCTATTACTCTTTTTGCTTTTTCAGCATTAATATTTGGCACTGGCCCAATTGCATTAGCAATTAGTGGTGGTCTCCTTGTATGGACTGAAGTAAGTACAATCAAAAGTCTTTTTTCAAATAACAAAAAAGGTACTTTGTATGACCCTAGCTCACAAGATAAAGATGATACAGAAAAGAGAGCAAAATTGAATAAAAAAATTTGCGATGGTATCAATAAAATTTTAGGAACCCCAGTCGAGAAGGCTAAAGGGAGTGAGCAACCCATTTCTGTTTCTGAACAAATTTCCCAAGGAAAAGAAAAGAGTGAACAACAACCTGTTCCTGAGCAAATTTCCCAGGAAAACAACAGGGAAAACGAAGAAAGCAAACAGCAAGATCAACCTTGGACAAGAAAGGAAAACGAACGAAAGGAAGAAAACACAAGCAACAAACAAGCAGGGATTACCTAGGTTTGCCAAAAGTGAGTTGTGTAAGAGGTCTACTATTATTCTATAGCACATACAACAGGAGTATGGTCAGACGGATTTTCTAGCTTACGCAATCTATCATCTATGTAGCATGTTTCCAATTTATCTACAGCTTGTGGTGATAACAGCATATAATCTATGCGCATTCCTTGATTATTTCTGAGTGAATTGCCTTGATAATGCCACCAAGTGAATTGTTGCAAATTTGGGTGAGATATTCTAAACGCATCTTTAAACCCAAGATTCAAGATTGCTCTTAACTTCTCACGTTCTTTTATATGAAAGCACACTTGGCCATTCAATAAGTTTGAATCAAAGACATCAATTTCATCCGGTGCAACATTATAATCGCCAGCTATAATAGTTAACTCTTCATTCTTTAACAAAGTGCTCATCCTTTCATATAGATTATCAAAAAACTTGAGTTTATATTCAAATGCTTGAGAGTCCGGGCTTTGACCGTTTGGAACGTATACACTTCCCACCCTTACCTTCTGATTATTGTGCTTTATTATGCACTCTATATAACGCGCTTCTTGATAACCTTCTACGATATCAATTTTAAACTTTTCCAGTATTGGATATTTAGATAAAACACAAACGCCATTTCTTGCAACTTGTCCATAGATAGCATATTCATATCCTAACTTTTCTATCTCTGCATAAGGAAATTGCTCTTCTGTACATTTTATCTCTTGCAACAAAACTATATCTATCTGACTATCAACTATAAAACTACAAAGTTGGTTAACTCTTTTACGTATGGAGTTTACATTCCAAGTTGCAATCTTTAGCATCAGCAATCCTTATTAATTATATCAATTAAACTCTCTCCAGTAGGCAACCTCGATGTTATAATTTTTTTCCATTTGATTAACTTTAAACTATCAGCAATGTTCTTACTCATGGTATATGCAACTGCATTATTCATCACATGAGATAGCCCACTTTTTAGAACTAATGAACAAAATATCCTTGCTGTCTGTGAGGAAAAAAAAGCAACACTATCAATTTTACCATCCAACAGTAAATTTTTACACCTATTAGTTAGATTCCTTTTTATAATTGTTTTATAGAGTACAACTTCTCTTACGTTGAAATCTTCTTCAGATAATCTCTTTTTTAGGTCACATGATACTTCTTGTCCCCTTATATATAAGAACTTTATTGCGTTTGAATAATGAGCTTTTATGAATGATATCAGATCATCAACGTTGCTGTCTGCTGAGATTATATCAGAAAATCCCAAATTTTTTGCAGCCTGCATGGTTGAATTACCAACTGTAATAATCGGAAAGTCATCCACTTTGCATATTTGACTAAAAGCCTTTACACTGTTTTTACTTGTGGATATTACAACGTCAAATTCGTGCGCAGATATATCAGGATTTAAGTACTTTATTGTGAATACTGGTTCTATAAAAACTTTGTATCCATACTTTCTCAATATATTTCTTGTATTGAACGAGTCCAATAAAGGCCTCGTTAATAAAATAGACTTCATTCTGATTTATTTCACTACCAGTAAAATAATATCCTTTATACACAAATTACTAAATAAAAACTTTTATTTTGATAGCTTGAGCAATTATTCAAGTAATTGATGTGGAAGTAGGAGTACTAAGCGCTCCTACCCCAATAAGCCCACAATTTCTGCTTACACTTTTTTGACGCTAATTACATCGAACTCTTTTGAATGGCTTCCTTCAGTGGAATTATATAGCTAATATTCCTGTATAAGTTAATACTTAAGCTGCTTTTGCAGTTAGGGAGTGGTCATCAGTAGGTTTTTTTGCCTGTGGTTCGCTAATCCTAGTCCGAACGATATTAGTTGCCATAAAGGCACAGCCTAGAATAAAAAAGGCAGTGGAAACAAAAGGAATGATAGGAGATTCAAAGGGCAATATAGGTGTAATTCCTCCTATTAAAAACAAAACGTTAGATGTAATATCAAGACAGATCTTCGTTAGTTTTTCTTGTCCAGGAGTGTTTTCTACACCAAGCTGCTTATTAAGATCACGCTGCCTAAAATGATCAGCTAATGACCATATGTTTAAGGTAGATGAAAGTACACTTAATATAGTGCAGGCAATACTAAAATACAGACTTAAGACAGGAATATTCAAGACCAATGCCGCTGTGTATCCAATGAAAGAGATAGTAGATAGTGTAGTAACTAAGCGTTTCGAGTAAGTTCGTACCTTCTTTCTGCAGGCTAACTTATTTTTTTCACTATACATAGCATGAATATTACCTAATATATTATATTATAACATTAATTAATTCAATAAGCAATATGGAAGCTAAGAGTGCCCGAGAGAAGACTTGAACTTCCACAACTTAAAAAGTTACTAGCACCTGAAGCTAGCGCGTCTACCAATTCCGCCACCCGGGCTTTTTATAGTTTACTATGTTAAAGTTAAATAATATACTTAAACAATTTTTAGTTCAAAGGTAATGCCAAATCTAGATCAAATATTTTTTGCTCAAAACAATGTTAATATTAATAACGTATATAAAATAGTCAATAACGCTTTGAGCAATAGCGATGGTGGTGAGCTGTTTCTAGAATTTTGCCAGTCGGAGTCCCTGGTTTTTGAGGATAACATATTAAAACACATGGACTTGAATACTAGAAGGGGATTTGGTTTAAGGTCTTTTTGTGAAGATAGTACATCTTTCGTTTGTTCTTCTGAGATCAGCGAAAAAGAAATTAGTAATGCTGCTTCTATGGTAAAAAGCTCAGTGTCTTTAAACAAGACAAATTCAATAAATTTAAACGAAGAGACAAAAAGCCTATATTCGAGGATTAACCCTATAAATGAAATGGATCTGAATTCAAAGATTAAGCTACTCAATGAGGTTAATGAGTATGTAAGGTCCAAAAATAACTGCGTGAAGCAAGTAAAAATAACTCTAAGTGGAGAATGGCAAGTTGTACAAATAATAAAGGGTGATCACAGATTAAGCGATATCAGGCCTCTGGTACGTTTTAATGTGCTAGTCATTGTAGAAAAAGATGGCCGTACCGAAAGAGGTTCTGCAGGGCATGGTGGAAGGGACTCTTATAGTAAGTTTATTTCTGAGAAAAAGTGGAAAGAAGTTGCAAACCAAGCGTTAGAACAAGCACTGGTAAATCTTGAAGCAATTCCAACTCCAGCCGGAGAAATGACAGTCGTTTTAGGTCCAGGCTGGCCAGGAATATTGTTACACGAAGCCGTGGGTCATGGACTTGAGGGCGACTTCAATCGCAAAAAAGTCTCAGCATTTTCAAATTCTGTGGGTAAACAAGTAGCAGCTAGTGACATCACAGTAGTTGATGACGGAACTCTGCCCAATTTGCGCGGCTCTATCAGCGTAGACGATGAAGGCACTCCACCCAGTTATAATATATTGATAGAGGATGGGATCCTAAAAGGATACATGCAGGATCATATGAACGCTAAACTCATGGGTGTAAGCCCAACTGGTAATGGTAGAAGAGAAAGTTATAAAGAAGTTATTATGCCGCGCATGACAAACACCTATATGTTGCCCGGAAAGTATACACCGAAGGAAATAATATCTAGCGTAAAGAAAGGTCTATATGCAGTAAATTTCGGTGGTGGGCAGGTTGATATAACGTCAGGAAAATTTGTTTTTTCATCTTCGGAAGCTTACCTAATAGAAAATGGCAAAATTACACAGCCAGTAAAAGGAGCAACACTAATTGGTGACGGTCCAACAATGTTGAAAAAAGTATCTATGGTTGGTAATGACTTAAAGTTAGATCCTGGTGTTGGCACATGCTCGAAAGATGGACAAAATGTGCCCGTTGGAGTTGGTCAGCCGACACTCAAAGTCGACGCAATAACTGTTGGTGGAACTGAGATATAGATAAGGGCTAAAACGGATTCCAGCGCACGGCGCACAGCTGTACAAACATTATGATTTGGAAGCAATTGCCACCAATAGGGTGTCATCCCAGTGTCTGGGCACTGCCTTTGTGTTTGAGGCAAAACTGGCTATAACATTTAACACACTGCTTTCGCAAATAAATGTTCGTACAGTTATATGTCAGCTACTTGGATGACACTTTTGTACTTGATGCAAGATTATATCTTGAAAAAATTAAGTTTTAATGCTATAAAATAATTGTAAATTTTGTCTCCGTGGTAGCTTTATGAATGTTGAAAGTAAAAAAATACACGATGCTAAAATAAAATTACCAATATTTCTTGATTATCAATCTACTACTAAAGTAGATCCCCGTGTTTTAGAGGTGATGATACCTTACTTTGGTGAGTTCAGCAATGCACACTCTCGCAGCCATTCATTTGGTTGGACTGCTGAAGAAGCAGTGGAAAAAGCAAGGAAACACATCGCTGATCTGGTGAACGCAGATAGCAAAGAAATTATCTTTACCTCAGGTGCAACTGAGTCAAATAATACAGCAATCAAGGGCGTTGCTCACTTTTATAAAAATAAAGGAAATCATATAATCACTGTCTGCACGGAGCATAAGTGTGTTCTGGATTCTTGTCGGCATCTGGAAAATGAAGGCTTTAAAGTTACATATTTGCCTGTTAAGCAAAACGGAATTATAGATTTATCAAAGCTTGAGGAAGCAATTACTGATCAAACAATCCTGGTTTCAGTGATGATGGTAAATAATGAAATCGGAGTAATTCAGCCTGTCAAAGAAATTGGTGTAATATGTAGAAAGCATAATATATTTTTCCACACAGATGCAGCTCAAAGCTTTGGAAAAGTTCCAATTGATGTTAATGAGATGTGCATTGATCTTATGAGTCTCTCTAGCCACAAAATTTATGGACCTATGGGAATAGGCGCATTATATGTACGTAGAAAGAATCCTCGTGTTAGGCTGATACCACTAATTAGTGGTGGTGGACAGGAAAGAGGCATGCGTTCTGGAACAGTTCCAACACCTCTTGCAGTTGGTTTTGGTGAAGCGGCACGTATTCCTAGAGAAGAAATGAAAAAAGAAACAACTAGAGTGGAAGAATTAAGGGATATTTTGTATAACAAGATAAAAGAAGCGTTTCCTGATATCGTTTTAAATGGTGATTATGAAAATAGAATTCCTGGCAACCTAAACTTGAGCTTTCCCTATGTTGAGGGTGAGTCTCTCATCATGGCAATCAAGGATTTAGCAGTAAGTTCTGGTTCTGCGTGCACGTCTGCGTCTCTTGAGCCTTCCTATGTAGTACGGTCGCTAAATAATGGCCATGACCTTGAGCATTCATCAATTAGATTTGGCCTAGGCCGATTTACAACTAGAGAAGAAGTTTTGTATGCAGCAGATCTTGTTGCTAAAAATGTTGGCCGACTGAGAGAAATGAGCCCACTTTGGGAGATGGTACAAGAAGGAGTAGATTTGAACACCGTGAAATGGGACTCTCATTAAATGTATCCGTTCCAACTGCAAATGCACTTTGAAATTACTCTGTACCGTTCACACTTAATTCTTCAATCTCACTAATAGAAAGGCCAGTAAACTTGACAATAGTGTTGACATCAACATTATTAGCCAGCATTGCTTTTGCGACTTCAATTTTCCCTTCAATTTTCCCTTCAATTTTCCCTTCCTCTTTACCGATTTTGATGCCTCTTTCTTCGCCAATTTGGATGCCTTTTTCAGTAGCAAGATCAAGTCTGTATTCAAGAATGGCTTCTTCTTTCCGTAGATCCATTATTCTTTCTTCGTAAGCTACTAAATCTTTTTCATTCCAGCTAAACCTGTCTAATTCATCGTAGGCTAACTTTATTATTGGTGCTTTTTCCGCTATTTTCCTTAAGTCTTCTTCCGTAGTTTCATCTGCATATTTGAAGAAAAATAACCAACGATCCACTATACTTTCTAGCTGTTCTTCCTTATTCTTAGGAAATTTAGGTAGTTCAATAAATACAAATTGAAAATCTTTTAAGTCATGCTCATTGGTTTTCTCATCTCTTATAGTGTGGCTGGATATATAATCAAGCTTATCAGGAAATAAATTACAATTAGAGATAGCAATAAAGAAAACCTTCTTTAAATCAATGTACTTACCAGATTTATCAGCTTGCCTTGAGTAAGCCTTAGCAGCATATAGTTGAGCTCGTTTTTCGAAGCCTTTATCGCGAGTGAGCTGCATTTCAATCACATACCTGGCCCCACTGGAATCCCTGCAAAGAACATCAACTATACTTTGCTTATCAGAGGCAATTTCAGGATCCATTATAGTACTGAGGAATTCCACTTCTTGTATAGTATTTATCTCGGTAAATCCTAAAATATCATTCAAAAAATGTATGAGAATATTCTTATTTTTTTCCGTTCCAAAGATTTTTTTGAAGGTCAAATCCAGCTTAGGGTCGAGAAACTTAGATAAAGCCATAGCCAAAGTGCTTAAAAATATTAATAATTATACACTATTATTAACAATTATTCAACCATATTTTTGAAGATAGCTATGCCGCCGCGAACCGTCATACCGCCGCGGTATCTCTAGATCCCGCTAACAAGCAGCGGGATGACGAATTACTTAACCGTCATACCACCGCGAACCGTCATACCGCGATTCATTCGCGGTATCTCGGCATAGATTCCGCTAACTAGTAGCGGAATGACGATTGTGTATCGTGCTTTGCTAAAAAAAAAATCACAGAATGCAGTCTGGTTACATTACTCTAGCTATACGCAACAACTTTACTTTCAACAATTTTGTGAGCAATAATACGACTTTCACAATCAATATTTATTATATCAGATAGTGAATTAATATCGGTATAACTACCAAAACTTTCCATTGTTGATTCCACTACCTCTACTATTTCCAAAAAGCCGATTCGTGACTTCAAAAATTCATTAACAGCTATTTCATTTGCAGCATTGAGCACAATACTATTTGCTTGTGGAGTAGAAGAGTTTAACACTTCCATGCTAAGCTTTAGCACAGGGAAATGCTTATGGTCTGGCTCTTGAAAGGTCAATTTTCCTTGCTTTGTTAGGTCTAGTTTATAATTCAAAGCTGATCTTTCCGGCCAAGATAGAGCATATGAAATAGGAATTGCCATGTCAGTTTCTGCAAGCACAGCAAAGTTGAACCCATCCTTATAAGTTACAATTCCATGTACTATTGACTCAGGATGCACTACTGCTTCAATTTTATCCGGGCTGATATTAAACAAGTTATGTGCTTCTATTATCTCTAGTGCCTTATTCATCATTGTTGCGCTATCAACCGAGATTTTCTTTCCCATATTCCAAGTGGGGTGACTAAGCGCCTGATCTACCATGATATTTCTTAATTGCTCAAGGCTATAATTTAAGAATGGTCCACCAGAAGCAGTAAGTATGATCTTTTCTACGCATTTGTCGTCATTTTGCAAAATTTGAAAAATTGCATTGTGCTCAGAGTCAATAGGGATTATTTGTACATTTTTTTCTTTAGCTTTTTTGAGTAATAACTTTCCACCGCAAACAATGCTTTCTTTGTTTGCCAATGCAATGACTTTGGTACCGCTTTCTATAACTTCCATAACTGGCCCAAGGCCTGCAATGCCAACTATTGCAACAACTGAGAGATCAACAGGTATAGCAGCAATATTTGTAGCACCAATTGCTATTTTTACATCTGTACCAAGTAAACTTTCTTTCAAATCTTTGTAAAACCTTTCATCGGAGATAGCAACATATTTTGCATTTAGCAGTTTTGCTTGGTGTGCCAGTAGAGCAAAGTTCGAATGGGCACTTAGTGCTTCCACTTGGTATTCTTCTCTTCTCTTTGAGAGCAAATCTACAGTCTTTTGTCCAATGCTTCCTGTTGATCCTAAAACTGAAACCTTTTTCACTAAGACAAACTCATAACAATAGCAACTTTTCTTGCGAACCCAACTATTCAATAGTTTTTAAGCGTTTAACCAAGTTCATGCCCGTGGTCATCGCCAACAGATGGTGAAGGACCAGGTGAAAAAGATTGACCATGGTGATCACCTGCATCATGCATGTCTTGCAAACCATCAGCATTATGAGCTATTTCGTTATTGGCATGAGGGTAATCATCTGAGTGATGTCCATCATCACCATGAGCCATATCCATTCCTTCTGATGGCATATCTTCCCCACCTCCACCTGAAAAATATTCTGCAAGGCCTTCAAGAAGTTTTATGCCAAACATATTACCTGACTTTCCAAACAATGTTACTAGACTACTGCCACTCACCAAGCCTTCAAATACGTTACTATAAGCAGCAATTGCTCCTTCATGAAAGTTGAACAACCATTTCATTCCATCCACGACTGTTGAAACAGAGTCACTATGACCAAGACCAAAACCACTTTTCTCACCAGCGGCTTCTTGGTGTTGTTGCTGCGCTTGCCATTCTGCAATGTTTGGACCTTGAGCTTCACTCATAAATTTTTACTCTCAACCTTAAGCTATTATTTTATCACAAATATTGCAAAATATCAATAGAGCTTTTGAATATAGCTAATACAAGTAATTTCTGCCATCCTATATATAGCTAAATTGACTTACGACAATTTGAAAAACGACAAATTCGTCATTCCGCTACTAGTTAGCGGAATCTATGCCGAGATACCGCGAATGAATCGCGGTATGACGTGTTAGCTATAGGATCCAGTTTGAAAAAAATCTGAATTCCAATGTCCACTACCTTTTACAAAGTTAAAACTTAAAAATATGACTGTTAGCAATAGTGTATATATCTTTAGCTATATATAACGAATGAATTTTTTTATATATTCGTTATTAGTATTTTGTATTTCCTGAACAGTTCCATGGGAAATGATCTCCCCTTCATATAATACTGCTATTTTATCAGCTATTTTAAATGCGCTATGAATATCATGTGTAATCGTGATAATTGTAGGGTTAAGATCTCTAGATAATTTTATTATTATCTCGTTTACTATATCTGACATAATTGGGTCCAATCCTGAAGTTGGTTCATCCAAAATAATGATTTCTGGATTGTGTGCAATCGCCCTTGCAAGTGCCACTCTTTTTTTCATTCCACCTGATAGCTCTATTGGAAACATATCTGCTATGCTTTCCTCTAGTCCAACATCATTTAACTTCTCGATTGCTAGCTGTTTTGCCTCTTTTTTGCTGATATTAAAGCGCTTTTTATAATTAAAAGATATATTTTCCCACACTGTAACGTAGTCAAATAAAGCGGAATTTTGAAATAAAACCCCAAATTTATTTTTGCTTTTACTATTTATTTTAACAGACCCTGAGTCTGGAGCAAGCAAGCCGATAATTGTTTTTGTTAATACAGATTTGCCGCTTCCTGAGCCACCAAGTATGACTAATGATTCCCCTTTTAATATATCAAAATTTAGATCTTTTAGTACTGTCCTGTCATCAAAAGATAAGCTTAAGTTCGATATTGATATTATGGGGTTACGCATGTATCAAAGTAATCATGTAGTTTGCTAAAATGATCAGTATGGACGATAAAACAACAGTTGATGTTGTAGCAACACCTACTCCTCGTGCACCTTCTTTGCAATGGTAACCGTAATAGCAGCTTGAGACAGAAATTATGGCGCCAAATACAGTTGCTTTTATTAGCCCAGTTATAAAATCATACGTATTAAAGAACTGAGCTGTGTGTTTAATGTATATATTTAAATTGTGGTTAAATTCGAAGACTGCAGTGATACATCCTCCAAATATTCCTATTAAATCTGCACATACTGTAAGTATGGGAAATACTATGATTGACGCTAAAATCCTTGGTGCAATTAAATATTTAAAAGGGTTGATGTTCAAGGTTGTAAGTGCATCTATTTGCTCGGTGATGCGCATTGTACCAATTTCTGCTGCAACTGATGATCCAACCTTTCCTACCATTATTAAGCTGATCAAAACTGGTCCTAACTCTTTAATGATAGTGATCGTAACAAGTTTGGGTATTATCTGTTCTTGGTTAATTAATGGGTCACTCAAGCTACTTTGTAAAACTATTGCCGCTCCTATAAAAACTCCAGTGAGCCCAACAATTGGCAGAGAGAAAAAGCCTATCTCTATAATTTGTCTTGCTATGTTGCTAAAATAATATGGTGGCACAAGGCAGTGGTATAGAGATTGAATAAAAAATATGAATGCACTACCAAGCCTTAACAAAAAATTGATAAAGTACCTACCAATTATTCTAACACTATTTATATCAAAAAAGCTCACTTTGTATTCATTTTAGCTAGAGTTACTGATTTTATTAAAATTTTTATTAACTTTATCACAAAGTATAGCTGAGATATGTTTTAAGTTCAATATACTTGATGTTTTAATTTAAAGCTTAACCCAAGAAAGGTTTCCCTACGTCATACCGCAATTCATTCGCGGTATAGATTCCGCTAACGAGTAGCGGAATGACGGTTTTTCAAATTGTAGAGCCACTTTAGCTATAGAACTCAATTACATAAGCAAACCTTACTTATTTTACTATCCCTGTTTACTTCCTGTAAAAAACATGTTACTAATGTATTGTATTTTGTAGTAGAATGGAGGAAATTTTGGCAGTTCCAAAAAGAAAAAAGTCAAAGTCAAGGCGTAATATGCATCGTTCTCATCATGCTATTGAGCCTAAGAATATTGTGGTGTGTTCAACAACTGGGGAATTCATGTTGCCTCATAACGTAGCAGTTGATGGCAGTTACAAAGGAAAACGGGTTTTCATCAAGCAACAGGCGGAGTGACTATTATGATATGTTACCTACGGTCAATAATAATATAGTTATTGCACTTGACGCTATGGGGGGCGATTTTGCGCCTCTTTCCGTAATTCAGGGTGCTGGTTTTTTTTTAGACAACCTTGTTGACCCAGGCATTAAAGTTTTTTTTCATATTTATGGAGATAAGGAAGAAGTATCTCCTTTGCTTTTGAAATATAAAAAAGTAAGTAACAATTCTGAGTTTACTCATTGTTCTGACAATGTTCTTGCAAATGATAAGCCATCTTTTGCGCTGAGACATCGTAAAGACTCAAGTATGAAAGCTGCAATTGTTGCAGTGAAAGAAGGTAAAGCTTTCGGAGTGGTATCTTCAGGCAACACCGGAGCATTGATGGCAATTTCCAGATTTATTTTAGGAACATTACCAAACATTTATCGTCCTGCTATTGCCTCTATCTGTCCAACTAAGACAAAAAGCTTCGCTTTGCTTGACCTTGGTGCAAATGTTGATTGTAATGCCGACTCATTATTTCAATTTGCGTTAATGGGTAGTATATTTGCAAAAATAGCATTAAAAATTGACAATCCTGAAGTTGCTTTGCTAAATATCGGCACAGAAGAAGTTAAAGGTAATGACTCAGTGCGCGGCGCTTTTGAGTTGCTTAAAAACGCTCCAAGCATTAATTTCAAAGGGTATATAGAGGCAAGTGAATTTTTAGAGGGTAATATAGATGTGATTGTTGCTGATGGTTTTGTTGGCAATGTAATGCTCAAAACGGCTGAGGCAACCGCTAGTACCTTTATCAATCTAATAAAGCAGGAAGTATTCAATTCGTGGATAGCGAAAATGCTTGTTGGTATATTGTTAAAATCCAAACTAAATAAAGCTTTAACGCGTTTTAATCCCAAAATTAGAAGTGGAGCTATGTTTTTAGGGCTGAATGGTATCATCATTAAAAGTCATGGAAATTCTGATGCTATTTCTTTTGCCCATGCCATAAAATTTGCAGTAAATGCAATTAGTGAAAATTTAAATCAAAAGATAATTAACGGGGTAAGTCATATTGAATAAAAGTTTCATATTAAGCACTGGATCTTACCTACCAAGAAAAATGTTGAGTAACAACGAAATTGCATCGATAGTTGAGACGAGCGATGAATGGATAAGGCAGAGAACAGGAATAGTTCAAAGGCATATAGCAGATGAAGGAGAACTAACGTCAGATCTAGCTGTAAATGCAGCAAAAAGTGCTATAGAAAAAGCTAAAATTTCAGTAGATGAAATTGACTTGATTATAGTTGCTACAACAACTCCTGATAAAACTTTTCCTAGCTGTGCAACGATTGTACAAAGTAAGTTAAAATGTAAAAACGCATTTGCTTTTGATGTACAAGCAGCATGCTCTGGTTTTATATATGCAGTTACAGTTGCTGATTCGCTCATAAAATCTAACAATAGAATTAAATATGCATTGGTTATAGGTGCTGAAATAATGTCTAGGATTGTTGATTGGGAAGATAGGTCAACTTGTGTACTCTTTGGTGATGGTGCTGGTGCAGTGGTGATGAAATCAGAAATGGGTAGAAGCGGCATCATATCAACAAACTTATACTCTGACGGCAATGTGGACATACTATGTACGAACGGAGGGGTATCCTCTACTGGTGATTCTGGAAAAATATGCATGAATGGAAGAGAAGTGTTTAAACATGCAGTGGATAAGTTAACAGCCTCAGTAGAGGAAACTCTGAAATGCAATAATTTGAAAATCACTGATATTGACTGGTTAATTCCCCATCAAGCAAACATTCGTATTATTGAAGCAGTAGTAAAGAAATTAGATTTTCCTATAGAGAAAGTGATTAATACCGTTGATAAGCATGCAAACACCTCAGCGGCATCAATTCCACTGGCCTTAGACTATGCAATACAAGAATCAAAAATAAAATCAGGAAATCTGGTACTGCTGATTTCAATAGGTGCAGGCCTGACCTGGGGTTCCGTGTTGCTGCACTATTAGACTTCCTGCATTACCTCCTGTCACCCAAGTACCCTCTCTTGTCATTCCAGTACCTCTTTCTCCTGTCATCCCAGTAGCCCCTTCGGTGTCATTCCAGTCTGGAATCCAGTTCTTATTGTACATTCACCTGGTGTAAAGTTAAGTTTCCTGGATCCCAGTGTCAGCTACTCGGATGACAAAAAAAGGAGCACTGGAATGACAGCAGTCCTACGTCATACCGCGATTCATTCGCGGTATCTCTAGATCCCGCTAACAAGCAGCGGGATGACGGTTGTCGTTTAGCCACAAATATTTAAGAAATTTACCAAATGAAAAAAAAGGCAAAAGAAGCCCTGGGGTTATTATCCGCTTTAAAATATTGGCGTTTTTTATGTTTTAAACGCTTGACAAGCGAGATTAAGCTGCTTTTAATTGCAACTAACTTACGCTGCAAACGTTTAAGAAATTTACTAAGCAGAAAAAAAGACAAAGAATCCCCGAGTTAGCTAGTCTTTTACTATCTCTGTCGAGTATTGGCATTTTTTGATGTCTTGTAACGCTTTGTAAGCGCGTTCAGCTTATTTAGATAAAAATCTAGATGTAGATGAAGTTTTGTAAAGACATACAGTATCTATATACTGCAAAAAATTGAACATAAGACGCCGATACATTAAGTAATCCTTACCTTTTAATCTGCAGATTGGCGAAAGCAAATACAATAGCTTCAGTTTCATGATAAGGGAGCTGGCGAGGTTTGTCAAGGAAGTTTTTCTTTCCCGTGAATTCCCTTTGAAGTTGAATATTGAAAATTGACTGGAGAGTTGTGGATTACTTTGTATATGTCATAACAAGCCATGGCGCTCTCGGCAAAACCACTTAATATTAACTTTAGTTTGCCTGAATAAGTAGCTATATCTCCGATTGCATATATTCTATCCCTACTGGTTTTAAGTGTAGCTGGGTCGACAACTATGCGGCTATGTTCTAACTGTATACCCCAATTGTTTATTGGACCAAGATTCATTGACAATCCAAAAAATGGCAGCAAAAAATCAGCGGATATTTCTTTTTCTTCCTTAGAGGCAATGTTTTTTACTATCACTGCGCTCAACTGCCCATTACTTCCTGCTAGTTCGTGTAATTGATATGGCACTACCAGTTCTATTTTTCCATCATTTTCAAGTGATTCTAATTTATTTCTAGTTTCAGGAGTGCAGCGAAATTCCTTTCTTCTATGTATCACATAAATTTTCTTTGCAACTTTAGAAAGTTCTACGGTCCAATCAGCCGCAGAATCACCCCCCCCTGCAATGACTATAGTTTTGTCCTGAAAATCAGAAATTTTATTTACACTGTAAAATACAGATTGATTTTCATATTCTAATATAGCACTTAAGGGTGGACGGTTAGGTTCAAACATTCCGTTACCTGCAGCAATGATAACGGCTTTGCATTTTACCTCTGTACCTATGTTCGTTATGATAGTAAAGTTTTCACCTTCGTTATTTGAAATCTTTTCTACTTTTTGATTTAAATGGTAAATAGGCTTAAATGGCGAAGCTTGCTCCATTAGCTGCTCAATTAATTTTTGGGCAGTAATTACAGGATAACCAGGTATATCATATATTGGCTTTTCTGGGTAAAGAGCTGTGCATTGTCCTCCTGCTTGATCCAAAACATCTATTACATGACATCTCATATCAAGCATTCCCGCTTGAAAAGCAGTGAATATTCCAACAGGTCCTGCACCTATTATTACTATATCGGTTTTCATATTCAGATGGTGATCTATTTATAGATATTAGCTTTCTTTGCTAACAAGGTCAATTTACAAAGGGATGTATTTTTAAAAGATGTGGCTAGATTAGACAAGATTTCCAGCGTTATGAACCACATAGTCCAAATAAGCTCTAAAAATCAGCTAGCATAGCGAGATGCTGTGCGGACGGAATGGGATTCGAACCCATGGTACGCTCATCACGTACGTCAGTTTTCAAGACTGGTGCCTTAAACCGCTCGGCCATCCGTCCATTTCTTTTCTATCACAACATTTGATTTTAAGCAATCTATAAAAGCTTTACTTGCCCACGCAAAAGTTGCTAAACACACTACTCAATATTTCCTCAACATTAATAATTCCAATCACCGCACCAAGTTCAAATGCAGCAAGCCTCAAATCTTCAGATATCAACTCAATTGGATTATCGATATTAAAACGTTGTAAATGTTCCAGTGCTTTCTTCATGTGATTCCTATGTCTTTGCCGAGTGATTACAGGAGTGTCTCTATCATGCCCAAATTTTTCCTCTGCCTTCTCTTTTATGAGAGAGATCAATTTGTTTGTACCTATTCCCTTTAAAATAGAAATAGGTAGAAAATCTATGCCATTAATTTTTATATTGTGATTATTGATAACATCGTCAGCTTTGCTCAATACATAAATAGTATCGCTATTTACAACGTTGCAATTGATATTATGACGCTGTTCAAAAGGAAATAGTTCTATTCTTAAATCAGCTTCAAAAGACCTCTTTTTCGCTCGACTTATACCTTCTGATTCTATTGGATCTGAACTCTCACGAATTCCAGCAGTATCAGAGAGAATGATTGGGTATCCGCCAATGTCAATATGAGCTTCAAGTATATCTCTTGTTGTGCCTGCATATTCAGAAACAATAGCAATATCACGCTTGGCTAAGAAATTAAACAGAGTTGATTTACCGACATTTGGTTCACCAGTTATTACAATATGTAAACCCTCACGCAACCTTTCGCCCCGTCTATTATCATTTAAATGCTCTTGTATCAATCGCACGAGAGATTGCACTTCATTATTAATTTTTTCCAACTCACTTTTTTCTGCCCAAATGTCCTCTGGAAAGTCTATATATGCTTCGATTTTGGATTGTATCGTTATCAATCTTTGCCTCCAATTGCTGTATAGTCTCTCCAATTCTCCTGATATCTGCTTAATCGCTTGTTTAGCTTGCATTTTCGTCTCAGCGTCAATTAAGTCTGCAATTCCTTCTATTTGAGTTAAGTCAAATTTACCATTTAGAAAAGCCCTAAGTGAGAATTCTCCAGGCCTGGCCATAACGAAAATTTTTGATAATTCCTCCAAGATGATTTTTATGACTGCCTTACTTCCATGCACTTGTAACTCTATAACATTCTCGCCAGTGAAACTGTTTGGAGCAGGGAAATAGATGATTATTCCATTATCTATCAATTGATTGAAATCATCATATAGATCAACTAAAGTAGCAAATCTTGGTTTAATTTCTTTCTTAATATGAAAATGATTTAAAGCTTTAAGCGCATAGTTGCCTGAAATTCTAATTACTGCAACTCCTGACTTACCAAATACGGTCGATAAAGCGAAAATAGTTTCATTTGTGTTTGTCATTATTTATATAAACTACTTAGCAATATTACACTTAAGAAACCAAAATACCTAAAAAGTCACCCAGGTGAAAATATTTATTTTGAAAACTGATAATATGATTTATAATGACTGACACAAGTTTTAAATATTTTATGCTCAAGAAATTAGCTTGGTACTGGTCTTTTGTAGAGTTAATTAAAGGGTTTGTTATTACATTAAAATATATGTTTAAGCCAAAGGTTACTTTGAGGTATCCTATGGAGAAGGGCCCTTTAAGTCCAAGGTTTCGTGGTGAGCATGCGTTGCGTAGGTATCCAAACGGTGAAGAACGATGCATAGCTTGTAAATTATGCGAAGTTATCTGCCCTGCTCAAGCAATAGTTATTGAAGCAGAGGAAAGAGAAGACGGTAGTCGCCGCACTACGCGCTATGATATTGATATGACAAAATGCATATACTGTGGACTTTGCCAAGAGGCATGTCCAGTTGATGCAATTGTGGAGGGTCCTAACTTTGAATTTGCTACTGAAACGAGAGAGGAGCTAATGTACAATAAAGAAAAGTTATTGCGTAATGGTGAAATTTGGGAAGACGCAATTGCACTCAGGTTAAAAAAGAATAGACCTTATTATTAATGTTCAGAGCTTATAACCCTGTTATCCATTATGATTTAGGGGCAGTGCCCACTAGGGGTGGTGTCATCCAAGTAGCTGATACACAACTGTACGAACATTTGTTTGCGAGGGCAGTATGTTAAATGTTATGGCCTGCTTTGCCTCAAACACAAAGGTGTCATCCCAGTGCTTGACACTGGGGTCCAGGTATAAAAATATTTGCAAATTGTGCAATGGACAACAGATTTTAGGAGCATACGTTAAACTAATTTCCATTATAAAAATAAGATGGATCCCAGTGTCACGCACTGGGATGACAAAGAGAGGGTTAGACAAAAGGGTCGATAAATGATTAGGATTACTTTTTCAGCCGAACAAAAAGTAAAAGAATACAGTGGTAAAGTTACTGGCTTTGATATATTACAACCGGATGTTTTGAAAGAAGCAATTGCCTTTAAGGTAAATGGTGAGTTGCATGATCTCTCACGTGAAATTGAAGCTGATGCAGAGATAGAGGTGATACAACTGAGTGACGAAGTGGGTTTAGATATAATAAGGCATGATGCTGCTCATATAATGGCGCAGGCAGTGAAAGAGCTATTTCCTAATACTCAGATTACTATCGGCCCAACAATTCAGGACGGTTTTTACTATGATTTTGCTACAGATCGTACCTTCACTACGGACGATCTTACCGCAATAGAAAAGAAAATGAAAGAGATTGTAAAAAGTAACCACAGATTTGTTCGAGAAGTTTGGACTCGCAAGCAGTCAGTTGATTTCTTTAGTGGTATAGGCGAAAAATATAAGGTTGATATTATCTCATCGATACCAGAGGGTGAAAACCTAACTGTTTATAGGCAAGGTGATTTTGTTGACCTATGCCGTGGTCCACACTCACCATCAACCGGTAGAGTTAAAGCGTTTAAACTTATGAAAGTAGCGGGTGCATACTGGCGAGGTGATGCAAAGGGCCCAATGTTGCAGCGAATATATGGCACAGCATGGAGAAATAAGGATGAATTAAACGCTTATCTTGAGTGTCTCAAAGAAGCAGAGAAACGTGATCACCGCAAAATTGCCAAGGATATGGATTTATTTCACATCCAAGAGGAAGCTGTCGGGCAGGTTTTTTGGCATGAACAAGGATATATTTTATATAATGTTCTTGAGTCTTACATCAGAAAGAAGCTAATAAATAATGGCTATTTTGAGGTAAAAACTCCTATTTTAGTAAGCAAAGAGCTGTGGGAAAAATCTGGACATTGGGATAAGTTTCGTGAAAATATGTTTATTGTTGATGAATCTGAAAGCAAAAAGCTAGCAATAAAACCCATGAATTGCCCCTGTCATGTGCAGATTTTTAATTCTCACACCAGAAGCTATCGTGATTTACCGATACGTATGGCAGAATTTGGTACGTGTCATAGGAATGAAAGCTCAGGCTCATTGCACGGACTGATGCGAGTGCGTGGTTTTACGCAAGACGATGCACACATTTTTTGTATGGAAGAACAAGTGAATTCTGAAACTATAAAGTTTTGTGACCTTTTAAAAGAAGTATATTCAGAGCTTGGATTTAATGAAATTTCTGTGAAATTTTCAGACCGTCCAGATATTAGAGCAGGTAATGATGAAGTGTGGGATAGAGCTGAAAAAGCGCTGCTTGAAGCCGTTAAAGAAGCGGGCTTGAGTTATGAACTGAGCCCTGGTGAAGGTGCATTTTATGGTCCAAAGCTAGAGTTTGTTTTGAAAGATGCAATAGGCAGAAGCTGGCAATGTGGAACATTGCAAGTTGATTTCATTTTACCAGAACGTCTGGGAGCTTTTTATATAGGGGCAGATGGGCACAAGCATCACCCTGTCATGTTACATAGGGCAATTCTTGGGACTTTTGAGCGTTTTATCGGAATTTTGATAGAAAATTATGCAGGAAAATTTCCAGTTTGGCTTGCTCCAACGCAACTTGCTATTCTGACCATTACAAATGAAGCTGACGGTTACGCCACAGAAATTAGCAATATTTTAAAAGAACAAGGTGTGAGAGTCAAGACTGATTTGACCAATGAAAAAATTAGTTATAAGATACGTTTGCATAGTTCAAACAAGGTTCCTATATTGTGGATTGTAGGCAAAAATGAAGTTACAAGTAAAACTGTGTCAGTGAGAAATTTAGGATCGGAAAGACAGGAGTCTTTTTCTTTGGAGAAGGCTATTGAATTGTTGTTAAAAAGTATTAATTTGAATTAAGGGAGTTAAAGTTTGCAAGTTAAAAAGAACAATAAAAACAGAATTAATGGATTCATCACAGCTAAGGAGGTACGCTTAGTTGATCACAGTGGTGAAATGATCGGAATCGTGCTAATAGAACGAGCTTTGGAGCTTGCACAGGGTGTTGGTTTAGACTTGGTAGAAATTGCACCTGATTCAACCCCTCCAGTATGTAAAATTCTGGATTATAGCAAGCAAAAGTATGATATAAAAAAGAAAGCAAGTGAAGCAAAAAAGAAACAAAAAACATTAACTATAAAAGAAATTAAACTGGGTCCCAATATTGGTGATCACGATTACGGAACAAAATTGCGTCAAGCAAGAGACTTACTTGCCCACGGACATAAAATTAAAGTCACAATGAGATTTAGAGGGAGAGAGCTTATAAACACTGAAGTTGGACTGGAAAAATTAGAACGGCTAATTCGAGACACTGAAGATATCGCAAAGGTAGAATTGGCACCTAAAAGAGAAGGGAATCAATATTTTTTAGCTCTGGTTGCTAAGTAGCAAAACGGCTTAAGAAGTATAAGTAAAGTTAAATTATCGCTCTCTCTTTGATAACATGGCGAAAATGTCTTATTAATCCTTGAATCGGCCAAGCTGCAGCATCGCCAAGTGCGCAAATTGTATGTCCTTCTATTTGAGTTGTAAGGTCAAGCAGCTTATCTATTTCATCAGGCTTAATATCTCCTGCCACCATCCTCTTCATAATCCTCCACATCCATCCAGTACCTTCACGGCATGGTGTGCATTGTCCACAGGACTCATGCATATAAAAGTGTGATAACCTCTCTATTGCAGCTATTATATCAGTTGATTTATTCATCACTATTACAGCAGCAGTACCAAGCCCTGATTGTGCAGTTCTTAATGAATCAAAATCCATTTCAATAGTATCACATATAGATTTTGGAATTAATGGCACTGAAGACCCACCAGGTATTACAGCAAGTAAATTATCCCAACCTCCTCGCACTCCACCTGCGTATTTTTCAATTAATTCACGTAATGGAATTCCGAGCTCTTCTTCAACATTACACGGGTTGTTTACGTGCCCTGAAATACAAAAGACCTTGGTACCAGTATTATTTGGTTTACCAAGAGATGCAAACCATTCTCCTCCGCGATTCAGAATATCTGGAACCATGGCTATAGTTTCAACGTTGTTTATTGTGGTTGGGCAGCCAAAAAGTCCAACACCTGCGGGAAATGGAGGCTTCATGCGAGGAAAGCCCTTTTTTCCTTCAATTGATTCGAGTTGAGCTGTTTCTTCCCCACATATGTAAGCTCCTGCGCCCCTATGGATAAACACATCAAGATCATAACCTGATTTGCAGGCATTTTTTCCAATTAAACCTTCTTTATAGGCTTCCTCAAGTGCTTTTTTTAGAACTAAATATTCATTATAAAATTCACCCCTGATATAAATATATGCAACTGATGCGCTGATCGCTTTGCCGGCCAGGAGAATTCCCTCAAGTAACTTATGTGGCTCATATCGCAATATATCTCTATCTTTACATGTACCAGGTTCTGACTCATCTGCATTGACTACTAAATATGCTTTTGGGAGATTTTTGGGCATAAAGCTCCACTTAAGGCCGGTGGAAAATCCTGCACCCCCTCGACCTCTCAAACCAGATTTCTTTACTTCATCAATGATCTTTTCTGATCCTAAATCCAGTAATTCCTTTGTTTTTTGCCAGCTACCACGTTTTTTTGCACCCTCAAGTAGTGGAGTTCCTTTACCATTTAGGTTGGTGAATATTTTGTCTTGTTCTTTTAGCATGTTTTTCAAAATTTGTGAGTGATCCCGACGCGATTCGAACGCGTGACCCACTGATTAAAAGTCAGTTGCTCTACCGGCTGAGCTACGGGATCATTTCATTTTTCAGCTATACTAAACATCAATACAGTTTTTATCCGTTTTAATCAAACTAAAATTTTCATGTGTGGTTAAATAAATTATATAATATACTGTGTTAGTGATAATTTAGTTAAAAAATTTTTAAAGGAAAACTTCTTGTTAATTTTCAGTTCACAGATTTATTTGGATGGTGTGACGTATAACGCTAAGGAGACAAAAAAATAGAGAAGTGTGTACACCCTGCAGAATTTGTACACTATTTAGCAATAGCCTAATAGATAAATATTTCTTGCATTTCAGCCTGAGTGATTTATGCTTTAAGCAAGAATTACCTGGGGGTATAGCTCAGCTGGTAGAGCATCTGTTTTGCACGCAGAAGGTCAGCGGTTCGATCCCGCTTGCCTCCACCAGTCTATACAGCTCTAGCCGCCACAAAACCTGTCAAAGCAGCTTATTTTAATCTATGAGGATTTTATACTATTTCCCTGAAAATCTCTATTTCTTTTCGTAACTTTTCTCTACACAAGTAATGTTGGTTATTACAATTGTAATATATACTAACTTAACAATAAATTAATCAATAAATGTTAGAATACTAACAATTAATTTATTGGTAACGCCTATGAGTGGAAAAAAGCATGTTTTTAAGATGATACCTGGAAAAGAGGTGTTTAGAAAAACCCCGACTACAAGGATAAAGTGGCCTGAAGGTAATGATCCTACAATGCCTATTAAAAAAGTTGAGCTTGTATCGCTGGATGATAAAAACGATGTAGTACTAGGCTTATTGCCTATAAAACTTTGCAGCAGTTCTTGCCTAGACAGTTACATATGTCTGGAGGAAGAAAATGAAGGAAATCTGGTAGCCAAAGATTATAAAAGTGATTCTAACTTAGATTATGTAAAAAGTAACCATACATTTGTATATTACGGTAATGAGTTGGCTAAGTTATCATATACAAGAGAGCTTGTGCAGCCTTTCAAAACTATGTGTAGCAGTTCTATTAAATCAAAAAAATTGGAATACAAATATGTAACATGGGAAGATTCAGATACTGGCAACAATAAATATTATTTTTCAGACGAGGCAGGAAATATAATCGATTCACCTGACAATGAGGTATTACAAGACATTATGTTATACTACGGTGAGAGACATATAAGAGATGTGCTACTGTTGCTATCAAGCACGTTTACCAAAGTTTTTATTCAGGGCCTAACAGACGACCAACTAAAAACTCTTACCAATACTCTTAGTAACGAGCAACTGCAAAAAATAATTCCTGAACTGAGCTCAAGCCAACTACAGACCTTAGCAAAGAACTTAACAGATAACCAACTCCAAGCTTTAGTAGATCATCTAACCAACCACCAATTACAAACTCTTGCTCAGGAACTAAATCCAGAAAAATTACAAATAATTGTTCCTATTTTAAATGATGCTCAGCTTGAAGCTCTAGTTAGAGACTTAAATCCAGAGCAAGTAAAAGAAATTTTACCTCACTTAAAAGTGGATCAGTTCAAAGCACTTATTAAAACTTTAAATGACGAGCAATTTACAGTGCTTGCAAAAGACTTGGCTGAGCACCACTTGACAATACTTTCTAAAGAATTAGAAGGTGACCAGTTGAAAGCTTTAGTAAATAGTCTGCAAGAAGAACAACTGAAAGACTTAGTTAATAAGCTTGATCCTGAGAAACTCGAAGCAATTGCTCAGGATTTAACTGATTCTAATAAGATTCAGATTATCATTAAGTCTTTAGTTGACAACCCAGACAAACTTCAAGCTTTTGCTCGCAATATGTCTAATGAGCAGTTTAAAGAACTTTTGGATAACGTAGGTGCAGAAGAGCTTAAAGACATCATTCACAAACTGCCTTATGAGAAAGTGACAGCTGTGATTGGTGATCTCGGCAGTAAGGATCAGTCTAAAGCTATTATTGATGCATTAAAAGGGGAACTTGAAAAGCAGAGTAAACAGAACGAGAAAATGATTGAGATACTCGACAAGCTTAAAGGAACAGGTGATGAGGACATAAATATAGATGAAGAGGGATGGCAAGCCCCATATTTTCAAGGTATTGATACTGAATTGACGATGATGGGAGAGTATATTCAGAGTGAGTATGGAATTTAGGAAATTTTGGAAGATTACCTATATGTAGTTTAGCTAACTTTGAAATTTTAATTTTTTATAGGAGTTAATATGAGTGATTACAGTGAACAGAAGAATGTAAGCAATTTCAAAATAATGGACAAAATAGAAGTTAAACATAGACCTTCATCTTTTGAGAAACAGAAAGAAAATAATGCACAAGTTAGTTATGTTCACAAGATTTTCGATAAATTAGTCAAAGACCTAAATGATGGGTTTGTTCCTAATTTGGACGATGTGCTGCACTCTAATAAAGAGTCTCTTGGCGCATTAAACGTTAATCTAGAAACAGAGAAAGGTAAACTTGGCAACCTAATTGAAGAGGTTGGTAACAATAATAAAGATTTAATAAAAAAGCTTAATGATTTGCAAGAAGAGATAAAACAACTAAAATCAGAAAAATCTGGTGGTGAGGACATAGACATAGATCAAGATGAATGGACAGCACCAACCCATCCTGATATATTGTAGTAGTTAAGAGAGTAACAGCTTGCTAGCAGGCTGTTACTCTCTCTACATATCGTTTCAATATAGCTGAGTTGATTTTAAAAGTATAATTTTTTATAGGAGTTAGCATGAATAATAGTAAACAAGAAAGCAAAAACGAACTTAAAGTAATAAGCAAAATAGAAGTTAACACCAAACCTAAAGGTTATGATGAAACAGTTGCGCGAAATCCAGCGCAGCTTGGTTATGTCCACAAAGCTTTAGATAAATTAATCGCAGAGCTGAACACGAAATTCGTTCCTGAATTGGATGATGTATTGCATAACAATAGCAACTCTATCAGTCAATTAAATGACATGCTAACAGAAGAAAGGAGTAAGCTTGACGAGCAGAGTAAACAGAACAAGGAAATGATTGAGATGCTCAAGCAAATCAAGGACGATATGCCAGGCATTGCAGAAGCTCCAGATTTTACAATAGTAGATATTAATAATGACTCACTGTTATTTGTATAGTAATGATTTATAAAGATAAGTAGTTTTTTTATAGGAGGTAACTATTATGAATAAAAATATAAAATTATATTCTAGTGAAGAAGTTGAATCAAATAATGCATTGCAACTTCAGAAACCGGCGTTTGATAAACCAAGCTTCGAAAAGCCAGTAATAAAGAAGATTGTCAGTGGTAAAACAAAGGAAGAATTTGATATAACTAAAGATATGACACAAGAAGAGATTGATAAGATGCCACAAATTACATTGACCATAAAGCACCTTAAAAATTTTTATGATGGCTTGATAAACAGCATTAATAAGTATGACGAAAATATGGATAGTGCAATTCAAAGTGGTATAATAACACAATTATCATCAACCATAGATAGTATAGACAGCAAGACAAGTAGTATAGATAGTGAACTTGCAGATCTTAGGAATTCGATTCCAGATATTGGAGAAGCTCCTCCATTACTCCATATTACTGGTGAAGAGAACGGATTGCTTTAATAAAAAAGGTAATAGCCTGATATCAGGCTATTACCTTCTCCATATGCTATTTTAATATAGCTGAGTTAGGAAATCTATTTTAAAACTTTCGGCATATAGTTCTCATCATGTTTTGCAAACACTGTATCTGCAAGAAAAGTACTATTATCAAACATTTTACCTTGTACAACAACACCACTTTTTTCTGAAAACATTGGAGGAAGTATTCCCTGGTATTTCACTACAACGCTTTTGTTAAAATCTGTCATTTGAAAAACTACTTCGCTTTCGCTTCGTATCACGCTATTTTCAACAACCATTCCACCAACACGGATTGGCTTTTGATTATTTGGTAAAACTATTGCCTCACTTACTGTATAGAAAAATGAGATATTTTCTTTGAGCGTTGTTAAAATAAAAAAAACTGCACAACTTAAAAAGCAGAAAATTCCTGAAGTTATAAGTAATCGCTTATGTTTCTTCTTCATTATTATCTTTCAGGCTTTCTAGAATTTTTTTACTTTTAATATAGCAAGAAATGGTAAGGATCAGTTCTCCGGTAATCAATGTAAGACTAATAAGGTAAGCAAAAATCACATACGTGTTCATAATATATCGTTAATAAATAACTCACCTGCATCAAAATAAATTAAGCTTCCATCCTTTTGCTGCAACACCAATTTACCACTTTTATCTATATCAGCAAAAATTCCTTCATACAATTTGTCAGCTAACTTTACACTGATTTGCTCATTCATTTTGAATGCTTTTTTTAACCACATTTCTCTTATAGCATAAAACCCATCAAATAGCCATTGCTTTCTTAGTTTATTAAAATTTATTATTAATTCCTTTAACAAATCCATGTTAGACACAGACTCACCATAATTGCTAATGCACGTTGTTCCTGGAAGTGGTGCATGATTGACATTAATTCCAATTCCTACAATAAGCCAATTCGAATTGGATCTTTTTTCAAGCAATATTCCACTGATTTTTTTACTATCAACTAGGACATCATTTGGCCATTTATATTGAATGTTACTATCATCCATAAATGACAGTAAAGTATTCCCTACAACAAGAGCAGTCACAAAAGTCAATTCTGTTAATTTGCTGATGTCTTTAACTTGACTCGTTAAGCCTACTGTTATCCCAGTACCATCCGATGTCATCCCAGTGCTTGACACTGGGATCCATGCTTCTTGATTCCTAGATTCCAGCGTCACGCACTGGAATGACACCGAAAGCTGGCTTTCATTCAGATAATCGTTAAAGAGGTTTATCACCAAACTCGCATAGAAATTACCTTCTGGAGAAACCCAACTTTTTCCGGTGCGCCCCCTGCCTTCTGTTTGTTTATCGGCAATAATAACAGTTTCATTTGATATTCCTCTGTTAATTAAGTCCAGTGCTTTTCCATTAGTGCTTAAAACTTCTTTGTAATGATGAATATGAAAACCCTCAGGGATCACCTTGTCAGCCCTTTAGTTCAATGAGTGAGTAAAACGTACAAGAAAAGAACGAGGTTAATCAGTGAAGCCACCGAAGTGATAATGAATAGACCCTTAGAATAAGTAACCTTATTACCACTAGCTTTATCGAAATACATAGCTTTTATAATATTTAGATAATAGTAACACGATATAACACTTGCCATTACAAGGATCAAAGACAGGGTGATAAAGCCAGAATTTATTAAACTTTTGAATATAAAAAATTTAGCGATAAAACCCGCAAGTGGAGGTATTCCCGACATCGAGAGTAACAGCACAGAAAGATGAAATGCTACAATTGGGCGTTTCTTCCCTATACCAGACAAGTTTGCAATATCACAATCGTCATCGTCAATTTGTACGAGATATGAGAATAGCCCTATGCTTGTGATGATATATATCACCAGATACATTAAGGCACTATCTGTTCCTGCTTGTGTAAAAATAGAAAGTGAAGCAAATATAAAACCAATGTGACCAATTGAACTGTAAGCAAGCAGCCTTTTTAAGTTTTGCTGACGCAAAGCCCCAAAAGCTGAGATAAGCACAGACAATGCTGAAACGTATAAGAAAATAGGCTGAACATAACTTTTTACATTTACTAACTCTTCATTCATCAATCGAATTAAAAATGTTACAAGTGCAGCTTTTGGGGCCGTAGAAAAAAACGCAGTTACTATGGTAGGTGCACCTTGATAGACATCTGGAGCCCACATATGAAAAGGAGCAATAGCAAGCTTGAAACACAAACCAATAAGGATAAAAACTAACCCAAAAACTATTCCATAAGTTATCTGATGGCTTTGCAAGAATGAACCGAGCTCAGAGAAATTGACTTGTCCTGTATATCCATAAAGCAGCGACATTCCATATAGCATAATGCAGGAAGATAGTGCACTAAGTGTAAAATATTTCACTCCTGCTTCACATGAATAAGCTGAATCTTTATTAAAGCTCGCAAGAACATACAAAGATATACTCATCAACTCAAAAGCTAAATAAAAAGAAATCAGACTATTTGCTGAAACCAAAGTTATCATGCCAAATAGCGCAAAAAGAATCAGTATTGAAAATTCATATTTATAGTCATATTTTGATAAATTCAGCATCAAAAGTATTAAAATTCCTGTGCTGAGAATTAACCCTTGGGCTGACCTGATGTATAAATTGAGTTTTAACAACGAATTAAAGAGAAAAATTTCATTGTTTTCTGCCGAAATAATTAAAATAATCAAAGTTACCACTGTGCAGCCAAGTGCTAATAAGTTGATAGTTCGGCGGTTAAATATAATTCCAAGCAGTAGCAACACTAACGAGGAGATAATAGAGAACGTTTCCGGCAATATCTGTATATAATTCATAGCGCATTATATTTGACTAACAAATTTGCCATACATGGCTTCAAATAATTCAGTGCAAGGGTTGGGTAGAATCCAAGCAAAATAACAAACACTGCAAGCAGAATTAAGACAGAAAATTCTATGCTATCCAAGCGGTTATTTAATAATTTAGAATAGCTAACCCCCCATATTATTTGCTTACATAAATTCAGCATATAAACTGCGCTTAAAATAGTGCCAAGTGCGATAAATCCTGTAAAAAACCCTATGCTCTTAAACATTCCAACCATAGCCAAAAACTCACCTATGAATCCAGATGTTCCAGGTAGCCCTATTGAAGCCATTGAAAATAAAATGAACATAAAACCAAATTTTGGCATTGTGTTTACTATGCCAAAATATTTTGCAATCTCCAAAGTTCCAGTTCGAGTATATAGCATTCCAACACACAAAAATAAAGCAGCAGAAATAAGGCCATGACTAATCATTTGAAATATGCTACCCAGTACTCCTTCCTCACAAAATGAAAAGAGGCCAGCAGTAACGATCCCCATATGTGCTATTGAAGAATAAGCTATTAACTTCTTTATATCATCTTGAGCAAACGCAACTAGCGAAGCATATATCACCGCAATAATGCTCAGCACAACAACGAAATTTGAAAAATATAAACTTGCCTGAGGAAGCATTGGAATAGAAAACCTTAAAAATCCATATCCTCCCATTTTAATAAGCAAGCCAGCTAAAATCACAGATCCAGAAGTTGGTGATTGTACATGCGCATCAGGAAGCCAAGTGTGAAATGGAAACATCGGTACTTTTATTGCAAAAGAAATAAAAAATGCAATCCACAGCAATGACTGCACTTCAAGATCAAGGCTTGGCACTAATGTAGCTAATTTTTGTATATTAAATGTTCCAAAAATGTTATAGATGTAAACCAATCCAAGTAGAAATAATAATGAGCCAGTTAATGTATAAAGAAACAACTTAAACGTTGCATATACCCTGTGTTTTCCTCCCCAGATGCCAATAATAAAGAACATTGGTATTAAAACAGCTTCAAAAAACACATAAAAGCTTATAGCATTCAGTGAAACGAAAAAACCGACTACAAAACTCTCAAGCAGTAGAAACAATGCCATATAGGCTTTTAGGGTCGTATAACTCATTTTGCAGTTGTAGAGTATACAAATTACAAACAAGAAAGTTGTAAGCAGAAGGAAAAGCAACGATATACCATCTATCCCTATTCCAACATTTCTAATTGGGTAGCTGACAAACTGAAAGTCCGCATTGTTATAATCAAATTCTATACAAGATACAATGCTAAGCAAAAATGGAAGTACAGCAAAAAATAGAGCAAGGAATCTTAAGTGTATAGATTGATGATTAATCCTGATTAAGGATAAAATCAACGCTCCTATCAGTGGAAGCAAGAATATACTAAGTAACAACACCTTCTATTTAATTCCAATAATATATAAAGCACCGATTATTAGAGTAACAAACATAATAAATGCATAATCAAATATATAACCAGTTTGTAACTTTATAGAACTTTTTGAACATTCATTAACCAACCTTACAACACCATTTGGTCCAAATGAATCAATAGCCTTAACATCAAACTTCCATAGAAGCCTAGATATAAACCTTATCGGTGCAATTATAACAAACTCATACACCTCATCAAAGTACCATTTATTCTGCAAAAACTTAAGTAAAAATTTACTCTTAATTTGCCTAATTACTTGATATTGGTAAATTAGGTACGCAAGTGCTATTCCACTTAGGCTTGCTAAGGTTGGCAGTAGTTTTATAAAGAAATTATGAACTCCATGCTCATCAATCATCACTAAACTTGATTTCCAAAACGCATTACTAGTTATGTTCAAAATATTTGCTCCCCATATTCCAGAAAATACTGATCCAAAAGCGAGTGTCAGTAATGGTATAAGCATAATCTTTGGTGCCTCATGTATATTAATTTTACTTTGTTTTTGGCTGTGGAACACAAGAAGCAATAACCTCCAAGAGTAAAACGCTGTGAAGAATGCAACAACTAAGCTTATTACAAAAGCAAAGCTATCCGTGCTATAAGCATGTTCAATTATCAAATCCTTTGAATAAAAACCTGCAAATGGGAATATCCCAGAAAGCGCAAGAGATCCAATCCACATGAGAGCGTAAGTGCAAGGGATTTTCTTCCAGCAATTTCCCATTTTCTGAATGTTTTGCTCATGATGCATTGCATGAATCACATTGCCAGCACCAAGAAATAGTAGAGCTTTAAAAAAAGCGTGTGTCATTAAATGAAAAATAGCAACATTGTAAGCAGAAAGCCCACATGCCATGAACATATAACCAAGTTGACTGCAGGTTGAATAAGCAATTATTTTCTTTATATCGTTCTGAGTAATTGCAACGGTGGCTGCAAAAAAAGCAGTGAGTGCTCCAACGATAACTATTAATTCTCGTGCCACATTTGATAACTCAAACAATGGAGAACACTTTGCTACTAAAAATATACCTGCTGTTACCATCGTTGCTGCGTGAATAAGTGCAGAAACAGGAGTTGGCCCTTCCATTGCATCTGGCAACCAAACATGTAAACCAAGCTGTGCAGATTTACCCATACAGCCAATAAAAAGTAATATGCATATTATATGAGTTACTTTGAATTCACAGCAGAATGCCCTAATGTTCTGCGTGCCAAGAAGATCAGTTGTGTCAAAAACTTCAGTAAAATTCAAAGAGTGAAATGTATAATAAATAAGAAAGATTCCAATCAATAGTGCAAAGTCTCCTACCCTATTCACAACAAATGCTTTAATTGCTGCATTATTTGCAGAATATTTTTGGAACCAAAATCCTATGAGTAAATAAGAACATAGGCCAACCCCTTCCCAGCCAAAAAAAAGCTGCACGAAATTATCGCTTACAACCAGCACAATCATGCAAAACGTAAATAGCGATAGGTAAGAAAAAAACCTCGACTTCCCCTTATCATGCTCCATATAACCGATAGAGTAGAGATGTACTACCAGTGAAACGGTGGTAATAACAATAAGCATTAAGGATGAGAGAGCATCCACACTAATTGCCCAATTTACTTTTAAGATGCTCAATGAAAACAAAGGAAATAAACTCAAGTGATAATTTTCAGAGAAGGTGAGAAAAACATACCAAGATAAAACTGCAGATATTCCAATCCCTGCCGTTGTAACTAACTGACTTTTTCTAAAGAGTGCTGCAAATAGCGAACCAAAAAGTGGCAAAAATACTATTAATTTCAGTATATCCATCATACTTTCATTCTTTCATTAAATTTGCTTGTTCAACATCTATATTGCCACGGCTTCTATAATATACAACCAATATTGCAAGCCCAACTCCTGACTCTGCTGCCGCAACAGTCAACACAAACATCACAAAAATTTGCCCAACTATATCATTCATAAAGGCAGAAAAAGCAACTAAGTTGATATTAATTGCCAGCAATAATATTTCTATTGATAACAATATATTGATTATGCTCTTACGGTTGATGAAAATACCGCACACTCCAATAGTGAACAAAACAGCAGCAACTATCAAAAAGTGATTTAATCCTATTTCCATTCTACTCCTTTTCCAAATTTAGCCTTAATCAATTTTACAGATGAAGATTGTGTCAATTGCTTTAATACATTCTGTTTTTTAACTCCTTTTTTCTTGTCCTGCAAAGTAAGAGCAATTGCACCGACAATTGCAACAAGCAGCAGAATACCAGAAAGATGAAAAGCGTACATGTAGTCGGTATACAGCAAATTACCAATAGCTTTCACATTATTGGTATTATAGTTTATAACATTGCTTATATTCGGTGCTGAGCTGCGGATTACAAAGCTGATGACTAGAAAAAACACAACACACAACATAGCACCAAGAGTGCAATGCTTTGCAAAACCCTGGCGCAACCTTATGTAGTCAATATCGAGCATCATAACTACAAAGAGGAACAACACCGCAACCGCACCGATGTATACTATCAGCACCATCATAGCAATGAATTCAGCTCCAAGGAGAATAAAAAGCACTGCAGAGTTAACGAAGGTGAAAATTAAAAATAATACTGCATGCACAGGATTTCTTACACTAATTACGCATACAGCAGATAAAATGCTAAGAATTGCAAAAAAATAAAAGAAAAAAGGCATTGATACTTTAACTGCAACAATAGTTACTAATTTAAAGTGACTATCGTTGTAAAGTCAATATTATATTAAACGTTTGAAAACATTGTACTACAAAGCTCCAGCTCCATTTTAAATTATTATACAGAGCGCTTTCTAAGTGCTTAATCAATACACTAAATCCTTAATTTATCAATATATAATATGTGTATGTTAGTAATTAATGGCGGCTCAAAATGTACAACATATTTGGTTATTTTAAAAGCAACAATAGTTCTAACGCACAAAGTAGCAGACTAGATGGAGAAAGTTATCAATACACCACAAGAGACTATATGACAATTTACTTTAATAACACACTAGCAAGTTTCAGTAGATCATTGAGAGAATTTAAAGAAAAAGCGTATGGATTTATGTATGATATCGGAACTTGGTTGAAAGAAACATATGAAAATCTCACTGAACGACCTGCAACGCATAATCGCTATACCCCAAAAGAAAAACCCCTTGTTGAAGTTGAAGAAATAGAAATGAAGGAACTAAACCGTACATATAAGCCATTCCAAACTCCACTTATCCACCCAACAAGCAGAAGTTCTGGTGCCAATACCTCAAATCAAGTTGTTGTTACTCGACATACACCTGAAACTACTAAAACAAAATAGATGTAAAACCTACGTTTAAATATGTAGTACTTGAGTGAAGCATTCTTTAACTGTTCTATTCAATAAAACCTTTACAATATTTCAATCATAGGTTTAACTTTACGAAGTTATAATCTATAGGGCTACGATGAACGATTATCTCTCACTGCTAAATCCAGAACAACAATCAGCTGTAACTAACATAGATGGACCAGTTTTGATACTGGCAGGAGCCGGGACGGGAAAAACAAGAACGATTACTTCAAGAATAGCACACATAATTAGAAACGGTCACGCTTATTCTGATGAGATATTAGCAGTTACATTTACAAATAAAGCAGCAAATGAGATGGTATCAAGGGTACTTGAGCTAACGGGCACAAACATACCATGGCTTGGCACTTTCCATGCAATTGCAGCAAAAATCTTGCGCCTGCACGCAGAAATTGTGGGCTTAAACCCCAATTTTACAATCATTGGTGTGGATGAACAATTACAGGTAATAAAAAATATTATCAATGAAATAAATCCTGATTACCTATCAGAAAAATGTAAGACCATTATGAATATTATTCAGCAATGGAAAGAGAAGTGCTTATTGCCATCTGAAGTGGAAGATATTCAATCATTTAGGCCAGTATATGTAACTGCACTCAAAGTCTATCACCAGTATCAGGAAAGGTTGAAATTCCTTAATTCTGTCGATTTTGGTGACTTATTGCTATATAACATACAGCTCTTTAATCAAAAGACCGAAGTTCTGTCCTACTACCAAAACAAGTTTAAATATGTTATGGTAGATGAATATCAAGATACAAATGCGATACAATATCTTTGGCTAAAATACCTTGCAAAAGAGCACTCAAATATTTGCTGTGTAGGAGATGATGACCAGTCGATATATAGTTGGCGTGGTGCAGAAGTTGAAAATATTTTGAAGTTTTCTGATGATTTTAAAAATGCAAAAACCGTTAAACTAGAGTGTAACTACAGGTCAACATCCCACATACTTGCAACTGCGTCATATGTTATCAATCACAATAAGACTCGCTTAGAAAAAAAATTGTGGACAACAAACATTGAAGGGGAAAAGGTAAATCTAATAAAATTATGGGATGGGAAAGCTGAAGCAAGGTTCATAAGCGAACAGATATTAAAGCTCAATAAATACAGATTTAGTGACATTGCAGTGCTGGTAAGGGCCACTTTTCAAACTAGAGTTCTGGAAGAGTATTTTATAAAATATTCAATTCCCTACAAGATTATAAGTGGCGTAAAATTCTACGAACGTCAGGAAGTCAGGGATATAATTGCATATTTAAGACTTGTTACAAACAATAACGATGACTTAGCTTTCGAAAGGATAGTAAATCGGCCAAAAAGAAGCATAGGAGCTACAACTCTAAAGAAAATATACACGACTGCTCAGGATAACAAAATTTCTTTTTTTGAGGCAGCAAAAATATTAGTTAATAGTAATCAGGTAACCGAAAGAATTAAACTCTCACTCAACGATTTTTTAAATAAAATTAAAGCTTGGGAAGAAATAGTAAGCGTAAAACCACTGCATGAATTCGTTAAAATCGTAGCAAACCAATCAGGATATATTGAAATGCTTGAAAATGAGGAGGTAACAGGCTTAGCACGAATAGAAAATGTTAAAGAGCTCATCTCATCTTTAAAAAATTTCGATAATGCCACAACTTTCTTGGAGCATATAAGTCTGGTGATGGAAGTGGATAATATGAATAACGATGACACCGTATATGTTATGACTCTTCATGCAGCCAAAGGACTTGAATTCCCGTGCGTGTTTCTACCTGGTTGGGAAGAGGGATTATTTCCTCATCAAAGATCTTTTGATGACAAAAGTGGTAAAGCTTTAGAAGAAGAAAGGAGACTCGCATATGTTGGCATAACCAGAGCCAAAGAAAGGTTAATCATTTCATGTGCAGATAGGAGGGAAATTAACAACCAGTGGCAACCGATGCGCACTTCTCGGTTCATTAAAGAATTGCCAAGAGAAAATGTTGAGGTAATTAAAAGCAACATTGCCTACTGTTGAAGCTATAATTGCAGATAAACATATCTTACAAATCTGAATTACTTTAACTATATGTTTCTCCTGGCAAAAATTCTGTAACCGTTCACACTTAATTCTTCAATCTCATACCAATTTCTATTACATAACAAACAAATAGACAATAGAAGTGAGAAGGTTATACTAAGGCAGTATAATGATGGAGTTTTGGAATGGCATTGGTATCAGGTTGCAATTTTAGCTTACATTGTGCCAATCTTTCTTCAATTGCTGCTCGCATAAATTCTGCCTGTCTTTTAGTTCTGCAGTGCACTATCGCATCATCCACATATCTTTCAAATGGTACTGTTGGGTGATTTTGTTTCATCCATATATCAAATGCATGGTGCATAAATATGTTTGAAATGATTGGGCTTATTGAACCTCCTTGCGGAACTCCTTTTTTCCCTAACTACCTTACTGCCATCTGCTTGCTGAATAGGGGATTTCATCCACCTTTCAACATACAGTATGACCCATTTGCAGTCTGTGTGCTTCTTGATAGCCTGCAGTGCTAAATTGTGGTCCAGATTGTCGAAAAATCCTGTAACATCAACAGCTTTCTTGGTAATCGTATCCTGTCTCCAATAAACAGCGGTTTTGCTATGTATCCTTGATCAGCAAAAAACTTACGTAAAGTTGGAGCCTTGTATTTAGCTTGAGTGAAAAGATTTAGAGCACCATCACGATCTTGAACACTTGCACTATGAACATCAGCCGCAATAATTAAGCCCACTGTATCTACAACAATATGACGTTTTCTACCCTTTATTTTTTTTCAGCATCATATCCTCTGGATCCCCTTTTTGAGTGGTTTTTACTGATTGACTGTCAATTATTCCTACTGAAGGTGTTTCATTTTTACCAAACATTTTTCTTACCTCTTTTACTAGCATATTATGTATTTTTTCCAATTTGCCATTACTACGTCACCTGAGAAAATAGTCATACACCGTCTTCCATGGAGGAAAATCTTTCGGCAGCATTCTCCATTGACAACCACCTCTCATTATATACCTTATTGCATTAATAATTGTTCTGATATTGTGCTTTCTTGGCCTCCCTATCTTTCCTTGTGCAACATGTGGCTCCAAAATTTCCCATTCCTTATCACTTATATCACTTGGATACAATTTTCCCTCCTATTTTTTACTTACACTATCATATTTTTTTCCTCATTCCTTTTCAAGACATACTCTTAGACAACTGGACGTCAAGCCTATCCTAGTGCTGCATATCAAGCTCATACTCAGTATGTAAATCTTTGACTAAAGCTACAGCGCATTCTTTTTGAACAATTATACTGATTTTGATTTCAGATGTTGTGATAGCAAGTATTTCTATCTTTTTTTCGCTTAAAACCTTGAGTGTGCGGTGCATCACTTCAGTGTTAGACATAACACCAATACCAATTATTGAAATTTTAGCTACATTATCGTTTATAGCATAATTTTCATTCTTATTCAGTAACTTTTCCATTAAATCAATATCAAATTTAGAGATAACAAAACTTGACCCATGTATCATATCAATTTTAACGTTTGCTCCTGCTATGTCTCTTAAAGTGCGCAAGTTATTTGCAAGGTTAGTGAAAGTTACAAGAGCTTCATTAGTGCTATAAGCTATTCCAGTAATTAAGTATCTCTCTAGTACCTCCCTTTTGTGTAGCACTGTGGTGCCTTCTACTTCCTTAAAAGTGGATAGCACTTGCACTTTAATGTCATGTTTCATTGCAAGTTGTACTGAACGATTATGCAATATTTTAGCACCAGATGACGACATTTCCAACATTTCATCGTAAGAGATAAATTTGAGCTTGCGTGCCTTTGGAACAATTCTCGGGTCTGCTGTATATATTCCATCAATATCAGTAAAAATTTTGCAAGTTCTAACACCAAAGGCTACCGCGAAGGCAACTGCTGATATATCAGAGCCTCCTCTTCCAAAAGTAGTGATTCTATCATCATTTATACCCTGAAAACCAGCGATGATCGCAGCAGTATAACCCTCAGCAAAAGATCTTTTCACACGGTCAATCTTTATTGTTTTTATTTTAGACTCAGAATAAAAATCATCAGTTACAATTGGTAACTGCCAAGCAAGCCACGATTTAGCATTAACTCCAATCGATTGGAGAGTGATAGCTAAGAGACCGCAAGAGATTTGTTCTCCTGCTGAAAGCATAACGTCATACTCTGATAACTCTTGTCTGTAACTTAAATTTGAGATTTGCCTAGCCTGAAAAACCATTTGGTCAGTAAATCCTGCAACAGCAGATACAACAACGATTACATTACAACCTTTCTCAATATCGTTTTTTATCAAATTTGCAACTCGGTTTAAATCAGTTAGCGAAGTCCCACCAAATTTTTTTATGATTATTTTGTCCATAGTTACAATATAACTCTCTTCTGAAGAAAAATATAGTTTTTGTAGAGATAGCAGCTTGCAAGCCATTCAGAAAAGGGAGGACAAAACTATAAAAAACCATAGGCGCCAGATGGTTTTTAGCTAAAGTCAAGTGTCTGGAATTTTAGGCATAGAATCCCCCATATGAACAAGATTCAGAAAAAATGCAACGCACATTGGGCAGAGATTAAGTATGCGTGTGCACCCACATACACTGAAGAAGATACGCCACATTTTTAACTGAAATTTAAATGAAAAGTCTGCAGACGGAGACAAATTTTGAGCTCGAGAAACATCTCTAATTGTCATTATAATGAGGTTTCAAGTATGCGGAAGTAATTTTTTTAGCTAAAGTCAAAATTTTCTACCATGACATGAGCCCACCACTAAGCAGCAGGAGACCTTGCATGACCTCCAAAAAATGCTTTTACTCTTTCAAGATAAGTAGGTGGTTCTGCAGGGATTTCTATATTATACATTGAATAATACACTGCTTCCTTTATACTATCATCTGTAACTAATTCCCTTAATTTTTGCTTTATGGCACCTCTTTGAATACTTTTTCCATACTCTTCGTAAAATTTTATGTAAAGCTCTTTAAAGACAAATTCTCTTATTTCTATTATTGATTGGTTAATGTTGCTCTTCACCTCATCGCTTATATTATTTTTATCCGCATAATCTTCGGAGTAAAAATCTTCAAACTTGTCTACCAAAATTTTTAATTTTTTATAATTGCAATATTCTTTTAAAAATCTTTCAGTAAATTTAGGTGTTAATACGTTCACTGCTCCATTTATTTGAACCAAGAAATTATTTTTCGCTTCAAGACAACTAAGCGAATAAATAATACGATCGAACATTCCCAGAGTACATAAACCAAGTCCATCCTTTAAATTCATTAGTAATAGTGAATTCACATCTGATTTTTGATTCTTAGCAGCAGTTGAAACTAAGTTTGCAGCTTGTGTGAGAGTTAGTCCAGTTTTTGATTCTTGCCAAGCTGCTTCATTGGAACCATTAAAGTTAAGATAAAGTTTTAATTGCTCTTTTTGCTCAGTTGTAAGCTCATCTGAATTATTTATGTAGTCTTCAAACTCTTTATTGAGTACATTTGGTTGAGTTCCAAATTTCTGTTTTAGTTCTTCAGCGCAGTTTATGACACTTTCCTCAAAACTTCTAGTATGAACACTTTGACTACCAGTGCCCACATCACTTACATTAAACAAAAAGCTTAGCTGCTTTACATTCAAACCCAAAGGTGAAAAGAGTTTTACTGATGGATGTTTTATTAACTCAAGAAGTGCTACTGGAATTAGCAGTGCATAATTTAACAATAATAAACCAAAATTAAATATAAGAAACCCACGTAGAGCTGATACCTTTGATGCAATATACAAAAATGGAAGCTGTAGGTAATATATCAAGTGTATACTGAAGAATAAGATTTTGTCCTTTAATTTTATTGTTGGATCTTTATAAACCTCAAACAACATGCTATTGCTATCAATATTGTTGTTTTTAAAGGAGGTATAGTTGTTTATGATCTTCTCTTGCAAGGGAAGAAGCATTTTATTCAGGCAAATAAACGCAGCAATAACAATAAAACCTGTAGCCAAAAATGCTAGTGCAGGGCTAGAAGTGCTTGTAGATAAATAGGCATAAAGACCATCAACAATTAAGTTTTTGTATAATCTTTCAAAGGGACGAACTAGAATCGGGTCAAGGATATAGTTAACAAGAAGATTTAAATAATACACGAGAAACAAAAGTGCAATCAAAAATGCAATAATACTACAAACAACCAAAAATGCTTTTAATCTCGGATTCATAACCCCCTCTTAATAATCTGTTAATATAATCTATTTTAGGAATAAATTGAAAAAAAAGCAAGTTTTTATGTTAAAAGATCAATTGAAATTTCTGAGTTTAGGGTATATTGTTAATCTATTTAGATAAGAATTATTGTGTCAAATAAAATAGGTTTTTGGGCTATTTTTGCCTTAGTGATTAGCAGCCAAATTGGCTCTGGAATTTTTATGCTTCCAATCAGCCTTGCTCCATATGGCATGTATAGCCTTATAAGCTGGATAATATCAGGGCTTGGTGCTATATCTCTTGCTTTAGTTTTTGCCTCACTCTGCGCAAAATTTCCGGAAACGGGTGGCCCTCACGTCTATGTAAAGCATGCTTTTGGCCCTGCTGCAGCTTTTTTTGTTGGTTGGACGTATTGGGTGATCTCATGGGTTAGCACAACAGCCGTAATAGTTGTGGGTGTTGGTTATCTTACACCATTTTTCCATGAAGATATTCAAAACGTACATCTGTTTTTAGAGATGTTATTACTTACAATTATTACACTAATAAATTTTAGAGGAGTAGCTACTGCTGGACGTGTTGAGTTTTTATTGACGGTGATAAAAATTTCTGTATTGCTTGTAATACCTATAGCAGCATTGTTTTTTTTTGATAGAAATAACTTCATCATAAGTGAAGAAATATCAAATCTTACAACATCGCAGATTCTTGCCCGTTCTACACTTATTACTCTATGGGGTTTTATTGGAGTTGAATTGGCAACAGCACCTGCAGGGTCAGTTGATAATCCAGCTAGAACAATACCAAGAGCTGTGGTACTTGGAACAATCTCTGTTGCTGTTGTGTATTTTATCAACAATCTTGCAATTATGGGATTAATAAATGGCAATGATTTAGCAAGTTCAAGAGCACCATATGTTGACGCAATAAAAATTATGGCCTCTGGCAATTGGCACTTGATTATTTCTATAACTGCGTTCATTTTTTGTGTTGGTACTTTAAACGCTTGGGTACTAGCTAGTGGACAAGTGGCCCTTGGCCTTGCAAAAGATAAACTGATGCCACAGTTTTTTGCTCAAAGAAACAAGCACGGTTCTCCTTTCTGGGGCATAACAACTAGCTCAGTTGGAACTGCAACTTTACTAATCCTCACTTCAAGCAACAATTTTGCTAAGCAGATCACATCAATTATCGACTTTTCTGTAGTTTCATTTTTATTTGTTTACCTTGCATGCAGTCTTGCTTTTCTCAAAGTTATTGTGCAAGAAAAGAGTTGTTACAAATTTTTAATTGGCAGTATAGCAACAACCTTTTCCTGCTGGGTAATATTTGAAACTTCTGTGAATACCTTGCTGATCGCAAGCTTATTCACTGCAAGTGGCGTACCTCTTTATTTATTTTGGTATCGCAGAGTTTCTGTATAGCAAATGTTATGTATCTGTTCAGCAGAGTGGCAAAATAAGGTAGACGAGAAAAGACAACTATAGGAAGAAATGGGTGTCATGCCAGTGCGTGACACTGGCATGGCTTTGTTGCATCGCTACTTATGAAAGGCTAACTATAATTAGGATTATAAGCAACTTATTGAAAATCTTGTTTTTTTTGCAATCAATCTGATCAAATTTAAGAATAGTAACTTGTTATTTATATTAATAAATTTAATTCTATTGAAAATAGCTAAAGCATTGAAATTCTTGAATTTTAGCCGGATTAGTGAGTGGTAGTGAAATTTCTTTTACTCAAATTTAGGTATTCACTGACCGTTCTTGTTATACATACCAGAATAATAAGCTACTGATATTCTCCACCTTTTTTATCTTTAATCCATCATAGCTAGCGATGCAACAAAGCCCACTGGCATCCAGTTCTTTCGCGCAGTTCCATCAAAAACGTTGTAAAGGATTAATCGCTTTCGTGTTTACCAACTTAGTGCCCAATCTGGATCCCAGATACTGTCTCTGCTGTCAAACAAATTATCCAACAAAATTACAATTAAATGGTTGATTATTTTTAAGAATACCAAAAAAGACATGCATTAATTTTCGCATTAACGCAAGAACTATGACTTTTGGACATTTGCCTTTACTTGCTAGACGCTGACAAAACTTTTGAAAATGATTATTATGGTTTTTGACTACTATAGCTGGCATATAAAGAGCTTTTCGAATACGCTCAGATCCTATTTTGCATATGCAACTTCTCTTACTTACTGACGATCCCGATTGATAATGTCCTGGATTTAGACCAGCAAAAGCTGTAAATTGTTTAGCATTGTCAAAGTTATCAACTGATGGCATTTCTGTGACAACAGCAACAGCAGTAAGATATCCTATACCTTTTATAGTCTTAAGGTTTTCCACCATATTTTTTAGATGTGGATAGTTATTTATATGCTCATTAATTTCTTTTTCGAGAACAATAATTTGCTCCTCTATTGCCAAAATTACTTTAGATATAGCTTCTTTGCAACTGGAATGCATATTTTTGTTTTCCAAGCGATTTGTCTGTTGCACCTTATCATCTTTTAGCGATTGCATGCAACGGTAAAGCTCCCTCAAATGCCTCATTTCAGGTGCAATGGGCTTCCAAAGAGCAGGTTTGTTGGCGATACAAAATCTAGCTATCATAGCTGCATCTGATTTATCTGTCTTATTTCTGAGCAGCTCACTTTTGCCAAAAGCTTTGATTTGGGCTGGGTTTACTATACTGACATTATGTCCTAAATCGTGCATAAAAGTAGCCAAATCTTCTCCATACCAACTAGTTGCTTCAAGACATAAATGAGTAAGATTTGCTCCATGGCCATTGCACCAAACTACAAGTTTTGCAAAACCATCTTGATTATTTTGAAAGACTTTGTGTCGTTTTTTACTGTCCACTAACAAACAAACATCAAATTTCTTTTTTGAAATATCCACACCCAAAATAGCATTTACTTGCATAAAATTGCCTCCAAGACTATAAATAAACTGAGAGTTTAGACTAACCTTGTAATACGGGATATAATTCCAAAAGATACTGTTCAGTCTTTAACTCTATGGGAGGGAAAAAATCTGGCTTAATGGCATTAGTGTCGCATCAGCTTTACCCTCCCTGTGAGGTATTTTAGCTCTAATGCCTCACATCATAAAGATACAAGTGTCACGCACTGGGATGACGAGAAAGGAGCACTGGAATTTTTGTTTCAATATTTGTACATGAGCCATGCATCTGAACAGATACAATGTTATAACTAGAGATAATTTTTAAATGATTGATATTTATGAACTACGACTTTTCTTGTTGTCCACTTGTTCAACATTACCCTTCTCAAGTTTACTATCTACTTCTTTTGTGTGTTCATCATCTATACTAGTTTCATCTTTTATCTTACTAGGGTAATCTTCCTGCGATTTTTTATATGCTTCCATGTTGTCATATATAGGGTTACTGATGATTTCTATTTTTTCAGGTGTGAAAATCCTTGCTAAAAATCTCCTTATTATTGGTATTGACCTTAAGAGATCTCTTAGCTTTGAAGATTCTTGTCTTTTGTTTAGAGACTGTTGGTCTATTTTAGAGGTTTTTACACCATACTTTTTATCATCAAAATTTATTGTAGGCTTTCTTTTATTCGAAAGAACACTTTGGGCCTTTGATCCATTGGTTCCTTCAGGCCCTTGAGGTGTAGACATTGCAGGTTTAACCTTAGTTTCATCGTATTCCTTACTCATCTTTCATTTCATTATGTAATATTACTAATATTGCATAATAATAGCTAAATTACAATTAATTGCAAGGTAAAAATATTAAAACAATTGTAAATTTTGTCAGTAAAAATATAATAGAACTTTAAAATTAGAGGTTCATCTATATGAGATACAAAATTGCTGTTATTGGAGCAACCGGAAGAGTAGGGCGTGAGGTATTAAGCACGCTTGCTGAATTTCAAGATGAGGCGATAGATTGCGTTATTGCACTTGCGTCGAAAAAATCAGAAGGGAAGAAGGTGAGCTTTGGTGACAAAGAGTTAACAGTTTTATGCCTTGAGGATTATGACTTCGTTGGAACTAATGTAGCCATTTTCTGTGCTGGATCTCATGTTTCTGAAGAGTATGTACCAATTGCAACACAGGCTGGATGCATCGTGATAGATAACAGTTCCCATTTTAGAATGAAAGAGGGTGTGCCACTCATTATTCCAGAGATTAATAAAGAAAAAATTATGGAATATAAAAACCACAACATAATATCCAATCCAAACTGTACTACAATACAGATGCTGCTAGTACTACATCTATTACACCAAAAAGCAAAAATAAAGAGAATCGTTGCTTCAACTTATCAATCAACTTCTGGTGCAGGCAAAGCAGCAATGGATGAGCTCTATGACCAGACAAAAAAAATCTTTATGAACGAAGCTAAAAAACCCAAGATATTCTCTAAGCAAATAGCATTCAATTGCATTCCCCATGTAGGAGAATTCATGGAAAATGGTTCTACAGAAGAGGAATGGAAAATGCAAGAGGAGACAAAAAAAATTTTAGAGGAAGATATAAAAGTTACTGCAACTTGTGTAAGGGTACCCGTCTTTATCGGTCACGCTATGGCAGTAAATGTGGAATTTGATCAACATATCACTGAAGAACAAGCTCGTGAAGTGCTAAGTGAAGCCGAAGATAGTGGAGTTTTAGTGTACAACAGGCGTGAAGATAGTGAATACATAACTCAAATTGATGTTGTACAGGAGAATGCTGTATATGTATCGCGTATTAGAAGAGACAATACTGTTGAGCACGGATTAAATATGTGGATAGTGGCTGACAACCTGCGCAAAGGCGCAGCATTAAATATAGTGCAGATTCTTGAGATTTTGATAAGAGAGCATTTGTCAATCAAGTGCATATAGAGCGCACGTACGTTGTAATTCGAAGGAAATTTGTATATCACATGGCAGCGCGTGACGCTGGAATGGCTTTGTTGCATCGCTACTTATGAAAGGCTAACTATAATTAGGATTATAAGCAACTTATTGAAAATCTTGTTTTTTTTGCAATCAATCTGATCAAATTTAAGAATAGTATAGCCTTTCTTATAATAGTCCGAATGCGATAAGATATGTGTTTATGGCTATAGCAGGCCAGTAGCATATTACGGTCTGTTCGGATTATTGTAAAAAGAGCTATAACTTGTTATTTATATTAATAAATTTAATTCTATTGAAAATAGCTAAAGCATTGAAATTCTTGAATTTTAGCCGGATTAGTGAGTGGTAGTGAAATTTCTTTTACTCAAATTTAGGTATTCACTGACCGTTCTTGTTATAAATACCAGAATAATAAGCTACTGATATTCTCCACCTTTTTTATCTTTAATCCATCATAGCTAGCGATGCAACAAAGCCGGCTGGATTCCAGTGTCAAGCACTGGAATGACACCATTTGCTGTGCAGTTTACCTTCAAAAATGAATGTTCGTACAGCTATGGAATAAATCGCGGTATGACGGTTCGCAGCGGTATAGTAACTCGTCACCCCGCTACTTGTTAGCGGCTGAGATACCGCGGCGGTATGACGTAGAAGCTATACTTTTATACTCACCAACTCAGTATCCAATCTGGATCCAAGTAGTCAAGCTATTCGGATGACACCCTCATAAAGTGAAATGAGATCCCGCTAACACGTAGCGGGATGACGGGAAAAGAGGTACTGGGAGACATCCTTCCTGGTAGACCCAAATCACAATGTTCGTACAGTTGCGCGTCACGCGCTGCCGAACACTGTATGGTTATACAAGAAAAATTAAGGCTTAAAAGGAAACTTAAGCAGCTAATAGGACCTAAGCCTTCTTAATAAAACATAAAAAGCTCCTTTACCACCATGTTTTTTCGTAGCTTGCTGGTAGTATAGAACCATATACTGGATTTTAGTATCATTTAACCACTTATTTAAGTTATTCTTTATAGTGTCTGTTTTATTTGTTGCACTGCCGTATCCCGTAATTACCAATAAACATCTATTTCCTGCTCGATAATTTTTGATAATAAAATCTATCAATTTACAGTAAGCATCCTCTATATTATAGCCATGCAAATCGAGCTTATCGCTTATAAAATATTTACCCCTATCAATCTTTGATTTTGTGTTGTAGTCAAGACAAAATGATGAGTTACCATTATTGGTATTAAGAAAATTCCCTTGTAAGTCGGAGGTACCTTTATCAACCATAGACTTTATATTTACTTTATGATCAACTTTCAAAGTAACTTTTCTACATTCTATTGGCTTAACATTTTTTTGCCAATCCAACTCATCGTCCGACATAAACGCATTAATCGAATTGTATAATTTTACAACAATATCTAAACATAGTAAAATGTTGCTTATTCTATAAAAACCCGATTTTCAATAATACGATGAAATCGTCAAAAACTAATGAGAATTTTTGGCTGTATGGAAAGCACACCTGCATGTCAGCACTGAAGAATAAAAATAGGCGGTGTATAGAACTGTTAGCAACAGAAAATTTCTATAGAGAGTACAAAAAAGAAATTAGGCAATGTGTAGACAGTAAGGGCATTAAAGTTCGATTAGTAGAAAGCAAAATACTTAATGACGTTTTACCCAAAGGTGCTAACCATCAGGGAATTGCTTTAAATGTTGCCCCTATTCTTTATAACTTAAGCATTGAAGAAATAGCTGAAAGCTCGAACGATAGCTCTACTATAGTCATTTTAGATCAAGTCACTGACACGCACAATATTGGGTCAATTTTAAGAACTTCAGCTTGTTTTAATGTCAATGCATTGGTTTTACCACATAACCATTCACCGAGCGAAAATGCATCTATTGCAAAAGCAGCAAGCGGAGCATTAGATATTGTCCCGCTAATATACGTTACAAATATAGTAAAAACTATGCAGTATTTAAAAAAGGTCGGTTACTGGTGTTATGGGTTTGATTGCAATACTAAAGAAAATATAGATGAAATAAAGAGTTTTGAGAAAAAAAGAGTAATTATTTTTGGTTCTGAAGAGAAAGGGGTACGAAGACTAGTTAAAGAAAACTGTGATTATCTTTTAAAAATACCAATGTCAAATGCAATTAACAGTTTAAATGTTTCAAATGCAGCGGCAATAGGCCTATATTCTATTTATATTAAAACAAATGCCAGCGCATAGCTGTTTATAATAAAAACACTTGATAAAAATGTGGTTTTATATTATAATGTGTTAAGTAATGGATAAAAGGAGTTATATTATGTCTTATATGAGAAATGAACAGGATATTCGCTCTCAAGGCGCTTACTACAGTGCTGGGCTTAGAAGTTACCTAACTAAAGTATATAACTACATGGCTTTAGCTTTGGGTGTTACAGGGCTTGTCGCGTTCCTAACGGTGTTTTCAGGTCTTTTTCAGGTAATTCATTCTAATCCTGTTCTGTCGCTTGTGATAATATTCTCTCCAGCTGCATTGGTGATCTATATGCGGTATAGAATTCAACACCTAAGTGCTCAGTCTGCCGTTGCTATATTTTTCTCGTTCTCAGTGTTAATGGGGCTTTCCTTATCTTATATTTTTATAGTTTATACTGCAGAAAATATAGCAAGAGCGTTTTTCATTACATCAATTATGTTTGGCTCTATGGCTTTATATGGTAATACCACAAAAAGAGATCTTACAAGTATGGGCTCTTTCTTGATTATGGGAGTCTTGGGGATAATTATAGCATCCATAGTAAATTTATTCCTTGGAAGTAGTCCTCTCTACTTTGCAATATCGTTCATATCAGTAATAGTCTTTACCTTAATGACTGCGTATGATGCTCAAAGAATCAAGGACGTTTATTATAAATATAACGACGGATCAGAAGTCGCTACTACTAAATTGGCAATACTGGGTGCAACTGATCTTTATTTTAACTTTATTAACATATTTCTCAATCTACTCAGGTTACTTAACTTGTTCAATAATAGGGACTAGATGTTTTCCTTTTTAAGGAAAGGTAGTAAGAATTCTATAGTTTTCTTTTTAATATCTTTAGTTGTATCGATGATATGTCTTACATATGCATCGGTGCCTCTATATAGCATTTTTTGTAAAGCTACTGGGTATGGTGGCACAATAAGAAAAGTAACTAACACAACAACAAATATAACTAACCAAAAGATCAGGGTCCATTTCAATGCTGATATAATGTCCGATCTACCTTGGGAGTTTAAATCAGAAACTAACTACGTTGACGTAAACATAGGAGAACAAAGTTTAGCGTTTTATTACGCAAAAAATCTATCTGATCAGCCTTCATTTGGAATGGCGGTGTATAATGTTACGCCTTTTAAAGCAGGTAAGTATTTCAATAAAGTTGCATGCTTTTGTTTTGAAGAACAAATGTTGCTACCAAAACAAAAAGCAGCTATGCCCGTATCTTTCTATATAGATCCTGAGATAATGCTTGATAGTAATACAAAAGATTTGGGCGAAATAACACTATCATACACGTTCTTTAAGCTTAAGTAACAGAATGTTTGCAAACCGTGTCATTTCAGTAATCAATAGGGTGTCATCCAAGTAGCTGACACTGGAATGACAGGAGGTAACGCAAGAAGTCTATTGATTGTGAAAACAATAACTTTGCAAAATATTAATTGTTAGATAACATAATCAAAGTTTTTATCTTAATATTCATCATGGTTAGAGCTATACAAATTAAAAAAACTGGGGGACCAGAAGTATTAGAATTTGTAGATAAGAGCATAGGTGAGCCAAAAGGCGAGGAAGTTTTAGTACGTCACACAACTATCGGCTTAAATCGTTATGATTTAGAGCACAGAAAAGGTATGCGCAAAATTAAAGATCTACCATCAGTGCTTGGGGTAGAAGCAGTGGGAGTTATTGAAAAGCTTGGTAAAAAAATCAGTGATGGGTTGAAGGTCGGAGATAGAGTTGGATATTGCACAGCTCCTCCAGGGGCATATTGTGAAAAGCGCATTATACACCAGAAATATCTGATAAAAATTCCAGATAACATATCTGATGAAGTTGCTGCTGCAGTGCTGTTTAAAGGTATGACAGCTCACTATTTAGTTAATCAATCTTATAAAGTTAGGCCTGGTGCTTTTGTGCTAGTTCATGGGGCTAATGGTGGCTTAGGACAAATAATATGCCAATGGGCAAAGGATAAAAAAGGTGTAGTGATAGGTTCTGTAAGCTCTGATGAAAAAATGAAGATAGCTTTACAAAGTGGCTGCACATACGCAATAAACTACAATGATAAAGACTTCGTTTCTAAAATTATGGAGATTACGCAAAACAGAGGAGTAGGTGCAGTGTATGACCCCATAGGTTACGCTACAAGTAAGCTCTCTTTTGAATCTTTAGGCAGGTTCGGCATATACGTTTCCTATGGGCAGATATCAGGTAACGCTCCTATTAGTTTTTCTTTACTTAGTTCACGTTCGTTATTTGCAACTGGAACCTTAATATATCATTATAAGCATGATAGATTCACATTAGTGCTTACCACAATGGAAATCTTCGAGATGATAAGAAAAAAACTTTTAACTGTACGGATCAATAAAAAATATAAATTTGATGAAATAATTCAAGCACATCGTGATATGGAAAATAGAAAAGCGAGTGGGTTAAATATTATCAAAATCTCTTAAATAAATTAGTAATTTAAACTAACCATTCATTAAGTCATATCAACTAGAACTTCACATATTTATAGCTCTTTTTACAATAATCCGAACAGACCGTAATATGCTACTGGCCTGCTATAGCCATAAACACATATCTTATCGCATTCGGACTATTATAAGAAAGGCTATAATTCTTCTTTTGGGGGAATTAAAAGCATATAGCTAAACTGACTTAGATTTACCGACAACCGTCATCCCGCTACGTGTTAGCGGAATCTATACCGCGAATAGACTTCTTGCATAACCCAAATTAAGTAGAAAAAGGTATCATCCGAGTAACTGACACTGGTTCCTTTATGACGGTAGTAGCCCTCCTTCTCCTGTCATTCCAGTGCTCTCTTCTTGTCATCCCAGTGCCCAGACACTGGGATGGCTTTGTTGCATCACACTTTATGAGATGGTGATTTATGGTAAATTCATGTAACTATCTCAAATTTAGCCATACCAATATCAGTGAATTTATTAAGCAAATAGCATTTGATTAGCAGTTCTTTTTCTCGATTTATCTCAGATTTATTCCTAAAACTAAATCCGAATATTTGCTTTAATCTTGAGAAAAACCCTTCAATATAAGATCTTTTCCCATAATTTACTTCTTTTTTCCATTCTTTCATGCCATCTTCACCGTATAATTTTATTAACCTAATAGCAGTATTCCTGTTAGACATATAATCTATTTCTGGATGTTCTGCCGCATTGTTTATTGGTGGAATTTTTGTCTTTATATCATATTCGTTACACAACTTATAAAACTTGTGCCTATCACATGCTCTATCTGCATATAGTGCTTTTATGGCATGCTGAAAATCAACTTCTTTTAGCAAATCACAAGCTCCATATAGTAATTGCTAATACAAGACTTAAAACCCCAGTTATGGATTAACCAACACAGTAAGGCTTAGAAATAGAAGGCTTTTTTGACTGCATGGAATATGAAATTAATGTAGAAAAAATATGTACCAGAAAATTTATTGGCGATCTGTGCCGTGTATGTTCAAGCTCAAATTTATTTTTTAAACAACCAAAGACTGTCTCAATAATCGACCTTTTTCTCAATAAAGCCTTCTCTTTTAGTGAGATTAGTGCGTTTTTCATGCCTTTTTTCACTTTAGTGACAAGCTTTAAACCTCTATCGAAGAGTTCCTCAAAGAGCTCCTTCTTGATATAGCCTTTATCTCCGAACAAAAGTCCTGTCAGTCTTTTAGTTATAGTTGGCACAGGTATCAACGTTACCTTTGGTTAGAGTAAGTGATTGAATTTCTCCAATTTCGTTAATCACCAAGTGCAATTTAAAGCCAAAAAACCAACCATACGTGCTCTTACCAATTTCTGCTAAACCATCAAAAACTTTGTTCCTAGAGATCCTTTTCTTGTGGCAAATGGCAATCGTAGAAGTGTCAATGTAGGAAGTACCTGTCATTTTCGCTTGTTCGCAGAACCATTGAAGAAGTAATGCTAAATACCGTAAAACTCTCGGCTTTAAGGCAATAAATCTGTGATATGAAGGCATCTTTGAAAATTCTGATCTATAGAGTAACTTAAGGTAACAAAGATAAAAAGCCTTGAAGTTTTTACATGGCGATTGGTGGTATAACAGGATTATGGTTAGCATTTCTGAGTGCGCTATTTCTGGTACTCTGGTTGGTTTTTTGCCATTTGATAAGAACTTATTTGCAAAATTTTCATCTACTACACGACAAAAATCCTCGACGCAGCAGTAAAGTTCTGTAATATCTTTCTTCATGGGTAACCTCTTAAATTATTGTTAAAATACTTGAGTTTACCCTATTTCCCTCTTTATTAATTCTACTTTTATCTGTTTTCTAATCCATAACTGGGGTTTAAAGAAGCAATTAATTTGCATACTTAAAAATCTTCACAACGGTAACTGAAATTGGCTAATGAATATGTGCGTCCACACAGACTTAAAGCACATATTCATTAGCTTAAGCAGAAATTGCTGTGGTAGCTGTTTGATATAAAATTCTATTTCTATGACAAACGGGTTTTTATTGCCCATATAATTTGCAAAATTACACAAATAAAAAAATTTTTAAAAAACATAGTTGATACCAACTAATTTTTTCAACAGCTTCATCGAAAGTATTAACTGAAAGATTCGTTAATAGCATCCATTCTAGCGGTTTTTTTTAAGGGAAGGGGAGTTTTCTCAACAACATAAACTGCATAAAGTGGTAATTTAGGTAGTTCTTCCGTCTTATGCCTAATATTATTCTTAGATGGATTCATCATAAACTTTCCAAATCTAACTTCCAAACGTGCTGTTCTTTTTGGCTTATTATCTTTTACAGGAACTTCAACTTCTACCGTACCTGCACAATGAGAGGATTTAATAAATGCCCATAACTTCTGCTCACCTTTTTCAGGATATCGAGATTTTCTATTTACTGCTCTATCTCTGCATGCTCTAACTAGCACTGCCGAATTAAGATTATGTGCAAGCTCAAAAAAGTCATATATATCTGCTTCTCTATCGCATACAGTTATAGTCTCAGTTTGAGTTGGATCAATAATATTATTTGTTTTTCTTAAAGTTTCCAACCACTTTACGCTTTCTTTATCTTCAATGCGATCGCTCTTTTTTTTAAGGTTCTCAGTTTCTTCAGGTCTTGAATAAACTTTTTGATCTAGTATCCCTAGTACCAAACCTTCTATACTAACGGCAAGAGCTGTATGCATGATAATACCTTTTGCAGTATCATAACTGGACAAATTTGCTAATCCGCTTGTTTTTTTATGGTTATTATATACAATGTAACTGGTATCTTGAATGACAAGAACCCTCTTGTGAGCTTTTGTTCTCTCAACCGTCTTATTAATATGTGTAGCTAAAATATCACTTTCTTTTACATTCTCATTTTGAAAAAAACGGTATGCTGCTTTTGCTTCTGACCAACTTTCACATGCTTGATTAATCTAACTTTCAGGTAATTTTGTCAAACATATCAGCAATCTTTACTAATCGCTCAGTTAACCTTTTATCTCCAAATTCATTTTTAGCCCATTCACTACTTTTACTTGCCATTTTACACCCTCAATATTTGCAAACTTTAATATTGTAATACTTTATTTATAAGTACATTTATATTTGTGGGTAATAGTAAGATAAATAATAGTGCAAATTTTTCTATGATATGCGGTAGTGGTGTATATGTAAGATCAATTGCTCGTGATCTTGGAATTGCATTAAATTGTTTTGGACACATTACAAAATTAAGAAGAACTATGGTAGGTGACTTTAGAGAAAATGAATCAGTGACAATTGAGCAACTTACTAAAAAAAACACAACAACTTACTCTCCGATGTCATCCCAGTGCTTGACACTGGGATGGCTTTGTTGCATCGCTACTTATGAAAGGCTAACTATAGTTAGGATTATAAGCAACCTATTGAAAATCTTGTTTTTTTGCAATCAATCTGATCAAATTTAAGAATAGTAATTTGTTATTTATATTAATAAATTTAATTCTATTGAAAATAGCTAAAGCATTGAAATTCTTGAATTTTAGCCGGATTGGTAAATGGTAGTGAAATTTCTTTTACTCAAATTTAGGTATTCATTGACCGTTCTTGTTATAAATACCAGAATAATAAGCTACTGATATTCCCTATCTTTTTTATCTTTAATCCATCATAGCTAGCGATGCAACAAAGCCCACTGGGATCCAGATATACAAATACTTACAAATCATGTAATGGACAAAAGATTCTAGGAGCATATGTCAAAAACAATGTTCGTGATGAAATAGGCTGGATCCCAGTGGGCTTTGTTGCATAGCAACTGAAAAAATCTGGTGGCTACTGACAAAATTCATTATAAAATAGCCATTTAACCTTGAAAGAAAAAATATGCCACAAAAAATGAGGGTCAGTAACCATAGCGAATATAACAAATTTCTAGAAAAAAGAGGAAATATTTTTCATTATATCAACGAAGCCATAGAAAAGTGGTACGAGAATGGTCCAAAAATACCAGGTGGCAACAATATTTATAGCGATAAAGTTGTAATTTTGGTGCACATAATAACTTGTTTATTTAGAATAGGCCTGAGGCAAACAGTTGGGTTTATAGCAGGATACCTTGAGCAAATTGGGAAAAATTTGCAAGTTATCAGCTATTCACAATCATCAAGAAGGTTTAAGAAACTCAATATTAAGATCAATGATTGCAGAAAATAATATGGAAGATATCGAAATTGCTATAGACAGTACAGGAATTAGTATATACAACAACACTCCTGGTCATAGCAAAGAAAATAGCGAAGATAGAAAGTATCGCAGCTATGAACAGACAAGAAAATTGCATGTAATGTTGAATACAAACAGCAAAAAAGCCATAGCTGTAAAATACAGTAACGGCTGATCACTATGGAGCTTGTGATTTGCTAAAAGAAGTCGATTTTCAGTATGTCATAAAAGTACTATATGCAGATAGGGCATATGACAGAGAAAAGCTCTATAAGCTGTGTAATCAATATGGTATAAAAACGAAAATTCCTCCGAAAAACAACGCAGCAGAGCATCCAAAGTTAGACTATATGGCTGAGAGAAATTCTGCAGTCAAGCTCATAAAGTCATATGATGAAGATGGTATAAAGAAGTGGAAAAAAGAGATGAGTTATGGAAAAAGATCTTATATAGAAAGTTTTTTCTCGCGACTGAAACAAACATTCGGGTTTAGTTTTAGGAATAAATCTGAGACAAATAGAGAGAAGGAACTACTTGTTATAGCTCTTTTTACAATAATCCGAACAGACCGTAATATGCTACTGGCCTGCTATAGCCATAAACACATATCTTATCGCATTCGGACTATTATAAGAAAGGCTATAAATGCTATTTGCTCAATAAGTTCACTGATATTGGTATGGCTAAATTTGAGATAGCTTCATAAATTTATTGTGCGTTATAGCTCTTTTTACAATAATCCGAACAGACCGTAATATGCTACTGGCCTGCTATAGCCATAAACACATATCTTATCGCATTCGGACTATTATAAGAAAGGCTATACCTACTATCCGAAGAGCGATGCAACAAAGCCATCCCAGTGTCAAGCACTGGGATGACACCCTCCTTGGCAAACAATGTTCGTACAGCTATGTGCGTGACGCTGGCGCTGGAATCTAGAAAAAAATAGATCCAAGTAGTCAAGCTACTTGGATGATACTGACTGCTAATTTTTTATGCAAGAGGTCCAATCATTCACCGTTCTTGCAAGTGATAGCACTCTCACTTCTTTTGCACCGGAGTTTAAAATTTCCTGAGAGCAAGATCTTACAGTTGCTCCGGTTGTTACCACATCATCAACTAATATCACGATTTTATTTTCGATAATTTTCTTGTTGCTTGTTTTAAAAGCCTTCTTTAAATTTTTTTCACGCTGTTTAAGTGAAAGACCAGCTTGAGGCGCAGTATGGCGAAGGCGTTTTATTGCAAATGGCGTATAGGATAAATTGGACAACTTACTCAATTCTTTTGCAAGCAGTGCTGCTTGATTATATTTACGTTTAAACAAGCGCATTTTATGTAACGGTATAGGAATTATGATCTCTGCGTTCTGAAATGTATCCTGATTAGCTTGGTGTATCCACTTTGCATAGATTTTTACGTAATTCAAATTATCAAAAAATTTGAAATTTATAATCATGTTTCTACTATGTTGATCATAAGCAAAAACTGATCTTAATACTTTAAACGGTGGAGGATTGATGATGCACTTACCACACGTATAAATATTGTCTGAGATTACTACGCCACAAACATTGCAGTAATGCTTAGTTAGAAAATTGATTTTTTTGTTGCATTCACTACACAGATTAAGATTTTTATCAATGATACATTCGCAACTTACGCATACGCTTGGAAATATGAGATTTGTAGCTTTTTTTAGTAAGAGAAGGTTCACAACTCATTAAATATATTATAAAATAATTTATATAGTATAGCTAAAGTAACTTAAGCTTACACTCTTTCACTTTTTATTCCATTTCAATATAGTTCATGCTGCTGAAAAGCAGAACTTATAACTCAGTTTGTGGTATACCATTGACTGAAGTAGTCTTTGAATTATCCTTAGATAAAAATTGATGTTTTTCTGGCTTCTGTACTTTACTCAACTTACTTTGCACTTTGTCACAAGCCCACACAAGTGGCGTTATGATTGACGCGGCAGCCCAAATGATAGCAGCGCAAGCATAACTTACAATCTTGTTAAATACTCTAGCTACTGCATTAGCACAATCTTGCCCCATTTCTAAAAATATGTTTGAATAATTAACGAATGATTTTGTATCCGTTTTAAAACAATAGTCCCCTGTTATTTTTGACAATCACTTGACTGGAAAGTATGACAAACATGCCACTATCAAAAATAAAGGTTGCAATATTATGTTGGCTGCTAAAACAGCACCCAGTGTACACAATGAATACACTCCCTCTGCTCTGTGGCCCACGTATTCACATTTATCATTATCTTGATAATACTTGTTATAATTGTCTTTACTCTCAACTCCACAAATTACATCTTTCACAGGTCCTAGCACATTATCAACGTAACGTACAGATTTATAGAAACTATTTTCTGGAACTAGTGTGTTATCTTCTGCTTTCTTAGCAGGTACAACTCCATATTCAACGTACCTTCTAAAGTATCGATATACTGACATTCTTATCTCCAAATCATAAATATGCAACCTAGCCTAATATAATTAAGAAATAGTTTATAATAAATACGTTTTAAGATACCTGCCTGTAACACTTTCTGGAATTTTTACCACTTCTTCTGGAGTTCCAGTAGCAATCACTTCTCCGCCTTTTATTCCGCCCTCTGGTCCGATGTCTATTATATAATCTGCAGTTTTTATAACGTGCAAATTGTGCTCGATAACTATAACAGTGTTTCCCAGATCGACTAATCTATGGAGTATTTTTAGTAAGTTATTTATATCTTCAAAGTGTAATCCAGTTGTTGGCTCATCAAGAATATACAATGTTCTTCCGGTAAATCGTTTTGATAGCTCCTTGGACAGCTTTATTCGTTGTGCTTCACCCCCAGACAACGTTGTTGACGACTGTCCGAGTTTTATATAGCCAAGCCCCACTTCCTGCAAAGAAATCAACTTTTCTTTTACCATTGGAAGGTTTTCAAAAAAATCACAAGCTTGATCTATCGTCATATCAAGGACATCAGAGATTGATTTTTCTTTATAAGTAACTTCCAATGTTTCCCGATTATACCTTCGCCCTTTACATTGCTCACACTTCACATAAACGTCCGGTAGAAAATGCATCTCTATCTTTAAGTGCCCATCACCTTTACAAGCCTCACACCTTCCCCCTCTGGTATTAAATGAAAACCGGCCTATATTATATCCCCTTGCTTTTGACTCCGAAAGACCTGCAAACCAATTTCTTATATGAGTGAACATACCAACATATGTTGCTGGATTTGACGCAGGAGTTCTACCAATTGGCGACTGATCAACTTCTATAACTTTATCTATATATTCAAGGCCTTCTATTCTATCACACTGACCATACCTTGCAGACGAATGATGTATCTTATGTGCTGAATATTTATATAACGTTTCTATGACTAAACTTGATTTTCCCCCTCCTGATATTCCAGTAACACAAATAAGATTCCCTATAGGAAATTTAACGTTCACATTTTTTAAGTTATTTTCACATGCATTTATTACTTTTATGAACTGAGTTGCTTGCTTTCTTCTCCTTGGAATTAAAATTTTTTTCTCTCCACTCAAATATTGCCCTGTTATGCTCCCCGAATTTCTTTGCACCTGGTCTGGTGTTCCTTCTGCAACAACTTTTCCACCATTTACGCCAGCTCCAGGACCAATATCAATCGCATAATCAGCAGCCATTATTGTATCTTCATCATGCTCAACAACAATTACAGTGTTACCCATGTCTCTTAAGTTTTTTAGTGTGGCAATTAACCGATCATTATCACATTGATGAAGGCCAATCGAGGGTTCATCAAGAACATATAAAACCCCCGTTAATCCTGAGCCAATTTGCGAAGCAAGTCTGATCCTCTGACTCTCGCCGCCAGAGAGAGTGCTAGATTCTCGATCAAGCGTTAGGTAATTCAACCCTACATTCTTTAAAAATGTTAGCCTCTTGATTATTTCACTTAGTATTTTATTTGAGATTTGCTTCTGTTGTTCTGTGAGCTTGTCTGGCAAATTTTCAAACCACTTAAGGGATTCATCGATACTAAGCCCTGATATTTCACCTATATGTTTGCTATCAATTTTTACTGTAAGCGCTTCTTTTCTCAATCTATAGCCAGTGCATTCTCTGCAGTGAGTAACAGAGCAATATCGCTCAACAAGCGTTTCATCATAATCCATCTGGTTTTCTAAGATACTGACCAAACCTTGAAATTTACCGAAGCCAAAGAGTATCATATCTTTTACTTCTTGATCTATGTTCTTCCACGGAACATCAAGGCTAAATTTACAATTTTCAGCCAGTGATAGAATTGCACTTTTTAAAAATCCATAACCTGTGTGCACTTGACGGAACATTGATCCCACTGGCTTTAAAGCGCCTTCAGATATTGAAAGAGTTTCATCTGGCACTATCAGCTTCACATCAATAGCCAGCTTTTTACCAAGCCCATTACACGAACCACATGCACCGTAAGGGCTGTTAAAAGAAAATAATCTTGGTTCTATTTCCTCAAGAGTGAAACCAGACTCGGGGCATGCAAAATTCTCTGAAAAAGTCAGAATTTGACCATTTTTATACTCGGAATTATGGTTGTCAGGTAGGTTTACTATTTCTACATACATTAGACCATTACCAAGTTTTAGTGCGGATTCTATACTACTTGGCAGTCGATTTCCTATATCGCCCAATATTGATATTCTATCTGCAACCACAAAAATGTCGTGTTTCTTGTTCTTATCGAGTTTAGGCAAGTCATCTACATTGTACACTTCACCATCTATTTTGAACCTTACGTAACCTTGTCTTTTAATTTCCAATATCTCTTTAAGATGTTCTCCCTTTCTACCACGCACAACAGGGGCAAGTATATATATCTTAGTTTCTAAAGGTAACGCAATTATAGTATCTACAATTTGAGACACCGTTTGTTTTGTTATTGGTAATCCAGTTGCAGGTGAATAAGGAACTCCTATTCGTGCATATACTAAGCGCAAGTAATCGTAAATTTCGGTAACAGTTCCAACTGTTGACCTTGGATTTTTTGAGATCGATTTCTGGTTGATAGATATTGCAGGAGAGAGACCTGTAATCGACTCAACATCTGGTTTATCCTGAATGTTGAGAAATTGACGCGCGTAAGCTGACAGGCTTTCAACGTACCGGCGTTGGCCTTCTGCATAAATCGTATCAAATGCAAGGCTAGACTTGCCAGAACCACTTAGCCCAGTTATAACAACTAGCTTATTTTTCGGTATATTGACGTCTACACCTTGCAGATTATGTTCCCTTGCGCCCTTAACTCTGATAAAATCGTCCATATTATACCATATAGCGTATTAACCATTATAGCCTCAAAATACGTGAATTTATAGTGATATATTGATTTTCTATTGATTTTTTCAACTGTTACGGAAAATTAAGCAGCGTTTGATAAATCGTCATTCCGCTACTTGTTAGCGGCTGAGATACCGCGACGGTATGACGGTTAAGTAGGCCAGTGCCCCTATGATGTCATCCCAGTGTCAAGCACATAGCTGTACGAACGTTGTAGTTTAGGAGCAATTCCCACCAGTGGGCCAGTGCCCAGACACTGGTTCTATGCAACTTAATTAAAAACGTTTGTTTTAGCGTAAGACAACTACCTTTAGCTCATCAGCTCAGTTATAAGCAAAATTTCTGGATTCCAGACTGGAATGACACCATTTGCTGTGCAATTTACCTTCAAAAATGAATGTTCGTACAGCTATGTGTCAAGCACTGGGATGACACCATTCTTTTTTCTGGATTCCAGTGTCTGGGCACTGGAATGACACCCCCCTGATAGGCTCAAATCATAGTGTTTGTACAGTTGTGGGTTTAGGCTACCTATAAATTCTAAACTGTTGTTACGTATTAGGACCACCAAATACACCCCCAGGACCCAAAGTCAGTTTAGCTATATCAGAAAACAGGTTATGTGGAAATCTTAAAATACTTCTTGTTCGCCAAGCAAAATAAATACATTCCTACAAACAAGCAGATGCTCAATACTGACACATAATAAAACTTAAAAATTAAATCTCTAATGTATATTGATAAGCATTTACCTGCAGAAAATTTGTATAGTAATCCAACACATACAACGGCACTATCAACCACTGATGCTATAATTAAAGTAATGAAATTTGCCATATGAAAATTCAACTTGGACTTCAATTTTTCAAAAATAATTATGCTTGAGAGAAGAGATACTAAAATTGCAGTATATGAAATCAATATCATCAAATTAAAACTTTGCCATTTAAAAACACAACATAGCGCTGTACACACTATTAAGTTGTACGTAGCTTTGCTTCTGCCATAAAATTCAACCATTGAATTTACAACTAAAGCAGCTCCCACAAATAAGGCAGCACATATCATCAATTTATTTGAAGTGTTGAGTAAAGAAAGACTGATAAACAGGAGTATCGATAAAATAGACATAATTACCTACCCAAATTAATAACATACATTCATTCTAAATAAACATTACATATAGTAAAAGAGTTATTTAGCATAATAAGAAAAATATTTTATATTAGCATGCCACATCTTTCAGATCTACTTTTAAAACATCCTTTATGTTTAGCACCTTTTTCTCTGTTACTTTGCCAATACATGAATAAACTGCACCTTCAAACAATTCTTCAAACCTCTTCTGATTTTGTGGTGCAATAGTAACCAAAATTCTACTTTGCGATTCAGAAAACATTATTATCTTGTTTATTATGTCTGTATTTTGTATTTTTCCTATTGGCACTAGTGAAAGATCGATTTCAGCACCAAGGTCTCCTGCAATTAGCGATTTTGCCAGAGCAATAACTAATCCGCCTAAGTTTGGTGCAATTGCAGAGGCAATTATGCCATCTTTTATTGCCTGGTTGTAACGCTCATACAACTTCCTAGCGCTCTTTGCATCAACTTTTGGTACGTTGTTATTACCTATTCCACTATATAACTGATATTCAGATCTACCAAGTTCATCAAGTGTTTCTCCAAGCACATATATCAAGTCCCCTGGCATTTTTACATCAAGCGATACCGCATTTTCAATATTTTCTATAATTCCAATTGCTGAGATGAGTAATGAAGGTGGTGCAGAGATTATCACTTTCTCGCCATTTTCATCATATCCCTTGAAGTCATTGAACATACTGTCTTTTCCGGATATGAATGGTGTTTTAAATGCAGTTGCGAAGTCGTAACAAGCCTCTGCAGCTTTCTTTAGTTGCCACAACCTTTCTGGATTATAAGCATCACACCAGCAAAAATTGTCGAGCAACGCTAGATGATTTATATTTCCTCCTGCGGCTACATAGTTGCGTATCGCGGTGTCAATTGCACATGCTGCCATGTGGTAGGTGTCAATTTCTCCATAACTTGAGCCAAATCCTTGCGATTTTACAACACCTTTATTTGAAGAAAGAACAGGCCTTGAGACAATAGCTTCGCTGCACATTCTTCCCTTGCCTTGCAGTGGTTTTAACACTGACGATCCTTGAACCTCATGATCATATTGCACCACTATGAACTCTTTACTGCAAATGTTTGGTCTGCTTAACATTTCTTTTAATTCAATTTCTAAAGAAGGCGAACTTGTTGTCATTCCAGCGCGTGGCGCTGGAAGCCCCTTAGACCACGGCTTTGTCTGTAAATGCATTTTAGGATTACCATCATGCAGAAATTCAGTTCCGATATCCATTATTACTGTCCCTTTAGGACATTTAACAACGGCTTTACCACTCTCATTAAACTCTCCAATCACACAAACCTCCACATCATGTTTTTTCATGATTTGCTTAAACATAGGGAGATTTTCTTCTGGCACTGCTAAGGTCATTCTCTCTTGTGATTCTGATATCCATATTTCCCACGGAGCCATACCATCGTTTTTAAGGAGAACCTTGCTCAAATCAACTTCAAATCCGTCTTTTCCCATTTCACCAATAGACGACGACAGCCCACCTGCTCCATTGTCCGTTATTGCATTATAAAGACCAAGATCTCTTGCTTTTATGACGGCATTGGATAGTTTTTTTTGTGTTATAGGGTCACCAATTTGCACAATCGTTGAAGGGCTGTTTCCCGACAAAGCCTCTGAAGAAAACGTTGCACCGTGAATTCCGTCTCTTCCAACTCTTCCGCCAATAATTACGATTTTATCGCTGTTTTTAGGCCCTTTGATGTGTGAAGGTGCGTTATTTATGTTGCGCGGAATAATTCCGACACTGCCAACAAAAACTAACGGCTTGCCACAAAATCTATCGTCAAAATATACCGATCCAAGTTGCGTTGGAATACCAGAGCAATTACCAGCAACATTAACACCGTGGATCACTTCTTTCATTATATATTTTGGCGGTAAGATCTCATCAGTGCGCTCTTTGTCCCTATAAAACTTGCCTTTTGCTTCTTTGGCAAAGCAAAAGTAATAGGTATTCATTATAGGCTCCGCGCCTTTCCCGAAACCAACTATATCACGATTTACTCCAAGTACTCCGGTCATTGCTCCACCAAATGGATCAAGAGCTGAAGGGCTATTGTGGGTTTCAACTTTATCTACGATTAAGTAATCGTCATTAAAAATTATTCCTCCGGCATTGTCGGAGAAAACTGACACGCATATGTCAGAATTTATCTCACGCGTTGCACGCTTAATATAATGTGCGTATAGGCCATCTTTTATTTCATCAATGGGAGAGCAAAAGATATTGTGCTTACAATGTTCAGACCAAGTTTGTGCTAGGGACTCAAGTTCAATATCATATGGATTTCTATTAAGTTTTTTAAAGTAATCCTTTATAGCTTTCATTGCTGCCAGAGAGATCCCTAAAGTGCCATTACCATCGATTCCATCTCTGCTGATTTTCTCAAGTTCTTGGTTACTTACGTTTAAGTTAACAGATTTGGCTTTGCCATTAATGGTGTCATTTGAGTAGCTGATACTGGAATCTACATCTTTTTTCTGGATCCCAGTGTCTGGACACTGGGATGACAAGTAAGAGAGCGCTGAAGAGTTTGCTTTGTATTTACCATAATATTTCCAGCTATAGTTCTTACAGATAAGTGTGCAATACTCAGTGATAGGATTAAATTCTTGTTTTATATCATCTTCAGTTGCTTGACTTAGAATCAATTTTGAACTTCTTGCTTTGATATAAACATTTTCATCAATGTAGTTCTTGTTTATTAAATATTCTCTAACAATTTGTTTCACTGTGTTGCCTACATTGTCGGTCATGCCAGGTAAAAAGCTTATCTCCAAGCCCCACTTTGCTTGTGGTTCTATGAAGTTATATTGAACTTCTTCAAGGTTTTCATTGTAGGAATAATAACGGCAGTCTTGTATGACTTTATTATAAAATAGCCCACAAATTTCTTCATATAATTTTGGTGGTAATTCTTTGTGTATATAAATCGAGTAAACGTTGACTAACCATCTGCAGCCAACTTGCTCACATTTATTTAAAACTTCTATTCTGATGTTTGTCATGTAATGTTATAAAAGATTTTAATATATAATAGCATACAAGCACGTTTATATTTTGAATAATTTCTATACAATAAAAGTATTGTATTAATTGTTACTGTTAGTGGGAAGAGTTTTTACCGTTAATGTGGATGAATCCCTTTTCGATGTGCTGGTCCAGCATATATTTTCTGAATATGAAAGAGAAAAAATCCCTGAAGTAAAGATCATACTTCCTTGCAAGAGGGATGTGATAGCGCTGCTGAGTGCATTCAAGAATTATAACGCTAAAAAATGCATAATTTTGCCAAAGATAGTTTCGCTAGAGAACATCGATGAGGAGGATTTAATATTAAATCTTGATAGAGTCAAAGTTATCAAGCCAACAAAAAGGACGCTGCTACTCATTCAATTCATATTGGAGTGGAATAGAAAAAATAATGATAATTTTCCAATTGATTTAGCTTATAGCCTGCCATCATTGCTTGATAAAATTCAGTATACCCAAATGGCAGAGTTCGATGAACATTCAAAAAAAATAGAAAGTTTCATAAATTTACTTATTGAAACATGGAATAAAATTTTAAAAGATTTAGGAGTAGTAGATATATTAGAACATAAGAGTGATTACATAAACAGTATGATAACCTCTTTACAAAAAGACCAATATATAATCTTTGTTGGAATTGGAAAGGATAAGTCGTTAATTAAGGCTATATATGATCTGCCATTTGGAAAAATAATTCTGCCTAACCTGAATTTGAAAATTAAAGAGAAAGACTGGAAATTGCTTGATAAAAAACACTATCAATATTGTCTGAAAGATCTGCTAGGTTATTTAAGTATAGGCAGAGAGGATGTAAGTTTTCTGCCAGAAGCTTGTTCTCCAGTGCCCAGACACTGGGATCCAGAAAACTTAACTTTAAATGAGCGCACCAGGTGGCTGTATAATGAAAACTGGATCCCAGTGTCAAGCACTGGGATGACAGAAGAAAGGGCTGGGATAACAGGAAGTCCTGAGGAATATCTAGATTACGTCTTTGATACAACTGCCGATCTAAGCAAAGTTAGTAGTGGACATGTTGGCAATATTGAAGTCATCACTTGTGATTCCAGAGAGGAAGAAGCACAAGTGACATCATTAATTATAGAAAATGAAGGTTATGAAAACATTTCTTTGGTCGTCTTTGATAAATTACTTGCAGCTCGTATAGCATGTTTATCAAGGCAACACAGTGCCATACCGGAAAATTACCCTTATATAACGCTTCTGCTTTATAGTATCGAAGTTTTGACCTCAAATTGGAGCAGTGTGTCATTACTTTCGCTCCTTAAACATAGGCTAGTGACTTTTGGTTACACTCAAGAAGAGTACACTCGGATTTTATCTGAATTTGAAATAGAGATATTACGCAACTTTAGTACAAATGGCCTGAGCGATATTATAAATGCTATCAATGCCCATAAAAAGCTAAAATACAAAGAAGATATATTACTTATTATCAGTAAGTTAGAGGTTATATTTAATCCTTTACTTCGTTCTATAAATTGCTCTATTTTTGATGTGGTAGCAACTCATTTGCAGTGTATTAATATATTATCTGGTATAAATTTTTCAGAGCTAAATAGTGAAATAGGTAATTTTACCTGTAATTTCTCAAATGCATGTGAGGGTGTAGGAATTAAATGCTCCTTAGAGTTATATAGCCAAATTCTGACCTTATTTTTAGAGAAAGAGTTTTTCTCTGTAGCAAGTGACTTGAATAAATTCAGCTTATATCACAACAAAGTTGTAATACTTGCTGGATTTAATGAAGCGCCAAGCTTTCAAAATCCGCTTTTGAATGCATTTACGAGAGAAAAATTTAATCTTCCTTCCGTGCAAGAAGAGCAGGGGTATTTTTTTTATACTTTACACAATTTGTTTTGTGCAAGTAAGGTTTATATTACAAGATCGCTAAGCCATAGAAAACCAATTCTATTGCAGCGTTTGGAAATTCTACTCAAGGAGGGGAAGCAGCCGTATCGTGATTGGCTAAGGATATTAAATACGCCTGAATGTACTGTTCCATGTACTCAGCCTATGCCAAAACCTCAAACCGAAGTTAGAAAAGAAAAAATGCAGGTGATGTCTTGCAGTGCAATAGAAAAGCTAATTCGTAATCCTTATTCATTTTACGTTGAATATATACTGGGCCTTAAACAATTAAGAGACTTGAATTTTAAGCCATCGATATTGGAATTTGGCACTATGGTACACAACATTCTTGCAAGATATTTACGCAACAAAAAATCTCCAATGAGCATTGCACGAGAAGCATTCTCGACTAGTCAGTTTAATTTTTCAAATATGTGGTGGGTAAGACTACAAAAGATAATTCAATCTTTTGTCGAATTTGATGAAACTCGAAGCAATTATGTTGAGTTGGAAAAGAACTTTTCCTGTCCGATATTTCATATTCCAGCGCGTGACACTGGTTCTTGTGATCAGTATGAAACTGCTTGGATGACAAATAAGCCACAAGAAATTTCACTGATAGCAAGATGTGATAGAGTTGAGTATCTACCAAGTGGGCAAGTGGCAATTATAGACTATAAGCTTGGTACACCACCTTCCAATGAAGAAGTAATGTCGGGATTTTTTCCGCAATTAATTTTACAAGCCTTAGCGGTAGAACATATAACAAAAAGAGAAGTCTCAGAACTTGCTTATTGGAAACTTGATTATGATAAAATAAAAGTTATTTCTATACAAAATTATAGATACAAAATGCAAGAATTAAAAAATGATCTGCCTGGTTTTTTATCTAACTATTTAAGTAATTCCACACCCTTTATTGCCTCTCCATATTTTGATAAATTCCTGAGATTTAACAGCTATAAACAGCTAGAAAGGGTAGGAGAGTGGTTGTAAATGGTGTCATCCGAGTACCTGACACTGGTTTCCATCCAAAAGGGTGTCATCCCAGTGCCCAGACACTGGGATGGCTTTGTTGCATCACACTTTATGACCCCAGTTATGGATTAACCAACACAGTAAGGCTTAGAAATAGAAGGCTTTTTTGACTGCATGGAATATGAAATTAATGTAGAAAAAATATGTACCAGAAAATTTATTGGCGATCTGTGCCGTGTATGTTCAAGCTCAAATTTATTTTTTAAACAACCAAAGACTGTCTCAATAATCGACCTTTTTCTCAATAAAGCCTTCTCTTTTAGTGAGATTAGTGCGTTTTTCATGCCTTTTTTCACTTTAGTGACAAGCTTTAAACCTCTATCGAAGAGTTCCTCAAAGAGCTCCTTCTTGATATAGCCTTTATCTCCGAACAAAAGTCCTGTCAGTCTTTTAGTTATAGTTGGCACAGGTATCAACGTTACCTTTGGTTAGAGTAAGTGATTGAATTTCTCCAATTTCGTTAATCACCAAGTGCAATTTAAAGCCAAAAAACCAACCATACGTGCTCTTACCAATTTCTGCTAAACCATCAAAAACTTTGTTCCTAGAGATCCTTTTCTTGTGGCAAATGGCAATCGTAGAAGTGTCAATGTAGGAAGTACCTGTCATTTTCGCTTGTTCGCAGAACCATTGAAGAAGTAATGCTAAATACCGTAAAACTCTCGGCTTTAAGGCAATAAATCTGTGATATGAAGGCATCTTTGAAAATTCTGATCTATAGAGTAACTTAAGGTAACAAAGATAAAAAGCCTTGAAGTTTTTACATGGCGATTGGTGGTATAACAGGATTATGGTTAGCATTTCTGAGTGCGCTATTTCTGGTACTCTGGTTGGTTTTTTGCCATTTGATAAGAACTTATTTGCAAAATTTTCATCTACTACACGACAAAAATCCTCGACGCAGCAGTAAAGTTCTGTAATATCTTTCTTCATGGGTAACCTCTTAAATTATTGTTAAAATACTTGAGTTTACCCTATTTCCCTCTTTATTAATTCTACTTTTATCTGTTTTCTAATCCATAACTGGGGTTTTATGAGATGGTGATTTATGGTAAATTCATGTAACTATCTCAAATTTAGCCATACCAATATCAGTGAATTTATTAAGCAAATAGCATTTGATTAGCAGTTCTTTTTCTCGATTTATCTCAGATTTATTCCTAAAACTAAATCCGAATATTTGCTTTAATCTTGAGAAAAACCCTTCAATATAAGATCTTTTCCCATAATTTACTTCTTTTTTCCATTCTTTCATGCCATCTTCACCGTATAATTTTATTAACCTAATAGCAGTATTCCTGTTAGACATATAATCTATTTCTGGATGTTCTGCCGCATTGTTTATTGGTGGAATTTTTGTCTTTATATCATATTCGTTACACAACTTATAAAACTTGTGCCTATCACATGCTCTATCTGCATATAGTGCTTTTATGGCATGCTGAAAATCAACTTCTTTTAGCAAATCACAAGCTCCATAGTGATCAGAGTAGACACCGTTACTGTATTTTACAGCTATGGCTTTTTTGTTGTTTATATTCAACATTACGTGCAATTTTCTCGTTTGCTCATAGCCACGATATTTTCTGTCAGTGCTATTTTCCTTACTGTGTGTTGTTGTATATACTAATTCCTGTACTGTCTATAGCAATTTCGATATCTTCCATATTATAGCTCTTTCCATAAAAGTCCGGATGTGATAGGATAAGGGTAGATGATGATAAGGAGGTTGAATGCCAGCAGCATATAGTTATGATTTAAGAAAAAAAGCAATGGAAGCGCTAGACGAAGGAGAAAGCAGAGAAACAGTGGCAGCAAGATTTAAGATTGGACGAACTACTTTATGGGAGTGGCAGCAAAGAAGAAAAGAAACAGGAGACTTTCAATCAAAAAAACTTGGAAATGGGGGTTACAATCACAAAATCACCGACTGGGATACCTTTGCCAAATTTGCCAGAGAACACGGAGGAAAGACTCTATCGGAAATGGCTAAACTTTGGAACAACGTTAGTATCCAAACGATCTATCGAGCCCTTAAAAAAATTGGATTTACGCGCAAAAAAAGACATATGGATACAAGGAAAGAAACGAAGAAAAACGTGCTGAATTTTTGAAAATTATAGCGACAAAAGAACCTAAAAACTTAGTGTATATAGATGAGTCTGGCATTGATAACACCGAAGACTACCCCCTACGGATATTGCCAGAAAGGACAGCGGTTTTATGCCTTAAAATCTGGAAAGAAAACTCAACGAATCAGTATGGTTGCAGCCTTAAGTGGAAGAAAGATAGTTGTTCCGTTAACCTTTGAAGGCCACTGTAATATGGATGTTTTTAATGGATGGTTTGAGCAATTTTTGACACCGATCTTGGAACCTGGACAGACTGACCTTACCCAGAAAAAGTGGAGAGAAAGAAAGGAGTTTTTTCGGGTAAAATAAAATTTTGGAGGATTAGAAATGGTAAGAGAATATACGGCAGAATTCAAATTGGAAGCTGTTAAGCTGGCAAATGAACAAAGAAAGGTAGGTCAACCAGTTGCAAAAGTAGCAAGAGATCTAGGAATAAGGGATAGTGTATTAGGAAAATGGATGAAGAAATATAACGAAAAAAAGTCAGCGGCAAATGCATTTCCAGATGTAGCACCTTATGACAAAGAGAGATTTGATTTACAGAAAGAGTTAGCAAAAGTAACAAGAGAAAGAGACATTTTAAAAAAAGCCCTGGCCAGTCAAAAAGAGTAAAATATTTTTTTATAAAAGAGCATAGTAACTGCTATAAAGTACAGGAATTATGTAGGATTTTCTGCTAGTGGCTACTATAAACCCCAGTTATGGATTAGAAAACAGATAAAAGTAGAATTAATAAAGAGGGAAATAGGGTAAACTCAAGTATTTTAACAATAATTTAAGAGGTTACCCATGAAGAAAGATATTACAGAACTTTACTGCTGCGTCGAGGATTTTTGTCGTGTAGTAGATGAAAATTTTGCAAATAAGTTCTTATCAAATGGCAAAAAACCAACCAGAGTACCAGAAATAGCGCACTCAGAAATGCTAACCATAATCCTGTTATACCACCAATCGCCATGTAAAAACTTCAAGGCTTTTTATCTTTGTTACCTTAAGTTACTCTATAGATCAGAATTTTCAAAGATGCCTTCATATCACAGATTTATTGCCTTAAAGCCGAGAGTTTTACGGTATTTAGCATTACTTCTTCAATGGTTCTGCGAACAAGCGAAAATGACAGGTACTTCCTACATTGACACTTCTACGATTGCCATTTGCCACAAGAAAAGGATCTCTAGGAACAAAGTTTTTGATGGTTTAGCAGAAATTGGTAAGAGCACGTATGGTTGGTTTTTTGGCTTTAAATTGCACTTGGTGATTAACGAAATTGGAGAAATTCAATCACTTACTCTAACCAAAGGTAACGTTGATACCTGTGCCAACTATAACTAAAAGACTGACAGGACTTTTGTTCGGAGATAAAGGCTATATCAAGAAGGAGCTCTTTGAGGAACTCTTCGATAGAGGTTTAAAGCTTGTCACTAAAGTGAAAAAAGGCATGAAAAACGCACTAATCTCACTAAAAGAGAAGGCTTTATTGAGAAAAAGGTCGATTATTGAGACAGTCTTTGGTTGTTTAAAAAATAAATTTGAGCTTGAACATACACGGCACAGATCGCCAATAAATTTTCTGGTACATATTTTTTCTACATTAATTTCATATTCCATGCAGTCAAAAAAGCCTTCTATTTCTAAGCCTTACTGTGTTGGTTAATCCATAACTGGGGTTTTAAGTGGACTACAAGGAAAATAAGCAGTAGAGAATCAGCAAATAAAGAGTTATTAGCAGATATTCAAAAAATATATCAAGCTTCTAAATGTAGATATGGAGCTCCTAAAATTCATGCTGAATTAAAGGCTTTGGGTAAAAGTTGCAACTTAAAAACAGTGCAAAGTATTATGCAGAAAAATGGTATTCAGGCTATATTGAGAAGAAAATTTAAAATTAAGAAACAACAAACGGACAGTAGCTCCTAATATATTAGACCAAAACTTTATTGTCGATCAACCAAATAAAGTATGGGATTACTTATATAAAAACCAAAGAAGGATGGCTATATTTGGCAACAATAATCGATCTATATTCACGCATGGTAGTTAATGAGCAGTTCAATAAATAAACAATTGGTTATGGACTCTTTATTAATGGCCGTTAACAAGCGTAAACCTGCCAAAAATCTACTATTACATAGTGATCAAGGTTCACAATATACTTCGCAAGGTTATCAATATCTCTTATCCATAAAAAACATAGATGAGTCATAAAGGTTGTTGTTACGACAATTCTGTTGTGGAAAGCTTCTTTAGCTCATTGAAAAGAGAAATACTTATTGATACTTCACAACACTCTGCTCAACAAACTAGAACTGCAATATTTGAATACATAGAAATTTTTTATAACAAACAACGTCACTATTAACTATTGCATTCCTGAGCATTTTGATTCATCATTCTCTTTGTGAAAAACATTCCAAACTTTCTCTCCACTTTTTCTGGGTAAGGTCAGTCAGCTACTTGGATGACAGGGGAGGGAGGTGCTACCCTGACAATCGTCATCCCGCTACGTGTTAGCGGGATCTAGAGATACCGCGAATGAATCGCGGTATGAAGTAGGGCTGCACTAGCTATATCATGCATTTTATTAACCGACACTATAAACAATATCCTTACAATTATGAGATTGAACCACAACTTGCTCAAGCGTTAAGCTGCTGCGTTTAGCGTCTTTGCTGTGATTTTCCCCAAGAACATTTGTTCTTTCTCGTTTTATTTCCTCAATGAATTTCCCATTAACATCTTTAGGATCAATCTCTTCTTCAGAATATATAAGGTTAGTGCAATTTGTTTTTCTATAATAATGCACGCCAAGACATATAATTGATAATGCAAGTATACCAGAACCTATAAGTAATGATAATCCTATGTTATTAGTCAAAGGGTTTTGGTAAAATTTTTGTACACCATTAACACCATGTGTTGCAAGTAGCCCTAGAGGAAACGCTATATTTGCAGCAACTACACCAGTAAATAATGCAGTAAATATTGGTCTGTCGTTAATTACTGATTTTATTTTATTAGTTCTAGTAATTACTTTTTCGTCAATGTTAGTGAAGCCTTGTTTAGCTTCCCAAGCATTAAGTACAAAATTTGAATGAGTGCCATTGCTATATTCCAGTCTTACAGATTTTATAGCTTTATCTTTTGGCTGGTGCTCCAACACCTCAGCTAAAATTTTATCCGCATCTTTTTTTTGAATGGAATGTTCTTCAGTATCTATAAATTGCCTTGTTGCAAAAAATATTGGACCAATTGCAAGCAATGCAGCAAGTGCGATAACTGGTATAGTGATATATTTTGGGCTGTTTGTAAAAAATGCAATAAATTTTGCTTTATCTTGTAAATATAATAAAGCTGCAGATATACTGAGTATAATAGCACTTGCAGTAAAAATTATAAAGCCCTTCTGCTGCATGGAATACTTTGCTCTTGGCAAGAATCTGTTTGTTTTTTTATTTGTTGTGCTACCTATATCAGAATTTAGTGACAAAGACTCTTCAGAGTCATCTTTGCTTTTATACGATGGTAAAGTATTTGAAGACGCACCTAAATCATCTTTTGAGTTTTGACCACCTATTTCACTGTCTAAACTCTTTTTCGAAGATTTTGTATTTGGGTTTATAACTGCATAAATATGTTCTTCTGATCCATTACCAGATAATCCTTCTAAACCTAAACTTGCTGTTTGTGATACCCAATCATGAGTCTCACCTTTTGTTTCTTCTAGGGAAGGAGTTAGTACTTCAGTACTAAGACCAAACAAATTTTTGTCTTCTTTGTCTTGTAAACCTGGAGCTTTTGGCAAAATCGGTGGTGCTCCATCACCATCTTTTTGTCGATTTACAGATGCATAAGTAGGATCCACTTCCTCATCATCTGATTCTTCATGTGACATTCCCTGCACACGTGGTACTACATTCAGTACACTTGAGATAGCATTTCCTGCTTCTTTAGGCGATGGTGGATCTTTTAGTGTTATCTTGCTATTGTCACCTGTTTGTTCGTAAGAAGTTAATTTTACTGTTGATTTTTCGACTGACCCATGCATATTCACTCCAAAGTTAATTACTATGCTGCATTGATTACGCTATAGTTATTAAGATATAGTAAATACCAATTTACGGATAATTATTAGTATAGAAATTGTCTATCAAAGATTCTTTCATTCAGAGGGTAATCTTTGTCAAAAAGCAAAGTTATTGTGTTTTCGTGGTCTTTTTGTATTTTTATCTGTGATATATTATGAAACTCCTTGTAATCTGATACTACAAGTGCTGGACGGTTTTTTGTGTCGTTAATGTCAATTTGTACGATCGTATCATTTGAAATTAGCGCTCCATTCCAATGCCTTGGGTAATAGCTATTGATAGAGGTTAATGCAAGTAAATTTGAATTTAGCGGCAAGATTGGGCCACCGGCAGAGAAGTTGTATGCAGTGCTGCCTGTGGGAGTAGATAATATTACTCCATCCCCTCTAAATTTTTCTACTTTTAGCTTATCATTAATAGTAATATTCATTTCTACTATTTGGTTTGCTTTTCTAAAAACATATACTTCGTTTACTGCTATGTAATGATATCTCTTGCCACTTGTGTCTGTTGCTTCTATTTTTAGCAAAGTTAACTGAGTTGAAGTTGCATGCTCTATATGATCAATTAAATCTTCACTGCAGCTAAAGCATTTATTCATCAAAAACCCAACATTGCCAGTGTTTATCCCATACACATGCATGTTTTTATTTTCTATGACGTAATTGTGCAAAGTGCGTAGCATAAAGCCATCACCGCCAACAACTATCAATAGATCGATTTCGGACTTATTTTCTTCTGTTATATTGATAAAATTAAGTTTCTTTAATAGTTTAGATACTTCCTGCGATTTTGGTGATGGAGAAGCAACATAGCCTATATTTTTGTATTTATGCATGCTTCAGTAAACTCTCTAAAACTTAAAGAGGAGGAGAATTAGAAAATGCTTCCATATTTATCGTTAAACTTAGCTAATTTGCTAGTTTTACTTGCTAACCCGCTTGTCAAACTTCCAGTCCATGCAGGGTGAGTAAGAGGATCTCTATCAAGTTTTACCCTATCTCCCTCCTTTCCATAAGTGGAACGAGTTTCAAACTCTTGACCGTCTGTCATAACTATAATAATTTTATGATAATTCATTGTTGTTTATAAACTTTTAGTCAGTTAACATTCTAGTGAACTTAATTCACTAAGTCAATCATTATTCTAAAATATTGACAAAAAATAAATAAAATCTTATACTTAATAAGGAATAAGTAATAATTATCATGATTTTCGCTTTCCCTGGTCAGGGCTCTCAGTTTGTAGGAATGGGAAAGAGCTTATATAGTGAGTTTTCCGTTGCAAGACAAGTATTTAATGAAGTAGATAGCATATTGGATAGAAAGCTGTCTCATTTAATCTTCAACGGTCCTATTGAAGAATTAACCATTACAGAAAACGCTCAGCCAGCTATAATGGCAGTATCAATTGCAATGCTACGTTTTATGGAGCATGTGTTTGGCAAATCTCTTTTCACTGATCACAATGTTAAATATGTTTGTGGGCATTCAGTTGGCGAATATACAGCGCTGTGTGCTGCAGGAGCGTTAACGCTTGAGTCTGCAATCAAGCTGCTGAAAGTTCGCAGCGAAGCAATGCATGAAGCTTCACTGAAATGTAAAGGCGGAATGGTTGCGTTGCTTGGAGCAGAGATAAATGAAGTGGAAGATATATTGAAATCAGTTCAAATTGACGGAATTTGTGAAATTGCAAACGATAACGGTGGCGGACAAGTGGTTATAAGTGGCACTAGAGAAGCTCTTGAAATGTTACCCGATTTATTCAAAAACTCGAGTGTGAGGAAACTAATTAAATTACAGGTTAGTGGGCCTTTTCATTCATCTCTTATGAAACCTGCTGATGAAAAAGTTTTGGAGTTTTTGAAGGGTATTAAAATAACCCGTCCTATAGTTCCTTTGATATCAAATGTTACAGCTAAAGAGGAGAGTGATCCCAAAGTTATAAAAACTTTACTCGCCAAGCAAGTTGTAAGCAGAGTGAAATGGAGAGAAATGGTTTTGTATATGTCAAGCCGTGGCATTAACAAATTTGTTGAAATTGGCCCTAATAAAGTTTTATCTAATTTGGTCAAAAGAATTGACCAATCTATCAGTACAAAAAATATAGATAGTATTGGTGATATTGACAGTTTCTTTAATGAATCATTAGTACTAACAGCGAAAAATTTAAAAGTTGGATTAAGTTAAAACACATCTATTTGATGTCATTCCGGTGCATAACGCTGCCTAGCTGGAATGACAGAGGGTAATGCAAGAAATCAACGAACTGCCTGTCATTTCGTTTGGTTTTTTAATTCCAAGTAGCTGTAAAATAGTAGGGGCAATGTCAGATAACCTTCCGTCTCTTAGTTTTAGATTATTGCAAGACACAATAAATGGCACTTTATTTAGAGTGTGTGCTGTATGAGGTGTATTATTTTCTTCATCGAACATACATTCCACATTACCATGGTCTGCAGTGACAATTAACGCGGTGTTGCTTGACTTTTTAACAGCACTCAGCACTTTTGCAAGACAATCATCTACAGCTAGCACAGCTTTCTCGGCTGCTTTTATATTACCTGTATGTCCTACCATATCAGGATTAGCGTAATTTACAACTATCAGTGCGAATTCTTGGGAGTGAATTTTTTCTACAAGCTTTTCTGTGAGCTCGAAGGCTGACATTTCGGGCTGCAAATCGTAAGTTTGAACTTTTGGTGAGGGAATGAGTATTCTTTCTTCACCAGAGAAAGGTTCTTCTTTTCCACAATTGAAAAAGAAAGTCACATGAGCGTATTTCTCGGTTTCGGCGATACGTAATTGTCGTAATTTATTGTCTTCTATTGTTTGTCCTAGAGTATCAGCGAAAGAAGTAGGAGGAAAAATATAAGGAATTTTGAGATCTTCTTTATACTTCATCATACTTAAAATTGAAGAGAATTTTGCTACCTTAGCGTAATCTGTTTTGCCAAGCAAAATACTTGCTAATTGTATCATTCGATCAGCACGAAAGTTAGCCAACAGCACTCCATCTTCTGGTTTTATACCTTGATAATCACCTATTACTGCGGGCCTGATAAACTCATCAGTTATGTTATTTTGATAGTTATTCTCAATCAACGATACTGCATTATCATGACAAGGTGCCTTTGCAAATGCGATAGCCTCATAAGCTTCGATTGTTCTCTTCCACCTGTTGTCACGGTCCATAGCATAGTAACGCCCAGAAACAGTAGCAATTCTTGTGTCATTTCCCTTTATACTCTTTGTAAATTCTTGAATGCATTTTTTTCCTGAATTTGGCAATGTGTCTCTGCCATCTAAAAATGCATGTATCACCACTTTTATTCCATGCTGTGATATTTTATTTGCTAAAGTTGAAATATGCTTTTGATGCGAATGAACACCGCCATCTGACACTAATCCCATTATATGGCATACTCCGTTCTTACTTTTTAGATTACTAATAAAACTTTGTAGATTTGCATTGTTTTCTATTGTTCCAATTTCTTGATTAATGCGCTGAAGGCTTTGCATTACTACTCTACCACTGCCAATATTCATGTGGCCAACTTCTGAATTACCTATTTGACCACCAGGTAACCCCACATCAGCTCCACAGGCGGATAAACTGCATTTTGGATAATTAGAGCTAATATATTGCCAACAGGGTGGATTTGCGTTGCTAATAGCATTGTATTTACTGCTTTCTACTCCATTTCCCCAGCCATCTAGTATACATAAAACGACTGATTTAATGTTCATACAAAATCAATACTAGAATTTCACAGAGAAGAGCTCCCCGAGCCGGATTCGAACCAGCGACCAATTGGTTAACAGCCAACTGCTCTACCACTGAGCTACCGAGGAATAAACTGGTTTCAATTTATCATATTGAGCGCTGATTGTAAATGGTTTTTGTATACAATTATGATCAAAACAATGTTAAATGCGCGAAAAAGTGTACATTGACATGAGATACAAGCCTAATGAAAAAAGCTACGAATGCCGGTGAAAAACATAGCAATTTTATTTTCATTTGCAGCTTTTATCACATCTTGATCTTTCAGCGAGCCGCCGGGCTGAATTATAGCTGTAATTCCATGTTTTGCACTTTCTACTATGCTATCTGGGAATGGAAAAAATGCATCTGAAGCAAGCACTGCACCTTTACATTTTTCACCTGCTTTTTTCACTGCAATGTTCACACTATCTATTCTGCTTGTTTGCCCTGCGCCGATGCCAATAGCACAACCATCTTTTGCTATAACTATTGCGTTGGATTTCACATGCTTACATATTTTCCAGGCAAAAATAAGATCTTTTTTTTCTTTGTCTGTTGCAGTGCATTCTGTTACTTGTTCTGCTTTTATTGTGTGGTCATTATTTTCTTGCACCAAAAACCCACCAATAACATTTTTAGTTTGGTATTTCACATTTTGTTGAAAAGATTTATGAATAATCACTCTTAATTTTTTCTTTCTTTGCAAAATTTTTAGTGCCTCATTGTTTACTGATGGTGCTATCACAACTTCCAAAAATATCTCGTTTAATTTTTCTGCTAGCTTTAAATCTATCTCCCGATTTAAGGCAACTATGCCACCAAAACTGCTTACTTCATCACATGATAGAGCCTTTTCATATGCCTCCAAAGCATTATTACTAACAGCAGCGCCACATGGGTTATTGTGCTTTATTATCACTGCTGCAGGCTCTTCGAATTCAGAAGTTATGTTAAGTGCGGACTCTATATCTACTATATTATTATAACTCAACTCTTTTCCATGTATTTTTTCCAGCGGATATTTGGTGAATTGATTGCTATAAAATGCAGCTTTTTGATGAGGGTTTTCACCATACCTTAATTCTTGTGCTTTATGCCCATATAGTGCGAAAAACTCTGGCAACTCATTATTTTTACTCTGGGATAAAAACCAACTGTGAATATTAGAATCGTAGTGTGCAGTGAGAGCAAATGCTTTGGTTGCTAAATATTTTCTATATTCCAATGTTGTTTCATTGTTATTTTTTATCATCTCAGCTTTTAGTGCTTCGTAGTCTTGAATGCTAGAAATAACTGAAGTAAAACGAAAGTTTTTTGCTGCAGCTCTAATTAACGCCACTCCGCCGATATCAATTTGTTCTATAATTTGCTCTTCATTTGAGCCGCTACTTACTGTCTCCCAAAATGGGTATAGGTTAGTTATAAGCAGGTCTATTGGCTCAATACCTAGATCTTGCACTTCCTTTTTATGCTTTTCTCGATCATAAAGTATTCCTCCATGAATTTTAGGGTGTAAAGTTTTCACTCTACCACCCAGTATCTCTGGAAATTGTGTGTAATCTGAGACCTCTTGTGTTTTTATTCCTGCACTAGATAGCACTTTATAAGTATTGCCCGTTGAAAGAATTTCTATTTGTTGCTGCGTTAAAAACGATGCAAGATCAATTATATTCGTTTTATCGTATACTGATATTAAAGCTCTTTTTATTTTCATTTTTATATGGAAAGTTTTTTAAGATTATATCTAAGAAAAGGAAATTTAGCTATTACATTTCTACACTAATTTAAAGCAGTCTATTCTATAAATTTTTTTACCATGCTTGATTTCAAGCCACGAATAAAATCTTCAATACTGCAAGGATTTCTCCCTTCCATTTGTACAACTTTAGGAATTAAAGTGCCACCTTTTAAACTTATGTGCATATTATCGTTAACAATCTTACCTTGTTCTGAAGCGAGAGCTTCAAAGTCAGCATCAAGTATCCTGATACGTTTATTTTCTATCTTAATGAATGCTTTTGGGTAAAACGCTTTAACCTTTCTATAAGCAACTTCACAGGCATCACTTGCATAAATTTTATAGTCTTCCACTTTGTCAGCGTAACATGCATTGTTATCGTTCTGTTTTAAGGGAAGCTGTTTTTCAATTTCGTTTAGCACTTTCAGCAGTAAATCACTGCCTAGCTTAGATAATTTATCATGCAATGTCTTGTAATTATCGTTCTTTTCGATAAGAAATTTTTCCTGTTTTAAAATAGGGCCGGAATCTAATCCTTCATCCAATTGCATAATGCTAACCCCGGTTTCTTGATCTCCTGCTAAAATTGTGTGCTGTATCGGGGCTGCACCACGCCACCTTGGTAGTAATGAAGGATGAATATTAATACAACCATATTTTGGAATATTCAAAATTTCTCTTGGAAGTATCAACCCATACGCGGCTACAACTGCAACGTCTGGTTTGAAATTTCTAAATTTTTCTTGCTCTGCCGAAAACTTTAGAGAGATAGGAGTACATACCTCTATGTTACTTTCTTCAGCGATAACATGTACTGGAGATTTCGTTGGCTTCTGTCCACGCCCCGAAGGTTTTGGAGCCTTGGTGTATACTGCCACCACTTCGCTCTTTGATTTCAGTAACAAGCTCAGAGAATTAACAGCAAATCCTGGTGATCCCATGAAAATAATTCTCATGGTGTCTTTGCTTTAAGAATTCTCTGCTAATTTACCACTTACAGCTTCTACTAATTTGGCAAAATCATCCTTATAATTAACGGCCATCTCAGCAAGAATCTTTCTATTTAAATCAATGCCGGCAAGTGTAAGACCATGCATAAACCTACCATAAGTAAGCCCATGCTCTCTTACTGCTGCATTAATACGTATTATCCATAAACCACGAAAATCACGTTTACGATTTCTTCTGTCTCTATAAGCATATTGCAGTGCTTTTTCAACTCTTTGTAATGCAATTCTATAACAACTTTTTGCGCGCCCTCTATAACCCTTTGCCAGTTTCAATATTTTTTTATGACGAGCGTGAGTAGTGACTCCACGTTTTACCCGAGCCATTTTATTTTACCTCCATTTTGTTAAATACCGTAAGGCATATGAAGCTTAACTATACGCGAGTCAGATTTACCAAGAATCGTTGTACCGCGCTGATTACGAATATTAGATTTACTTCTCTTTACCATGCCATGCCTTTTGCCTGACTGAGTAGAAATAACTTTACCCTTAGCTGTAAGGTGAAAGCGCTTTTTCACAGAAGATTTGGTTTTTAATTTTATTTTCTTCATATTCCAAATAAATTTACAAGCACTACTATTGAGTTCTTTAATAGTAATTAAGCATTAGTATAAATAATTTTATTAAAGAATCAAATTAAAATTGTATATTAAAGGAGTTTAAAAGTAATTACGCCCAATATGTGTGTTATACCTTCTTTATTCCCAAGTGGCAACAATACTTGCCTCATTTTAACACTTTCACTTTCTTCCTCTTCATTGATCGGGCATTTACTCTCTATTACAGTATCAAGTTTATCAATAACTGCATCTATTTTATATAGTCGCAAAAATGGTGCATCAATTGCATACTTATTATCAATGCGCGTCTTTTTCTCAAAACCATAGAATTCAACAGCCTTTTCTCCTGCATTTTCACAAATATAACCTTGATCCTTGACTTCAATGACAAAACAATGCTGCCATGATTCCATTATTTCTGCAGTGTCTATTTCATGCCTTTCTGGCCAATCTCTGTCTGATCCTTTTATGTCATTCCAGTGTTGAGTCACCACATTTGCTATTCTTTTTTCTTTGCCTACATAAATTTCCATTCCAATTTCCACATATAAAACACAGATATGAGGTAAATTTATCGTGAATATATTGATTTTTTCTTACCACAAGGTGCATGTCACTAGAAGTTCTGAGATCTAGAGAGTGGTATTGATTTTATTTCCATTACAACTTATTATTTATAGATAACCTCAATAAAAACGATGAAGCTAAACGAAATCAGAGAAAGATTTATAAAATTTTTTGTAAATAATGACCACGAGCAGGTTTCTTCTTCTCCTTTGATTCCAGAACATGACCCAACGCTCATGTTCACAAATGCTGGTATGGTGCAGTTTAAAAATATTTTTACTGGTGCTCAAAAAACTGAAATGAAACGTGCTGTCTCAAGTCAAAAGTGCCTAAGAGCAGGCGGTAAACACAATGATCTGGAAAATGTTGGCTATACAACTCGGCATCACACATTTTTTGAAATGCTCGGAAATTTTAGCTTCGGTGATTACTTTAAGGAAACTGCGATAGAATTTGCGTGGGAATTTATCACTAAAGAGTTATCTCTTGATAAAAACAGACTATCCATAACCGTCTACCATACTGATGATGAGGCGTACGAGATTTGGCGTAAGATAAGTGGCTTTTCAAGTGATAAAATCATAAGAATTACAACGGATGATAACTTTTGGAGTATGGGAAGCACTGGTCCGTGCGGTCCATGTTCTGAAATTTTTTATGACCATGGGAGTCCTAATTTACAAGAGGGCGATAGAATTGTTGAAATCTGGAATCTGGTGTTCATGGAATTTAACAAAGATGAAGAAGGTAATTTACACAAATTGCCAAAAAAATGCATCGATACTGGAATGGGTCTTGAAAGAATAGCGGCTGTTATGCAAAACGTCCATGATAACTATGATATTGATTTATTTTCTGCTTTGATAAATAAATCTCAAGAGTATTGTGGAAGAACAGAAAATAAAGTAGCGCATAAGATCGTAGCAGATCATCTTCGCGCGGCTGCATTTCTCATCGCAGAAGGAGTGCTCCCTGGAAATGAGGGCAGGAATTACGTATTACGCAGATTAATTAGGAGAGCCGCGCGTTATATCCACCTGCTTGGATATAATGATTCCCTACTCCATCGCGTTTTTCCGGCGCTGATAGATAGCACGAGTTCGGCTTATATGGGAGCTGAATTGATCAGAGCTAAAAGCTTAATAGAAACGACGTTAAAATCAGAGGAAGAGAACTTCAAAGACACTTTGATGAAGGGTATCAATCTCCTGGAGAAATTCACTGCAGATTTAAAACCAGGCGATACTTTGCCTGGAGAATCAGCGTTTAAGCTATATGACACCTACGGATTTCCTTTGGATATTACACTTGATATTTTAAAAGAGAAAAAAATAAATTTTGACCAGAAGGGTTTTGATGATGCAATGGGAGAGCAAAAAGAGAGAGCACGCGCTAAATGGTCTGGATCTGGTGAAAAATCTGTTGAGCAAGTATGGTTTGATTTGATCAATAAATTTGGCAAAACAAAATTTGTTGGTTATGAGTTCAATGAAGTAAGTGATGCGAAAATACTAGCTATAGTTTCCTCTAAAAATGAAGTAATTGATTCTGCAAAGGAGGGAGAAAAGATAACCATTATACTTGATAAAACACCTTTTTATGGCGAGTCAGGTGGACAAGTGGGAGATACTGGCAGTCTGATCAAATCTGATAGAAGTATTATTATAGTCGAGAATACCAATAAGGTTAATGACCTATATTTGCACAGATGCATAGTTAAGTTCGGTTCAATTTGTAAAGGTAACACAGTTGCAGCAAGCATTGACAAGGAAAGAAGGCAAACCTTAAGAAGAAATCATTCAGCTACACATCTTCTGCACTTTACACTCAGAAAAATTCTAGGTGATCATGTCACTCAAAAAGGTTCCCTAGTTGCACCGGATAAGTTACGATTTGACTTTAGTCATAACACTCAAGTTACTCAGGATCAGCTATTCTTAGTAGAAGATATGGTAAACTCTCTAATCAGAGAAAACCTTTCCGCATCTACAAAAATTCAGAGCATGAATCAGGCAATAGACGAAGGAGCTATGGCGTTATTCGGCGAAAAATATAGCGATCAAGTAAGAGTAGTGAAGATTGGAGATTCAAGGGAACTGTGTGGTGGCACGCACGTTGAACATACTGGAGAAATCGGTTTATTTAAGATAGTAACAGAGAGTTCTGTTGCTTTTGGAGTGAGGAGAATTGAAGCTTTAACTGGTCAGGAAGCAATCAATTATGTACGTGATAATGAAATTAACTTAAAAAAAGTTGCAGAATTCGTAAAAGCGCCAGTGAGTGAAATAACAAGCAGATTAAGTATTTTAAGTCAAGAACACAAAAAATCCGAAACCAAAATAAAAAACCTATATAAAAAGCTTGTGAGTGCAGAGAATATAAAAAGCACCGAAATAAATGGAATAAATTTTATAAGCCACACTTTCACTGATATTCCAGCAAATGTAATAAGAGAGTTTGTTTTGCAGCAACAAAAACCAAAAACGGTAATAGCTTTTACGGCAACAGAAAAAGATAAAACAGTCTTGATTATTAAAGTAAGTAAAGACTTAAAGATTAGCGCAAAAGAACTAATATCCATAGCAGTTAAAAAGAACTGTGGTGGGAATGCTGAACTTGCACAAACAGGCTGTGATAGCAATAAAATAGATGATGCCATTACAGCCATTTATAGCAAAATAACAGCTTCTAAGCACTCTACGTTATACCACCACGAACCGTCATACCGCCGCGGCGCTAACAAGCAGCGGGATGACGAATTATAGCTCTTTTTACAATAATCCGAACAGACCGTAATATGCTACTGGCCTGCTATAGCCATAAACACATATCTTATCGCATTCGGACTATTATAAGAAAGGCTATACTATGCCGCCGCGAACCGTCATACCGTTGCAAACCGTCATACCGCGATTCATTCGCGGTATCTCTTAGCATAGATCCCGCTAACAGGTAGCGGGATGACGGTTGTCAGGCTAGCTGTCATCCAAGTAGTCGAGCTACTTGGATCCAGGAAAAAGAATGGTGTCATGAAAGTAGCTGACACTGATTCCTTTATGATGGTGTCATCCCAGTGCCCAGACACTGGGATCCAGGAAACTTAATTGCAAGTAATGCATTGGATTTGGTGAGTATGGGTTTTGCGTTATAGAATGAAGCACTTTTGATGAATTTATAAAGAAAGCTGGATCCCAGTGTCAAGCACTGGGATGACAAGGTATAAACCTTATCGTCATGCCGCCGCGAACCGTCATACCGCGATTCATTCGCGGTATCTCAGCCGCTAACAAGAGATCCCGCTAACAAGTAGCGGGATGACAGTTGTCGTTCAGCCACAAACATTAAGAAATTTACCAAATGAAAAAAAAGGCAAAAGAAGCCCCGTGGTTATTATCCGCTTTAAAATATTGGCGTTTTTTATGTTTTAAACGCTTGACAAGCAAGATTAAGCTGCTTTTAATTGCGACTAACTTACGCTGCAAATGTTTAAGAAGTTTACTAAGCAGAAAAAAAGACAAAGAATCCCCGAGTTAGCTAGTCTTTTACTATCTCTGTCGAGTATTGGCATTTTTTGATGTCTTGTAACGCTTTATAAGCGCGTTCAGCTTATTTAGATAAAAATCTAGATGTAGATGAAGTTTTGTAAAGACATACAGTATCTATATACTGCAAAAAATTGAACATAAGACGCCGATACATTAAGTAATCCTTACCTTTTAATCTGCAGATTGGCGAAAGCAAATACAATAGCTTCAGTTTCATGATAAGGGGGCTAGCGGAGTTTGTCAAGGAATTCTTATTAAAACTAAAGAGCTCAAATGAAAGGAGGTAAACTCTAAAGTATACATTTACTAGCGCTTTCTATGAGAGAAATCGTATTACCTATTCCGTAAAGCTTTATGAAAGATCCCATTCTTGGACCGGTTTTTTGGCCAAGTAACGTTTCATATAATAGCTGAAACCAGTCACGTAAGTTGGTGTAATCATATTTTTTTCCAATAGAAAATACCTGAGATTGAATTTCTTCAGCAGTAGCAGTTGTAGATAGAGAATGTAAAGTGTCCTTCAAATCTAGTAACGCTGCTTTTTCTTTTTCATTTGGAGTGTTATATGATTTTGTTGGCTTGATAAAATCGTGATAATACTTTACTGCAAAGTCTGAAAGTCTATCAAGCATTTTATTATTTTCTGGTGTAACGTTTGGTGCATAAGAGGATATAAAACCCCATAGGATCTCTTTGTTTTCAGCATTACAAGCTGCTGCTAGGTTTAAAAGTAGTGAGAAATTTATGCCTGAAGTTTCTATACTGGGAACATTGCCCTGGTGAATGTGCCAAGCAGGATTATTTATATCCTTTTCTTTGTTCTCATGATAACGCTTTACAAATTCTAAATATTCATCAGTTGATTTTGGTATCACATCAAAATATAAACGTTTAGCTTTTTTAGGACTCTGAAAAATGTACAATGCTAAGCTCTCTGTTAGTGCGTAAGTTAGCCACTCTTCAATTGAAATGCCATTTCCTTTTGATTTTGATATTTTCTTTCCTTCTTTATCAAGGAAAAGCTCGTAGCAAAACAGAAGTGGTGGCTTTTCTCCAAGTATTTCACATATTTGACTTGAAAGCACAGCAGATGGAGTTAAATCTTTTCCGTGAGCTTCGTAATTTACTCCAAATGCGGCCCACCTCATTCCCCAATCAGGTTTCCATTGCAGTTTACATTTTCCTTTTGTCACTGGAACTTCTATTTTTTCCCCGTTTGGGTCTTCATATGTGATTGTTCCTTTCTCTGTATTTGTTTCAATTACTGGAACTTGTAAAACTTGAGAAGTTTTTGGGCATATTGGCAAGAATGGACTATAAGTCTGCTGTCTTTCTTCCCGAAATGATGGAAGCATTACGTCCATCACTTTATCATAATTTTTCAGTAAGAGTAAAAGTTTTTCATCGTAAACGCCAGATTTATAACACTCTGTTGCACTCCTGAACTCGTATTCAAATTCAAACATATCAAGAAATTTACACAACAATGAATTCATATGATGACCATAACTCTGATGAGTGCCAAATGGATCAGGTATCATAGTCAATGGTTTATTTAAGTGCTCTCTTAGCATCTCTTGATTTGGCACATTATCTGGTATTTTTCGCAAACCATCCATATCATCTGAAACTGCAATGATTTTGGTTTTTATACCAGGAGCTATTTTTTTTAATGCATTTACAATAACTGTAGTGCGGAAAACCTCTCCAAAGGTTCCTATGTGGGGTAAACCAGAGGGTCCATAACCAGTTTCAAATATTATTTCTTTTTTATTAGGAAACTCTTGCAATATTTTTTCTGCTTCTTGAAATGGCCAACTTGTCATTATCGGGATTAAATAATGTATCTTAACTTAAAGTGCTACTAGTTTCAATGGATTTTTAATATAATGATATAGTATTAGTTATTATTAGAAGGTTAAAGATATGTCCACAGGTAGTATACAAACAGATCAATTATTTAAAGGTCTTACAAGACCTGCAATGCTCTTTGGTGTGAGTTATATGTTTGCAATATTAAACGTCCTGATTTGCATGCTAATTTTCATTAATTCAAATGATTTAAGAGTGATTCTCTTAATGTTACCAGGTATACATGGACTTGGTTATATAGCTTCTGCAAAAGAACCGTTGTTTATTGAATTATTTATGGTAAAATTAGGGAAGTGCTCGAAATGTTTAAATCGTTTTTATCATGGAGCCAATTCTTATGATATTGCTTAACGTTGTGTGATGCTGAGGTTTAGGGCTGTTCAATCAAAGAATAAATCTACTCTGAACAGGGAAGTTCACGCTGCTGAATTTATTCCTTATTCTTGCTATTGGAATAGCACAACCTTGATGACAAAAGAAAATTGGTTGGTTAAGGTTATAAAATTAAGTGGTTTTGCATTTGAAACTGCCGATGACGAGGATTTAGTCATACAGAACAACATCAGGAATCAGATGCTAAGAAGCATTTCATCTCCGGCATTTAGTTTGTATTTTCATACTATCAGACGTAAGAAAAATATTTTTTCTGATGAATTTGCAAGTCAAGGTTTGCCGAATTTTTTCGCTAATCACGTAAATCTAAAATGGAGAGAAAAACACGCAACAAGGCAATCATTTATTAATGACCTATACATTACGATTATCCGTAGAGCGGACACAAAAGGAGTAGAATTTTTGTCACATCTACTAAAAAAATTCGGACATGTAACTTCAAAACATGCTTGGGAAAGTGATATACGTGCCACGTATGAAGATTTAGAGGAAACGACAAATCGTGTAGTGACAAGCCTTAGAAATTATTCGCCTAAAATTCTTGGAGTAAAAGAAACTCCAGATGGTTTGTTCTGCGAAATAATGGAGTTTCTATCTAGAATCGTAAATTGTGGCTTCGTTACAAATACGCTTTTTCCGCTAAGAACTGAAATATCAAGATACTTACCAGTACATAGGTTATTCTTTGGCCGTAAGATGATACAGGTTGTGACTCATAATGAGAGTAAATATGCTGGAATAATTAGTATCAAAGAATATGGAAATCATACTTCTGCAGGAATGCTTGATTCGTTTTTACAACTTCCTTACGAGTTTATAATTACGCAATCTTTTCAATTTATAAACAGGCAAATGGCGATTGGAAAAATGCAGATACAGCAAAATCGAATGATACAGTCTGCAGATAAAGCTATTTCTCAAATAGCAGAAATTTCTCAAGCGCTTGATGACGCAATGAGTGGTAAGATTGCGTTTGGTCAACATCACCTGACTATTTTATGTATAGAAAAAAGTCCTAAATCATTGGATAACGCTCTGTCGTTGGTAGAATCAGAGCTTTCTAATTGCGGTGTTTACCCTATACGTGAGAGAGTTAACCTTGAACCAGCATTTTGGGCGCAAATTCCTGGTAATTTCGATTATATAGTGAGAAAAGCTACAATAAGTAGTCTTAATTTGGCTGGATTTGCATCTCAACATAATTATCCTACTGGTAATAAATTCAATAACCACTGGGGAGATGCCGTTACAGTTTTTGACACGACATCTGGTACTCCATTTTTTTTCAACTTTCATATAAGGGATGTTGGACACACTATGATAATTGGCCCAACTGGTGCTGGTAAAACTGTTTTAATGAATTTCCTGTGTGCCCAAGCGATGAAGTTTTCTCCAAGGATATTCTTTTTTGATAAAGATCGCGGTGCAGAGATTTTCTTAAGAGCACTTAGTGGTATCTATACTGTAATAGAACCAAGAACTAAAACAAATTTTAATCCTTTACAACTTGATGATACCTCTGATAATAGAACATTTTTAATGGAGTGGATAAAGTCTTTAATTTCGGTATATAATGATAAATTTACTTCAGAAGATATTGCACGAATTAATGATGCAATTGAAGGAAATTTTAAATTAAGAAAAGAAGACAGATTCTTGAGAAACCTCGTACCGTTTTTAGGGCTTGCAGGTCCTGATACTCTAGCTGGGGCAATATCTATGTGGCATGATAATGGTTCTCATGCTGCAATATTTGACAATAAAGAAGATTTGCTAGATTTTTCACGAGCAAGAGTATTTGGTTTTGAGATGGCTAGCTTGCTCAAAGATCCTGTTGCTCTTGGACCGGTCTTGATTTATTTATTTCATAGGATTAGTATATCTCTTGATGGCACTCCATCTATTATCGTTCTTGATGAGGCATGGGCGTTAATAGATAATCCAGTTTTTGCACCCAAGATAAAAGACTGGTTGAAGGTACTGAGAAAACTAAATGCTTTTGTGATTTTTGCTACTCAGAGTGTTGAGGATGCAAGTAAAAGTACTATTAGCGATACGCTTGTACAACAAACAGCGACACAGATTTTTTTACCAAATCTGAAAGCTACTAGTGTCTATCGGGATGTTTTTATGTTAACTGAACGTGAATATATATTAATTAAGCACACAGATCCGAGTACTAGATTCTTTTTGGTGAAACAAGGAGTCAATGCTGTAGTAGCTAGAATAGACTTAAAAGGCCTGGATGATATAATCAACGTATTATCCGGACGTGCAGAAAGTGTTCTATTGTTACACGATATATTAAATGAAGTTGGGGACAACCCAAAAGTATGGTTGCCTATATTTTATCAGAAGGTAAAAAATGTTTAAGACTAAGCTGTCATTGCTATTAATTGCGATATTTTTACTAAATATAGACTTTTTACTCTCATATCCAGTGCTTGCAGATGGAGTAAGTGGTACTGACAAGACAGAATTTGTTAGCAGATTTAATTCCACTGGCAGTTTTAGTCGTGCCTCTAATCCTGATTGTGGAGCGTTTAAAACAGCTGCAGCACTTGCTGGAATAGCGATTGCTGTTGGCGCAATATTTACTGGCATTGTTTTGATCGTTTCTTCTGCTGGTTTGTTTACCGCTCTTGTTATTGTTGGAATGATAGCTGCAATTGTTGGAGTCTGGAAAGCGATAGGAGGGCTTGTTGTTTGTGAACATAGTTTTGTTAAACACCCAGTTGCACGTGATCATGATGGAAAATACAAAAATTTTAAATTAGAAGACACAGGTTATAGTGGCTGCACCAATGAAAATTACCAAACAGAAGAGGAATATTTTTCTTGTTTGCAAAATAAAGCTCGGGAAGACGTGAACAAAAAAGATTATGACGGGAAAAGAGCAGAAAAAGAAGCCTTAAATTCTAACGTTCAGGAGAGTACAGAGAGTTATTACTGGCCAAAAAATGGTGTGCAATACAGTGAATATATAGAAGTATGTCATCGAAACCCTTTAACTTTTGGTAATCTTTTTAATAAGGTAGACTTTAATTCCAGAGGAAAACCTGGATACATAGACTTTGATGTCAGGGAGAAAGACACTGGATACGTAGATGGGTCATGGTCCTCGAAGGTTGATGGTGGTCTGGAATGTAGAGTTCTCAAAGCAGGACAGAGCGAACCCATACATGGAGCTACATTCAAAGCAGTGAGAAAAACGGGCAGATTATGTGTGGAGTTAGCCAGTGTTAGCATGCTTGGTATCGAAATGACTCCTTGGCCGCAAGGGGTTGATATGGGGTGCACGGAATTGCCACCTGACCCACTTGCTCCTATGTGTGAAAAATCTGTGATGATATTCAAAAATAAAGATGGCACAGGGAAAGAAGAAGTTTCTATTGGTAGTGATAATGACTATAAAACTAATATAAGAAATAGGGAAAAAGAAGGAAAAATTTTTGTAGGTTACGACAATAAAGGCTGTTTTAGCTCGTATGTCTCTGAAGCTTGTTACAATCAGGCAGGGAGTAAATCATTAGCTCCTATTCCCGTAACTTCTATGATAGTGCAATGCATTAAGGAATCGTTAGATAATTTAGTTGCAGGTAAAGGTGCACCAAATGGTGAGAGTTTTATATCTGTAGCACAGAAAAGGCTGAAAAACACTGTAACTGCTGTTTTAGTTTTAGCTTTAATACTGTTCTCTATAAAAGCCATGTCTGGTGGAGTTCAGAGGCCTCAAGAAATGTATATGTTGATCATAAAATTCGCTTTAGTGATTTACTTCACAACAGGCAGTACCATGTCTCATTATTATGGAGAATTAACTCGTCTCTCAAATGGTTTGTCAGAGATAGTGCTAAAAGCATCATCTGAAAGTAAAGGCATATGTAATTATAAAGCAGGTACAGATTATGAATATACTCGTGCAGGAAAGAGGGTATCTTACAGTTATCTTGCACCTTGGGATAGGCTTGATTGTAGAATTTTATTTTATTTAGGTGCCCCTTTAGATGGAATTGGTGGCAAAATTGGTACTGGAGGTGTTGCAACGTTAGCAGTCTTGCTTGGTGCTGCTCCTGTCTTATTAGTTGCAGGTTCGGTAATCGGTATTATTTTTGCTGGTGGACAAATTTTAGTAGCTCTTGTCTGTATATTTATGGCCGTTCTGATGATGATGGTTATTTTGTGGCTGTGCTATGTATTTATTTTATCTCTAGTTGCTTTAAGTGTAATCATCATTTTATCACCTTTGTTCATTCCTATGGTTTTATTCCAACACACCAAAGGATATTTTGAAGGCTGGGTGAAAGAGTTGATTACCTATAGCTTATACCCGGTTATCCTTTTTGCGTTTTTGTCCTTTATGTTCATAGCATGTGATAAAATCTATTTTAAAAATTTAAATTTTGAACTGGACGAGTCATATAAAAATGAACAACCGGACAAGTCATATGAAAAGAAACAAGCAGAAATCTCATATAGTAAGAAAAAACAGTGGTTTAAATTGAAAGATGGGGAATGTGATAAAAATGAAACTACTCTTGCATGTATGATGCAAAATTATAGCTTTAAAAAGAGCAGCATACTTGGTCTATTCGACTTTACATACATGGAGTTTGGCAGCTCTCTCATCGGAGAATTATTAAAATTGTGTTTAGTATTATTCCTCTTTTACCACTTTTTAAACATTCTTCCTGGCATGGCTGCTGAACTTGCTGGTAACCATAGAGCAGCACTTGGCTCAGGTCAGACACCTGGACAAATGGTGGGCAAAGCTTTATCTGCTGCCAAAGCTGCTGCTGGGGGTGTTGCTGGAGTTGCTGGTGCTGCTGCTAAGAAGTTGAGTGGTGGAGACAAGAGTAAATCTCGAGGTTCTGGTTCTAGTAGCTCCGAGAGTGTTAACAAAAGCACTGAATGAGTTGGATTTATGCTAAAATTTTTGCTGATAATACCGTTTTTTTTTCTGTCAGGCTGCGGGGAACATCACTGTATTAAGCCAGAAAATTTATCAGGTTTGCGTGAAAAACTAGATATAGTGTCAACAGAGCAGAAATGGGTTGATTCTGGTGTTAATATCTCAGATAGAATGAGAGTAACAGAGATTGATATAGTGCCTAGTAAGGTTAATTTTTGTCCTAAGCAGTATGCAGATTTTGCAATTGGGCCTGGGAGAAATGACGTTGCATTACCATTTGCACTTAAAAAAGGCGATACGATAAGCTTTAGTGTGATTGGAAGTAAAGTGTGTAAAGATAAAGAGAGTGAGACAAAAATCAGGTATTTGAAAATCGACGAAAAGTGTAGCGAGCAAGAAACGGAACATTTTGCACATGTTTTAAATCAAGAGAAATGCCAAGGTGGCAAGGATGGGATATGTCCTAATAAATATATAATAGGCGATGCGCAATGGTTGAGTGGAAGAGAGTACTGGTTTTCCAAGTTAGATCAAGATGAAAGAAAAAAGGAAATTGAAAATATTATTAACTCTATAAAACAAGGAGAGAATATAGATTGCAGCAAGCTTTCAGAGAGCAGTGCAAGTAAGATAGATACGCACATTTTAAATTCACTCTGTAGACGTATATGTAAATTTTCTTCTGGTCGTAGAGGCGAGGATTGCGTGTATATTGAATATAATAATATAGAAATTGAGCTATTCAATGCTTTAAATTCTAGTGGTGAATCTGTTGTTGCTGAAATTATTAGTAACGTATTAAAGGGAAAACAGGTAAAAACTGACATTACATTTCTAAAAGTTGGTATGGATAATGAAACTCTTGAACACATTCCAGGTGGTGGTTTATGTACTAGTTGTGATCATAAGATGGAGAATGACCATCAAATACCAAGTTTAACTTTTAGTCTATGTAGCAGAAATGACAAGAGCTGCTACAATACAAATGACAAAGGCGGGTTCAACATAAGAGTAACGAAGAACCATAGTCTGGAAAATAGCTTGTATATAAGTGTTTCCGATAAATTCCCTGAGCATAAGCCTGGTGAAAATCAAGCGGATATATCTGTATATATCAGCAAAGTTCATGACATGGAAAACTTGAAAGGAAAATTAAAAGACAAAACAGGCACCATATATTATGGAATAAGAGACCATGGCTGCGATTACAAAAATGAAGGTCAGTTTAGTATTAACCTAACAACTAAAGAGCCACCTACAAAAACTTTTAGTGCAATATATAATTTCTTTGATGAAAAAGTGAAAACTGCATTTTTCGGCTCTAATTATAAAGACCCTAACGCAATTCACTCTGATACTAGTCCTGTAAAGTCTCTTTACGAAAGTTTTATAAAATCAAGCAGAACAAATACCATTAGATCTACTATAATATCACTATTAGTACTATATATAATCTTATATACTCTTTATTACTTTTTTGGATTAACTCATATTTCTATATATGAGTTTTTAATTATATGCGTAAAGATAGGAATCATCGCTCAGCTATTGCAGGATAATAGCTGGGACTTTTTTTATAACAACGCATTCTCTATATTTATTAACACTCCAAAACAACTAATAGAAATAGCAAATTTTAGAGGCACTACTTCAAATGTTTTTGAGTTTCTTGATTTGCCGCTCAATAGGTTCTTGTCATCGCATTCAGTATTGTTAATAGTATCTCTTATATTTTCTGGCCCTTTGGGCATTGTATCTTTTTGCTTGGTGATTTGGGGTTTAATCACAGTGAGCTTATCTATTTTTAATGCCTTATTTTCTTTTATTACATCTATAGCAATAGTTGCGTTATTACTTTCTTTAGCACCTATTTTTATTATTTGTCTTTTATTTGCGTATACTAGGCAGATGTTTCAAAACTGGGTTAAAAATTTAGCAAGATTTGCAATTCATCCAGTGGTCCTTTTAATTTTTATATCACTGATAAGTCAGGTTATGGATTATATTGTGTATTCAGTATTTGATTTTGAGGTCTGCTCTACATGTATACTTAATATTAACCTAAAGATTTTTAACCCTTGTATTTTTTATGGTTATGCTTCCAAATATACACCTAATATTACCGCTATGATGGCTTTTGTTATTTTGGGACACGCTATGAAAGCTTTAGTTGAAGCTTCTTCGGCAATATCTGACTCGTTGTTTGGTGCTTATGTAGCAAGCGAACCTGGAAGACAGTATCAACAAAGCTTAATGGGAACAGTAGGGTTAGATGAACAAAGTGTTCAAAGAAGAGAAAGAGGAGATGCCTCTCAACAGTCAGGTACGTCAAGACCTCAAATACCACAAGGGACTCAAAGGTCAACGCCTCAGATACCACAACCAGGAAGACAGCAATGATAAGTAAAAGATCACTATTATTGATACTGTGTCTTGCAATCACTGGTTGTAATATGGATTGTGTCGAGCCTGGGTTGCAGAGCAAAAACACCAGCGTTAATGTGGATGTTCCAGTTCGTAAAGCCGATAAAATTCATTGGGTTGATTCTGGTCAGGTAATTAGTCAGGGTGAGAAAATCAAATTCACCCTCGATGGATCAGTAAATTTTTGCCCTTTTAAAGAAGACAAAAATCCAAGGAAAGTACTTGTGCCAGCTAGCTTTTGTGCTGATGGCTCAGAACCAAATTATAGTAAGGCTGCGGATATTAATAGTGTACCTAACAATTATGGTGTTAATGAAAGTAAAAACGAACTATGTGGTGGCAAAGGATTTGGCAGCAATAGACGTTATGTGGACACTGGAATTAAAGTAAATCCTGGTGACAAGTTAAGCTTCAGCTTAGTTCCCAGAAAAATAACAATTGATTACGACAATCCAGAAGGGAAAGGCATCAATTTTGATGACAATTGTTATAAAGCTGTAGAAAATGATCGTAAGGAAACTGTATATAAGAAAGCTACAGTGAGTGAAGTACATCAGGGGGGAGAGTTTTTTTGTGATGGTAAAGATGGTACAAAAAATAAAATACAATTTTTACCTCTTGATAAAACAAAAGCAAAGGAAAGCAAAGTGCTAGTTGGCAATGGGTATACCCCATATGATAATAAGGTGCATTTTAATAAAGGTTATATTCAAGACAACGAACCATGGGTATATGGTTCACTACTTGATTTACGCCGCGCTAAAATAGGATTGAACGAGTTATGTGATGGAAAAAACTGTAGTCTTGATGAGAGAAAAAAGTACTCCTCCTATGAGCTTAACTGCTACCATCAAAATATATGCTATACTGAGAAGGGTATATGGAACTATGGTTTAGGTCAAGCAGGAGAACGGAACTGTGTCTCCTCTATAAGGTATAAGAAGTACGATAAAGGAAATAAATGTGATATGTATTCTTATCTAGAAAAAATGGAAGGGAATGTTAAAGCAGGTAGTTTTACTGAAGATGATAAATCTTGGGCTGAGGCTCTTGTTGCAAAAATTGGTGATCCTGATGATAAAAATACCGCTAAAGGTATTCAATGTCTTCCAAATAAAGAGGGTGCAAAAGGGGATAATATGTGTTCGCAAATTGGCGATAACAATAAATTCGAGGATTTTTCTCTGGAATTGAACAATGATTATCCAGTAAATGACGAGGTAACGCCCGGTAGCAGTGTGATGCTTGCCATTGCAGATTATGGTCACTATGGAGCTAATAGAGGTGGGTACCATGTTAAAGTGACTAGATCGTGTGAATATATCAATGGCAAAAAACTGTATGTGTATTTGGGTGATAACCCGCCAGGGGATCCATCTGCTCCAAAGACTAATGATTTCAAAAAAGTAGAGAACTTAGATAAAACAAAGGATAAGGTATATTATATAATAGATGGAGGTCTTTTAACAGATGAATGCAAAGACAAAAAACCTATAACAGATGAATGCAAACCTAAGAAGATATATTTCGGCATCAATGTAAGCAACGTAGAGAAAGATGACATTACGGACAAAAATGGCAAATATTACGAAAACAATAAGTATAGTGTAACTTTATTTGTCAAAAGAAAAATTAATGATTTTATTTCATCGAATATAAACAAGATATTTGATTTTATGAAAAAAGAAGTAATTGGTGACAGCGTTAAAGATTCATACAAAGGATATATAAAAGGTCTTCTTCAGGGAGTAAGAGCTTTGCTTACTCTATACGTTATATTTACTGTCATTGGCTATATGCTTGGAACAATACAGCTAAGTAAATTTGATTTCATTGTAAGGATGTTCAAGATAGCATTTATAGCTTTTGCCTTTAGCGATAGAAGATGGGAACTCTTTGGTACAACTTTATCCAGACTTTTTGTAGATGGTAGCATTTATTTAGTTGATAGTTTTTCTGGCTATGTAGGAGAAGGGGAGAGAAAATTTGCATTCTTAGACTTGACAGCAGGAGTATTATTCACAGCAGAAACTTGGTTAAAGTTTTTATCATTGATGCTCTCTGGTCCTTTTGGCTTTATTGCATTTTGGGTAATATTCTGCGCTACTTATGCGTTTTTAAAATGCATTATTAGCGCTACGTTTAAATATGTAATATCTACTGTTCTAGTGGCGTTTTTACTGTCATTAACACCTTTATTTATCGTATTTATTCTATTTCAAAAGACTAAACCCTTGTTTGATAATTGGATAAAAACGTTGGCTCATGTTTCATTAGAACCAGTCATTTTATTTTCATTTTTATCTCTTTTAAATCAGTTGATGTATTCAGTTTTATATAACCTCACAAATTTTTCTGCATGCTATCAATGTTTAATTAGCGTAAATTTCTTATCGTATGATCTGTGCTTGATGAAATCAATACTGCCTCTTGGATACAGTCCTGGCACTAGCGTTGATGTTGCACTCAGTACCGGAGAAAGGGCTGGTGGACACTTTGCAGCATTACCTATAGACCTAATCCAGGCGTTTATATACCTCATTATTGCCGGTGCAATGGAAGCTTTTGTTTCTATATCGGAAACTATGGTACAAACACTATTTAGCTCTGGTTATGGAGTTACTGGAGGTGTTGGTACAGTTGCTAAGAGCGCATCGCAAGCTATGCTGTCAACCGTTGGCCTTGATGATAAGACCCAAAGTATGATACAGAGTATCAAGCAGAAAATGAGTAAAGATCGGGGAAAAATTGAGGCTAAATTACCTAACACACCAAAGCAACCAGACAAAAAAGAAGATTCTAAAGGAAGTTCTGATAAAACAACGAGTGATAGACCTAAAACATTAAAACAATCAGATCAGCAAAAAAATTCTGATGAAACAATAAGAAGTGATCCTAGTGCTAAAGCTAAAAACAAGGAAGAAAATGGAGAGGAGTAAGATATGAATGATGTTATGGAGTAACTAATTAAAAAGATATTTTAAGTAAAGTTTTAGAAATTTATTCTGTATTTGGAAAAAGTTTAGATATGCAATCACGTTTAGGCAAATGTTGGTTTAGGGTATTACTTCTTGCAGCTTATGTGCTGATCACAGGTTGTAGTAAGAACGATATGCCTTTTCCAAGGTGCATATCTGCTGACTATTTTGGTCCTGAACCTATTGCAGTAAGCGCTCATTTTTCAAGCGATCATGATGCTTTTATTCCAGAAGGTGAAGATGAAAGCGTTATTGATCCTGACACTGGTGAAATTAATTCTGGTTTTCACCATAACCAAGTGGTGAAGTGGAAAGATACTGGATTAGAAACCAATGGAGATAGCTTAATAGTGCGAGTAAATGGTGCATGGACATCTTGGAGTAATAATAACAAGAAGGAATCTAAAAAAGGCAGTTATACCTTACAAAGCTTGGAGCAGTTAAAATATGCAACTAAATTTGAAGGTAAACAAAGTGATAATAGTTTACCTAATTTTCACTTAGTTTGTAATGATTATAAACCTAGCATACAAAAATTTTCAAGTAAGTCTGATACAAGTTGCACTGTAAATTGCAAGTGCATTAATGAAGATGATAGCGCAAATACAGTATCACGTGGTGCTCCATGTTGGTTTACCAATGGTCATGGTGCTTATCTTTTGTTTCAAACGGGGAAAGATGATCCTAACGAAAATCTAAAGTTAATGCGCGATCCTCAATATCCTACTGTACATCTAGGTTACAACTCCGTGGCAGAAAATGGGAGCGGTCTTTTTACTTTAGACAGAGATAGCACTAAATTAAAAGACAGAAATTGTAACCCGGTGAAATTAAAAAAGGGATGGAAAATATATGTAAAAATATTAGATAGATATTACTTAGATAATGTAGGTGGCTACTCTTTTGAGTTCTTAAGTGGAGTGCAGCAGCCAAGTAGTTTTGGGTTTTTTGATTACATTTATCACTATCTAAAATGTGTATTATTGATTAACAAAAATTGTGAAAAGCATTTTAACAGTAACGATCCTGCAGCTGCACAAGCTATGTTCGAAAATATAGCTGAAAAAAGTACGAGCTTTCACAATTTTGTTCTTTCCTTGCTTGTTCTATTTGTAATGATTTCATCGCTTCTTTATCTTTTTGGCATGATACAAGAAACTAAGCACGATATGCTCATCAGAATGATGAAAATCACTCTAGTAATAGTGCTTATATCTCCTGGAAGTTTTAGATTTTTCTATGATCATTTTCTTGTTTTATTCGTTAAAGGTCTTGAACAATTGATAAGTATAATTACTAACTTTGCTCCCAACATGAACACCGGAAGTATTGCTCAAGGAGATGAAGCTAAGTTGTTTAGCTTCATGGAGGACATGTTCAATAAGTTTTTTGCTTATTCTGTTTGGAAAAAGTTTGCAGCGTTTTTGCATTACCAAATGTGGGCAAGCCTTCTTATGATACCGGCAATTTTCATAGGGATTGTGCTATACTTCTTGCTGTGCTTATATGCTTACATAATATTTCTCTCTGGTTTTATGGGTATAGCTTTTCTTATAGCCATTATGCCACTGTTTCTAATTTCTATTTTATTTTCACCGCTGAAAAGTCTATTTGAAGGTTGGATAAAATTCTGCATCAGCTTTTGTTTACAGTCGATTATGATATTTGCTCTCTTGTCATTACTGGCTTCCATTATAATGAATACCTTTTATAGGCAGTTAGGTTTTACTGTATGCTACAATAAATGGTTTGAGGTAAGGTTATGTGCTCCAAAATGGGTGTTTGGTGGTTTTTGTATCGTTGATAAGCAGTACTTTGGTTGGACCCCAGGGCAAATTTTCGTACCTTACACTCTTGGAGAAGCTTCTCCGCTGAACGTAGATAAGAACATAGAAGGTATAGAAAAGATAAGCAGAGAAGGTGGTACAATAAAATTTACTGGCGGTGCTGGGTATATCCCTCTTCCACCGGATTACATTGAAAAAGGGTTTCGTTATATAGATTATCCTTTCTTTAACCCAATTCCTGGTACTAAAGAGAATCCAGCAGACCATTATATTGCAGAAAGTGATATGGTAGTAGATAATAGCTGTAGTGTAAAAGATTTAGTGCGTTTAACAAATAGTTTATCCCATGCATCAGAAAAAGCTGATATCTTATTATTGATTAATAATATAAGTAAAAAGACAGAAATCTATTGTAAGCAGCCAGGAAATGAAAGCAGGTGTACTAATTACAAGGAAATCATAGAAAAAGTAATTCTACAGCCAAGTTTAAAAAGTGAAATAAAGTCTTTAGTGCAAGATATAATTAGACAAGATGGGAGCTGCCAATCACCTTATTTTTATAAGGTAAATAGAAACTATCAAGAAAATAGTGATTACCAAAGGGTGCAAGACATACAGAGAGGTTATTTAATCAATGCAGGGGAAATCTTTGTGTTATTCTTGCTTTCATTTTTAATGTTCTCCTTACGCACGTTCGTACAACAAATGGGCTCAAGTATCGCTGGTGGTGGATTCAGCGTTTACAATATATCTAGTATGTATTCTAAGCATTCTCCAAGCGCTACTGCACATGGCGACCCAGATGCGTCTTTTGTAAGTCAAATCTTATATTTTGGCAAATCAGCAGTGCAAGATAAAATTGGTGGAGGGTTAGAGTCTTTAGGCAGTTGGGCTACTCATTTACCGGATAGATTAGCTGGAGGTGCAGCTAATCTGCTGGGGAGAGTACCAAGAGTTGGAGGAGTGCTGAAATACGCTATTGATGTGCCACGTAAATTTGTAGGTGCTACTATTGAAGCAACGAAGTTTGCAACATCACCTAAAAATGACGTCGATAAGCTTGAGGAAAAAATTTACAAGGCATTTGGAGTTGATAAAGAAGATATTGCACATAGAAGGATTGGTAAATATTTAGATTATTATAAAGGATATGTAGGATCACATTTGGGCTACACAATAGAAGATGCTATGAAATTTACTTGGAAGCATGGCCTTGATTCTATAGGAAAGCATAGCTATGATCATAACCTACTCTATAGAGCAAAAGAATATAGGAGAGAGTTTTTAGAGAAGCTTCATGATTACACTATCGGCCGTAAGAGAGAACCAGAAAAAGACAATCCTGATCAATCAAATAAGGTAGAACGAGAGTTAGGCACGGAACTAGTAAGAGATAACCATGATCAGCCACTAGAAGAAGGCGACCCTCTTCGACTACGAGGGGGAGGTCAGCCAGATAAGGTAGTACGAGAACTAAGCACAGAACAAGAAGACAAGCCTAATCAACTACAGCATGATCAGCCAACAGAAGAAGATAAGCCTGATCAATCAAATGAAGTGACACGAAATTTAGGCACGGAACCAAAAGGCCCAGATGAAATTGATGATTTTGGATCTGCTTTTGAAGGTATGGAAAAACGTGCTGAAAGAGAAGGCAGAAGAAGTCAAAATAAAGTTTACAACCTCTCACCACTTTTTGAAATGAACACTCCAGAAGCTGTAGAAAAACGTGCTGAAAGAGCTAGAAGAAAAGAAGAAAGAGATCGAAAAGACGAAGTTTATAATCTTAAGCCTTTATTTAAAGAACCAAAAAATCCAGAAGAGTACGTTAAGGCACTTTTTGAAATGAATACCCAGGAAGCTATAAAAAAACGTGCTGAAAGAGAGGAAAAAAGAAATCGAGAAGACAGTAAAAGGAAATTACCGGAACCAATGAGGAAACCAGATGCAAAAGGAGATGAGAAGAGGATTGAAGATGAAGACTAATAAAAATTTCAAAGGCCTTGATTATTATAAATTGCAGCAAGACAAAGATGGCAACATAAAGTTAAATGACTACGACGACATTTTAAATGCGCGTAGGGCAAGGGTAGACTTGTTGCGGGATAACACATCACTTGACAAGGATGTCGATTTTGCTAAATTGAATAAAGCTTTGAGTGAGAAATTTGTAGATAATCATGGTTTATTGTCTGAATTTGATAAGGAAGACAAAGAGATTGCACAAGAAAGGCTTAAGATGTCTAATATTTTAGACAATCTTGATAATCTTGCAAACATTAAAAGTGAAGAGCTATTAGAGGTTAGTTTATTGCTATCAGACCTTAGCTTCATAGAGAGAAATGTTGTACTAAATACCGATCAGAATTCTGATCTTACAGAGTTTAAAAGTCTATTTATCGAAAAAAAGGCATCTGGTAAAGAGTATAGTGAAGAAGAATGTAGAGGCTTTCTTGATAATATAGATAAAATCAATACTATAATTAAGTTAGAATTAGAAAGTAGAATTGAAGGGATCAATCACGATGAAGGAAATAGTTATGGTGATTTACAAGATGAGATTGGTCAAGCAATAAATGCAACAGGCAAATCAGAAAAAGATAACTGATGAGTCTTGTGTTTGTGTTTTTCTTACAAGCGACTCGATAGCTTCTCTCTATTAAACTGCTAAAGCCATATTGACATTAATCATATAGTATAAATAATTAATTATTTTGGAGCTTATTTAGTATGCTACGCATCATTGCAGGCAAATATCGCGGAAGAAAAATAACTACAGGTAAGCATTTAGCTGCACGACCAACTATGAGTATTGTTCGAGAAGCAATATTTAGTATACTTTCCTCAAGAAAACCTATTTATAACTTGAATGTACTTGATTTGTTCTGCGGAAGTGGCTCTTTTTCATTTGAAGCGCTTTCTCGCGGCGCTAAACATGCATTCATGGTGGATTCAGATTATTACAATTTGCAACTGCCTAAAAAAACAGCAGAAGATTTTGGAATTACGGACAATGTTACGCTAATTTGCTGCAGTGCTAACTGCTTACCAAAACCTATTTCAAAATGCGACATAGTTTTTATAGACCCACCTTACAATAGCAATCTAGTTGAATCAACGTTGAATGGACTAGCTAACTCAGGCTGGTTAAGTGATGATGCATTGATAATTCTAGAGATTAGGAAAAACGAAGGTTTTGAGTGCAATAAAGACTTTAGTATAATCTTGGAACGTATTTACGGTATAGCAAGAATAATTTTTCTTTCTCTATCAACTTAAACTTGCATATACTTTTCATTGATGAGTTCCAGTTCTATTTTCGTCAAGTTTCCGGAGAAATTACTTATTCTGTACTGCCCTAGATCAAAATTTTTATTAAATTCAGAGTCTATTAAATATTCATGTGCTTCTTCAATAAATTTATTTTCTTTTTCTTCGTAACTGGTGTATTTTGTTGTACCATTATTATCCTCACGATAAACTAAATGTTCTTTATGATCAGCATGAATATTTTTATTTTCACAAACCTTTTCAGGATCGTGCTCAAGTACTTTTCTACCAACAATCAATAGCTTATAAGAAATTTCCTATGATTCCTTTTAAGCGAGTTTTGAATTTTTGAAATGTCATGACATTGTTGATACGGTTATCAAGAAACGATAAAGTATCCGCAAAATCTTCTGAATAATCATTGATAAAAAAAAGTATCGTACTTAAGTACACTCCAGCTAATATTGCTCTTTTTGTATAGTAGTTAAAATCTGTTGATTGGTCATGAATGCCATACCAAATCGCACTAATAGTTCTGTATAAAAGTTTACTAGAAAAATATGTATTTTTTGGTGATACAGAAAATAATAAAACATTTTTTAAAAGTTCTCTATAATTCGGTAGCTTAGCGTAGTTTGAAAGGCGTATTTGAATGGCTAACTTTACTCGCTCTCGCACTTTCATATCTTCTAAATTAGAATTTCTTAATTCAGCTTCCATTGAGCTATTTAAGTCCTCTGCTATGTGCTCCAAAGCGCTATATATTCCATTCTGAAATTTGCAAAAGCTATTAGCTAGATTAAGGTCAGTGCACACCTTTAATAGGGTTTCATCGCTTATCCCTTCAAATGGAATAACCCTAATTAGCTTATCTATTATTAACTTTTGTTCCACGCAACATCATACTAAACAGCATGTGTGATTGTACCTGAGATTTTCAAACATTCTACAAAATGCTTCACCACGTTCCTCGAAATTTTTCCATTGATCAAAAGAAGCACACGCGGGAGAAAGTAATATTGTTACTTCTTCTGCGCTATTTAAGGCCTCTTCAAAAGCCAATCTGAATGCATCTTCTAGATTGCAACATTTAACATAATCTACTTTATTCTCCATAACATTTGCAAAAGCTTCGGTTGATTCTCCAATAAGAAAAGCTTTTCTAACCCTTGTAAAATGCTTGCTTAATGATTCTATTCCACCTTTTTTGCTTCTTCCACCAGCGATCCAATTTATGTTTTCATAAGATAAGATCGCCTTTTCGCTCGATTTTGCATTAGTTGCTTTGCTATCGTTCACGAAAAACACATTTCTTATTTTGCCAAGCAGTTCATTCCTATGCCTCAGTCCTGAAAAGGACTTGATTCCATTGATAATAGTGTTGCTATCTACTCCAAGTACCTTACATACGGCATATGTGGCTGCTATGTTTTCTGCGTTGGATATTAGGTTTATTTTCACGTTGCTTACTGATAAGCTATGATTCTCTAGTTTTAACGAGATCTTCTGGATCCCAGTGCCCCTTTTGTCATCCAAGTAGCTGACACTGGGATCCAGATAATTTCGATCTATACCAGTAATCTGTTCACTATAATCAAGCAAATTGTTACCTGCCAATGATATTAGATCTCTTGCACCACCCTCTGTCATCTGAGTAGTTGGCAATGGTTTTTCTTTTCTGGATTCCAGCTTCACGCGCTGGAATGACATCGGGGAATATGTTACTGAGATTGGAATTTTGTCTCCAGTGAATTTGTTGAATATATCAGCAGTAATCTCATTGTCACATCCTATTACGGCAACCTCACTACCGTTTATCAGTTTTAATTTAGTTGCTATGTAGTTCTCCATACTTCCATGCCTATCTATGTGATCTGGTGTAATATTGAGCAGTGCTGAAATGTCCACGTTAATTTCATTCATCAACTCCAATTGAAAAGAGGAGAGTTCGATTACATAAATTTCTGCATCTCTTTCTAGATCCAAAACAGGAACGCCTAAATTTCCACCAATAGCTACTTTTTTCCCTGCAGATTTTAATATGTGCCCTATTAGTGATGTAGTGGTTGATTTACCATTTGTTCCTGTGACGCCTATTACCTTCTGGTTCGTAGTTTTAGCTTCAAGAAATAGCTCAATGTCTGATTTTATTTTGCAATCAAATCTCCTTGCAAGTTTTACTATCCAATGTGGCTCTGTTGGCACTCCAGGGCTTAAAACCAATGCACTGATCTCATGCCAATTGTATTCCTTGGGATGAATAAAATTACATTTTTTATACATCATTTTTGCATTTGCTATTTGCTCTTCATGATCATCCCATGCATATATTCTTGCACCACTCTTTGTTAGAGCGTTAATGGCGGATAAACCAGTTTTACCAAGACCAAAAACCGCGACGTTTTGATTTTTGTATTTGTTTAGTTGCACTGCTAGATAACTTATGCGAACCATTTTATAAAGATATCGTACAAATTACAACAGACTTCTTTCGTAGGTTACAACTGTCATTCAATAGAAACAAAAAACTTCCTTGACAAACTCCGCCAGCCCCCTTATCATGAAACTGAAGCTATTTATTTATCTTCGCAATCTGTGCAGGTTAATGACAAAAAACTTAGGGTATTTGGCGTCTCATGTTTAATTTTTCGCACTACGTGCATCGCATGTCTTTAAAAATTTCTGGGTTTTTACCTATATAAGCCGAAACGCGCTTACAAAGCGTTTAAGACAGCAAAAAACGTCAAATTAACAAGGGAGAATTTGAATGCTAGCTACTACGGGGTTTCTTTGCCTTTTTTCCTGCTTAGTAAATTTCTTAAACACTTGCGGTGTAGGTTAGTTGCAAGTTAAAAGCAGCTAAATCGCTCTTAATCAAGCGTTTTAGAATAAAAAAACGCCGATATTTTAGTACATGGTAAATAGCCAACCACCACGGGGTTTCTTTTGCCTTTTTTTTCATTTGGTAAATTTCTTAATGTTTGTAGCTAAAGCAACTTAAGAGACCGAAAATGGTCAGTGCTCCTATGATGTCATTCCAGTGCTTGACACTGGAATCCAGTTTTCCATATAATCTCATTGAAAATGTTGTAACCACTTTCTGTGCTAGTTTGCTTGCTTACAAGCAAACTTTCCTGGATCCCAGTGGGCTTTGTTGCATCGCTACTTATGAAAGGCTAACTATAGTTAGGATTATAAGCAACCTATTGAAAATCTTGTTTTTTTGCAATCAATCTGATCAAATTTAAGAATAGTAATTTGTTATTTATATTAATAAATTTAATTCTATTGAAAATAGCTAAAGCATTGAAATTCTTGAATTTTAGCCGGATTGGTAAATGGTAGTGAAATTTCTTTTACTCAAATTTATAGCCTTTCTTATAATAGTCCGAATGCGATAAGATATGTGTTTATGGCTATAGCAGGCCAGTAGCATATTACGGTCTGTTCGGATTATTGTAAAAAGAGCTATAGGTATTCATTGACCGTTCTTGTTATAAATACCAGAATAATAAGCTACTGATATTCCCTATCTTTTTTATCTTTAATCCATCATAGCTAGCGATGCAACAAAGCCATCCCAGTGTCAAGCACTGGGATGACGAGAAAGGAGCACTGGAATGACATCATAGGGGCGCTGCCATCATAAAGGAACCAGTGTCAGCTACTTGAATGACATCATAGGGGCGCTGGGATGACACCCTGACAATCGTCATCCCGCTGCTTGTTAGCGGGATCTATGCTAAAGGAGATACTTGGATAACAAGAAATATAGGCACTGGAATTGCAAAGAGTTTGCAAATATTAGTTATTACCTGTAGGATATAGAGAAATTAGTAAGGATTTTAATAGGAATAATATGCCATCTGTTACTTTTATTTTACCTGATGGGAGTAAGAAAAGCTATGAAGCTGCAGAGGGAGAAACTCTGCTCAATTTAGCCCATAGAAGTGCTCCAGATCTGCTTGAAGGTGCATGTGAAGGTTCTCTTGCTTGCTCTACATGCCATGTAATTGTTGATCCAAAGTTTTATAATGCTGTAGAAATACATAACCCTATATCTGATGAGGAAAATGATATGTTAGACCTAGCTTTCGGCTTAACAGAGACGTCGAGGCTTGGATGCCAAATAAAAATTACAAAAGATATCGACGGCTTGTGTGTAACCATACCAAGGGGTACAAGAAACATATCATTAGATAAACAGGGGAATCATGCGTAAGATTTTTATCTATATTATCGTCTCTTTACTTTTGTTTATTCCTGTAGCGTATAGTGGTTTTTGGTATTTTTCTGCATGTAGGGTAAAAAATCTTTTAGCTGAAACAATACTATACATTAACGACGAAAAATTTGATATTTCACATGATTTTAGTGGATTTCCTTCTAACCTAATTTTCCGTGTGACAAACCCAAAATTTTCCAATGAGCAATTAACCATCTCATCTGATGCTTTATTGATAAAAAATAGATTGTTTGATAAATCAGTATATATCTACATACCAAGCAATGAAGTCAACATTGCTGTTCATGATGATGAGAAAAAGAATATAAAATGCCACACAAACGATAGCAGCCACTTTGTTGTTAGATTAAACGATTTACCATCTTCATTGCGATTCAACAGAAATAGTACCGTGATAGACTATATAGGTACACTTCGTTACGAAGATTATGGATTAAAATGTGATGTTTCAGAAAATCAGCAAAGTGTTATAACTGAAGTGAATGATAAAAGTAATTACATTCAATTTTACCTCGATAAAGAACTGAGTGGAAATGCTAAGCTAGGATTTGATTTGTATACTTATCGGTATAAAAATACTGCAAGTCCTGAAAGTTACCTTAGTATCGACACTAAATTTGATTATGAATTTGTAAACGACATCTCAGCTTCCAGAATTAATTTCAATATAGAGAAATTTTTGATTCAAAGTAATAATTTTTCTTTTGCTGCAGATGGTGGGGTAAACAATTACAACTTAGTTACATATTCATTTAAAGACAAAATCAACGTGGCTATATCAAATTATAAAGAATTAATCTCGTTTATGATTGGTGACTCAAAAACTTCAGATGCGTTCGAAAAATTAGTACCTTCCTTATCAGAAAAAACAACTGATAATGGCATTCAATTTTCAATAAAGTACGATGATGATGTAGGGTCAAGCTTTATTGGAAAGTTATCCATCACTGATTTTATGAACCAACTCAGTAAAATAATCCAATTAACCAAGAATGAGAATAGTAATTAGCTTACTTTTCATATTGATATTCCACTCAGGCGTAAACGCTTTTACTCTGGATAATAAACTCAGAGATAAAAGCATGGAAAAACGAGCAACCAGTTTATTTGAAATAATAAGGTGTCCAATATGTTCTGGCGAATCATTGTCTGAATCTGGATCTCAGATCGCGTATGATATGCGAGAAGCAATTCGTAAAAAAATCAATGATGGATACACAGATGAAGAGATAATCTCAGAGTTAAAAAATTCTTACGGCAATTCAATTATAATCGTACCACCTATAAAATCTAGCACTTACATTTTGTGGTTTATTCCACTTACAACTCTGCTTATTGGGTGTTTTTTAATACAAAGATACATCAATACAACCACTTAAACCTTTTATATACCCCAGTTATGGATTAGAAAACAGATAAAAGTAGAATTAATAAAGAGGGAAATAGGGTAAACTCAAGTATTTTAACAATAATTTAAGAGGTTACCCATGAAGAAAGATATTACAGAACTTTACTGCTGCGTCGAGGATTTTTGTCGTGTAGTAGATGAAAATTTTGCAAATAAGTTCTTATCAAATGGCAAAAAACCAACCAGAGTACCAGAAATAGCGCACTCAGAAATGCTAACCATAATCCTGTTATACCACCAATCGCCATGTAAAAACTTCAAGGCTTTTTATCTTTGTTACCTTAAGTTACTCTATAGATCAGAATTTTCAAAGATGCCTTCATATCACAGATTTATTGCCTTAAAGCCGAGAGTTTTACGGTATTTAGCATTACTTCTTCAATGGTTCTGCGAACAAGCGAAAATGACAGGTACTTCCTACATTGACACTTCTACGATTGCCATTTGCCACAAGAAAAGGATCTCTAGGAACAAAGTTTTTGATGGTTTAGCAGAAATTGGTAAGAGCACGTATGGTTGGTTTTTTGGCTTTAAATTGCACTTGGTGATTAACGAAATTGGAGAAATTCAATCACTTACTCTAACCAAAGGTAACGTTGATACCTGTGCCAAATTTAACTAAGAAATTGACTGGATTATTGTTTGGAGATAAAGGATATATCAAAAAAGATCTTTTTCACGAATTATTCGATAGAGGGTTAAAGCTTGTAACCAGTATAAAAAAGGGTATGAAAAACTCATTAATGGCGCTAAATGAGAAGATTTTGTTAAGAAAAAGATCGATTATTGAGACAGTCTTTGGTTGTTTAAAAAATAAATTTGAGCTTGAACATACACGGCACAGATCGCCAATAAATTTTCTGGTACATATTTTTTCTACATTAATTTCATATTCCATGCAGTCAAAAAAGCCTTCTATTTCTAAGCCTTACTGTGTTGGTTAATCCATAACTGGGGTTTATATATAGCTAAAGTGACTTAGGTTCTCTAATTGCACATAAGTCAACAATAATTTTCACACAAATCAAAACAGCATATCTTCTCCATAATCCTTGGTAATTTTACATAAGTTAAAAGTAGCATATGGTTCTTTCCGCGGTCTGAGATGACAATAAATTTGTCAAGCCGCATTATACTTGTTAGGCGGAAGTGGACGGCAACATATTTACCACGAAGTCTAACTAAGTTCTTGCTTGTCCCTTCCATCGGCATTGCTATCTTTATTTTCAATAAAATTATTGTCCTATGCTCTTTTGATGTTTGTTGATAATAAAATTCTGTTTTATCAACCAACATCCTATGCATAATTACAGCTAATTTTCTTGCTACTGCTACAATTGCTTTTTTCATTCCTTTTTTCTTCGCAACCCCAGTTTTTTAATTTAAATGTCCTCTTGGTAACTGTAAGCATTGTTTGTGCAGCTTCATATAACATACTTCTACATTCCGCTGGTCCCATCTTTGATATGCTGCCATGCCGATCAACTTCTCCAGAAGAATATTGCCTTGGTGTCAACCCTATATACCCCAGTTGCGGATTAGCCAACGAAGTAAAGCTTAGAAATGCAGCGGCTGTATGGAATATGAAACAAGCGTAGAAAAAATGTGTACCAAAAAATTTATCGGTGATCTATGGCGAGTATGCTCAATCTCAAATTTGTTTTTCAGAGAGCCAAAAACTGTCTCAATAATCGATCTTTTTCTTAACAAAATCTTCTCATTTAGCGCCATTAATGAGTTTTTCATACCCTTTTTTATACTGGTTACAAGCTTTAACCCTCTATCGAATAATTCGTGAAAAAGATCTTTTTTGATATATCCTTTATCTCCAAACAATAATCCAGTCAATTTCTTAGTTAAATTTGGCACAGGTATCAACGTTGCCTTTTGTCACCGTAACCCCTTGAATTTCGCCAGTTTCGTTGATTACTAGATGTACCGAAAAACCACCCATAAGTAGTCTTTCCAATCTTTGCCAACCCTTTGAAAACTTTGTTTCTCGAGGTCCTTTTTGGATGGCAAACAGCGATAGATTATGTACGAAATCCCTGTCACTTTTGACTGTTCGCAAAACCATTGCATTAAGAGCGCTAAATACCATAAAACCCGCGATTTTAACCTGATAAACCTACTATAGGATGGCAATTTTGGAAACGCTGATTCGTATAATAATTTCAAATAATGCACATAGAAAATTTTAAAATTGTCGCACTTGATATAGCAATATTATGGTAAAAATCTCTGAATGCGTAATCTCTGGCGTCCTGGTTGGTTTTTTGCCACTTGGTAGAAGTTTTTCTGCAAAATTTTCATCGACTGTATTGCAAAAATCATCGACTATACAAAAGATTTCTGTTACTTTTTCTTTCATTGGTAACCTCCTATTTTAGGAATGAATATCAAATACCTCGGAGTTTACCCTATTTCCTTACCTTTTCTATTTTTTCTAATTTACAACTGGGGTTAGCAGTGCTGTGAGAATGGTTGAAAGCGCAAAAGAAAACCTCTCGGAAGTTAAAAATATACTGGTCGATGCAGGTTATACAGGAGAAAATTTTGCAACTCAAATAAAAACGATTATTGGAGCAACTGTAGAAGTAATAAAACGAAGTGAATTACATTCCTTTGCTGTATTGCCACAAAGATGGGTTGTAGAGCGATCTTTCGCTTGGTTAGAAAAATGCAGACGATTGTGGAAAAATTGCGAGCGAAAACTTAACACTAGCCTACAAATGGTCGTTCTTTCCTTCATTTCTCTTCTATTGAGAAGATTTTAAACAGGTTCTAAATCTTTATTTTAAAAATGTCATATTGACCACCGGTACCTGAAAATACTATTCCAATTGATCAGAGCTATCCATTTCCTTAATTTTTGTAACGTTGTCATAGGAGTACTATAACTTTAGTATCAACTATGTTTTATTGTTTTTGCATCTAAAAAAATTTAGCTTATTCAAGCAGCATTTTGCCTTTTTTTGGATGTAGGGATTTTTTAGGAATTGTCTTCTTGAATTCTATGGTATTTTGTTTAACATTGAAACAAGATTCCAGTGTCAGCTACTTGCATGACATTGTTGGTTAATGTTTTATGGCTTTACGATAGCTATACAACTTATCTTAAAAGCAATATAGTGTTTACTATACAATGAATCAAAGATAGTAAGTAAAGTCTATGGAATTTCAAATCGCTACACATTTTCAACCGGCTGGGGATCAACCACAGGCAATCGATAGCTTAATTGCAGGGCTAAATAGCAATAAAAGAGATCAGGTTTTGCTTGGAGTTACTGGTTCTGGGAAAACTTTTACTATGGCAAATGTTATTGCAAGGACAAACAGGCCTGCATTAATTATGGCACACAATAAAACTTTAGCAGCACAGCTTTATGAGGAAATGAAAGGATTGTTTCCCCATAATGCTGTTGAATACTTCATTTCTTATTATGATTATTATCAACCTGAAGCCTATTTACCACAAACTGATACTTATATCGAAAAAGATTCTGCAATTAACGAAAGAATTGAGATGCTGCGTTATTCCACCGTCTGCTCCCTTTTGGAGCGCAGGGATACGATCGTAGTTGCCAGTGTTTCCTGCATATACGGTCTTGGTTCGCCTGAGAGCTACCGCAGCATGATCATACCGCTTAGTGTTGGAAATAAAATTCGTATTAATGATTTCCTGAGCAACTTAACTGATCTTCAATACAAGCGCTCTGATGCCAGGTTTGAGAGAGGATATTTCAGAGTGCGCGGCGATATTGTTGATATATTTCCTTCCCATTATGAAAATAAAGCTTGGCGTTTATCGTTATTTGGCGATGAAATAGAAGAAATTTCTGAAGTTGATGCTATAACGGGCAATGTTACCAAAGGCGTAAATAAAATCACCATTTTTCCAAATAGCTATTACATAACCCCGCGTGAGGCTTTGTTGCAGGCAATTGAACTAGTCAAAAAAGAGCTGCATGAACGCTTGGATTATTACTACTCGCGAAACAAGATTGTTGAAGCAAAGCGCCTCGAGCAACGCACTAATTTTGATATCGAAATGATGAGAACAACAGGAATATGTAAAGGTATTGAAAATTATTCGCGTTATCTCTATGGAATGGAAGCTGGGGATCCACCACCTACTTTGTTTGAATATTTACCTAAAGACGTAATTTTATTTGTTGATGAGAGTCATGTCACCGTTCCTCAGGTTGGTGCGATGTACAGTGGTAATGAGGCGCGTAAAAAGAAATTGATCGACTATGGCTTCAGGCTCCCTTCCTCTTTTGATAATCGTCCATTAAAATTTGAAGAGTGGGAGGGAGTTAGGCCGCAGACTGTTTACATTTCAGCCACTCCCGGAAAGTATGAGTTGGCAAAGACCAGTAATGTATTTATAGAGCAAGTTATCCGTCCAACAGGGCTTACGGACCCAATCTGCATTGTAAAACCAATAGAGAGTCAAATTGATGATGTAATTCATGAGGCACAAGTGACAATAGGGAAGGGATTTTGTGTTTTAATCACTACATTGACGAAAAAAATGGCTGAAAATTTAGCTGAATATATGAGTGAGTTAAATATGAGAGTGAGTTATTTGCATTCTGATATTGGTGCGCTGGAGAGAATAGAAATTATATACAAATTGAGATCTAAAGAAATCGATGTTTTAGTAGGTGTTAACTTGCTGAGGGAAGGTCTTGATATTCCAGAGTGTGGGTTGGTTGCAATTTTGGATGCTGATAAAGAAGGATTTTTGCGATCAGAAACTTCATTAATTCAAACGATCGGTCGTGCTGCGCGTAATGCTGAGGGTAGAGTAATTTTGTATGCAGATAAAATCACTGGTTCTTTAGATCGTGCATTAAGAGAGACCGAAAGAAGAAGAAAAAAACAAGAAGAACATAATATATTGCACAATATTATCCCGAAGACTATAATAAAACCTATATCAAACACCTTACAAGAGAGGGCAATAGCAGAACCGAAAGTAAATACTAATAAGGATGATTTGAGAAAGCAAATGATAGAGCATGCTAAAAATTTGGAGTTTGAAGAAGCAGCAAGAATAAAAAAATTATTGTAAGGTTAAGTAATATATGATGCTATGGGCATAGCATGAAAGTGTAAATAATTTTATTGATATCTTTATATTAATACTTTTTAAACATTTAGTACCATGCAATACTTACAATGGACAAGAAAAACTAACACCAGTGCTTTCAGGGTCAGGGACTTTGGCCCTAACCCTAATAAAACGCTTAGGTGGCTGAGAGCGGTGGATTAGGTACAAACCGCTTATACAAAAACTTCTTTTCCTTCTTGCAAGTATTTCTTGATATTAGGAGAATCTACCCTAGAATTTATAAGAGATTTATCATTAAACTTTTCAATAAGCGACGGTGATTGTCCCCGCTCAAGCGACTTCCCTAAACCACTATCTGCAGAACTTGTAGAAACGTTACGACTAATTTCTTGTTCATCACCAAAGAATTTAAAAAGTAAGCCTTTTTTTGTCTTAAGAGGTAAATCTGAGTGTAGTTGCTTCTCCTCTTTCTCAGGAGAAGAAAGGAGTAAGTCTAGCTTCTCTTTCCCACCAGGAGTATACAGCAAGTATTTTAACTGTTCATCCTCAAGAGAGTTGGAATCTAGTTTCTTCTGCAGATTAGGACAAAGAAATGGGCGTAGTTCCTTCTTCTCGTCATTAGTAAGAGGTTTTTCTTGAGGAGAAGCCAATTTTGAGAGTGAAGAATTACGGTGAAGCCATTTTGCTAATTTGTCACGAAATGAACGGTGTGACATGTTTTTAGGTTCTACACGAGAATAAATAAGTAAGGATATTATATTGCCTGCCTCAGGAGAGAAAGGTTTGGATATTTGCTCTCCCTCAGGAGACAAAAGTAAGGGTAGTTTCTCTTTCCCTTTAGGAGAAAGAACTAAAGGTATCAGCTTTTGCCCCTCAGGAGAAGGTGAAAACAGTAGCTCTTTTCCCTTAAGAGAAAAAAGTGAATGCAGTTGTTGTTTATTCTCAGAAGAAAAAAGCGAGCATAGTTGCTTACTCCTCTCAGTAGAAAAAAGAAAGTCTAGTAGGTTTTCCTGTTCACAAGGATCAGAAATCGAGGATAACTGCTTTCCCGCCTCAGAAGAAAGAAGTGAGGGTAGTTGCTTCTTCCCTTCAGAAGAAGAAAAATAATCTAGAAAACACAAAAAAGCTTTTACTGTTTCATTACTAGCACAAGTAGAAAAACCCGCAAGTGGCAGTGACTGTGGCCGCTTATTGTCTACGGGAGGATTTAGATCTTTCCTTGATTCAGATATCCCTGGAACAGTACTAGTAGTGATAGAAGAATTCGACTGTGGCCGCTCAAGCGACTCGAAACCACTATCTTTAGAAATTTTAGAATTACGGTCCCCGGGCACATTTGGCTTGCTTACGGCATCTTGTGGCAAGGGTTCTGGAATACCACCATTCGTTTTAGAACGTAATGCTCGTATTTTTGGTCTATTGAGAAATCCGCCATCATCTGGTTCAGTAACAGGAGAAGTCACTCCTGAGGGTGGATTACTTAAAGATGGTTTTTTACTTACAGAACCCTCAGGAGTACTTGCACTTGAATACACCGAATCACGTTCTTGCTTTTGTGGCTTCGCTTTAGAACACTCATCACTACTTTTTCGATCACTTTTATCAGTAACTTGCTGTTTTTCAGATTCCTCATTAGAAACCTCAGGATTTAAGAATGTTGAATCATCCCATGCTATAGGAGGAGGAATCGATGATGATCTTTTCTGATCCGGAATATTATCCTCTGTTAGCATACCTTCACCAGTACCTAAAGATAGCTGTGATTGATCACAAGTGGATTGACTTAGATCTATTTCCCCGGAAGATAGCTGTGATTGACCACAAGTGGATTGACTTGGATCTATTTCCCCCGGCACCAACTGAAACAGCCCCCCTTTTCCTTCCTCTCTTTCTGATCCTTGCCTGGGAGGCCTCTTTAACCCTTTACCACGACTTCGCTTGGGAAACTCCTGTGTCGGTGATGACAATTCAGTTAAGCCAGAACTTGGACCACCACTTGAAGAACCAGAATCCTTAGGTTTCGGAGGTGAATTACTATCATAACCACTATCTCTGTCTCTTTGGTTGGGCGGTGTTCTTAGTCCACTCGGTCCTGCATGTGTAGGAGAATTGAGTGGAGAATTTACTGTTGAGGAGGATTGACTACCTCTTATCGAGTCACGTCTCCTAAAATTTCCAGGATCAACTGCAAATTCAAAACGTTTGTTTTCTTTATTATATGTAATTGCAGACTCCATAATTTTAGGAAGTAACTGAGCAATTCCTTTATTAGAGAAAGCGTAAATTGGGTTTTCACAACTGTTAATATCTGGATCTGCTGTCTTGCCTCTGATATCACTCATAAGATTTTTATATTCTATATTAATTTTGTACACATCCTTACGCTTTAAAAATTCAAGCTGATCATCACACGCTTTTGTTAAAGGTATAAGAACAAAATTATTGCCACTCCCTATTTTTCCTTCATCTGCAAAAATATCATATCCATAAGCATTAATTGGTTTTCCTGTCCATTTGAAAATAAAATCGCCAAGAACATCCTTAAAATTCTCAACTTTAGAATCTTCTGTGCCTGGAGTTCTAAAATCAAGCGCTACTCGCCCCCTCTCATATTCTGCTACACTCCTGACTACCTTATCGCTAATGTTTTTAATATACAACATATCATCTTTATATTCATAAAAGTCTGAACTCTTAAGGCCACAGTTTTCTAACCTTAAGTAAAACTCTTTAATATACTCCCTTTTAAGTAATTCAAAAGTCTCTGAATCATACCCCTCCTTCCTCAAATACTCGTCGCTAAAAACAATACAGTATAGATAAGAAGAAGACTTACCTGTTGCTGCTATTCCAAAAGTTTTTCCTACCCATTCATGCGCTTTTTCCTCCGTTATTCCTACTGCTTTTTGTAAACGTGCAACCAGTTTCAATATTACAGCCCTCCTAAACTCATTAACTAAATGAATCTTCAAGTTATGGATTACTTCACGATTTACAGAATCTGCAAGCTTTACTTCCATTACACCTTTTATGTCACTTTTTTTCTTGCTAGGATTAGCACCTAAAACAAATGGAAAGTAATTTAAGTTATAATATTTACGTGCTACCTCACTTCCACTACTGTAGTGCTGCTTTATTATTTCCTCTCCTATTCTATGTAGATATTCTGCTACGTCAGTGTCATCAGCAAATAACCCAACAATCTTGTTACCTTTTACAGTAAAATTAGTATTAACCCTTTCACAAAAATAATTATTTAAGTTAAATGCATTAACCAGCTTTTCTACAGAATTACTCATAACTCCCCCATTAAAATGTTTACTAAACAACATTACTTGCTTTTTCCTTTATCTTTACTACTACCGGCACTAGTAGCACTACTACTACCCAGTTGTGTATTAGGCTTACTGCTTTCACTTTGTTGCTCGTAGTTTTTATACTTATCAGGACCAATCCACTCAACCTTTTTATGTGAAGGCCACTTATTACCACCACCATTATCATTACTACCATGCATATTACCCTCTAGTAAAAATATTATGTAACTAGTATACTAAAAATAAAATTAAGTGCAAGCACTTTTTTATATTTTTTTTTAAAAATTTTTATTCACTCTTTTTTCATAACTCTAGTTTCTAGATTCCAGCGTCACGCGCTGGGATGACAAGAAAGAGGTACCAAAAAGAGACCTTTTCTTGTCGCCTTAGTAGCCATTCTAACATAGAATGTCATCCCAGTGCCCAGACACTGAGATCCAGTGTTCTTTATCACACAAGTAGCTAACACTAGCTATCTCAATGGTGTATTACCATTTCCTCTTGCTGCAGGTTCCTCAAGTACATCAGTAAATTTTGACTTAGGATTTTCTTTAGCATCACTTGCAGAACTACGCTGATCAGCACTAGATTTTCCATTATCAGTAGTTCCTGATGAAACTTGAAAATGACCAATTGGATAATCGTGCTTAACATCAGCTTGGGCATTCCTTTGAGCAACTTTTTCTCTAAGTTTAGCAAAAGGGTCATCTGTTTTATGCTCATCAGTAGACTTGGATTCTTTTCCACTAATACTGCTAGACTTATCAGCAGACGTGGTTCCTCTTCCATTAGCACTTTCACTTGCATCCCTGCTGCGACCAGTAGATGCTCCTATACTTATAAAATCAGCTATTTTCCCTCTCACCACGGGCTCCTTCTCCGGAACTTTCTGTGGACACACCTCTTTCTTCGGTTCCTCCTGCTTCGCTTTTTTCTCTTCTTCCACTTTTGGTTTTGTTTCTTTTACCTCGCGGTTCTCATTGTTTATAACCTCTTTAAATATAGGAGGCATTATAGGTTTTGGTAAAAGATCAAGTTCTGGTTTGCTCAGAACAACCGGCCTTACAAATCCGGGTGAAACGTCAAAAAGGAAAACTGGCACTTTAGGTTTTTCTCTTTCATCCACTTTCATTTCTACGTTTTCGCAAACTTCTTTATTTTCTTCCTTTAATGATGTTTTTTCTGCTTTTTTATCTTCCTTTTCTGTAGATGCCTCTACCGCAGCCGCCAACTCAACTCCAAACATCTCTGCGAACATTGTAACAATCCATCCGACAACGGCCATTTGTAACCTGAGTTTCAGATCTTGCAATGCAGTTAATCTTTCTAACGCCCTTGCAAACTCTTCTTCTGATAACTCACCACTGCCTAATTTCTCCTGCAATTCTTTTATCTCTTTGTCCAACCTCTGATTGAAACTTAAATCGCGTGCAAAAATCTTCTTGATTAACTCCTTAAGCTTATCACACAAAAACTTCATTATCGCAGCAATCAGGTTTTTTTCTTTCTTCTCCTTGAGCATTTGGTAGATTTTCGGATCATCTACATCTACTTCAAAAAGGTTGAAGAGAGATTCAAAGAAATTCCATAAATCTCCGAGTACTCTTCCTTTTTCACCAGTGAAGTAATCCTCATCATCACCTTCTCCGATATGTAGCTCTGCTTGAGATGATATTTCATCGACACAACTAGAAGCCTGACGCTCACACTCGAGCCTCCTGAGCAAATCTTGTCTGGTGAGCTCCTCTATGGCTGCTTTTAGTTCATTTAACTTCTGCTCTGCAGAGAAATCTTGCTCCCTGATTTTTCCTTGGAAGATTGAGCTACCGTTTCCGTTATTATCTGAAAAATTTTCCATTATTTTTGCCTCCTCAATAAAATTACTGCCTTTGTTGTTACCTGAAAAGCTTTCCACCATTTTTACTTCCTTCATAAAACTTAATAATTTAATTCTACAGTACTAAATATTTAAGAACTATTAATGTAAAGATGCCAATAAAATTATTTACATTTTTACACTATATATATATTATATCATGTGCTATTTAACCTTTCAATAATATTTTTATTTTTACTGCTTCTTCAAACTCTAGCATGCGCTTTTCTTAAATTATCCTTATTAATATTTGCTTTTGCCTATATCCCACTTTTTCTTGTAAAGTATTTGATATAGATTTTATTATACTCTTTGGCATAACATTTGCAACATACTTTATCTATAAATGGAAATTATTATACTTGCAGCTAGACACAATTTGAAATAATTTACACTATAAAGTTAAGGAACGAGATCCCAGTGTCACGCACTGGGATGACAGCAGTCCTACGTCATACCGCGATTCATTCGCGGTATAGATTCCGCTAACAAGTAGCGGAATGACGAATTTTTGTTTTTCAAATTATCGTAAGTCACTTTAGCTATATCAGACAATAGAGGCAGTGCGTAGAGGAGCTCACCAGACAAGATTTGCTCAGGAGGCTCGAGTGTGAGCGTCAGGCTTCTAGTTGTGTCGATGAAATATCATCTCAAGCAGAGCTACATATCGGAGAAGGTGATGATGAGGATTACTTCACTGGTGAAAAAGGAAGAGTACTCGGAGATTTATGGAATTTCTTTGAATCTCTCTTCAACCTTTTTGAAGTAGATGTAGATGATCCGAAAATCTACCAAATGCTCAAGGAGAAGAAAGAAAAAAACCTGATTGCTGCGATAATGAAGTTTTTGTGTGATAAGCTTAAGGAGTTAATCAAGAAGATTTTTGCACGCGATTTAAGTTTCAATCAGAGGTTGGACAAAGAGATAAAAGAATTGCAGGAGAAATTAGGCAGTGGTGAGTTATCAGAAGAAGAGTTTGCAAGGGCGTTAGAAAGATTAACTGCATTGCAAGATCTGAAACTCAGGTTACAAATGGCCGTTGTCGGATGGATTGTTACAATGTTCGCAGAGATGTTTGGAGTTGAGTTGGCGGCTGCGGTAGAGGCATCTACAGAAAAGGAAGATAAAAAAGCAGAAAAAACATCATTAAAGGAAGAAAATAAAGAAGTTTGCGAAAACGTAGAAATGAAAGTGGATGAAAGAGAAAAACCTAAAGTGCCAGTTTTCCTTTTTGACGTTTCACCCGGATTTGTAAGGCCGGTTGTTCTGAGCAAACCAGAACTTGATCTTTTACCAAAACCTATAATGCCTCCTATATTTAAAGAGGTTATAAACAATGAGAACCGCGAGGTAAAAGAAACAAAACCAAAAGTGGAAGAAGAGAAAAAAGCGAAGCAGGAGGAACCGAAGAAAGAGGTGTGTCCACAGAAACCTGCGGAGAAGGGGCCAATATTTGTTGAAAAGACAGGGCGGTCTAGTGAAAAATCAGAAAAGAAAAGCATGAATATTAGCGGGCAGACACCAACAGTAGGGTCAACTGGTGAGCAAAATATGAGAAATAGTGGTAATGCTAGCAAAGAAACAGTAGGGTCAATTGGTGGACAAAAGAGTAGTAATACTGGCAAAGAAACAATTGATATAGATAAAATTTGCGGTGAATTACTTGCTGAGCAGGATCAAATTTCACCAGAATCAGAACTTAATTCTATAAATGTTCAGCCTAAAGGAGGTTATAAAGGGAAATGAAAAAAAAATTTATGAAAATGCAAAAAAGTTGTTGCACTTATGATTTATTTATAATATATAGATTACATAATATTTTTATTAACGGAGGGTATTATGGATAAAAAACAACAAGCGAGCTCTAGTTCACAAGGAGATCCTCGTTTTAAGGTAGGCTCTGGTGGGTATGATTCTGCTGCCTGGCTAAAAGCTAATCCTAGAGAAGGTGGTGGACCAGACATGCACGAGGGTCGTAGTAGGTTTGATGATTGTGGTAAGTATCCTTATACGAGGATGAGTGGTACTAAAGCTGATAAGGCTGGGAGTAAAAATAAAGAAAAGTAATATTTTGATAGGGGAGGAGTTATGAATATGTATAATTTAGGTCTTGTTAAGGAGCTGGTTAATGCATTTAACATTAGTAATTACGGTTCCAGGACTAACACTAATTTTGTTGTCGAAGGCGATAATATCGTCGTTAAGTTTAACTGTGATAAGGGCTCTGCAAAGAGGTACTTATCACAGATGGCAAGAGACTTAGTAAGAGAATATTATTCTGATGAGTTTGTAGCTTGTCACGTTTTTGATCTTGAATCTTTTCCATTTCACTTTGATAAGAAATGGTTAAAGTATGACAAGAAAACAAGAATAACTAAGCTCACAGTTCCTATAGACTCTAGAGTAATTTTTAATCTCAAGGTGCACTTTGCTGAGGAATTTGAAAATGATGTCGAAGACCGAGTGATTAAGAAAATTGATGAAAAACATCATCTTGGTAAAAAACGCATTGAAGAGACTTTAAACGCAAGTATAAAGCAGGCAAAAATGGATCCGTCATCTAGTTATATAAAATGTCTGTTGTTTAATGGCCCAAATCTGCAAACGTATTTTGTGATGGCACTTCAAGCACAAATGGAGGAGCATGGTTGTAGTTATTCAGATTTCTATCATATTGATGGCAATAAGGTATATGTTAAAGATGTTGAAAATATTGGTTTCATTAGAAATATAACAGAAGCTTCTAAAAAAGAGGTGGGGTATAATTTTTACCTTCAGCACAGTGATAATTTAAAAGTGAAAGCTAAACACTACAAGGATGCTATAGGCGAGCTAATCTTTCGCTTAACTGAAATATCAATCCACAGGTATTACTATGATGAGTTTATCGATAAAGACAAGATAAGTAATGGAGATCGCTTTGCTTTTATACCTACAATCAAAGAGGGTAATATTTCAAGGTACCTAAATCGTGGTGAGGCAAATAAGATTAATGCTCAATTTGGTTATGATCTTTTGACTGATATTAAAGGTCAAACTGAAACCACACGATCAGGTAGATTTGGTGGTGTATATGCTTTTTCCAATAGACAGATTGCTCTTTTAATTCCTGTAATTATAGAAAACTCTGTAATCAACAAAGATGGTCAAATAGAGATTGATCCTGGGCTTCCTCGAACGCTATTAACTGAACCATCACTGAAACAGGAGTCTCCCACGCGGAGTCAGGGTGTAGGATTAGGAGAGTCTCCCAGGCAAGGGTTGGAAGAATCTTTTATGCTGCATAAAAAGTTAGATGTTCCTGGAACGAGTGGAGAATTCTTGCCACGTTCACATCTGAGTTATACTGCAGTTAGTCAGGGTATAGAGAAATGTGTAAGTGCTGCTCAAAATGTGCAAGCAGGACCTAGTACTTGGTCTCAGCCAATGAACCCTTTGTTATCACAAAGCACGTCCGGAAATAAATGGACGTCGTCAACGCAGTTTACCCAACCAGGACCTAGTGGTTTATCATGGACACAGAGTAGACCTTCATCATCGAAAGGTGCTGATGAAAGTATGCTAATAGAGATTCGGGGTCAGCAAGTGAGATATAGGCCATCATTGACTCCTTCTCCTATAGCATGGGATGATTCAACATTCTTAAATCTTGAGGTTTCTAATGAGGAACCTGAAAAACAGCAAGTTACTGATGAAAGTGATCGAAAAAGTAGTGATGAGTGTTCTGAAGCAAAGTCACAAGATAGTAAATCTCCGGAGAAGAAACATGGGGGTGGTCTTCAAAAAATAAAAAAATTGCTCTCTTCACCTTTTAAGAAGCAATATGGCGTAAACCTTAAGCGACATGATGTAGGGCGTGATACAACGCGAAGTACTCCTGAAACTCCTGTAACTGAAAAACCACCTGTGTCTAAGCTATTTTCTTCATTCCCAGCTAGAATAAGAGCAAGAAGTAATCCATCCTCAGCGGTGACTTCTCCTACGCATGAAGGTGCGTCAGGTGGACTAAAACCTCTTACTAGTGACGAGAGGAAGGAACTACGCCTATTTCTTTCTCCTGAGCTGCAAAAGAAGCTAGACTCCAACTCTTTCTCCCCTGGGAAGGAGCGGCTTTTATACTTGACGCATACTCCTGAGGGGAAAAGGGAGCTAAGCAGATTTCTATGTGAGAGTAAAGAATCACAGTTACGGCGACTTGCAGAAGCACAATTATCGTCACCTGATAACTCTAATAGAGATAGTGGTTTTTCTTCTATGGGATCGCCTGCTTCTCCTGTTGTACAACATAAGGGAAGTGCCCCTTTAAAGGTTACAGAGTGTAGTGTGCAACAGGTAAACTCACATTCTGTAGAGCGTACGTGAGAAGCTTTGGGGAAATAAATTTAGGTTTTTAGATATATCTTAACCATCTAAATGGTTTATTAGGGTTGGGGCCAAAGTCCCTGACCCTGAAAGCACTGGTGTTGGTTTTTCTCATCCATTGCAGATATTGCACCGTACTATCCACTTGATCATCGTGGCAAGCTTCTGGGAACATTAAAATTTCGTACTCGAAATCATTTAACCATACCGCTTGCTGTGGCAGAAAAACCCTGCTAGACTCTATCACCGGGACAATTTTGAGTGAGTTTGTCATTGTGTGGAATTATTTCGATAATCGGTAGATCGCTATTTGCCTTTAGCTCTTGTGTTAATTGTTGACCACTCGTTTTTGCTTCGATCAAAATTGCGTGTGGCGTCCATCTTGCAGCTAGTGACAGAACTTGCTCTTTAAGCTTTGGGTACTCAAGCTTTGCTCGATATACATCAAGTAAATAGAATTTATTATCTATTTTTGCCCAGGTGGTGCAGATGCTAAAGTCGCTGGAATCGTTTGTTGAAACTGCAGTGTCCCAGCTTTGAGTTACATGTGAGAGATTATCACGGAAATTTTTATAGCGCTTTAGCCACTCTTGTTTAATTATACCGCTTGAAAGCGGCAGGGGGTTTTGTTGATATTGAGCAGCAAAAGCGTAACTCCCGAGTTCAACTTTTATCATCTCAACTTCTTCTCTTCCTCCCTCCAGGGGATATAATAACTCATTCTCTTCTCTTGAGTATAATACTCTTGCAGGTAGTGTCATTTCAGCACTTGATGCTGGAATCCAGTCTTTTGCGGTTGAATTTTCTGGATCCCAGTGTCTGGGCACTGGGATGACAGGAGGGGGGGTTGGAATGACACCAGTATGGTTATTAATTGAATAAATATAGCTCTTTTTACAATAATCCGAACAGACCGTAATATGCTACTGGCCTGCTATAGCCATAAACACATATCTTATCGCATTCGGACTATTATAAGAAAGGCTATAACCTCCTTATTTTCAGAAATCATTGGCAAACAAATGTGATGCCATATGTTTTTTGGCTTGGATAAGAGGTGCCCAGTTAAGTCTTCCAGGTGGAGCCTATGCATCACAAGCACAATTACTCCTTTTTTTCTATCGTTGAGTCTCGTTACTAAAGTCTGATCGAACCAGTTTGTGGCACGTTTTCTAAATGTTTCACTCAAAGCTTGAGCAGGGTTAAGCGGATCATCCACAATAATAAAGTCACCACCTTCACCGGTTAATGTTCCTCCAACTGATGTTGCGATTCTGTATCCTCTCTGAACTGTTTGGAATTTATATTTAGTGTTCTGGTCTTTGGATAGTTCTACCTCTGGAAATAGTTCTTTATACCAATCAGATTGCATTATGCACCTGGTATCGAGCGAATGTTTTTCACTAAGCAACTTAGAATAACTTGCAACTATTATTCTTGCAGTTGGCTGATTTCCCAGTATCCATGCGGGCCACGCAACACTCATACATATGGACTTCATTGAACGCGGAGGCATATTGAATATTATGCGCCTTACTTCGCCAGCATTCGCTGCTTCCAGCCTGTCTGCTATGACTTTTATGTACTGATAATCATTATACTCACATCCCTGCACCACCGTTTGAAAGCACAGTTCAATGAATTTTAGAAAATTTATATTATCCATATGTGTATTTTAGTGAATGGAATGTAGACTTTAATAGTTTTGATTTGTCTTGTAAGATTGAGGTGTTACAATGACAGGCTTACAATGCTGCTAATTTAGTAAATAACCTACGAGTGCTATTTCTTCAACTTTATCGAAGTAAAGAATTGATTTCCATTGCGGTAAATGAGCAACATTATTGAATCTTTACCGTTTTTCTTTACTGCTGAATCAACTTGTTTTTGAAAATCATTAGTATTTTCTATATCGGTTCCATCTAATTGGATAATAATGTCTCCTTTTTTAATACCACGCAGCGTGGCATTACTGTTACTATCTACATTGGTAACTATCACACCTTTTGTAGGATTACTTTCTTTTGATTCTTTTGGCAGATTTGAAACAGTTAAACCGGTTACATAATCAGATGTTGATTTATTTTCTTCTTGATTGTTATCTTGGCCATCATTTGTAGATTCTCCGATCACAACTTTAATATTAACCTCTTTGCTCTTTCTAAGTAACTTAACTTGCACTTTTTTCTCAGGTCCAGCTCTTGAAACCATTTGAGGTAATTGTGTCATTCTATCGATTTTTTTACCGTCAAATTCTAATAATATATCACCTACTTTAATCCCACCTTTTTCTGCAGGACTATCCTTTACTATACTTGCAACCAATGCGCCTTTTATATCTTTTAAACCTAAGGACTCAGCAAATTCTTTCGTTATAGGCTGAACTTGCACACCAAGCCAACCATGTTTTATTTTTTTGCCACTTTTTAATGTGTCAATAATTGACATAGCTAAATTAGATGGTATGGCAAAACCTATACCCACGTTGCCGCCAGACTCAGATGGAGAATAGATAGCAGTATTAATACCTATAACTTTTCCATTTAAATCAAATAACGGTCCTCCAGAGTTACCCCTATTAATTGCAGCATCAGTTTGAATAAATTCGTTCATAGTGCCAATACTAATGTCCCTGGACCTTGCAGATATAATTCCTGTGCTTACAGAGCCACCCAAACCAAATGGGTTACCTATTGCCATAACCGTATCACCAACCCTTGCTTTATCAGAATCACCAAATGCAACAGAAGAAAGATCTTTATCAGAATTAATCTTAAGCACAGCAAGATCAGTTCTTGCATCATAGCCTAAAACTTCTGCTTTGAAATAAGTATTATCGTTCATAGTAACTGTGATATCTTTGGCGTTTTTAATAACGTGATAATTGGTTACTATAGTTCCACCTTTATCTATAATAAACCCAGAACCAAGCAACACCACCTCTTTGTTAACACTAGGGCCCCTATCCATAAAAAACTGATCAAAATGCTCAAAAAACTCTCTAAAATCATCAAAAAAATTATTTCCTGGCATAGATGGAACTCTAGTTCTGCTGTTATTTTCTTGTTTGATGATTTGTTCGCTTGAAATATTTACAACCGCAGGAATGAGTTCTTCCACTAAATCGGCAAGTCCTTGATTACAGTTGCATGCAGTAGTGCTAGCATCAACGACCTTTTTTGCATTCCAATCAAACATATTAGCATACGAAGAAAACGCAATTAGAAAATATGCAAATATAGATAAAATAAATGCCTTACTTTTCATAAATTATTTCCATCCTTTATTTAAAATATCTAAAAAGTTATTGTTTGGTGAAAGTACAAATTTAGTATTATTTTCGGCAAATGATTTACTGTAAGCGCTCATAGAGCGATAAAAGTTAAAGAACTCTTCATCAACCTTAAATGCCTCATTATAAATTCTAGTTGCTTCAGCATAACCACGGCCCCTTATTTCGTACGATTCTTTTACTGCACTGGAGATAATTTCCCTTTTTAATTTATCAGCTTTTGATCTAACTTCCTGCCCAGCTTGCTCTCCTTCTGCTCTAATTTCTTTTGCTTCTTTTTCCCTTTCAGTTTGCATACGGCGAAATATTGCAGAACTATTTTCTTCTGGTAAATCTGCTCTCTTAATTCTTACATCTATTATTTCTATGCCAAATTTTTCAGCTTCAGAATAAACTCCACGCTGAATCAATTGCATAACCTCTGATCTTTTTTCATTCAACAAACTAATCAACGAGAATCTGCCTATATTTTCTCTTATGTGAGCTTCTATAACCGGATATAATCTTCTAACCAGACCTGATTCATTCCTCACAGCCTGGTAAAAAGTAACAGGATTTGTTATTTTATATTTTGCATACGCATCTACTATAATACGTTTTTGATCCGCTGTTATCACTTCCCTTGGGATCTTATCAGGACTTAAATCTAAAACTCTTTTATCAAGAAACTCTACACTATTTATGAATGGCAACTTAAAATATAAGCCACTTTCCCTAACATCCCTTACAACTTTACCCAGTTGTATAACTATTGCTTGCTTTGTTTCTTGCACAACAAATATTGAATTAGATAAAGTAATCAATAAAACAACAAATACAGAAACAAAAACAATTTTAATATTACTACTCATGGTTATTTTCCTAAATTTGTAAGAGGTAAATAAGAAAACATACCTTTCAGATCATCAGTTACAACAACTTTGTCTACCTTACTGAAAATATTTTCCATAGTTTCAAGATAAATACGATTCTTAACGAGAGAAGGATTCTGTCTATATTCCTCATAAAGAGATAAAAAGCGATTTGCATTACCTTTTGCTTCATTTATTATTTCATTTTCATATGCTTGTGCATCTAATTTTATCTTTATCGCTTCACCCTTTGCTCGAGGTATAATATCATTATTATAAGCATATGCTTCGTTTATAGTACGCTCTTTGTCTGCACGAGCACTTTGTACATCTCTAAACGAACTGATTACTTTTTCTGGTGGATCAATTTTTTTCATTTGAACAGATAAAATCTCTATACCCATTTGGTATCCATCAAGAATCTGCTGCAATAGAATTCTAGTATCTCTAGAAATTTCTGGTCTGCCTTGACCAAGTGCAAAAGAGATCGTATTTTTACCTATTATTTCTCTCATGGCACTTTCAGCAGCATTTTTAACACTGAAACCGGGTTTGTAATCCCGCACTTTGAATAAATAGTCCTTAGCATCTCTAACGCGCCACTGAACCTCGAAGTTAACGTTGACTATATTTTCATCTCCAGTTAGCATCACGCCTTCACCGCGATCTGTATCTCGCCCATAAGAACTACTTACCCCAATTTCTTCACGATTTACTTCCTTAACGTTCACTTTAAAAACCTTGCCAATAGGGTAGGGGAAGTGATAACGCAAACCAGGTGTTTCCGTATTAGAATATTTACCAAAGGTAAGTTCTATACTTTCTTCACTAGGATGGACAATATAAAAGCCAGTGCAAGCATAGAACAGCAAAATAATGAAAATGATGAAATAAGGTTTTTTGCCCCTGTTTCTGGTTAATCCATTAAGAAAGAACCTTATATCAGATACAGCTTTACTTAAAATATCTTCATTATTAGGAGTTTTGTTCCCTACCGGTTTCTTTCCCAGATTCCAAGGATTATTATCATCAAACATAATGATTGATTCTATAATTAATACGCTAATATTACTTCTTTAATAAGAAAATGCAAACATAAATTGCTATTTTATTTACAAATTAATCATCAGGATGGAAAACATGATCGTACACTTCCTTTTCTCTATGTAATATGGTCGACTCTATGGAATTTTCTGGCTTTTTTTTGAATTCTTTGTTGTCACTCTTTAAGTGCACTACGTCTTTGTGAAAATGGGAATTATACCTAAATAGTAAAGCTATTATTATTAAAGTTATAACAGCCAAAAAGATGAGTGTTCTTTTTCTATACTTCATAAATGCTGCAGCTTCTTGACCTAATTTTCTATGTTACCACAAAACACGTCAAGCGAAATTATTTGAAGACAAATAAATACTGGCAATCAATTTAACACTAACTTAAGAATCAAGGAATACAATTATAATATATTTAATTAATAGTGAGGTTAAAAATGTTACCTAATAAAAAAAGTTTAAATTCTGTTGAAACTGAAATAGACCTACAACAAGAAGGTAGTCTTGATTTGAATAAAACTATGCAAAATCTACCAAATTCAGATATTGCTAATGATCCCAAGAAGCTAAAAGAAAGAATTACTGACCTGTTAAAAGGGGATACAGAATTCTCTAAGATGAAACAAGGAGATAAGATTCTTGTAGTAAGTGCAGCAAGTGGATTATTTACGGCAGTACTACCACTTTTGGCAGTTGGTGCAACACTTGCTATACCAGGTGCTATAGTTGGTCTTGCTTTATATTTCGCTGTAAAAGTCGCTGTAAAAACAGTTCAATCTGGATATAAAGGGCTCAAGTGGTCAGCAGAAAAAACAGTTGATGGGGCGAAATATACTGCTGGGAAAGTTAAGGACGCATCAACATACGCTGCCGGAAAAGTTAGAGATGGTGCTGTGCATGTTAAAGATAAGGTGAAAGAAGGTTATGAACATTCAGTAGATTCACTGAAAAAAGGCGCTAGTTTTGTAGGCGAAGGAGTGGCAAATAAATTCCATAAGGCATCTGGTGAGACGGACTATTTAGATAAGGTAAAAAGGTTTACTCCAGATGCAATTAAGAAATCTGACGAAATAAGAAATGATATGAAAGCAATTTTTGCTGATAAAGGAAATAATTCTGGGTTAGTGAAAAATGTACTTTCTGGAATATCGTCAGAAATTGATTTAAAAATGGCAGAGAAGGCAAAATCAGGGGAGATTGAACATACTTCTGGATGGCAAGTACAGAAAGAATTCATTAATAATTTAAATGAAAAAAGCTTGCATAACTTGTTAACACAAAGGTCATTACCTAAAGGTAGTTATTTCATCGACAGTGTTTTCTCTGAACATTACGATGAAATTAAGAAGGTTATTAAAGAATGTAGAGAAAATCATTTGTACTCAAGCGTAAGCAATATGTTTGACAGAGCAGAGAAAAAAGCTAACAGGCCTTCTGTCAAAAGTTTAACTAGGTCTGTGTCATCATCATTCTCTTCACTGGGAAGAAAAGGCTCTGAACAATCTAACAGCTTGTCAAAAAGCAATTCACTAAATTCTATAGGAACTGAAAGTACTGCTACTGTCTCTGATTCAGATTCTCAGAACTTTGCAACAGTCCGTAGAAGCAATTCATCTAGTAGCTTAACTCCTAAGCTTACTCCAGTTGCTCCACCAGAACTACCTAGAAGCGCCTCATTGACTAACTTAAATGGACAAAGTTCTTTCAGTGAAGATGTTCTCAGTGATCCTATTGTGGAGCAAAACCTGGATAGTTTGAGTAACAGAACTCTCACTCACAGTAATTCTACTGATAGTGGAATGGGTTCTGGTTCTTCTACGCTAACAAGAAAACAAGTTCTTCCTTTAAAAGAAGAATTTGACAGAGAACTCGAAGAAAAGTTGGCAAAACGACGCGCATCTCTAGATCAACCTAGTGCAGAACCTGTCAACTCAAGAGCTACAGCAACTCCAGGAACAGTGTAATAAGTAAAACTTCTACCTTCTCCAAAAGGATGTTACTCAATGAGTAACGTCCTTTTTTTGTTTTTAAACTATAGAAAAATCCTAGATCCCAGCGGTATGCGTACAACCGTATGAACATTGTGATTTCTCTACTAGGAAAGGTGTCATCCGAGTAGCTGACACTGGGATCCAGGAAAGTTTGCTTGTTTACAAGCAAACTAGCATAGAAAGTGGTTACAACGTTTTCGATGAGATTATATGGAAAACTGGATTCCAGTGTCAAGCACTGGAATGACATCACAGGGGCACTGGGATGACACCTTTACGTTTGAGGCAAACTAGCTATAACACTTAACATACTACCTTTGCAAACAAATGTTCATACAGTACGCGCTGGCGTTATTTTCTCTTGATGAATAAATCTCGGTAGAGTATAGTAGCAATGCATTTATGTAGCTACTAATGAATAATTTAGTTTTGGTTTATACAACTTTTTCAAATTTTGAGGAGGCTAAAACTGTTTCTGAAGAATTGTTAAACGAGAAATTAATTGTATGTGTAAATATATTTCCCGAAGTGAATTCTCTGTATTTATGGGAAGGTAAAATTAGTAATAGTTGTGAAGTAGTGGCAATTATGAAGAGCAGGAATGATCAAGTTGATAAAATTGTAGAAAAAATCGAAGCAATGCATTCTTATGATCAGCCAGCTATTGCTGTGATGCCCATAGAAAAAGCAAATAAATCTTTTACTAATTGGGCTAATAGTGTTATTGATGTAAGTAGTATTGGGGTGTAGCCAAGTGGTAAGGCAGCGGTTTTTGATACCGCCACGCGAAGGTTCGAATCCTTCCACCCCAGCCATATTGAAGTGGGTGTGAAATGATATCACTTTTCTATAAATTAAGATTATTGAATTATATATTAGGTAGTCTAAAAGATATAATTGTGAAACTGTTTCTCTTCACAATGTATCTTTACACATTCAGCATTGTGCTCATGTTTCTCAGCAATGGTTTTTGGTATGCTGTAGAATTTTGCTCTTTCAAAAATGCGTTTTACCGTTTGTTTCAATATTGCAAGTGGTATTATGAAAATAGGGAAGATCTCGGTTACGGAATTTCTATTCGAATATTAGTGGCGTTTCTTACTCCGCATTTTCTCTATAAATTATTACTTCGCACAGGCTGGAAGTCCTTTTTAAAGGAAAAGATAATACAGATACTCAACACAAGAAGAAAAAAGGGTAGTGAGTTCAGTAACAGTAGCAAACCAATTGGCAGTAGTTATAGTGATAAGAATAATTACAGCAATAACAGTGGTAACAATGAGCGTCAAGCTCAAGATGCAAAGCGAAAAGTAAACATGATAAAGCAGCTATTAATCAAAGATATAGAGGCAACTATAGATAGGAGATTGAATTATATTTTTTTCGGTAAAAGGAGTAAACCTCATTAAGTATATAAAAAGGCTTTATCTAGTAAGGCTTTTTAAGGTTGGCTGTATTTTATTTTTTACGTATACCGGATCACAATCAGCCAATATACATGTGTGCACAAAATCTTGACTAAAGTCTGACAACCAAGAAATTGCCTTACGTTTTTCTACCAAGCTTTCTGTTTTTTTACAGTTATAGCCTTTCTTATAATAGTCCGAATGCGATAAGATATGTGTTTATGGCTATAGCAGGCCAGTAGCATATTACGGTCTGTTCGGATTATTGTAAAAAGAGCTATACTTGCTGCATCAATCATTGCCTGCGCTATTACTGATTTCCACAGCAAATAATACCTTTGTATATCATCTGACGTACTATTTGTTTCATAGTGGTTAAAAAATTCTTTAAAATTGAAGTTGTTTGACATAATGATACCTCTTTGGATTAAAATTTGAATGATTTGAGTTTATGTTGCCACAGCAGATTCCGCTAACACGTAGCGGGATGACGATTGTCAGGGCAGTGCCCCTATGATGTCATTCAAGTAGCTGACACTGGGATCCAGCCTTTCTGCAATCTCATCGAAAACGTTGTAACCACTTTCTATGCTAGTTCGCTTGTGAGCAACCTGGATTCCAGTGTCAAGCACTGGAATGACACCCTTTACGGGCTCTTAAATTGCAACTAATCTAAATATTTAAGAAATTTACCAAATGAAAAAAAAGGCAAAAGAAGCCCCGTGGTTATTATCCGCTTTAAAATATTGGCGTTTTTTATGTTTTAAACGCTTGACAAGCGAGATTCAGCCGCATTTAATTGCAACTAACTTACGCTGCAAATGTTTAAGAAATTTACTAAGCAGAAAAAAAGACAAAGAATCCCCGAGTTAGCTAGTCTTTTACTATCTCTGTCGAGTATTGGCATTTTTTGATGTCTTGTAACGCTTTATAAGCGCGTTCAGCTTATTTAGATAAAAATCTAGATGTAGATGAAGTTTTGTAAAGACATACAGTATCTATATACTGCAAAAAATTGAACATAAGACGCCAATACATTAAGTAATCCTTACCTTTTAATCTGCAGATTGGCGAAAGCAAATACAATAGCTTCAGTTTCATGATAAGGGGGCTGGCGAGGTTTGTCAAGGAAGTTTTTTCGTTTCTGCGGGCTACCTGGTTTTCCTACTGAAATTTTGAAAAATGTAATCTACTCCTATATTCAAATATATCAAGCAGTAATTCAAAATCAGCCATTGCGCCTTTTGCGTTATTATACGCGAGATTGAGCAGCTCTTTGTCCTGATATAAATCAGCAAATTTAAATTCCATACATCCTGATTGTTTTGTGCCTAAAATATCTCCACTGCCTCTTAGCATCATATCCCTTTCAGCAATGTAAAATCCATCTTGTGACTCACACATGATCTTTAACTTTGAAGATGAGCTTTTACTTAAATTATCGTATAATAATACACAAAAAGATGGCTTGTTTCCTCGCCCTACTCTGCCTCTTAACTGATGCAATTGTGATAACCCAAATTGCTCTGCATTTTCTATAATCATGATGGTTGCATCTGGCACATCTATACCAACTTCTATCACAGTGGTTGCAACAAGCAGAGAAAATTCATTTCTTTTGAAGGAAAACATAACTTGATCTTTCTGCTCCTGAGTCAATTTTCCGTGTATTATCCCGACTTTATCAAGAAATGTTTTTTGTAATTCCTGAAAACGCATCTCTGCTGCAGCAATATTGGTCTCTTCGTTTTCTTCTATATATGGACAAATCCAATATGCTTTTTCGCCCCTGTTTATAGCACCTTTTAGCTTTTCAATAACATCTGGCACCCTACTAATGTTCATAGTTACAGTTTTTATTGGCAATCTGGATTTTGGTTTTTCTTTCAAAATTGAACATTCAACGTCACCATACATAGCTTGCTGCAAAGTTCTTGGAATGGGAGTTGCAGTAACGAAAAGTATATCGGCATTTTCTCCTTTTCCTACCAAGCGATTTCTCTGCATCACTCCAAATCGCTGTTGCTCGTCTATGACTGCAAGCCCTAAATTTTTAAATGTAACGTTAGCTTGAAATAGTGCATGAGTGCCAATCACTATATTTAAAACACCACTTGCAAGTTCGTTCATGATAATCTTTCTTTCCTTGCGCGAAGTTTTACCAGTAAGCAGCGCAACTTTTATATCGGTACAGGATAAAACTTCCTCAATCCAATTATAATGTTGCTCCGCCAAGATAGTAGTCGGTGCCATTAGAGCTGCCTGCATGTTGTTTTCTACCACATTTATCATCGCAAAAAGTGCAACTACGGTTTTGCCACTACCAACATCACCTTGCAGCAAGCTTATCATGCGATACTTGGATTTTTGTCTCTCTGAGATCTCATCTATTGCACGAGTTTGATCATTTGTTAATTGAAACGACAATTCATTTAAAACTTGCTCTTTATATTTACTCAATATTATAAATTCTCTTCCCCTTTCTTTCACATGATTTTTTCTTGCAAGTTTCAGCGCTAGCTGATACGCAAACAATTCATCATAAGCAAGCCTTTTTCTACAAACCTCAGCTTCCACCAATGAGCTTGGTCTGTGCAACTTTATGATGCTTTCCCTCCAACTTAACCATTTTTTTTGCTTGATTAATGTATCATCTATCCACTCTGGTAAATCAGGCAATTCCTTTAGATTAGAGCTTATTATGTTCCCAATGCGCTTATTGGTAATGCCACGGCATAATTGGTAAACTGGCTCTATGCAAGCTATTTCTTTAAATTGGTTGATGTCAAGCGACACGTAATCTGGATGAGTAATTTGCCAATGTTCAGCAAATTTTTCGAGTTTGCCACTGATGATCACATTCGCTCCAATTGGAAATAGTTTATATAAATACTTAACTGAGTAATTAAAAAAGACTATGAATATATACTGACTCTCACTTTCAACGACTATTTTATATGGTCTACCTCTAAAAGTGGGCGACTGATGTTCATAAACTTTTGCAATGAAAGTTGTAAATTCTCCAACTCGAGCATCAGATAGTAACTTGCTTCTATCCACATAACTAAGTGGCTTATAAAACAGCAGATCCACCACCTTGTCCCCACCACAAAGTTTAGGTAATATTGCGGAATGAAATTTAGGTATATTCTCCAGCCTGCTATTTAGAAAAATCTGATTGCTCATTGAGATTCATACATGTGTAAAACTGTTATAGAGCCTTTTTAAAATCTTGTCACCTTATGGTCAGGTATGCACTATAGCTAGCACAGCTCTCTAACGTTATACCGCGATTCATTCGCGGTATCTCAGCCGCTAACACGTAACGGAATGACGAATTTGTTGTTTTTAAAATCGTCGGTAAGCCTAAGTTACCCCTAACTATATTTGCTATCATAGGGCTTATAGTAGGTATTTTATTAACTTATTAATCATTTTTATGTATTATTATACCATTAGCAGTCTATATCAAGGTATTAATGATGAACAGCTCTACACCAAAAGAAAAGGAAAATCCAATAGTTACACTAAGAGCTCAAGCAGAAAAGTTTGGTTTTAGCAGGTTGAGGGCTGGTAAAGATAATGCTGAAGCGAATTCTGGTGCAACTATGTACGTAGATCTTCCAAGAATGAAACTTGTTATTCAGAACAAAGTTATAACAAAAGAGCTTGTTGATGAATTATATAATAAACATACCAACCTCATTTCAAATGACAAAAATAAGTACCGCCAATTTGTAAAACAAGTTTTTACAGAGCTATTTGAATATGCTGAAGCAGAAGTTCCAAATGATTCTATTCTAGAAGAACTAATCACTAATTGTAACCAGGCTGCTTATGTGGGTGCATTGTATGGTAAAGGAGGACCTATCCTTCATTTAGCTGAAACATATGGGTTATTGTTTCAGTCTAATCATGTAACACATATTAATTGTAGTGATCCAAGTCATGCGGCAATCAGAATTGAAGAAAAAATTGCAGTTCGCACTTTTGCAGAACTGGAAGAAGAATTATGTAAATTGGATAGCTCGCTAGAATTCACACTTAAGTCTCAAGGTGATAAAAATGTAACATATGAAGATGGTAAATTGTCACTTACTGTTCCTAAGAGACTGAAGGACTATAATATAGGTGATAAAAACTTGTTTGACGTTATAAAAGAGTGTTTTCAGAAATTTTGCGAGAGGCTTGGATTTTTTAAAATAAAAATAGAGCATGGTTTAGGCGATCCACTAGAAGTAAGCGACCATCTGGAAAATATGGAACCCCCTATTCGTAGTAATGAGCACGGCCTGAATTAAAATATCTTGAGCTTGTTTGCACAATCAATCACTTCAGCATTTAGAAACCCCAGTTATGGATTAGAAAACAGATAAAAGTAGAATTAATAAAGAGGGAAATAGGGTAAACTCAAGTATTTTAACAATAATTTAAGAGGTTACCCATGAAGAAAGATATTACAGAACTTTACTGCTGCGTCGAGGATTTTTGTCGTGTAGTAGATGAAAATTTTGCAAATAAGTTCTTATCAAATGGCAAAAAACCAACCAGAGTACCAGAAATAGCGCACTCAGAAATGCTAACCATAATCCTGTTATACCACCAATCGCCATGTAAAAACTTCAAGGCTTTTTATCTTTGTTACCTTAAGTTACTCTATAGATCAGAATTTTCAAAGATGCCTTCATATCACAGATTTATTGCCTTAAAGCCGAGAGTTTTACGGTATTTAGCATTACTTCTTCAATGGTTCTGCGAACAAGCGAAAATGACAGGTACTTCCTACATTGACACTTCTACGATTGCCATTTGCCACAAGAAAAGGATCTCTAGGAACAAAGTTTTTGATGGTTTAGCAGAAATTGGTAAGAGCACGTATGGTTGGTTTTTTGGCTTTAAATTGCACTTGGTGATTAACGAAATTGGAGAAATTCAATCACTTACTCTAACCAAAGGTAACGTTGATACCTGTGCCAACTATAACTAAAAGACTGACAGGACTTTTGTTCGGAGATAAAGGCTATATCAAGAAGGAGCTCTTTGAGGAACTCTTCGATAGAGGTTTAAAGCTTGTCACTAAAGTGAAAAAAGGCATGAAAAACGCACTAATCTCACTAAAAGAGAAGGCTTTATTGAGAAAAAGGTCGATTATTGAGACAGTCTTTTGTTGTTTAAAAAATAAATTTGAGCTTGAACATACACGGCACAGATCGCCAATAAATTTTCTGGTACATATTTTTTCTACATTAATTTCATATTCCATGCAGTCAAAAAAGCCTTCTATTTCTAAGCCTTACTGTGTTGGTTAATCCATAACTGGGGTTTAGAAATTGTTTTTTAAACCAGGTATACTGACGTTTCGCGTAGTGTCTTGTGTTTGTTTGAGCAATTTGTATCGCTTCGTCTAAAGTAATCTCACCTTTCAAGTACTTTATAATTTCTGGCACTCCGTGTGCTTTCATAGCTGGCAAATGTGGGGCTAGGTTCATGCTAAGTAGCTTTTTTACTTCATCAATTGCTCCATTTTCAATCATTGTAATGAAACGAGAATTTATTTTTCGGTATACATCTTCACGTTTAGGCAGAATTGTATATATCTTAAAATTATTGAATAAAGGAGGCTGTCTATTCTCTTGCCATACAAAAATTGACTTGCCAGTTTCAGTGATAACTTCAAGTGCCCTTGAAAGGCGGTGCGAGTCATTCATGAACACTTTACCTTGAATCCTTGGATCTTTGCTTAGCGCTAATTTGTAAAACTCCTCTTTACTTAAATTTTTCCTTAATTCGCTTACATTTTTCCTCACTTCCTGACTTATTTGTGGCATTGATGATAAGCCTTTGATTAAACTGCTGATGTAAAGCCCGCTTCCTCCAGTGATGATAGGTATTTGAGCATTTTCTAATGCGTGATTAACTTCTTTTTCTAAATCTTCTAACCATAGACCCACGGAATAATTTTCTTTTGCTGAAACATAACCATATAGTTTATAAAATACTTCTTGCTTTGGTGGTTGAGCAGTAATTATGGGAATTTCTTCATATACCTGCTTTGAATCACAATTTATTATACTAATATTTCCATATTTTTCTATCAGGTTATCGCATAATTCTGATTTACCTGAGGCCGTAATTCCTGTAATAATTACTATATTATTTTTCATTTATATTAATTTAATTAACATATGATAAAGTGTAGTAAAAGTTTGGATTCTACAATCTAAAGTTTGGAGATTTTTATGGCAGAAAACAACGACAATAATTCATTTACTAAGCGTTTCACAAACAGGACTCCTGGCGGTACAGGGGAAGGTTTTTCCAGTAAGTATTCGTCTCAAAACACCAAAGAACGGGCATTAGGGGAAAAAGGAAAAATTTCTGAATTAGCAGGCAAAAAAACCGAATCCAAGGAAGCTTTTTCTGAAAGTGGCGGCATAAAAAGTAAAAGCAAAACTGTCAATGAAAGATCTTTTGCTGATGCAACAAAAAGAAGTAGGTCAGATCTTATATACTTAGTCCGTGGTAAAGATCGTGGAAAATCAGCGTGGCATTATGTATTAGTTGATAAAGAGAAAAGAGAAATGTTTCTAGCAAAAAGCAGAACTGGCTCTATAGATGTTGCAGACTATGGAGAGATTTTGTATTCAGGATGGGGAGAGGATCCACCACAGGCAATAATTGATAAAGTCAATGAAGAGTTTGGGTTGTAGCAAATCTGCATAACAAATGGTAAGCTGCGTTGCATTACGTTTACAAAAACTAGCAGTTACTATATAAGATACAGTGCAACAAAACTGATCTAGTTGTTATGAATAAGTTTTTAGCTATATGGTATCTAAAATAATAAATGCAATACAGAACAATTTATTAGTGTGTTTTCCAACAGAAACAGTGTATGCTCTTGCTTGTAATGCACTAGATAATGAATCTATAGGAAAAATATATCAGATAAAGAAACGCTCTCAAAATAAACCACTGTCTATATTTGTTAGTGATATTTACAATTTGACAAAAATAGCAAAGGTAAAGGAAAGATATATTGATTTAATAAACCACTTTTCTCCTGGACCAATTACCTATATTTTACCACTTAAAAACAACAACATATTGCCAAACGAATTCTTTAAAGATAGTATAGGTATCAGAATTCCTGAGCATCCTATTGCAATTTCAATACTAAACAAACTGAAAGTTCCAATAGTTGCAACTAGTACAAATATTTCAGGAAAAGAAAGTGTATGTAAGGCAAACGATATACCACAATCCATTAAGCAACATTTATCTGTAGTGATTGAAGATGACGAACTAGTTTCTGGTATAGAATCTACTATTATTGACTTAACCGAAGATAAGATTAAGGTTTTAAGGGAAGGTACAATTTCATTACAAACAGTAAACAACGCATTTTCAAACTAAAATCTATAGGAGAAAGAATGAAAAAAGTAATAGGCCACAACCAAGCCAAAAAAAAAATAATGAACAACTTATCTGTTCAGTCTTGGCTGATCTGTGGTAAAAAAGGTATAGGAAAAGCAACACTTGCAAAATCCTTCTCCAATTGGTTACTCATAAAAAACTATAATGAAGTAGCATTGGACTTACACATTGTTGAAGGTGATACTATCGGAATAGAAAAAGTCAGAGAAATGAAAAACTTTCTACACTTAAGTCCCATTCAATCAGAACACAAAATAGCTATAATAGATAGCTTAGAGGCAATGACTAATAACGCTAAAAACGCAATATTGAAAATATTAGAAGAGCCGCCAAAAAATTCTAAGATATTTATAATTAGCCATAAGCCATATGATATACAAACCACTATCTTGTGTAGGTGCTTTCAGCTAAATTTACTCCCATTAACTTATGATGAAACAAAGCAAGTTGCTTCATCTCAATGTAAATTTGATAATCAAACGTTTGACGAAATGATTACTTTATTTCCTGGAATGCCAGGAATGATAATAAATACAATAAGTAGTGATGCTTATGAAGCATACAAATGCTTTTATAAATTTCTTCATGATTTAAAGAATCCCAATATGATTAATAAAGTAATTAATAGCGAAATCGAACTAGAACTAGCATCATATATAATTCAGGCCTTCATTTTAGAAAGCATAAAGAGAGAGGTAAATGGTGTTGAAATTCTGCTAAGTCAGTGGAAAAAAATAGATGAACTTTTCGTTGCCGCAAAGCAACTCCACTTAGATAAAAAGCATGTTTTAGCTAATGTAGTTAATATCATGACATAAGTTTACAAAGTATAATACTTTTAACATAAATTCATGATAAAATTCTGTTAATTTAATACTCGAAGTATATAATTTGACTGATAATAAATTAACTGTATGGCAATCAATAGAAGTTTTGACGAAAGCCATATTGAACATGCAGAAAAAATTAAGCTTAATTAAGAATATAGCTTCAGATCAAGACATAACCCTAGAAAAAGGAAAGGAGTTGTTAAGTGGCATTTATGAAGCAAATTTTAAGCTAAACAAGACAATCAATATAGCTACTTTGCCAAAAATTGGCTATCATATGCTAAATGGTGAGCTTGTTGTACGTAATCATATTACGGAAGAGGAAGTAAAGATTCCTGGAGATTTTCATTACCTTAAAGTCGTAAAATCCGATCATGATAATTATAAATTAACGTTTTGTAATTTTTTAGGTAATGAGTTTTTTGAATATAAAAAGTATGATCCACAATATTCTGGTATTTCAGATGAATATAAATTTGTGGATTTTGGTAGTGTAAAAAAGACTCATAATCTAAAATTTAAGGAATACATTGGTCATGCACCTAAATTTTTTGCTGCAGAAGGGCCTATTGAGCCTGGATCCCAAAACCATGTAATTGATCTATTTGAGCTAGTCAAAAGTGGTAAAGGTAGAAAAGTGGGAACCTTTGCTGATGAATTTGGTTATTTTGATGATCAAAATAAATTACATTATTATAATTATCACAAAAGTGTAGAAAGTAATACTTATGATCCTGAAAATTTCAGTGTAAAAATGATAAATATAGATGTGAGCAAAATCGATAAATTCTACCTCATTGCAGAACAAGGTGATATAATCATTCATCCTATTTGGGAAAATTTAGACATATTTTAAAGTTTTTTTTAGAGTATCTAAGCTTATTGTTATTATAATGATCCGATTAGGTCTGGTAGTATTGTGTTATGGAAGATAAATTGCTTGAATCAGTAAAAAACAAAAGTTATTTCAGTAAAGCAGTCGAATGGTACTGCCATAGGTATCTGTTTTGTGTAGCAGAAAGATCTTGGATGGCATTAATAGTATCGCTTCTCCTAGTATGCTTATGTTTATTAACATTAAACATATACCTGTTATTTCCTATTAAAAAAGATTTAAATTTTGTGAAGTATATGAACCACACAGAAGATGAGTTCTCTGCAATGCATAAGCTTAGTTTCAGTAAAAAGGAAGATGAATACACTTCCACAGCGAGGTACTTAATAAGTAAATACATTGAAATATACGAGTCCATTAAGATCGTTGAACCGAAGTACCAAGAAAATTTTATAAGAAACAATTCTATACATAAAATCTATCAAGGCTTTCAGGAAAAAACGAATAATGAAGCTGGTAATTTGTCTTTATCTAAAAGAAAAATCGCCAACATAAATGTAATAACATTATCTATTGATCGATCGACCAAGGACTTAGTTACATTTGCTGGAAATGCTACTGTAGTTTTTACAACCGAGCAAAATAAGGAGGATACTGTGGAGATTAGCTTCACTTTGTCGAATATAAAAGCAACTCTGGCTGGTATAATACCATTTAAATTTATTGTTAATGGTTATAAATACAGATTTTAAAATATTACTTGGTAGCTAAAAAAAATAACCAAAGTGCACATAGCAGTAATAACTGGAGGTAAAACTAGAAGAATTGGTGTTTTTTTAATAAAGTAATTCTGAGAAGGTTTTAAGAAAAAGGCGTTGTAAATTATCGGTAAAAAGTACAGAGCGTTGAGTATAGTACTAACAATTAACACTAGAGTTACAAACACAGAAAGTATTACATTGCCAGAGTTGAAAACAGCTTGAAAAATGAGAAATTTACCCCAAAAAGTCGGAGCAGGCGGCACCCCTATCATAGACAATGCACCTATAGCAAATGCTGTCATGCTAATTGGCATACTGCGTCCTATACCGTAAATCTTATCTATATATTTCTCACCTGCTCTCGTTATTATTGCTCCGGCAACGAAAAACAAAGTGATTTTTGCAAATGCGTGGCAAACTAATTGAAAAATTGCAACCCTCATGCTGAGATCACTAAAAATTGAAGCGAATAATATAATATACGACAATTGAGAGATGGTAGAGTAAGCAAGCAATTTCTTTAATTCTTTTTGCTTTAGTGCAATCAATGATGCAGTAATAATAGTAAATCCAGCAGCGTACGGAAGCCACCCTCCAGCAAACCAATTTTGCTGCACAAAACGTTGCATGTTATCGACGCCGAAAGTGTATAATATAACTTTTATGATGATGAAAACTCCGGATTTCACAACAGCAACAGCATGCAGTAGTGCGCTTACAGGAGTTGGTGCAACCATTGCTTTTGGTAACCAAAAATGCATTGGCATTAATGCAGCTTTTCCTATTCCGTAAATCAGCATAGCAAAACACACTGCAATGAAAGTGATGAGTGAAGTATCAAATTTGAATATTCCACCGCTTACAAAGTCTAAAGTATGAAATTCATGATATAAAAGGCCTATTGCAGGAAAAAATAATACCAAAGAAGAGAAAAATAGCACGCCAAAGTAATAGCATCCTGCAATCATTGATTCATTTGTTGAGTTGTAAGTAACCAGAGGGTATGTACTAATAGTTAGAAGCTCATAAAAGACAAATGTAGTGAGCAAGTCTCCAGAAAAAGCAATAAACATTGCACAGCCAATCGATATTGAAAAAAAGCATAGAAAACTTGAGTGATTGCTATCAGCATAGTTATTCTGCATATAACATATTGCATATATACTGGTCAGCACCCATAAAAACGATATTAATAAACTGAATATTACTCCGGTAGACTCTAGCTTTAAACTAATGTGCAAATTATTACCAAAATCCATGAGAATAAATTGAGAATAATCACCATATATCCAATATAAAGTGCACAGACACGTATACGTAAACAGAAGTACAGAAGAAGTGACAGTAATACTATTGTTCACTCTGGGCCATTTACCAGTAAAAAAAATAGCTAACCCACTCAAAAGTGGAATCAATGCAGTAATTAATAAATAATTCTCGGTAATTGAAAATGGTAAGGAAAGATACATTAAGATATAGTCCATTAAATTTTCTGTTTAGGTAAAGCTGGAATTATACTCAAATCATAGAAAAACTGCTATGTTTTTTTGGCAAACTAGTTGTTTGTGTATGCTATAGCTAACACGTCATACCGCCGCGGTATCTCAGCATAGATTCCGCTAACTAGTAGCGGAATGACGGTTTTTCAAATTGTCGTAAGTCAGTTTAGCTATATAGATAGCACAAAGTCAACTGCATAAATTGAAAATATCTGCTAGACGCAAATTACAACAAATGCAGTAGCGTAATCTCCATCGTCACTTAGAGAAAGATGAATTTTGGAGATAAAATCCTTGCTAACGGTAAGATACGGCTTGCCTCTTACATCATTGTATATTTCTATATCTTTCATTGTAATGCCCTGACCACTACCTCGTGCTTTAACAAAAGCTTCTTTTGCTGCAAAGCGTTTAGCAAAATACCTTGCTCGCATTTCTTGACTATTATACTTTCTACTTAGCTCTATTTCCTTTTCAGTGTAGATTCTATTGAGAAATTTTTCCCCGTATTTTTGTAATATTCTCAATACTCTTGGTATATATACTATGTCAGTGCCGATACCGTGTATCATTTTGTGCTAAAGTGATTTATTGCTTCTTCAATCTGCATTTCCTTTACCTCTCCAGTTGCTCTATTTTTTACTTCAACTATCTTTTCATCTATTGCCTTTTTTCCGACAATTATTTGCCACGGCAAGCCTATCAGATCCATTCTAGAAAATTTTACTCCTACACTTCCTTCCGTATCATCGTAAAGCACTTCATCGCTCTTCAAAGCTTTGTATATTTTATCTGCAGCCTCCGTTACTTTCGTTTGTAAATTGATTAAACCAATTCTGAAAGGAGCCACCGATTCTGGCCAGATAATTCCCTTATCATCATGAAAAGCTTCTATTATTGCGCCGACAAGCCTTGAAACCCCAATACCATACGAATCCATATGTATATTGACATTTTTTCCATCTTGAGAAGTAACACTTGCCTTCATAGGCTTTGAATATTTGTCGCCAAAATAAAAAATATGCCCTATTTCAATACCTTTACTGACATTTAACTGCTCTTGCGGCACAAGGCAAGTTTTAGGGTTGTGCATATCATCTGCAACTGCGTATATACTCTTCAGATTTTCAATATCTTCACTCTCTAGTAGTTCAGAAAATTTATTGTCATAATATAAAGTGCTCTCACCAGTGTTTGCCAATATATGAAACTCGTGGCTCAAATTTCCTCCAATTGGCCCCGTATCAGCTCGAACTCCAATTGGGGTAAGTCCCATGCGTTTGAAGATTTTTATGTAAGTTTTGTACATCAAATTATATGAATTCTGTGCACTTTCGTAATCCACATCAAAACTATATGCATCCTTCATCAAAAATTCCCTGCCCCTCATAACACCATAACGTGGTCTTACCTCATCACGAAACTTCCATTGAATTTGGTATAAACAAAGTGGCAAATCTTTGTAACTTTTTACCACATCTCTAATTAAATCAGTTGCCACCTCCTCGTGCGTTGGACCGAAAAGCATATCTTCCTCATGCCTATCCCTTATGCGTAGCATTTCCTTACCGTAATCATCATAGCGTCCTGATTCTCGCCAAAGACTTGCCGGTTGCACACAAGGCATTAACACTTCAATAGCACCGGATTTGTTCATTTCATCTCTGATAATGTTTTCAATATTTTTAAGCACTAAGAGACCAAGTGGTAACCACGTATAGATGCCAGATGCTATCTGCTTTATTAAACCTGCACGTAAAGAATATTGATGGGAGATAATTTTAGCATGAGCAGGCTTTTCCTTTAGAGTTGGTAAGTAATACTTGGATAAACGCATATAATAGATCTGATTGTATTAAGTAATCTTAATACAATCAGACTTGTAGGTAAACTTATTTTAAGAAGAGCGTGGAACACCTCCCTTTGAAGCAGAAAATTTTGCGTGGTCCTCGATAGGAGGAATAGATGAATCTTGCACCTTATTATCCACTGGGTTAACACTCTTTACTTGTGCTATAGAAGATGAATTAACATGCGAACTTGGTGGCTCCTCTGTCTTTTGTTCAAAATATAACGGAGATGTGGCTCTAGATCCTATACCACTGTCAAGACCCACGCTTCGCTCTTTTTATTTTTGCTTCTTCAGCCAAACTAGAAGAGTTAGTACTATGAGATGTACTAGATGTACTTGCAGTAGCGCCAGTTTTATTTTTTATTCTTTCCTTATACACTGCAAGTGGATCGATTTGTGTTACAGGAGGAGGAGGTGGTGGTGGTACTGCACCACTTGGTGGAGACGAAGGGGATAGTAGTACACTATGTGGTACTTGAGAAGATGCTGTATCACATGTTTGCGGAGACTGTGAAGGGGAAGTAGGCACACTTGATTTATCCTGCAAACTAGTACCACTATCAACTTTTATCTGTGATCCACTATCTTGCTTAACAGGCTTTTCTTGTGGTACTTGAGGAACTGCTGTAACATGTGTTTGCGGGGGATGTGAAGGGGAAGTAGGCACACTTGATTTATGCTGCGAACTAGTATCACTATCAACTTTTATCTGTGATCCACTATCTTGCTTAACAGGCTTTTCTTGTGGTTCTTGAGATGCAGTATGGCCGGATTCTTCTCCACTAAGATCTATTTTTTTCTTATCACCAGCTCTAGAAACGGCCAGTCTAATAAGACATATCACTGAAACCAGCGCAACAATCGCAGAAACAGCAAAAATTGCTAAAGGAACTGCTTCAATTGCACCAGAACCAGAAACTGCTGCAATAACATAAGGAAGATGTATATAAATTGCAACGGCAGATACACATAATGATAAAGCAGCAATTGAAATTTTAAGTTTAGATGTAGACATTTTTTACCTCATTAACCAATGGGATACTAATAATAACTAGATTATCAACAGTGTAAATAATTAATTATGAAAAATAAAGTCAAAATTTGAATAGATAAGCTATAAGTAATATACAACCAGCAATAGCTATACAATAGACTTCTTGTATAACCCACACTAAGTAGAAAAAAGGTGTCATCCAAGTAGCTGACACTGCTCTCCTTTGTCATTCCAGTGCTTGACACTGGAATGACACCGAAGGGGCTACTGCCGTCTTGGATGGAAACCAGTGTCAGAACTAGTTAACCATGGGGCTTCTTTTGCCTTTTTTTCCATTTGGTAAATTTCTTAAATATTTATGGCTAACATGAAGCTAAGTACGAACTTTGTTAAACATAACAAATGGTGCCATTCCAGTGCTCCTTTTTTTGTCATCCCAGTGCTTGACACTGGGATCCAGCTTTCTTTATAAATTCACCAAAAGTGCTTCATTCTATAACGCAAAACCCATACTCACCAAACCCAATGCATTACTTGCAATTAAGTTTCCTGGATCCCAGTGTCTGGGCACTGGGATGACATCATAGGGACACTGGGATTACACCCTGACAATCGTCATCCAGCTACTTGTTGGCGGCTAAGAGATACCGCGGCGGGACTCCGCCAACAATATTGCAATAAACCTGAAACTTGAGAAGACTATTTCCCGAAAGCTTCTACAAAAAGAACGGAGAGTTGAATTTATTTATAGAGCTAATGATCAAATAACCATATGTCTCGATGGATAATATATGGTAGAGCTCATGGGCAACAAGAAATTAATAGTTCGTATTAGTTGTAGTTATGAAGTAAATCGATTAGCAGAGTTGTATCTATTAGATGCATATGAAAAATTAGTGTTAAGTAAACCAATAAAAGCGAGCAAAAAGGAAGAAAACTCTGAATATAAGAAAGTAGATTTGAGGACGGTAAAATGGTAACAGTTAGTTTATATGCAAGAGTTTCTTCAGGGAAGCAAGCACAAGAAGATACAATAGCAAGCCAAATTGCTACTATAGAGAATCAAATTAGTATGGATGGACATAAATTATTAAATGAATATAAATTTATTGATAATGGTTATAGTGGTTCTAACATAATCCGTCCTGGTTTGGAAAAATTACGTGATAAAATAGCAGAAGGTAACATTGATAAGGTTTATATTCATTCTCCTGATCGTTTATCTCGTAAGTATGCATATCAGATGATATTACTTGAAGAGTTTAAGAAATTAGGAGTGGAAGTCATTTTTTTAAATCATCAAATTAGCGATAATCCAGAATCTCAATTACTATTACAAATGCAAGGTATGATAGCAGAATACGAACGTGCAAAAATCATGGAACGAAGTCGTCGAGGAAAGATTTATGCAGCAAATAAGGGTTGTATAAGTGTAATGAGTGCTGCTCCTTATGGCTATCGTTATATAAACAAAAATACAGAAACAGGACAGGCCTTATTTGAGATTTATGAAGAAGAAGCTGAAGTTGTTCGTAAAGTATTTTCTTGGGTAGGAAGAGAAAGAGCCAGTATAGGAGAAGTATGTCGTAGGCTAAGTGCTATGTCCATTATGACGAGAACTGGAAAAGAGTATTGGGATAGGGCTGTAGTTTTGAGTATGTTAAAAAACTCTGCTTATAAAGGACAAGCAGCTTTTGGTAAAACAAGGTTTGGTGTCAAACTAAAACATATAAGACCGAAAAAAAACTCCTGCGAGCATCCAAAAGATAATTATTCTACTTATCCTGTTCCAAAAGAGGATTGGATTTATATTAAAGTACCTAGTATAGTAAGCGAAGATTTATTTGAAATCGTTCAAGAACAATTAGCTGAGAATAGAAAAATAGCAAGAACAAGACAAAGAGGAGCAAGACATTTATTGCAAGGTTTAGTAGTATGTAAGCTTTGCAATTATGCATATTATGGTACTAGCACTGCAAGGAATAAGGAGGGGGAAAAAACTAATAATCAGGTATATTATCGTTGTGTTGGCACGGATTCATACCGTTTTGGCGGTAATAAAATGTGTAACAACAAATTAATTCGTACAGATACATTAGACATGGCTGTGTGGGAAGAGGTAAAACATCTATTAAAAAATCCAAATAGAATATTAGAGGAGTATAAACGTAGACTTTCAGAACTTAAAAAATCACCACTAGATCAAAAAAGTGCTTTGCTTGAAATACAAGAAGATAAGTTAAAACGAGGTATTGCAAGGTTAATTGATAGTTATGCTCAAGAATATATTGATCAAGAAGAATTTGAGCCAAGAATTAAAGCAATGAAACAAAACTTAAAAATGGTTGAAGAACAAAAGAAAAAGATATTTGATCAGAAAAAACTCACACAAGAGTTAACTCTAGTAGTAACAAATTTAGAGGGGTTTTCCTCTAGTATTAACTCAAGTCTTAATAATGCAGACTGGCTAACTAAACGTGATATTATTAGAACGTTAGTTAAGCGAATTGAGATTAATTTTGAGGATGTAAACATTGTGTTTAGAGTAAAAGAGCTTCCAGACTCTTTTCATATGGAGAAAAATCAATGCTTGCAATGTTGTTGTAGGGGTAGGTATGACGGTTCGTGGCGGCATGACGATAACCTCGTCTCACTGCCATTAAGTTAAGGAAAAAAGATAGATTTTATGGGATAATGATGTATACCAATAAGTTTAAAGGTAGTATGAGTAAAAAAGGCAGTAATAAAATTTATTCAAAATGAATTGGCAAGTCTAGAATTTATAGAATCCCATAAATCATCTTCAAAAGATTTTATGAGAAAGAGGAAGTTATCTTTTATTGACATATTTATCTTAATTTTAAGAAAAAGTGTAAAGTCGCTGCAAGTAATACTAAACGAATTTATTTTATATAGGAAAAAAGACTATACCGTTACTGCTAGTGCTTTTAGTCAAGCAAGAAAAAAAATGAAACACAGTGCATTTTCAGAAATTAACGAAGGTGTGGTTTCCTTGTACTACCAAGACCAAAAATTTAAAACTTGTTTTGGCTTTAGAGTGTTAGCTCTTGATGCCTCCAAAATCATTTTACCAACAAGCGTTGAAATAAAAAATGAATTTGGCTCAAGAAAAATACGTAACCAAAAACCAAAAGATTTAGGTGATTATGCAAGTGCAACCTTTGCGGTTTGTTAAGATGTGCTAAATAATGTTGCCATAAGGTCAGTGTTAGATAGAGGTAACACTCATGAAATTAACTTAGCAGATGAAATGCTTAAAGTTGTAAATACTAATGACTTACTGATTTGTATATTTATCTTATAAATTTCTTTCTAGCCTTACAAAAAGAAAAATTGCTTATGTCATTCGATGTCCCAGATCATCTTTTAATGAAGTGAATGCTATGTTTGAAGAAAAAAGCCCATCTAGTGTTGAGGTTACCATATGTGCTCAGCGTAAGATAAAACAAGAAAATAGTGGAATAACGCTTCAAAGTGGTACTGCCATCTGGTGAAATTGAAGTGTTAGCTACATCATTAATGGATGAACAAAAGTTTCAAACTGGAGGATTTAAGGAGTTATATTTTTTACGCTGGGGAGTTGAGACATTTTTTGCAAAACTCAAAGGAAGACTAAGTCTAGAAAATTTTACAGGAAAAAGTGTTGAGTCTGTTAAACAGGATTTTTGGTCAGCTATCATTATTAGCAACCTAGAAAGTGTTATGACAGAAGATGTAGAAGAAGCGTTGAATATGGACTTAACCGATGATAAGCTTAAGAGGAGCATTAACAAATCTGTCTCATTTAACGCGATCAAAAACTTGGCTTTCGACATTTTTGCTACGGAATCAGATACTGACTGCATTATGGATCAATTATCAAAGCTATTTTTGATGAACACTTTGGCGGTAAGAAAGGGAAGGAAAGTTGATCGTCATAAGGTACCTTATCTTCGTTCGTTCAATTACCAAAAAAGGGTTAGAAAACACATATTTTGACTAGAGGTAGTATTCATATCTTCTGATAATAACTGGGTAGCTTATTGCCATAGCTCCTGTAAAATGACTTCTAAACAAACTGTTTCTTAAGTAATTTACACTTCAGAGTTTATCTGCTTTAAAGTTTACTCTATTCTGTTTCAGCATTTGTCATAAATCCTTAATTATTTCTGACTTTTTAGTTCAGTTTTTAACCATTCTTTCCTTAACTTAATGGCAGTGAACCTCGTCATCCCGCTACTTGTTAGCGGGATCTCTTGTTAGCGGCTGAGATACCGCGAATGAATCGCGGTATGACGGTTCGCGGCGGTATGGACGTAGGAAAACCTTTCTTGGGTCAGCTATAGAGACTCTCATCTTTAGCGAGCTTCAAGGTAATTGGTTGCTATTTGCGAAAATATTCGCATAATTTAAGTAACATTACTTAATAAAAATTAACTATGGAGCTTAATAAGATTGCAGCATCGATTTTACTTTCTGGGCTAATCATTATGATAGTTAGTAATGTAGTTGATATGCTTTACAGTCCAGAAGAATATAAGATTGAACACCAAACGATAGTAGCTGCTGGCAGCAATGAGTTCCAGCAAAAAATCGAGCAAGTGGCGCTTGATATTGGAGCGCTCATGCAGAATGCTAGCTTTGAGAAAGGTAAATCAGCAGCAAAAAAATGTATAGCCTGCCATAGTTTTGAGAAAGGTGGAATGAATAAAGTAGGACCAAACTTATGGAACATAGTTGGAAATAAAAAGGCCCATCTTGGTAACTCATTCAATTACTCAAAAGCAGTGCTTGAAAGAGGTGGAAAATGGGGGTATGAGGAGCTATTTGCCTTTTTAAAGAACCCAAAAGCCTATATAAAAGGTACACGTATGGCATTTGCAGGTATTTCCAATCCACAAGAAATTGCAGATCTAGTTAGTTATTTGCATCAATTGAGTGATAGCCCGGTTGCTTTGCCAAAGTAGTATGGATTATTGTAAATTGTTTGATGGAAATAATGGTCACATAGCATATCGAAAGCTACAAGGAAAGAAAGCTTCTGTAGTTTTTTTCGGTGGATTTGCATCCAATATGGATGGAACTAAAGCAACTGCTATTTACAAATTTTGCCAAGAAAATGACGTAGCACTTGTGCTATTTGATTATTTTGGTCACGGTCATTCAAGTGGTAATTTTATTGATTACACGATAAGTGATTGGCAAAAAAATTGTGCTAAAGTAATGAGTGAATTAACTAGCGATAAACAAATAATTATAGGTTCAAGTATGGGAGGATGGCTGATGTTGCTCACTGCCCTTCAATTTCCAGAAAAAATTGCAGCACTAATTGGTATATCGTCTGCTCCCGATTTTACTGAAGATTTGATATTCAAGCAATTGTCAGGCAAGCAAAAAGAAGAACTAGATTCTAAAGGTGTAATAGATTTTACTTCAGAGCATTGTACATACAAAATAACTAAAAATTTGATCGAAGATGGCAGAAAGAACCTTCTTTTAAACAAAAAGACAATAGATATAAACTGTCCTGTGCGCTTGCTGCATAGCATTAATGATAAAGATGTTCCTTATCAAACTTCATTGAATTTAGCTGAAAAAATTAAGTCAACCGATGTTGAAGTACACTTAATAAAATCAGCAGAGCACAATATGTCTGACAATCATTCACTGGAAGTTTTATTTAAGACCATTAGAGAATTTTGTAACCAGACTGCATTCTGTGATTTTTAGCAAAACACGATTTTTCATTTGAGCTTTCTTCAACTTAAAATAAATACAGAAAATTGCTGCCTATAGCTAAACTGACTTAGATTTACCGACAATTTGAAAAACCGTCATCCCGCTACGTGTTAGCGGCTGAGATACCGCGGCGGTATGACGGTTCGCACCATCACACTTTGGAACCTTACAGATATTGAGCAAATCCAATAATATCCTTGATTTCTTTTATATTATGGGTTGCAATTTCTGCTGCTTTCTTTGTGCCTTTTTTTAATATTTCATGTAAATGGAATTGGTCTTTTAAAAGATCATTCATTTTCTCACGTATGGGTGATATAACACTGATAATTAAATCAGCTAACTCTTTTTTGAAGTGCTTCATGTCATGTTTGTTCACTTCTTCACATACTTTTTCCACATTTACATTACTAAGCACTGAATAAATGTTTATCAAATTGCTTATTTCTGGTCGGCACTCTAAAGTAGCAAAGCCTAGAATTGAATCTGTTTTTGCTTTTTCTATTTTTTTAACAACTAAATCATCTGTATCATCAAGGTTAATGCACGAATATTCTGAAGGGTCAGATTTACTCATCTTGCTTGTGCCATCTCTTAAGCTCATTATCCTTGATGTGCAATCCAAAGTTAAGATTTCAGGTACGATGAAATAATCCAGTTTATAATGATTGTTAAAAGCTGATGCAATATCACGTGCAAGCTCCAAATGCTGTTTTTGATCATCACCAACAGGAACGTATTTAGTTTGATACAACAATATATCTGCAGCCATAAGTACTGGATAACTATATAATCCAAGAGAGGCTTTTTGTTTATCGCCGCCAGCTTTATCTTTAAATTGAGTCATGCGATTAAGCCAACCAATTGGTGTATAGCACCCAAGCAGCCAGCCCAGTTCTGCATGACCACTAACCGTGGACTGATTAAAAATAATGGACTTTTCTGGATCTATTCCACATGCAATATAAGCTGCTGCTGTTTTGAAAATATTACTTTTTAATTCACTTGCGGGAAGCTTATTTGCTGTGATTGCATGTAGGTCGACAATACAAAAAAGAGATTTGTATTTATCCTGTAAGTCTATCCACTGTTTGATTGCACCAAGATAATTACCTAAATGTAGTACGCCACTTGGCTGGATACCTGAAAAGACAATACTTGTCATTATACATTTACCTCATGTTAATCGCTTCCACAATCAGCAAGAAATAATAACCATTGCAGGGCGAAGCAACCTATTTTTGATAGTATAACCAGTTTGTAGTACCTCTACAATGGTGCCAGGCTCTTTTTCATTGTCTTCTCTTTCCACAACAGCTTGGTGTAAATTACTATCAAAAAGCTCACCAAGTGGATCTACTTCTTCTACTTCATGTTTTTTTAGATCATTTATAATTTTTTGATATGCTACTTTGATTCCTTCATGAACAGGATCACCGTCTTTCAAAATTTCCATTACTTTTTTTAAATTGTCGCACGAGTCGATCATATCACGTGCAAATTTTGTGACTGCGTAGTCACTTGCATCGCTAATTTGCCTTTGCATTATACGTTTGACGTTTTCATTATCTGCAACAGCACGGCGTAAATGATCTTCAAGCTGAACTGCACGTTCTTTTAATGTATTGAGATCTTCATTTAAATCATCAGTCTGCTTATTTTGTTGGTCGTCACCTTTCTGCCTACTTACCATATCAGCAAACTTCTTCTTTTTCTCTTTACTGCTATCTGACATATTATTACCCTTAAGAATCTAATAAATATATAGCAATTAATTCGAAAATATCAAGCGCCAGCTACATTCGTCTTTCTATGCTCGCATTTAAAAAGTCAATTAAAGTAGTTTTATAAAAAGAATCAGAAAAAGTACTAATATCATTTTGTGCCATATTAATGTAGTGTCTAGCTTTTTCCATAGAAAGCTGAATGGCATTATGGTGATTAATATAGTGTAATGCTTGGTCAAAATTGTGTCTAGCTGAAGAAAAGCATTTTTCCCAGAATTTTTGCTCTGCTGGACTGCCCTTTTCGTATGCTATAATAGCAGGTAAGGTGACTTTACCTTCGAAAAAGTCTTTTCCGACTTGCTTTCCAGAAGTGCCTTGATTAGCAGTATAATCGAGCATATCATCAACTATTTGAAATGCCATACCAAAATTAAAACCAAAATTCTTTAGCCTCTCTGTTTCGTCATTTGTTGCACCAGATACTGTAGATGCAGCTTCACAGCATGCAGAAAATAAAGACGCTGTCTTTTCTCCAATGATATCAAAATAATTTTCCCTGACTGTGTGGGGGTCAAAACGTGTTGTCATCTGCTTTATTTCACCCTTCACAAGTAAATGCGATGCTTTAGATAAAATAGGGAGAATATTTAAATTTCCACACTCTATAAGCCATCTAAATGCTAGAGTCAACAATAGATCACCAACTAAAATGCTTGATTTATTTCCCCAAATCTTATTCGCTGTTTTAACTCCATGGCGTGCCTCACTTTCATCGAGCACATCATCATGAAGTAAAGTAGCATTGTGTATAAACTCTACCGATGCAGCAACGTTGATCCTATTCTCCCCAGAATAGTTTAGCATTTTACATATAATAAAAACTAGTTTAGGCCTTATTTTTTTTCCACCTGACCTAACAAGATGAGATATAATATCAGTAGCAAGCTTAGCATCTTCATCATTGACATTTTTGAAGACAAAGTCATTCATAGCTGACAAATCAGAAGATACAATATCGTCTAATTTATCGCTGTTTGTTAAATCAGTATTTAGCATTTTAAGAGACTTATGCCTCTTGCCCTTGTGCTTTCTCGTTCTCTACTTTCTTCTTTTCTGTTTTCTTTGGTTCTGTTTCTAAAGTTACTATGCCTTTTTTGATAAACCACAGTACTCTTTCAGTTGCCTGCGCGCCTACACTTAGCCAATGTTTTAATCTATCAGCTTTCACCACAACACGATTTTTATTGTCTTTTGGTAACATTGGATCATATTGTCCTATTTTCTCAATAAAACGCCCATCTCTTGGTGCTCGTGAATCAGCTACAACTATCCTATAAAAAGGGCGTTTCTTTGCGCCAAACCTCGCCAACCTTATTTTAACTGCCATGTTAACCTTTATTCATATATTAGCCACAATTTTATACAATGAGCCGTTTTAAGTCAAATGAATTATACAACTTTTGCACCTTATAATATAATTACCAATAATGTAGGATGTGCCAGGCGCATAACTGCACAAACATTCATTTTTGAAGACAACAAATGGTGTCATGCAAGTAGCTGACACTGGAATCCAGCCTTTTTTTAATCATTAAAACGTTGTATTTTAACATAAAACGGCTACTTTTATGCTTACCAACTTAATAAAATTCCTGGATCCCAGTGTCTGGGCACTGGGATGACATCCTTTCTAGTGAAGATTGCTCTCAAATCGCAATGTTCGTACAGTTGTGTGTCTGGGCACTGGATGCGTTTGAAGCAACTTATAAGATTTTTGACTATATATCATCAAGTATAGCGTGATTAACTTCGACTTTATACTTTGATTCCAGATAGCTAATTAATTGCTCTTTTAGCGATATCATCACACGTTTTCCAGTGTCAAGCATGTTTAATTTGCCATTTGATGAATGCATTTCTTTTAGAACACCTATTATAATTTCATTATTGTATTGAATAGGATCTGTCACTGAACCAGTTGTTTTCATATTGAAAATCTCTTCTACAAAAGAAAAGGGGTAGTTTTGTTGATCCACTTTATTGCGGTGCATCTGCTGACCTTTAACTAATTCCACACCTTGAATTTCTTCCAAATCTGTTTTTTCTCTTAGTTGAACTGCAACCTCTTGCCCGAATTTAAACATTCTTTCTTTTATAAACTCACTACGCCAAAGCTCTACCGCTAATGCCCTGCCTTCTTCAAAACTTTGTGATTTAGGTGGAACGATATCGATGATTTTTACACTAACAACAGCGTCCCCAACGCCCTTAAAATAACCTTTCTGATCCTTTTCTCGCGAAAAAATGAAAGAAATCAAATCACCAGAATCTCCTACGTTATTACCGCTTTGATCTTTTCCACTCGCATCTACTGGACCAATAGTTTGTATAGGTAAATTATATTCACTCAATATTTCTTCAATTTCTGAACCATTGTATATCTTATAGTTCACTTGGTTTATGAAATCATTGACTCTTTCAAAAGACTTTTGGTTAGTTAGAACTGACTTTATGTCTTTTTTTAAATCAACTAAGTCTTCATCAGAGATTTTATGCGCACTTTCCACTTTTACTATGTGCCAACCAAAACTGCTTGCTAAAACTTCACTTACTTCACCTACTTTAAGAGCAAATACCTTCTCTCTCACGTCTTCTGGTAAAAAATCCTTAGTTATATTATTTACTCTAGTTTCCTCAAGTTTTGCTTTGCCAAACTCTTCTACTATCTGTTCAAAGCTTGTTTTACCCTCCTCAAATGCTCTTCTTGCTGTCTCAGCTTCTTCTTTGGTAGAAAATATTGCATTGAATATATCTCTTTGATTTTTAAGTTCTTGTTGTTCTATTATACCATCAACTTCTTCATCTGAGATCTTGATTTGATCTTCAAAATACTTTTGGCCTAGGGAAATATATTGCGCAGTTCGATACTCAGGATAATAAAAATGGGATTTATTTCTTTCGTACAAATCAAGTAAGGCTTGATCATCTGGTTCAGGAATGTTTGTAACTGCATCTTCAGTTATTTTAACAATATCAACTACTCTAGTTTGGTAGCGACTTTTGTATATCTGCTCATCAATTTTCTCGCCAAAAGTTACTGGATAATTATCTTTAAATAATGAAGTCATGAACATCATTGCAGGCAGGACTTTCTCTAGCTTTGCTATATACTCTTTCTCTGTCATATGCAGGTCATTTAGCGTTTCATAGAATTTATTTTTGTCAAATTCACCTTTATCATTTTGAAAGTATTTGGTGTTTTTAATATGGTTTTTTATAGATTCTTCTCCAACTGTCAACCCCAGCTCACTAGTTAGGTTAAACAATAGTTTTTGCTCTATAAGTGCGTTAAGCAAATCATATTTCAGCTTTTTTACTTGTTCTCTACTCGCATCAGATCCAGAAATTTGTTTTCCATAATTTTGATATAGCGACTTATACTCATCTGACGTTATAACTTCTTTTCCAACCCTAGCTACCTCTTCTTTTTCATCATCACCTGATAAAAGGTTGCCAATTCCCATGAAGATTAACAAGCAAGCTAAAAGGACAACGGTTACTTTAGTGAAAAAATTTTTAACATTCATTTTAAACCCAGTTAATTAATGATTAATTATAGAATAGTGATAATTTAATGCTTGTAAACCTGTTGCTTTATTAGCTAATATATATAATATTACAATATATTAACTTAAAATTTAACTCTCTAATCTTAAATAGGAACATATGTTTAACTGAGTTATACTATACCTTAGGAAGGGGAAATATTTTGTTTGAAATATGCTTAAAGGTAAGCGCATTTAATTAACTTAAGAGGTGGGAAGTGACAAACAAAAAGTTATTGAATGACAAAATTAATGCTTTTTTAGTTTTAATAGTTTATATTTTAGCTCTGTATAACAGTAAGGGATACTTTAAATGGGAGATGCTTTTTTGATGTCAATGGAATCTTTTAAGGGCAATAACGATAGAAATAAACAGTTTCTAGTGCAAATAGCTGCTTGGTTAGTAGACAACACTGGTTTAACTTTTAATCAAATAGCACAATGTTGCAGATTGGCCCTTGAAGAAGTACAAGACATAGCTGATGAGGAAATAGAAGTAGAAAAATATAACCCTATTATTTCTGGAATAATTACTGAAAAAGAAATCGATGATTGCAAAAAAAATCCAAATCGTGTACCAAATTTGATTATAAAAAATATAAAAAAAAGGAGTAAAGCGATTGGTAGCATTCTTGGCTTTGCCTCTACGGCAAGACGTAGAGATAAACCTGATGCGATTTATTATTTAGTAAAAAAATTTCCTATCTTGGACAATAACGTTATAGCTAAATTAATTAGTACAACAAATTACACAGTTGAGCAGGTAAGAGATGGATCTCATCATAACATGCAAAATATAAAACCCCAAGATCCTGTACTACTCGGCTTATGTAGTCAAGAAAATTTAGAAGCAGAAGTGGAAAAAGCAAAAGTAGAAGAGGAGAAGCAAGAAAGGTTAAAAAAATATAAAGAATAGCTATTGAAAATCCTCAAATTTTTGTGTTTTGTTAACATTAAATTAACTTGACTTGACTTGCTAGTGTTTGTTAGTATAATGTAAGTAAAGTACGGGGTTTAATGATAATTAAGCTTAATACGCACTGAAACTAACTCAGCCTAATTTATTATCTTATAGTCACATTTTAGGTTAGTAAGCATCAATTAAAATTTTTGGAGGATTATGACAACAATCAATGAAGATGTTTTGGCAAAAGGAAAGGTTACAGCTCAACCTGAAAAAAGTGAGCAAATTTACAATAACGATACAGTAAAACAGATGGTCAATGAAGGTACTGAGAAAAACAGAAAAACATTAGATCTGAGCGAATTAAAAGAGAAAACAGCAGAAGAATTGTTAGAGTTAGCTGAAGAAAGAAAAATTTCAACTAACGGTAAAAGCAATGGTAGAATGCTAAAGCAGGAAATAATATTCAGCTTAATGAAAAAAATGAGTGAAGAAGGAGGCATAACCACAGGGAGTGGAATAGTGGAAATATTGCCTGATGGTTTTGGTTTCTTACGTTCAGCAAGTGCAAATTATGCCCCAAGTACCGATGATGTTTATATTTCTAACGGGCAAATAAAGAAGTTTAATTTACGTACAGGAGATATGGCATATGGAGAAATAAGGCCACCTGGTGATAAAGAGAGATATTTTACTTTAACTAAGGTTCAAAGTATAAACTCTACTGAAGTAAGTGAATTAAGAAAGTACGTCCATTTTGATAATTTGCTTCCTCTTTATCCTGAGGAAAGCATAGTACTTGAGTGTAATAATGGTGATGATAAAAAAGGCTTAAGCATGCGTGCTATAGATATAGTAGCTCCTCTTGGAAAAGGGCAAAGAGCGTTAGTAGTTGCTCCACCTCGCACAGGAAAAACAGTATTGCTTCAGCAAATGGCTAACTCTATAGCTATAAATCACCCTGAAGTAGAATTAATAGTGTTACTTATAGATGAAAGACCTGAAGAAGTAACAGATATGATACGTTCTGTAAAAGGTGAGGTAGTAAGTTCTACATTCGATGAGCCTGCTTACCGTCACGTACAGCTTGCTGAAATAGTAATAGAAAAAGCTAAAAGAATGGTTGAGCATAAAAAAGATGTGGTAATTCTACTTGACAATATTACTAGACTTGCACGTGCTTATAATGCGGTTATTCCTTCGTCTGGGAAAGTTCTAACTGGTGGTGTAGATTCAAACGCACTGCAGAGACCAAAACGCTTTTTTGGAGCAGCTCGTAATATTGAGAATGGGGGTTCTTTAACTATAATCGCCACAGCTCTTATAGAGACTGGTTCAAAAATGGATGAAGTTATTTTTGAAGAGTTTAAAGGTACAGGAAATGCTGAGATCATACTTGATAGAAAACTTTCTGATAAACGTATATTTCCAGCTATTGATATTACAAAATCCGGAACAAGGAAGGAAGAGCTATTAGTTGATAAGGCTATACTAAATAAAATATGGGTGGTGCGTAGGATACTCAATTCTATGGGACCCGTTGAAGCAATGGAATTTTTACGTGACAAACTACTTTTAACAAAGAGCAATGCTGACTTTTTTAACTCCATGAATTACTAAGAGTAAGCCAGTTATGATGGATATGCTGAGCAAAAAGTAAAACGCTCTTATAGCTAAAATAATTTGGATTTACCAAAATATATTTATAGTTAAGTTGGCAATTTACCTTAAGTTAGCGCGTGACACTGGAATGACACCCTTGGTGGCAGACAGCTAAAGGAAAATATCAACTAGGTTTATAATCTATCACTACCGTGTTTGCAATTTTGTCGTGAAAAGCTTGTTTATGTTCATCACCTACTGCACATACTAAAACTAAGATTAGTATAGCTAAGAATAAAATGGGATTACAAAGTGATATGCAATAAATTATAAAAAGAGCTATAGTCCTTTTCATTGCTTGCATTGTAGTGATTGACTCAAATGTATCTTTGTCTTTTACACGCATGCTAAATAACAAGTGTCCTGGAGTGCCGCCAAATTTTACTAGCATGAATATATGAAATATACATGGTATCATTAAAAATAAAGAAAATACAATCGTGGTGATTACAATTATTGCACCCATGATCCCTTGTATTGCGTGTGTAAGTGAGAAACCCACCGCCATTAAACCAAATGGTATTGCGATAAATAAAATACAATCAACTATAAATGCTAGAGTACGTCTTGTCATCGTTGAGTAGTTTACTTTTTTATCCATGTACTACCTATAAAGAAAAATATCAACTAGATTTATAGTCTATCACTACTGTTTTTGCAATTTTATCGTAAAAAGTCTGTTTGCGTTGATCAAATACTGCAAACAAAAATAAAATTAGCACAATTAAAAGATATAGAAAAGTATAACCATGATAATGCAGATGAAGCAAAAAGCGAAAAATAATCCAGATGCTTCCCTTAGAAATACATCTTATTGTTGCTTGCATAAGGGTAACATTTGTAAATGTATTAGCATCTTTAATATGCATACCACACAATAGTTTTCCTGGGGTACCACCAAGTTTTGTTACCATTAATATTTTGGATATTGTTAGTACTAATGTTGCGACCACTGTAGAAACTATAAATGGTATTTCTGTTGCTAGTTGTGCAAGTTCCTGAAAAGAGTCTTTATCTTTATCTTGATCTTGTAATGATACGATGAATACACCATAGATAAAACCGAAGATAAAATGAGGGGAAAATATGATGAGGTCAAGTATTTCTGCTACAATACGCCTTGTAAATCCTACATAATTTACTTTAACATTTATTTCAGTATTCATAACCCCACCTATATTTCATAATATCATCATATGATATAAAAATACGTTATTAAATAACCGTAAATATACTAACTTGGGTAATATTAGCTACTTGTGCCACTCTATTATTTAAATTAATATTAAATCATTTATAACTAGGGAAGTTATGTCAACACTAATCACAGTTGCATATGGCGACGGTATCGGACCAGAAATCATGGAAGCGGTGCTGTCGATATTGCGCGAAGCAGAAGCGGAAATCTCAATAGATATTATTGAAATAGGGGAGCGTGTTTACAGTAAAGAATGGTCTCACGGAATTTCTCCAAGTGGTTGGGAATCAATTGAAAGGACAAAAATATTATTAAAATCTCCGACAACAACTCCTCAAGGTAAAGGGCACAAAAGCTTAAACGTTGCACTCAGAAAAAATCTAGGGTTGTATGCAAATATCAGACCATGCATTTCATATCATCCTGTTATAGAAAATAAATTCGATAAGTTTGATATCGTAGTGATACGTGAAAATGAAGAGGACGTTTACACCGGAATAGAGCATAGGCTCACTGGTGACTCTTACCAATGCACTAAAATTATTACTAGATCTGGCTCAGAGAAGATATGCAGGTACGCTTTTGAATATGCAAAAAAACACAACAGAAAAAAAGTAACTTGCCTGACTAAAGATAACATCATGAAAATGACTGACGGAACTTTCCATGCCGCGTTTGATCGCATTGCAAAGGAATACCCAGATATAAAGGCAGAACATTATATAGTTGATATTGGAATGGCGCGTGTTGCAACAGAACCAGAGAATTTTGATGTTATAGTAACCGAGAACTTATATGGCGACATATTATCAGATATAGTCGCACAAACCTCTGGATCTGTGGGGCTTGCCGGAAGTAGCAACATCGGGAATGAATACGCAATGTTTGAAGCAGTGCACGGTTCTGCCCCTGATATTGCAGGAAAAAACATAGCCAATCCTTCTGGTCTTTTAAATGCTGCAGTGCATATGCTAATTTACATAGGTCAAGTGGGTACTGCAAAACTAATCTACGATGCATGGCTCAAGACTTTGGAGGATGGAATACACACTGCCGATTTATATAAGGAGAAAAGAAGTAAACAGAAAGTTGGTACCAAAGAATTTGCAGAAGCTGTTATAGATAATTTAGGAAAGAAACCTGCTGAGCTTATAATTGGCAGTGGTTCGGATAGTAAAATAAATTTGGATAGTAAAATAAATAAAGTACAAGACAATTACGAACAAGATTACAAAGTTAAAAAGCTAGTGGGTAGTGATATAACTCTCGCTTGGGACAAATCCAGTAATGTTGATCAAATAGTAGGATTATTTGAATCAAGTAATCTGCAAATGATAGCAATATACTCAAAAGGACTTGCGATTTGGCCAGGAAACTCAAAACCTTCAAGTGACCAAATAACCTGTAGGTTTATCGCAAATAATGAAAAGCAAGCTATTACAAATAGTGATGTAAATAACTTGCTAATCAAACTCGAAGAACACAATTTTGACGTGGTGAGAATGGACAAATTGTATTTGTATGATGGGAAAGAGGGGTTCTTTGTTTAAATATTTAAAAGAGGTGTGGTAAATGAAATGGACTCAAAAAAAGTAGAACTAATATTTGAAAAGTTTCAACAATCAAATCCTGCGCCAAAAATAGAGCTAAATTATACCAATCATTTTACGTTACTGGTTGCGATAGTTTTATCAGCGCGGACAACTGATGTAAGCGTTAATAAAATTACAAGAGAACTATTTAATATCGCTGATACGCCAGAAAAAATGCTGAGCTTTGGGCAGAGTGAGCTGAAAAAATGCATAAGCAGTATTGGTTTATATAATTCCAAAGCAAAAAATATAATCGGGCTTAGTAAAATATTGGTAGAACGATACAACAGCAAAGTACCTACTAATTTTGATGATTTGGTGTCTTTGCCTGGAGTGGGGAGAAAGAGCGCTAATGTGTTCTTAAATTCGGGGCTTGGCATTCCAACATTGGCAGTTGATACTCACGTTTTTAGAGTGAGCAATAGAATTGGGCTTGTGAAAGAAAAAGATGTGTTTAAAACAGAGCAATCTCTTTTAAATGTGGTTCCCAAAAAATACCTGCTTTATGCTCATCATTGGCTAGTTTTGCATGGTAGATATGTTTGCAAAGCACAGAAACCTTCGTGTGAAACGTGCATAATTCATGATTTATGTGAATTTAAGTGCAAAAGGTATAAAGTCTAGTATTTCTTCTTTTGTCATCCAAGTAGCTATAGAAACGAAAAAACTTACTTGACACATTTTGCTGGAATGACACCAGTTGTTATTCAGACAACAGTTATGCAAGAGATCTGATTACATCTAAGCTAACAATGGACCACTAGATATATTACTAACTACGTTGACCTGATTCAATATTTTATTAGTGGGATTGAAATAATTTTCTATAAATTCCTTATATATAGCTGTTAACTTGTGTATATCGTTTACTGATACGCATTCGTTTATCTGATGTGCAGTTTTGTTGATTATACCAAATTCAATCACTGGACAAACATCTTTGATAAACGCAGCGTCAGATGTGCCACCACTTGTGCTCAGCGCAGCATCAATACTGGTAACTTTATTTATCGCATCAAGCATAATATCAGTATTTCTATCGGGAGTAGAGAGGAAAACGTCCCTGCTGCTATGCACAGAAAGTTTATAATCGTTAGTTACACTGTAGCATATTTCATCAATCAGCTTATATAAGCCACCCGGTGTTTGTTCATTGTTATATCGAATGTTAAAACGTGTAGTTGCTGAACTAGGTATTAGATTGCTAGTATTATTTCCAACATCAATAGTAGTAACTTCGCAATGTGAAGGCTGAAAATATTTATTACCATGATCAAAAGTAGTATTTTTTACCTTACTCAATATCGATATTACCTTATATATTGGATTATCTGCTAGGTCTGGATAGGCAACGTGCCCTTGTTTTCCATGGCAAATTAATTCAAATGTTACAGAACCTCTTCTGCCTATTTTTATGGTATCACCTAATTTCTCACTACTGGTTGGTTCAGCAACCACACAGAAATCCACCTTTTTTTGCTTACTTTTCATCCATTCCAAAACTGCCTTTGTTCCATATTCTTCCGTGCTTTCTTCAGCACTGGTAATCAATGCACTTATCGAACCATTAAATTGAAACTTCTCTGCAATCAAATTTACCATAGCAGCAATAAACGCAGCTACTCCGCTTTTCATATCAGCCGCCCCTCTTCCATATAATATACCATCCCTCACTTCTGGATTAAATGGACCAAATGCCCAATCTTTTAACTGACCCGGTGGTACAACATCAACATGCCCAGCAAAGCACAAATTTGGTACTCCATTTATATATTTCGCATAAAGATTTTTAACTTTATCACCAAACTCTAAAATTTCACAATCAAAGCCACTCTTCTTGAAGATTGTTGCTATATACTCTATTGCCCCGCCGTCCCTTGGTGTTATACTCTCAAAAGAGATCAATTTCTTAGTTAGCTCTACAGGGTCAATTTTCATGTCAATCTTAAAATACTTATATTGCTATATTGTAAACACTCTATGCACTATTTAAAACAAATATTACATCAAACCGAACAAACTTTTCTAAGGGAAGTAATAACAGATTACTACCTTGCTGATGATATCTATGAAATATGCACACGACACGGAAATGACGTCTTTCTAGTTGCAGATAAAAATACAGCAAAACTTTTAAACAAAAACGTACTTAATAAAATTTCTCATTTAATTATTCCAACCCCACCTGCCATTCCAGTGTCACGCGCTGGGATGACATCAGGTAGAGAAATGACACCAAGCAGAGCTGCCTCTCTTGAAACCGTAAATCTAGTGAGAAACAAAGTAAAAGACAGTGACTTAATAGTTGCATTTGGTAGCGGCACCGTTAACGATATCTGCAAATATGTAAGCTACCTCGAGAAAAAAGATTATATATCCTTCCCAACAGCCGCTTCTATGAATGGATATACATCCGCAAATGCTTCAATATTAGTAAATGGATATAAAAAATCGTTCAAAGCACATCTTCCAAGAGCAATATATATAGATATAGACATACTTGCCAATGCACCACTGCGCCTCACATTAAGCGGATTTGCAGATTTCATTTGTCGTTCAACAGTTCAGGCTGACTGGCTACTATCTCATTTGTTGCTTAGCACAGAATACAATGAATTACCTTTTACACTTGTTCATGATTTGGAGCAAATTTTGCTAAGAGAATATATGGCGCTTACTAAAAGAAGTAGAAAAGAGGTCCTATTACTTATGGAAGTTCTACTAATTTCAGGACTTGGAATGGTGATGTCAAAAGGCAGCTATTCTGCAAGCCAAGGAGAGCATATGATAGCTCACGCAATGGAAATGGTAACAAAAGATTATTCCTCACTACATGGTGAAAAAATTGCTGTCACAACGATTACTATGGCTAATTTACAGGAAAAGATATTATCAATACAAAACCCAATAATCAAACCGACCACTTTAGATGTAAAACATATAACTCAGTGCTTTGATAATATTGAATTTGTAAGAACTTTTGAACAGAAGCAAATTCTGCAGCAAAAAATCCAAGAGATTATTCGCAAAGAATGGCATAATATTTCCAGTTTAATTAAGCAAAATTTACTACCTGCAAAACACCTGCAAAAAATATTTGAAGATCTATCAATTCCACACTTACCAGAGCACCTCAATTGGAATAAAGAACAATATTGTAAAGTGGTCGATCTTGCGTTTGCAACAAGAGATAGATTCACTTTTCTTGACTTAGCTAACTGCATAGAAGAAAGTTAAGTTTTGTAGTGAAATTCTGTCATTTAAAGAGATCATAGGCCAAAAGCTAAACCCTTTTCACAATTTCTTATCCATTGTCTCTTCACCTGAGTGGATACACAACTCACTCCAAGTAGTTGACACTGGGTTTCACCAATAGCACTATCTTGCTAAACATAGTTTAGTGCGAGTGGCTGAGGAGGGACTCGAACCCCCGACCAAGAGATTATGATCCTCCTGCTCTACCAACTGAGCTACTCAGCCTAATTGAAAACCTTGCTATACGTGTGACCTACATGTTTTGTATAGTATTTCAAATCAAACAAAGATTCAAGTTTTTCCGAGTTAATAACCTTAAGTAAGAGTTTATCTTGTTTCAATTCGGCCAGAAAATCACTGTTGTTTTGTTTCACTTTCATTGCATTGCTCTGAACAATTTTATACGCCTCTTCCCTCGCCAAACCACTATTTACTAACTCAAGCAATACACGCTGTGAGAAAACTAAACCTTTTGAAGAATTTAAGTTCTTTTCAATGTTTTCCTTATTGATCACCAATTTATCTATCAAATCTGTTAATCGCACTAAAGCAAAATCCATTGTTATACAAGCATCAGGAGCAATGCATCTTTCCACAGACGAGTGTGATATATCACGTTCGTGCCACAATGCAACATTTTCTAACGCAGGAAAAACATAACTGCGTATTAAACGTGAGAGTCCAGTCAGATTTTCACTTAAAATAGGATTACATTTGTGTGGCATAGCAGAACTCCCCTTTTGCCCAGTGGAAAAATGCTCAGAAATTTCGCCGATTTCAGTTCTTTGCAAATGACGAATTTCAATTGCAATATTTTCTATTGAGCTTGCAATCACTCCCAAAACTGAAAAGAACATGGCATGTCTATCACGAGGAATGATTTGAGATGATATGGTTTCAGGTATGAGTCCCATTTCTTTCGCTACATACTCTTCAACAAACGGATCAACATTTGCAAAATTGCCTACCGCACCTGATATTTTACAAATTGAGATTTCTTTTTGCGCGCTAATTAATCTCTGATAATTGCGTTTAAATTCAGCATAAAATCTGGCAAATTTTATTCCAAGAGTTGTTGGTTCTGCATGCATTCCGTGACTGCGTCCAACACAAACAATATCTTTATAGTCCTCAGCTTTTTTTTTCAATGCTGCAAGTAAATTTTTTAGATTCTCGAGCAAAATATCACAGGACTCTTTCAGTTGCACCGCAAGGCATGTATCCAAAACATCAGAACTTGTCATTCCATAGTGGAGATAACGAACATCAACTCCCGCTTTTTCAGCAACATATGTCAGAAAAGCTATAACATCATGTTTTACAATGGATTCAATTTCGTTGATACATTCAACATCAAATTCAATAGCACCAGAGAGGTTCTCAGCAATATTATTCGGAATCACTCCTAACTTTGCTTGAGCTTCACACGCTAATTTTTCTATTTTAAGCCATATATTAAATTTATTATTTTCCTCCCAAATGGAAGACATTTCTTTTCTGCTATAGCGGGGAATCATTTTTGATTTATTCCAATAATGGTGTCATTCCAGTGCGTGACACTGGAATCCAGGTATAAAAGTATTTGCAAATTATTCAATGGACAACGGATTCTAGAAGCATAAAATAATGTCCATGATGAAATAAACTGGATCCCAGTGTCACGCACTGGGATGACATGAGGGAAGCACTGGGATGACACCAGCTTAGCCATGGCAGACATTTCTTTACGACTATAACAAGGGATCATCTTTGATCAGCTATCATCACCATCAGTAGCTTCTTTATTCGCATCTTGCTCTGCCTCTTGTTGCTCAGAGTTCTGATTTTGCAATTTTACTTGCCTTAGCTCATTTGCATCTGTTTCGGATTTCACGACGTATATAGTAATTGGTACTACTACTTCACTATGTAATTCTACGTTTACTTGGTATTCACCCAAGTTTTTGATGCTTACTCCACCAAAAGATAAACTACGGTGATCTATCACATGTCCTTCTTGTAGTAAAATTTTCGCAATTTCACGTGTTGTTACAGAACCAAAAATTTTACCATCCTCTGAAGCTTGCTTTATCAATACCACAAACTTATCATGTAGTGACAATGCAAGCTCTTTTGCTACATTTAATCTTTTTATATTCTCTTCTTCCAGTAATAAACGTTGCTCCTCTAGCTTTGTTAAATTTTCCTTGGTAGCTTTCACCGCTTTTCTTTGTGGAAAAAGAAAATTACGTGCATAACCTGGTTTAACTTTGACAACTTCACCAAGCTTACCTAAAGTCCTTATATTTTCCTTTAAAATTATCAACATAAATTACCTAAACTTTTTTAGTACAGTAAGGAATAAGAGCTAAAAAACGTGCCCTTATGATCGCTAAGCGTAACTTCCTTTGTTTTTTTGCACATACGCCTGTTAATCTTCTAGGTAATATCCTACCATAGTCAGAGGTAAACTTGGATAATAAATCTATATTCTTATAATCTATGTCTTCATCTTTAGACGCAGCAAGAGGGCAAACTTTAGAACGCCTAAAGCCAGTCCTATTATTTACAGATACGTAAGAATTATTAAAACTATTTCGTCTTTTCATCATTATGCGCTTTGCTCCTCAATTTGTTTATTCATCATATGAGATTTACCTTCAAAAATTTTATCAACCTGCACAGGAAAGTGGCGAATAACGTTCTCATTAAGTTTCATTCTACGCATAAATTCATCCAGAATGCTTGCAGTAGAACTTATGCACATTATACAATAATGACCGCTCTTCATTTTATTTTTGTGATATGCAAAATCCAAAAGACCCCAATGTTCATACTTGATTAATCCTGATGCTTCAATGTTTTTCAAAAGCATTTCCAACGCTTTGCTCGATTGAGTTGGACCGTTTATTCTAAAATCTTTCAAAATATCTTGAAAAATCTTTATTAGATGTTCTGAAATATTTCTCTTCAAAGCATTTACTGCGTTATGGATAAACGCACTTTTAGTACTGCCTCCTAGAAATTTTGTAAAATCTTGCGTTATTCCTAAATCTTTTAGGTCATCTTTCAACTCTTTATCGATTTTTGACTTCACTTCTTTCAAATTTGAAAGATCTTCTTCTAATTCAACCCATAAAATTTTTGTAAGATCTTCCAAGAAATCAGAGTAAGCAACTAGACTTTCTTTAATGTCCTCAGCACGCACTTCTAACTCTTGTTTTGTAAGCTTGTCATTTCCTTTTTTCAGAATATCCCTGATTTGCTGGAACATAATATCTGCTTTAATATTTTTCAATGAAACAGCTAGCTCTTGGACCATCTCCTCTACTTCTTGCTGTAACAATCCTTGTTGTGCTATAAAAGTAAATTCATAAAGATTCACTATATCTTCCTTTAATACCGATTAAATATTTCATTATATAAAGCTTTTTTATATAAGCAAGTTATTTGTATTAATTTCTACGCCTTTAATCCAGCTTAAGTTAGATATTTCATAAATAACTTGAGGAGCAATTGAGTATGCACCTGGTAATAAGATGCTCACTTTGTGTTTTTCGAGAAGAAGTTTTAGCATTATTTTGGTTCTGCCTTCATCTTTCAATATTGCGTTTAATTCCATAGCGGCTTTTTGCGAATCCGTGCACTCAGTGGTGAGAACTAATTCTTTTATTGTAGAAGTGACTCTTTTTGTAAACTCAGATATATCTTTGCCTGCCAATCTTGTTGTATTTTCCGAAGCTTCAAGATCAATTATCACAAATGTTCCTGGTGAAAATAAATCTCTTTTTTCTTCTATTATTTCATTATTATAGAATGCTATTTCAGAAACGTTATGGGGATCAGAAAGTGTGAGGATAACAAACCTTCCACGCTCTGAAGTTCTCATACGTGCATTTAATATTACCCCAGCAGTTTTTGCTGTTCTATTTTCTCCGATAAACCCAATATTTAACTTTTCCAGAAGAGTTCTAAATTTTTCAAGCGGATGATTAGTTAAATAAAATCCTAGTGAAAATAACTCATGTTCTAATTTTTCCTCTTCATCAAAATCTTCCACATTCTCAAGTTTCGGTTTGAGGACATCAAGACTACCAAACAAAGCAGCTTGACTTGATTCTCTATCCTGTTTGTTTTTATTTGCAAAGTAAATCAGCGTGTCCATTGACTCATATAGCTGCTTTCTGTTCTTATGCACGCTATCGAATGCTCCGGATTTAATCAGGCTTTCTAGCGCTCTCTTATTTATTATATGACCTGAATTTTGAATGAATTCCCATATTTCCTTACAAGCGCTTGAACGTACGTTCACTATTCCTTCCGCTATAGAAAAACCAACATTCCTCAAGGCAGCAATACCATAACGTATGCGTTCATCCTCTATTGAGAATTCAGCTTGAGACTTGTTTATATCAGGTGAAAGAACGGTAACGCCACTAAACTTTGCTGCATGATAAAATAAATTCAGTTTATCTCTATCATCAATATTCAGATTCATTAGTGCTGTAAAAAATTCTAATGGATAATTAGCTTTAAGGTAAGCCGTTTGATAAGATATAACCGCATATGCTGCAGCATGAGATTTATTGAACCCATAACCAGCAAATTTTGCAACAAGGTCAAAGATATAACTTGCCCTGTCATAATCAACGCCATTCTTCGTTGCCCCTTGGACGAAAAGTGTACGTTGTTTATCCATCTCTTCCTTGATTTTCTTACCCATGGCACGTCTTAGCAAATCTGCTTCTGCGAGACTATATCCAGAGAGAATACGCGCTATTTCCATCACCTGTTCTTGGTAGATTATTACCCCAAACGTTTCTTTTAATATTCCCTCAAGTAATGGATGAATATAATCTGGCTTTTCAAGTCCATGTTTTCTTGCAACATAAGTTGGAATGTTATCCATAGGTCCTGGACGATAAAGGGAGATTAAAGCGATGATGTCCTCAATGCAGTCCGGTTTTAGTTTAATTAAAGCTTCTCTCATTCCCGAACTTTCAAGCTGGAACACTCCAATTGAATCACCGCTTGAGAGCATCTCATAGGTTTTTTGGTCATCTAAAGGAACTGAAGAAATATCGATCTTTTGTCTATCACGATTAATTAAACGACACACATGATCTATTAGCGTTAGCGTACCAAGTCCAAGAAAATCAAATTTTATTAGCCCAGCTTTCTCCACATATTTCATGCTGTATTGAGTGATTGGCAGAGCCGAATTTGGATCGTAGTACACAGGAACAAAATTTTCCAACTTTTGATCACATATTACAATTCCAGCAGCATGAGTTGAAACGTGACGATATATTCCTTCAAGCTTAAGAGATATATCAAGAAGCTTTGCAATTACCTCATCACTATCTCGTTCTTTCTGCAGGTTTTGATCAAGCTCTATCGCTTGCGATAAAGTTACAGGATTTACTGGATTAAATGGAACCATTTTAGATATTTTATCCACTTGAGAGTAAGGCATTTGCAATACTCTACCAACATCACGCAATACTGCCCTTGCTTGCAATTTTCCAAAAGTGATTATTTGAGCAACATAACCGTACTTTTTCTGAACATAATCAATAACCAGGTCTCTTTTTTCCTGGCAAAAATCGATATCAAAGTCAGGCATCGATATACGATCAGGATTCAAAAATCTTTCAAATATTAGGCCAAACTTTATTGGATCAAGGTCTGTAATCTGTAAGCCCCAAGCAACAATTGAGCCTGCACCAGAGCCTCTTCCTGGACCAACTGGAATGCCATTTGCTTTGCTCCAACGAATGAAATCAGAAACTATTAGAAAATACCCGGAATAATTCATTGAAGTTATTACGCTTAGTTCGTAATTTAGCCGATCGTAGTATTGTTTAAGGTCTATGTCTGTCTCATTCGCGATGCGGAATTCTAATCCTGCAACTGCCTGCTCCCTCAGTTCTTCATTCTCAGTTTTATTTTCTCTACAAGGAAATTTAGGCAGAATAGGCTGCCTGCTTCTTGGCATGTAAGAGCACCGCTTAGCTATCACTAAAGTGTTATGAATTGCTTCAGGAATATCACTGAACAGCTCCTCCATTTCTGCCACAGACTTGAAGTAATGCTCGGTAGTTAACTTCTTTCTGTTATTCTCCAGGGCATAACTCCCCTCCGATATACACGTTAATATATCATAAGCCTCATAGTCAGACCTATTTGGAAAAAACACATCGTTCGTTGCAACTAGTGGTATATTGCGCTGATAAGCAAAGTCTATCAAAGCTTCTTCAAGCTCTAGCTCTTTATTCAGCCCATGACGCTGCAATTCAACATATAAATGACCATTGAATGCTGAAAGCAGTTTTTCAACCGTTTCTTTATCTTGCCCCAACAATGGTTGAGCCAAACATCCACCGGTTAAAGCGATCAGACCCGTACTTAAATTCAATAGCTCATCAAAATCAACGTAAGGAATATCGCTGTTATTCTTGCGCTTTCTAAAAGACTCACTCACCAAAGTGACTAAATTAGTGTACCCTTGCTCATTTTTTGCAAGCAATAATATAGGTAAATTTTGTTCTGAATGTTTAACTATAATATTGCATCCTATTATTAGCTGTATTCCCCTACTTGCTGCATATTCTGAAAACTCGAGCGAGCCAAACAAGTTACCTGAATCAGTAATTGCAACCGCTGGCATTTTATTTCGCAAACAAAGGCCGATCAGCTCCTCAATTTTAACCGAGCTTTCAAGCAGCGAATAAACACTATGAACACGTAAGTGTATGAACATAAGAAACTTTAGATCAACAAAAAAGGATAACATTAATTTACTCATGAGAACATAATTTTCATGAGAACAAAAGCCTATAAAATTCTAAAATTAAAATACAAAAACTTACTTGACAAACTCCGCCAGCTCCCTTATCATGATAGTGAAGCTATTGTATTTGCTTTCGCCAATCTGCAGATTAAAAGGTAAGGATTACTTAATGTATTGGCGTCTTATGTTCAATTTTTTGCAGTATATAGATACTGTATGTCTTTACAAAACTTCATCTACATCTAGATTTTTATCTAAATAAGCTGAACGCGCTTATAAAGCGTTACAAGACATCAAAAAATGCCAATACTCGACAGAGATAGTAAAAGACTAGCTAACTCGGGGATTCTTTGTCTTTTTTTCTGCTTAGTAAATTTCTTAAACATTTGCAGCGTAGGTTAGTTGCAATTAAAAGCAGCTAAATCTTGCTTGTCAAGCGTTTAAAACATAAAAAACGCCAATATTTTAAAGCGGATAATAACCACGGGGCTTCTTTTGCCTTTTTTTTCATTTGGTAAATTTCTTAACGTTTGTAGCTAAAAGAGCCCAAGAGAGGTCAGTGCTCCTTTTTTTGTCATCCCAGTGCCCAAACACTGGGATCCAGGAATTTTATTAAGTTGGTGAGCATAAAAATAGCTGTTTTAGTTAAAATACAATGTTTTAATGATTATGGAAAGGCTGGATCCCAGTGTCTGGGCACTGGGATGACAAGAAAGAGGCTACTTGGATGACACCCTGACAATCGTCATCCCGCTGCTTGTTAGCGGCTAAGAGATACCGCGAATGAATCGCGGTATGACGTAGGGATTGTATTAGCTATAATTCTTTAGTTTTCACTTTTCTTTTAACCTTGCAATGATATTTTCTTTGCCGATAAAAGTTAATAATTTAGCGAGCTCTGGTCCTGTTTCTGTTCCTGTTAAAGCTAAGCGCAACTGCATAAATAGGTCTTTTGCCTTTATATCTACTGTGTGCCGAATAGTTGTGACCCACTCTGATAATGTGTTTTCATTATAATCGTCTTGAGGCAATGTATTGAGCGCGATTTTTATAAGCTCCTTATCAAGAATCACAGGCTCTATATCGGATTTGCATATTTTCCACCACTTGGCCACCTCAGAAAACCTTTCTATATTGTTCTTTATAAAATACCAAAACTCTGAGGAGTCCACTCCAATTTGATTTAAACGTTCTTGTATAATTTCAAATGGCATTTGTTGCAGCACTTTGCTATTTAGCTTGTATGCTTCACTCAAGCTAAATTGCGTACATGCTGAGCTAAATTTTTTAATGTCAAATGAATCAATCAAAGATTGCATACAGGCGCAAGCTTCAATTGGATTGGATGTTCCAAGCTTCACTAAATAACTAACTAGTGCCATCGGTTCAATTTCATCTTCTTTTATAGATTTAATGTCCAGCACGCCGGTTCGCTTGGATATTTTGCTATCATCAAAATGTAGCAGAGAAAGGTGAGCAAGTGTAGGGATTTTCGCTTTTAATGCTTTAATCATTTGGATTTGCACTGCGGTATTAGTTACATGATCTTCCCCGCGTACAATATGAGTTACATTAAAGTCAACATCATCAGTAACAGAAGGTAACATGTATGTGTAAATTCCATCTTCTCTTTTTACCACAGGATCGCTGATGTGACTTGTTGCAATATTTATTTCACCTTTAACTTCATCATTCCATTTAACAACTTCATTTCTATCCAACTTAAATCTAAAATGTGGTCTTCTTCCTTCTTGCTCATAACTAATTTTCTCTTGCTCAGTTAGAAGTAACGCGCTTCTGTCATATACAGGGGGAAGTCCTTGTTTTAACTGCAATTTTCGTTTAATGTCTAACTCTTCTCTTGTTTCATAGCATGCATAAATATGCCCTTCTTTTATTAACTGCAAAAACACCTCATTGTAACGCTCAAAGCGCTCTGATTGCTTGAAACTTGCATCCCAATTGATACCAATCCATTTCAAATCTTGTATGATATCATTTATATATTTGACATCTGAACGCTGAAGGTCAGTATCATCAAAACGGAGTAAAAATTTTCCATTTTGATTGCGTGTGTACATCCAACAAACCAAGGCAGTTCGTACGTTTCCTACGTGGAGGTAGCCAGTTGGGCTTGGAGCGAATCTTGTTAGCATTTAAATAGCAATATTGTTTACTCTAATTTATTTTAATTTTATATAAATGTACGGCTAAAGCAAGCGAGATCTGCTAATACAATTGAGCAAAAGAAGAATAAGTATGGCTATAGCATTGTGGCACCTTTGATGTTTGAGACCATATGATGAATTCAAGAAAATTCATGGCTTGACGACAAAGGCTAATGTAGCATTATATTGGTATCATGACTAACTTAGAAAAGATGAGAGAAAAACTGCAAGATCAAATAAATTATCATAATGTTTTGTATCACCAAAAAAATAAGCCAGAAATAAGTGATGCTGAATATGATGAACTGAAGAAAAAGTTAGCTGAAATAGAGCCAGAAATTTATGCAACACAAGATAGTGTTGGTGCTCCACCTGATGAGAGGTTTTCTAAGGTGGAACATCAAGAACCTATGCTTTCCCTTGAGAATGCTTATGATGAACAAGGTGTAGAGAAATTTTTGTCTAAAATAAAGAGGTTTTTAATTGAGGACAAAATAGAGATATTATGTGAACCAAAAATTGATGGGTTGTCGTTTTCTGCAATTTATGAGGATGGAAGATTTGTTAAAGCTGCAACTCGAGGTGATGGTTTTGTAGGGGAAGATGTCACTCACAATGTTGCAACAATAAAAGGCTTTCCTAAGTTTTTGCAAGGTGTGCAAGGAAGACTAGAAGTAAGAGGTGAAATATACATCAGTAACAGCGACTTTTTAAAGTTAAATGAAAACGATGAATTTGCCAATCCTCGAAATGCAGCCGCTGGTTCTCTAAAGCAATTGGATGCAAACATTACAGCAAGCAGACCTCTTAGATATTTTGCTTATTCTTTGATTGGTGGAGCAGAGAAAAGTCAAAGTGAGGTACTAAATAAGCTTGAGGCACTTGGTTTTTGCGTAAATGAGCATCAGTCCTTAACGAGTAGTTTAGATGGAATGCTGAAGTTCTATAATGAGGTCTATAACTGTCGCTATAACTTGGATTATGATATTGATGGAATAGTCTATAAAGTAAATGATTTGGTACTACAAAATCGTCTAGGGAATACTCACAAAGCACCGCGCTCAGCACTTGCATACAAGTTTTCTGCGGTTTATGCAAAAACAAAGTTAAATAAGATATTTATACAGGTGGGCAGAACAGGGGTTTTAACTCCAGTTGCAGATTTAGTGCCAGTCAATATTGGTGGGGTGCTAGTTAGTAGAGCAAGTCTGCATAACCAAGATGAGATAAAACGTAAAGACATAAGAGAGGGAGATATTGTAACAATCAAAAGGGCAGGGGATGTAATTCCCCAGATCGTTGAAGTAAGCAGAGATTCTCGTCTTCCAAATACACCTGAATTTGTGTTTCCTGAAGTATGCCCTGAATGTGGTAGTAAAGTACGTCAGGTTGAGGGAGAGGCTGCAGTAAGATGTCCTGAGGAATTTGCCTGTAAAGCTCAAATAATAGAAAAACTAAAGCATTTTGTATCGAAAGATGCATTTGACATTGTTGGCCTTGGTGATAAGCAGATAGAGTTTTTTTACGACCTTGGTCTGATAAAACAAATTCCCGATATTTTTACTTTAGAAGAAAGATTGGATGAATTTAATCTGGAAGAACAGTCTGGTTGGGGCAAGAAATCAATAGCTCATTTATTAAATGCTATACAAAGCAGAAGGGTAATAACTCTAGATAGGTTTATATTTTCTTTAGGTATTAGATTTATTGGCCAAGTTGCAGCAGAATTGCTTGCAGATTATTATGTTTCTTATGATAATTGGTATAATTCGATGATTGAACTGTCATCAGATAATACTGAGCTAGTAGGTATAGACGGCATAGGAAAAAAAGTAGCTGAATCTTTGGAATCATTTTTTTCTAAGGAACATAACATCAAAATGTTAAATGATCTTACTGCTTGTCTTCAAATTCTTCCTGTGAGCTCCAACTCTAGTAACTCTGTTTTAAATAATAAAATTATAGTGTTTACTGGTAAGCTACTTGCTATGAGTAGAGGAGAGGCAAAAGTAAGAGCCAAAACTCTAGGAGCAAAGGTCAGCTCACATCTTTCTGCTAAAACTGACTACCTAATTGCAGGAGAAAAACCAGGATCCAAATATAAAAAGGCAGTGGAATTAGGTGTAGAAATTTTAGATGAAGACCAGTGGCATAAAGTGATAAGTTTGGGAGTGTTCAAATGAAACTTGGATTGTATATTAAATCAAAGTTGCAAGACTATTTAGAGAGTAGCCAATTCTTTCCATCCAAGAATCATTTTATTGACTTGCCTCAATTTTTCAACAGAAGGCAAGTCTTCTGTGCTGAGTGGTAGGCGGACAGTTTGATGTTCTATGAGCCCAATATCATGCAAAAGTGCTTTAGTGGGTATTGGGTTGCTGGCAATAAATAACGCTTCGCAAGCCTGTTGCCAGATATCTGCCTGAGGGTTCCTGCCATTGATGCACTGCTTAACGTATTCATGTGCTACGCGCGGCCAAACATTGGCAGCAACGGAAACCAGACCAGCCGCACCATAAGCGGCCATATCAGATATCATATTATCATCTCCGCAAAAGACCTCAATATTTGGTGCAACTTTCTTATACTGAGTTAAAGTATCAACAGTGCCACTTGAATCTTTGATAGCCCAAAATTTTTCGTGACTGGATAAGTTGCGTACAGTTTCAGCGTGAAGACTCACTCCTGCTCTTGATGGAATATTGTAAAACATAACCGGCACATGTGCTTTCTCAAGCAGCTTTTCAAACCATAAAGTCTGCCCCATAATTCCGGGCTTTGCATAAATGGGAGTTGTCATTAGATAGCCATGAATAGGCATACCCTTGCAAAAATCAAGCCATTCAAGAGTCTGATATAGATTCACTCCTGGTACGCCAATTATAATTTTCGTATTTAATTTTAGCTTACATACGAATTCAACTAATGTACGCTTTTCAGAATCAGTAAGCGATAGGCTCTCACCTGTGCTACCTAGCAACACTACGCCATTTTCAGCTTTAACTTGCATTGTCATTAAACGCTGCAAACTGCTATAATCTATGCTATCCCCATTGCAATTAAAAGGAGTAACACAAGCAGTCCATAAAAATGTAGATTTCAATTTAAATTGTTAAAATGGTATTTCATCGTCGAGTAGTTCATCTTTTATATCGTTGTCAAAACTTTCGTGTTTATCTTTTTGTTCTGTTTCACCTTGTTTGTATTCACTTGGCTTGTAATCAGAATTTGGCGCACTATTTCGTGAATCCAAGAGAGTAAGAGCGCTATTAAAATTATATAGAACCACCTCTGTTGTGTATCTTTCACCACCGTTTTGGTCAGTCCATTTTCTAGTTCTCAAAGAACCTTCAACATAAACTTTACTGCCTTTGCGTGCAAAATCTTTGACGATTTTTACTAATCCTTCACTAAAAATTACGATATTATGCCACTCTGTCTTTTCAGAGCGCATACCGGAAAGTTTGTCAGTCCAACTTTCAGACGTGGCTATTGAAAAACTTGCCATTTCTTTTCCATTTTGTGTAGTCCTAATTTCAGGATCTTTTCCTAAATTACCAACTAGTATGACTTTGTTTATGGTACCACCAGACATAATTATGTTCTAAATAAATCCCTTTATTATCTTATATGAAAGTACTATTGTCAAATTTAATTAAAAGTGCGCTTGGAGGGATTCGAACCCACGGCCTTTGCCTCCGGAGGGCAACGCTCTATCCAACTGAGCTACAAGCGCATATATATTTAAGTTATTTAATAGATAAGCCATCCAAGTCAAATTTTTGTTTTGGATAAAGCGTAAACATAATACTCCCATATCCAAAATATACATTTTGAGAATCATTCGCATGCTTTTTTATTGCTTTTTGATCTACGGTCCATACAAAAGTTACATAATTTTCAGTGACTGAGTGCACTTTTAAATCCTTAGTATTTATAAACAGTTTTCCATTTACCCATATTTTCCATGTATCGGGAGAAAGATATAAAATTGAGTCTAAACTCACTACCTTACCGTTGAAATTATCTGATACCTCCTCTTTTGCAGCTCTTGAAGATTGTAAATTGAACTTTTCCATTTCATTGACCATTCTATTAACTGGCTCTTCATCAAAAAAAATGCTTTTTACGTTACTATATTGTGACAAAACGTCAAAGTCACTTTCCACTGCTTCTCTTATTATATCGTCCCGATCTGTATAGCTTAGTTTTTGATTGTTGATAAAGAAACACTCTTTTGCACGCAAATTTGCTATATCAATAAAATCGTCGATTTCTTGATTGCCAACTTTAAGAATACTTTCAAAATATCTTTTTTCTATCATCATTCCATACTGAGAATGATGACAAACCATTTCATCATTACCTTGTTTTTCTATATATACGCATAAATTTCCACTATTTAATCCTAATATTTTATGCTCAATAAAATCTTCATTGCCAATATATTGTCGGCAAGAATACTCCTTACAAATTTCTATGCTTTCTATGATATCTTCACAACTGCAATATGCATTAACATTGGAAATGAGTAGCGTAAAAATAAAAAACAGCTTTATGTTCATCACCTTATCTACTTAATATAGTATACCAATCAAAGACTATATTAGCTCTCACTATCTCTATCATATTACCATTCAAAATCTGATTCATAGTTGCAGCATCAATATTTCTCTGCTTATTTAAAATAAGAGATTTGATCATAACATAACCGGGCAGATTTGGAATAGACTGTAGAAATAAAAAAATATGCTTATCGCTGATTGAGCTTAAATTTAGGACCACTTCACTTTTTATTACTTTTGTGCGTTCACTTTTGTTGTGGAGCTCAACTTCTTCGGGTATAGAAATTGATATTTCAGGTTCTAATATATAGTGCTTTTTATATAACTTGCTAAGCTCGAAATTTAAATTTGCAATGTATCTGCTACTATGTAAATTTGAAGAAGAAATTTTTTTCCATAAATCTAGGTTTTTATTTAGAACAACTTCCTTTTTTTGAATTCCAGTAATCTGTAAATTAATAGAACGTATTTTATCAATCGCAATTTGGTTTTTATTATAAATCTTTTCGTTATAGATAACAACATATGTTAATAACCCTATTAATCCAACAGATAATAACAAATACGATATAAACTGAATTGTAGCTTTTCTTTTTAATTGAGAGATAGTCATTAATCTACATTGCCTCTCCTATTTCAACATCAATAGATAGATTTTGCTCTTTAGCAGCAGGTAAGCTAGAAATATTAATGTCATAGGTACGAAAATTATCGTTTAAATTTTTTCGTAGTTTCTCGTATTGATGAGAAATATTTTTACCGGATTGAAAATTAAACTTTAAAGTTGTGGTAATATAACTTTTTGCCTCATTATAATTCCATTCAAATGATCGAAGCTCTATACCTGGTATTTTTAACTTTTCTACATATTTAACTTGTGTAAGAGGAGAGTATTCTATTTTTGATAAAATATTATTGATATTAATAAAATCATAAATTTCATCTATTTTTTTTACATTATAGCTTTGGCTAAGTTTTGTTAATTGGTTATTTAAGGTGTTCTGCTTTGCTGATAAATTATCAGCGACATTGAAATTTGAATACAAATTTAGCAAACAAAGGGTGTTTGTTATAACTAAAACCAGGGCGAAGTATAGAAAAATTCGAGGAGAGTTTAAATAAAGGTAATTGAATAGATAAAATTCTTTAGTTTCCTTTGTATTAAAAATAGCTGCTAATTTATTCTTAAAGCTATGAAACAAAATTATGGTATCGCAAAAGTTATCTTTTTCACTTATAGCTAGTTCTGCTCCTAATAGTTTGCCTAACTCATATGGAGTTAATATGTTCACACTGTTCTCTGAAAAATTTATGACTGATAAACTAGCTTTGATATCTTCTGACACTATGATACAAAGGTCGATAGGGTTATTTTTTTCAAACCCAAACTTAGTTAAGGATCGAATAGTATCTTGCACTTCCTGATATATTCCACCAGCGATAATTCCTGGTAAATTATCATTAGTAAATGATGTTAAGCGCGTAAATACCATTTTATTCTCTTTAAGAACCACTTGTCTATAGCCTCCCGTTTTAGTTGCAGCAACTATAATTTTCCAATTATTAGGATCTTTATGTAGAATCTTTTTTGTTATATTACTTATTTCTATAGGAAACATTAATATTCCCTTAAAGTTGGAGCCTATCTCAATAAACACATTCAACCAATATTCTACTAAATGCTTTGCTTTTGATGAAACAAGAAGATAGCACCAGTTTTGATTGAATTTGTTTGGCTTCTCAACCAAAAAAACTGAACTTATGTCATTATTACGAGAAAAATGCTCCATCTTTGTTTTTGCTGATAGATAGGCACTAATCTTGTTTGCCCTTGTAATAAACTGTAGCGAGTAATTTTGATCTGCATGATTAAGCACCAGGTATAAAGGTGCTTTTTTATCTGACGAAAGACATGAAATTAAATCGGAAACTGCTTTATCGTTTTTGCCCTTAACAAAATACCTTTTATTTAAAGTATTATTTTTAAAATATAGTAACATTATGCCTTCTTCTCCAATAGAAAGCATAAACTTACTTTTGGATTTTGAACTAAACATATTAACAAAGCATATACTTATCTAGAATTAAAAAGGCAATTTATTGAAATTCATTAAACGTTAGAGGGAAATATTGTTATAAATTTTCGCAGCAACATTATTTATATTATAATTTTTTTATAAAATTACCACTAATATTAAGTTATTTAGATAACAAATTAAGAAAATTCATTAAGACGAATTTGTTGTTTTTCAAATTGTAGGTAAACCTAAGCCACTTTAGCTATATCTGCCGATTGACTTTAATTAATAAGAGTTATTAATCTATTTACTATTCTTGTAATATTATTTCTAATGGTAAAGAAATATATATTTTTCTGGAACAGTTGTTATTTCAGATACAGAATTTATTGTAAGTAAACTAACCATTTGCTGAAGAGCGCTCATCTTCTGTGGTACTTGATGATGGAGCAACTAATTTGCTCAAAATCTCATCTTTTGGTCCCATAGCGTAAATGACACCATCTGACATGAGGATCACCTTATCAACTACGGACAATAACGGTAGCTTGTGAGTGATGATAACAGTAGTAGTATTTTGTTTTCTTGCAATGCCAATTGCATTAATTAAGCATGCCTCTCCATTGCTATCTAAGTTAGCGTTTGGTTCATCAAGTACTAAAAGTTTTGTGTGACCATAAAAAGCTCTGGCAAGTCCAAGAAGCTGTTTTTGGCCGCCAGAGAGCGTTACTCCTCCAGGACCTCCTATTGTTGTATCATATCCATTTGGTAAGCTTAGTATTAGTTCATGTATTCCTGCAATTTTTGCTGCTTTGATTATTTCTTCAGGATTTGGATCTGGCCTCATGCGAGCAATATTAGCTTTGACACTAGTGTTAAATAACTCAATATCCTGAGGTAAGTAGCCAACATAATTACCAAAATTTTCTCGATTCCAAGTATATACATCAGCGCCATCTAGTCTGACTACACCAGATATTGGCTTCCATACACCAACAGTTAATTTTGCGATAGTGGATTTACCAGAAGCACTTGCACCAATAACACCAACTACATCTCCAGGATCTATAATGAATGATATTCCTTTTACTGTCGGCTTATTGCTTCCATAAGGAGTAAAAAATACTCTATCAAATTCCAATTTTCCTTCAGGTTCTGGTAGAGCCATCGTTTGCTCTCTTTTTGGCGATGTTAATATAAGTCTTTGTAGCCTTCCATATGACATTCTAGCCTGATTTAAAAACTTCCAAGTATGAACCGCAGCATCAAATGGTGCTAATACTCTACCCATTAAAATTGAAGCAGCGATGATGCTACCGGCAGTCTTATGAGCTGTGATTGCAAGTAATGCACCTGTTCCAATCACTGATATTTGCAGAGTTGAGCGCAAAAATTTAGTGATTCCAGTAATTACATTAGAGCGATTTTGTGCTTTAATTTGCATTGCTCGGTTCTGATCATTTCGTTTACACCAATCAGAGACTATGAATTCTGACATGCCCATAGCTTCAACCACTTCTGCATTTCTTGTTGCAACATCTATAGCATTGATATTCCGTATAGTTTCTTCGTTGGTTTCTTGTAATATTCGTTTAGTGGCAAGTTCATTCCATATTGCCATAGAGACTAATATAATAATTCCAGTAATAGCTATAAACCCCGTGGAGGTATGTATCATGAAAATCACAACAAGGTAAATTAACGACCATGGAGTATCAAACAGTGAGAATATACCATTTCCTGTAATGAAATTTTTTATCACTCCGAGATCTCGTATTGCTTCACCACTTGAAGTTGAGCTCTGCACTGACGTTAGCCTGATTGACCTTACTATCAGATCTGGTGTTGCAGTTTTATCGATCCAATCACCTATTTTTGCCATGGCTAAATATCGACAAGTTTCAAGCATTGCAGAACATGCAAATGCAGATAAAGTGATAATTGTCAGCATAGTTAGTGTTGATACACTTTCGCTCGATATCACCCGATCAAGCACTTGAGAGGTATAAAGTGGTAGGAATAACATTAATAAATTGATTCCCGCACTAAACCAAAAGATAAACCAAAATGCACTTTTGCATTTTTCTAGGCAAATATATAGAGTACTTTGCTTCAATTCTTTTTTTATTGATGGCGTAATTTCCACAATCTTCCTCTTAATTTGATTACATGCACCATATACAATTTTTATTACAAAAATATTAATAACGGTAGTTAGCTTACTTTAAGTGAGTAAAATATTAATATATGTGAATAGGAAATATAAACAATGGTAAAAAGAAGTATAGTTAATATTTCCTTCATTGCCTATAGCGAAGCTACGTCATACCGCGATTCATTCCATAGCTGTAAGAACATTCATTTTTGAAGGTAAACTGCACAGCAAATGGTGTCATGAAAGTAGCTGACACTGGGATGGCTTTGTTGCATCGCTACTTATGAAAGGCTAACTATAATTAGGATTATAAGCAACTTATTGAAAATCTTGTTTTTTTGCAATCAATCTGATCAAATTTAAGAATAGTAATTTGTTATTTATATTAATAAATTTAATTCTATTGAAAATAGCTAAAGCATTGAAATTCTTGAATTTTAGCCAGATTAGTGAGTGGTAGTGAAATTTCTTTTACTCAAATTTAGGTATTCACTGACCGTTCTTGTTATAAATACCAGAATAATAAGCTACTGATATTCTCCACCTTTTTTATCTTTAATCCATCATAGCTAGCGATGCAACAAAGCCCACCGATTCATTCTACTGCAACGCAGAAAATTCGTACAATTGTGCATAATGTGGGGCTTCTGGCTACATTTTTCTATTGAACTCACCTTTTCTCTATGTGACAGATTTCGTATTAAATTTTAAATTTAATGCGCCTAGATATACAAGCATTCCTAGCAAAACCATAGGTATAGAAAGCAACTGCCCCATAGTTAAATCAAGCCACAAATAGCCAATTTGATAGTCTGGTTCGCGAAAAAACTCAACGAAAAAACGTGCTATTCCATACCACATAACTGCAATACCAGTTAACGCACCGTGATACAGTCTTATTCTAGTTAAGAAAAACAGTGAATTTGCAACTGCAAAAAGTAGCAGTCCTTCAAAAAGTGCCTCATAAAGCTGGCTTGGATGATGCAGCAAATTATCACCACTCTCTGGAAATACCATACCCCATGGCATAGTTGTAACTCTGCCAAATAACTCTCCGTTTATAAAATTGCCTATGCGACCTAAAAATAAACCTATGGGAACTCCGCAAGAAACTAGGTCCAGTGCATAAAATATAGGAATGTTATGTCTTCTGCAGGAGATTATTACTGCAAGCAAAACTCCTATAGCACCGCCATGAAATGACATCCCTCCTTCCCAGGTCTTCAATATCTCGATAGGGTTGCTTATATAAAGAACTGGATCATATATCAATACGTAGCCAAGTCTACCTCCAAGGATAATACCTACAATAGTGGCTGTTAATAACGAATCGTAAAAATTCTTAGTAAATATTTTTTGGTCATCTAGCCTATGTAAATACCAATATGCAAACACTATACCCAAAACGTAGGCTAAGGAATACCAATATATAGAAACAGGACCGATGCTGAAAATTACTGGATTTAAAGACATATTTTGCTATAAATTATTTTTAGACAATCTACTTTTTTCACGATCCCACTCTCTCTGTTTTATGGTTGCTCTCTTATCGTAGAGTTTTTTTCCTTTTACAATGGCAATTTTAGTTTTTGCAAATCCTTTATCGTTAAAATAGACCGAAAGCGGCACAACAGTTATCCCAGCAGTCTTGATTTGACCAATTAGTTTATTTATCTCCTTTTTATGCAAGAGTAATTTACGTTCCCTTTTTGGTTTATGATTTTTTCGGTTCGCAGCTTTATATTCTGCAATATGCATATTGTGCAGCCATACTTCGCTATTCTTTTCAACAACGTAGGCGTCGGAAATATTTACTTTTCTTTCTCTTAGCGATTTAACTTCACTGCTTAATAAGACCATACCCGCTTCAAATTCTTCTAAGATGAAATATTCAAACCTTGCTTTCCTATTTTCTGCAATAACTTCCATATTTAAAGATATCTTTAAGCTTCAATATATTACAGAGTTTTTGACTTAATTCATAATAAAACAGTTATCCCAATAAATATAAGGTGCCAGGCTAGTCTGATAGCAACAGGATAACAAAAATCAAGTAAGTACTTCTTTTGCCTTTCCAGATACAAGTTCCTGCTTTACTCCTTTCATTTCAGTTTTAGGCTTTGACATTATATATTGACCAGCACCAACTATGAGCGCAGATCCTGCAGCTAGTCCAATTATTGCTGGTACAGATAGGGCAGTAGCAAATGCAAGTGCAACACCAACTATCACTGCAGTTACAAAACACACAATAACACCTTTTACAATTGCATTTTTTGCAGATTGTTCTTTTTCTTTCACAATTGCATTTTTTCCAACCTGTTTTTCTTCCTTTTTCTCTGGAAGCTGCATTACATCTTTATTTTCAGTAAGATCCTTTGGCGTTTTTTTATTCTCATTTTTTAACGTTTGCTTTTTTTCCGCTTCCTCTAAAAGCTGAATTATACCTTGATCTTTAGTGAGGTCTCTTGGCGTTTTTCCATCAACATCTTTTAATGAAGGGTCTGCTCCAGCTTCTAGCAGAACTTTTACTATACCTTCGTGGCCATTTTTAGCAGCAAGATGTAAAGGAGTACGTCTATCACCATTTTTTGCCTTAACCTTTGCTCCTTTTGCGATTAGAGTTTTTACTATATCTTCGTGGCCATTTTCAGCAGCAACATGCAAAGGAGTCCATCTATCAGCATCCTTTATATTAACATCTGCTTTCTCAACTAGAATTTTTACTACCTCTATGTGGTTATTTTCAGCAGCAAGATGTAAAGCAGTACATCTATCATCATTTTCTGCATTAACCTTTGCTCCTTTTTTGATTAGAATGTCTACTACATCTTTATGGCCCTTTTTGGCAGCAAGATGTAAAGGAGCCCATCCTTTATCATTTTCTGCATTAACATTTGCTCCTTTTCCAATTAGAGTGTTTACTACATTTTCGTGGTTCTTTTCAACAGCAAAATGTAAAGAAGTCCATCCATCACCATTTTTTGCATCAACAATTGCTCCTTTTCCAGTTAGAATGGTTACTACATCTTCGTGGCCATAGTGAGCAGCAATATGTAAAGGAGTAATTTTATTATCATGTTCTGCATTAATATCTGCCCCGTTTTCAATCAGAGCTTTTGCTACATTTGCACAGTTCCAATAAGAAGCAAGATGTAACAATTTGACTTCCTTAGAATTTTGACCACGAGATATAGTAAATATGTAATTTATGCCAGATCTACTATCATTGTCAGGTTTACTCTTTTCCCACTCTTGACATAAATCTGGATCTTCTTCTTGTAACTTAGCTTTTATTTTTTCAACTATATTGTCCTTGCTCAAATCTGAAAGGTCATTTATTTTTTTTAATATTTCCATAAATTTATCATATTCCATAACTTCCTCACTTAAAATACATAACTTAGTTGTTATATCTTTTAACATAGAAGTCAAGAACCTAAATATTCGTTATTATCTTTCCTTAAAGAGTCATTTTAGTTATATTACAGACTATGAAAAACCTCAACTTTAGGAAGGAAATCAAATTTTTTCTCTGTCGTTTATAATTTTATTTGTTCTATGGACTGTATTGTCTGGTTATTTTGAACCGTTTTTTATTTTTTGTGGAGTGTTTTCCTCTATATTCACATCGTTTATCTTTAGAAGGTTGATAAACGCTGAAAGAGCTCTTAGCCAGATTTTAAATAGTACGAGTAGACTGTCGTTTTATAAGTTAGTAAGTTATATACCATGGTTAATGTACCAAATCATTTTATCAAGTGTTTATGTAACAAAAAAGGTGCTACAACTCAAATCTAAGCTTGAGCCGATTATTATTCTCAAGAAATGCAAAGGGCATAATGATGAAAGCATTGCGTTATTTGCCAATTCAGTCACAATCACTCCCGGAACTTTAACTATCAATGTTGAAAGCAAGCAAAAAACGTATTTGTCTACCATATGCTTGATAGATAAAAACCTTGAAAGCGGCATTTCTGAAATAGAAAACAAAATCTTAAAAATACTACGTTCAGTTAAGTAATTGCTTTAAATAAGTTAACAGCATCCTTATATTCCCTTACAAGACTTTCAAGCATTTCTTTTGGAAGGCTATTATTAACAATAGAACATAAATAATTATATAAATCTTCTAACCTTAATATGTTATTTCTCTTCTTGCTGTTAAATTTATACGGAAAAATACCTTCCATAACTTCAATAGTAGTAGCCTTGTTTAAAAATACATTTTCACTTGTCACGCTTATTCTTGCTAAAACAGTGTTAATTTCAGGTTCGTCACTCGTATAAAAATCTGATAGCTGAGTTATTCTAATAACGTACAAAGTTACTATTTTTGACAAGCAATTATCAGCATATTCACAATTTTTTATTACCTCCCACTGAGTAACCTGAGATTTACCTATTTTTGCATTGTTCGGTAATTTACTCATTGAACTTTCTCCATTTAATCCAGTGTAATAAATTATACTAATACTTTGTTAAATAAATAATAACGCGATTACAAAAATATATACTTATAGTGGTATATTATACAAAAATAGCACAATATCTAAGCATTAAAGCTAGTTTTAGCTGGGTACATGGGGCTATTCGTTATTTTGTGTTGTCCAGTGAGGTCCAAAATTAGAGGTCCACTTATATAAAGAGTTTAGTCTGCCTTCTTTGCTATAAAATAAGTTTTCCTTTTGAGCTGTTTTGTTAGTATTAACTAAATTATAAACTAACTGTGCTATAATGAAAAAGATAAAACTCGGAATACTAATTTCAGGTAGGGGATCGAATATGCAGGCCTTAATAGAAGCATGTCAAGATCAGAATTTTCCCGCAGAAGTTGCATGTGTTATCACAAATAATAGCGAAGCTGCTGGTCTGAAAACAGCAGAGCAAGCAGGAATCCCAGCGTTTATTGTTAAAGATAAACCACTTGATGCTGATAAAATTCACAAAATACTTGTTCAACAGAAGGTTGATTTAATTTGCCTTGCAGGATTTATGAGAATTCTCAAAGCTGATTTTCTGAGTAAATGGCATAACAAGGTGATAAATATTCATCCCTCTTTACTTCCGTCTTTTAAAGGTCTAAACGCTCAAGAGCAAGCTCTAAAAGCAGGTGTAAAAATTACAGGTTGTACTGTACATTATGTCACTCCTGAAGTTGATGCTGGAGCCGTAATTGCTCAAGTTGCTGTGCCAGTGCTACCAAATGATGATGTTCAAAGCCTTTCAGAACGCATTCTAGCTGAGGAGCATAAGTGTTATGTAGAAGCAGTAAGGTCAATAGCAGAAGATATATGACTGTAATAATTATTGACCTTGAGCGTTTTTTCCAACTTCAACAAAAAATAAATTTTCAGGTTCCAGTAAAGAACTTGCCAGTTCGTTTACTTCCTCTAATTTAACATCATTAATGATATTCGCATAATTATTTATACGGTTAACATCACGATCATTTATCTGCATATTATCTAGCAGCGTTGCTGTATTTGTGTTATTGGACAGGAAAAGGACAAGATTATTTACCAAGCCAATTTTTGCATCCTTGAACAATTGTTCGTCAATTCCTTGCTTTTTTATTCTGCTAAATGTATCTTTTACTGCTGATATAGCTTTGCCAGCAGTAGAACTATCAGTACTTATAAATCCAGATATAATATTTCCATGTTTATTGGAAATAATACTTGCATAAACACCATAAGTAATACCCAAGTTTTGCCTCAGTTCTGTCATTAATATTGAATTCAGCCTCATGCCACCAAGTGCATCAATTAAGACACCAGCGTTATAATAATTAGGATCTTCATAAGCTATACCTTTTTGAGCAAAAAGTATCACACTCTGTGGTATATCCATAAAAATATTCTTACTTTCTGCAGAACCAAAATTATTTTTTACAGGTATTTTTCTAACTTTTGATCTTTTTGACGGCAATTTAGATAAATATTTATCTAATAGCGTAATAATTTCTTCTTTTTTTGTACAACCAGCAACACTGATAACTATGTTATCTTTAGCAAAATTACGCTTTATGTATGTTAAAACATCGTCTCTAGTAATGCTCATTATAGTATCAAGAGTACCGTACACACTTTTTGAGTAAGGATGTTTTTTAAACAATAACGTATCTAATTCTTTTCCAGCAACAAAATAAGGATTTTTTTCAAGATTATTAAAATCAACTTTGGCTTTCTCGAAAACTCTATTCAACCCTTCAGGGTCAACTTTAGGACGCATTATAGTATCGCTCAGTAATGAAATTGCTTCCTCTAGATTGTCAGACAAAGTATTTAATGAAACCCTAAATGCTTCTAAATCAGCAATAAAATTTAAACTAATCCCTTTATCTTCAAGCTTTTTCGCAAAATCTTTGGCATCATTTTTTCCTGCCCCTTCTTGGATTACAAGAGAAGTAAACCAAGCAAGCCCCTGTTTTTCCTTATTCTCATACACATAACCTGCATCCTTGAACGATATATTTAGTGAAACTTTTGGCAAATCATGATTTTCTACAAATAAAAACTTAAATCCTTTACGGGTAGTGACCTCCTCTATATTTAGGTTACCACTTGCTTGTAAATTAAAGCCTAGACAGAAAAAAAATAGAAATATAATTTTACTTATTCTCATTATTATCTCCTTTTGGTAATAAACGACCAATTAACTTATTAGCAGAAAAAATAGCACGGATTTTATTATTTACATCCTCTAGATTGACATCATTAATCTTGCTATATGAAATATCTATTTCATCAAGTGGAATACCAAGTGCAAGGTGTGGCACATAGAACATCGCTATATGAGTTAAGTCAGATAGATTATCAAACTGTGCTGCCTTATACCTATATTTTGAGCTTTGTAATTCCTCGCTCGTCACCCCTTTAGATACGAAGCCATTAATAGCATTATCTAACTCTCTTTCAACAATATCTAAATTAGCGCCACTTTTTGGAATTATCATAATATCAATGTAGCCATCACTAAAAGCTAGGCTATTATAATAAGCAAACACTGATACTGCCACATCTTTATCTAAAACCAAATCTTTATACAGTTTGCTGGATTTGCCGCCACCTAAAATGTCAACCGCTAAATGAGCAGCAGAGGCTTCATTTATGTGATCAAATAAGGGAACACGATAACGAAAATATAAAACTGATTCTTTTACTTCAGTGCTCTCTAAGGTCACCGATAGACCTGCATTATGCACTGGATCCTGATTTGGGTAATTTCTCATTACAGGCTTAGCTTTAATTTCGCCATATTTTTCTTCTGCTAATTTCACTACTTTATCAAACTCCACATCACCCACAATCAGCAATATTGCATTACCAGGGTGATAATAACTATCGTGAAACCTCACTATGTCATCCTGATTGTAAGTTTTGATATCGCTCTCCCAGCCGATAACAGACCTACCATAGCCAGTACGGTAAAATGCACTATCCATTTCTTCCCATAACAAGTTATGAGGTTGGTTATCAAATCTCATCTTTCTTTCTTCTAATACGATGTTTTTTTCTCTATCTATTTTGTCTTGAGTAACATTAAAGCTGCCCATTCTATCTGCTTCAACTTCCATTGCAAGTGGTAAATCTTTTTTGGGGATCAACTCAAAATAACAGGTATATTCTTTAGTGGTAAATGCGTTAAATTGAGCCCCAATGCTACTCATAGTGGCTTCTATATCTGTGAACTTCCCTGTAGTTTCAAACATTAAATGTTCAAAGTAGTGAGCCAATCCTGCTTTGCCGATTGGATCATCCATTCCCCCAACTTTGTATATTACTGCATGTAAAACGGCTGGAATCCGATGATTAGAAACAACATAAACATCTAGTCCGTTACTGAGTTTAGTATATTTTATGTTGTGCTCTATGTTTAAAGCATTCGAAGAAATTGGGTAAGTAAAAAAAAGTACAGGTAGTATAAGAAAACTAAAAAACTTATGAAGCATTATTTCGACCTAATATAAAAACAATTATTTTATTCCTCATTTTGTTTAGAAATAAGCATATCGTATATATACCACTTATATAACAATGTAAACATTCCACAAACTATAGATAAATCTGCTAAATTAAAGGCTGGCCAATACCAATCATCAATATGAAAATATATGAAATCATATACAGCTCCCCAATAGATCCTATCAACTACGTTTCCGATTGCTCCACCAATCATCAGAGAAAAACCAAGGTAAGTTGACTGATCGTCAGACTTGTATATCAAATATGCAAGTATACCGATTATTAGTATTGAAAATGCTGAAAAAAAGAAACCGCCATGTGGTAAAGCGCTACACATTCCAAAACTAATACCTGAATTCCAAACTTCAACTAGTTTTATAAAACTAGCGATCTCAATTGATTCTCCTTCATCAATCAATGAGTTTATGTACAATTTGCTCGTTTGGTCAATCAATACTATAATTAATATAACAACTAAGCATAACTTTTTCATAAATTTGCCTTTAACCTATAAACTTTAAGTATATCATAATTTATCTGTTTTGTTAACTCCTCAATACTATGGAATTTTTTTTCTGACCTTATGAATTTTAAAAGTTGTATATTGACTTTATGACTATATACGTCTTCATCAAAATCGAATATGTGCATTTCTATTATAGGCTTTTTCAGATCCTTAAAAGTAGGTCTCATACCAATATTGACTACTCCATATAACCAATTTGGATTACTATCAGGAAAAGTCACTCTAGCGTAATATGTGCCAAACTTAGGTTTTATCATGCAATCTTCTATAGGAATATTTATGGTTGGAAATCCTATTTCTCTACCTCTACATGCACCTTTTGTCACAACACCAGAAACTTGATAAGGCCTGCCGAGCAATTTATTAGCAATTTCTATTTCGCCCCTTTGTACATACTCCCTTATTGAAGAAGAAGAGCAAATTTTGCCGTCAATTGTTAATGGCTCTAATTTAGTCAAAGAGTATCCATATATTTCAGAATATTTCTCTAGAGTTAATATATTACCCAATCGTTTATGACCAAAAGTGCAATTTTCTCCGACAATTATGTGTTTAGCGCCATATTTATCTATTAAAATCTCACTGATAAAGTCATCGCAGCTAACCTCAGAAAAACCTCTATTAAAATTAATAATATATAAGTAATCTATACCATAGCTGCTGATTAGTTCCTTTTTTTGTTCTTGGTCTATTAACCTAAAATTGTTTCTACCAAATAAAACAGTTGATGGGTGAGGCTCAAAAGTTAAAACTGCAGAGGGTAATCCTCTTTCTTGTGCTACCTTCTTTAGAGTAGAAATTGCAAACTCGTGTCCTAAATGAATGCCATCGAAATTTCCGAAGGTTAGTGCTATATTATTTTCTATTCCTTGCTCACAATTATAAATAATTTTCATACAATTTGATGTTTTTACATGTTTCTTATATATAATAACTATATTTTAGTAAGCTACGGAGATAAATTGTGAAAAATGTTGTGATATATGTAAAGAAGGGCTGTCCATACTGCATAAGGGCAAAGGATTTACTAGATAAAAAAGGTGTGAAGTATGAAGAAATTGATGTGCTCAAAAACTCAGATCTATTTAACGACATAAAATCAAAGTATAACGTTAGAACAGTTCCACAGATTTTTATCAACGATAAGCACATTGGGGGGTGTGACAAATTGATGGATCTTGAAAAAGAAGGAAAGTTGGATGATATGCTAAATAATAATGACAATCACACTGATGTCACAACCTACACAAACAGCAATGATGAATGTGGAGAGTGTGTTATACCACATGATGATTTTATGTAACTTTTTATCTTGTTTTGTCGTGTAATACGTAAATGAAAACTAGTATGCTCACTTTAAACAATTCTTAATGAATTAAAAATACAATTCATTCAGTGAGTTTTTTTAGTGGGAAAAAATGACAAAAAATATTTCAATTATTAGCAGAAACTTAATTAGTATCGAATTAGTTAACAAACAAGATTTAGAGAATTTCATCAAGATTTTCACAGTGCTTGATAAACATATAGCAGCTAAAACACTTTTTACAGAAGAAGTGAGAATAGAGTATAAACAACACAACGGCATAGAAGTTGTTGAATTGCTAAAAGATACAGACTTTACATATCATGAGGTTGAAAATGTATTGAACCACCTGAGTAAACATGGAATGAAGGTGCCCAGCAGTGTTATAGCACACACCCTTTTTGCTGCATACAATCATGCACTTGAATTTAAGGATGTAGCATTTTCCTTTTCTGAAGGCTCTCCACAATTTAACATCAGAGTGAGTAAGAACACCTTCATAATAACTCCTATGAGTGAGGAGAATTTGGAATTGAATTCACAAAGTAGCAAGAAATTAATAGAGTCGTTACAGAGCGAAAAAAATATTTATGATTGTATAGTAGAAGAAAATACCATTAAAGTTATAGTGCATTCTGAAATACATCAAGCTATAAATTTGATTATAAAATCACTGATAAAGTCTCGCCTTTTAGCAAAAGAGGAAGAAGGAAAATTCAAAGAGAAATTGAGACAACTTGCTTTTAAGGATCAAGCTTTTGTTGAGTATTCCAGTATCAAAACCATCAGTAGGTATCCACATAATCATCCTCTGAGAAAGCATGAAAGTGTTACTAAGGATATAGAAAATATTTTATGTGATTTCATAGCAAATGAGAATAGCGAGTTCGCTATAGAGCGGTTAAATAGGCTGAGCTCAGCAGTTTCTCCGGATACTCCAAGAATCATCACTAAAACTATAGATAAACTTGTTAAGTTTCACTAAGATATACGAGAGCCAATAGACTTCTTGTATTACCTTTTGTCATCCAAGTAGCCAAGGCTACTTGGTTCTTTTTTTGGGTTCCAGCTATGTACATAGCTGTATGAACATTGTAGCCGTTATTCAAGTAGCCCGCAGAAGCGAAAAACTTACTTGACAAACTCCGCCAACTCCCTTATCATGAAACTGAAGCTATTTATTTATCTTCTCTGTACAGATTAAATGACAAAAAAACTCACGTATCTGGCGTCTCATGTTTAATTTTTTGCACTATGTGCACCTTATGTCTTTATAAAAATCTAGGTTTTTACCTAATATAAGCTAAAATGCGCTTATAAAGCATTTAAAACATAAAAAAACGCCAACTTAAAAAATGGATAGTGAATAACTAGCTACCCTAGGGTTTCTTTTGCCTTTTTTCTGTTTAGTAAATTTCTTAATGTTTATAATTTAGATTAGTTGCGGCTTAAAAGCAACTGAATCGCGGTTATTAAACGTTTAGAATAAAAAAACGCCATACTTGAAAGTATAATGTAAGTAATTAGCCAACCACGGGGCTTCTTTTGCCTTTTTTTTCGTTTGGCAAATTTTTTAACATTTATAGCTAAACGACAACCGTCATCCCGCTACTTGTGAGCGGCTGAGATACCGTGGCGGGACTCCGCCAACAATATTGCAATAAACCTGAAACTTGAGAAGACTATTTCCCGAAAGCTTCTACAAAAAGAACGGAGAGTTGAATTTATTTATAGAGCTAATGATCAAATAACCATATGTCTCGATGGATAATATATGGTAGAGCTCATGGGCAACAAGAAATTAATAGTTCGTATTAGTTGTAGTTATGAAGTAAATCGATTAGCAGAGTTGTATCTATTAGATGCATATGAAAAATTAGTGTTAAGTAAACCAATAAAAGCGAGCAAAAAGGAAGAAAACTCTGAATATAAGAAAGTAGATTTGAGGACGGTAAAATGGTAACAGTTAGTTTATATGCAAGAGTTTCTTCAGGGAAGCAAGCACAAGAAGATACAATAGCAAGCCAAATTGCTACTATAGAGAATCAAATTAGTATGGATGGACATAAATTATTAAATGAATATAAATTTATTGATAATGGTTATAGTGGTTCTAACATAATCCGTCCTGGTTTGGAAAAATTACGTGATAAAATAGCAGAAGGTAACATTGATAAGGTTTATATTCATTCTCCTGATCGTTTATCTCGTAAGTATGCATATCAGATGATATTACTTGAAGAGTTTAAGAAATTAGGAGTGGAAGTCATTTTTTTAAATCATCAAATTAGCGATAATCCAGAATCTCAATTACTATTACAAATGCAAGGTATGATAGCAGAATACGAACGTGCAAAAATCATGGAACGAAGTCGTCGAGGAAAGATTTATGCAGCAAATAAGGGTTGTATAAGTGTAATGAGTGCTGCTCCTTATGGCTATCGTTATATAAACAAAAATACAGAAACAGGACAGGCCTTATTTGAGATTTATGAAGAAGAAGCTGAAGTTGTTCGTAAAGTATTTTCTTGGGTAGGAAGAGAAAGAGCCAGTATAGGAGAAGTATGTCGTAGGCTAAGTGCTATGTCCATTATGACGAGAACTGGAAAAGAGTATTGGGATAGGGCTGTAGTTTTGAGTATGTTAAAAAACTCTGCTTATAAAGGACAAGCAGCTTTTGGTAAAACAAGGTTTGGTGTCAAACTAAAACATATAAGACCGAAAAAAAACTCCTGCGAGCATCCAAAAGATAATTATTCTACTTATCCTGTTCCAAAAGAGGATTGGATTTATATTAAAGTACCTAGTATAGTAAGCGAAGATTTATTTGAAATCGTTCAAGAACAATTAGCTGAGAATAGAAAAATAGCAAGAACAAGACAAAGAGGAGCAAGACATTTATTGCAAGGTTTAGTAGTATGTAAGCTTTGCAATTATGCATATTATGGTACTAGCACTGCAAGGAATAAGGAGGGGGAAAAAACTAATAATCAGGTATATTATCGTTGTGTTGGCACGGATTCATACCGTTTTGGCGGTAATAAAATGTGTAACAACAAATTAATTCGTACAGATACATTAGACATGGCTGTGTGGGAAGAGGTAAAACATCTATTAAAAAATCCAAATAGAATATTAGAGGAGTATAAACGTAGACTTTCAGAACTTAAAAAATCACCACTAGATCAAAAAAGTGCTTTGCTTGAAATACAAGAAGATAAGTTAAAACGAGGTATTGCAAGGTTAATTGATAGTTATGCTCAAGAATATATTGATCAAGAAGAATTTGAGCCAAGAATTAAAGCAATGAAACAAAACTTAAAAATGGTTGAAGAACAAAAGAAAAAGATATTTGATCAGAAAAAACTCACACAAGAGTTAACTCTAGTAGTAACAAATTTAGAGGGGTTTTCCTCTAGTATTAACTCAAGTCTTAATAATGCAGACTGGCTAACTAAACGTGATATTATTAGAACGTTAGTTAAGCGAATTGAGATTAATTTTGAGGATGTAAACATTGTGTTTAGAGTAAAAGAGCTTCCAGACTCTTTTCATATGGAGAAAAATCAATGCTTGCAATGTTGTTGTAGGGGTAGGTATGACGGTTCGTGGCGGCATGACGTAGAATTTTATACTCACCAACTCAGTATTCCAACCTGGATTGTATCTTATCGGTAAAAAAGAAGAGCTATTTTAGGAAGTTTTTATAGGACTAAAACCAAAGAAAACTTGCATATAAGTTTATCAAGATGTAAAATTAAAGTTATTTTAAAAGAATAGGTTAATTATGAATCTTGTAACAAAATCTGCTATCGATTTTACTGCTTCATCTGTTCTCTCTGACGGAGAAATTGTTGATGATTTCTGTCTGAGTAAGCGCATAAAAAATAAGTATGCTGTCCTTTTTTTCTATCCACTTGATTTTACTTTTGTTTGCCCAACTGAATTGATATCGCTCAATAATAGAATAAATGAGTTTGCAAAGCGTGGTGTTGAAGTGATAGGAATAAGTGTAGATTCAAAATTTTCACATTATAAATGGCGAAACACTCCAGTTAATGATGGTGGTATTGGAGAGATTAGCTACACTTTAGTGTCTGATATCAAAAAGTCTATATCAAGAGACTATGGGGTCTTATATGATGACTCAATTGCGCTGAGAGCAACTTTCGTTATTGATGATGAATTTATTGTACGTCATCAATCGATAAATGATTTGCCTTTAGGGCGTAATATCGATGAATTCGTTAGAATCGTTGATGCAATTAAACATAATGAGGAGCATGGTGAAGTATGTCCAGCAGGCTGGAAGAAAGGTAAGCCAGCAATGCAGGCAAGCGATGAAGGAGTAGCTGATTATCTAAACTCATACAGTGAAGAATTATAAATTTAGTACAAAAGTTCTTATTATTGGATCTGGGGCAGCGGGTTATGCTGCCGCTATATATGCAGCACGTGCAAACTTAGAGCCAATTGTAGTAACGGGAATGCAGCCTGGTGGTCAGCTTACAATTACTACAGATGTTGAAAACTATCCTGGTTTTGTTTCAATACAGGGTCCAGAACTAATGGAGCAAATGAGGTTGCATGCAGAAAAGGTTGGAGCAAAAATAATAGATGATGAGATAAAAAGCGTTGAACAACTTGAGGACTTTAATGAGTATAGATTTAGATCTTCTGGTAATATCAATGACTACTATTCAGATGCAATTATCATTGCATCTGGTGCGCAAGCGAAGTGGCTTGGTTTAGAAAGTGAAAAGAAATTTCAGGGTTATGGGGTTTCAGCTTGTGCGACTTGCGATGGTGCATTTTTTAGGAATAAAGTTGTAGCTGTGATTGGTGGTGGAAACACTGCTGTTGAAGAAGCAATATTTTTAACTCGATTTGCTAAAGAAGTGATATTAATACACAGGCGTGATAAATTAAGAGCGGAAAAAGTAATGCAAGATAGGCTCTTTAAAAATGATAAAATAAAAGTAATGTGGAACCATACCGTAGAGCAGATTCTTGGAGAAGAAAATCCAAAAAGGGTTGCTGGTATTGCGATTAAATCAGCAGAAACCCAAGAATTAAAAGTGGATGGAGTGTTCATTGCAATCGGGCATGCACCAAATGCGGGTATTTTTAAAGGCTTTGTTGAAATGGATGAGCAGGGTTACATCATTACAAAACCTGGAACAACTTTAACTAGTAGGGCAGGAGTGTTTGCTGCAGGTGATGTTCAAGATAAGGTATATCGTCAAGCAGTAGTTGCAGCAGGAACAGGATGCATGGCTGCGCTTGATGCAGAAAAGTTTTTGGAGTCGTAGTTAATTCTAGGATTTTAGATAAATTGCTTGCAATTTTCCTTTTCTTTTACATAATTATATTAGTAAATCATTAATAAAGAGGGTTTAGTATGCCTTATAGAAACGGTGTAGCATATTATAGAGCTTATGGAGGTGGTGATAACACGGCATCGCAAGCTCGAAATCCGACAACTTCAAGACAGCTAAGTGAATCAACAAAACAGCTATTTAAGGCTATTAATGATGGAAACCTAGAAGATTTTAAAGAAGCTCTGGCAGAGGGTGCGGATGTTAATGCGTTTGATAAAGAAGGCATGACACCTTTGATGTCCATAGTTACTAATTTGTCTGCAGGCTCTGAAACAGAAAAAGAATATCAGAATATGATTAGGTTGCTCCTACTGCACCGGAGCATAGATGTTAATATTTCTGAACAAAATAATAACAATACAGTTTTGCATCTAGCAATGTGCTTTCAACAAAAGAAAACTTTACAACTCTTACTAAGTCATCCAAACATAAACACTTATCTAACCAATAAAAACCATCAAAATCCTGAGGAATGTGCTAGACAAAATCGTGCTGGGCATTTGATAATAGAAATACAAAAAGCACAGAAAGGAAAAGAATTATTAGCTGCTCTTTCTAGCGGAAATATTTGCCAAGCGAAAACACTATTGAATCAAGAGCTTCATCCTAATTGCTGGAGAAGAACCCAAGATGGAAGAATAAAAACACCACTTAGCTTAATTATTCGATTATGTTTACGAACGATAACAGAAGATGAAAAAGAAGTATTGACAAAACTTTTAAAACATAAAGACCTAGATTTTAGTTACGAGCAGTATGCACAATTAAAGCAAACAATTGAACAAGCTATTACAGAGCGATTAACCGGTACTATTAATAAAAAAGATTTAGATGATGTAAAAAAATTAGTAGAAGATAATGACTTCATGAATTATGCAATTATTATTGCTGCATGGAGAAATGTTAATAATCCAATCGAGTCTATTGTAAATTATCTAAATGAAAAATTTCCTGCAAATACATTACAACCTTTGGCAAGTACGAATGATATACCGGTAGGTTCTGAGCAAGTTATACAAGAACTTAAAGGTGAACTTGAAAGAACGAAAGCTCAACTCATAGAAAAAGAACGAGAGCTGGATAGGGTCGTACGCGAAAGAACGAGAGGCATTGACAAAATTTCACAGTTAGAAGAAGATTTAAGGCAGGAAAAATCGGCTCAAAAAACAAAAATCAATGATCTATAGCTCTTTTTACAATAATCCGAACAGACCGTAATATGCTACTGGCCTGCTATAGCCATAAACACATATCTTATCGCATTCGGACTATTATAAGAAAGGCTATAAATAGTGAAGTAACTCGACTTAATAGAATTATGTGTGGAAGAGCAAGCGACACTGTCGAAATTTCACGATTAAAAAGAGATTTGAAACAAGTAAGGGAAGAAAGAGATAGGCTTTTATCAGAAAATAGACTGCTCCGTAGTAATAAAAACGAAAAATCCTCGCAAGCAATTTCTTCTGGTAGAAAACTAAGCAACTACGCTTCTGCATGTTTTATATTGCTTGGAGTATATACTGTTGTTGCATGTTTAGTAATAGAAGATTATCCAGGGATAATAAGTGCTTTCTTTACAGCAGTTGCACTGGCTTTTTTTTTATTAGGATGTTGTAATTTATATAAAGCAAACACAATACTTAGTGATGTTGAAAGCACTCAGCTTGGTGGTTTAGAACGAAGTTAAAGTTTTGATTTCTTCTCCAGGCCCTGCTGAAAATTTTTGTACATGTTAAAAACATCTTGATAATTGAGGTGAGTGTAAATTTGAGTAGTTTCCAGGCTTGAGTGACCAAGCAGTTGTTGTATTGATCTTATGTCAATATCTTCCTGAAGCAAATGAGTAGCAAAACTATGGCGAAATGCATGTGGAGATAAAATTTCTGGTAAATTTAACATTCTCCTTATTTTTTGCAAACGATTGGCCACATAAGTTCTTCCCAATTTTTTTCCTCTTACTCCCAAAAAAAGATATTGTGCTTCATCATTAATGCCAAGATAAGGACAGGCTTTTACATATTCCTGTATACATTTTTTTACTACCGGAAGAATGAATACCTGCCTTTGTTTATCTCCCTTACCTGTTACTATTAAACTTTCATTGTTAATATCACTAACCCTAAGGTTCAACGCTTCACTGATTCTTAAGCCTGTACCATATAGCAGGACGATAATTGCAATTTCTCTTTTTATCACCCAAGGTTCGCCCAGGTCGGATAGTTTCATTTCTTTCAATAAAGTTTTTATATTAGGTATTGATAATGCTTTGGGCAGAGTTCTTCTCTGAATTGGCCTTGATAAGGAAAATACAGCTTCATTGTCTATATTGTGGTTATTTTTTATGTACTTGAAGAAATTTCTGATTACTGAGAGTGCTCGAGTGTTAGATCTTGCATTCACACCTCTTGCGTAACGAGAGGTAAGCCAACTTCTTAACTCAGGTATGCTTAAATTTTTCAGAGTACCAACATTTACTTCTCCACCAATGTGAGTATTTAGGAAACTTATAAGATCCTTCAAGTCCCTCATGTATGACTCTAAAGTGTTTGGTGAATAAGATCTGTTACACCTCAGCCACTCATACCATTTTTCAATGATTGAACCGAGGTCCACAATTATTTTTTAAAGAAAGCATCGATGCACGCATCTCGAAAGGCTTCATTTATATCAGGATGAGAGTGACAAATTCTGTATATATCCTCTGCTGCTGCACCATATGCCATTGCAACCGCTGCTTCGTTGATTAGCGTATCAGCGTATGCTCCTATGATATGCACACCTAGTATTGTATCTGCTCTGCTACAAGTCAGCACTTTCACGAATCCTTCAGCATCATCAGTGATTTTTGCTCTGCCGTTTGCAGCAAATTGACATTTACCAACTTTGTACTTACGGCCAGCATTTTTGAGTTCCTCTTCGGTTTTACCAATCGAAGAAACCGCAGGGTGAGTGTAAATGACAGATGGTATGATTCCATAATCAACGTGAGGTGACTGTCCTGCTATTATCTCTGCAACTGCCACTCCTTCTTCCTCTGCTTTATGAGCAAGCATTGCTCCACCGATCACATCACCAATAGCAAATATTCCTTTCACATTAGTTTCATATCTGTTGTTAACTTGAACGAAACCGCGATTATCTTTTTCTATTTTTTCATCAATACCAAGATTCTCAGTGCATGGTTTGCGTCCTGCTGCCACCAATACCTTATCCGCCTCTATAGTGTTTGTTTGATTATCTTTTACAGAGCAAACTTTCACACTCAAAGAATTACTACTTTGTTTTATCTCCTCAACTTTAGTGCTAAGTAAAAATTTTATTCCTTGTTTTTGTAGACTAGAAAGTAGAGACTTACTTAATTCTCCATCCATTGCTGCAGCGATTCTGTCAAAAAATTCTACTACAGTGACTTCAGACCCTAGCCTCCTCCATACAGAAGACATTTCAAGCCCTATTGCCCCAGCTCCGATTACGACAAGTTTTTTTGGTACTTCAGTTAAAGATAGTGCACCGGTGGAAGAAATAATGTCTTTCTCATCGATATTAATTTCTGGCAAAGAAATAACGTCAGAACCGGTTGCAATTACTATATTTTTTGTCTTCAGCACCTTACCTTCAACTGAAACTTCAAGATTACCTTGGTCAAAAGAAGCAAGCCCATTGATTTTAGTGATTTTGTGAAGGTTAAACAGATATTCTATACCTTTTCCAAGTTCCTGAACTCTGGCGTCCTTATAACCTAGCATTTCTTTTAAATCGAAACTTGCGTCCTTAATTTTTATGCCAAGCTTCGACAGATCATTTTTCGTGTGAGCATACTGATAGGAAGAATGGAGCAATGCTTTGGAGGGTATGCACCCAACTCTGAGGCATGTGCCACCAAAAATGCTATTTTTATCTATACAGGCAACTTTCAATCCAAGTTTTGCAGCAGCGATAGCACACTTATAGCCTCCTGGGCCACCACCTATAACAATTAAATCATAATCAGTCATAAAAAACAAACCTATTTTCTAAAGAATAAACACCTTTTCCCTCAGTTGTTACATATATCTTATTGCGAGTAAACACTGGAGTGTGAAACACATTACCAGGTACTTTTACTACCTTTCCTGCACTTTCAGATCCCGGAAAAGCAAACATTGAACTTTTATTGCTTGTCACCCACAGTGTATGGGCATGCATAATTGGAGCAAATAGTTGCGTATTTTCTATTAAATCAGATGCCCAGACTATTTCTCCATTTTTTATATCCAGGCCAATTATTTTATCATCTTTAGTAACTATAAAAATTCTTCCGCCTTCTTTTTGCTCCTTTGGAGGAATAAGAGGACTGTAATATGATTCAATGTCTGATACACTTTTTACTTGCAGTGACTTTGACCATAAAATATTTCCTGATTTTACGTCAATACCATAAATATAAGAATTATTTGTAGCTATTAAAGTATCGCCAAGCACTCTTGGTGTAGTAGTTACATCTGTGAGCTGTGTATCCAAAAGGTTTGTAGCCAATTTTTGGCTCCACAATTTTTTACCGTCTTCATTAAAAGCTATTAACTCACCATTTGAAAATGGTGCTATTATTTTATCATTAGAAATTGCTGGCGATATGGAATACAAACCTCGAACCTCATTGATGCCGTTTTGATAAGTCCAAACGAAGCTGCCATCTTTTATATCAAACACGTACAGATAATTATCAATAGTCAATACTACCAATTTATTGTTTATTACTGCTGCTTTCCCTCTTACTTGAGCTCTCAATTCTTTTTCCCACTGAATCTCGCCGGTTTTTGCATCTATTGTGTGTAGAACGTTATCCACTATAAAGAAAACGTTTCCTCTGTGACGCAATAGGCTCATGTTACTAATTTTTTTTCTGTGTGAGAGGTGTAATTTCCAATTCATAGCCTTTGAGTTATCAATATCAAAGGAATATAAAGCGCCGTGCTTGTCTGATAAAATAACGCTATTTTCTGTAAGCACTGGAGCTACATATCCTTGAGATAGTTTTTTATCCACTAGACTTATTCTCTCGCTTGCCATTGTGTAACTGCTACACAATAACATTATCATGACAATTATTACTTTCATTATTTATTGAAAACAAGATTCATTAATATACATCTTAAGAACCTTAATTACAACGGAAATGTTCTTGCTGCATGTTAAAAACGTTGATTTATGAACGAAATATTATATTATTATGTGAGATAATGTATACTCTTAGAGGTAGTACACCTCATCCACTATGCGGCAACGTGCATAGCTGTACGAACATTGAGATATAAAAGTAATTTATACCAAGAAGAAAGATGTCATCCAAATAGCCTCTTTTCCTGTCATCCCAGTGCTTGACACTGGGATGGCTCTGTTGCATCGCAACTGAAAAAATCTGGTGGCTACTGACAAAATTCATTATAAAATAGCCATTTAACCGCTTAAGGAAAAATATGCCACAAAAAATGAGAGTTAGTAACTGCCATGAATATAACAAATTTCTAGAAAAAAGAGGAAATATTTTTCGTTACATCGATAAAGCTATCGAAAATTGGTATGAAAATAGTCCAAAAATGCAGGGCGGCAACTATATTTATAGTGATAAAGTTGTGATTTTAGTGCATATAATCGTTAATCTTTTTAGAATTGGCTTAAGACAAACAGTCGGGTTTATAAAAGGATATTTGCAACAAATAGGAAGAGATTTGGCAGTTATCAGCTATTCGCAAGCTTCAAAAAAAACTTAATATTAAGATCAATGATTGCAGAAAATAATATGGAAGATATCGAAATTGCCATAGATAGCACAAGCATCAGCATTTATAACAACACACAGCAAGGAAAATAGCGCTGATAGAAAATATCGTGGCTATGAACAGACAAGAAAATTGCATGTAATGTTGAATATAAACAGCAAAAAAGCCATAGCTGCAAAATACAGTAACGGTCTGATCACTATGGAGCTTGCGATTTACTTAAAGACCCCAGTTATGGATTAACCAACACAGTAAGGCTTAGAAATAGAAGGCTTTTTTGACTGCATGGAATATGAAATTAATGTAGAAAAAATATGTACCAGAAAATTTATTGGCGATCTGTGCCGTGTATGTTCAAGCTCAAATTTATTTTTTAAACAACAAAAGACTGTCTCAATAATCGACCTTTTTCTCAATAAAGCCTTCTCTTTTAGTGAGATTAGTGCGTTTTTCATGCCTTTTTTCACTTTAGTGACAAGCTTTAAACCTCTATCGAAGAGTTCCTCAAAGAGCTCCTTCTTGATATAGCCTTTATCTCCGAACAAAAGTCCTGTCAGTCTTTTAGTTATAGTTGGCACAGGTATCAACGTTACCTTTGGTTAGAGTAAGTGATTGAATTTCTCCAATTTCGTTAATCACCAAGTGCAATTTAAAGCCAAAAAACCAACCATACGTGCTCTTACCAATTTCTGCTAAACCATCAAAAACTTTGTTCCTAGAGATCCTTTTCTTGTGGCAAATGGCAATCGTAGAAGTGTCAATGTAGGAAGTACCTGTCATTTTCGCTTGTTCGCAGAACCATTGAAGAAGTAATGCTAAATACCGTAAAACTCTCGGCTTTAAGGCAATAAATCTGTGATATGAAGGCATCTTTGAAAATTCTGATCTATAGAGTAACTTAAGGTAACAAAGATAAAAAGCCTTGAAGTTTTTACATGGCGATTGGTGGTATAACAGGATTATGGTTAGCATTTCTGAGTGCGCTATTTCTGGTACTCTGGTTGGTTTTTTGCCATTTGATAAGAACTTATTTGCAAAATTTTCATCTACTACACGACAAAAATCCTCGACGCAGCAGTAAAGTTCTGTAATATCTTTCTTCATGGGTAACCTCTTAAATTATTGTTAAAATACTTGAGTTTACCCTATTTCCCTCTTTATTAATTCTACTTTTATCTGTTTTCTAATCCATAACTGGGGTTTAAAGGAGTTAATTTTCAGCATGCCATAAAAGCACTATATGCAGACAGAGCATATGACAGACATAAACTCTATAAATTGTGTGATGAATGCGGCATAAAGACAAAAATTCCTCCAAAAAAACAATGCAGCAGAGCATCCAAAGTATGGCAGAGAGAAATGCTGCAATTAGACTAATAAAGTCATACAGCGAAGATGGAATGAAGAGGTGGAAAAGGCAAACAAACTACGGAAAAAGATCTTATGTAGAAAGTTTTTTCTCGCGACTGAAACAAACATTCGGGTTTAATTTTCGGAACAAATCAGAAATTAATCGTGGGAAGGAACTGCTACTCAAGTGTTATTTGCTTAATCAATTTACTGACATTGGTATGGCTAAATTTGAAATGGCTACATGAATTTATCGTAAATTACCACCGCATAGTTGTAACATTGTACCATATTACAATGTTCGTACAGTTGTGTGCGCGACCGGGGGTTTTATACTATTCTAGAAGTAACATACGGAAAAGGGGGGATTCGAACCCCCGACATATTTTCATATGTGCACGCTTTCCAAGCGTGTGCTTTAGACCACTCAGCCACCTTTCCATGCTTATTCATAATATTGAAAATTGTACTGCTAAACAATATAAAAACCTGGTATATAGGGTTCACCACGAAAATTCACAGTATTGTTAAACTTGCTTCTGCAAGTTGGAAATGTTTTATCGCAACCTGCGAGTATTGAATATTTATCTCCAGCAAAAATTTGGTATGGAGGCGAAGTAAACAACGTAACTACTTTATTTTTATATTCTTTTACTACACCTTCAAACGCTATTGAGCCAAAGAATTTTACTACTCCGTGCTTATAATATTCATCACTCTCAGTTAAATTCGTGTCTTCAAATCTTCTTTCATCTATTACTTTAGTGATTGTACTTATTTTACTAAATTTTTTAGTATCGGCTTTACATTTATCATCGCAAAATTGTGCTCTGCATGCAGGAGAGTATAATTCTGCTATGCTTCTCTCAAGCTTTGCTGAGAGCCCTCTAATTTCAGCAATAAATCTTCCACTACTTAATGTCACTTTACCAAAAATTCCTGAATGTAGATTCATTGTTCCCTGGGTCAAGTCTTTATAATTCACAAGAAATATCTCAATATTTGCAAAGTCGTACTTTCCTGATAAAACATCTTTTTTTTTGATATCAACACTATTTAATATTCCCTCAATTTCCAAATTATCAGTCTTTAAATCGCTGTTTAATATTATACTACTGGCTGTAAATCCACTTGAAGATTTATAGAGTATATTATCAATATTTAAGTCTTCATCATAGTCAGTGAATCCCATTACTTCTCCACCTGCAAGCGTTAATTTCCAGCACGTAGCAGTGGTAAGTAATTCTCCAGCTAAATGATTTTTTAGTGTGGTTTGCATAGGGGCCTCCTGCTTAATTGATTAAATTTGAAAGTAGCTATACGGCCAGTAGAATAAGGGCAGTGTGTTCTTTTCTCATCATCTAAGTAGCCATAAAGCGTCATTCCGGTGACCATAGGGTGTCATTCCAGTGCTTGACACTGGAATCCAGGAAATTTTGCTTGTAAGTAAGCAAACTGATTTGGTGAGCATAAAAAGTGGCTGATCTTATGCTGAATAAACGCTTTTGATGAAGTTGCATGGAAAGCTGGATCCCAGTGTCTGGGCACTGGGATGACATCCTTCTTGGTGGAGTGTCCTCAAATCACAATGTTCGTACAGTTGTGTGTCACGCACTGGGATGACAGGAGAGAGGACACCATATGTTTATTTGATCGACAAATAAACACTAACAGACAAGAATACACCACAGTTAACTGTGGTGTGTACTGGCTGGTTAGAAAGAAAACTTCACACCAGTAAGAAGGAGAATTCCTTGGTTAGAAGGTACATCAGCATCAGACTCATCTTTCAGCTTACCTGTTTCGTTAGTCATAAAATAATGGAGAGCTGCGTAAGGAACAAATTTGTTCTTACTGCATGCAGGAGACAGATCATATTGAACGCCAAGTGCACCATCATGAAGCATATCTTTGTCATTCATTCTGCTGCCAAAATACGTCAAACTTGTGTAGATATTCTCATGTTGATACCCAGCTCCTACAGTCCAATACATGGTATCTATACTATCTTTACCAAATTGAGCTTTCAGCCCTTCCACTCTTTTGCCATCAGTAGCATCTTTACTATCAATTTCCGTATAGGTATCACCAATTAATTTTTTAATACCCTTCGGTTGACCAGATTTGCCCAAGTATGCAAAAGAGGCAGCAAACTTTACGCCTTGATCTTCATTAATCTTATAATCAGCGCTTACACCAAAATTAACACCCATCAGGTCATTATACTCCACAAATTCCTTATAAAGATGCTTATCTTTACTTGGTTGCTTTGGAAAGCCATACTCACCAACTGCAGAAGTTTTAACTTTTACATTATATTTATCAAAGTCATATTCATATGATGCACCAGCACTTACTATGTGCTCATAGTCTGGACCGACATGCCTTATCTTATCTTTTACCTTACCGTTTTTCTCTTCTTTTTCTTTCACAATAAACAAGCTACTATCATAACGAGGTGCATAACTGATGCCAAACCTTGCGCCCATATAATTTGGTGAGTAGTAGGCAACTCTAAATGGCAGTGTAGTCATAACGCCTTTGTTATATTTCCCTGCCATGCGGAAAGAGAATTTTTCACTTTCACTCGAAAAACTTTCAGTGTAAAGACGTGGTGTTACATAAAATGGAAAGCTAGCAGCGCTTCCTTCTAAGTTCACTTTTCTGAACCAGTCACTATCTGCAGCTCCGTCAACAGTCGCAATTCTTGTTGCATCAAGCCTCATCAGAGCCTCAGGACCAAATTGGTAACCAAGCTTCACGTCACCATATTTTGAGTTAACAAACACATGCGCACTTCTGCCTTTTGCAGCATAAACACCCTGTGAAGCTCCCTTACCTTCGGTCACTGGAACATGAAACTGCACGTCAGCACCATAAAGAAGACCTAAATCTTCATTCTTATTTTCTGCTCTGAGGTGCAATATCGCGTCAGCAATCATACCCATATCGTTGCTGTAATCACCAATATTTCCTATTCCTTCATAGAATATTGGATTTGCTCCTCTTGTTATATCTGGAGTGGCATTATAATACTCTGTAGATCTGTTTGGCATAACGTTATAACGTTTATAATCTGCGCCACTTGGTCCAGGTTTGCCATAACCTTGAGCATCAACAACACCACCAAAAGTTATTCTTAAATTACTTTGCCCTTGATTGGTATCGATAATATCAACTCCACCAACTGAAACAACAGGACTTGCCTTACCTTTTTCCTCTGTATTTTTGTTAACAACTTTTATATCCTTCTTTACATCTTTAGCTTCAACTTTAGCATTCTTAGTTTTAGAACGCTTAGTTTTTGAAACTTTACCTTTTTCTATATTAGAATTCTTAGCGTTTAGAGCTTTCGCTTTTGAATCCTCTATAAGCTTTGCTTTTTTCTCATTTGCTAGCCTGATCTCCTCTTTTTTCTTCTGCTCGGCTGCTAATCTTAGCTCCTCTTTTTTCTTAAGCTCTTCAGCTTTTTTTCTTGGATCAGCATTACATATTCTGTCCATCTTTTCTTTCAGTTTTTTATTTGATGTTTTCATAACTTCCACTTTTCCAGAAGTTTTTGTGCTCTCTTGCTTTTTTATTTCCTTCATACTCTCATCAGGAAAGTCAGCTGCAAAACTGCTGAAAGAACATAAAGTTAATAAAGAAACTATAGCAGTTCTAGTATACATAGACTTTTTCATGAAGTGCCCCCAAAAAATTTCGAAATCATATCTTAAATGTAAATAGTATAAAAATGTTGAAAATTCAACTTAAAGCAACCTTATAACGAAAATAAAAGTAAAATGCAATACCTTAAAAGCAACTTTCTTAATATGCTCAACGTGTATATTAACCAAAATTTAGTACAGAGGTTCGCTTGTTAGTGCATTATAACTCGACTATTTATTCTATGGAAGTAAAATTTTTCCACCACAAGTTATTTGCCATTCTTCTTTAAATTTCTTTAGGTATTCTTTTTTTTCGCACTCTAAAAGCAGCTCTTCCACACTTTTGTTGTAGCTTTCAGTAGTAATCCTTCCCTGATGATGCATGAACCTTAAGTAAATCAAATAAGTGTTAATTACATCTGTTTCACAATAATCTCGAATCTCTTGTATCTTGCCGCTATCGTATAAGTCCATAACTTGTGACCCATCAACTCCAATCTTACCAGGAAGATTAAATGCTGCACAAACTTCGTTCATTTTTACTCTCGCAGAAGCTCCAAAATCAGAGAGGGATTCAAGTAAGTCACAATGCCAATCACTGCTATATCTCTGATTGTAACTATTCCACTTATCGCCAGCTTTATGAAAATATTCCGCTTGAATGCCATGGACCATAGCACGATACTTCAGCACTGGTATATCAAAAGTGCGTCCGTTGAACGAAACTAATCTTGGCTTTTTCTCTGATATGTAGTTAAAAAATCCTTTCACTAGCTCCTTTTCACTGGAATTTAGTGTGCCTCCAGATCTTATTTCTTGCAGTGTGAACACCTCATAACCGCTCTGGTAGCTTATATTGCAAAGTAAAAAACTAATAACTACAACAAGGTGAAAAGGCTGACGCAGAAAAGAGTTTTGCCCATTTGTTATTTCGAGATGATATTTTGTTAATGCATCCCTCTTCTCTTCTACACTACTATCATCACTAATATTGAGTAAATTTTTGCAGGAATTTACATCTGGTATAGTTTCAATATCAAATACCAATAAAGAATTAAGCATTGCCTATATACTCCTCCGGACGGTCGATCCAAGGTCGCACTTTCACAAATAAAAAGAGGTGTACCTTGCACTCAAATAATTTTTCTAGTTCAGCACGCGCTTCGATATTAATTTTTTTAATATTACTGCCATCTTTTCCTAGTACTATTTTTTTATGACTATCTTTCAACACAAATATGATCTGTTTGATGACTAAACTCTTATCTTTTTTTTCCTCAAATTGTTCAGTTATAACAGCTGTACAGTATGGCAATTCTTCACGCAAGTTCAAGAATAATTTTTCTCTCGTAATTTCTGCTGATAAAAAATTTGTCGAGGAATCGGTTATTTGATCTTCTTCATAAAACCAGGGGTTCACCGATGCAACTTCAGACAAGTAATTCATCAAATCAGAAAGTCCATCATTCTTTAATGCTGATATCATAAAAACCTTTTCAAATTTATAAAGCAAATTCAGATGCTCATGCGCCATCTTTAATTCAGGCCTTTTTACCAAATCAGTTTTATTGATAACCAAAATGCATCTGCCTTTTGTGCGCTGCAGCCGCATAAATATAGTCTTAATTCTTTCTATATTTTTCAAATAATTGCTTACATCAACAAGCAACAAAGTGATGTCACTATCCTTAACTGCCGACCATGCAGATTTGACTAAAGCTTTTTCAAGTTTTGTTTCTGCTGAGAAAATTCCTGGGGAGTCAGTAAAGACAATTTGTGTGTTGTTGCATGTTGCAACACCCCTTATTTGCGTCCTTGTTGTTTGCACTTTAGGGGTGACAATTGCAATTTTCTTGCCTATGATGCTGTTAATTAATGTAGACTTCCCAGCATTTGGTAAGCCAGCTATGGTTACAAATAAGCATTTTTGTTCTTTCACAAAGAAAATTATAAAGAAAACTGAATGCCCGCGTCAAGCTACTTATATGACAAGAAGGATGACAGAACCCTTTTTGGTTAGCATGCAAAAAGGAAAAAAACTTATTCTACAAATTAAAAATACAATATACTCAAAAACTTTTCAGAAAATCCATAGGAGGGTTTGCTAATGAAGGTTCTTGAGTTGACGCCATTGCCTGAACGACTGCTTGATTTAAGGGTAACGTTTTAACCATAAGGTCACTAACTCCTTAATATGTGTGTTCATAATTTGATTTTCCACGAAAGACATAATAGCAATAACCAGTGTAAGTTAAAATGATTGGTAAAAGCGGTATTATAACAATGAGCATTAAAGATAAACTTGGCCCAGAAGCGGCTGCATCCAGAATGGTATATTGAAAAGGTATAATCCATGGGTAGATACTAATTCCTAAACCTAAATATCCCATAAAAAAAATAGCAATACTGAGAAAGAATGGACGGTACTCCCGTTTAGTATTCTGAAGATCAAACCACAGCATGAAAAATAGCCAAGATGTGAGTAATGGAATAGAAAATAAATAATAAAAATTTGGCATGCTAAACCAAAAGTTTTTAATACGTTCATTTAAAAATGGTGTCACTACACTCACTAGTCCCATGAAAATACCTACAAAACCAAGCGTATAAGAAGCAACCTTGCGTGCCCATTCTTGTGTTATATTTTCTGTCTTCATTATGAGCCATGTAGAACCTAAAAGTGCATATCCAAATATCACAGCAATGCCTGTCATTACACTAAAAGCACTTGCCCAATCAAATTGGCCACCAGAAAAGTTGCGTCCGTTTACTTCTACACCATGTATAAATGCACCTAAAATCATGCCTTGGCAAAATGCAGCACCAAGTGACCCAAAATGAAAGGCATAATCCCATAATCGCCTGTATTTTCCTTCTGCCTTAAAACGAAACTCAAAGGATACTCCGCGCACTATAAGGCCAAGCAGCATAATAATGATTGGAATATAAAAAGCAGGCATTAATATTGAATATGCAAGAGGAAAAGCAGCAAACAACCCTCCACCACCCAATACCAACCATGTTTCGTTTCCATCCCAAAATGGTGCAATTGAGCTTATCATGTGATCACGGCATTTATCTGACGGTGCAAAAGGAAGTAAAATACCAATACCTAAATCAAACCCATCCATTAAAATATACAGTAAAACAGCTATGGCAATTAGTAATCCCCAGATTAGGGGTAAATTAATTAAGGAAGAAAAATCAAACATGATTGTTGTCCTTTCCAGATGTACCAGCATCAATCACTGAAGCTCCAATACCGTGTTTATAAAATTGCTCTTCTTCTTTAATGACAGGAATTCCTTTGTATATAAGTTTCAGAATATAGTAACTACCTGCTCCAAATATAAGGGTATACATAACGATAAATGCAATCAAAGACCATGCAACCTGAGGACCGGTAATCGCAGATGAAAATGATTCAATTGTGCGCATAATTCCATATACAGTTTAAGGTTGACGGCCAATTTCAGTAGTAAACCAACCTGCAAGTAACGCTATGAACCCAGACGGCATCATTGATATCCACCATCCATGTAAGAAACAACTTTGGAATAATTTGCCACGAAGATACTGTATAACACTTACTGACCCAATTATGATCATTAAAATTCCAACTCCAACCATTATACGGAAGGACCAGAATACCCATACTACAGGTGGTCTATCTTCTTTTTTCCATTCCTTTAATCCTTTTACTTCTCCTAAAAAATCATGTGTTAAGATCAAGCTGGCAAGATTAGGAATTTTTATCTCGTAGTGATTAATTTCATTTTGCTGATCCGGATAAGCAAATAAAAGTAAGCCAGCCCCTTTTTCGGTTTCCCATATACCTTCCATTGCAGCAATCTTAGCAGGTTGATGCTTTAGTGTATTTAATCCATGCCTATCTCCCATGAACAGCTGAAATGGTGCAGCTAAAGCTACCATAATGGTTGCCATACCAAGCATAATTCTTGCTTGAGGAGCATGTCGTTTTCTCCAAAGATAAAATGCTCCTACACCACCAACCACAAAAGCTGTTGTAAGATAGGCTGCTGTTACCATATGAATAAAGCGATAAGGGAAAGAAGGATTAAAAATAATCTCTAACCAATTGGTTGGATATAGGAGACCATTCTCACCAATCGTGAATCCAGCGGGTGTTTGCATCCAACTGTTGGCCGCAATAATCCAAAAAGCTGAAATAAGCGTTCCCACTGCAACAATACAAGTAGAAGCAAAGTCCATACGAGAACTTACTTTATTCCATCGAAATAGCATAATACTCAAAAAAGATGCCTCCAGAAAAAAGGCTGTTAAAACCTCAAAGGAAAATAGAGGGCCGAGAACATTGGCTATGCGGTCAGAAAAAATCGACCAATTGGTACCAAGTTGATATGACATTACAACTCCAGATACCACTCCCATGCCAAAAGCAACGGCAAAAATCTTGATCCAGAATTTATAAACATCACGGAAACGTGTATCACCAGTCTTAAGCCAACACCATTCCAAAAAGGCTAGAAAACTTGCAAGCCCGATCGTGAAAGCAGGAAATATAATGTGAAAGCCTATTGTGAAGGCAAACTGAATTCGAGCTAATAATAAAGGATCAAATTTAAACATTTTACCTAATACCCATATATTACAAATAATAGCCAAATCTGCCTATAATTCAATCCATTTTTTCACAAAATTGACCTTACCCAGAAAAAGTAGAGAGAAAGTTAAGACGTTTTTGTCATGAGAATAAATTGTGCAGGAATACAACTGTTCTCCCTTGTCATACCGTCACGGTATCTCTAGATCCCGCTAACACGTAGCGGAATGACGATTGTCAGGCCAGCGCCCCTATGATGTCATTCCAGTGCTCCTTTTTTTGTCATCCCAGTGTCTGGACACTGGGATCCAGGTTGCTCACAAGCAAACTAGCATAGAAAGTGGTTACAACGTTTTCGATGAGATTATATGGAAAACTGGATCCCAGTGTCAGCTACTCGGATGACATCATCCTTTTTTTGGGATTCCAGCGTCACGCGCTGGAATGAAACCTTCCGTATAAACATTAAGAAATTTACTAAGCGGAGAAAAAGGCAAAAGAAGCCCCGTGGTTGGCTAATTACTTACATTATACTTTCAAGTATGGCGTTTTTTTATTCTAAACGTTTAATAACCGCGATTCAGCTACTTTTAAACCGCAACTAATCTAAATTATAAACGTTAAGAAATTTACTAAACAGAAAAAAAGGCAAAAGAAACCCTAGGGTAGCTAGTTATTCACTATCCATTTTTTAAGTTGGCGTTTTTTTTATGTTTTAAACGCTTTATAAGCGCGTTTCAGCTTATGTAGGTAGAAATTTTATAAGACATAAGGTGCACATAGTGCAAAAAATTAAACATGAGACGCCAGATACGTGAGTTTTTTTGTCATTTAATCTGTACAGAGAAGATAAATAAATAGCTTCAGTTTCATGACGTCCAGTACAATGTTGCAAATTAAAAATCTCTCCATCCTGTGCTGGTTCTTCGATTCTAAACGCCACTTCTACCTGGTCATAACCAATCTGAATTCGTTCTACTAATGCTTTAATGATGCCACGCTTAGTTTGCCAATCTAGCTGTTCCAAATTAGATTTTACACTGGAATAAAGACTCTTTATACTGTTGATGATAAGGTTCATTCCCTTCTCTATTGCTTTTTGATCAACTACCTTTTTCTTCTCTTCTTCTATCCCTCTTAAGCGTTCCCTCATTCCTTTCATCGTCTGTTTAAATTCTTCCTCACTTATATATCCTTTATCTCCTACATTTTCTTGACTATAATAGTCTTCCATTAACTTTTCGATGCCTTGTTTTATTTGATTTTCCCTTCTTGCAAACTTCTTATCTGATGATTCATCATTTTTATTTTCTGCAATTCTACGGTGATACTCATTTTTTATTATCTCTGGGTTTTTTAGTAAATTTTTCACCTTTTCCCATATAGCTGTTTCTAACATATCTGTACGGACCAATTTATTAGTACACTTCTCCCTACCATCAGTAATACGTATAGTACTACTACAGCGATAATAGCTAAACTTTTTTCCTTCAACTCCACATTGTGCACCACTATACGCATATCCACAGTTTTGACACACAACTAGACCTTGTAATAGATATTTCTTTTTTCCTCCCTCTCTCTGCATCCTTGCTCTTTTTCTATTTTCATCCAGTTGCTTTTGTACTTTATTAAATAACCCTTCATCAACTATTTTTGGTACTGGTATATAAATCCAGCTGTCCTCATCTGTGCGACAGATAGAAACCTTTTGTTTATTTCTTTCTCTTCTTTCAACCCTCTTTAATTTACCAAACGCTGCTTGTCCTTTATATGCTGGATTTCTTAATACCTTCCAAATTATTATTGGACACCACACCTTCTTTCCAGTTCTTGTTCTAATTGACTTATCTCTTAGTCTACGTATCACTTCCCTTATACTTATTCTCTCTTGCCCTACCCACATGAATAGCTGCTTTACTATTTTTGCTTCCTCTTCATTTATTTCAAACTTTGTCTTTTCTCTATCTACATGCTTTATACGATTATAACCAAAAGGTGCAATGCCAATTACACTTACACAGCCTTTTTTTGCTCTATGGAGTTTTCCCCTACGACTACGTTCCATAATCTTTGTACACTCATATTCTGCCACTAATCCTTGCATTCCCAATAACAATTTAGACTCTGGATTATTTTCAGTCTTATGATTTAAGAATATTACTTCTACTCCTGCTTTTTCAAATTCATCAAGTAGTATCATTTGATGTGCAGATTTTCTTGATAGTCGGTCAGGTGAATGAATATAAATTTTATCAATTTGATCTTCTCCTACTTTATCACGTAATGCATCTAAACCTTCACGTTCTAAACTCCACCCACTAAGCCCATCATCCTTAAATTCATACTCATTCAATAACTCATGCTTATCTGCAGCAATTCTATGCTTGAGCTCGGCAATTTGACTCTCTATTGTATTGTTCTGCGCTTGACTCTTCGATGAAACTCTTGCATATAAGGCCACTGTTATCATTTTTCTTTATCTCCTTTTCATTGTTTCTTTTTACCGCATACCTTAGTAACAGCTCATAGGCGTCTGCTAGATGTTGTTCCGCTAATTCATCTGGCTCGTATCGGCAAGTTAATGTTCTTTTTCTCATAGTTTCTCCTGCAAATGTTTTTGTAGTGCAAGGAGCCTTACCACTCCTTTTTTCCATCAATCCATTTACTCTTATGAAAAAGACCAACTTTTATCAGCTACAGCCTTCAAATTTGGTCTAGCCCTTCCTTTACCAACTGCTGTTGCGCTTTCTGATACGACTCTTATTTTTTTAACAAACTTTCCATTTTCTCTGTTTCTTTCTTTAATACCTCGGCTATTTCTTTGCTATTTTTCGCATAATCCATCGCTGTTATTCCAAATTTATCTGCTTGCTCTATTTCAGCCCCTGCTTTTACTAGCTCCTCCACTATTTCTTTTTCTCCTACCATACATGCAAGATGCAGCGGAGTGCATTTATTGCCATACTCTTCAGCATTTACATTCCCTCCTGATTTTATCAATTCTCTAACTGTTTCTAGACGTTTCTCCGTTATCGCTAGATGCAGTGCTGTATGTCCTCTTACATCTGCTGCATTCACATCTACTCCTTTTTCGATTAATAACCTCACTGTTTTTACCTCTACTGCATAATGTAGAGCTGTTCTTCCTTTTTCGTCTCTTTCATAAATATTTTTAAACGAGTTCTCTAATAGTGACTTATCTTTTTTACCCAGCTTTACCATAACTTACCCCACCTTTTCTTTAAACCTAAGCCTTCCTTTTTACCACCTCATCTATCATTTCATTCACTTGGCTGATTATCTTGCTTGCTAAATTTTGACATTCTTTCTTTATTAGCGATTTGTCTCTCTTCCTTATTTCTTCTAAGAAACTCTTTCTGCTAGTAGCTCTTTTTTAATCAAGACACAACCAAATTCACTAGCTTTCTTGCTTAGAGTCTTCACTATTTTTTCCTTATATAACTTTTCATAGTAATCAATGCCCTTCTCTACATATTCCTGTCCATACTTTAGCATACTATAAAAAATGCACGCCAATTTCCTAGCCGTAGCGGTAATCGCTTTCGGTGCTCCTAGTCGTTTTTTTAACCTTCTGCAATATGCACCAATCCCACTGTTGCTTCTTGACACACACTGGGCAGCCATCCTAAAAGCATTTGCAGCACGAGCAATAACTTTGCGAGTTCTCGTCCCAAATACTTTTTCCCCTGTAACTTTATTAGCAGGACTTAGCCCCAACCAAGAAGTAAAGTGCTTCTCTGATGGCCATTTATCGTGGTTCAAACCAACTTCTGAGATAATTGTTTGTATAGTTAGCACATCAAGCCCAGGAACTTTAGTAAAATCAATACCGGTTACTCTATACAGTTCTTCGTGTAAAGGAAAGTCTGGTCTGTTTTTTGAAAACCTATTCTTTATTTTGCTGCATCGCTTATTCTCGTCAGATTTTGTTTCAAATGTTTTGTAATATTGTTCGATGCTTTTGTCGCATTCTGCTATTTTTTCCTGATAAATATTATACAATTCAAATTCTTGCTTTAACACAAATAAGAGTTCCTTTCTGTAGTCGCCTTTTAGCGCTTTTGCCATGGTAGATCTATCATTTCTTATCCGTACATCTCTCAATTCTGATAATTTTTCAGGATTCCTTTCACCTTCAATTATTGCTTTGATAATTTGCATACCGGTCACTCCAGTAATATCACTTATGACTTTGTGTAATTGAACGTTCATTTGAATTAACGCTTTTTGCATACGTAGAATATGTGTGGATGCACTTTCAATCAGGTTGCTACGTTGCCTAACGTAATTACGCAACACACACATTTGATCATCAGGTCTAAACGACCCATGGAGTAATCCATAGCTGTGTAATTGTTGTAACCATTGACAGTCTTGAACGTCGGATTTTCTACCAGGCACGTTCTTAATATATCGTGCATTTACCAATTTTACCTCAAATCCATATGACTCAAGTATTTGAAACAAAGGAATCCAATATACTCCTGTTGATTCCATAGCTACTGTTCTAACTTTACATTTCTTTAACCACCCTGCTAAGTTATGAAGATCAACTGTAAAGCATCCAAATTTTTTGACACGTTGTTCATCTCTTCCTTCAGGTACACATACATAATGTACAGCTGAGCCGATATCAATTCCTGCTGTATCAGGATTCACTATTTCTAGTTTACTTTTTGCCTTTATCATGGTAATTATCCTACTATAACTTATAATGGAGAAGCACTTAAGCTTGGGACGGTTAGATTATACAATCTTCTAATCGAGGTAGTCATAATAGACTCCATCAGTGGTTTAACCGTTCCTCCAAAACCACGCTCCTAAACGGGCACTTAAGCACCATTGATCAGTCGGTTATAACTGCAGAAGTACTTCTTGATAAATTATATATAAAAATTGCTATGGAAGTGAAGAAATAGTTTCTTTCCGGTTTAACAAGATTTTTTTCTTGTTCGACGCTCCTAACAAACAACGCCGCAATTCAGGGGATAGTGGTATCAGTGATATTAGTAGCAGCACTTCTGATGATGAGGATAGAACAATAAAAGATAAAATGATGGAAAATGTTAAGCAGGATAACCATCAAAAAAGCTTTGATTTACATAAAGTACAAGCAACTGATGAATTAGAAACCGTAAAATTTCTCAAAACGCTAAGCAAGAAAGAAAGAGAAAAACTTGGTTTTTCTCCTAAACAGCAAAATAACCAAAAGGTTGAGACTAGCAAAAAAACTTATAATCCACTTGATTGGAATCCAATCTATCAAGGTAAAAAGCTCTTTAGCTTAGGCAATATGTCGAGTAATTCGTCTTCATGTAGTGAAAAAAGCAATATTTCAGATGTAAGCGATAAGTCTAATAATTCAAACATTGTTAGATGTAATATTACTAGGAGTAACAGTAAGGAAGACCTTCGTAAACCTGATGCTTCACATAATGACAAATCTGCAGGTAAAAAATTATCTAATGTCAATGTAAGCGAATTAATCAGAAAGTTTGAACAAGGTAATGAAATAATAAAAGGGCGTTAATCACATGTTACCCTATCTTTGTATATGTAAAGGTAGGGTATCTTTTTAAAATAGTATATCCTTTATAGCTTTGTTAATTTTTGACTCCCTCTCTGCAAAAGCAGTTTCTAGAGAGGTTCTAAGTTTTTTCCATTCTTCTTGACCATTTATGTGGGTTAAAATTAAAGATTTATATTCATTTTCAATTTTTTCCAAGGATCTTTGACATGAGGAATCTAGTTCCTCATATATATCAATATTTATTGATTGCAGTATTACCAAAAATGCAAACAAATTCGGATCAGGTAGTTCTTCCTTTATATAATTAAGAAGACATAGTTTTATTTTTTTTGTGCAATATTCTATTGTTTCTAACGATAGCGATAGACTTTCTGCATAAAATATAAAACTATCTATAATTAAACTTTTTGATTTTTTCGGTAATTTAATATTTTCAAATAGTTCTTTTGTAAATTTTTCTATCGGTTGTTTTGGCAAATGTAAAGAGAGATCAGTAAAAGATTTTAGGTCAAAATTTGGTCCAAGTATTGTGCTGATTGCTCTTTGTACATTACTCTTATCTTTACTTACAGAAATAATGAAAACCAGCCCCTCCACATCAAGCATATACTTTATAGATTCCAAAAAATCGACAACGAATTTAGGACGGCACACATCAAGATTATCCACCATTATATAAATGTTTTTGTCTTTTCTGATTTTATTAACCACATCCGCTAACTGTGTTTTAAAATCTCTAGTACTCTCTTTTCTTCTTTGGAGAAGACTTAATTCACTCAAAACAAAACCTATGTCTTTTTTATCAGCCTCTTTTGCAGCATCAAGAAATACTGAAAGCATAGCAAGTGGAGATTTACTGATCAGCTTTCCTAGTGTGTTTAGAGAAAATAGCTCTTGGTTTATGTTCTTGAACTGTTGTATAACGCTTCTTTTTACTTCATACGATGCAAATAAATCTTCAAATAGAAAATTTAAAAAAGAAGGAAGCGGTTGATCCAGTGCATTGATATCCCATGCGCTATAATAAGCTGCAATTTCATTTTGCTGTTTTAACTCTTTCACCCATTCTTTCAAAAAAAACGTCTTGCCCCATCCATCATATCCTTCTAAAGATATTATTGTAAAAGACTGATCAATTGTTTTAATTATAGTGTTGAATTTACCTGAAAATTGCTTATAGTTTAGACGGTCATTTTCCCAAGCCACTACTTTAAGTGGTGGCACTATTTTTTTCTTTTTGAATGTTATTAGCGATATAAGTTTTTTTAAGCACATGTCTTATTTTATATTTAACTCATATTCTTGTCTTGAAGTAAGTGCTATCCTCAGCGTTCCTTCATCAAGATAGTCAATTTCTCCGCCCATTGGTATGCCGCAAGCAAGGCGTGATATTTTCACATCCAAATTTTTTAGCAATTCAATTATATATTGTGCAGTAACTTGGCCCTCTAATGTCGGATTAATTGCGATAATTATCTCTTCAATTTTAGACTCTGTCACTCTTTTCAGAATAGTGTCAAGGTTGAGTTCTTTTGGACCTATGCCATTTATTGCAGACAATCTGCCACCCAAAACATGGTATAAACCTGAATATATATTTCCTTTTTCAAACGCCCATAGATCACCTAATTCTTCTACTACACACAGTAACTTAGTGTCACGTTTTGGGTTAGTACAAATAGAACAAGGTGACTTAGTATCTAGATTTCCGCAAACTTCACACTCTATTATAAGATCTGCTAGCTCTTTAATCAAAGATGCAAGTGGTAGCATAACTTTTTCTTTGTTTTGGAGTAAATGTATAACTAACCTGCGTGATGATGATGGCCCTAAACTTGGCAATTTAGAGAAAGCATGAACTAGATTTTTTATGTTAACGTTCATTCAATAAATTCAGAATAGGCAGTCAAATGGTAACATCAAACCCTTTGTAAAGAAAGTGGTAAGTTTCTCTTGATCCCACTTTGATCAGCTATAGAAAAAATTTTTTACTTTAACGAAAAAAATTACTTCCGCACATTTAAAGCCTGATTATAATAGACTTCTTGCATAACCCAAACTAAGTAGAAAAAAGGTATCATCCAAGTAGCTGACACTGGTTCCTTTATGACGGCAGTACCTTCTCCTGTCATCCGAGTAGCCGACTACTTGGATCCAGGAAATTTAACTCTACCAAGTAAATGTACAATAAGAACTAGATTCCAGACTGGAATGACAGCAGTCCTACGTCATACCGCGATTCATTCTCGGTATCTCTAGATCCCGCTAACAAGTAGCGGGATGACGGTTGTCAGGCTAGCTGTCATCCCAGTGCCCAGACACTGGGATCCAGAAATTTTAATTGTAAGTAAGCATACTGGGTTGATAAGTATAAAAGTAGCTAGAAAATAAACATTTTTGATGAGATTATATGGAAAACTGGATGCCAGTGTCAAGCACTGGCATGACACCCTTCACGGACTTTTAAATTACTTTAGCTATAAATATTAAGAAATTTACCAAATGAAAAAAAAGGCAAAAGAAGCCCTGGGGTTATTATCCGCTTTAAAATATTGGCGTTTTTTATGTTTTAAACGCTTGACAAGCAAGATTAAGCTGCTTTTAATTGCAACTAACTTACGCTGCAAATGTTTAAGAAATTTACTAAGCAGAAAAAAAGACAAAGAATCCCCGAGTTAGCTAGTCTTTTACTATCTCTGTCGAGTATTGGCATTTTTTGATGTCTTGTAACGCTTTATAAGCGCGTTCAGCTTATTTAGATAAAAATCTAGATGTAGATGAAGTTTTGTAAAGACATACAGTATCTATATACTGCAAAAAATTGAACATAAGACGCCGATACATTAAGTAATCCTTACCTTTTAATCTGCAGATTGGCGAAAGCAAATACAATAGCTTCACTATCATGATAAGGGCGCTGGCGGAGGGTGTCAAGCAAGTTTTTTCGTTTCTATGTTGTCAGCTACTTGGATGACGCCAATCTGAGTTAACTACACCAACTCACATTCAGCAAAAAAGAAAGCTATCTCCTTACGAGCATTTTCTAGACTATCCGAGCCGTGGACTCTATTTTCACTAATATCATCAGCAAAATCACCCCTGATTGTGCCTTTATCTGCCTGCTTTGGATTGGTAGCTCCCATGATTTGTCTGTATTTACTTACTGCATTTTCACCAACTAAAACTTGAACTACCACAGAACCAGAGGTCATAAACTCTACTAATTCCCCAAAAAAAGGCCTATCTTTATGAATTTCATAAAACAGCTCTGCTTGTTTTTTTGTTAGTAACATCATTTTTTGTGCTGTGATTTTCAGCCCAGATTGTTCGATGTAGGAATTTATATTGCCTGTAATATTATTTTTTACTGCATCAGGTTTTAATATTGAAAGTGTCTTCTCAATTGCCATATTATTCCCTCATATTAAGTAAAATAGTATATTTATAGATTTATCTTATTATAAATTTTAATTTCATAAAAGTGATTTTTTATTTATAGTTAAGAATAAACCATCAAGGAGGTATTGTATGGGTGAATGTTGTAAAAATAACACTACTAAACAAGCTGAGCCTACCACTAAAAAACAAGCTAAATCTACTACTAAAAAATTAGTAAGTAACTTTAAGTCATCACTTTTTTGTGGAACAAAAGGATTTTTAACTTTTAATTTGGCCTTTTTAAGCTTTTTGGAATATAGCTTACATCATAATACAGAATTAAAAAAAGGTGCTGCTTTTGCAATGAAAAGAAACACTATTCCATTTCTTGAAATGACAATCATAGCACCGCTTGTTTGTTTTGCACTGCCAGCTATGCTAGGCAGTATGAGCCTCATGCAATGCGCACTTTTATGTGCTTCCTTAATGATTGCCACATGTTTTATTGTCAGAACTTTTCATCTGCGTGAGAAGTTAATGGAAAAAATCACTAACCATAGTAGAAAAGAAATAGACGCGGAATTTAAGAAAGATACTATAAAATTTCCTATCTTTGATCAAAATAGAAAACACACCGAGTATAATTCGCCTAACTCAGGGCGACTACTGGATGAAACAAGTAGCACCTCTCTTTTCGTTAAAGTTTTACTTTTTCCCCTCAAGGTTCTTCTGAATGTCCTGCAAAGTTGTATAATGCTATCTTTAGCTGCTGTTGAACTTCTTGAAACGGTACCAAGTCTTTTTGTCGATACATTTTTCGATTGGAACTTCACATCCACCAAGAGTAACCTGAAGAGATCAGGCCACTTATTGTATGCCAGTGTAAGAAATTTAGTGCCTATAACTAAATTTGATGAGTGTGTAGCTAATTTTATAGGCACCCCAGAAGTAACTTGTTGTAGTAGTGCGTAGGTGAAAAAGGCAGTTATCTTATTTAATCTTGGCGGGCCTGATTCACTAAATGCGGTCCGTCCTTTTTTATTCAACCTTTTTTATGACAGGAGAATAATCAATCTACCGAATCCCTTTCGGTTTCTTTTAGCAAAGTTTATATCTGCGAAACGAGAAAATACTGCACGAAAAATATACGAGGAAATTGGAGGTAAATCGCCAATTCTAGAGAATACAAAAATGCAAGCTAATGCTTTAGAACTAAAATTAAACGAAAATAGAAACCATGTACACAAGGTATTCATCTGCATGCGCTATTGGCGTCCATTTGCTGACGAAGTTATTGAAAGTGTAAAACAGTTTGATCCTGACGAAGTAATTCTGCTGCCACTGTATCCACAATATTCAACTACCACAACTCTGTCATCCATCGAGAATTGGCAAAAAAATGCTAAACGGTATGGCCTAAAATGCAATACAAAAATGATTCACCGTTATTATGATAACCAAGATTTTATTGAAGCTCACACTAATCTGATAGCTAAGTACTATAAATTGGCTAGAAAAATCGGTAAACCAAGAGTCCTATTTTCAGCCCATAGCTTACCTCTTAGTATCATTAAAAAGGGCGACCCTTACGCTTCACAGGTAGAAAGAAGCGTAGAGTTAATAGTAGAAAAGTTAGCTATCAATAACTTAGATTGGTCAATATGTTATCAGAGTAAGATTGGTCCTGTAAAATGGCTAGAGCCAAGCACTGAAAGTGAGCTATTACGCGCAAAAGCTGATGGTGTACCTGTAGTTCTATCACCTATATCTTTTGTTTCTGAGCATTCAGAAACTCTAGTTGAACTTGATATAGAATATAAAGCAATTATCAAGGATGGATATTACTTTCGTGTGCCAACTCTCAGTACCGATCCCTTGTTTATAAAATGCTTGGCCGATTTGTGCATAAATCTCCCTTAAAGTCCTGATTCATAGGGCTTTTCTTTTAGGATTTTATGTGATAGAATAACAGGAAGTTATTAACTATTTCATGCCAAACAAGCTAAAAAAGAAATCTAACATACTCGCACAAAGGGTGCATGATATTTATGATCATGATTTCAGGAAGGTAATCTGCATCACAACAGGTTTAACAGCCCTATTGTGTAAGATTTCACTGCAATTTTGCTGCGAGTTCATTGACAGTAATAGATCCAATATCTTTCTTATACGGAATGTTGCTCGACTAGTAAAGTTTCCGACATCTATTCTATACATTGCCCATTCTGCATTTACTCTACAGGATCTAATTAAGGATTACAGAAACCCTGAGAGTAAAAAAGAGCTGGCAAAAATTGTGGGTAAATCGGCTAATCTTGCAAGCAGCACCATAGAAGCGCTAATGATGTTGAAAATCATCCATTTTTGCACTGGAAGCAATACAGACATAATAAGTTATATTAACTTAACCTCAACGATCCTATTTTTGTTCATTTCAGAACCTATAAGCTATTATTATACATGCAAGGAATATCTGGATAATAAGGATCCTGAAAAGTCTGCTGAGTGTAAGAAGGACCTTATTATTAGCACATTAACTTTGTCGTTAGGTTTATTAAACTTCATATTAAGAAGGATAGAGACTCCAACTATACCAATAAACTTAGGTAATGGTATAATCTATAATTTCAACTTAAGCGTAACAGTCAGCATAATATATAGTGCAGTATTTCTTGCAGTTCAGCTTGACAAATTGTTTCAACAACCTGTCAATGATGATCCTTCCACTGAACTTGATGATGTTCATAATATAAACGGTCATTCTAATGACAGCACTGTAGAGGTATAAGAATTAGGGATGAAAAGATTTTATTTCTACTGCCAACGCTAGTACTGCTAATTTGCTAACAATACTCCAAAGTGATAGAATTTTACCTTCTACAACCTGGCTAACATCATGAAACTCACAGTCAGTGGCATTCAAGCTAGAATATACATCTTTTCTGCTATTACATCGGTATAAGTAACATGTTGGAGTATCTCCTATATAGTATATTAGCGGTTCTGCAGAACTGCTTTTAAACATGTCAATGGTTGGTACACCTTCTTGTATAATAACGCTATTGATTGCTATTCCTTCTTTTATCTTTTTCATTTTATGACGCTTTTTTTTATTGAGGTTTAATATTTCCTCTCCACTTGTTGCTGTTATAATGCCCATCCCATATGTGCCATTGCTTGCTTTGATAAAAACGTAAGGTTGTGTTTTTATTTCATATTCCTCATATTTTTTTTGCACTAGAGATAATATTTGGTCAACTTTAGTTGCTACTGCTCCTAGTGACAAATCATCATCAAAATCAACTCCATCACAGCTCTCTGTAAGAACAGAAATTAGCCATGGGTCTATTTTAAATTTGCCACAAAACTCAGATGCTAATTCTTGATAGATTTCAAAATACTTAAATTTCTGCCTGCTATGCCAACCGTATAGTGGGCTTGGTACTATATCTTGCTTTACGTCTTTCAGCGTGTCTGGAATGTGGCTCGTCATATCACGGTTCAGTATAATAACATCAGGCACAAATCCTGAAGTTGTCTTTAGCAGAGAGTTTTCTTTCACAACAGTTTCATACTGTTCTATTAAATTGTATACTTCATTATATAAAAGGCCAATTCTAGTCTCAAAACCTGCGAGTTGTAGTATTTTCTCTATAACAAATACGTTTTCTATATACATTTTATTGCGTGTATAATTTTCCGGTATTATAAGAACCTTTTTGTATTGATGTCTTTTAAAATAGCTTTTTATCAATCTTGCTGCCATCGTTCTTGATTCTTCACTTAAGTTATTGAACCCCGCAGGAAATAAATTAGCGTCTACTGGAACGATTTTATAGCCAGAGTTTCTAAGATCTATAGAGCTATAAAATGGCGATGTAAGGCCATTAAATTTTGCTTCGAACCAATTATTTATACTTTTTTCCAAATCTGGGTGAATTATGTTTTGCATCTGCACTTTAAATGTTATAAGGAAGGTATTATATTATAAGCTATAGTTGAACATATTTAGTAAATTTGACTAAAGATTAAAGTATAATGAGATTCTTATTTAAAGTGATAGAAAAATGATTCAACACAATAACAATAAAATGTATGGCACTACTATATTATCAATTAGAAAAGATAAAAGTGTAGTAGTAATAGGTGACGGACAAGTTTCACTGGGCCACACTGTTATAAAATCTGGAGCAAAAAAAGTTAGGCGTCTTTCTGGTGATTCCGTAATTGCTGGATTTGCCGGGGCAACAGCCGACGCATTTACTCTTTTTGAAAGATTAGAATCTAAACTTGACAAGCACCCAGGGCAATTAATGAGAGCATGTGTTGAACTTGCAAAAGACTGGAGAATGGATAAATATCTGAGGAAATTAGAAGCTATGATGATCGTTGCAGATAAATCTATTTCATTAGTAATTACGGGAACAGGTGATGTTCTTGAACCTGAAGATGGAGTCGCAGCTATTGGCTCTGGGGGAAATTTTGCTCTATCTGCAGCAAGAGCTTTAATTGACATTAAAGGAATATCAATAGAGGAAATTGCGAAAAAGGCTATGAAGATAGCTGGCGATATATGTGTTTATACAAATCATAATGTAGTTATTGAAAAGATAGAGGAGTGATATGTCTTCCAAGCAAAAAACTTTATGCACCAATTTTTCCAATCAGCCCATAACCCTTTCAGAAGGGCGGTCTTGTAGTAGTGACACCTACGATGAAAAAGATAACCTCTATAAAGATACTAAGAGTGGTTTTGATTCAAATGACAGCGATGTTCAAGTTAATGACAGCACTCAAGTTTTGTTAGATGACCTGCCACCACAGAAGATAGTTAAAGAATTGGACAGATTCATAATCGGACAGGATGATGCAAAGCGTGCTGTTGCTATTGCGCTCAGAAATCGTTGGCGTCGCAATCAGGTTCCATTTCCATTGCGTGATGAAATCATACCTAAGAATATATTGATGATCGGTCATACAGGGGTTGGTAAAACTGAAATAGCTCGTCGCTTAGCAAAACTTGCCGGTGCACCGTTCATAAAAATTGAGGCAACGAAGTTTACTGAAATAGGGTACGTTGGACGTGACGTTGATTCGATAATACGGGATTTAGTTGATGCAGCAATAGTTTTAGTTAAAGAGAAAGCCCGTAAAGCCTTAGCTAAAAAGGCTTTAATTTTAGCTGAGAAAACAATAGTAAACTCTATGGTAGGCGAAAATGCAACCGAAGAGAGTAAAAAAATTTTTAGAGAAAGGTTGAGGAATAAAGAGTTTGAGGACGGAGAAGTTTCTATTAACGTCAGAGAGAGCAAGAGTATGTTACCTACTTTCGATATACCAGGCATGCCAGGTGGGCAAGTTGGTGTGATGAATGTAACAGAAATAATGGGCAAGATGTTTAACGGGAGCAAAAAAACAAAAACTATTACAGTGAAGGTAAAAGAAGCGCGTGAAATATTAATTAATGAAGAAAGTGAAAGGCTAATGGATGAAGATAAGATAATCAAAGAAGCCTTTGATCTTGTTAGTAATGACGGTATAGTATTTTTGGATGAAATAGACAAAATTGCAGCGCGTACAGAAGTAAAAGGTGAAGTAAACAGAGAAGGAGTGCAACGCGATCTGTTACCATTACTTGAAGGAACAACTGTTACAACTAAGTATGGCCATGTAAAAACAGACTATATATTATTTATTGCATCTGGTGCTTTTCATCAGTCTAAACCATCTGACCTCTTACCGGAATTGCAGGGCAGATTACCGATCAGGGTAGAACTTAAGGCACTTACTCAAGAGGATTTAATAAGAATATTAAAGGAACCAGAATCTAGTTTGTTAAAGCAGTACATAGCTTTAATGAAAACAGAAAATGTGACACTTGAGTTCACTGATGATGGTATAAAAACCATAGCTGAAATAGCGTTTACAGTTAATAGGCAAGTGGAAAATATAGGCGCAAGAAGGCTTCACACTGTCATGGAGAAGCTTTTAGATGAAATAAGTTTCATTGCTTCTGAGAAAAATAGCGAAAAATTCATTATAGACAGCAAGTATGTAAAAGATAAACTTGAGTCAATTTCGAAGCAGCTTGATTTATCTAAGTTTATACTTTAGGAAAAACGAAAAGCCTACTTTAAGTAGTATAGAGAGTGTTCAGAAGATTAGCCAGTAGACCTAAAATTTCAGCTATATTCTTTAGGCTGTTTTTCAACAGTAGAATGGTGTGCTGCGACCTCTTGCTTAACATCTAAGCTTAAGTCAATTATTGAGATATTTTCTTCATCATAATCTATGTCTTTTATTAACATATCGTCAGTAATAGTCAAAAGGTCAGGCGGAGAAAGAATAGTTCTTTTATTACCAGCTCTCATTCCCACAACTCCAAGCTCTATAGCAAGTGGTATTTTTTTATCGCCAACCCTAAATTGCACTGTTTGATCTTTGACTATATATTCCCCATTATGCTCCTTTACGCTATATTTAACCGATATCTCATCACCGCACCTTACTTGTTTTCCAGTCTTGTTAATTAAGTCATTAAAAACCATCAGATTATTTACTGAGTCGGGATATTTATCCTTTACTTCGATCAGTTTGACGTAATAAGAATTAAAATTCATTTTGTTCTCATTGGCAATAGTAACTACACGCTCTCCGCCTTCTTTCATACCTATTACCCCTAAACTCACTTCTTTTAGGTCATCTTGACCTATTTTCAAAGTAACATCAGAAACTTTGCTAGGGAGTGTTGCTGAGTTATTATTAGAAATTTTATATATTTGCAATAGGACTTCCAGGCCACAAAAAGCCTTGCTGCCACTGCCTTCAGTAATTTCATAAAAATTTATTGAATCTTCTTCCTTTTGCTGCGTTATTTCTTCTAAATATTCTGTCAGCCCATGCTTTTCAATATAGCGGTCAAGTGCTGATTCAAGTATTGGCTTCACTAGGTAATGTGCTATCGTCTGTATCAAACCACCATGCGTGGCATTTATCTCATAAAGCTTGTCCTTTTTTTCCGGTTTACCTTTGTTTATATAGACAATAGTAAACACAAAAGCAGAAGTTAAAGTGAGAATCATTACTACGGAAATAAGCATTTGTAATATAATTTTTCTAACCATCTTTCTTTACTTGATTCAATAAATCATATAAATAATTAGTATCCCCTGAAAGCGCACTCAAATTATCCAAGCCTTGTTTAAAGAGGCCGTCTATATAGTCCTCTACTTCACTTTTACCAAGCACAGACATAAGATTATTTGTTTTATCTTGTTCGTAGTCTTCAATATCATCCTTAGCTTGAAAGATAAGCCCTAGATTTATTCCATAGTTATATAACGCTTTACGTTGCTTGTCTGTAGCACCCCCTATTATAGCACCTATTTCACATGAAGCTGCAAATAGTTTTGCGGTTTTCATCAAATGAATTTCTTTTATTTTATCAGCTTGGCCCGACGTCATTCCAGCGTCATACATACAGCCGTACGAATGTTGTAGTTTTAAGGTAGAAAGGGTGTCATGCAAGTAGCTGACACTGGAATCCATTTCATGTTCAGCTCCACTATCGCATGGCTTTTTGCACGAAATGCTTGTAGGCAAAGCCTTCTGGATCCCAGTGTCCGCTACTTGAATGACAGAGGGTTGGGGGCTAAAATCTATATGCTCACTGTTAATATCTAAAGCCTGTCCTCCCACCATTCCCCTAATTCCTATTGCCTGAGAAAGAACTTTTATGATTTCACAGCGTTTCTCATTTAACGAAGATAATACCTCAAAAGCCAGAGTAAGTAGTGCATCTCCGGCAAGCACTGCTGTTGCTTCATCAAATTTTTTATGGCAGCTTAGCTGGCTTCTGCGAGTATCACTGTTGTCCATGCACGGTAAATCATCGTGAATTAGAGAGTAAGCATGAACAAATTCAATTGCTGCAGCAACTGATATTACTTTTTTAGCTTCCGCGTTAAACACTCGCGATGAAGCTACGACTAAAAAGGAGCGTATATGTTTTGCAGGAGCAAGGAGTATATAACGCATAGCTGATATAAGCTTATTCTCGCTATTTTCGGGTAAGAGTTTATTTACTTCTACAATAAGCAAATTTTTTGTTGTTTCGTCTAGCATTTTTGAATTGTTAATTGTTTAGCACGTAACGCTAGCCAGCTAGGGCAGTAGAAAACTTTACTGTAGTTTACCAGTTATAAAAGATATTGCAAACATAAAAATTTTTTATAACATCAAAGAATAGGTTATTTTTTTGGTAAGAAATGTGAATAGCGAACTAGCAAAGAGCACTAGAGAAGACATAGAAGAAAAAGTGAAAAAGATTATACTAGAGCATATTAGTAAGGATGTAGAGAAATTCAACAGCTCTTCAAAGCTTTCGGAGCATGGTACAGACAGCTTAGATGCAGTTGAAATCATCATGGCAGCAGAAGAAGAGTTTGGAATAGAAATTCCAGATGAAGACGCACAAAAAATGGAAACTATGGAGCAAATAGTTGAGTACATTAATAATAAAAAAGGCTAATAGTTAGTGTTAAATGAGCAGAAGAGTAGTAGTCACTGGTGTTGGTTTAATCACTCCACTAGCGGCAGATGTTGACAATACTTGGTCAAGGCTAATAAAAAGTGAGTCTGGCATAAAAGCAATCAATACGGATAGATTTGACTCTTCTGATCTTGCTTGCAAAATTGCAGGGCAGGTGCCGTTGCAATCAGACAACATTGAGCACCATTTCAATCCACTAGATTATATTTCTGAGAAAGACTCAAAAAGGACAGATCGTTTTATCCATTACGGTATTGCAGCAGCTATTCAGGCAGTAGATGATTCATTAATTTTGGAAAGCCAAAATATCAATCGGGAACGTGTTGGTGTGACTATTGGCTCTGGTATAGGTGGTCTTCCGTCAATTCAGGAAAATGTTATTACCATGCAGGAAAAAGGGCCCAGACGTGTCAGTCCATTTTTTGTCCCTGCAAGTCTAATAAATTTGATATCTGGCCATATTTCTATTAAATACGAATTTACAGGTCCAAACGATTCAGCAGTAACCGCATGTGCAACAGGTGCGCATGCAATCATAAACTCAGCAAGAACTATAAAACTTGGTGAAGCGGATGTTATGATTGCAGGTGGAGCAGAAAGTGCACTGTGTAGAGTTGGAATTGCAGGTTTTGCATCTATGAAGGCGTTATCAACTAAATTTAACGATAAACCGGAAGAAGCTTCAAGGCCATGGGATGAAGAACGCGATGGTTTTGTTATGGGTGAAGGAGCAGGTATATTGGTGCTGGAGGAATACGAACATGCGAAAAAAAGGGAGGCAAAAATACATGCTGAACTGGTTGGGTACGGACTCACAGGAGATGCGCACCACATTACAGCACCACATCCAGAAGGAAGAGGCGCATTTAAGGCAATGCAGCTTGCTTTAAAGAACGCACAAATTAATCCCAATCAAGTAGGGTATATCAATGCACATGGAACTTCAACGCCACTTGGAGATAAAATTGAAGTAATAGCAATGAAACAGTTATTCGGTGACTACGTTTATAAAATACCTGTTTCTTCAACTAAATCTTCTATAGGACATTTACTTGGTGCTGCAGGGAGCGTTGAAGCAATATTCAGTATTCTTGCGTTAAATAATGGAATTATTCCGCCAACCTTAAATTTACACAAGCCTTCAGAAGGATGTGATTTAAATTTTGTACCGTTTAAAGCTCAGGAGCATAAAATTCAATATGCACTTTCTAATTCGTTTGGTTTTGGTGGCACTAATGCATCGCTCATATTTGGAAAAGTTTAGTTGATGTCACCCCAGTGTCTTCCTCTTGTCATTCCAGTACCCTCCTCTTGTCATCCCAGCACGTGACACTGGGATGACAAACGGTTGTGAAAGGGAATACATATAAAAATTAAACTATCAATAGCAATTCAAAAAGAAAAAATATTCTATTCATCCCTGAAGAAGTATTTTATTGACAATTTATGAATAAAGATCAATAATGCAGAAAAGGAATTGATGGGCGTATGCATGAATTTAACCACTATTAATTGTACATTATTTGTTGTAATTACATATTTTTTGACGTGCATTATAGCTTGGTGCTTACCTTTCAAAGACATAACATTATTAACAACATTTGTTCCGGCTTCAGTTGCAATTTTGCTAACCATTTATAATAAACAGAAGGTAAGGGATCTTTTTAAACTTAGTTCGCCAAAAAACTGTCTATTAGGGTTTATACTTATTCTGGTAAGTATGCTAATTTCCAATGGTCTTTTGTCAATTTACTGCGGTTTTTCATTTTTCCGAGAGTCTTTTACGTTAGACCGTGTAAAGGATTTGAGTGCAGTTTTGAGTCCATTAGTGATGTTATTTGTTTTATTATCAACCTTTGTGATGTGGATCATTATGTCTCTTGGTGAAGAGATCGGTTGGCGTGGCTATCTTTTGAAAAATCTTAAAAGCAAAATATCAAATTTTTATATCAGAGCAATTATTGTCGGTATTATTTGGTCAGTATGGCACATACCAACTTATGTGGTTGCTGGCTCAGCTTTGTGGAAGGATGGCTTTACATTCCCGACTATTTGTGCTTATACCCTTTATATTTGTGCAATGTCTATAATGTTTACCTGGTTGTTTGAAAAAGACAACTCGATTTGGCCAGTAACTATTGCTCATGCAACAAATAATCTTGTGTATAGTGTTTTGAGCATTCTAATGCCGTCTCCTCCTCTGTCAACTTTCGATGCAGTAATTCGCCTTACATTAGGAGCAGCTGGTTATTTCATTGTTGCAATTGGTGTTATTTGGTTTGATAAAGCTCGAGAGCGTCATTTGAGTAATTCATAGTATAAAATTTCGGGGGCAATTCGCATCAGGTGTCATGCAGGTAGCATTACACTGGGATGATGAGGAAGAAAAAGCAAATTTTGCCTTTTACGGTCAATCTATTATACTTAGTAAGACTTCAATAAACTAATGAATTATACTTTATATCTAATTAAATGCACAAGATATTAATAAGAAATAACTACAAACCTTTGGTCGGAAAAATCAAGATTAATGGCTCAAAAAATGCTGTTTTACCAATAATGGCAGCAAGTCTATTAAGTAGCTCCCCGGTAATTTTGCATAATGTACCTGATTTAATTGATGTGCATCTAATGTCTAAGTTGCTTGAAAGTCTTGGAGCAGAAGTGAACTTTATGCACAATAAAAATTATAAAGCGAACCATACTTTGAAAATTGACTGCAGCAATATCAACAATCACGTGATGCCATATAAAACCGCAAGTAAGCTAAGAACTTCTTTTCTAATATTGGGTCCAATGCTTAGCAGATTTTGCAAAGCGAGAACAGCATTTCCTGGTGGATGCAACATTGGAAAGCGTCCCGTTGATATGCATATTAAAGCATTAGAAGAAATGGGAGCTAAAATTGAAATTGACGGCTATAATATAATTGCAACAGTGAAAGGAAAGCTACAAGGAAAAGAAATCACATTTGAGAAAATAAGTGTTGGCGCAACAGAAAATGTAATAATGGCAGCAACATTTGCAGAAGGAGTGACAACAATAAACAATGCTGCAACTGAGCCGGAAGTTCTTGATTTAATAGATTTTCTGAAGAAAATGGGTGCTGATATTGAAATTGATAATACAAAGGTCATAATAACAGGAGTTGAAGCACTAAATGGATGTGTTCATAAAATAATACCAGATCGCATAGAAGCAGGCACCTATGCACTAGCTGCTATAATAACCGGTGGTAAGTTGGAGTTGGAAGGAATAAATCTATCTGATATAAGGTGTATTACAAATGAGTTGGAGACTATAGGAGCTATGGTTGAACTGTATGATGGAGGCATTGTTATTTCCAGAAAAAATGGCTCTATTAAGTCTGCTAACGTTGCGACAGATCCATATCCCAATTTTCCCAGTGATATGCAACCACAACTGATGTCTGCAATGTGCATTGCTGATGGGATATCAGTAATTGAAGAGAACATTTTTGAAAACAGATTTACACATGCAGATGAATTGAGAAAGTTAGGTGCTAATATCAGCATCGAGAAAAGCAAAGCTACTATAAGTGGAATAAAAAGCTTATCTGGAGCTAATCTATATGCTACTGACTTAAGATCAACAGCAGCTTTGGTGCTTGCTTCTTTGGTAGCCGGTGGAGAAACTATAATAAACAATTCACATCATTTATGGAGAGGATATGAAGCAATGCATGAAAAACTCAATTCATGTGGAGCTGATATCTCCATTTCGTCTTGAGGATATTTTATGAATGAAGCAACCAAACGAACTATAGTAAAAGAAATAGATGCAATCTTATATGAAGAACATAAGGTATTAGACCATGGATTTATTCGAGTAGTGGATTATATGGGCTCTGATAGCGCTATAGTTCAAGCTGCTCGTGTTTCTTATGGCAAGGGAACAAAACAGATAAGTCAGGATGAAGCACTTATAAAGTATTTAATGAGACATCATCATACAACTCCATTTGAAATGTGTGAAATTAAGTTTCACGTGAAACTTCCAATTTTTGTTGCAAGGCAATGGATAAGGCATAGAACTGCAAATGTGAATGAATATTCAGCAAGGTATTCAATACTTGATAATGAATTTTATACACCTAAACCAGAACAAGTTGCAAAACAATCTGACAATAATAAACAAGGTAGCGGGGAAGCTTTTGATCCAGATACCTCAAAGGAAATAATAGATTCTCTAACAAATGACTCTAATTTAGTATATTCTCATTATGAAAAATTTATTGAGCAGGGGCTTGCAAGAGAAATTGCCAGAACTAACCTAATGCTTAATTACTACACGCAATTTTATTGGAAAATAGATCTGCATAATCTCCTTCATTTTTTGAAGCTTAGAGCTGATAAGCATGCCCAATATGAAATCAGAGTTTATGCAGAAGTTATGCTGGATATAATAAAAAAATGGGTTCCACTGGCCTACAATGCCTTTGTTGAATATTGCCTAGAATCAGCCTGTATTTCAAGAACTGGTCTAGAAATAATTCGCAAATTAATTAAAGGGGAAAACGTTACTAGAGAAGAAAGTAATATTGGTAAAAGAGAATGGGGCGAGCTGATGTCTATACTTGATAAACAATCTTAAAGATAAAGGCATACGTGTCAATCTCCTCTGTCAGTTAACTCTCGTTCACCAGATTGAATCTTGCTTTTTACATCACATTAACTCATCACTTTTATAGAACATCTCATTAAAATCATTTAGAGTTCCAAAATCCTGACCCTTGATAAACAGGTGATCATTAGCAACATGTGCTTCATCAAGAGTAAACAGCTCGTAATGATGATTGTGAGCGGGCCTAACAATTTCATTATATAAAACCATTACTTGTTCGTAGTTATATCCATCGCCAGCATGATATTTACCACGTACGGTATCATAAAAATTCTTTACATCATCATATGTCACTTGCAGCTCCACCTTATACTTTCCCACTTCAAGAGGACTTCCTGTCTTTATTTTTAAGGGATGTTGTGAATTTGCAACACTGTTAGAAGTTTCTGCTTCAATATCAGAATTTTTATCCATATTTTCTATCACACTTGCCATAACAGTTTCTTGTTCATCTTCTGTTGGTTTTGTTTGTTTTTCAGTCTTATTACTGCTACTGTCAGTTTCCACAGTTACTTTTTTTACTTCTATATCTTTTTGAGCTTTCTCATTACTTTGCTTGTGTATTTCATCTCCATGCAATTTTTCCTGCAGAGCTTTTTTCGTATCAGCATAATCATCACGATTGCTTTGCAAAGCTGGTTTATAACTGCTGCTATCATCCGCTTGCATTTGATCTATATAGTTAGATTCTTCTTCCTGTATAGTATTTTTTGCGTTATCCTCACCAACCGTTCCTTTCTCCCCAGACTTGGCTTCACTCTCTACCACAACTTCTTCGTCTACTTGCTCATCATCAATTGTAAATTCAGTACCTATCTGATTGCTATCTTCCTCCAATTCATTAGATAATTTTTCAGATAGCTGGTCACCACTCAAATATGGTTCCTTTGAATATTTAGCATAATTATGGGGATCGGTTCTGTTTTCTGAATAAAACCCACTTTCAAAGTCTGAGTAGGAGCTTTGATTGAGCACAAAAAATAAGTTTTCATAATTAACCAGCATATCACTATCAGGGCTAACAAAATTTAAATATTCATCGCCTTCCCATTCTGGGTGGTGTCTATACTCTGCTATGTAGTATTTACTAGAGTCGAGAGGTATCTTGTCACCTTCTTCCCCATCAAGTTGTAAAACTACTGCTGAATGCCCATTACCTAAATCATTACCTTTTACCACTTTGAATATTTTAATCTCATCCTTTTCTACAAGTTCTTTTAACTCCTCGTTCTTTTCATTTAACTCTTCCTCCCTTTGTCTTTCTGCTTCTCTCTCTCTTGCCAATCTTTCTGCTTCTTCATCAGCTTTCTTCTGCAGTTGTGAGAATACATTTTGTAATATATCTTGTGTGGTTAAGCTATTTGTGTTGCTTAAAAAATTATCTAACACATTTGATGCAATTGGTGACAATTCACCGTGATCATCAAATACTTTTTCCTTTGCTTTATCATAGTGATTTGGGTTATAGATTGCATACAGAGGATAAAAACCATAATCTGCAATTGACGCTCCGTCAGGTGATAGTTCCATTGAGAATCCATAGTAATTAAGTGGAAGATTGGAGGTTAAATATTTACCGTTATCATCCCTAACGTGTAGCTCACTTCTACCATTGTGCTCACTATATTTGTTGTAGTAGATATAAAAATTCTCATGGTTAAGATTGAAGTGATCATCTAGATTATCGAATTGAATTGTACTGCCAAGCTTCTCGCGCAAAAGATTTTTGCTTTCATCTGTAAGCTTTATATGTGCAGAAAAGTAGTATCGATCTATAGGTTCGCCTTTTTCTATTTCAAAGTTCAAAGTAATCTTGTCGTTGACCATTGGTAGCCTCCACAAATTCTATAAATCATTTTATTTATCAATCATACGGTCTGTACTATGAAAAATGTGTTAAACGTTAAGATTTTCTCTGTACCGATTCATCTATATTGCCAAGCTTAATAAAGTTACAAGCTCTTTAAAACAATGTTAAACTCAATCACTATGGCAAAAACAGTTGACGTATTACTACCACTTCCAATTGATCAGTTATTTTCATATGCAATTGAGGAAAATACTGAGATTTTACTTGGAGATTACGTAGTGGTGCCATTTGGCAAAAAACGCTTAATCGGAATAGTTTGGAAATACAGTGATAAAAGTAACCGAGAATTAAAATTTATTGAGCAAAAAATCGATTTACCAAATATTAGACCAAAATTGATTGCATTTGCAGAGTGGGTTGCACAATACAATTTAATACCTATTGGTATGCTTGCCAAAGTGATAATGGGAGGAGTGTTAAAAGTAAATCACATAGATAAATTGGTTTGTGTTGAACAAAAGCAGGAAACAAGTGAAATAAGTTGCCAATTAAGCCCTGAACAGCAGATAGCTAGTGATAAAATAATCAGCAATTTGAACGAGTATTCAGTGACTTTGCTTGACGGTGAGACAGGATCTGGAAAAACGGAAGTTTATCTCTCTGTGATTGCACAATTGATTAAGAATTACACTGCCGTTCCAAATGCTGCTCAGACTTTACCATCCCAGTGCCCAGAGACACAACTGTACGAACATTGTGATTTGGGTCTACCAAGAGGGTGTCATCCGAGTAGCCTGACACTGGGATCCAGTTTTTCATATAACCTCATTACAAATGTTTATTTTAACTTAAAACCAATACCTAATTTACAATCAAAATTCCTGGATTCCAGTGTCAAGCACTGGAATGACACCTTTATACTCAAGGCAAAACCCACTGTAACATTTAGCATACCGTCTTTGCCACGTACTAGTATGACACCAGAATATGTTGAAATGACATCAGGAGAAGGTAATACACAAATTTTAATCCTCCTACCTGAAATTGTTTTAACTTCACAATTGGTAAATCGTGTTCGCGGTCAGATATCAAAAAACTTAGTTGAATGGCACTCAGGGCTCACTCCAAAAACTCGCCGGAATAATTGGCTCAATATAGCAAATGGAAATGCGCAGATAATTATTGGTGCACGGTCAGCGCTTTTTTTGCCTTATAAAAACCTAAAATTGATTATCGTTGATGAAGAGCACGACTCATCTTTTAAACAAGAACAGGGAATTATATATAATGCTCGAGATATGGCGATAATCTTAGCCAAATTTGAAAATATTCCGATTATTTTATCATCAGCTACTCCACTGCTTGAAACGATTCATCATGTTAAAAACGGGAATTACAATCATGTAAAGCTAACTAAACGATTTGGTGGTGCAGAATTGCCACTCATTAAAGTAGTAGATATGAGGAACAACAAGCAATGGATCTCCTCTGAGCTTTTTGAAAGCATCAAACAAACCATAGAGAAAAAACAGCAGGTTATGCTTTTTCTAAACCGCAGAGGGTATGCACAACTGGCAGTTTGTAAAAAGTGTGGATATAAAATTTCCTGCTTAAATTGTGCTGTTTGGCTTACATATCACAAGAAAAAAAATGCTCTTTTGTGCCACCACTGCTCTTATCAATTGAAACTTCCAGAAAAATGCTCTAATTGCCAAAGTGAACAGCCGTTGTCCCTCTACGGCATAGGAATTGAAAAGTTACTTGAAGAAATGGTGAAATTAATACCAAACGCAAAAACTGCGATGATAAGCAGCGATCAAAAGTCGGTTAGTAACGTAATTGACTTAGTGTTGAAAGAAGAGGTGAATATTATAATCGGCACACAAATAATTGCTAAAGGGCACAATTTTCCCAAATTAACTTTGGTTGGAGTAATGAATGCAGATTTGAGCCTCGAAAATTCTGATTTGAGAGCAGCGGAAAAGACGTATCAATTATTGCACCAAGTTGCAGGCAGGTCAGGAAGGTTTAATGAAAAAGGAATGGTAATAGTGCAAACCAATAACCCTGAAAGTTCAATAATAAAAGCATTACTGCATCAAAAAAGGGACTCATTTTATGAAATTGAACTTAAGTCAAGACGTGAAGCCAAAATGCCACCATTTAGCAGATTAATAGCGCTTATCATTTGTGGTAAGAATCAGATTGCAACACAAAAAGCAGCGAATGAAATAGTAAAATCTCTTCTTTGTCATCCAAGTAGCTTAACTACTTGTATCCAGGAAAAAAATGTAGGTGTAGACAAAAAGGAATTTGAAATTCTTGGCCCATCACCAGCAGCGATAAATTTTTTAAATAATAAGTATCGGTATAGGGTATTATTAAAAATACACAATAAACACAGTTTATCTATACAAAAAAAGCTGAAATATTGGATTAAAAATTGTAACTTGAATTCGAGTATTGCAGTGATAATAGATGTTGATCCTGTGAGTTTTTTTTAACGAGTTCCGTTAAGCCTTCTTGCCAATTACCACAACATTCTCACTGGGAAAAAAATAATCAGGTACAACCATATTTTTTGGTGCAGGACCCCCAATCACTCGGCCTGATGTATCATAATATGAACCGTGGCAAGGACAGAACCAACCATTACCATCTCTTGTAGCGTGGTCAACCGGTACACACCCAAGATGTGTACATATTCCGATCATGATTAACCATTCGTCTTTTCCTTCGTATACTCTCTGCTCATCTAATTGAGGATCCCTCAAGCTCTTCACATTCACAGCTCTTGCAGCCTCAATTTCTTGCTTTGTGCGTCTACGAATGAATACTGGTTTACCTTGCCACTTTACTTTTACTCCATGTCCTTCCTGAATTCCAGACAAATTCACTTCCACTGTGGAAGTTGCTAGAACTTCAGCAGAAGGATTCATAGATTTAACCAGTGGCCAAAGTCCACTTGCAGCTCCTATACCTGCCATAGCGCATGTAGTTAATGTTATAAAATCTCTCCTACTCTTATTTTTAGTAAGATCTTTAACAGGAGGTGTTTTTTTATCCTCTTTGTCTGCCAGTGGTTTTTTATTTTTAGTTAAATTTTTGTCCATTGATCTTTACTTAGCCATAAGTATATATTTTAATTTAAATACTGCGTATTAATCAACAAAAACTTGCGCTTTTTGTTTAACCTGTACTACAGTTGAGAAGAGATAGAGTTTTCAACTTCAGAAATACTATCTTCAGTGGAATCAGGATCTTCAATTTTCGCTACTGACACCACCTTTTCTCTACTTTCTGTTTTAAATAGAGTTACTCCCTGAGTGCTACGTCCTGCAATCCTGATATCATTTACTGAAATACGAATTAACTTTCCTTTATCTGTAATAAGCATTATATTATCACCCTGCTCAACTGGAAAACTAGCAATAACATTACCATTTCTGCTAGTAGTAAGAATATTGGTGATACCAACACCACCCCTGTTAGTTATTCTATACTCATACGCAGAAGTTCTTTTACCAAAGCCATTTTCAGTAATAGTTAATATAAACTCCTCATTCACTGCAAGTTTTAAGAATAATTCGTTATCTATTCCTAAATCATTTAAAGTCTTTTCCAATTTAGAATCAATGGAGTTATTAATTGCAGTTCCCAGTCTTTTTGCAAGTGGAACTTTTAAGTAAAGTTCTTTTGTTTCTGTTGCTACACCTATCCCATTTAATATGGTCATGGATATCACGCTGTCATTCTTTGCAAGTTTGATACCTCTTACGCCATCTGAATTGCGACTTTTAAATTGACGCACATCACTTACAACAAATCTGATACTTTTGCCGAATCTTGTTGAAAGAAAAACATGATCAATTGCATTGCATACTTTAACCGATATTAATTTGTCTCCTTCATCGAGCTTTATTGCTATTTTTCCATTGCTTGGAATATAGTGAAAGTCCGCTAAAGAGTTACGCCTTATGTTTCCATGAGCAGTAGCAAAAACTATGTTTTGATTTTCGTCATTTTCACTTGGCAATGGCATGATATTAGTTATAGTTTCACCATCGCTAAGCGGAAATATGTTAACAAGTGCTCTTCCACGTGCAGTTGGTTCTGCAAGAGGCAACTTATAAACTTTTAATCTATAAACTCGACCAATATTAGAAAAGAATAAGAGGCTAGTGTGGGTATTCCCAACAAATAATTTTGTGATTACATCCTCTTCTTTTAATCCTTGTCCTAGCTTTCCTTTTCCACCACGACGCTGAGTTCTGTAGTGAGAAAGCTTCACACGCTTGATATAACCATTCATAGTTACGGTTATCACCATATCCTCTTGTGGAATTAGATCTTCAGCTTCAATGTCCGTATCTGATTCCTCTATTGAAGTTTTTCGCGGCACAGCAAATCTGTTCTTTATTTCTTGTAGATTGTTTTTTATTTCCTTCATCAACTTCTCTTCTGAGCCAAGAAAAGCGATATATTCTTTTATCAGGTTGATCATTGAACTTAGCTCAGCTTCTAATTTGTCTTTTTCAAAGCCTGTTAAACGCTGCAGTTTCATATCAAGGATAGCTTTAATTTGTAGCTCAGTTAATCTATACACTCCATCTTTCAAAAAGCTTGCGCTATCTGAAATCAACTCGATGATAGTGTTGATTTCATTCGAAGTTTTCCATTCTTTATTTAAAAGTTCTCTACTTGCTTCCGCAGGATCTTTTGCACCGCGGATGATTTTTATCACTTCATCTATGCTGAGGACCGCAATGTAGAGCCCTATATATATATGAGCTTTTTCTCTCGTTTTTCTTAGACGAAATTCTGTTCTCCTGATTAACACTTCTTTTCTAAAGTCAACAAAAGCAGCTATGATTTCTTTTAACGACATCAAAGCAGGTCTGTTGTTATTGAGTACTAAAGTGTTAACACTAAAACTACTTCTTAGTGGAGTTAGTCCCAATATTTGATTAAGTATAAAACTTGCTTCAGCATTTCTTCTGAGGTCAATTACTACTCTAATACCAGACTTATCGGACTCATCCCTAATTTCTGTTATGCCATCAATTCTTTTTTCTTTTACAAGCTCACCTATCTTCTCAATTAATTTTACTTTATTTACCTGGTAAGGTATTTCATCAATCACTATTGCTTGCCTATCTTGTGGCAGGTCTTCTATGTGAGTCTTGCCTTGCACAACAATTGATCCACGACCAGTTGCAAATGCTGATTTTATTCCAGACCTTCCAAGAATCGTTCCCCCAGTTGGGAAATCCGGCCCTGGCATCACTTCAAGTAACTCATCCAAAGTAACTTCAGAATTATCTACATATAATATACAAGCATCTATTATTTCTCCAAGATTATGAGAAGGAATATTGGTTGCCATACCAACTGCAACACCACTTGCACCGTTTACCAATAGATTCGGAAACTCTGCAGGCAGCACAACTGGTTCTGTTTCATTTCCATCGTAGTTTGGCCTAAAATTAACTGTATCTTCATCAATATCATTCAGTAAAAAGTGTGACACTTTTTGAAGTCTTGCTTCTGTGTATCGCATTGAAGCTGGTGGATCTCCATCTATCGAACCAAAGTTACCTTGCCCATCAATAAGCGGTAAAAGAAGAGAGAAATCTTGAGCCATCCTAACCAAGGAATCGTAAATAGCTGCATCACCATGTGGGTGATATTTCCCCATTACGTCCCCAACTATACGAGCCGCTTTTTTATATGGCTTACCGGCATCGAATCCAGCTCTCGACATTGCATATAATATACGCCTATGAACAGGTTTAAATCCATCCCGCACGTCAGGTATAGCCCTGCTTATGATAACGCTCATTGCGTAGGAAAGATAAGAATCTTCCAGCTCTTTTACTATTGAGATTGGTACTATATTATCCTGCATTTTCTATACTTTAATTGAAGTAATTAATAATACTAACATTCAGTTAAGCAAATGGGCAATGACAGACTTGAACTGCCGACCTCCTCGGTGTAAACGAGATGCTCTACCAGCTGAGCTAATTGCCCCTTTAGATCTAATTCTATAGCTCAATATTATTATTGTAAACAAAAATAGCGATAAATTAGCTTTAGGTAAGCTATAAGCTTTTATGAAATCTTTGGGTGCGTGCTGTGAAGTTTTATAAATTTTAGTCTTGCTGTCACTTTGTATAAAGGTATTTTTTCACTCACATCTTTCGAAGTTGTAGCCATGTTTAACAACTTTAAGTAGAATATTGTAGCATTTTGAAAATCTGAAAGTTTATCTAGAATAACAGCTAAATTATAAGTATAAAAAATATTGTTTTCATCGAGGGAAATAGCAGTTATCATATACTCTTTACCTTTTACATAATCCTCCTTTTTCATATAGATCAGACCTAAATTTGCTAATAAAGGAGCATAATTTTTATGTATATCATACAATTTTAACATTTCACTCAACGCCAGATCAGGATCATATTGTGAGATTATCGTCAGAAAATTTTTTAATATGTAAGGGTTACTAGGGTGTTCTTTTAACAGTCTTGTGTAAATCTCTACAGCTTTTTTGTATTCTTTATTAGCGTAATAAATATTTCCCAATCCAATTAAAGCATTTTTATGATAAGGAAACTTTGCAATGATCTGATTAAGGAGAGAAATAGCTGTTTCATTATCTCCTGATTCAAAGGAATCTTTTGCTTTTTTTAAAGTAGAGTATATGTCAAAACTCTTGCCAGAATTCTGCGCAATTTTGATGTTAAATTTATCACTTTTTCTCTCAATAACATCAAGATCTTTATATTTTTTATCAGCTTTTATATGCTTGACAACACTATCAAAGGCCTTCTGTATCTCCAAATTTTCACTAGCATAGGTAACAGAAGACCTCCATAAAATCACAACGCAAATTAACATGCAGATAAACATAGGTCCTAGTGTTGTGGCATTGGCTGCAGCGTGTAACCAGTAAACCTTATTTCTTTGAGCTATATGCAACACATTACAAATTCATAAATGCTAAATTACCTATCTCATACAATAATAAAGATATTATTAATTAGCGGGACGAACATGCTGTGTAGCCTTTCAGAATGCATTTATCTTTTGTCTTCCATATTTCGCTTTATTTCCACAAAAATGCTTCAATTTATCTTAACATTTTGTCAACTACCTTTGTAGATTTAAAAGGGCATTTTTACATATTCCATATGGCTGCCAGTTGCACCCCTCACATGCGTACTCGAATTTCTCTAAAGACATTTTCTCCCTAATCTTTTCTACCGCTTCACTCCAGGTCAAAGTCTCGCCAATTTTAATTCCTAAAATTTCCATATGCCTTCTATCTAGCTCTAAAACTTTAGCTTGTGTGGTGCATTTACCTTGTTTAGTCTGATTTGGACAAGCACTACAGATACTATCAAGGTTACCAACTACTTCGATTTGAGTACTAATTACTTTGCTTGCTATCTTTTTATAATTTTCTACAAAACCCTGAGAATACCCATATCCCCGAAACGCGAGGGTGCACATGAAATGATGAGGGCGGAATTTTATCATTTTTTCAAATATTGCAAAGCTGCTACAAGTAGAAAAATTTTTATCAAACCAGGAAGGATAAATGGTAAAACACCCACCATTATTGCTTGTTCCAGACCCAAGTAAACAGCAAGCCAACTAATACCACAAATAAAGATTACAACTGTACCAGCCAGACAACTTAAAGAATTACATACAAATGATTTATACTTAGAGTTCAGTAATTCATTTACTTTGCTCATTACCATAACAGCAGCTAAACAGCCAATTAAATATCCACCTGTTGGTCCAAGGAGAGCGTGATAACCACCAGAAAAATTTGCAAGAACAGGCAATCCTGCTGCACCAAGTGATAGATATGTAAGCACAGAATAGAATGCTGTTCTGCGGTTAAATTTAAGCCCAATAAGCATTACTCCTAAAGTTTGCAATGTGATAGGCACAGGCTGCAATGGTATGCTTATTTGAGCCATCAAGAATAAAAGTAAAACGCAAGACAATATTTCAGCCAGTGTTGATCTGCTGCTAGATTGTGTTATAAACATACCTTCCCAATAAAAATAACTTATTAAATGTAATATATGTGTATGAGAGGTTTTGCAATTTAAATTTTGCTTATATTGTGCTACAATGAATTATTTATGCACTATTAAATTAAAAATGATGAGTAAACAAGATCTATTATCGTTGATGAAAGCAAGACACAGCGGACGTTCATACGATCCTACAAGAGCAATATCTCAGGAAGACATGGATATTTTAATGGAAGCTGTAAGGCTGACTCCCTCATGTTTTGGTGATGAACCTTGGAGATATGTGATATGCAATAAACAGAGCAATCAAAACGCATGGGAAAAATTGCTAAATTGTCTTGATGAATCTAATCAAAAGTGGGCAAAAGATGCACAAGTGTTAATCATATCTTTAAGCGCTAAGAATTTCCGCAAATCTGATAAAGGTGAAAATTTTTGGGCTAATCACGATACTGGTGCAGCGAATTATGGACTTATGTTACAAGCTGCAGTTATGAACTTAATGGCCCATCAAATGGGTGGATTTGATAGAGATAAAATAGTGAAAGAGTTCAATATACCCAATGACTTTAACGTAATGTCAGTGATAGCGGTTGGTTACGAAGAAGAGGGCGCTGAAACAAGTAAGAAAAAAAGGAGACCAATAGAAGAAATGTTTTTTTATGATGAGTGGCCAAGGTCCTGAAAATTTTATCAAAATGCACGGCACTGGTAACAACTTCGTTATCATAGACTCACGTTCAACAAACAATTTAGACTGGAACCATAGACAAATTGCTGATCAAAGCAGTTGTGATCAAGTGATAATTATAACAATGTCTAATGCTGCAGACTGTTTTATGCATATCTATAATGCTGATGGCAGTCGAGCTGAAATGTGCGGAAACGCAGCACGCTGTGTTGGATATTTGATAATGTCAGAAAAAGGTACTGAGTATATCACTATTGAGCTGGTAAACAAACGCATTTTAGAGTGTTTTAAAGTGGGTGATAAATCCATAAAGGTTAACATGGGCAAACCTTTGCTAAAATGGCATGAAATTCCCTTGTCTACTGAGTGTGACACTCTTCACTTACCTATAGAGCTTGAAATGCTAAAAGATCCTGTTGCAGTAAATATTGGTAATCCTCACATAGTTTTTTTTGTTGATAACGTAAATGAAATACCATTGCAAAGTTTAGGATCAAAGTTGGAAAGTCACGTATTATTTCCTCAGAAAATTAATATTAGTATTGCACAAGTTGAAAAGTCTGGAGAAATAGCTTTAAGAGTTTGGGAAAGAGGTACAGGCATTACTGCATCATGCGGTAGTGCAGCCTGTGCAGCACTTGTTGCATCCACACTACGTGGATATCTGGTTGCCCAACAGACTTCAGTAAATTTACCAGGAGGCAAGTTATTAATCGAATGGGCAAATAACGTATTCATGACCGGTGATATAGGGTTTTTGTGACCCTAATTCTAGTGATGCATTACTTCCAATACCTTCTTACCAATTACTGCAGGGGTTTCAGCAATTGCAATTCCGGCACTCCGCATAACTTCTAGTTTTGCACCAGCACTTCCACCGCTGGAGGAGATGATTGCTCCAGCGTGTCCCATACGTCTTCCTGGAGGTGCCGTTTGGCCTGCTACAAAACCAACGATTGGCTTTTTAGTTTTTTCTGTTTTCACAAAATGTGATACATCTTCTTCTTCGTTTCCACCTATTTCACCAATAACTACAATACCATGAGTATCGTCATCTTTTAAAAAGAGCTCCATACAGTCGACAAATGTCATACCATGAATTGGATCCCCCCCAATTCCGATACACGTGGATTGACCAAGACCAACAGCGGTTGTTTGTGCTACTGCCTCGTAAGTTAAAGTTCCGGAGCGAGACATAATTCCTATGTGTCCACGCTTATGGATATGGCCAGGCATAATTCCTATTTTGCATTCTTCAGGTGTAATAATTCCCGGACAGTTGGGACCAATCAATCGACTTTTTGAGCCGATAAGCGCACGCTTAACTTTCACCACATCAAGTATAGGAATGCCCTCTGTAATACAAATTATCAATTCTATTTTTGCATCTATTGCTTCAAGTATTGCAGCAGCAGCAAATTTAGCAGGTACATATATAACTGTAGCATTTGCACCGGTTTTTTCTTTGGCTTCTGCTACAGTATTAAAAACCGGTAAATTAAGGTGAGTGCTACCACCCTTTCCAGGAGTTACACCTCCCACCATTTTCGTTCCGTAATCAATTGCTTGCTCTGAATGAAATGTGCCTTGTGCACCAGTAAAACCCTGGCATATTAATCTTGTATCTTTGTTTACTAAAACGGACATGCTTTATTTTACCTCTTTTACTATCTTTTGTGCAGCATCACCCAGTTCATCTGCAGCAATAATATTTAATCCTGACTCTTCTAAGATTTTTTTTCCTTCTTCAAAATTAGTACCTGATAATCTAACCACTAGAGGAACTTTAATGCTCATTTCTTTTGCAGCCGCAACAATTCCACTTGCGATAATATCGCAACGCATTATACCACCAAATATATTAACCAAAATTCCTCTTACGTTGCTATCAGACAATATGATTTTAAATGCTTCAGTTACAGTTTCTTTACTCGCTCCACCACCAACATCCAAAAAGTTAGCAGGCTCTGCTCCGTAGTATTTTATTATATCCATTGTTGCCATAGCAAGACCTGCACCATTTACCATGCAACCAATACTGCCATCCATTTTGATGTAACTGAGCCCATACTTTGAAGCCTCTATCTCTTCTTTCACTTCCTCATCATAATCACGAAGTTCCATAATTTCTGGGTGACGATATAAAGCATTATCATCGAAATTAATTTTCGCATCGAGCGCAATAAAATCTCCAGAATTTGTTTCAACCAGTGGATTAATTTCAATTTGGCTCGCATCAGTTGCAATAAACGCATCATATATTTTTTTTGCAATGTTCGATATCTTTTCTATTTGTTCTGGACTCAAATGAAAACTGCTGCTTAACTTGCTGCTATCAAAACTTGTAGCAGAATCAATATCAAATTTCACAATTTTTGCAGGAGAATTTTTTGCCACTTCTTCGATGTCCATTCCACCTTCTGAGGAAAATATGAATATTGGCCTACTGAGCTTCGGGTCGATTACCAGGCTTAAATAATACTCTTTCTTAATGCTTGAGCCTTCTTCAACGTACACTTTTCTTACTTGCTGCCCGCTTGGCCCTGTTTGATGAGTAACTAAAGTCATACCAATCATGTCCTTTACAAACTGTTGAGCTTCTTCAACCGACTTTGCTAGCTTTACGCCACCGGCTTTACCCCTACCACCTGCATGAATTTGAGCTTTAACTAAAAACACGTCAGATTTTAATTGACTTACTTGAGTCTTTACTTCTTCCGCAGATGTAGCAACAAAACCTTTTGGCACTGGGACATTAAATTTATGCAAAACTTCTTTCGCTTGATATTCGTGAATATTCATAAAATAACCAATGATAAACTATTAACCTGAGTACAAACTACCAACCATAACGCTGCCTTCTGCACTCTTGTTGGTACCTCTTTTTTTTAGCTTCAGCTTTCTTTTTAGCTCTTTTTTCTGATTTTTTTTCATGATATTGTTTTTTCATTTTCAACCCTCTTCCTTCCTTTTGAATTGTTTTTTTCAATACTGGAAGAGCTCTGTCTACATCACCATAATGGACTGATACTTCTATCAAACTCTATACCTCCTTCGGTAATCATTTCAAAATCTATTTATAAATTAGAAAATTAACATTGTCAATTATTTTATAAACTTGAGCGTTAAAATGTAATATGCCATAATTTACATGGTGAATAATGTCATTCCAGTCTCAGCTACTTGCTTACTGATGGAGATTGCTCTTATGTTACAGCGTTCTTACAATTATACTAACATCGGGGCGGAGAGATTTGAACTCCCGACCCTTTGGTCCCAAACCAAATGCGCTACCAGGCTGCGCTACGCCCCGACTTCTTTACTCAGAGTATCAATAACTCAGGCAAAATGCAAGATTCATTTGTTTACTTTAGAAAAAATATAATACGAGATTTAATATTATCTTAGAATATGTTTTTTATTAGCTACTCTTTAACAACAGACTGCTTCGTAGAGAGTCTACAGAGTTTTTGTGCGCGCAACACTGAACCAGATTTCTTTATCTTAGCCATATTTAAAAATCTAGCTACACCAATTGGTGAAAGTGAGTGCAGCAACTACAGCAGTATCGACCCTTAAAATTCTTTTTCCTAGACTCAATTTTTGACAAAACTTATCGGCAAGATCAAGTTCATAAGATGAAAAACCACCTTCAGGGCCAACAATAATAGCAACATTTTTTTTGCCTTTCAGCACTTTGTCAGCTTTACCTGTTTCATCACACAAAACAAAATTTTTACTCTGGGAATCAGGTAACTCACAAAAGTTAATAGGAGGCAAAATCTCTGGTATACTTATCCTACCTGATTGTTCCGCTGCTTCGATTGCTTGTAATTTTGCTCTACTTAGGTTAATATTTTTTACCACTGTACGTTCCGTTGAAATAAATTGAATGCAGATTACTCCCATTTCAGTTGCCTGTCTTACTATGTTGTTCAAAGCAGCACTTTTTACCATGGCACAATACAGGTATAAATTTTCCTCATATTGCTGTTGTTTAGTGCATTCTTTGGGTGTAACTTCTGTCAATTTACGCGATATATTAACTACTTCTCCTAACCATTCTCCATCTTTTCCATTAAAAAGAGAGAGATTATCATACTTCTTAAGCCGCATTACATTGCAAATATAGTGACTTTGTTGTGGATTAAGTGCTAAACTCACGCCTTGTGATAAAGCTTCTTCAACATAGAGCCTAATTTTTCCCATTCAAAACTTTAATTATATTCTACTTGAGTGACTCTTACGGGATTTGAACCCGTGTTACCACCGTGAAAGGGTGGTGTCCTAACCACTAGACGAAAGAGTCAACTTGAATCTAACTAGGTTATATCGATTACATATATAAAGTCAATTCAATTATTTTGAATCACATAGTTAGAGGGATATATCAGTAATCTTATATCGACAGCCTCCTATTACTCCATGCTCAATACTCACTGAACCTATCTCAGATTTAGGAGCTAATTCTAATTGTTGTTCAACTTTTGTATCGGAATCATAGCCAGAATCGTAGCCAGAATCTCTACGCTCATATTTCTGCCTTATTTCTTCTACACTAAAGCCAGCCTTGGTCTTAATTTTTTGATCATTAGTCTGTTGCTGACTTATCGACTTATTAGCACTTAGCTCATTTAGCTTCACTTGCCAATCATTCACTTTATCTTGCACTAACCCATGGCAAGTTCCAGAATTAGCTTTTATGTCTTTTGCTTTTCTTTCTGCTCTTTTCTTGGACAAATCTACCCTAGCATAAATAGGTTCTGACGACTGTTCTGGCTCTTTCTGTTTTAGGCTAGTAGGCTTTTTTTGTTCTGAAAGATCATCTATAGTGCAATAAATAGGTTCTTCTGATATACTCAAATAACCACTATCTTCCAATGATAAATTTTCAGTGGATTTTTTATGTGAATCATATATTTCAGCATAAATAGATTCTTCTGATACACTCAAATAACCATTCTCCCCTAATGAGTTACTAACCTTAGCATCATACACCTCAGCGTAAATTGGCTCTTTTGAAGGCAAAGCATCATAATTAGTGCTCTTTGGCTTATACTCAAAAGTTCTAGAAGGTTTTTGAGGTGGTATTACATTGTTGTTCACCTCAGCGTACATAGTCATTGGCTCATATTCAGAGGTTCTAGGAGGTTTTTGTTGTATAGCTTCAACATTCAAATCATCTGTAGAATAATACTCTGCGCCTTTTCCTAGTAAAAAGGAAACTGTGGGGTGAAGAATTATCTCTGCTGGTAAGTTTTTCTCACTATCCAATTTTAGATTTTTTGATTCTGCTAAACTCTCAATAACACGAATTATAACATTCTTTCCATTCTCATCTATTGAGTGGATATCAGCTCCACGATTAATCAGCAATTCCATTATTTTGTGATCTGTAGCATGTCCTAAAGCCTGATTTAAAGCTTGATTATTATTTATATCAAATGATCCTGTATTCTTGAGAGACATAGTCTTTGAAAAGAATTTTCTAAAACTATTTAATGCATCATAGAGAATTAGAGTCAGTTTAACACCTTTTATGTCATTGTTTTTGACAGATTTAATTAAAAAATTATCTATTATGCCCATGATTATACCCCCTATATAAAAGCTCACTACCATGGTACAATTTTAAACTATGATGATTTATTTTCTACTAATAGCAGCTCTCTATAACCACTTAACAAGTGGTGGCATTGACATCATAATTGCATCTGGATTGCCGTCAGTCATTAAACCAAACCTTGTGCCACGATCGTATAACAGATTGAATTCTACATATCTGCCACGTTTTATTAATTGATTTTCTCGTTGTTCTTTTGTCCAAGATTTTTGCATATGTTTACGTATGACGTGCGAATAAATTTCCAAAAAGGCTTCACCTACTGCTTTTGTGAACTCAAAATCATTTTCCCAATTACCAGAACTCAGATTATCATAGAAAATACCACCAATACCACGTGGCTCTTTTCTGTGTTGTAAGAAAAAATAATTGTCACATTGCTCTTTAAATTTTGGATAATATCCGGTGTCAAATCTATCACATGTCATTTTGATTGATTCATGAATATACTTGCAATCTTCTTCATTTCTATATATTGGCGTAAAATCCATTCCTCCACCAAACCATTGTTTTGAAGTATATATCAGCCTTGTGTTCATATGCGCTGCAGGGATAAGGGGCGATTGCATATGAGACACTAAAGATATACCGCTTGCCCAGAACTCTCCGTTACTTTCACTTGCACCAGGAATTTCATTAATGGCTGAATCTGCAAATTTTCCGTGTACTTTTGAAACGTTTACTCCAACTTTTTCAAAAACATTACCAAAAATAATTGTAGATTCACCACCTCCACCACCTGGGCGATCCCACTTTCTCTTTTCGATCTTTGGCTCTGCGGATGATTGTTTTTCAATTAATAAGAAAGATTCTATGATCTTATCTCTTAGTGCACAGAACCATTTAAATGCTTGTGTTTTTTGTTTTTCCATAATATCCTCTTGCTAGCTTATTAACATTGTTATATCTGATATTTAAGGAACTTAATTAGATTTGGATGATAATTATCTATCAAAGACGTTAATAAATCTATAATAATTAAATCAATATAATAGAACATTTTCGTATGTACAACAATGCCAAGTAACAATAATGAATAAAAGATACATAGATAACAAAAAAGAGAACAGGGTTGACTTCATACTAAGAAATTATGGAATGTCAATTGTTGTGATGGCAGTTATTATGCTCTTACCTCCAGTAGCAATATCGATACTCTACTTTTTTGATATATATAGTCAGCATATTAATATAGAGATTAATTTATTAGTTAGCATTCTAACAACTCTCTTTATGATATATAATGTAAAACGCTACAGATACCTACTTAACACTATAGAATTTCAAAATGCAATATTTGCAAATGCACTAAATCATAATACAGAATTTTGCCTTATTTTACATAAAGATGAAGGTATTATTTATGCTGATGCAAGGTTCTACGAAAGGTTTAAAGATCATATAGATGATGACATTACGTTAGGCAAGATTCTTGAAATAGGAGATGTTTCAGAAGCAGACAAAAAAGTACTCTATCATGCACTAAAAAATAACTCTTCTGTACAGGTATGCATTTCCTTAAACAAGAAGAATAGAGTATCTAACTTTCTTTTGCTCTTTGAGCCGATACCAGATAATCCCCAAATTGCTATAAATAGTAATAAGATTTTAAATTTATCATTAGTGCCAATAGCAAGGCCAGATGGGTATTTTGTATTAAAAGCAACACAGATAAACAAGGAGCAGATATATGAAGAGTTAATAGAAAAACACAGCATAGGAACTTACATTGCAAATGCCAAAGGGGTGATTTTATCTGTAAATAAAAGATTTTTAGACATATTTGAACTGAAAAAACTGGAAAAAGGTAGCTCAATCAGTGATTTTATATCTCAATCTAAATATAACAATACAACAACCGATAATGAAATTTTGTTTTTTACTATAAGTGGTATTCCATTCAAGGCTTATATGAGCACTGCTATATTTTGTGATAAATACAACCATAGCTATATATATGGCTTTATAACACCAACCGAATCAAATATTGTTGATTATCAATTACACCCTTGTTTTGCAAATTCATCAATTGCTATTGCACAATGTGACATAAACGGCAACTTTGTAAAGAAAAATACGGCACTAATAAAGCTTGCAGGGTCAGATAATAATTCAATCTTTACGTTGATATTGGATAGTTATCATGTGAAAATACGTGAATATTTTTCGAGTAATAGAATAAATAATGCGTCTTTTGATGTACAGCTCAACGGCGGTAATAACATAAAAATATATTTCAATAAGTTTCTTCATAATAAAATGATCTTCATACTTTGTTATTTTATTGACAATACTGAACACAAAAACCTAGAGATAAAGCTTGAGCATTATCAAAAGATGCAAGCTATAGGGCAGTTAGCAGGTGGTATTGCGCATGATTTCAACAATATATTGACTGGGATAATAGGATTTTGCGATTTGCTTTTACTCCAACACTCAGCTGGTGACCCATCTTTTGGAGATATAATACAGATACAGCAAAATGCAAAGCGTGGATCAAATTTAGTAAGACAATTGCTTGCTTTCTCAAGAAGACAGACCTTGCAGCCAAAAATTATTGATGTAAATAATACTATAGCTAATCTTTATGAAATGATAAAAAGATTAATAGGTGAAAATATAAAATTTAATATTTATTATGGTAGAGACTTGGGTGCTGTTAGGGCTGATCAAGGGCAATTAGAGCAAGTTATACTTAACTTAGCAGTCAATGCTAGTGCTGCTATGGAAAAGGGCGGAGAATTAACTATACGAACCTTTAATCAAAAGATTGACTCATTAAATTCTACACCTCAGGATATGTTTTCTCCAGACAAGGAAGCGATTGAACATGGAAATTATGTTGTGATTGAAGTAATTGATACTGGATGTGGAATGACGAGTGATACAACTGAAAAGATCTTTGATCCATTTTTTTCTACCAAAGATATTACCTCTGGTACAGGTCTTGGCCTCTCTACTGTATATGGCATTATTAAACAAACTGAAGGATACATCTATGTTGCTAGCAAAGTAAATCATGGAACTAAATTTAGCATATTTTTGCCCATGGTTTACATATCAGATGAAAATGATAGAGAGGAAGATAGTGAAGAAACAGAAAAACCGGTAGTAAGTGAAATTAAAGGTAATGGTATAATTTTATTAATCGAAGATGAAGATTCAGTAAGGGAATTCATCTCTAAAGCACTCAAAAGAAAAGGATTTGATGTAATAGAAGCAAGCATAGGCAGCGAGGCGCTAGAAATAATCAGTAAAAAAAGTCAACACATAGATCTTATAATCACTGATGTAATCATGCCAGAGGTGAGCGGCCCAGAAATAGTTAAAGAAGCATTGATCCATAGGCCAAATATCAACGTTATTTTTATTTCTGGGTATGCAGAAGATGCTTTTTTAAAGAGTGATGACATCAATATAGAAGATTTTCACTTTTTGCCAAAACCATTCACTCTGAATGAATTAGGAAACAAGGTTCAAAGTGTGTTACACAAAGCAAAAAAGACAGTCTAATTTTAGTGTGGTTAACAACAAAAAAATTTTCTAATGCAAAAGTTTCTTGCATATATACAATAGAATTATTTTATACATAAGATAAAAGGCGTGAGCAAGATTATTGCAATAGTAAATCAAAAGGGTGGAGTTGGCAAAACCACAACTAGTATAAATTTATCGACAGCCTTTGCTGCTGTGGGAAAAAGCACTTTATTGGTAGATCTTGATCCTCAAGGAAATGCTAGCACCGGGCTCGGGATTTCTTATCGTAGTAGGGAAGAAAAAAATATATACAAAATACTACTAAGCAGCGAAAATAAATTGATAGAATCGGCAATTTTCAATATAAAGGAAATTCCAAATTTATCACTAATTTCGTCAGTAGTTGATTTATCAGCTGCAGAAATTGAATTATCGCAACTTGAGCGAGGAAAATTTGTGCTAAAAAGCGCATTAGAGAAGATACGCGATAATTATGAGTATATAATCATCGATTGCCCTCCATCACTTGGGCTTCTAACCATAAATGCTTTGACTGCTGCTAATTCTATTATTGTCCCTCTTCAGTGTGAATTTTTTGCTTTGGAGGGATTAAGCCATTTAGTTAAAACTGTAGAGCTGATAAAAAGAAATAACCTAAACCCTTTTTTGGCAATAGAAGGGATAGTGTTAACAATGTATGACAGGCGCAACAAACTCAGTGAACAGATTAAAAACGATATTTGCCAGTATTTAAATGATAAAGTATACAAAACTATCATCCCATTGTATGAGACTGTTATTCCACGTAACGTACGGTTATCAGAAGCGCCTTCTCATGGAAAACCCGCTATTGTGTATGATCTTAAGTGTCCTGGTGCACAAGCATATATAAGTTTGGCAAGGGAAATTTTAAAAAAGCACGCGAGCAGTTGTAAGGAGAAGAAACTAGTAAGCGAGGGCGTAGTATGAAGGATGATAGACGCCTCGGCAGAGGTCTTGCCGGCCTCATAGGCGATAATTATGATAATAAAGAAGATCGACAAGAGCATTTGCCTATTTCATTACTGCACCTAAGCAAATTTCAACCGAGGAAACATTTTGACGAGGAGTCATTAAGAGAACTTGCAAATTCGATAAAGAAAAGTGGCATTATACAGCCTATCGTGGTACGCAAAGATTCAAATGATGATGGTTATGAAATAATAGCTGGAGAACGTCGTTGGCGAGCAAGCAAGATTGCAAATCTTGATAGTGCACCGGTTATCATAAAAGATCTGAGCGACAAGGAATGCTTGGAAACCCCAGTTATGGATTAGAAAACAGATAAAAGTAGAATTAATAAAGAGGGAAATAGGGTAAACTCAAGTATTTTAACAATAATTTAAGAGGTTACCCATGAAGAAAGATATTACAGAACTTTACTGCTGCGTCGAGGATTTTTGTCGTGTAGTAGATGAAAATTTTGCAAATAAGTTCTTATCAAATGGCAAAAAACCAACCAGAGTACCAGAAATAGCGCACTCAGAAATGCTAACCATAATCCTGTTATACCACCAATCGCCATGTAAAAACTTCAAGGCTTTTTATCTTTGTTACCTTAAGTTACTCTATAGATCAGAATTTTCAAAGATGCCTTCATATCACAGATTTATTGCCTTAAAGCCGAGAGTTTTACGGTATTTAGCATTACTTCTTCAATGGTTCTGCGAACAAGCGAAAATGACAGGTACTTCCTACATTGACACTTCTACGATTGCCATTTGCCACAAGAAAAGGATCTCTAGGAACAAAGTTTTTGATGGTTTAGCAGAAATTGGTAAGAGCACGTATGGTTGGTTTTTTGGCTTTAAATTGCACTTGGTGATTAACGAAATTGGAGAAATTCAATCACTTACTCTAACCAAAGGTAACGTTGATACCTGTGCCAACTATAACTAAAAGACTGACAGGACTTTTGTTCGGAGATAAAGGCTATATCAAGAAGGAGCTCTTTGAGGAACTCTTCGATAGAGGTTTAAAGCTTGTCACTAAAGTGAAAAAAGGCATGAAAAACGCACTAATCTCACTAAAAGAGAAGGCTTTATTGAGAAAAAGGTCGATTATTGAGACAGTCTTTGGTTGTTTAAAAAATAAATTTGAGCTTGAACATACACGGCACAGATCGCCAATAAATTTTCTGGTACATATTTTTTCTACATTAATTTCATATTCCATGCAGTCAAAAAAGCCTTCTATTTCTAAGCCTTACTGTGTTGGTTAATCCATAACTGGGGTTTAAAACAGTTCCTGGAATAGGTAAAAAGTTATCACAAGATTTTTTGTGTTTAATGCCAGAGCTTGGTTACTTAAACAGAAAAGAAGTAGCAAGTCTTGCCGGAGTTGCACCGCATCCAAAAGAAAGTGGTAAAGCTGTTGGTTACCGAAGGATTACAGGTGGTAGAAGTAACGTTCGTTCAAAGCTCTTTACAGCCGCTATGGCTGCTACAAGGTCAAAATCTATACTTGGCGCCTTTTATTCTAAGCTTGTTGAAAGTGGTAAGAAGAAGATGGTGGCTATAACAGCCCTAATGCATAAAATTATAGTATAGCTCTTTTTACAATAATCCGAACAGACCGTAATATGCTACTGGCCTGCTATAGCCATAAACACATATCTTATCGCATTCGGACTATTATAAGAAAGGCTATAATTGCTAATACAAGACTTAAAGAAGCAATTAATTTGCATACTTAAAAATCTTCACAACGGTAACTGAAATTGGCTAATGAATATGTGCGTCCACACAGACTTAAAGCACATATTCATTAGCTTAAGCAGAAATTGCTGTGGTAGCTGTTTGATATAAAATTCTATTTCTATGACAAACGGGTTTTTATTGCCCATATATAGCCTTTCTTATAATAGTCCGAATGCGATAAGATATGTGTTTATGGCTATAGCAGGCCAGTAGCATATTACGGTCTGTTCGGATTATTGTAAAAAGAGCTATAATTTGCAAAATTACACAAATAAAAAAATTTTTAAAAAACATAGTTGATAGCACTGACAGAAAATATCGTGGCTATGAGCAAACGAGAAAATTGCACGTAATGTTGAATATAAACAACAAAAAAGCCATAGCTGTAAAATACAGTAACGGTGTCTACTCTGATCACTAATTTTATGCATTAGGGCTGTTATAGCCACCATCTTCTTCTTACCACTTTCAACAAGCTTAGAATAAAAGGCGCCAAGTATAGATTTTGACCTTGTAGCAGCCATAGCGGCTGTAAAGAGCTTTGAACGAACGTTACTTCTACCACCTGTAATCCTTCGGTAACCAACAGCTTTACCACTTTCTTTTGGATGCGGTGCAACTCCGGCAAGACTTGCTACTTCTTTTCTGTTTAAGTAACCAAGCTCTGGCATTAAACACAAAAAATCTTGTGATAACTTTTTACCTATTCCAGGAACTGTTTTAAGAATTTTTTGGCGTTGTTGTAATTCGCGGCTTTCATCAATAATCTTTTGTATAGTATCATTGAGTTCGTTTATTTGACTATCGAAAAACTCAATGGTCTTTTGACAGCTTTCTTTTATATGATCATTTTCCGGTGCTTCAAGTCTGCATTTTTCTTGAGTTCTCATTTGCGTAATATCATCACGACGTTGACAAAGTGCAGCCAAAGTTGATTGTTCTGTAGAGGTAGGTACAAATAGAGAGATAGTTCTATGGCGTTCAAATCCATATTGAGCAAGAGCTCTTGCATCTAGACTTTGCTAAAGTTCCGTGAGATAAAATAAAGCTTTTTACTTTACGAGTATTAGCTCGATGCACGGCAATATTTTTGTCGGTAAGAAAATGTGATAAGCCAAGCTCATATTTCCCTGTATTTTCTAAAGTCACTAAAGCATTAGGTAGAATATCTGAAAACTCTTGAAATAATTGTTGCCAACCAGAAGCATTATTATCAAATTCGACAGCATTCTTCTGTTTGTGAATTGCAACGACATTTTTAAATTTTCCGATGTCAATGCCAATAAAATTTTGATAAGATGTAACCATAATAAACCTCGATAGTTTTAGTTAATTTAAGATTGTAAACGGGTGCATATATATGTCCCAAGCAACTATTCAAACGTATCGAGAGATAGGGCTAGCGTACCTTGATACCAACGGTTGTAATACCAATTTCCTTTCGGTCGCGCACGCCCGCTATTCCTAGTGAGCAGGGTTATCTTTCTCTCTTATCTCTTTTATATCACGTTTTTAACTTACAATTGCCTTAGATGGAAAATAGAGATATTACATAAAATTTTAAATTCGGTCTCAAAGTTGAAGAATGTAGGCTTGGAATAGCAGAAAGACTAATGAGATATCTAACAGTTGTGAGTATTATTGCTTGGAGGATCTTCTTTATTACATCAATTGCAAGAGCTAACCCAACATTACCATGTACTACCTTATTAGCTGAAGAGGAATGGAAAGTTTTATACGTTAAAATACACAGAAAACCATGTCCAAGTGTAGTTCCCAACATAAAAGAAGCTGTTTCATGAACTTGGAGGCCATTTAGCAGGAAAAAATGACCCAGAACCAGGACCTTATGTTCTTTGGAAAGGATATAAACGTCTCTTTGATTTAGCAGAAGGATGGCGACTTGCTCACGAACCTCATATTTGTGGGTAATAGTAAGTTGTTAGCGGGATCTGGAGATACCGCGGCGGTATGACGTAGGGAATCTTACTTATTATAGCTATAGTTCTACATGAATTACAAAAGTAATATTTACTAGATCTTAATATTTTAGATCTATATTTTAATAAATAATGAGCTGTAATTAGTATGAATAATCCATTTAAAAGTGAGAACTATAAAAAAAAATCTCGATTCTCTGATCAAAGCTGTAAAGCTAGGAAATGCAGAGAAACAATATAACAAAACGTTAAGGGATTTATCTCATGCATTAGAAGGTTTTACAGGTGAGGCAAAAGGTATAGCTGAGTTTGTTATATATACTGACTTGAACAATTATGTAGAACAGCCATTAGGTCTTTTTAAAACATTAATGAATAGAATTTTGGGAAAAAATTTTCCAACCAAGAACAGTAGTATAAGTAATTTTGTAAATGATGAGTTGTCAAGTTTCACTTTAGAAACAGCAGCTAAGTATACAAGAATTTTAAAAAAAATTGATCTCTTGGAACAATTAGAAAAAGATTTCAGAAAAAATAATATTTTAAAAGATTCTTTAAATTTAGAACAAAGTGAAAAGAGTCAAGGAAAAGATAGATCACACGAAGTGAGTTTGGAAGGTAGAAAGCAAAAGGAAGGTACTTTTGAGCTGCGAAAAGAAGAACAGCCGAAAGAAAAATTAGGTGGTAATCGCATGAGGCAAATAAAGCGACCAACAACAGCACCTCCGGCTGCTCCAGATTCGAGGAAGGTACGCTTTAAATCAGAAATATCTTCAGATGGAGAAAGCAAGGCAAAGTCTACATCTTCTTTACTAAAAGGAGCTAATAGTTTTAGTATGCCTGATGCTAAGGAAAATCCTTCTGAGGATTCAGGCTATGAAAGTTCATTAGATCAGGGGTCTGAATATGAAGACATATCAAATTATCAAGAGAAAAAGCAAAAGGAAAATCCTTTATATGAGCAGAGAGAAGATTCAGGCTATGGAAGTTCATTAAATGAAGAGTCTGTATACAAAGAGATATCAAATTATCAAGAGAAGAAGAGTAAAATTTTAATAGAAAATTCGCAGAGTTCAAAATCGCCCAAAGAAGAGCCAATTTATGCAACAGTTCCTAAAGAACATATAGAAGCAAAAAGAGAACGTAAGCAGAAACAACAACCTCAATCCCTCGTACCACCAAAACCACCGCAAGTGCCAAAAAAAATGTTTACTACTGGTCAAGAAGTTAGACAAGAATCGAAAGTGGTAATCAAAGATAAACCTGCAGTACCGCCAAAGCCTAAAAATCTAAGCCGTGCTAATCAAAAAGTAAGCACAGAGCCAAAAGTAGTAGGAGTAATTCTTAAAAAATCAGCTGAAAGAGTACCACTAAAATCTGAAAATCAAGACAATAGGAAATCAGCACAAAAAGCTGCTGGTAAGGCGATACCAAAAGTAGCAGCAGCTACTATGAAAGGAGGAGCTAATCGCGAGATGGGCAGTAAAGTAAAGGCATTAAAAGAAAAATTTGAGCAAAATCAAGCAAAAGGAAATGCTAATGTACAGCTTGCTGAAAGCAAAACCACTCCAGCAGCACAAGCGGATATCGGTGTGAAGAAAAAACAATCTCATTCATTTCTAACAGAGAATAAAAGATCTGCAACGAAACACGTAACAGCAAAATCTGATCCAAAATCTCATGTCAGCAAAAATTCCCTTCTCACGCATGCAAATGTAAAGGAAATGGTTGCACAAATTGAGAAAGGAAAAGGAGGAAGATAGTAACATTTGGGAAAAAAAACATATGTGTCAAGTCAAGAGATTGTGAGCAAATTTAGGAAATTATAGCTAAACTGACTTAGATCTACCGACAATTTGAAAAACCGTCATTCCGCTAACTATAGTATTTTCAAAAGCGAATGATAAAGGTATAATATGTTTTTTTAAAGTAGGGAAAGCGATGGTATATAGTGTAGATTTAAGGGAAAAAGCAGTGTCTTTGGTAGAAAAAGGAAAGTCAAAGGTTGAAGTTGCAGAGGTTTTTGAGATAGGGATAGCAACACTATATAGATGGCTAAAAAAGAAAGCTACTGGCCAAGGTCTCAAAGCGGTAAAAAGTACTGGTTTTATTCGAAAAATAGATCCAGAAATACTCGAAGAATATGTCAAAAAACACCCAGATCACACACTAGCAGAAATGAAACAAAACCTTGGCTTTGGGATAAGTGCAATTTGGTATAGATTAAGACAGCTAAAAATAACCTTTAAAAAAAGTCACATTCTATCAAGAGCGCAATCAAGAAGATAGGCAGCAATTTATCGATAAAGTCTCAAAAATAGACCACTGTAGCATTTTATATATAGATGAAGCAGGAGTTGATAATAGACTATACCGAGAATATGCACGAGCTCCAAGAGGAGAAAAAATATATGCTGATGTTCCAGGAAAAAAGCGGGAAAGAGTGAGTATAATAGGTGGATGAGAAGTTTATTGCACCAATGACCTTCACAGGAGGGTTTAATAAAGATATATTTAATGTATGGTTAGAGCGAAGATTACTTCCACAATTACAGCGTGATACAACCATAGTTATGGGTAATGCTACATTCCATAAAACTCCCAAAACAAAGTCATTAATAGAGTCTTTTGGCTGTCATTTGCTTTATCTTCCAACATATTCACCTGATCTAAATCCGATAGAGCATTGTTGGCACACCATCAAAAGTTGCCTCAGACCTCTAATGCATCAATGTACAGACTTACACCTTTTAGTTGGTAATACCATTTTAGACGTTTATCATTCGTTTTAGAAAATACTATAGTTGAAATAGCGCAGTTACTCACCCCATAAATTTGGTGCTCTCTTTCAATCAAAGGTGTCTTGCTGCTTGAAACCCCAGTTATGGATTAACCAACACAGTAAGGCTTAGAAATAGAAGGCTTTTTTGACTGCATGGAATATGAAATTAATGTAGAAAAAATATGTACCAGAAAATTTATTGGCGATCTGTGCCGTGTATGTTCAAGCTCAAATTTATTTTTTAAACAACCAAAGACTGTCTCAATAATCGACCTTTTTCTCAATAAAGCCTTCTCTTTTAGTGAGATTAGTGCGTTTTTCATGCCTTTTTTCACTTTAGTGACAAGCTTTAAACCTCTATCGAAGAGTTCCTCAAAGAGCTCCTTCTTGATATAGCCTTTATCTCCGAACAAAAGTCCTGTCAGTCTTTTAGTTATAGTTGGCACAGGTATCAACGTTACCTTTGGTTAGAGTAAGTGATTGAATTTCTCCAATTTCGTTAATCACCAAGTGCAATTTAAAGCCAAAAAACCAACCATACGTGCTCTTACCAATTTCTGCTAAACCATCAAAAACTTTGTTCCTAGAGATCCTTTTCTTGTGGCAAATGGCAATCGTAGAAGTGTCAATGTAGGAAGTACCTGTCATTTTCGCTTGTTCGCAGAACCATTGAAGAAGTAATGCTAAATACCGTAAAACTCTCGGCTTTAAGGCAATAAATCTGTGATATGAAGGCATCTTTGAAAATTCTGATCTATAGAGTAACTTAAGGTAACAAAGATAAAAAGCCTTGAAGTTTTTACATGGCGATTGGTGGTATAACAGGATTATGGTTAGCATTTCTGAGTGCGCTATTTCTGGTACTCTGGTTGGTTTTTTGCCATTTGATAAGAACTTATTTGCAAAATTTTCATCTACTACACGACAAAAATCCTCGACGCAGCAGTAAAGTTCTGTAATATCTTTCTTCATGGGTAACCTCTTAAATTATTGTTAAAATACTTGAGTTTACCCTATTTCCCTCTTTATTAATTCTACTTTTATCTGTTTTCTAATCCATAACTGGGGTTTGAAATGTTTTCTTTGTAAAAATTTGGCTTATCTTTATATCATCTCATTCAAACAGCATTAACATAACTTATGCCTTTTTTGGATGTAGAAATTTTCTAGGAATTGTCTTTTTGAATTCTATGGTATTTTGTTTAACATTGAAACAAGAGGCCAGTGTCACGCACTGGCATGACACCCATTTGTTCCTATAGTTGTCTTTTCTCGTCTACCTTATTTTGCCACTCTGCTGAACAGATATAGCTCTTTTTACAATAATCCGAACAGACCGTAATATGCTACTGGCCTGCTATAGCCATAAACACATATCTTATCGCATTCGGACTATTATAAGAAAGGCTATACATAAAGAAAGTGGAAAATTGGACATTCTCAACTCGGCTCCTGCAGATTAAAAATTAAGTTGAATAAAAATTGGATTTGACGCAGTTTTTTCCCATAGTTTAAGAAATTAAAAGTTTAACGATTAGAATTATAATTACAAACCACAATAAAAAATAGACTTTTCCATTTGATTTATTTTTAATTTGGATGTTTTCTAATTTTTTATCAGCTATTAGGTTCAATTTTTCTATAAGGCTAAATATTCCTTGGATTGTTTTTATGGGATAAGAACTTCTAATTTTTTCCCTATACCCTATTTTATTTTCATGTTGACTGCTTATCCACGCTTCAACTACTTTCCACATATTGATTTCTGAGTAGATCTTTCTACATGTCCCTTCCAGTAAAATCATAGTTTTCTGCAGCAATAACAATTGTGTTTGAACTTTCATATCAAAATCACCAGTTATTTTTAATAGCTGAGCAAGTAAACTAGCAAATGAAATCTTCTGTATAGGCTGCCCAATAATGGGTTCACCTATTGCCCTGCAAGCTGTGACAAAATTTCTATGCTGTGATGAAACATAACCAGCTCTAAAGTGCATTTTTGCAACGTGATCATAATCCCGATTTAAAAAGCCTTTGAGTATCTCTATAACGTAATAGCATGTCTCACGATCTATTCTACCCATGATTCCACAATCCAGGGCAATAATATTGTTATTACTATCAACCATTAGATTTCCAGGATGCATATCAGCATGAAAAAAACAATCCCTGTATACTTGATTGCAAAACGATTCTATAAGATTGATAGCTATTTGCTTACGATTATTCAGTTTTTCAACTTCGTATATTGGCGTTGCTTCTATCCATTCTAATGTTAAAACCTTTTTCGAAGTTCTATTCCAATCTATTTCAGGTACGTAAAAACCTCTGTCATTTTTTGTGTTTTCCTTTAGTTCCGAAGAGTGAGCAGCTTCAAAACGTAGATCTAACTCTAATCGGCAAATTTCAGCAAAAGTTTTGACTAATTCAATTGGCCTCAGCCTTTTTGATTGTTCGCTAAATTTTTCTGCAATTTCTGCAAGCCAAGAAAGCATTTTTATATCCCTTGAGAATGTTTTCTCAATATTTGGCCTTAAAACCTTCACAGCAACTTCTTTACCCTCAGTTGTAACCGCTCTATGCACCTGAGAAATCGATGCTGCTGCAATTGGCTTTTCAGAAAAGCTTGAAAAAATGTCGCTCAATTTACAATTAAACTCACTTTCTATAGTTTTAACTGCTATTTTATGTGAAAACGATGGCAATCTATCACATATCAATAACAAGTTATTTGTTATATCCTCATTTAAAACATCAGTACGTGATGAGATAGACTGCCCAAACTTAATGAACACCGGACCTAATTTTTCAAGAGCACGCTTTAGTTTATGGCCTTGTATCTTATTTATTGATTTCTTTGATGGTGGAAGTAAATAAGGTAATATATTGTAACGCGTCAGCACTGTAGTTATGTGCAGAAGACGCAAAATATTTTGAATCATTTCGCTGCGTAACTGCTAAATATTTCATTTAGGGTTTTATCCTTCATAATCTCACCAGGCTTACCTTGGCAGTAGACAGTATTATTTATACAAATTATGTAATCTGAGCATGGTAGAGCAGAGTTAAGATCATGAGAAGTCATAAGAATCGACACTAATCGGTTTTTTGCTATTTTGCTTATAATATCATAGAACTTAGCCCGTGCGTTAATATCCATTGCACTAACTGGCTCATCTAGAATGATCAAGTCAGGCTCTGCAATTAAACAACGTGCAAGCAGTAATAATTGTGTTTGCCCTGCAGAAATTTCTAATACTTGATTTTTCAAAATGTTACCGATACCAGCCAACTCTATCGTTTCTGTAATAATGGATTGATTTTTCTTTAGTCTTTTCAAGGAGCTATTTAAAAGAAAATATTCAACTGTTATTGGCATCAAATTACTAATACTAAAATTTTGCGGCATGTAGCTAATTTTTGTGTTCTCAGCTAACACAATATTTCCAGTATAATTTTTATTTATACCAGCAATTGCTTTCACTAAAGAGGTTTTACCTCCACCATTTGGACCAAGTATTGTAATTATGTCTCCTCTTTCCATGAACATATTGATATTGTCAAGGATTCTTTTACCATCATATGCGAGAGCAAGATTTTCTATTTTTAGAAGACGATTATTGACATTATTCAATTTATTGACAAAATTTAACTTCTTCTCAACGTTTATATGAGACATTTACTGGCTTTTTTTCTATTACTTTCACTTACACTATACTATAATATTGCCTTTTCATCCAATTTAAAAGTTGTAGCTACAATCAAACCTATCCACTCACTTGTAGCTTCTGTTACAGAAGGGATTTTAGAACCGGAATTGCTTGGCTATGCAACATCTGCACATAATTATATATTAAAGCCATCTGATGCGAGTAATTTAGAATCAAGTGACGTTATATTTTATGTTGACGATAACTTAGAGACGTTTGTTCAAACTTTCGCCAAAAATAATAAAGAACTAGTGCAATTGTCAAAGGCAATCAACCTACTTCCTACTCGGCCACATTCATTTTCTAGAAAAATCACTCACATTCAAGATGAAAAAGATTTACACATGTGGCTGAGTCCCAAAAATGCAAAGAGCATGATACTTTCTATAAGTGCAACATTGTCTGACATAGATAAAGGAAATTCCCATCGATACAGTTCTAATGCAACAAAAGCTATAAAAAAAATAGACCAAGAAGTAAAAGAAATCATGAAAGAACTGAATGATTTTAAAAATCAAAAATACATCGTTACTCATGATGCTTATCAATATTTTGAAAAATATTTTGGTCTAAATCATCCAAGCGCTATTCTTTCCATAGAAGAGGATTCTTACATAGGTATGAAGAGTTTAATGAAGCTAAAAAAGATAATGAAGGAAGAAAACGTTAAATGTATATTTGCTCATTCACAGGAAGATAGCATAAAGCCTAACGCCCTTTCTAATGACGCAAAAATGGTAGTTCTTGATCCTATTGGATCAGACATAGAGCCTGGAAAAGATGCATATCTAGCTATAATCAATAGCATTGCACAAAATTTTAAGTCTTGTTTTGTTGAGTAATAAGTTCCCTTTTAGCTTACTGTTTTATTGTTCTACAAATCAAGAAGAAGTGAGTTTACAACAAATGGTGTCATTCCAGTCTGGAATCCAGCTTTTTCATAATCATCAAAACGTTGTATTTTAACATAAAACGGCTACTTTTATGCTTACTAACTTAATAAAATTCCTGGATCCCAGACTGGGATGACATCGTAGGGGTGCTGGCCTGATAACCGTCATCCCGCTACTTGTTAGCGGGATCTAGAGATACCGCGAATGAATCGCGGTATGACGGTTCGCGGCGGCATGACGATAAGGTTTATACCTTGTCATCCCAGTGCTTGACACCGGGATTGATTTATCTTGTCTACCTTATTTTGCCACTCCGCTGAACGGATACCATATTATGCAGGTTTAGAATTATGCTTTATTCTTACGTTTATGTCTTGATTCAATGCAACCAATAAATTAAGCAAGTATTCTAAGGAGAACCCTTCGACTTTTGATCTATTGATTTGAGATACTTTAGGTTGATCAATCTTTAGAGCGTTTGCTGCTTTTTTCTGTGTTTTGTACTTCTTACCTATTAATTGTGCAATGACCTTTATTAATTTCAGTTTTGTATCTTTCACATCCCCCAACTCTACTATTATAGGATAACTTAATTGTAAATTTTGCATAATAATAAAATTCCTTATAAAAAAATTACTTTAGTTTTTCTTCTTTAAATAACACATGCCTTCTGACTACTGGGTCATACTTCCTAAACTCCAGTTTTCTGGTGAGCTTTTTTGGATTACGCTTTTTTACATAAAAATAGCCAGTTGATTTTTCTTCACCAGTTTTTGTTATCTTGATTGCAGTGCTGACTAACTTAACGAGCAAAGAAGCATTTTTTTTCGCCATACTTATAATGATATAATAAATTCTATGCGAGTTTATTACGCAAAATACTAAAAGTCAATCGAATAATGCAGATTGCAAAATCCTTGACAATCAACAGTGCATTAAGTAGCATAAAGTTAACTTCAGAATAAAAAGCAAACGGTAAATAAGTGACAAATAGTGGTAAAAGGGTATTATTGATAGAAAATTCTATCTGTTCTAATGAGGTAAGAGTTGCCTTGTCAATTAATAACAAGGTTGTAGAATTTGAACAAGAATTCAAGGAAAAAAAACAATTAAGAGGTAATATATACGTTGCTTATATAAAGCGTATAGAGCCTTCTTTGCAAGCCGTATTTATTGAATATGGGAAAAATAAGCAAGGTTTTTTGTCTTTTTCCGAGATATCTCTAGATTACTTCAACATTCCAGAAAAAGAAAAGGAAACTATCTTTGAGGGCTACTCAAATGACGATTGTATAGAAGAAGCCTCAGCAAATGTTTCTTCAGATTCTGCAGCTAGTAAGAATGTCAACGAATCAGGTAGTGGTTTTGTAAGAGAGGTACCTTTATATAAAAAATACAAATTACAAGATGTTATTTCAGTAAATCAAAAAGTATTGGTCCAGCTAACTAAAGAGGAACGAGGCAATAAAGGAGCTTCATTTACAACATACATAACTTTAGTGGGTAGATACTGTGTTTTCATGCCAAATTCCATGAGCAAAGGTGGAGTGTCCCGCAGAATTGAAGATGCTAATGTCAGAAAGCAGTTAAAGGAGATACTGAGTTCAATAAACTTGCCAAAAAGATCAGGTTTAATAGTAAGAACTGTTGGTTCAGGAAAAAATAAGAAAGAAATTGAGCAGGATTACAATTACTTATCCTCATTATGGCAGAGCATTCAAAAAAATGCCTTCTCTGTAAACGTTCCATCATTAATTTACAATGAAGCAGATGTAATTATGAGATCTGTTCGTGATTTTTGTAGCGATGGTATAGAAGTTATAGTGTCTGGAAAGGAAGCTTTTGAGGCAGTTAGGCAATATGCTAACAATGCACTAAAAGGTAGTAAGTTGCGCTATAGATTGTATAGAGGTTATGCTCCGATCTTTACTTACTACGGAATCGAAGATCAAATTTCTGAGTTATATAGCAATAGAGTAGAATTGCCATCTGGTGGGTCTTTGATAATAACTTTAACTGAGGCGTTTGTTTCAATAGACGTAAATTCAGGAAAGATGACAGGAGAAGATAGCATAGAAGAAACAGCTTATAGAACCAACATGGAAGCAGTACCTGAAATATCAAGACAGGTGAATCTTAGGGGCCTATCAGGATTAATAGTAGTCGATTTTATTGATATGTTGAAATATCAGTATTGCAGAGCTGTTGAGTCTGCTATAAAGCAAGCGTTTAAAGATGATAAAGCTAAAGTTCAATTTAGCTACATAAATGACTTTGGTTTAATGGTATTTTCAAGACAAAGAATTAAACCAAACATACAAGAAATTAATACTACAGAGTGTTTACACTGCAAAGGTACTGGAAGAGTAAAATCAAACGAAGTAATTGTTTCATCAATACTAAGGGATTTACAACATATTGCTAACAAGAATCGAAATAAGTCTTTTGATTTAGTAGCACACAGTGCAGTTATAGCGCACATTTTTAATAACAAACGCAATACAGTTTCTACAATCGAAAAAGAGTTTAATATTACATTGAACGTTAGTATTGATAACAGTTTAGATGTAAATACATTTGTTTTAAAACAAGGAGATGATGTTAATTTAAACGGTTATAAGCCATTACAGAACTCTGGATACCAAATTGGGGATAGCAGCAATGAAGAAGCTGATAATTCAAATAAACTACGAGGCAATTTTTGGCTGACTAAGTGGCTTTCGCGCCTTTTAAGTTCTAATAACTAATTAGAAACCTAAATTGGGCTTGTAATTAATGAGCCCTATACTTATATATTCTTATATCAGATAATATTTACAATGGGGTACTCATTATGGAAAGAGCAATAGGCATAGATCTCGGAACAACAAATTCTTGTGTTGCAATAATGCAGGGCAAGGATACAAAGGTAATAGAAAATAAAGAAGGGGCAAGAACTACTCCATCTATAGTTGCATTGACTTCTTCAGGAGAAAGGTTGATTGGTGCTCCAGCAAAAAGGCAAGCAATCACCAATGCAAGTAATACCTTTTTTGCTACTAAGAGATTAATAGGCCGTCAATATAGTGATCCTGAGATGAAAAATCTAAGTGTACCATACAAAGTATTTGCAGCAAAAAGTGGTGATGCATGGGTTAAAACAACTGATAATAAAGAATATTCTCCTAGTCAAATTGGTGCATTTATACTACAAAACATGAAAGAGGCAGCAGAAGCTTATCTTGGAGAGGAAGTAAAAGATGCTGTGATAACAGTGCCAGCATACTTCAACGACTCTCAACGTCAAGCAACAAAAGATGCAGGAAAAATTGCCGGATTAAATGTACTCAGAATAGTAAATGAACCGACTGCTGCAGCACTTGCTTATGGTCTTGATAAGAAACATGGGCACACAATAGTAGTATATGACCTTGGTGGTGGTACATTTGACGTTTCAATACTTGAAATAGGTGATGGAGTTTTCGAAGTGAAAGCAACAAACGGTGATACCCATCTTGGAGGTGAAGACTTTGATAATGGAGTAGTGAGTTATTTACTAGATGAATTCAAGAAAAGTAATGGCATTGATTTGAAAAATGATCCAATGGCTATGCAAAGAATCAAAGAAGCTGCTGAAAAAGCGAAAATTGAATTATCAAGTGCAATGGAAACGGAAATAAATCTACCGTTTATTACAGCTGATGCAAGTGGTCCAAAACACTTAAATATGAAATTAACGAGAGCAAAACTTGAAAGCTTAGTGAATGATTTAATCGAAAGAACTATGGCTCCTTGTAAAAAAGCTCTTGAGGATGCTGGTTTATCTGCTAGTCAAATTGGCGAAGTGGTTCTTGTTGGTGGCATGACTCGTATGCCAAAAGTCATAGAGAAAGTTAAAGAATTCTTTGGCAAAGATCCACATAGAGGAGTTAACCCTGATGAAGTTGTAGCAATTGGAGCTGCAATACAGGCGGGGATCATTCAAGGTGATGTAAGAGATGTGTTACTACTTGATGTGACCCCACTTTCTCTTGGTATTGAAACTCTAGGAGGAGTATTCACTCCACTTATTGAGCGTAATACTACAATTCCTACTAAAAAATCTCAGGTGTTTTCAACTGCAGAAGATAACCAAACAGCTGTTACAATTAAGGTGCATCAGGGTGAAAGAAAACTGGCAGTTGATAATAAGCTACTTGGTCAGTTTAGTTTGGAAGGGATACCTCCTGCTCCGCGCGGAAGGCCACAAATTGAAGTGACATTTGATATAGATGCAAATGGAATAGCACACGTTTCTGCAAAAGATAAAGCTACTGGAAAAGAGCAAAAAATACGCATTCAATCTTCAGGTGGTTTATCTGATGATGAAATAAATCGCATGGTAAAAGAAGCTGAAGAAAAAGCGCAAGAAGATGAAAAGCGCAAAAAGTTTATTGAAGTGAAGAATCAAGCGGATAGCTTAGTCCATTCTACAGAAAAGTCTCTGACAGAGTATGGTGATAAAGTTTCACCAGAAGATAGATCTGCTATTGAAAATGCAGTTAACGAATTAAAAGAAGTTAGTAAATCTGATAACATTGATGACGCTGATTCAATACAGCAGAAAGTCACTAATCTTTCTCAATTATCTATGAAACTTGGAGAAGCTATGTATCAAGCATCTCAACAAAATAGTGCTGAAAATGGCTTTTCATCAGAAGGAAATCCAAATGATAAAGAGGAAAAAGTAGTAGATTCTGATTATCAAGACATAGATAATAAAGAAGAGAATAAGTAATTGCGATTGTCATCCAAGTAGCTGATACTGGGATGACAAGAGGAGCATATTGTTGCTTAAAGAAACCATTATGGATATTATTAAAACAATAGAAGAAAAGATACGCGATTCGATAGATGTAATTGATATCAACATTATCGATGAATCAGCAAAGCATGCTGATCATTATTTTGCTTCATCTTCAACATTACCTTCGCACATTAAATTAATATTAATATCTGACGGCTTTATTGGAATGAGCGTTCTAAAAAGACACAAGTTGATTTATGAGTTATTGAAGGGTGAGATAGAGCTAATACATGCAATTTCTCTTCACTTGTATACGCAAGATGAGTACAATTTAAAAAATAAATAATAAAAATGTGAAGGAAGAGTCTATATTAGTTAAAGCAGGAAGAAAATTTAATGACTATAAAGGTTCCATGAACCCGCCAGTTTATCATTCTTCTACCATATTATTCCCTACTTACAAGGACTACTTAAATGCAGCAAATGGAGAAAGTATATACGATGTAATCAATGATGGTGTTGCAAGGGATTATAGCTACAGTAATGTTGGTACTCCTACTGTTCATTATCTTTCAAATGCACTGGCTGAAATTGAAGGGAGTGGACAAGCGCTTATTTATCCTTCCGGACTATTTGCACTTACTTTTGCTATTCTAACTTTCGCTAAAGCAGGCTCGCACGTTTTAATTCAAGATAATAGTTATTATAGGCTTAGGAGGTTTGCAGAAAATGAGCTACCAAAAAGAGGAACAGAAGTAACTTTTTATGATCCAACACAGGATATAACTGATTTAATTCAGAGTAATACTTCATTGATAATGATCGAGACTCCTGGTTCTGTAACGTTTGAGATTTCGAATATAGAGCATATAGTAAAAGTTGCTAAGGAACATAAAATTGTGACCGTTTGTGACAATTCATGGGCCACTCCTTTGTTATTTAAGCCGCTTGATTATGGAGTTGATGTTGCACTATATGCGGTGACAAAGTATCTAGCCGGTCACTCAGATTTATTGATGGGGACTATGATTGCTGAAGGTGAAATTTTTAAATTGCTTTATGAGAGCTATAAAAATTATGGAGTAACCATTCAATCGCACGACTGTTATCTTGCACATAGGGGACTAAGAACACTGCACACACGTATGAAAAAGTACCAAAATACAGCAATGGAAGTGGCAAAGTGGCTAGAAGCACAGCAAAAAGTTAGAAAGGTTTTATATCCAGCACTTCCCTCCCATCCTCAACACGAATTATGGAAAAGTTACTTTAAAGGAGCAAGCGGCGTATTCAGTATAGTATTGGGTAGAGAATATTCATGTGAAGAACTAAGCTGCATGGTTGATCACATGAAAATTTTTAGTATTGGTGCTTCTTGGGGAGGGTGCGACAGTTTGATATTACCAATAGATCGTAGATCTATGTCAAGATCTGTAATGAATTCAGATTATGGTGGAAGTTTCATGCGGATATTTTGTGGACTAGAAGATTCTGAGGATTTGATCTCTGATTTAAATGCTGCACTAGCAAGACTGCCATGTTTGAATATCAAAGCTGGCAGATGAAACTGAGAGAATTACTGCATAACATTATTGATGTTAACTTTGATATTGAAATCAAGGGCGTTACATGTAATCCCAAGAGAGTCAAGGAAGGTTATCTTTTTGTTTGTGTGTCAGAAAGGAGTAAAGAATACGCAACATGCGATACTGGAATCCATATCCTTCCTACTGAATCACAGTGTTACGTACACAACTGTGTAGACGTTATGATACAAGGGGCCAAGAAAGATGTCATCCCAGTGCTTGACTACTTGGATCCAGAAAATTTAATTGCAAATGAGCACACTAGGCAATTGTATAATAAAAACTGGATTCCAGTGTCACGCACTGGAATGACAGATACTTCGAGCTTTGCAGTGCTTGAACACCCAAACCCTCAAGAAATATACAGCGAAATAGTCAGCAGGTTTTATCAATTCAAACAGCCCAAATATGTTGCTGCTGTAACTGGTACAAATGGTAAAACTTCAGTAGTAGAATTTTGCCGCCAGATCTGGCAAAACTCTGGCTATAATGCTGCGTCTATTGGAACACTTGGAACATGCATCAATAATGGCAGAAAAGGTAATAGCAACAGCCTTACCACTCCAGGTGCAGAAGACCTTTACGCAACATTGCGTGGTATAAGTGTAGAACACTTAGTGTTGGAATCATCAAGTCATGGGATTGATCAATACAGAATCCATGGATTAAAGTTGAGTGCTGCAGCTTTTACTAATTTCTCGCAAGATCATTTAGATTACCATAAAAGTCTTGGTGGATATTTAGAAACTAAAAAAAGGTTATTTTACGAAGTATTACCAGAAGGAAAAACAGCGATTTTAAATGCGGATATAGATGAATACGGCGCATTGCTTAAAATAGCTGAAAAACGCAGTAATAAAGTTGTGACTTATGGAAAAAAAGGCTCTGATATTACTTTATTAGAGCAAACATCAACCCCTAATGGTCAACATCTTACAGTAAAAATTGATAACCAAATTTACAATACATTTTTCCCAGTTTTAGGAAAATTTCAAGCATATAATCTGCTATGTGCAATTGGTATATCTGGATTAAATTACAGAGAAATATGCGTAGAAAAACTCGTTTCTCCACCAGGAAGAATGGAAAAAGTGAAACCTTTTGCATTCGTGGATTACGCTCATACTCCAAGTGCGCTTAAACAAGCCCTATTGTCTTTAAAATGGCATATCAACAAAAAAATAATTCTAGTTTTTGGATGCGGTGGAAATCGCGATCAGACGAAACGTTCAGAAATGGGCAAAATAGCACAAATGTATGCAGATAAAGTAATAATTACAGATGATAATTCGCGTGATGAAGATCCGGCAAAAATTCGCCACGATATTTTGCTACATTGCCCTGATGCACTGGAGATAGGAGGTAGGAGAGAAGCTATAGAGAAAGGCGTAGATATTGCCTATAACGAGGGTATGATTCTGCTAGTTGCAGGAAAGGGAAATGAGAAATTTCAAATTATAGGCAACCAAACTTTTGAATTTAGCGATGTTGAGGTTATTAAAAATCATGCCTTAACATACTGATTTTCGCAATGGGCTTACCTCCGCTAATGTGCGAATATTGAAGCAAAAGTGATGTCATCCCAGTGCTTGACACTGGGATGGCTTTGTTGCATAGCAACTGAAAAAATCTGGTGGCTACTGACAAAATTCATTATAAAATAGCCATTTAACCTTGAAAGAAAAAATATGCCACAAAAAATGAGGGTCAGTAACCATAGCGAATATAACAAATTTCTAGAAAAAAGAGGAAATATTTTTCATTATATCAACGAAGCCATAGAAAAGTGGTACGAGAATGGTCCAAAAATACCAGGTGGCAACAATATTTATAGCGATAAAGTTGTAATTTTGGTGCACATAATAACTTGTTTATTTAGAATAGGCCTGAGGCAAACAGTTGGGTTTATAGCAGGATACCTTGAGCAAATTGGGAAAAATTTGCAAGTTATCAGCTATTCACAATCATCAAGAAGGTTTAAGAAACTCAATATTAAGATCAATGATTGCAGAAAATAATATGGAAGATATCGAAATTGCTATAGACAGTACAGGAATTAGTATATACAACAACACTCCTGGTCATAGCAAAGAAAATAGCGAAGATAGAAAGTATCGCAGCTATGAACAGACAAGAAAATTGCATGTAATGTTGAATACAAACAGCAAAAAAGCCATAGCTGTAAAATACAGTAACGGCTGATCACTATGGAGCTTGTGATTTGCTAAAAGAAGTCGATTTTCAGTATGTCATAAAAGTACTATATGCAGATAGGGCATATGACAGAGAAAAGCTCTATAAGCTGTGTAATCAATATGGTATAAAAACGAAAATTCCTCCGAAAAACAACGCAGCAGAGCATCCAAAGTTAGACTATATGGCTGAGAGAAATTCTGCAGTCAAGCTCATAAAGTCATATGATGAAGATGGTATAAAGAAGTGGAAAAAAGAGATGAGTTATGGAAAAAGATCTTATATAGAAAGTTTTTTCTCGCGACTGAAACAAACATTCGGGTTTAGTTTTAGGAATAAATCTGAGACAAATAGAGAGAAGGAACTACTTGTTAAATGCTATTTGCTCAATAAGTTCACTGATATTGGTATGGCTAAATTTGAGATAGCTTCATAAATTTATTGTGCGTTACCTACTATCCGAAGAGCGATGCAACAAAGCCATCCCCAGTGTCAGCTACTTGGATGACAGAGGGGGTGGGATGACAGAAGATGATGGAGTGACAGGGAGTAATACAAAAAGTTTCGTCATCCCCATTGAATCGGCTTTAAAATCGATGTTCAAAGTTGAAATTTCCCTAGAAGATGCGGGGAAAATCAGAAAAGGTCAGGAAGTTGTATTAAATAACTTGCGTAATTTAAAGAATCATGATATTTGTTGTACGGTGGTGGGTAGTGTACCTATTGCAATCTGCAGTTTTATTTATGGTTGTGTGAAACCTATTCGTGTTTTTAATATTTAAAATGAGGTTTAGATGTCGATAACATCCGAAAAGAAAAAGAGTTTGATAAATATATATGCAATTAAAGAAGATGATACAGGCTCATCTTTTGTACAATGTGCAATTTTGACCGAGAGGATCAGTAACTTAACTGAGCATTTTAAAGTGCACAAGCATGACCATCACTCTAAGCGTGGTTTACTTATATTGATAGGTAGAAGACGCAAGCACTTAAATTATATAAAGCGTAAATTTGGTAATGAAGCCTATCAGGAATTAATAGAGAAGTTAGGCATTAGAAAATAATCGAGGAATTTAATATGTTTAAAATTATAAAAAAATCTATAGAGTGGGGTGGTCGTGCCTTATCTTTAGAAACAGGAAAAATAGCACGCCAAGCTCATGGTTCAGTAGTTGTAAATTACGGTGATACTTCTGTTTTAGTAACTGTTGTACGTAAAAAGAAGGAAGAAAGCGTTGATTTCCTACCTTTAAATGTGCAGTTTATCGCAAAAAGCTATGCCATGGGTAAGATCCCTGGCGGGTTTTTTAAAAGAGAAGGCAAGCCATCTGATAGAGAAACTTTAATCTCAAGAGTAATAGATAGAAGTATAAGACCACTATTCCCAGAAGGATTTCATGATGAAATTAGTGTGGTGTGCAATCTATTAACTTATGATACAGTCAATCCTCCTGAAGTGCCAGCATTGATTGGTGCTGTTGCAGCTCTTGCAATTTCTGGTGTTCCCTTTCACTTTACTATAGCTGGAGTGATGGTTGGTTGTGATGAAAATAATAACTATATACTCAACCCTTCTGTTCAAGAGATGAAAGCAAGCAGCTTGGATCTGTTTTTGTCTGGTGATGAAAATTCAATTTTAATGGTTGAATCAGAAGTGAAAGAGCTCTCTGAAGAAAATGTTTTTAATGCAATAAAATTTGGCCATGAACACCTTAAGCCTGTCATTAAGCTCATAAAAGAGTTTGCTGATACAATTGGCAATAAACCTGAGAGCTTTGCCCCTATTGATGCATCAGATATAACACAAGAGCTCGAAAAATACGGTAAAGATTTTGAAAAAGCATATTCGCAAACAGTAAAACAAGAGCGAGTTCAAGCTCTAGAAGCGATCAGAGAGAATATATTGAATACTCTTAAAGAAACTGGAAAAGACGAAAAGTTAATTACGTATGCAGTAAAAAACTTTGAAAGATCTTTAGTACGTGAAATAATTAGGAAGAAAAGTGTAAGGATAGACGGTCGTAAGCATGATGAGATACGTCAGATAGAAGTTGAAGTTGATATTCTGTCCAAAACTCACGGTTCTGCACTATTTACAAGAGGCAATACTCAGGCACTGGTTGTTACTGCTCTTGGCACCACTCAAGATGAGCAAATTGTGGATGATATTGAAGGGGATAGACGTGAGCATTTCATGTTGCATTATAACTTTCCCTCATTTGCTGTTGGAGAAACTTCTGCTGCGCGTGCACCAGGAAGAAGAGAAATCGGTCATGGCAAACTTGCTTGGAAAGCAATTCATCCTGTTTTACCCGGTAAGTCTGAATTTCCTTATACAATAAGAGTAGTGTCCGAAATTTTGGAGTCTGATGGTTCTTCTTCTATGGCAACAGTTTGTGGGACTTCTCTTGCTTTAATGGATACGGGTGTGCCAATAAAGGCCCCTGTTGCTGGAATTGCTATGGGTCTCATCAAAGATAAAGACGAGTATGTAATACTTTCCGATATACTTGGTGATGAAGATTATCTTGGTGATATGGACTTTAAAGTAGCAGGAACTAGTGAAGGGGTTACGGCGCTACAAATGGACATGAAAATTTCTGGTATAAGCTTTGAAATTGTTGAAAAATCTTTAGAACAGGCAAAAGCTGGAAGATTACATATTTTAGAAAAAATGAATGCAGTGATTTCAGAACACAGTGATGATGTCAAAGACCATGCACCAAGGATGTTATCATTTTACATAGATAAAGACAAAATTTCTGCTGCTATAGGTTCTAAGGGGAAAAATATACGCAGTGTGTGTGAAAGAAGTAATGCAAAAATTGAAATAGGAGATGATGGTAAAGTTTCTGTTTTTGCTACGAGTGGCACTGAAGCTGAAATTGCAAAGAGTATGATGATTGATTCAATAACAGAACTAGAACAAGGTTCTATAGTTGATGTCAAGGTTGTAAGAATAGAGAAGTCTATTGTAGAGCTTGAATTTCTTAATGGCAGAAAAGGAAAAATGCACATAAGTGAAGTAGCTAATGAACATATAGATTCTATAGAGAGCGTACTTAAACAAGATGATACTTTCAAAGCACTAGTAATTGACTTCGAAAAAGGTGGGTGTCCAAAGTTGTCAAGACGTCGGGTTGACCAAGAGACGGGAGAGTTTTTTGAAGGTGAGCTTTACAACGAGGAAAGGAAAGATGGTCCAAATGACAGGGATAATTATTACAATAATTCATTTAGTAGAAAACCTGGAGGAAGTCACCATAAGAGGCCTCCTCGTCCTCGTTCTGGTTTCAGCAACAGAAATAGGCCGAAATTTGGTAATAATGATTCATCATCAGGTTTTTATTAAGAGTAAACTTCTTGCGTTACCTCTCGTCATTCCAGTGCTTAACACTGGAATGACACCCTTTCTGGTGAAGGTTGTTCTCAAATCACAATGTTAGTACAATTGTGGTGTTAGCTATAGCTAACCCAAGGTATCCGTTCAGCGGAGTGGTAGAATAAGGTAGACAAAGTGATCTAAAAAGATAATCATAGAGCAAAAGTGAGGTAATGTGGTAAACCTTTTAGAACTTTGCAAAAATTTACAGCAAAAAATAGAAAAACTGAAAGCAGAGATAGAAAACTTAAAAGCAGAAAATAAAGCTTTAAAGATAGAGAACGCTGAATTAAAGGAAAGGCTCGGTTTAAATTCAAAAAGCTCATCCCTGCCCAGCTCAAAAGAGCTATACAAAATAAAAAAGGACAAGCCAAAAAGCGAAAGGAATGTTGGCGATCAGGTTGGGCATAAAGGAAATTTTCATGCCACAATGGAAGCGGATAAAGTAGTAAAAATAGAGTTGCCTAATATTTGCGAATGCGGAGGAGAGCTTGTAATATGCGAAAAACCTTATGTTCACCAAAAAGTTGATCTTCCGGAAATTAGGCCTTATGTAGTATAGCATTTCTCATAATAGTCCGAACAGGTCATAGGAAGGCAGAATCAACAGCACGACGAAAGGATTCGAATAGAGGAATGTTTTTCCTGGCTCTGTTTTTTATAGCAAACCAATGATGCTCAATTTTGTTGAAATCTGGAGAATAAGGCGGCAGATACAAAATTTCTGCACCAACCCCTTTAGCAAGCTCGATAATCTTATCAGACTTATGAAAAGTAGCATTGTCAAGAATGACAGTCTGTCCAGGTTCCAAGATCGGTGTCAAAAATTGCTCAAACCATCCATTAAAAACATCCATATTACAGTGGCCTTCAAAGGTTAACGGAACAACTATCTTTCTTCCACTTAAGGCTGCAACCATACTGATTCGTTGAGTTTTCTTTCCAGATTTTAAGGCATAAAACCGCTGTCCTTTCTGGCAATATCCGTAGGGGGTAGTCTTCGGTGTTATCAATGCCAGACTCATCTATATACACTAAGTTTTTAGGTTCTTTTGTCGCTATAATTTTCAAAAATTCAGCACGTTTTTCTTCGTTTCTTTCCTTGTATCCATATGTCTTTTTTTGCGCGTAAATCCAATTTTTTTAAGGGCTCGATAGATCGTTTGGATACTAACGTTGTTCCAAAGTTTAGCCATTTCCGATAGAGTCTTTCCTCCGTGTTCTCTGGCAAATTTGGCAAAGGTATCCCAGTCGGTGATTTTGTGATTGTAACCCCCATTTCCAAGTTTTTTTGATTGAAAGTCTCCTGTTTCTTTTCTTCTTTGCTGCCACTCCCATAAAGTAGTTCGTCCAATCTTAAATCTTGCTGCCACTGTTTCTCTGCTTTCTCCTTCGTCTAGCGCTTCCATTGCTTTTTTTCTTAAATCATAACTATATGCTGCTGGCATTCAACCTCCTTATCATCATCTACCCTTATCCTATCACATCCGGACTTTTATGGAAAGAGCTATATATAGCTGGTGATAAAGTTTAAAATAATTGCATATACTGAGGCTCATTTAGGTATAGAGCCTCAGTGGTGCTTAATTTTTCAATTTATGGTAGACTAGTAGCCCTACTATGATGTGGATCTATGCTCGCTTATAACTAAAATTTCACTTCCACCAAGGGGATATTATTCCAGCTATTGCTTCCATAGTCATCAATAGAAGCGTTTAAGTAATCTGTATCAAAGCGCACGGGCACATCAAATTCGAAGCTCGCAGTGATTATTGCATCTTTTACTGGCGGTTTCATGAATGTTATTTCTCCCGTTGAATAATTTACTGAATATTCACTCTCTTCTTTACCATTTAAATAAATCTTTACTGTCCCATGTACTGGCTTTTTGATCATACGTATATGCTTATCTTCCCCACTTACATAAGTTTTGATTAGCTGAAAAGTCGTTTTTTTGTTATCTCCTATACCAATCTCTTGGTTGATGGCTATAAAATCCGACCAATCCTTAAAACGAAACCCTATTGCTTTACCTTTTCGTGCATGAAAAAATGTTATTAGTTCTAGTAGCTGCTCGTTTGATCTGACCCCGTAAGCTATGTTGTATCTAGTGCGTGCATGAGACCAATTGATGTTGCGCTGTTCACAACCATTGTGAGTTGTTACAACGTCAGTAGAAAATTCCGGTCCTCCAGTGGAACCATAAGATATATTTTCTGGAAATCTAATTTCTGTGAATGACATATGTCCTCCTGTGAAAGTAAAATAGTTTAGTTGAAGAAAATGTTGTAATTTGAAAGCGTTTTACATAGCAAATGACGCTATGGAAAGTGGGTGAGACCACTGAGTTAAACTGCTGTCACACCCACAGTTACTATACTCAGGTTCATTTGAGTTGTCAAGCAAAAAAAATAAAATTTTATGGCAAACTGTAACTAGCCTTGCTTGTGACTTAATTCATCTACTTTTTTGCGTAATACATTCAAATCAGTTGCTCCTACAAACAGGCTATCTCCAATTATTAAAAAAGGTGTACCACCTACTCCCAAATCTCTTACTAGAAGCCTACTGTTGTTTATCATTTGCTCAATTTTTTCCGCGTTATCTTTTATGGAATCATTAAAATCGTCCTCATCAATCCCTATGTTTTTCACTATATCCAATATGCTTTCGTCTGAAAATTCTCCTTTGTGACTTAAAGCAGCATGGTGAAAATCGAAATATTTTTCTTTATCGAGAAAATAGACAGCTAAAGCACTTTTTGCTGCCTTTAAAGAAGCGTTACCAAGTATTGGAGCATCCCTAAAGATATACTTAATTTTGCCGTCGTTAATTAACTGCTTTATATCATTCTTTATAGCTTTGCAATGTCCACAAGAATAGTCAAGGAAGCCTACAGCTATAACACTACTATTTTCATTTCCGGAGTAAGGATAAGTAAGGTCAAATATTTGATCCTTGTATTGTGAAATTTTACTTTTGGTTACATTATCTCGAGCAGCGTAACTACTTTTAATCGACTCCTCTTTGAGAGTTTTTACGATCTTATCAAAATTTCTGCTTATATAATTATCTAATTTCTCACCTATATAATCATCGTTTAGCATTTGGCTGCGATTTGAAAGCCAATTGTTTATTATCGGCAAGCTTGCTATTGCTATTATTAAAATTAATAAAAACGATATTCTAGACATACAATTTATTTAAAAACCTACAACATAAAACTTTTAGTACACATTTATCTGTATATTAAAAGAAGCATCTAATGTTAATATATAAAAACATTTGTATCAAGTGTATTTTATAACCAGTTTTGCCTCAAATGCAAACTTTACACAATAAAACTCAAGCACATTACCACAAAGTTCATCAGAAGACTTGGTAGCAGAGGCGCGCGGAGCGTAGATTTAAGTTGTTTCCGCTGTGTATAATTTTCCGCGGAATAAACATATGAGTGAACCAATAATTGGCAGAGAAAAAGAAATAGCTATTCTACAAGACAAACTTCTTTCTCAATCAGCCGAATTTATTGCTGTTTATGGTCGGCGTCGTGTAAATGTTGTATTATCTGCATTTTATCAGCATAATATAGAAGTAATGTAATGCAGATATTATGCCGATGCCGAATTATACGATTACTTCTAAAATTGCTAGTTGTCTTATAAGGATTGAAGCAGCAAAAGAAAAAGTGTTACATTTGCCGCTCACTGTATCAATGCTTTTGTCTCTTCGTGAAACTGCACGGCTTTATACCACACACTATTCTACTATGATTGAAGGAAATCGACTTGAACCTAAACAGATTGAAGAGGTTTTAAGTGGTAAAAGCCACTTTCCAAAATATAGGAGAGATGAAAATGAGGTTAAAGGATATTATGCAGCTTTAACTCAAGTTGAACAATGGGCAGCAAGGAGAATACCCATTACTGAGAAAGCCATTCAAACGCTTCATGCCCTAGTAATGGCAAGTGGAAAATCTAAAGTGAAGCCAACACCTTATCGAGATGGTCAAAACGTTATTCGTGATAGCCGTACACGTGCAATAATTTATATGCCACCAGAAGCAAAAGATGTACCAAAGCTCATGAGCAGTATGATTGGTTGGATTCGTGACAGTGAACAAGTGCCTTACCCAATTATTGCAGGTATTGCTCATTATCAATTTGTAACAATTCACCCTTACTATGACGGTAATGGTCGTACTGCAAGATTGTTGACTACATTAATTTTACACCTTGGTGGGTATGACCTAAAAGGACTTTATTCATTGGAAGAATATTATGCTAAGAATCTAGGAGCGTATTATGAAGCAATCAGTATAGGTCCATCGCACAACTATTACATGGGACGAGCTGAAGCAGATATTACTAAGTGGGTGGAGTATTTCGTAGAAGGTATGGCAAATTCATTTGAGAACGTTTTACAACGTATAAATGAAGAAGAATACCACACTGATCAGACTGATCTTATACGTAAACTTGATCCTAAACAACGCAAAGCTCTTGAGCTCTTCCAGGAGTTTTCCGCTATTACAGCTAGTCAGGTTGGCGAACTATTTAATTTTAAGCCTCGTACTAGTGCGCAACTTTGTAAAAAGTGGGTGGAAATGGGGTTTATCGAGATTGTAGATTTTTCCAATAGAGGAAGGAAATACAAACTTAGTAAGCAATATGAAGATTTGATCTCAAATTAACTGAAAGCTCGCTAGACAGTGCATAGGTCAAATTTCAATAAAGTGCTTGAAAACTAGATATAAACTTAAAATTTTAAAAACTGGAATATGTACAACAACTTACGCGACTTCATCAAAGCCTTAGAAGAAAAAAAAGATCTGATTAGGATTAAGGAGGAAGTTTCAACAGTTCTTGAAATGACAGAAATTCATCGCAGAGTTTTGTCAAGCAAAGGGCCAGCGATCATTTTTGAAAATGTTATCACAGAAAATGGCAAAAATTCGATTCCAGTTTTGGTGAATTTATTTGGTACTGTTAAGAGGATTGCATTGGGGTTGAACATAAATCCTGATGAACTAAGAGATCTTGGTAAACTTTTAGCATTTTTGCAATCACCTGAGCCGCCAAAAAACTTTAAGGATGCTATAAAAATGTTTCCTTTGTTGAAAGTCGTGTTATCGATGCGAAGTAAAGTCGTGAGCAAGGCTCCATGTCAAGAGGTAGTGCTAACCGGAGATGAAGTGGACCTAAGTCTACTGCCCATTCAAACATGCTGGCCAAATGAACCTGCACCACTTATCACCTGGCCGATTGTGGTGACAAAAGGACCTACGAAAGACAAACAAGATAATTTCAATCTTGGAATATATCGTATGCAGGTCATAGATAAAAAAACAACTCTAATGCGTTGGCTTGCGCATCGTGGAGGAGCAGGTCACCATAAACGATGGAAAGAGAAGGAACAAAATATGAAATTTCCTGCTGCTGCTGTGATCGGTAGTGATCCTGCAACGATTATTGCTGCGGTAACTCCAGTGCCAGAAACATTGTCAGAATACCAATTTGCTGGGTTGCTGCGCAAAAAACCGCTTGAACTTGTAAATTGTAAGACTGTTCCACTTCAAGTACCAGCTCACGCGGAAATCGTTCTGGAAGGCTATGTGAGTTTGGATAGCTATCAAGACGAAGGGCCATACGGAGACCACACCGGTTACTATAATTCTGTTGAGCAATTTCCTGAATTTAATATTACTGCAATTACTATGCGCAAAAATCCAATTTATCTCAGCACTTTCACTGGCAAGCCACCTGATGAACCATCGATTCTTGGTGAAGCACTCAACGAAATTTTTGTGCCCATTCTTATCAATCAATTTCCAGAGATAGTGGACTTTTATCTGCCACCGGAAGGTTGCTCATATAGAATAGCGGTAGTGTCGATAAAAAAATCCTATCCAGGGCAGGCAAAAAGAATTGTTATGGGCATACTTTCTTTTCTAAAGCAGTTTTTATACACGAAGTTTATTATCGTTGTTGATAATGATATAAATGTACGTGATTGGAAGGAAGTAATGTGGGCAATGTCAACGAGGATGGACCCTGTGCGTGATACAATCATGATAGAAAATACACCTATTGATTATTTAGACTTTGCTTCCCCTGAAAGTGGACTTGGAGGTAAAATGGGATTTGATGCGACAAATAAAATCCCGCCTGAAACCAAACGAGAATGGGGAAAGAAAATTAAAATGAGTGAGGAAATAGTAAGAAAAGTCACGGAAAAGTGGAAGGAATATATGGACTAGACTTCTTGCATAAAAGCAGAAAAAAGTTTGGCGTTTTTTATAATGCCGTAATTAGCATTAACTGATAATTGTGATTTAAGTTCGTCACAGTGCCCTTTTTTTGTCATCCTATAGCTATACCGCCGCGGTATCTCTTAGCCGCTAACAAGTAGTGGGATGACGAGCTTATCGTCATCCTGCCGCGAACCGTCATACCGCGATTCATTCGCGGTATCTCAGCCGCTAACAAGCAGCGGGATACTTAGGGATGACGGTTGTTGTTTAGCTGTAAATATTAAGAAATTTACCAAATGAAAAAAAAGGCAAAAGAAGCCCTGGGGTTATTATCCGCTTTAAAATATTGGCGTTTTTTATGTTTTAAACGCTTGACAAGCGAGATTCAGCCGCTTTTAATTGCAACTAACTTACGCTGCAAATGTTTAAGAAATTTACTAAGCAGAAAAAAAGACAAAGAATCCCCGAGTTAGCTAGTCTTTTACTATCTCTGTCGAGTATTGGCATTTTTTGATGTCTTGTAACGCTTTATAAGCGCGTTCAGCTTATTTAGATAAAAATCTAGATATAGATGAAGTTTTGTAAAGACATACAGTATCTATATACTGCAAAAAATTGAACATAAGACGCCGATACATTAAGTAATCCTTACCTTTTAATCTGCAGATTGGCGAAAGCAAATACAATAGCTTCAGTTTCATGATAAGAGGGCTGGCGAAGGGTGTCAAGCAATTTTCGTTTCTGCGAGTACCTGAGTCTATTGATTTCATTAGAGCCGAAACTCTTGAGACCTAGGTGATAATTCTATCTAAAAGAATGCCGAAAAAGAGCAGCAACCCTACGTAGGAGTTATTTTTAAATATGGACATGCATTGACTGGGATCGTCAGGATTGAAATTTTTGTATTGGCGGTGAAATATGAACCCTACAGCAAGTAGAGCAATATAAAAAATGTTATTTAATGATGATAAGATACCAGCATATAGCCACGTCATAAGAGATATTAAATAAAATCTTTTCAACCAAGATTTTGTTGTATCACCAAAATATAATGCGGTAGATTTCATCCCGAGTTTTTCATCATCTTTTTTATCTTGATGGGCATATATGGTGTCATAGCTAAGTGTCCAAAAGACGCATCCTATATAAAACAGCAAGGATTCTATACTGATCTGGTTTGTTATTGCTGCTGAGCCCATGAGCGATCCCATATTGAAGGTAAACCCTAAGAACAATTGTGGCCACCAAACATACCGCTTTAATAAAGGGTAAGTAGCTATCATACACATTGAGATTATTCCAAGTATAAGTGTAGTTTTATTAGTTAATAATAAGATTACCAGGGCAATAGACAGTAACAGTGAAAGTAAAGCTAAAGCCTGCTTTATGTTTAATGCACCACTTGCAAGTGGCCTATATTTTGTTCGTTCAACGTGCGCATCTATTTTTCTATCGAAGATATCATTGATTATGCACCCTGCGGGTCTCATTAAAAATGCACCTATAGTAAACAAAACAAGGAGAAAAAGAGCCTGATATGATAGAGAAGTTGAGGCTAAAAGAATACCGCTCAAACTGGGAAATAGCACAAGCCACAAACCTGTTAAACTGTGCAACCTCATTAATGAAAAGTAATGGTTGAAATACATTAATTAAGTGTGATTATGTAATATTTTGCTTACATTAACAAAATTATCGAACGCTAAGTCAGGCTTGAAAACTAGTTCAGGTATAAATCGCAAATCAACATAACACAATATAGATTTACGTATTGACCATGCAGATTGGTTCATTTCATTAACAACAGTATTAATATCACAATTATTCTCAGAAGGATCTCCAGTGCGTCTTTTTTCTGGATCTAAGTAGTCAGCTACTTGAATATTCAATGAAGATAACACAATATATACATCTGCTTTTTTCAAATCTTTACTTAATTTTACGTCAGATACCGCTACATTTTTATTGAACACCTTACCTTCCATTAGAATTCTTGATATTGCTCTATGCAATACCGATGCTATCTTTAGGTTTCTAATTTCCTTTTTCATATCCAGCTACTATAACACCCTTTCTTCTTGCACTAATTGATAAGCTTCCAAAATATCTCCAACTTTAATATCGACATTACCCTCTAGTGATACTCCGCATTCAAAGTTTACACCTACTTCTTTAACATCATCTTTAAATCTACGTAGTGCTTTTAACTTTCCTTTATGCACCAATTTGCCACCACGCACTACCTTAATTAAAGAATCTTTTTTTATGACTCCATCACTTACATAACATCCAATGATATTACCAGCTTTAGATACATTAAATATTTGCCTTACAGATGCAGAACCAACACGAACCTCTCGTGTAACAGGCTTTAACATTTTAGTTAAATACATTCTCATGTCGTCAATGAGCTCGTATATTATGTTATAAGTATGTATTTCTATACCTTTTTGTTTTGCCAAGTCCCTTATTTTTGAGTCCACTTTTACATTAAAAGCTAAAATTACTGCACTTGATGCTTCTGCAAGCAGCACATCTGAATCTGTTATCCCTCCTACTGCTTTGTGTAGGATATTTAATTTCACTTGATCTTTACCGAGTTTATCAATTGAACTTGATATTGCTTCAATAGAACCAGTTACATCGCACTTTAAAACTACAGATAGTTCTTCTATTTCACTGTTATTACGGCTGAATATATCTAAATCATCCTCATCTAAATTTTCTTCTTTTTTCTTGATTAACTCTAACCTATGTTCAATAATTTCACGTGCCTGCTTTTCAGAATTTACAACAACAAATTTATCTCCAGCATTTGGTACACCATTTAGACCAGTAATTTCAATTGGAGCAGAGGGTAGTGCTGCTTTTTCTCTTTGACCAAGGTGATTAACCATACTACGTACTTTACTGTATGTTGTACCAACTACCAATATATCACCAACCTTTAACGTTCCTTCCTCAACTATCAATGTAGCTGATATTCCTTTCGCTTTATCTATTTTGGATTCTATTACCCATCCAAGTGCTCGACAATCTTCTATTGCTTCTAGCTTCATTAATTCAGCGATTAACAAAATCGTCTCTTCTAGTTTATCTAAATTAGTTTTCTTTTTTGCTGATACTGGCACAATCATAACATCACCACCAAGCTCTTCAGGAATGAGATCATATTGAGGTAAGCTACTCATTACTTTCTCCACATCACCAGGCTCAGATTTATCAATTTTATTAATAGCAACTATAATAGAAACATTTGCTGCTTTTGCATGATTTATTGCTTCAACTGTTTGTTTCATGATTCCATCGTCAGCTGCAACTACTATTACAACTATATTAGTAATATTGGCACCACGTGCACGCATCGCAGTGAACGCTTCATGTCCTGGTGTATCAATAAAGGTAATTTTTTGCTTATCTTTTGTCGTTATTTGATAAGCACCTATGTGTTGAGTTATGCCACCTGACTCTCTTTCTGCAACATTAGATTCACGAAATGCATCGAGCAATGAGGTTTTACCATGATCGACGTGTCCCATAAAAGTGACGATTGGTGGTTTAGGTTTTTTAGGCAGGCTTTCTCTGCCTTCTATAAAAAATAAATCTTTTTCTCTGTTGGTATCGCTCACTCGTTTAGCCGTATGATTAAATTTTTCCACTATTTCACATGCTATATCTGGATCCACCAGATCATCTACTCTATAACTCTCACCGACTTCTTCTTTGAACATTTTTAGCACACTCTTGCTATCTTCTGCCATGCGAATAGATAACTCCCTGATAGTTATTTTGTCTGGTATAATAACTTCTCTTGATATATTTTTACCCTTAGTAAACTTTGACTTTCTACCTCTTATACCAAACCTTTGCTTAAATACAGGGGGTTGTTCAGTTTTTTCATCTATTGCCTGTGCAATTACCAGTTTAGAATGCTTAGAATATATATCTTTGTTGACTTTAAAAGACTTTTTATCGTTGTCCTCATGGTCAATACTATCTTCTTTTGGTTCAACTAAGTGGGTATTACTTAAAACTTGCTTATTTATTTCCTTAGATAAAGCGTCCGCTTCATTTTTCTCGTCAATCTCTTTATTGCTGTCTTCTTTTGCTGTTTTCTCTTTTTCTTCTCTCTGATTTCTTTCTTTCAGCAAAGCAGCATTCTGCACAGCATTAATGCGAAAAATTTGTTCTTTCTCTGTTAAAGAACCTAATTTACTCTCGTCAAATAAATTATGTTCTTCTGCATCATGAGATTTTTTTCTTCTTTTTTTTACTACTGTAGCTCCAGTACTTGGGCTAGCTGAAGAGTTTAAATTGAGGTCTAATTTAAGCTTGCTTAAACCTTGGAGCGTTAATTTTTTATCACTGATATCTTCATTATTCATATTATTTTATTATATTAATCCAAGCTTTTTACGTGCTTCTATGATTATTGAATCTACTGTATCTTTTAGATCTTCTTTGCTATCGGATGAGGAAGAGAGTATGCTGCAAAACTCATAACTTGATAAATCTGCTATGTCCTCTAAAGTCTTAATATCATGCTTACTAAGAGCAATTTTATTGTCTATTGATAAAGTTAAATTGATTACATCATCCTCCATACCTAAACTTTTTAGCTCTTCTATTTTTCTATCATTTTCTGCTTTCAGGTACTTATTTGCTCTATTGTGAAGTTCGTTTGCAATATCTTCATTAAAGCCCTCTATTGAAGCAAGCTCTTTAATTGAAGCGCTAGATATGTCTTCTACACTTGAAAAACCTTCTGTTACCAATAGCTGACCCATAATCTCTTCTAAGTTTAAAGCTTCAGCAAATAAAGCTGAACATTGACTAAGTTCTTTACTTCGCCTTTCTGATTCTTGCTGAGTGCTTAATATCTCAATTTTCCATCCAACAAGCTCTGAAGCTAATCTTACATTCTGGCCCTTTTTTCCTATCGCTAAACTCAATTGATCTTCAGCAACTATTAACTCTATGCAATTTTCATTTTCATCAATAATAACCTTCGATACTTCTGCAGGAGTAATGGCTTTAATAACAAATTGACCCAAATCTGAGGAGTAATTTATAACGTCAATTTTTTCACCATTTAATTCGTGTATAATAGTTTTTATTCTATCTCCCTTAACTCCAACACAAGCACCTACTGGATCAATGTTCTTGTCGGGAGAGAAAACGGCAACCTTAGACCTTGAACCAGCATCTCTAGCTATACCTTTAATTGTCACTAATCCGTCAGCAATTTCTGGTATTTCTTGATTTAATAATGCCTCCAAAAAGCCTTCATGAGTCCTAGAAAGAATAATTTGACGTCCATCATCAGAGCGCTTAACAGTCTGTATGTAAGCTTTAACCTTATCACCTTCACGAAATGATTCACCACCAGTTAAATTTCGCAATGGAAGATATGCCCTAGTGCCATTTATGTCTATAATAAGATCTGAATATTCTACTTGTTTAACAATACCATACCTTATTTCTCCCACCTTATCTTTAAATTCCTCATATTGCTTTTTTGACTCTTCATCTTTAATTATTTGAGCAATCTTTTGCTGGGCAATTCTTGCTGAAGCAAGATCAGTGTTAAGAGAGAGTAATTCACTAACAGTATCTCCAACTTTTGCATCTCCTTTTATTAATTTAGCTTGTGTAAGCGTAATTGATTCATACTCGGTATTCTCTTTTTCATTTGATTCATCATCAATAACTTTTAGTTTTCTATATGAAGTAACTTTGCCTGTGTTTCTATCTATATCAACTACAATTTTACTTTTGCTACCATATTTTTGATGAGCCACTGCTTCTATAGCACTTTCTAGTGCCTTTATTACAACATCAAAATCTAAACCTTTTTGAAGTGAAAGCTCTCCTGCTGTTTTTATTACATCAAGGCTTCCAACTATGTTATTCTTGTTACTTTTCTGCTTAACACTGCTTTTACGATTAGCAATCATAATAAATAAATCCAATGTAATTAGTTATAATTATAGCTCCAACGGGCAAAGAACACTATCTTAAATGTTAAATGATTGCTAATTTAAGTCAAGTTTTTTCATGTTTTTGTATAACAAGCAACGCAGGAGTAAAGAATAAAGTTAAAACCGTTGCAGCCAATATTCCACTTGCTATGGTTGTTGAAATGTCAACCCACCACTGGCTTGATGGAGCATCATATGTGATTTGTAGCGTAAAAAAATTGATATTTAACCTGGTAATCATCGGTATTAAACCAAGAACTGTGGTTGCAACGGTAAGCAATATTGGCCTAACGCGAGAAATTGCAGCGTTTATTACACATCGCTTGATGTCATTTTTGTGTACCTTAATTTGGTGATGAAAGGCATCAAGCAATAGTATGTTATTATTTACTATAATTCCCGCCAAAGCAATTATCCCCACTCCACACATAACAACTACGAAAACTTGTTGGATAAGAAAGAAAACAAAAAACACACATGTTGTGGATAAAAACACTGCTGTCATTACGATAAATGTATGGTATACATTATTAAACTGTGTCACTAATACCAATATCATTAGTGTAATCGCTAATATAAAAGCCTTTAACAAAAATGCTCCTGATTTTTGTTGATCTTCTTTGTCGCCTTTAAAATCAATTTTTACTCCCTTGTCCCAATCCTGGGCAATAGAATTCTGAATGAACTTTACTCTTTCATCAACAAGATAGCCAGTATCAACGTCAGCAGAGATTGTCACTATGCGTAATCCATCAATCCTGTTTAGTTTGTTTACCTTTTTTTCGGGAGCATATTTTACTATATTGCTCATAGGATACGGGCCATTAACTGTATTGATAAAAAGATTGTCTATAGTCTTCATGTTGCGATCCTTTCCAGGGAAACGGAGTACAATATCGATTTCTTCATCCGTGTTATTTGGTCTATATTTTCCAATCAACACTCCATTTGTAACCATCTTTATAAAATCGCCAATGGTTGCAACACTTACTTCAGAGCTTGTAGCCTTATTCTTATCAACACTCATATTCCACTCTATTTCAGGTGCTGATCTGCTATCTTGAATATTTATAAACCCGGATGAAGGTTGGTTCATAATTTCTAGAATTTTCTCTGCTGCTAAATTCAAACTGGATGCACTCCCGCTGAGGTTGATTTGTATTGGCTTGTCAGCCGACGGTCCTGGCTTTTCCTCTTGAACATTAATTATTATTCCTTTCATGTCTTGCACACTGCTCCTTATATCATTTAGTATGTGCTTAGCTTTGCGCCTGAAGCGCCAATCCATAAGTTCTAGTTGTATTCTGGCGATAACGTTGTCTGAAAATGCTCCTGATCTAGCATAAGAAACATGAATTTCTTTTTCAATGCTCAAAATGCGTTCTTCCACTTCTTTGAGTATCAGATCTCGTTCTTTGGCTGATAAGCTTTCTTTTGCTTTAACACTGATTAAAATATTATCTGAATCCACTTTCGGAAAAAACTTTACTCCAGGACCAAAAGTAAAGTACAGCACACTAAATGAAAACAAAACGAATACAGTAGCACATACGAATTTTTTAGGATGATCCAAAACCTTCTCTAGCATGCGTACGTAAGCTCTTATTATAGGCCCAGCATTTTTTATTTCACCACTTTCTATAGCACTCATTTTTTTATTTCTTTTTTTGAAGTTATCGAAGGCTTACCAAATATTGCACCAAGTGTTGGTATAAAAACCAAAGCCATAATGAGCGATCCAGTCAAAGTTAGAATTATTGTAATTGGTATGTACTGCATGAATTTACCAACAGTATCAGGCCAGAATAATAGAGGAAAAAACACTGCTAATTTAGTTAACGTTGATGATAGAACCGGATAAAACATATCACGAACTGAAGTGTAAAAAGCTTCTACTTTGTCCATTCCGCAGATCATCTTTCTATCGGCATATTCGCTGATCACAATTGCATCATCAACCAGCATGCCAACAGCCATAATTAAACTGAAGAGCACAACGATATTTAAGGTTATACCCATAAAGTAAAGAGCTATTATCCCAATGAGAAAGGAACCGGGTATCGAGAGTGCCACAAGAATAGCAATCCTTGTTCCCATAGAAAGCATCATTATGATCAATATTAACAACACAGCAAATATTATGCCGTTTTCCAAGTCATCAAGCACATCGCGGACGTTTTTTGACTGGTCGTTTAAGTACACCACTTTTAAATTTTCAGGTAATTGATCTTTTGCCTTATCCATTAAGTATTTTACTTGATTTACTGTGTCTATTATGTTTTTTCCGTTACGTTTTGAAATTTCTAGCACGACACTAGGTAATCCATTAATGCGAGCAAATCCTTGGTGATCCTCAAACCTAGGGTATACTTTTGCTATATCTTTGATTCTCAAAACTGCATCGCCTTGAGATCTAATAGGAATATTCATAATATCTTCTATATCTTTTAATAACCCTGATATTTTAATCGAATATTTACCGGTATCATTTTCCAGTGACCCAGCTTCCACTAGTCTGTTATTGCTTGATATAGCTTGGAATATTTCGTTTGATTGAATGTTATATTTTGTTAGAACTGTGGGCTCAACTATCACTTCCACTGTTTCTTTACGCATACCTGCCACTTCAACTTTGAGAACATTTGGCAGAGATTCTATTTCTTTCTTTAGCTTGCGTGCTATTTCAGTTAAGGCTCTTTCTGGCAAATTACCAATTAAGCCGACATTGAGTATCGGAAATAAGCTCAAGTTTATTTCATTGATTATCGGAGATTCCGCTTCAACAGGTAACTTCGATTTTATGTTTGAAAGCTTTGAACGAACATTATCGAGCACTTCTTTATTATCATACTCTGTTCCAAATTCGAGTATCATGTGAGCACCATCATTAGTTGCAAAAGCTCTCAATTCTCTTACACCTTCGATGGATCTTAGTTCATTTTCTATAGGAAGCACTAATAGCTTTTCACTATCTTGAGCAGAAATCCCAGGAAGTCCAACAAACACGCTGATTATAGGAATCTGTATATCAGGATTGCTTTCCCTTGGCATTTTTACATAAACGTATGAACCGAAGATAAAAATTACTATAAGTAATAATACCACCGCCCTGTTTCGCTCTATGAGTAAGCTCTGCATGTTGAATGTTAGCTGAATATGTGTGTTTGTACAATATTATAGTCGAGATACATTGCATATTAATTAATCCTTGTGTAGCTTTAAAACTTTACGCAAATAATTAAAATTTTCGCAAAATTGCAAGTATAAGAAAATTCCTGTATAATAATTCTAGAACAGTATTTGAGAGGTTATTATGGTGGCAATTCTAAATGTAACAAAGGGCAAAAATAAAGTTATTGTGTCTGGATTAGCTGGAGCTTTATCAGCTTTAATATTTTTAACAGCAATCCACATTGCCGCAAAGATAGCCATTATCGTTTCTGCCGCTGCAGTTACTTACTTATTACTTTCGCTGATTCATAAAATAAGAACTAAAGCTGAAATTACTGGTGTTTCAGGAGATAAAGTTTCAGAAGATGAAGGGTATAGCAGTGTTGGTGAAGGTGAAGAAAAAGATACCGTAGAAGAACCAGAAAAAACTGAAGCTGAGTTAGAAGAAGAAATAATAAGGAAAAGAGCAGAAGAAAAAATGAAAAATGGACTACCTGAACATATGGACCTTGACGGTAACTCACTTGCTGGGGCTGATGATACAAGTCAGACTAGATACGCAACGAACTATATGGATTTAATGCGATCCCCTCCTATGCATATGAATGGATATTACCAGGAAATCACAAAAGTTGCCAGTGCTCCAAAAACTTTTGTCACTAGTGATTCAATGAGAATGCCAGAGCGGCTAACTATGGAAGATATTGTTAACCAACGTGGTTAGAGTTTATATCAAACTCTCCATCTCATATTGAAAATCAGATGCAATGCCATACACTCTATTTGGCGGAGCAATTTTGTTCTCTATACCAAAAACTATACCTTCAATTATTGCTGTGAGTACTTTTTCAAGGTCACAATCTGCTCCGGGAACGCGGTGCTCTAGGCGGCATCTTTTGAAATCGTTGCCAAAATAGGGAATTCTTATCGCAGCAGTTCTGTTATTTACTCCCCAACTAATCGTAGTTGGAGTGTGAATATCCGGATACTGAAATCTTAAATATGAATCATCATTTGGAGCAAAAAACAACATATGTTTTTTCATCATTGCACATAATCCACCAATACTATGAATCAGATAGTCACTGTACTTTTGCTCATTGATATAAAATAAGTTACCGTTATTTGAATTCACGAGATTAACATGCACATTTAATGCACTGCCTGCTCTATCCAAATAAGGCTTTGCTTTAAAAGAAACATTCCCACCTAGTTTTTGTGCTGTTTCAGTAAGTGATTGTTTTGCTAACTCAAAATGCTTAATTAAATTGTAGGAGTTCGTATAACAACCACTGTTTATCTCATACTGATGTGTAGAATTCTCCTTCTCGCAAGAAAATTCAAGAGATGCTATTTTATTTTTGATGCTATTCAGAAATAAGTATTCTTTTTCTATTCCTTCAATGTAAAACTCTAGTTCAATACCGAATACAGCATAACAACTCAAATTACTTAATATAATCATAAATTTGCTTCAGTAAATCTATATTAGGTTAGCTATATTTATATGAATACTTTACTTATTTGCCAGTAAATTTAACATCTTATTTATACATAATGTATTACTGTTTTTAATAGCATGCTTCTAATCCTCGATACAAGCGACATTTACAAATTTTTCATTTTTTTGAAATAAAAATGATCAATTTTAATGTTTTTATACCCTTTACAACCCATCAAAAAATCACCATAATTTTTAGTATGTATTAAGTAGTATTAGCTTTTCATTTTGCAGTAAGCTATTGATTATCTTATATTTTCTAATTATTGCTTTTTTCTTGGTGTGGTATATGAACTTAACTAGCCCTAAGGTTTCTACTATGTTTTTTGATCAGATTATTACAGTAACGGATCACAATGTTACTTGGGAAAAAATCCAAAATTGTCTTTATAATCTTTATGGAGAAGCAACATATAATAGCTGGCTGAGTTCACTAAAATTTGTCAGTAGCAGAAATGGGGAAGTTCTTTTATCCGTGTCAACAAGGTTTATAAAAGAGTGGATTACAGTTCATTACATGAAAAAAATATTATCATTATGGCAAAGCGAAGATAAAAGTATACGTTCTATTGATATTCAAGTAATTGAGGAGAGGAATTCAAATTTTAATGTTATACTAAAAAACAGAGAGGAAAGTAATCATAATCTTGGTTCGCCGCTGGATCCAAGGTTCACCTTTGATAATTTTGTAGTGGGAAAGCCAAATGAATTAGCATTTACGGCGGCAAAGCGTGTGGCAGAATCTATAGATCCAATATTAGGCAGCAATCCTTTGTTTCTATATGGTGGAGTGGGACTTGGTAAAACACATCTAATGCATGCTATAGCTTGGCACATAGTCAATTCCCCATCAGCAAAAAGAAAAGTGGTGTATTTATCAGCAGAGAAATTCATGTACCAATATATTACAGCGCTGCGAAGCAAAGATATTATGTTATTTAAAGAGCAATTTAGATCAGTAGATGTATTGATGGTAGATGATGTGCAATTTATCAGTGGTAAAGATAGTACACAAGAAGAATTTTTTCACACTTTCAATGCATTGATAGACCAAAATAAACAATTGGTTATATCAGCTGATAGGTCTCCTAGTGATCTTGATGGAGTGGAAGAAAGAATAAAATCACGACTCGGTTGGGGGTTGGTGGCAGATATTAATGAAACAACTTTTGAATTAAGGCTTGGTATATTGCAGGCAAAAGTGGAGCAGATGAATATGTATGTTCCGAAAGATGTCCTAGAGTTTTTAGCAAGGAACATAAAATCTAATATAAGAGAATTAGAAGGAGCATTAAATAAGGTTACCCATACCTCATTAATTGGAAGAAGTATGACGGTAGAATCAGCTAGTGAAACCCTAATCGATCTTCTTAGGTCAAATCATAGGTCAGTCACAATAGAAGAAATACAAAAGAAAGTAGCTGAATTTTTCAATATAAAGGTTGCAGATATGCAATCCAATAGAAGGCTTCGCAGTCTTGCAAGGCCAAGACAAATAGCTATGTATTTTGCCAAAAAATTTACGCAAAAAAGCCTACCAGATATTGGGAGAAACTTTGGTGGCAGAGACCATGCTACTGTTATACATGCAGTAAAACAAGTAGAAAATTTTATAAAGACCGACTCAAAATTTGCTGATGAAATCAATCGATTAAAAAAAATGTTTAAGTAGCGTTTTTAAAATAGCTAATAACAAATCCTAAAATGAATCGACTATAGTTTTAATCCGTTTAAGTTTAAAATCTTCTGTTAGCTTCGCAGAATACATTTCCTTATTGTGTTGATTATAGAAGGTAAATTCGTGATCATCTAAATTTAGTATTGCAAAGCCAAAGCCAAAAAAGTTTCTAACCTCGTGTGCTAAGTAGTTTTTACCATTTAAATAGTCAAATTCTACATTTTGATAAACAGATTCTTGATCTTGAGCGTGTAATGATGCACCACCGTTTCCAACTATAATTTGGTCTGGAACATTATCCATTAATAAAATCTGGGCTATATGAATGTGGCCAGAAACTATGGTAGTAACATTGCTTGGAAATTTATCTCCAAAAGCTTCGATTTGTGTAAGATTACCATGGCTTTTTAATGTCAAAAATTCTTTTTTTGGAGATCTCCAAAGCGGTTTATGAGTTAAAAACCACATGGGCTTGTCAGAACTATTTTGTATCAATTTATCAAATTGCCTCTCAAAAGCATCAATTGTGCTTTGGGTTGTAAAAATATCCTCACCGGATGAAGAGTCGAAGATAAAAAATTTCATCGGTCCAGCATCTAAGGACCAACTAGAAACGAAGTTTCCACATTTTTCAGACGAAAAGGGGTATGAATCTAGATACCTGAACCATCCTTCATAAGCTCTATCACAACTCTCATGGTTTCCACGAACAAAAAGGAAAGGGGATTGTGATAAAATATCCTTTGCAGGCTCAAACCAATCAGCGTACCAAACTTCTTTATTATATCCATAAATATCGCCACACTTTTTTGTATTTCTACATTTTGTTTGTCTATAATGATAATCACCAACATGGATAATTAAATCTGGTTTATGAAGGGCGATTGAATCTAAATTTTTTTTTAAAGGCCAGCTATCTACCGAATTACATTCCTGCTGAAATAACATATTTATTCTACAGCCCGTGTCACCAATGAAAGCAATTTTATTAACCTTTTTTGGTAATATAGGAACCCGTAGATCCTCAATACTAATGTTTTTGGCACTTGTTTGTACTGTCAGTTCACAAACTGTTTCGTTATGATCACCATTGTTAATTGAGCTGCGATTCAGCATTTCTGTTTCCTCGCCATCAACATAAACAATGGGACACATGTCATTGTCCGTAATTGCGCGTATGCTTAGTTTATTTTCTGGGATAACTTGAGACCATGTGTATAATATTTGTGCATGGACGAAATGAAAGCTAGTTATAAGAGAGAGAGCTAAAAAAATAAAGATATTAGCTATATTCATTTGTATAAAAACCTAAGTTAAAAATTAGTAGTAAGGTTATCTTAAATGATTAAAATTTATAATCACAAAATTCATAATCAAATTATACAAACAATTTCTAAATTATTCTAGTATCAGATTGACACTCTAGATGAAAAATTCTAAAATGATTAAGTAATTTAAAATAATTATATAAAAACTAGAATATAGTGCGGCCGTGGTGGAATTGGTAGACACGCAGCGTTGAGGTCGCTGTGGCTCATAAGGCCTTGGAAGTTCAAGTCTTCTCGGCCGCACCAGTTTTTATCGCTGTTTAATATGGGTAAAAATGTTTATAGGAAATCAGAGTAGCAATAAGGTAGAAAGAGCTATCAGCGAAATCAGGCGCGGTCGGCCAATTGTAATATATGATGAAAGTAATTACCTATTGTTTGCTGCTGCTGAGGCTTTAGAAAGAGATTTATTTAATCAATACAAGCTTACATCAAGTAATGTATATGTTACTTTAACTTCAAGTAAGGTAAAATACATATCTCAGAATAAAGAACATAACAGCAAACGTCTGTTGGTGAATAATTTTGATGAACTGCTCTATTTAATAAACTGTTCAAAGGAAGATTGCATAAAAGAGTTGCAATGCTCAAAGACAATAGATGAATGTGCTATTGCCTTGCTTAAGTTCTCAGAATTATTGCCATACGCGTTAGTGGCTGATATGACTTTTGAGAATAACCATGAAATGCGAAATTGGTGCGAGAAAAATGACGTTATTGCACTGGACACGTCATTCATAAATAATTTTCAAGAAAATCAGGATGTATATGAAGTGTGCAAAACATCATTATTTTTAAAACAGACTCAAGAAGTAAATATCATATCTTATAGAACCGAAAGTGGTGGAAGAGAACATCATGCAATTATCATTGGCAATCCAGATAAAGATGACGAACCATTAGTGAGAATTCATTCTTCGTGCTATACGGGTGACTTGTTAGATAGCTTGTCATGCGATTGCAGAAGTCAGTTACATCAAGCAATTCAAATGATAGCTGACTCTGGAAGTGGTATTATATTGTATTTGATGCAAGATGGAAGAGGCATTGGTTTAACTAATAAGTTAAGAGCGTACAGTATGCAAAGAGGACATAATCTTGATACTGTTGATGCAAATAGAATATTGGGTTTTGAAGATGATGAAAGGAGTTTTGCTGTTGCAGCTAAAATGCTTAAGAAATTGAACATTAACAAAATCCAATTACTTACAAACAATGATAGGAAATTGTCAGAATTGGAAAGTAGTGGTATAGGAGTTACAAAGTGTCTACCACTTATTGTGGAACGTAATAAATATAACGATTCATATATGGAGACAAAGTTTGGTAAATTAGGCCATAGATTAAGAGTTTTTTAGCTTTTTTGCTGTAACTACTTTGTTAATTTGCTATGTTTATTAACATAAGTTAAGATTTTTAGGAATACTAAAATGCTAAGATTTTTTAAGCGAGAAAAAAATACTGAATCCTTAGATAAGGATATAAATTGGAATTCAAACCGCTACAGCACAGTTATTGCTCAAAGGAATATTCTACTTTTATTTGCATTAATATTATTAGCAACGATCTCTATCAGCATATTAGTCATATTTAAAATTAGCACAAGTAGCACTATTGAGCCATTTGTTATAGAAATTGACAAGAAATCAGGAATAGTGCAATTGGTTGATCCTGTCACAGTAAAACAGTATTCTGCAGATGAAGCGCTAAACGATTATTTTATTTCAGAGTATATAAAAGCAAGGGAGGTTTTTGATCCATATCATTATAATTATAACTATTATACAAAGGTGAGGTTGTTTTCCTCACCTAATGTGTATAATGAATTTAGAAATTATGTAGGATCGCAGAATATGGATGATCTTTTTAATTTATATTCAGATACCAAAAGTGAATTTAAAATTCGCTCAATTCAAAAGTTGGGTAACGATGCTCTTCAGGTAAGATTTTTTGTGGAATTTACACGGAAAGATGGAAGTTCTACGAGAAAAAATAAGATAGTTATTATGTCATATAGATATGCATCGCTTGAAATGGATGATCAGCAAAGATATATTAACCCATTAGGATTTCAAGTTATTTCATATAGAGTAGATGATGAATATGTATAGGATATTATTAGTTTTAGCTTTACTTGTAAGTGGCAATTTAAACGCATCCATTAATTATAATGAGCCTATTTCTATAGATAGTAGAATAAAGACTTTTGTGTATAGCCCTAATGAAGTATTTACGGTGGTTTTTAGTCAGGGTTACTATTCTTATATTGAATTTGCGGAAGGAGAAAAAGTTAAAAATATCGCTGTTGGTGATGCATCAAGTTGGAAAATTAATCCTTATGACAATAAATTGCTTATCATGCCATTTGAAGTTAGTAGTCGCACTAACATGATTATTACGACAACTAAAAAAAGAAATTACATTTTTGATTTAATCTCAAGGCCAAACTACGATAAATACCCGGATACTGATGCTAAGAAAGTGGATCACGATTATTCTGCTGAAAAGGATATATCTTACGTAGTACGTTTTTATTATCCTCAAGAAGAAGGTGAATTTGATGTTGATTTAGATGAGGTTTCTTTACCTACTCAAATGCAATATACTACAGACAAGCTAGAAAAAATAATACAAGAAAATGATACGAAGTACAATTATACATATATTGATGAAGGTGGTAATGCGGATATAGTTCCGATCGAGTTATTTGATGATGGTTATTTAACCTATTTAAAATTTAGAAATAATAATAAAATACCTCAGGTTTTTGTAGAAGGGGAGGATAAACCTTGTAAAAGGCTGTTATTTGATGATTATGTTATAATAAAAGGAGTACATAAAAAGCTATTTATGCGTTATGAAGATGGTGAAGTTGAAATTATAAATAGGTCACTTTAGCTGTGGTACATGCAATATGAATAAAGAAAGGCGTAACAATTCAGAAGATGAATCAGAAATAGAGAATAAGGTAGTAACAGTTGGCTCTAATCAAGGTCATAGGGCATTGATGGTCATTATTTTAGTGCTTCTGGCTGGTGGAGTGTATTATCTCTATTTTAGTCCTTCTCCTAAAGAGGGTTCAGAAGTTATTAAAAAAGAGGAAACAAAGCAAAACGTTCAAGAATTGAAAGGAAAGTTGGAACAAGTTCCAGATAATGTAATGGTTCCTGAAAGAATAATAACTGATCCCTTACCACCCTTACCTCCTCTTCCTACACCACTAATCATACCAGAAATAAAACAAATTAGAAAAGAAGAAGTGATGAAAAAAGAAGAAGAGAAACCAAAAGAAACTCCTGTGTCAAATATACCTATTTTGCCAAAGCAAAATTTTCCTTCTAGTAATGTTATGGGCAATTTACCTACCTCGTTTCCTACAATAGGGGGTGGCGGTTATCCTAGAGACAGACGTAGTGCACAGATGTTGACAATTTCAGGTGGTAGTGGAGAGAACAAGGCTGCTGATGCTATTTTATCCGACACTTCAGCACAATCGAGCAAAGCTACCAGAGTAGGAAAGCTTGGTTTAATGATTACTCAAGGTAAAATTATTGATGCTGTTCTTGAAACTGCAATAAACTCTGATCTGCAAGGAATGCTGCGTGCTATGGTGAGTAGAGATGTTTATGCAGAAACTGGTGATACAGTTTTAATACCTAAAGGCTCAAGATTGATAGGCAGTTATTCATTTGACTCGAATGTTGCTAAATCTCGTGTAAATATAAACTGGAATAGAGTGATTCTGCCACATGGAATAGATATTGCAATCTCATCACTTAGTACTGACGAGCTTGGTAGAGCAGGAATAGCAGGAATAGTTGATAACAAAATAGTAAGTGCGTTATTCTCTTCAGTGACACTTGCTGGTGTTTCGATTGGTTCTGCTGTTATAGGGCAAAAGGCTTCTAATCTTGTTGATACGCTAACTATCAGAGATGCAGTAAAGTCTATCACTGCAACCGAAATAGATTTTTCTTCTCTCCAACTCATTATTGACCCAGAAAAGAAGATATCTAGTGACAAATGGAAATTAGGCCTTGGGGCTATCGGAAGAATTCGGAGTGCCAAAAGCAGACAAGATTTACTAAAAATAATGAAAGAGGAAATAGCAAAAGCACTAGGAATTGAAGAAGACGAGGTAAATATAAGCCTGGAAATTGTAAATCAACTGTTAGAACAAATTCAAAGAAAAAGCAAGTCTGTTTATGATGAAGCAATCGGGAAATCAATCGAGGATTTTTCTAAAGATATGCGGGATGTAGTGGGCAGATATACAGATAAAAAACCAACTATTTATGTTGATCAAGGCACTGCATTGAAAGTATTTGTTAACCAAGATATAGTATTTCCTCCACAGGCAATATTAAATCAATGAAATGAACTATGCTGCACTTGATACATATTTGGAGCCATTACAAGGCATATTTCAAGAAGAAGGCGTAAATGAAATATCAATAAATAAGCCAAAGGAAGTATGGATTGAAAATCGCGGTGAAATAAGGTGTGAAAAATTAGAAGTATTCGATCTTAACCATTTGAAATCTCTTGGCAGACTGATTGCTCAAGCTACAGAACAAAAACTTAGCGAAGAAGCGCCGTTACTTTCGGCAACATTACCAAATGGTTATCGTATACAGATAGTATTTCCGCCAGCATGTGAACCTGATAAAGTAGTCATGTCGATTCGTAAGCCTTCTAGCATGCAGTTAGCACTCGATGATTACGAAAAAATGGGGGCTTTTTCTGAAACTGTTACAGAAGCAACTGATAATCCAGTTGACCGTCATTTGGATTTATTGTTAAGGCAAAAAAAAATAAAAGAGTTTTTAGAATACGCTGTAATAAGTAAGAAAAATATTATAATTAGTGGTGGAACTTCCACTGGTAAGACTACTTTTACTAATGCTACTTTGCGTGCTATTCCAGCTGAGGAAAGAATTATTACTGTTGAGGATGCAAGGGAAATCGTTTTGAACGATCATCCCAATAAAGTCCATCTAATTGCCTCTAAAGGAGGGCAGGGCAGAGCAAAAGTAACCACTCAAGATTTGATAGAAGCGTGCTTACGTTTAAGGCCAGACAGAATAATAGTTGGTGAGCTCCGTGGAGCGGAAGCTTTTAGTTTTCTCAGGGCGATAAATACTGGTCACCCTGGATCAATATCAACCCTTCATGCAGATAGTCCAACAATGGCCCTTGAGCAAATAAAATTGATGGTTATGCAGGCAAATCTTGGCATTCCTCCAGACCAAATTATACCATACATTAGAAATGTGATTGATATTGTTATTCAGCTAAAAAGAACCGGTGGGGGCAAAAGAAGCATTTCTGAGATATTATTTACTAGATCTGCGAGCGAAAATGCTTAAATTTATACATAAGTTAAGGAAGAGTAGTTTATGAGTAATGGAAATCACCTACGTAATATTCTCATAGGAGGTGTAGTAGCTTTTAGCGTACTTGAGTTTTGCTTCTATCTATCTGGTATATTGTTTGTTCTGTTTGCTGATGGTCCGGATGCTGTGGATTTTAAGGCAATTAATCCTAGTTTGACGCCTTTCCCTCAAGCTCTTTGGCCAACGATTTTTGATCATATACAATATTGTTGGAATCATCCAGAGTTATATAGCCTTGAGCTCAAAATCACATTAATTATATCTTCTGCACTGCCTATCATTGTTTTAATGATTATCTTATGGAATTTAAGAAAAAGGATAATTGAGTGGCGACCATTTAAAAAGAAGGAATCACTTCATGGAGATTCGCAGTGGGCATCAGAGAAAGACATACGAAAAGCAGGATTAAGAAGCAAAAAGGGATTATTGCTTGGTAAAGATAAAAGAGGATACTTCATTTCTGATGGGTTTCAGCATGCATTGTTATTTGCACCTACAGGTTCTGGTAAGGGTGTTGGCTTTGTAATTCCTAATTTATTATTTTGGACTGACTCGGTAATTGTACACGACATAAAATTAGAAAACTATGAAATAACAAGTGGTTGGCGAGAACGACAAGGACAAAAAGTATACGTATGGAATCCAGCGCAGCCAGATGGAATAAGTCACTGTTACAATCCATTACAATGGATTAGTGAAAAACCTGGGCAGATGGTTGACGATGTGCAGAAAATAGCTAACCTAATCATGCCTGAACAAGACTTTTGGCAGAATGAAGCAAGAAGCTTATTTGTTGGAGTGGTATTATACTTACTTGCTGCACCAGAGAAAGTTAAATCTTTTGGTGAAGTTGTGCGTACGATGCGTAGTGATGACGTGGTTTATAATCTTGCTGTTGCTCTTGATACAATGGGTAAAATACTACACCCTGTAGCATATATGAATATTGCAGCTTTTTTACAAAAAGCTGATAAAGAAAGGTCAGGTGTTGTATCAACCATGAACTCATCACTTGAATTGTGGGCAAACCCATTGATTGATACTGCAACTGCGTCAAGTGATTTTAATATTCTAGATTTTAAAAAGAAGAAAATTACAGTTTATGTTGGTTTAACTCCTGACAACTTGACTAGGCTCAGGCCTTTAATGCAGGTTTTTTACCAACAGGCAACTGAGTTTTTATGTAGAAAATTGCCATCGGATGACGAGCCTTATGGCGTATTGTTTTTAATGGATGAGTTTCCTACACTTGGAAAAATGGAGCAATTTCAAACAGGTATTGCATATTTTCGTGGTTATCGAGTTAGGTTATTCTTAATTGTTCAAGATACTGAGCAGCTCAAAGGAATATACGAAGAAGCAGGGATGAACTCCTTTTTGTCAAACTCGACTTACAGAATAACTTTTGCAGCCAATAATATTGAAACAGCTAATTTAATATCGCAACTTATAGGAAACAAAACTGTACAACAAGAATCGTTGAATAAGCCTAAATTTTTAGATTTAAATCCTGCTTCAAGGTCATTACATATCTCTGAAATACAGAGAGCATTGCTATTGCCTCAAGAAGTTATTATGTTGCCACGTGACGATCAGATAATTTTAATAGAGTCGACTTACCCAATTAAATCAAAGAAAATTTTGTACTACAGTGATACCACCTTCACAAGAAGGCTGCTCAAACAAACTCGTGTGCCTACACAAGAACCATATGACCCAAACAAAGTTCTTTCTGCCGCTGCGAGCAAAGATAAGGTTAATAACGAGGGGAATAATGTTCTTGAGGGACCTAATTCAGTTGATTATCCTGCTGAAACTAAAACCGAAGATGCAGTATATGATGAATCAGATGAATTTGCAGACGAAGATATTGATGATGAAGATATCGACGATAAGTTTGAAGATGATGACGAGGAAGATGAGGATAGGAGCGATGATGGGTTTGATGACGAAGAAGAGGAGGATGAATTTGAAGATGAGGATAAATTAAAAAATGACGAGAAGTAAGGTTAACTTTGCCTATTTTTAGCTCAGAAAAGTGCAAGTTATGCAAATAATTAGGTTTTTCATATTAAGCCATTTTTAATTAATTAGTATTAGATTAGCTATTTTAACTAGGGGAGTAGTAATGATTAGTAAAAAAACATTAGCGGTTACAGCATTTGCTTTATTGTTGTCACAACAATCTTTTGCAAGTGAAACAGAAGGGTTTTACTTTGGTAGTGGGTATTACGGTCAATATTTAAATAACACAAGCGTACTAAAAACAAGCACTACAGGTATCAAAAATTTGTCTATAAATGACAGGGGTGCTCAGAACACAGAAGGTCAGTCACTAAGTGAGTATAAAGGAGATTATAATCCACCTTTTGCTGCAAATGTGGCATTTGGTTACACAGGGGAATTGGGTAACAACAGCTATAGGGCTGAATTGGAAGGGATGTATTCTTCTGTAAAAGTGGATAATATTGGTTTAACAAGTAGCCAAATAACTGTTTCATACCTAAAGGAGACTGGTGAGGATCCTGATAAAGAAACTTATCTCTATAGTGCTGCAGTTAGTCATAACCAAATTGAGAACATATCTGTAATGGCAAATGTTTATCATCATTGGAAAAGTGACCGTTTCTCTTTTTCTCCTTATGTTGGGATTGGAATCGGTGCAACAAGAATGACAATGTTTGAAAAATCGTCAATCAGACCCGCAGGTCAATTAAAAGCTGGCTTTGATTATCGCATGAGTGAAGATGTAAATATGCATATCGGATATAGAGGTTTTGGTGCTATTGGTAGCGATATTAAGCTTACAGCAAAAAAGTTAGGACAAATAGTAGCCGACTCCAATAATGCTAGAGAAAGGAAGCTTAATCGTAGCTCAGGTAGCGAAGTAACTGAGGAAATAAATATAGGTAATCAACTATTTCACACACACGGCATAGAGGCTGGTCTTACTTTCCATTTTGCCAGCAAAGCTTAAACATGTTGCCCTTTAAAAAATGCATAAAACCGTTCCTGTCATCCTATGGCTTGACCATAGGATCTAGTTAAATATAGATCCAAGTAGTCACGCTACTTGGATGACTAGGTAGAGGGTACTGGGATGATATAGGATAATATGGGATGAAGGCAAAAAAACATTAGCTATGTTTTTTGCATAACAATGCATCTCTTCATTCCCGCTAAGTCATATACATATTCCTGAAAAGCTAATTCGTATGAGGGGATTATTTTGTCAATATTGCTTTGATCTTCACCTATCTCGAATATCGCAAACCCATTTTTTTTAAGGCACCTCCTTAATATTGGAAAAATGCTCAAGTAACAGCTCAAACCATCAATACCACCATCAAGAGCAATTCTTGGTTCCTTTTGCACTTCAGCTTGCAAGTCTTTCAATTTGCTTCTTTTAATATATGGAGGATTACTGATTATAAGATCGAATGAACCTCTGCACTCTGTCCACGAACTTGGAAATATTTTGGCTCTGCTGAGAAGATCATGTTTTTTTGTGTTCTGATAGGCAACTTTATATGCTTCCAAGCTTTTTTCAAAACCGACGCCAACAGCATATTCATACTCACTAAGTACGGATATCAATAAACAACCTGTGCCTGTACCAAAATCTGCAATTTTTAGTTTCTGTTTTTTGTTTGGGTAATATTTTAACACTGCTAGGATTATTGTTTCACTATCTGGCCTTGGATCTAAAACATGCTGGTTAACTATAAAATTTTTACTCCAGAATTCACGATTACCTATTATTTGTGATATTGGATATCTTTCCGCTCTTTTTTTTGTTAATTTCCAAAATAAAAGTTCTTTCTCCATCGGCACTTGATCAGCATGGTTCACAATTATAAATGATCTTTCCACTCCAAGTACGTGCTGCATGATGATTTCACAATCTAAATGTGGTGATTCAACTTTATGTGACGATAATAACTCCGATCCTTCTTGAATTAAAGTGCTGATTGTTTTCATTATTCTAAAAATATGTTTCTTTCAGCCAAAAATAGCAAGATGAGCTTCCAGTTTAGGGTAGCTGCACTAAATCCCAGTGTCAAGCACGCAGCTGTACGAACATTGCAATTTGCAGATCCAAGTAGCTTGACTACTTGGATCCAGCTAAGTTGGTGAGCATAAAAGTATAGCTAATGCGAGCTTTACGTCATACCGTCACGGTATCTCTAGATTCCGCTAACACGTAGCGGGACGACGAGGTCAGGGTGTCATCCTAGTACCTTCTCCTGTCATCCCAGTGCCCTGACTACTTGGATCCAGGAAAAAGAATGGTGTCATCCAAGTAGCCTCCCTCCCCTGTCATCCCAGTGCCCAGACACTGGGATCCAGAAAAGTTTGCTTGTAAGCAAGCAAACTAGCACAGAAAGTGGTTACAACATTTTCGATGAGATTATATGGAAAACTGGATTCCAGTGTCAAGCACTGGAATGACACCTTCCTGCCCAGTTCATGTTGCCATAAATATTAAGAAATTTACCAAGCAAAAAAAGGCAAAAGAAGCCCTAGTCATTGTCTATTTTCAGTATTGGCGTTTTTTAAGTCTTAAACACTGCAATTTAGCTGCTTTTAAATGCAACTCACCTTAGTTTAAATGTTTAAGAAATTTACTAAGCAAAAAAAAAGGCAAAAGATATCCCGTATTAGCTAGTTGTCACTCTCTAATCCTGCAAATTGGCGTACTATACTGTCTTAAACGCTTTATAAGCGCGTTTCAGCTTATATAGGTAAAAACCCAGAAATGTTGTGAAGAAGTAAAGTGTGCATAGTGCAAAAAATTAAAAATAAGACGCCAATTACGTAATACTGTTGTCATTTAATCTGCACAGATTGAAGATAAATGAATACCTTCAGTACCATGATAATGGGGCTGGCGAAGGGTGTCAAGTAAGTTTTTTCGTTTCTACTGAATGACAGTTGTGGCTTGGGAGGTAGTGCAAGAAGTCTACTGATGGCTTTCAAGGCAGTTGAGCTTAATTATTAGAGTAGTAATGTTTATTTTTATATTGACTATTGAGGTTTATTATTTTATAACTAAAAACTTAGTTATTTTAATGAGCTTGAGTTTATAACATATGCCTACGATAAATCAATTAATACGTAAGGGTAGATTAGGATTGACCCATAAGAAAAAGGTACCAGCTTTGGGAGAAAGCAACCCTCAAAGGAGAGGTGTTTGCACTAAGGTGTATACTACAACTCCTAGAAAGCCTAACTCAGCACTCCGTAAAGTAGCCAGAGTAAAAATTAGTGGGTATGGTGAAGTGACGGCTTATATACCTGGTGAAGGTCATAATTTACAAGAACACTCTGTTGTTTTGATACGTGGTGGGCGGGTTAAAGATTTGCCAGGTGTGCGTTATCACATAATAAGAGGTGCCCTTGATCTGCGTGGTGTGCAAAATCGAAAGAAAGCTCGTTCAAAATATGGTGTAAAGAAATCTGGTTAAAGTTTATGGCTCGTCGGAATAAAGCAAAAAAAAGAGAAATAAGTCCTGATTCGCGTTACGGCAGTGTTTTGCTGATGCGTTTCATTAATACAATCATGAAATGTGGTAAAAAATCTACTGCAGAAAAGATTATCTATGACGCTTTGTCTTTAGCTGAAAAGAAAATAGGCGAAGGTGGGTTATCAATTTTTGAGACAGCAGTAGGAAATGTTACTCCTTCTATAGAAGTGCGTTCTCGACGCATTGGTGGTGCAACTTATCAAGTACCTGTTGAAGTTCGACAAGATAGAGCGGTTTCTTTAGCGTTAAGGTGGATTGCTAAAGCAACTTCTGCTGCTCGAAAAAAGAGTGGAAAAACCACTGTTGATTGTTTGCAATCTGAAATACTGGATGCTTATAATAAACGCGGTGGTGCGTTTAAGATGTGCGAAGAAAAATATAAAATGGCTGAAGCTAATAAGGCATTTTCTCATCTTCGTTTTTAATGTTAGCTAATTAATTGTGATATGGAAATTGGAATATCTAAATACAGAAATATAGGGATAATGGCTCACATAGATGCTGGTAAGACTACCACAACAGAGCGTATTTTATTTTATACTGGTAAGCAAAATAGAATTGGTGAAGTGCACGATGGTGCAGCTTCTATGGATTGGATGGAGCAGGAAAAAGAGCGTGGTATTACAATCACATCTGCTGCAACAACATGTTTTTGGAATGATCATAGGGTCAATATAATAGACACTCCTGGTCACGTTGATTTCACTATTGAAGTTGAGAGATCTTTAAGGGTTTTGGATGGTGCAGTTGCTGTATTTGATGGAGTTGCTGGAGTTGAACCTCAATCTGAGACAGTGTGGCGTCAAGCTGATAAATATAGCGTTCCTCGTATCTGCTTTGTTAATAAGATGGATAGAATAGGGGCAAATTTTTATCGATGTGTTGATATGATAAAGACGAAGCTTGGTGCAGCACCTTTAGTTATTCATTTACCAATAGGGAGTGAGAAAGATTTCAAAGGTATAATTGACCTTATTTCTATGAAAGCCATTATATGGCAAGAAGAAACGTTGGGCGCTAAATTTTCTTATGAAGATATTCCTTCTGATTTGCTTGATAAGGCTCAAGAATATCGAAATCTTTTATTAGATGCTGCAGCTGAGATGGATGATGAAGCGATGAATACTTACTTTGAGTCTAATGATCTGCCAGTGGATTTACTGAAAAAATGCGTGAGAAATGGGACCATTAAAGGAAAATTTGTTCCTGTGTTATGTGGATCAGCTTTTAAAAATAAAGGCGTACAACCACTTTTAGATGGTGTGGTTGACTTTTTACCTTCTCCTATTGATGTTGATGTAATTGTTGGAATTGATCCTAAAGATTCAGAAAAGAAAATTGAGGTCAAACCTTCAGAAAAAGAGAAATTTGTTGCTCTTGCATTTAAAGTGATGACGGATAAATTTGTAGGCAGCTTGACGTTTATCCGTATTTATTCTGGTAAATTAAAGTCTAAATCTACCGTTTCAAATGCGTTAAAAAACGAAACTGAAGGGATTGGCAGAATGTTACTTATGCATGCAAATAACCGAGAAGATATAACTGAGGCTAGGGCTGGAGATATAGTTGCTTTAGTTGGGCTAAAGAAAACAACCACCGGAGATACTTTATGTTCTGTTGATTTTCCTATATTATTGGAGCGTATGGAATTTCCTGAGCCTGTTATTGAAATTGCTGTGGAACCTAAAACCACTTCAGATCAGGAAAAATTAGGTATTGCTCTAAATAGGTTGGTTGCAGAAGATCCTTCTTTAAGAATGTCAGTAAATGCGGAAAGCGGCCAGACTATATTGAAAGGCATGGGTGAGCTCCATCTTGAGATTATTGTTGATAGAATGAAGCGCGAGTTTAACGTTGAGGCTAATGTCGGTGCTCCTCAGGTTGCATATCGTGAAACTATCACTAAATCTGTTGAAATTGATTATACTCATAAAAAACAGTCCGGTGGTGCTGGTCAATTTGCTAAGGTTAAAATAAAATTTGAACCTCTTGAGCCTGGTTCTGGGTTTCAATTTGAAAGTAAAATTGTAGGTGGTGCTATTCCAAAGGAGTATATTCCTGGAGTAGAAAATGGCTTGGAGTTGATAAAAGAAGGTGGTATAATTTCGGGATTTCCGTTGATTGATTTTAAGGCTACTCTTCTTGATGGTGCTTTTCATGAGGTTGATTCTAGTCCTTTAGCTTTTGAACTTGCTGCTAAGGGTGCTTTTAAGGAAATGGCGAATAAAGCTGGTCCAAAAATGTTAGAACCTATAATGAAAGTTGAAATCATTACTCCTGAAGAATATATGGGTGATGTTATGGGTGATATAAATAGTAGAAGAGGAAATGTTGCTGATATGCTGGATTTAGGTAATAATAGCAAAATAATTACTGCTTCGGTGCCTCTTGCAAATATGTTTGGTTATATCAACGTTTTGCGTTCTATGTCTCAGGGAAGAGCCCAGTATAGTATGCATTTTTCTTATTATGAACAAGTACCACAATATGTGGTTGATGAATTAAAGTTAAAGTATAATTAAGGGTAATAATTATGACAGCAGTAGTGGAAGCATTTGGAAAACCACATGTAAATGTGGGAACAATAGGACATGTGGATCATGGGAAGACAACGTTAACAGCAGCGATAACAAAGCATTATGGAAATTTTGTAGCGTATGATCAGATAGATAAGGCGCCAGAAGAAAGGAAGAGGGGGATAACGATAGCAACAGCGCATGTTGAGTATCAGACGGAAAAAAGGCATTATGCACACGTTGATTGTCCTGGACACGCTGACTATGTAAAGAACATGATAGTAGGTGCAGCACAGATGGATGCGGCGATATTGGTAGTGTCAGGGGTTGATGGGCCAATGCCACAAACGAGAGAGCATATATTACTGGCGAAGCAGGTAGGTGTTGGATATATCGTGGTGTATATAAATAAAGCTGATGTTGCTGATGCTGATATGATAGATTTAGTAGAAATGGAAGTGAGGGAATTGCTGAGTAAATACGGATTTCCAGGGGATGAAGTGCCTGTGGTGGTTGGTTCAGCACTCAAGGCGCTGGAGGATGACAGCAGCGAATATGGAAAGAAATCAATAGACAAATTGATGGAAAAGTTAGATGAATATGTGGCGGTTCCACCAAGGCCTGTGGATTTACCATTTTTACTGCCAATCGAAGATGTATTTTCGATATCGGGGCGAGGAACAGTGGTAACAGGAAGAATAGAGAAGGGAGAGATAAAGACGGGAGAAGAGATAGAGATAATAGGTTTAAAAGCAACACAAAAGACAATATGTACAGGTGTTGAGATGTTTAAGAAGTTGCTAGAGAAGGGGAGTGCAGGGCTCAATGTAGGAATATTGCTGAGAGGAACAAAAAGAGAAGAAGTGGAGAGGGGGCAAGTATTAGCAAAACCGGGGACGATAACACCGCATAGAAAGTTTAAGGCGGAGGTTTATATATTAAAGAAAGAGGAAGGAGGAAGGCATACACCATTTTTTGCGAATTACCAGCCACAGTTTTATTTAAGGACAACGGATGTAACTGGGAGCATAAAATTGCTAGATGGGAAGGAGATGGTAATGCCAGGAGATAATGTGAGTGTAGAAGTAGAATTGCAAGTACCGATAGCAATGGATAAGGGATTGCGTTTTGCGATAAGAGAAGGCGGTAGAACTGTTGGTTCTGGTGTTGTTTCTGAAATTTTGGAGTGAGAGTTTGAGTTATAGGAGTGTAGCTCAATTGGTAGAGCGCTGGTCTCCAAAACCAGAGGTTGTAGGTTCAATTCCTATCGCTCCTGCATTAATGTTGTGGTGGAAATGTTAAAAAGTTTGTGTGGTTTTTTCTGTGATATAAAGCAAGAAATACGAAGAATTGCTTGGGTAAAGAAACAGGAGGTGTTGTCATCTCTATTTGTTGTAATGATTGTTGTATTATGCTTTTCGATTTTCTTCTGTTTTGTGGATTTTATGTCTCTTTACGTAATTAAGGCTTTATTTGGAATTATTTATGGAATGTGAATATAAATGGTATATCATTAAAGTTGATTATGGATATGAGCAAAACATACGCGAATTGGTAAGTAATGCTGTTTATTTTAAGGAAGTGTTTATTCCTTATCAAACGGTATGTAATTCAAAGTCTGATATAAAAGAATTATGTGAAGTGTATGTATATATGCATCTGTGTGATGAAAGCAAAAATATTTTGAATCAAACGCCTGGATTCTGCAGTGGCGAATCTGGTGATTTTGAGATGATTTCAGATGATGAGATAAGTTTAAAGTGTAAAGAATTTAATAGATATAAATGGTATATCTTGAGAGTTGCTTCCAATTGTGAAGAGAAAGTGCGCCAACATATATTGGAAAATTCTATGAGATTGGGTGTTAATGATTACTTTAAGGAAGTTTTTATTCCATATGAAGAGCTAAGTGAAGTAGAGTTGAAATCTAAGAAAATTGCTACACGAAGGAAATGCTTTCCTGGTTATGTCTTTTTATACGTGAATTTATGCGATGAAGTATTGAATTTTATCAATAATATACCAAAATCTCTTAAGGTTTATGGATTTTTGAAAAACGGTAATATTCCAAAGGTGATTTTGGATGATGAGATTCACTCAATGTGTAATGCACTTTATAATGCTCAAGAGACAAAGAAGTTAGGTTATGGTTATGAAAAAGGTGAAAAAGTGAAAATTAATGATGGTCTTTTTCAAAATTTTACTGGTAAGGTAAATATGGTAAATGATGAGAAAAAAATTATTAATGTGGAAGTATCGATTTTAGGTAAGCCGACAATAATAGAGCTTGATCTGGCTCAAGTAGAGAAAATAGAGGATTAATTATGAGTGTTATAGTTGCTAAGATTAACTTACTTATGGAAGCTGGGAAAGCAGTTCCAGGACCGAAAATTGCTTCAGTACTTGGTCCACGTGGTATACCTGTTCCTAAGTTTTGTGAAGCTTTTAATAAAGTTACTAGTGCTGCTAACGCTAATTATAAAGTAGGCGATTTAGTAACAGTGCGAATTTCCATAAAGGATGATCGCTCTCATGATTTTACTGTCAGCGGTCCGCCTGTGGCTTATTTACTTAAGCAGGAGGCTAAATTAAGTAAAAGTTCTGGTAATCCTGGTAAAGAATTAGTGGCTAAATTACCTATGTCTGCTATAATTAAAGTAGCAAAGTGCAAGATGGTTGATATGAAAGTGGATAATGAAGATTCAGCAGTGAAAATGGTTGTAGGCACTGCAAAATCTATGGGTATAGAAGTTGTGGAAGGTTAGGTAAATGAATACATATAATGATAATCCTAAGCAGTGTTTGAAGAAGGTTGTTGAGTCTGCTTCAGCAAAATTTAATGAATCAGTTGATATTGCGGTCAATTTAGGCGTAGATTCACGTAAATCTGAAGAGCAGGTGCGTGGTACAGTAGTTTTGCCTAAAGGTATCGGGAAGAATATTAAAGTAGCTGTTTTCGCTCAAGATAAACATTTATTAGAAGCTGAAAAAGCTGGTGCTGATATTGCAGGAGGAGAGGATTTAGTTGAAGAAATAAAAAAAGGTAGAAAGTTAGATGTTGATTGGTGCATTACTACTCCTGATTTTATGGCAAAAATCACTCCTATTGCAAAAGTATTGGGTGCTAAAGGGCTGATGCCTAACCCTAAATTTGGTACTGTGACTTCTAACATTGCAGAAGCTATTAAAACCATTAAGTCTGGTCAGGTAAAATTTAGAACAGATAAAAATGGTGTTATTCATGGTAAATTAGGAAATATTAAATTTGATATTGATGACTTGCTAGAAAATTTAAAAGCCTTTCTTAAAGTAATTAAAGATAATAAACCTATTTCTGCGAAAGGAATTTACTTTAAGGGTGTTTTTTTAAATTCAACTATGGGTAAAGCTTATAAGATAGGCAAAGTGGAAGATATAATTTAAGGGAGTGATACCGTGAAGCGTAAAGATAAGGATGAATTTATACAGAGCACAATAAACGTATTTGTAAATAATGATTTCTTGATATTAGTAAATTTTAAATCTATAAATGCTAATGATTCATTAACTCTGAGGAATAGTCTGAAGTCTATAGCAGGTGGGGTATTAGTAGTTAAAAACACTCTAGCGCGCTTGGCTTTGGAAAGGACTGGTAAATTCTCTTATTTATCAGGCAAATTTTCCGGTCCTGTTGCTATTATATACTCTAGTGGCATAGTAGAAGCTGCAAAATTAATAGTTGATTTTACTAATGCTAACAAAGAAAAAATGTCTGTGATTTGCGCAGCTCATTTAAATGAATTGTTAACAGTGGAAGATGTTAATAAACTGGCTAAGTTGCCTTCTCTGGATGAATTGCGTGTTAAAATTATGCGTTTAATATCTTATGATATTCCTGCTCGGTTAGCGTTGTCTATTAATTCATCTTCTATGAGGCTTATGAGAGTTTTGGATTATTATAGTTCTAAAAAATAAATTTGTTGTTAAGTAAGGTGGTAATTATGAGTAATGTAACAAGTGATTTGGTTGATAAAATATTATCTTTAAACCTATTAGAGGCTTCTGAACTTGTAAAAGTTTTAGAAGAGAAAATAGGGTTGCCTGCTGGTTCTTTTCTTGGTGGAGCTGTTGGTGCTGGGGCGCCTATTGGTGATAATGCTGCTGCTCCTGCTGCTCAAGAAAAAGCTGAGTATAAAGTTGTGATTAAAGAAATTGATGCGAGTAAAAAAATAGGAGTTATTAAAGCTGTGAGAGAGGTTAATTCTACATTGGGTTTAAAAGAAGCAAAAGAGTTGGTTGAATCTTTACCTAAAGATTTGACTGCTAATGTTCCTAAAGACGAAGCAGAAAAAATCAAGCAAAAACTTATTGAAGCAGGAGCAACTAAAGTGGAGCTTGAATAATATTTAATGTATTAATTTTATATTGATATAGCTCTTTTAATTAGTTTGGGGTATTTTAATGGTTGATTCTTCTTATATGTACGCTTCTGGTGCTTTTGTTCCTAGAGTTTCTTATTCTAGGTCGATTGATTTAAAAGATTCTTTATTGGATTTGGTTAAGGTTCAAAAAGAATCATATGATTCTTTTACTCCTAAGAATAAGGGTAATGAAAGACTTGAAGTTATCTTTCATACAATCTTTCCAATAAATGATCCTTTGCGTAGGGCTACTATTGAGTTTATAAGTTGTAGGGTAGATGATCCTAAGTATGATGAATCTGAGTGTATAAAGCGTGGTGTAACTTTTTCTGCTCAGGTTATTGCTTCTATACGTCTTGTTGTTATGCAGGATGGTATTTCTCTTGATGAATATAAATCGATTAAAGAGAGTGGAGATCATTCTAAACTTGCAACCGTTGTAAAATCTATAGAAGAGCAGAAAGTCCACTTTTGTGGGTTGCCTATGATGACTGATAAGGGCACTTTCATCATTAATGGTGTGGAAAAAGTTATCGTCTCACAAATGCATAGGTCTCCTGGTGTATTTTTTGATAGCGATAAGGGAAAAACTTACAATTCTGGTAAATTGATCTATTCTGCTAGAATTATTCCTTATAGGGGTTCTTGGCTTGATATTGAATTTGATGTTAAAGACCATTTGTATTTTCGTGTTGATAGAAAAAGAAAATTGCCAATTTCAGTTTTATTAAAGGCGTTGGGTCTATCAAATAATGATATACTCGATAGATTTTATGAGAAAATAAAGTATGTAAAACATAAAGATGGTTGGAAAGTGCCTTTTGTTCCTGATAAATTTAAAGGAGTGAGGCTGCCTTTCGACTTAATGGATATTGAAGGTAATGTGCTGCTTAAAGCTAACGTTCGTATTACCTCAAGACTAGCTAAAAAGCTATATGATAATGAATTGAAAGAGTATCTGGTTCCTTTTAATTCTATATGTGGTTTATTCCTCGCAGAAGATTTAATGGATAGTGCTAGCTCTACGAAAATTTTATCTGCTGGTGAATCTATAAAGCTGGAAGACATAAAGAAGCTTGAGTTATTATCTGTAGATGAAATATCAGTGTTGAACATAGATAATTTGTTTGTTGGACCTTATATATTAAATACGCTTTTCTTAGATGAAAACATGTCTTATCAGGATGCACTATATGAAATATATAGAGTTTTGCGTCCTGGTGAAGTTCCTGTTTTAGAGATAGTAGAAGAGTTTTTCCGTAATCTTTTCTTCAGTCCGGAATATTATGATTTGTCTAACATTGGTAGGTTGAAGCTTAACTCTTACCTTGGATTAAATTATGATGAGGATTTAACTGTTTTAACGCATGAAGATATTATTGAAATTGTGAAAAAAATAGTATTGTTACGTGACGGTCAAGGATCTGTAGATGATATTGATCATTTAGGAAACAGAAGAGTAAGATCAGTTGGAGAGTTTATAGAAAATCAATTTAGAACTGGGTTGTTGAAATTGGAACGCGCAATAGTTGATTCTATGTCCACTTCTAGTTTAGATAAAGTTTCTCCATCTGATTTTATTAATCCAAAAGTGTTAACTAATGTCTTAAGAGATTTCTTCAATTCTTCTCAATTATCTCAATTTATGGATCAGACTAATCCGTTATCTGAAATAACACATAAAAGAAGGTTATCCGCGTTAGGTCCTGGCGGTTTAACAAGAGAACGGGCAGGATTTGAGGTGCGTGATGTTCATCCAACTCATTATGGAAGAATTTGCCCTATTGAGACTCCTGAAGGGCAAAATATAGGGTTAATCAACAGCTTAGCTATATACGCGCGTATTAATAAATATGGTTTCATTGAAAGCCCTTATAGAAAAGTAGTCAATAGGGTTGTTACTGATCAAATTGAGTATCTTTCTGCTATAGACGAAGGCTCACATCATATAGCTGACACTAGCGTAAAGCTTGATGAAAATAATTGCTTTGTTGATGACATGCTATACTGTAGATATGCTGGTAGCTTCGTCATGGTAAGTAGCGACCAAGTTAGTTACATTGACGTATCTCCTAAGCAGGTAATATCAGTTGCAGCTTCCTTGATTCCATTTTTAGAAAATGATGATGCTAATAGAGCATTAATGGGCTCAAATATGCAACGTCAGGCCGTACCTTTATTGAAGCCTACCGCTCCTCTGGTTGCTACTGGTATGGAGTCTTTTGTAGCTTCTGGCTCTGGTGCTGTAGTTTTAGCAAAACGCGATGGCATAGTTGATAGTTCTGATAGTAACTCTATAGTTATACGTGCTTTTGATAAAGAAAGGGTTAACTACTTGGACGTAGATATTTATCATCTAAGGAAGTTTCAGCGTTCTAACCATAATACTTGTATTAATCAAAGACCGCTAGTGTGCGTAGGTGATTATGTTAAAAAGGGTGATGTAATAGCTGATGGTCCTGCAATTAACAGTGGTGAGTTGGCGCTTGGTAAAAATTTGCTAGTCGCTTTTATGTCTTGGCAAGGTTATAATTTTGAAGACTCTATTATTATTTCTAGTGAAGTTGTTAAAAAAGATCTCTTTACTTCTATTCATATAGAAGAATTTGACTGTGTTGTACATGATACCCCTTTAGGATCAGAAAAAATAACTCGTGCTATACCTGGTGTTAATGAAGAAAATCTATATCACTTGGATGATAGTGGTATAGTGAAAATTGGTACAAGAGTTGGTCCAGGCTATATTCTGGTAGGTAAAGTTACACCTAAACCTTCTCTTTCATTGCCTCCTGAAACGAAGTTATTAATGACAATTTTTGGTGAAAAGTCATTCGATTGTGCGGATTCCTCTTTATATACATCTCCAGATGTTGAAGGGACAGTAATTGATGTACAAGTCTTTACACGCAGGGGGGGTGAAGAAAATGAAAGGGCATTACTCATCAAACAAAAAGAGATAAATGACTTTGAGGAAGAGCGAGATTATATAATCAATGTTACTAGTGAATATTTCTATGATGAACTGAAGAAACTTCTTATTAATTCTGGTTCTCAAGATCGAGAAAAATTTGACTCTATTGAACGTGAGCAATGGTGGGGTATAGGATTAAAAAACCAATCCATTTCTGAGCAAGTTAAGAGCTTAAAAAAAGATTTTGATGAAAAAGTATCACATGCAATAGCACAGTTTAAGCGAAAAGTAGAAAAATTACATGAAGGTTATGACCTGCCTCAAGGTGTGTCGATGTCAGTAAAAGTTTTCATTGCTGTGAAACATAGTCTGCAACCAGGGGATAAAATGGCTGGTAGACATGGAAATAAAGGTGTGATTTCTCGAGTTGTGCCAGTGGAAGATATGCCTTATTTGGAAGATGGTACTCCTGTTGATATTATTCTTAACCCTCTTGGTGTTCCTTCACGAATGAATGTAGGGCAAATACTGGAAACGCATGTAGGTTGGGCTTGTAGAAAATTAGGGGAAAAGGTAAGTAATATTCTCGATGAGATCAATAAGATCAAAAGTGCTTTTTGCAAGGGAATTAGGTCCCTTAACGATGATAATTTTACACAATTTGCAGTAGCATACCTTGATAATAAAAAAATTGAAAATATTGATGATGATGAAATAACGGCTTCTGTTTTAAATACACCTAATAAGAATGCACTAAATGACGAGTTGAATGAGTTAGTAGAGAACTATTTGAACTCTTGTAAAAGTTCATACAGCAATTTACGTAACTTCCTGATTGAGGTTTATAGCTATGGCAGTAACGTATCTATCTGTAATGATATTCGTAATATTAGTGATAATAATCTCATTGAATTTGCACGCAAATTACGTGATGGCGTTCCTGTTGCTGCACCTGTATTTGAGGGTCCAAAAGATGAACAAATAGCAAAATTATTTGAACTTGCTGGTTTAGATAACTCTGGACAAGCTGTATTATATGACGGTTGCAGTGGTGAAAAATTCGACCGCAAGGTTACAGTTGGTTACATGTACATGCTTAAGTTGCACCACTTGGTTGATGGTAAAATTCATGCGCGTTCAGTAGGGCCTTATAGTTTGGTTACTCAACAACCTCTTGGAGGAAAATCTCATTTTGGTGGTCAGCGTTTTGGTGAAATGGAATGTTGGGCATTACAAGCCTATGGTGCTGCTTATACTTTGCAGGAAATGTTAACTGTGAAGTCTGATGATATTAATGGTAGAGTTAAGATTTATGAATCGATAATAAAAGGTGACAGTAATTTTGAATGTGGAATTCCTGAATCCTTTAATGTGATGATAAAAGAACTACGTTCTTTATGTTTAAATGTAGATTTAAAGCAAAATGATGTAGTGATTGAAGATATATCTCACACTAACATTGCACAACCTTTTAATGAGGTTAGCATATCGATTGCTAGCCCTGAAAGTATTAAGCGTATATCTTGTGGTGAGATAGAAGATGTTTCAACTGCAAATTATCGTACGTTCAAAGTTGAGAAAGGTGGATTATTTTGCCCTAAGGTTTTTGGCCCTGTCAATGACGATGAATGTTTATGTGGAAAATACAAAAAAAGAAGACACAGAGGTCGCATATGCGAAAAATGCGGAGTAGAAGTTACATCTTCTAAAGTAAGAAGAGAAAGGATGGGTCATATAGAGCTTGCATCTCCTGTTGCTCATATATGGTTTTTGAAATCGCTTCCTTCAAGAATTGGAGCATTATTGGATATGTCTCTCAGAGATATTGAGAATATTTTATATAGCGATAATTATATCGTAATAGATCCTCTTGTTTCGCCTTTTGAAAAAGGTGAGATTATTAGTGAAAAAGCTTATAATGAAGCTAAAGATAGCTATGGGATCGATAGTTTTGTAGCTATGCAAGGTGTTGAAGCTATAAGAGAGTTGCTAACGCGCCTTGATTTACATGAAATTAGGAAGGATTTAAGACTAGAATTAGAATCTGTTGCTTCTGAGATAAGAAGAAAGAAAATTATAAAGAGATTGCGTATTGTTGAAAACTTCATTAAATCTGGAAATAGGCCTGAGTGGATGATACTTACAACTATACCTATTTTACCACCTGATTTGCGTCCTTTGGTATCGCTTGAGAGTGGTCGTCCTGCAGTTTCTGATCTGAATCATCATTATAGGACTATTATTAATAGAAATAACAGGTTGAGGAAATTGTTGAGCTTAAATCCTCCTGAGATTATGATTCGTAATGAAAAAAGGATGTTACAAGAAGCAGTTGATTCTCTTTTTGATAATAGTCGTCGTAATACTTTGGTAAATAAAGCTGGTGCTGTTGGATATAAAAAGTCCATTAGTGATATGTTAAAAGGAAAACAGGGTCGTTTTCGCCAGAACCTCTTAGGAAAAAGGGTAGACTACTCTGGACGTTCTGTAATAGTTGTTGGTCCAACTTTGAAACTAAATCAGTGTGGATTACCAAAAAGAATGGCTCTTGAACTATTCAAACCTTTTGTTTACTCAAAGCTTAAGATGTATGGTATGGCTCCAACTATTAAGTTTGCTAGTAAGTTGATAAGAGCAGAAAAACCAGAAGTTTGGGATATGCTTGAAGAGGTAATAAAAGAGCATCCTGTTTTGTTGAATAGAGCGCCTACGCTACATAGACTTGGTATTCAGGCTTTTGAGCCAATCCTTATTGAAGGCAAAGCAATACAGCTTCATCCGCTTGTCTGTACGGCGTTTAATGCTGATTTTGATGGTGATCAAATGGCAGTGCATGTGCCAATTTCATTGGAAGCTCAGCTTGAAGCTAGGGTGTTGATGATGTCCACTAATAACGTTTTAAGTCCTTCTAATGGCAGACCGATTATAGTTCCTAGTAAAGATATAGTACTTGGTATATATTATCTGACTTTACAAGAACCTAAGGAAGATAATTTACCATCTTTTGGTGCTTTTTGTGAAGTTGAGCATTCCTTGAGTGATGGTACTTTACATATTCATTCTAGTATAAAGTATAGGATGGAGTATATTAATAGCAGCGGTGAAACTCACTATAAAACTGTTTGTACAACTCCTGGCCGTTTAATATTATGGCAAATTTTTCCTAAGCATGAGAATCTAGGCTTCGATCTAATAAATCAGATATTAACAGTCAAGGAAATAACTGGTATAGTTGATTTGGTATATCGTAACTGTGGTCAAAGTGCTACAGTGGCATTTTCTGATAAATTAATGGTACTTGGCTTTGAGTATGCCACATTTTCTGGTGTCTCTTTTGGTCGTTGTGATATGGTTATACCTGAAACTAAAGCTACACATGTTGATCACGCGAGGGGTGAAATTAAGAAATTCTCTATGCAATATCAAGATGGGCTAATAACTAGAAGTGAGAGGTATAACAAGGTTATAGATGAATGGTCTAAGTGTACGGATATGATAGCTAATGATATGTTAAAAGCAATATCTATATATGATGGAAATAGTAAGTACAACTCAGTGTATATGATGGTTAACTCTGGTGCAAGGGGTTCTACTTCACAGATGAAACAGCTAGCAGGAATGCGAGGGCTCATGACCAAACCTTCTGGTGAGATTATAGAAACACCTATAATTTCTAATTTCCGTGAAGGATTGAACGTATTTGAATACTTTAATTCTACTCACGGTGCGCGTAAAGGTTTAGCTGACACTGCACTTAAAACTGCAAACTCTGGATACTTAACTCGTCGTTTAGTTGATGTATCTCAAAATTGCATAGTTACAAAGCATGACTGTAAAACAAAAAATGGTCTTGTTGTGAGAGCTACAGTTGAAGGAAGTACTATAGTTGCATCTCTAGAGAGTGTTGTGCTGGGTAGAACAGCTGCAAATGATATATATAACCCAGTGACAAAAGAATTATTAGTAAAAGCAGGGGAATTAATTGATGAGGATAAAGTAAAGCAAATCAGCATTGCAGGTCTTGATGTTGTAAAAATTAGATCGCCTTTAACTTGTGAAATAAGTCCTGGTGTATGTTCTTTATGTTATGGAAGAGACCTTGCAACTGGTAAAATTGTTTCAATAGGTGAAGCAGTTGGTGTTATAGCTGCTCAATCTGTTGGAGAGCCAGGTACTCAGTTAACGATGCGTACTTTTCATATAGGTGGAGTAATGACTAGAGGCGTTGAATCCTCGAATATTATAGCTTCTATTAATGCTAAAATAAAGTTAAACAATAGTAATATAATTATAGATAGAAACGGAAATAAAATTGTGATAAGCCGTTCCTGTGAAGTCGTGTTGATTGATAGCCTTGGTAGTGAGAAGTTGAAGCACAGTGTACCTTACGGCGCTAAGCTTTATGTAGATGAGAGTGGGTCAGTAAAAATTGGCGATAAAGTTGCGGAATGGGATCCTTATACATTGCCTATTATCACGGAGAAGACAGGTACAGTGTCTTATCAGGACTTAAAAGATGGAATTTCGATCACTGAAGTGATGGATGAATCTACAGGAATATCAAGCAAAGTAGTAAAAGACTGGAAATTGCATTCTGGTGGAGCTAATTTACGTCCTCGTATTGTGCTGCTTGACGATAATGGTAAAGTAATGACACTCGCAAGTGGCGTTGAAGCATGTTATTTTATACCAATCGGTGCAGTGCTCAATGTACAAGATGGCCAGAAGGTTCATGCAGGTGATGTTATTACAAGAACACCAAGAGAGTCAGTTAAAACTCGTGATATTACTGGTGGTTTACCGAGGGTTATAGAGTTATTTGAAGCACGTCGTCCTAAAGAGCATGCTATTGTTAGTGAGATAGATGGCTATGTAGCGTTTTCTGAAAAAGACCGTAGAGGAAAACGCAGTATATTAATTAAACCTGTAGATGAACAAATTTCTCCAGTTGAATATTTGGTATCAAGAAGTAAGCATGTAATAGTCAATGAAGGTGATTTTGTACGTAAAGGTGATCTATTGATGGATGGTGACCCTGATCTCCATGATATTTTACGTGTGCTTGGGTTAGAAGCTTTAGCGCACTATATGATTTCTGAAATACAGCAAGTTTATAGATTGCAGGGTGTTCGTATAGACAATAAGCATTTAGAGGTTATCTTAAAACAAATGCTACAAAAAGTGGAAATTACTGATCCTGGTGATACTATGTACTTGGTTGGCGAAAGCATTGACAAGCTGGAAGTTGATAGGGAAAATGATGCTATGAGTAACTCTGGCAAACGGCCTACTCATTATCTTCCTATTCTGCAGGGGATTACTAGGGCAAGTCTTGAAACTAGCTCCTTTATTTCTGCTGCCTCTTTCCAAGAGACAACAAAAGTACTTACAGAAGCAGCATTCTGCGGGAAGAGTGATCCTTTAAGTGGATTAAAAGAAAATGTTATAGTAGGAAGATTAATTCCTGCTGGTACAGGTTTGATTATGAATAAGATCAGAGCACTTTCACTTTGTGATAATGTGGATAAATATGAAAAATATTTTGATATTGAAACTTATGACGAGGAATGGTTGATGGATAATGGTTGTCATTTACACTCTGGTGAGGAAGAGAGCGTAGTGGCATACGATCAGTCGAATTGAGTACAGCTAGTGTGTCTCTTGACCAAAAAAGCCAATAATATTTTCTTTCACTTCTGTGCTATCTGTCATGTTATTTACTCTCACACGAAATTCAGATGAGCCTTGAAGCCCGCTACTGTACCAACCTATGTGTTTGCGGGCCATCTTTATTCCTGTGTCATTTCCATAGTACTCAAGAATATTGTCGTAATGCTCGAGTATGATGCTTAATCTCTCTGAAGCTGTTGGCTCAGAAGTTTCACTTCCACTGAGAAAGTTCATTGCTTGATTAATCAGCCAAGGTTTACCGTAGGCACCACGACCTATCATCACTCCGTCTGCTCCAGATTCTTTGAGAGCATTCTGAATATCATTTAAATTTTTAATATCGCCATTTACTATAACTGGAATTTTCACTTGCTCTTTAACATTTCTAACGAATTTCCAATCTGCTTGACCATTATAAAGCTGCGCTCTTGTTCTTCCATGCACAGTGATCATTTTTGCTCCTAAGTCTTCGGCAATTTTCGCAAGTCTCGGGGCATTGCGATTTTCATCGTTCCATCCAGTGCGCATTTTTACTGTAACTGGCACATTCACTGCCTTGACTACAGCTTCAATTATTTCAGCAGCCTTTTTTTCATCACGCATTAGTGCTGATCCTGCATAACCGTTTACAACTTTCTTAACAGGGCAACCAAAATTTATATCTATAATTTTAGCTCCCATATCCTCATTCAATTTTGCAGCTTCTGCCATAACATTCGGTTCGCATCCAGCAAGCTGAACAGCAGTTAATGCATCGACTTTTGCTTTTTGCAAACTCTGGCGAGTTTGCATAATCATAGCTCTGCTTGCAATCATCTCTGAAACTAACAAACTTGCACCAAGTTTCTTCACAATACTTCTAAACGGATAATCAGTCACTCCAGACATTGGAGCTAAAATAACTGGAGAATCAATTGTCAAATTTCCTATTTGGAGGGGCATAAGGTCAATGGTAATTTTTCATTGATTACATAATGCAACACAAACTTGCATTCTCCCTTGAAATAGAAGACTGAGATGTTTTCGTCCTTGGCGGACGCTTACGATTTCTTAGATCTTCCTTACATTTCTCATCTTCCATAAGCGCTCTTGTAAATTCTTCTCTTTTCTCATTCAAATCAAATTTATATTCTGATAACTTTTTGTCAATTTCGTCAAATGATTTGTCTTCGTTAAGCATTTGTGTAATTTTATGAGCATTTTCTAACGCAAATATTCCACAGTTATACCCGTCACTTTGCTGCTTAGTTGGGGAAATTCTTATGTCTAATACCCATTCCTCTTTTTGCAGTTCTCTTTTAACAATATTTAGCACATTATCTGGCAATTGATTACCAAATGAGTCACAGTAATAAGCTCTAAATTTTTTATCACCTGCATCAGGTTTAATAACCAAAGTTACCCAATGATTATTGTTAATATGAAGAACCGAAGTAAATATCAATTTAGAATTTTGTTTGAATTCACCTCTATAATTCTGAAGAAATTCTTTTGTGAGTTCGTCCCAACCATTAGAATAGCTAGGGGCAAGAAAATAGACATTATTATTACTATATTCACTTTGTGAGTACCCATATACAACTCTTGCAATATGTGTAATGTCATTATCATCTAACCAGTAACTATAGTTTTTTCTGTTTGTCTGATGCACAAGAGTGTCCAAATCTTCGTGAAACTCTTTACCACCCAAACCACTATCCAAAGAGCTTCTACGACTACTGTTCCTTGAATTGGGTTCACTTCCTGGTACAATACCACTATCTCCATCTTGAGTTTTTTGCTCACCTTGACTTGCTCTTTTTCCATTAATATAGTTCTTCGCTAATTTGTATGCTGTTGTAAGAACTACTCCCATTATAATCCAAATCACAGGATGAGAAATTATCATAGCAAGTGGAAAGGTCAATAGAGGGGATCCTATTACCGCCCCTAAACAGCCAGCAGCGAATGTGGCTGCTAGGCATACACAAGTAGCGTAGATAACGAATTCCTCACCAGCAAAGTCAGTGCTCTCTTTCTGATTATTTTTTGTAATACCCAACATACTACACCCTATGAACACTAAGTTAATTAAATTTTAACAAATTCTAACAAAAAAATCAACCATAATAATTTTAGTAGTATGAGAATATATTGAATATTAAGAGCTTTTGGAGTACAGTAACAATGTTAGTAATAGCACAATATATGCACGATATAGAATATATACGCAAAAACCCTGAAGGATTTGAAAAGGCAATGAAAAGCAGGGGAATTAGAGAATCTACTGCGGAAGAGATATTAGAAATCGATCACGAGAAAAGATCATTAACCACTAAACTGCAGGATTTGAATAGGCAGCGCAATGAAATCACAGAGGAAATAAAAAAGCTTAAAATGAGCAAGAGCCACTGTGAAGAGCAAATAGAGTTGTCAAAAAGCATCACAAATGAGATAGAGGCAATCAGCTTAAAAGAACAAGCAGAAAAGGATAAGTTAGTGAATGTTTTATCTAACTTGCCGAATATTCCTGCGCAAGATGTGCCAATAGGCGCAGATGAGAACTCTAATTTAGAGGTGAGAAGATATGGAGGAAAAAGACAGTTTGATTTTGTACCAGAATCTCATTATGAACTCGGAGAAAAATTAGGTTTAATAGACTTCGAACAAGCGGCGAGAATTTCCGGATCAAGATTTACGATATTAAAAGGACAGTTAGCTAAGCTTGGACGAGCGCTAATAAATTTTATGCTTGAAATGCATGTTAATGAATTTGGCTATACTGAGTTGTACCACCCGACTTTGGTGAAAAACGAGGCTATGTATAATGTTGGTCAGCTACCGAAATTTTCTGACGATTCGTATTTAACTACCGACGAATTGAGGTTGATTCCCACAAGTGAAGTGTTTTTAACAAATTTAGTTGCTGACAAAATAATGGAAGAAAAAGAACTGCCTATTCGCTTTACTGCATATTCGGAGTGCTTTCGTAAAGAAGCAGGTAGTGCAGGTCGCGATACCAGGGGCATGATAAGGCAACACCAATTTGGTAAAGTGGAGTTGGTAAGCATCACAACTGAAGACCAATCAAATGATGAGCTTGAGCGTATGACGAGTGTTGCTGAAGAGATATTAAAAAAATTAGAATTGCCATACAGAGTAATGCTGCTTTGCAGTGGCGATATGGGTTTTGCTGCACAAAGGACTTATGACATAGAGGTATGGTTACCTGGGCAAAATAAATATAGAGAAATATCAAGCTGCTCAAATTGTGGTGCATTTCAAGCAAGAAGGATGAACGCTAAATACTCTTCAGAAACTGATAAAAAGATGAAAAAATATATTCACACTTTAAACGGCTCAGCTTTAGCTATAGGAAGAACGATTATTGCCATAATGGAGAATTATCAAAATTCTGACGGGTCGATTGCAATACCAAACGTGTTGCAAAAATACATGAGTAATGATACTGTTATAAGCAAATAATAATTTTGACATATAGAAAAGCGAGGAAATAAAGATGAAGGTTCTGGTTATAGGTTCTGGTGGGCGTGAGCACGCTCTACTTTGGGCTCTAAAAAAATCTCCTATCTTGACTGAGTTATATGTAACTCCTGGTCGCCAAGCTATGAAAGATCTTGGGGCTCTTGTGGATGTAAATATTCAAAATTCAGTGGATGTTACACAATTTTGCAAGAGAGAAAATATAGAGTTGGTTGTTATTGGTCCAGAACAACCAATAATTGATGGGCTTGCTGATGATTTAGTTGCAGAGGGAATAAATGTTTTTGCTCCAAGTCAAGCAACTGCAAAACTTGAGGGATCGAAGTCTTTCACCAAGGGACTATGTAAACGATATGGTATACCAACTGCCAAGTACGAGTGTTTTGTTGATGAAGGGTTAGCTAAAGATTTTGTACGTAGCAATAAAATAAAGTTTCCACTTGTAGTGAAAGCAAATGGAATTGCAGCAGGAAAAGGGGTGGTTATATGTAATACAGAAAGCGAAGCTTTTTCAGCAATAAATTCAATGCTAGTGGAGAAAAAATTTGGTGAATCAGGTGAAGAAATAATCATAGAAGAGTTTTTAGTTGGAGAAGAAGTAAGTTTTTTTGCTCTTATTGATGGGTTGAAAGTAGTAACTCTTGGGTGTGCAAAAGATTATAAGAGAGTTGATGAAAGTAATGAAAGCCAAAATACTGGAGGTATGGGGTCGTACTCATCACCTTCAATTATAAGTAAGGACATGGAGCAAAAAATTATCCAAAAAATAATGTACCCTACAGCTCAAGCATTGGTTAACATGGGTACGTCTTATAAAGGAGTACTCTTTGCTGGTTTAATGATTTGCAAAGATAGCCCAAAACTTCTCGAGTATAACGTTAGATTCGGTGATCCAGAAACGCAATCTATATTACCTAGATTTGATTCAAATTGCGATTTGTTAAAATTGATGTTGTCAGTTGCAGAAGGAAAGTTAAATGTCAAAATGGTGGAACTTAACAACAAATCTACAGTTTGTGTAGTTGTTGCAAGTAAAGGCTATCCGGGTGATTATCAAAAGGGAGAAGTAATTAAAGGATTAGATAAGATTGAAAGCATTCCTGGTGTGTTGGTGTTTCATGCTGGTACTAAATTCGATGAAAGTGGTAACTTAGTTTCCGATGGCGGAAGAGTGCTAAATATAGTAGCAGAAGGGAGCACTATAGAGGAAGCCAAAAGTAAGGTGTACTCAGCATTAAATTTTTTAGAATGGCCAGGGGGCTTCTTCAGATACGATATCGGTAGTTAATGTTAGCTGTCGGTTAGCAGGTGGTTCACAGAAACGAAAAACTTCCTTGACAAACTCCGCCAGCCCCCTTATCATGAAACTGAAGCTATTGTATTTGCTTTCGCCAATCTGCAGATTAAAAGGTAAGGATTACTTAATGTATCGGCGTCTTATGTTCAATTTTTTGCAGTATATAGATACTGTATGTCTTTACAAAACTTCATCTACATCTAGATTTTTATCTAAATAAGCTGAACGCGCTTATAAAGCGTTACAAGACATCAAAAAATGCCAATACTCGACAGAGATAGTAAAAGACTAGCTAACTCGGGGATTCTTTGTCTTTTTTTCTGCTTAGTAAATTTCTTAAACATTTGCAGCGTAAGTTAGTTGCAATTAAAAGCGGCTGAATCTCGCTTGTCAAGCGTTTAAAACATAAAAAACGCCAATATTTTAAAGCGGATAATAACCCCAGGGCTTCTTTTGCCTTTTTTTTTATTCGGTAAATTTCTTAATATTTATAGCTAAACGACAATCGTCATCCCGCAGCGGGATCTAGAGATACCGCGGCGGTATGACGTAGGGACTCCGCCAACAATATTGCAATAAACCTGAAACTTGAGAAGACTATTTCCCGAAAGCTTCTACAAAAAGAACGGAGAGTTGAATTTATTTATAGAGCTAATGATCAAATAACCATATGTCTCGATGGATAATATATGGTAGAGCTCATGGGCAACAAGAAATTAATAGTTCGTATTAGTTGTAGTTATGAAGTAAATCGATTAGCAGAGTTGTATCTATTAGATGCATATGAAAAATTAGTGTTAAGTAAACCAATAAAAGCGAGCAAAAAGGAAGAAAACTCTGAATATAAGAAAGTAGATTTGAGGACGGTAAAATGGTAACAGTTAGTTTATATGCAAGAGTTTCTTCAGGGAAGCAAGCACAAGAAGATACAATAGCAAGCCAAATTGCTACTATAGAGAATCAAATTAGTATGGATGGACATAAATTATTAAATGAATATAAATTTATTGATAATGGTTATAGTGGTTCTAACATAATCCGTCCTGGTTTGGAAAAATTACGTGATAAAATAGCAGAAGGTAACATTGATAAGGTTTATATTCATTCTCCTGATCGTTTATCTCGTAAGTATGCATATCAGATGATATTACTTGAAGAGTTTAAGAAATTAGGAGTGGAAGTCATTTTTTTAAATCATCAAATTAGCGATAATCCAGAATCTCAATTACTATTACAAATGCAAGGTATGATAGCAGAATACGAACGTGCAAAAATCATGGAACGAAGTCGTCGAGGAAAGATTTATGCAGCAAATAAGGGTTGTATAAGTGTAATGAGTGCTGCTCCTTATGGCTATCGTTATATAAACAAAAATACAGAAACAGGACAGGCCTTATTTGAGATTTATGAAGAAGAAGCTGAAGTTGTTCGTAAAGTATTTTCTTGGGTAGGAAGAGAAAGAGCCAGTATAGGAGAAGTATGTCGTAGGCTAAGTGCTATGTCCATTATGACGAGAACTGGAAAAGAGTATTGGGATAGGGCTGTAGTTTTGAGTATGTTAAAAAACTCTGCTTATAAAGGACAAGCAGCTTTTGGTAAAACAAGGTTTGGTGTCAAACTAAAACATATAAGACCGAAAAAAAACTCCTGCGAGCATCCAAAAGATAATTATTCTACTTATCCTGTTCCAAAAGAGGATTGGATTTATATTAAAGTACCTAGTATAGTAAGCGAAGATTTATTTGAAATCGTTCAAGAACAATTAGCTGAGAATAGAAAAATAGCAAGAACAAGACAAAGAGGAGCAAGACATTTATTGCAAGGTTTAGTAGTATGTAAGCTTTGCAATTATGCATATTATGGTACTAGCACTGCAAGGAATAAGGAGGGGGAAAAAACTAATAATCAGGTATATTATCGTTGTGTTGGCACGGATTCATACCGTTTTGGCGGTAATAAAATGTGTAACAACAAATTAATTCGTACAGATACATTAGACATGGCTGTGTGGGAAGAGGTAAAACATCTATTAAAAAATCCAAATAGAATATTAGAGGAGTATAAACGTAGACTTTCAGAACTTAAAAAATCACCACTAGATCAAAAAAGTGCTTTGCTTGAAATACAAGAAGATAAGTTAAAACGAGGTATTGCAAGGTTAATTGATAGTTATGCTCAAGAATATATTGATCAAGAAGAATTTGAGCCAAGAATTAAAGCAATGAAACAAAACTTAAAAATGGTTGAAGAACAAAAGAAAAAGATATTTGATCAGAAAAAACTCACACAAGAGTTAACTCTAGTAGTAACAAATTTAGAGGGGTTTTCCTCTAGTATTAACTCAAGTCTTAATAATGCAGACTGGCTAACTAAACGTGATATTATTAGAACGTTAGTTAAGCGAATTGAGATTAATTTTGAGGATGTAAACATTGTGTTTAGAGTAAAAGAGCTTCCAGACTCTTTTCATATGGAGAAAAATCAATGCTTGCAATGTTGTTGTAGGGGTAGGGAAACCTTTCTTGGGTTAGCTATAGTTAGTGGAATTGCAAAGTTTCTAGGCATAAAAAGCTTTGAACCTAATATATGAGCCAAACTTGATTTTCCAACCGTAGATACACCTGTAATAAAAATAATAGTCTTCATTTTGTGAATTTACTTGCTATATGAACTATCGGAGAAATTTTTTTATAGTTTATAGTATCTGACCTTACCCAGAAAAAGTGGAGAGAAAGTTTGGAATGTTTTTCACAAAGAGAATGATGAATCAAAATGCTCAGGAATGCAATAGTTAATAGTGACGTTGTTTGTTATAAAAAATTTCTATGTATTCAAATATTGCAGTTCTAGTTTGTTGAGCAGAGTGTTGTGAAGTATCAATAAGTATTTCTCTTTTCAATGAGCTAAAGAAGCTTTCCACAACAGAATTGTCGTAACAACAACCTTTATGACTCATCTATGTTTTTTATGGATAAGAGATATTGATAACCTTGCGAAGTATATTGTGAACCTTGATCACTATGTAATAGTAGATTTTTGGCAGGTTTACGCTTGTTAACGGCCATTAATAAAGAGTCCATAACCAATTGTTTATTTATTGAACTGCTCATTAACTACCATGCGTGAATATAGATCGATTATTGTTGCCAAATATAGCCATCCTTCTTTGGTTTTTATATAAGTAATCCCATACTTTATTTGGTTGATCGACAATAAAGTTTTGGTCTAATATATTAGGAGCTACTGTCCGTTTGTTGTTTCTTAATTTTAAATTTTCTTCTCAATATAGCCTGAATACCATTTTTCTGCATAATACTTTGCACTGTTTTTAAGTTGCAACTTTTACCCAAAGCCTTTAATTCAGCATGAATTTTAGGAGCTCCATATCTACATTTAGAAGCTTGATATATTTTTTGAATATCTGCTAATAACTCTTTATTTGCTGATTCTCTACTGCTTATTTTCCTTGTAGTCCACTTATAGTAGCCACTAGCAGAAAATCCTACATAATTCCTGTACTTTATAGCAGTTACTATGCTCTTTTATAAAAAAATATTTTACTCTTTTTGACTGGCCAGGGCTTTTTTTAAAATGTCTCTTTCTCTTGTTACTTTTGCTAACTCTTTCTGTAAATCAAATCTCTCTTTGTCATAAGGTGCTACATCTGGAAATGCATTTGCCGCTGACTTTTTTTCGTTATATTTCTTCATCCATTTTCCTAATACACTATCCCTTATTCCTAGATCTCTTGCTACTTTTGCAACTGGTTGACCTACCTTTCTTTGTTCATTTGCCAGCTTAACAGCTTCCAATTTGAATTCTGCCGTATATTCTCTTACCATTTCTAATCCTCCAAAATTTTATTTTACCCGAAAAAACTCCTTTCTTTCTCTCCACTTTTTCTGGGTAAGGTCAATATACCAGTGCCGAAAATAGTTGACAAAGATTGTGTATACTTATTACAATTGTTTGGGTACCAGAAGTTTTTACGGCAACAAAGTATGCACTAACTATAAGTAAGGAAGACTTTAAGCAGGCAATAAAAAAAATGAAGGAACGTTTAAAAGAGATTAAAGGAGAGAAGAAAAAGGTAAAAGGGAATACGGCAGAAAATGAATCTTATTACAAATAGCATAAAGGGCTTTTATTCTAGTGTTAAATCGGACCTAGATTGGCAAGCCAAACGTAGTCTTATTAGGACATTAGTAAAAGAAGTCAACATTGATCTTGATAAAGTAGATGTAGTATTTAAGATCAAAGAACTTGAAAACCCCGCCGAGAATGGACAAAATCAAAAGATGGTACATTGTCTAAGGGGTCTGGGCACTGGGATGACATCTTTTTTCTTGGTACAAATTACTCTTATGTCTCAATATTTGTACAGTTGTGTTATCGGCCGTTTGATGTTTACAACGCAGGAAGTTCATACGGTTGTAAGTCAAGCGGTAGGATGACAAGATTTTGCAAGGGTATTTTTTTTATAGGAGATTAATATGGAAATTTTTCTTGATAGCGTTGATTTAAATGAAATTAAAGAACTAAAGGAGTTCATTGACGGCATAACAACTAATCCTTCTTTAATAGCAAAGTCCGGGCGTAAAGATAAATACGAGGATTTAGTGCGTGAAATATGCTCTATTATAAAAGGGCCTGTTAGTGTTGAAGTTGTTGCAGATAGCCATGAAGAGATGATCACAGAAGGTCTGAATTTAGCAAAAATTGCTGATAATGTTGTGATCAAATTACCTCTTATACATGAAGGATTAATTTCTTGTAAAAAGTTATGGACAGAGCATAAAATACCTGTTAACATCACATTATGTTTTTCTCCTGGACAAGCACTGCTTGCCGCTAAGGTCGGTGCTTGTTTTATTTCCCCCTTTGTTGGTCGCCTTGATGATATAAGCTATGATGGCTTATCGCTAATAGAAGATATATGTACTATATATTCTAATTACGGTTTTGATACTAAAGTTCTTGTTGCATCAGTGAGAAGCCCAGCGCATGTAATAGAAGCTGCAAGGCTTGGTGCTGATTCAATTACTGTGCCAGCAAAAGTACTTAGACAATTAATTAATCACCCACTTACTGACCAAGGGCTAGCAATATTTGAAAAAGACTGGGGTGTAAAATAATAGACGGTTACAAATGAACATAAAAATTGGCGTATCCGTTCAGGCAATGGCGTCAACTTAAGAGCCTTCATTAGCAAACTCTCCTAAAGACATGATGGCGTTTGCTACCTTATTGCGGCTGCCCTGGTCGAATTTTAACTTTATAGCTAACCCAAGAAAGGTTTCCCTACATCATACCGCCGCGGCGCTAACGAGTAGCGGAATGACGAATTTGTTGTTTTTCAAATTGTAGGTAAACCTAAAGCTATAGAAAAAAAGAAGAACCAGTTTCTTAGTTCTTCATTGACATAATCCACTCCATATGCCATAATAAAATTTTATATCTTGGAGAAGGAAATGACATTAAGGTTAATACTACAAGAAGTCAACAGTAGTCCAGACCTGAGTGCAGAAAATGTAGTTGAGAAAATCAAAGATGAACTACAGCAGAAGCTTCCAGATATCTACAGTGAGTGGGAAAGTAACCAGTTTGATATAAATCACACATTTGAAGTACTTAATTGTGGTTTATTACTTATAGCAGCTAAAAATGGTTGTGGAAAAGTAGTAAAACACCTAATAAAAAGCGGGGCTAATGTTAATGTACAAGATGTATGGAAAAAAACCTCTTTACATTATTCTGCTCAGTATGGGTATACGCAAGTAGTAGAAGTTTTGCTAGAAGAGGGAGCAGACGTTAATGCACAAGATGAAGATAAAGAGATTCCTTTACATGTAGCTGCTGGCAAAAGAGATATAGAAATAGTGCAAATGTTATTGGAGAAAGTGGCAAATGTTAATCTACAGGATAAATCTGGAGGAACTGCTTTGCACTATGCTACATGTAATGCTAACATATGTACTCCTATGAAGGATGATAGTGCAGCAAAGATAGCGGGACTTTTATTACAAAGAGGAGTAGATGTTAATATAAAAGACGAGGATGGAAAAACTCCTTTGCATTATGCTATTGGTTATGAACTTATACAAACAATAGAAATGCTATTTAAAAAAGGTGCAGATGCTAATATAAAAGACAAGGATGGAAGGGCACCTTTATACTATGCTACTCTTAATTATAGTTACCGTAATATAAGGTTAGGAGGAAAACTGCTACTAGATTGTGACACAACTTTACTAGGTAATTTTTATGAACCTTACAAACCTAGTCCAAGGATGGCAAAACTCCTGCTAAATTATGGTGCAAATCCATCATGCATCCATAGACCTAAAGCTATAACAGCAGGAATTACTGTGGGTGTTATATCTGCTGTTGTAGTTCCACTAGTACTTGCCTATGCCACTGCATTACCTGCACTAGCAATAATTGGAATTACTGTAGCATCTGTACTGATAGTTGGTGGTATTACCTATGGAGTTGCATATAAGTCATCAGAGCATTCATTAAACAGTAAGCTAAGTGAGGTTAGCTGCAGTAATGTTGATGGAAATAAACAAACTGTATAACCATAATTATTAGTTCACCACAGTAACCGCACCATGGCAGTGTTTGTATTTCTTTCCGGAGTTGCAAGGACATTTGTCATTTCTTGAGACTTTGGGAAGTCTGCTATTTCTAGCAGAATGTAACCTATTGCCTATCTCTTGGTTGTCTGCCAACTTAAAGTGTGCTAAGCGGTGAATGGTGAGTTCCTTCCATTTTTCAAGCATTGACTCAAACATCAAGAAAGCTTCGCGTTTAAATTCATTCAGTGGATCTTTCTGCCCCATAGCACGTAAGCTTATGCTTTGTCTTAGGCTCTCTAGAACTGAAAGGTGTTCCCTCCATAAATGATCAAGTGTCATTATCATCATTTGCTTCACGATCGTATTCCACAAATCTGTAGTGTGCTGACTGTTGAAATATTTTTCTTTCTCAGTAAAAAATTCTTGTATCTTATCATTTATATAATTCAAAGCTTCTTGTTTATTCAAAAACTTTGCCAAGTCTTCTTTATCAAGCGTTATTCCATACCTTGTATGGAATTCTTTGGCTATATCTTCAACATAATCTTCGTAATAGCCACTTTGGATTATACCTTCTACTACGCTCTCATTTACTTCGCTATACACTTCAAATATATCATTAATTTCGTTGCCTAAGATATTGTTTCTCTGCTTAAAAATAACTTTACGTTGGTTATTGATTACGTCATCAAACTTAAGTAGAGATTTCCGCACGTCATAGTTTCTAGCTTCAACTTTCTTTTGCGCTTTCTCGAGTGCCTTATTGATCCATGGATGATGAATAGCTTCGTTATTCTTTAACCCTACTTTTTGTAAAAAGCTTCTCATTCTATCAGAGCCAAATATTCTCATTAGGTCATCTTCGAGCGATAAAAAGAACTTAGAAAGTCCAGGATCCCCCTGACGACCAGAACGGCCGCGTAATTGATCATCTATTCTCCTGCTTTCATGTCTTTCGGTTCCAACCACACATAAACCACCAGCTTTTATAGCAATTTCCTTATCTTTTTTTACTCTTTCAACTATTTCTTGGTATTTTTTTTCTCTTTCATCAGCATTTTTTATCTTCTTTAGCTCCACCTTTGCAATCATTTCAGCATTTCCACCAAGCTGAATATCAGTTCCACGTCCTGCCATGTTAGTTGCTATAGTGATACTACCTGGCACTCCAGTTTGCGCTATTATGTACGCCTCTTGTTCATGATAACGAGCATTCAATACTGAATGCTTAAGAGAATGGCTTTGCAAAAGCGCAGAAAGCTTCTCAGAGTTTTCGATGCTTACCGTGCCAACAAGGACCGGTTGAAGGCGTTTGTAGCATTCTTCTATAAACTTCAACACAGCATTAAATTTTTCTTTTCCTGTGCCATAAATTTCATCATCAATATCAACTCTTTTTACAGGTACATTGGTTGGAATTTTTACTACATTTAATCTGTATATATCACGAAACTCTTCTGCCTCTGTTGCTGCTGTTCCCGTCATTCCGGAAAGTTTATTGTACATACGAAAGTAATTCTGAAATGTGACCGATGCTAAAGTTTGGTTTTCATGCTGAATTTCAAGATTCTCCTTCGCTTCAAGTGCCTGATGAAGACCATCGGAATATCTCCTGCCCTCCATCATACGCCCAGTAAATTCATCAATAATCACTACCTTGCCATCCTTTACTATATAATCTTTATCAGCAGTGAACAGCTTATGTGCACGTAATGCTTGGTCCATATAATGAGTCATTATCATGCTGTCAGTATCATAGAGCGAGGAATTTTCAGGAATGAGATTGTATGATCTTAGTAGTTCCTCCACTCGTGAAATACCATCTTCAGTCAAGAATACCGTTCTACCTTTTTCATCTACTTCATAATCAGAGTCAACTAATTTGGTTACTATTTTATTGATATGCTTATATATCTGATTGTTTTCCTCAACCGGGCCAGAAATAATAAGCGGAGTGCGAGCTTCATCAATGAGTATTGAGTCCACTTCATCAACTATTCCGTAGTGAAAGCCTCTCTGAACCATGTCTTCTTGAGAAAATTTCATATTGTCTCGCAGGTAATCAAAGGCAAGCTCGTTATTTGTGGAATACACGATATCTGCACTGTAAGCCTCTTTCCTCTCTTCGTCTGTCAAGTTATTCGTAATAAACGCAACAGAAACCCCAAGAGAATTATATAATTTGCTCATCCACTCTGTGTCTCGTTTTGCAAGATAGTCGTTAACAGTTACGACGTGCACGCCTTTTCCTTCTAAAGAATTAAGGTATGCAGCTAAAGTTGCAACGAGTGTCTTTCCCTCTCCTGTTTTCATTTCTGATATCATGCCATTATGAAGCACCATTCCACCAATTAGCTGGACATCAAAATGTTTCATATTAAGGAATCGTCGAGAGGCTTCACGCACAACTGCAAATGCAGGTACGAGAAGATCATTTAACGTTTTCCCATTTTTCAATTCTCGTTTGAATTCTTCAGTTTTACCAGCAAGCTCCTCATCAGATAAGCTCTGCATTTCTGTTTCTAATGCATTTATTTGCTGAACAATTTTCCTAAAGGATTTTATTATCTTCTTGTTTGTGGAACCAAATATCTTTCTTATAAAAAAGAATGACAACGTAAAAATGAAAAATATAAGAATGGCTGTCAAAATTAGCGGAGAATCTAGCATAAACTTAAGTAAAGTCTTATTTAATATGAGATTATATTACTAAATGCAGCCTGCGGCAATGATATATTAGATTTAGGGAATCTTTGGAAAGTCTTTTTTAAATCAAGAATTAAGAGTTTGCCAGGCAATTCCTACCCTCGAAGGCCTTCTATCAAAATATTGAAGATACCGTTGTATTATTTTAGGTATTTGGTAATCTTTAATTCTAGACTAAATAAATTTATTGCAGCCTGTATGGGGTAACTAGTTATGCACGGTAATATCTATCAGTTAAAGGTATTGATGCTGTTTTTGCATCGCGGAGTACTTTATCAGCATTCTTTTCGCTTAGGTACAGAAATAGAAGAAGCCCAAAAGTTTGATGATTTAGTGTTTGCATATACCCAGGGTAGTAAGAAAGCATACCGCTTTTTGCAGGCTAAACACACACAAGCTGAAGATAGTAGAAAAATTGAAGTAGGGGACTTACTTACACAAAATAAAAATGGCGAATTTAGGTTAGCAAAGTATTTCATCTCTTATCTAAAGATTAAAAATAATCAAGATTTTGCAGATGGTAACCTGAAAGATTTTATTATCTGCACTAATATCGATTTTGATCTGGATCAAAGCACAGCACAAAACACAGTGAAGAAGTTGAAGGTAAAAACTTCAGGACCAAACAATGAAATAGAAATTTTAGTTGAAGTAATCGACACTAGTGATGTTTTTTTTAAAGACGGCGGCACTAGATATAAGTTCTCTTGTATTCATAATAATATGATTTCGGTAGTGCAACCGGCATTTGAGAGTGCTGTGGAAGAGACGATAGCAGAATTAGAAAAGGAGATAGAAAAACTTCAAAGTAAATCAGATCAGGATTCAAAAAGGAAATTGGGAAGAAATCAAAAGTGGCAAAACGAATTTAAACAAATAATAAAGAGCAGGTTAGAAGAGAGTATAAAAGAATTTTTTGATAAATTAGTATTTGCAGTAAATCAGCCGAATGAGATGAAACTAGCGGAAATCATTAAGAATGAGCTGGGCGAGCAATTTAATGATATTGACAGAAAAAATGTTTACGCTCGCTTCCAAGAAAAAATGCTAGATTGGCTGTAAGAAAAAGGGAGACGTTTTCTTACACATGAAGATGGAAGAGAATTCTTTCGCAAGATGAAAGAAGAAATCTTAGGAGGCTTTCGATTTGAGGTGAGAAATCCAGTAGGATCGTTTACTGGAAGAAAAACAGAGCTAGAAAAACTGCATGAGTCAATACAAGAGAGTCAAGGTGTAGCCACAGTAATATCGCAACTGGTTTCTATCAGTGGGTTGGGAGGAATAGGTAAGACTGAGTTAGTCAGAAAATATATTGAAGAACACAATAAAGATTACGATCACAACATTATATGGGTAAATGCTGCAACCTATGAAACCATGGTGCGGTCTTTTCTGAAGTTGGCTAATGAACTTTTAGGCATTCCTACAGAAGATAGGGATATTGAATCTATTGTAAGAGATATATACGCTTTTTTTGCCAAGAGAAAAAGTCTCTTTGTTTTCGATAATGCAGAAGAATATAGAAGTGAAGGTCAAGATGCTGGTATTAGTCAATTCTTACCGTCCCACTTTTTATCATCTGATGATAATAAACCTAGTGTTTTGATTACCTCTCGTAATCAGAAATGGGGAGATATAAAATCATTAACATTGGGTGCATTTACTGAACCAGAATCAATGGACTTCATTAGAAAAGCACTAGGTATAAAAGATGAATCACAAGAAAATGAAATAAAGAATTTAGCAGAAACATTACAGCATTTTCCTTTAGCTCTGCAGCAGGCAGTTGTATACATAAAAGAAAGGGATATAGCATTAAAGAATGTAGGCGTGAAGTTTGAAATTAGTGATTATTTAAAGAGATATAAAAAGGAAGCAGAAAAATTACTTGATTTTAAGTTTCCTAAAGACAGCGACAATAGCTACACCAAGACAACTTTTATAACCTGGAAAATTACTATTAATAAAATCAAAGACAACGCAGAGTATGGCCAGCAAGCCAAAGAAATTTTAGATATTATCGCCTATATTGCCTCTGACAATATTCCTGTAGAAATGTTTTTAGGATTAGAACGCAATAGAGAAAAGTTAGGTGATGCTATCCAACTACTTAAGCAATATTCAATGATCAACTCAGGAGAAGAGCAAAGTTCAGTCAACGTTCACAGGTTAGTGCAGCAAGTAACAAGAATAGAGTTAGAAAAACAAGGCAAAGACAAAGTTGTGAAAAAGACTTTTGAGTTACTGGAAGAAAGCTTCCCTTATGGTAGTGACAAATTAGAAGATTATGCTAAGAAACGACAGTTGTTACCACATTTAGAAACGTTCTTATCACATATAGATGATTGGCTAGAAAAAAATCCTTTAGAAAAGCAAACAATAGAGAAGTATTATCTTGAAGATTTGTTAATATGTATGGATGATGGATACCATGACTTGGGTAATCCCAGAAGACAAAAGGAGTTGCTTGAGCGAGTTTTACCTATTCAAGAGAAACATTACGGCCCTGATCATCCAGAAATTGCTATAACACTGGCAAACCTAGGTAACGCTGATGGGACTTTAGGTGATTCTCAGAAAGCGAAAGCGTTGCTTGAACAGGCTTTAGCAATCAAGGAAAAGCATTACGACTCTGATCATTTTGAAGTTGCTAGAACACTTGTAAACCTAGGCAACGCTCATTACGCATTAGGTGATTCTCAGAAAGCAAAAGAGTTGCTTGAACAGGCTTTGCCCATCTTTAAGAAACATTACAGCCCTGATCATCCTGGAGTTGCTAAATTACTGGCAAACCTAGGCAACGCTTATGGAGATTTAGGTAATCCTCAGAAACAAAAGGAGTTGCTTGAACAGGCTTTAATAATCGACGAGAAATATTATGGCTTTGATCATCTTACAGTTGCTATGATACTAGTAAACTTAGGTATCGCTTATGGAGATTTAGGTAATCCTCAGAAAGCAAAAAAGTTGCTTGAACGAGCTTTACCTATTTTTGAGAAACATTATGGCTCTGGTCATTTTCAAGTTGCTAAGCTACTGACAAACCTAGGTGCCGTTTATAGGACTTTAGGTAATCCTCAGAAAGCAAAAGAGTTGCTTGAACGAGCTTTAGTAATTCAAGAGAAACATTATGGACCTGATCATTTTGAAGTCGCTATTACACTGACAAACCTTGGTATCGCTTGTGGGGATTTGGGTGATCCTCAGAAACAAAAGGAGTTGCTTGAACGAGCTTTAGCAATCAAAAAGAAACATTACAGACCTAATCACTTTGAAGTTGCTAGAGCACTAGTGAATCTAGGTAACGCTTACAAGGATTTAGGTAATCCCCAGAAAGCAAAAGAGTTGCTTGAACAGGCTTTAGCAATTCAAAAGAAACATTACAGCCTCGACCATTTCGAAGTTGCTAGAATACTAAGAAACTTGGGTATGGCTTATGGTGCTTTAGGTGATCATAAGAAAAAGAAGAAGTTGCTTGAACAGGCTTTACCTATTTTTGAGAAACATTATGGCCCTTGCCATATCCAGGTTGCTAAGCTACTGGCAAACCTAAGTATCACCTATGGGGATTTAGATGATCCTCAGAAAGCAAAAGAGTTGTTCGAACGGGCTTTACCTATTTTTGAGAAACATTACGGCCCTGATCACCCTGAAGTTGCCAAACTACTGGCAGACTTATGTGACGTTTATGGTGCTCTAGGTGACCACAAGAAACAAAAGGAATTGTTTGAACGGGCTTCATCCATCTTTAAGAAACATTATGGCCCTGATCATCCGGAAGTTGTGAAACTATTGGCAGAACTAGATGATATTTAGGTTTTTAGCAATACTAGACTAACAACAACTCATTTGAGCTACACTTCCAAAACTAACCTGTTTGGATCTTCTATATAATTTTTTATTTTAATGAGGAAAGTTACTGCTCCTTTGCCATCAACTATTCTGTGGTCGTAAGAGAGGGCAATGTACATCATAGGTCTGATTTCTACTGCATTACCAACAGCAACTGGCCTGTTTTGTATTGAATGCATTCCAAGTATTCCAGATTGCGGAGGGTTTATTATCGGAGTGGAAAGAAGTGAACCGTATACTCCACCGTTTGAGATGGTAAATGTTGCACCTTCCATTTCTGATACTTGTAATTTACCCTCACGAGCTTTTTTGCCAAGAGCAACTAAAGTCAACTCAATTTCTGCAAATGACATCTGATCGGCACCCCGAATAACTGGTACAACAAGACCTTTATCGGTGCCAACAGCAACACCTACGTCATAGTAATGTTTATATATGATTTCATCGCCTGAGATTTCAGCGTTAATTTCAGCAATTTCTTTCAATGCTTGCACCGCTGCCTTTATAAAAAACGACATAAAACCAAGTTTTATTCCATATTTTTTTTCAAAGGCGTCCTTATATTTTGCTCTTAGATCCATGACATTCTTCATGTCAATTTCATTGAACGTGGTCAGTATTGCAGCAGTATTTTGCGATGCTTTCAAACGAGCGGCAATTACTTGCCTTATTTTGCTCATTTTTACTCGTTCCTCTCTTTGCTCTCCATTTACTACACTTTTTGGCAATTCATATTGTTTTATTGCAGGTTGTTCAGCTTTGTTCATATGGCCTATCACATCTGCTTTTGTTATTCTGCCTCCCATGCCAGTTCCTTTGACGCTTTCTGCACTGATTGCATTTTCTTCCATAATTTTACGAGCTGATGGAGCATCTTTTTTAGCAGCACTTTCGCTTTTATCTTCTTTTCTCGCTTCCTCTTTTACTTCTCCCATGGAAAGCTTCGCTAACAATTGATCAGGACTTATTACATCATCTTCTTTTATAAGAAATTCAGTTATTTGCCCTGAAGCTTCTGCAGTTAATTCGAGTGCTGTTTTGTCAGTTTCAATTTCAAAGATCAAGTCATCTACTTTTACTGCTTCTCCAATACCCTTCTTTATTTTTACTATACCTTCTGTAACTGATTCACCACCAAGAGTTTTTGGTGCTCTGATTTCTATAATTTTGCTCATAAAACAACTTCCGTATAAAACTTTCTATAGATTTATACATGAAAAGAGACATGTAATAAACTAATAAATTCATTGAGGCTCTTATCATTTAGAAGTGACAAACGGATAACATATTCCCAAATGTCATTCCAGCACGTGACGCTAGGCCATAAAAATTCCTTGACAAGCTTTGTCAGCCCCCCTATCATGGTACTGAAGCTATTTATTTATCTTCGCAATCTGTGCAGGTTAATGACAAAAAACTTAGGGTATTTGGCGTTTCATGTTTAATTTTTCGCACTACGTGCATCGCATGTCTTTAAAAATTTTTAGGTTTTTACCTATATAAGCCGAAACGCGCTTACAAAGCGTTTAAGACAGCAAAAAACGTCAAATTGACAAGGGAGAATTTGAATGCTAGCTACTACGGGGTTTCTTTGCCTTTTTTCCTGCTTAGTAAATTTCTTAAACACTTGCGGTGTAGGTTAGTTGCAAGTTAAAAGCAGCTAAATCGCTCTTAATCAAGCGTTTTAGAATAAAAAAACGCCGATATTTTAGTACATAGTAAATAGCCAACCACCATGGGGCTTCTTTTGCCTTTTTTTTCGCTTGGTAAATTTTTTAATATTTATAGCTAAACGACAACCGTCATCCCGCTGCTTGTTAGCGGGATCTAGAGATACCGCGAATGAATCGCGGTATGACGGTTAAATAATTCGTTATCCCGCTACGTGTTAGCGGGATCTAGAGATACCGTGACGGTATGACGGTTCGCGGTGGTATGACGATAAGGTTTATACCTTGTCATGCAAGTACTAGAATCCAGTAAGCTTATTTATGCATATAAAAGGTTATTATTTTGTAAAGTCAAAGTTGCTTTTGGTTTTAAGTTAAAGTACAATAAATGCAAAGGCTCATATAAACTGGATCCAAGTACTTGAATGACATCAGAGAGAGGGTAACCGAGGTTCATGCGGTACACGCTACCAAAGTGTTTAAATAATTAATTAGGTTAAGGTTTGGTATTCAAACAGTTGTACACATGCTAGTCAAAATAGGTACCAGAGGAAGCAAGCTTGCAGTTGCCCAGGCTTTGGAAGCAAAACAAAAGTTGCTGGACTCTTTTCCTAACTTATCTATTGAAGTTGTTAAAATAAAAACTTCTGGAGATAAGTATGCAAACGCAAATCTTGCTGAAATAGGAGGCAAAGGATTATTCATTAAAGAAATTGAGACTGAATTGCTCGAAAATAATATAGACATGGCAGTTCATTCGCTAAAAGATATGCCTGCGTTTTTCTCAGGGGGTTTAACAATTCCTTGTGTTTTAGAAAGGCTAAGTTCATGCGATGCGTTTATTTCTCATAAACACAATAGCCTTGAGTCTTTGCCACAGCAGGCTACTATTGCCACTTCTTCAATAAGAAGAAAAGTTCAGTTGTTAAATGTTAGACCAGATCTAAATATAATATCGCTACGTGGAAATGTAACAACCAGATTGCAAAATCAAAGTTTTGATGGAATAATTCTAGCTGAAGCAGGACTCATAAGATTAGAAAAACATCACTTGATTACAGAGGTATTGCTACCAAAAGTTATGTTAAGTGCAGTGGGGCAGGGGGCGGTTTGTATTCAATGTAGAAGGAATGATGTAAAAATTATCGATCTTTTAGAGAAAATTAATAATAATATGCCTTTTATAGGAGTGAAATCAGAGCGCAGTTTTATGAAGACAGTGAATGGTTCATGTTTTACACCACTTGCAGCTTTGGCTGAATATGTGAGCGAAAATATGCTACACCTTCGTTGTATGTTAGCAAGTGGAAAAAATATATACTTCACTGAGCGCACTTCATTTATAGAAGATGCGGAGAAAATGGGTATGGATGCAGGATTAGAGTTGAAATCAAAATGCTTATAAGCTTACCTAAAGTACGTGGAATCTATCGTTATGACATCTTAATGTCTAAAGCAACGTGGTTAAATGTCGGTGGACGAGCTGATATATTATTTAAACCACGTGATATTGAAGATTTAACATGCTTGATTAAAAACACTGAGTTGCCAGTTAGTGTTATTGGTGCAACATCCAACATAATAGTGCGAGATAGCGGCATTCGAGGAATAACAGTAAAATTAGGTAAGGAGTTTGCATATATTAAAAGTAAGGGTAACAACTCTATTGTTGCAGGCGGTGCTGCGCTGCTTAGTAACCTTGCTTACTTTGCAGGAGAGCAACAAATTAGTGGACTTGAGTTTCTAGTTGGAATTCCAGGAACAGTTGGTGGCGGAATAGAAATGAATGCAGGTGCATATGGTAGTGATATCGCAAGTGTTGTACAATCCATAAAAGCAGTGAATCTAGAGGATGGAAACCTATATGAGTTCTCCAGCGAAGAAATGGGGTATTTTTACCGTGGACATAGCCTAAAAGGAAATTGGATTTTTGTTGAAGCTGAGTTTAAAGGAGTAAACTCAGAGTATGAGCTTATACTGCAAAGGTTAAAGGAAGTTATTGAGAGGAAAAATAAAAGCCAGCCAATAAGAGGAAAAACTGCTGGGTGCATATTCAAAAATCCAAAAAACTACCGAGCATGGGAGTTAATTGATAAATCTGGCTGCCTAGGGTTAAATATTGGTGGAGCTAGAATCTCTAAGAAACATTGTAACTTCTTGCTCAATTACGATAATGCAACTGCATCTGACTTGGAAAACCTTGGCAACAAAGTAAAAGATGCAGTAAAGGATAAATTTAATGTTGAACTTGAGTGGGAAATAAGGGTTTTGGGTAGCTATTAGATAGTTTTTATAGCTTATGTATATTCGTTCAGGAGAACGGCAAATAAGGTAAACAAGTAATCTAAAAAAATAATCATAGAGAAACCGTGAGGTAATGTGGTTAATCTTGTAGAACTTTGCAAGAATCTAGAGAGAAAAATAGCAAAGTTATACCAATTCTCATTATTAGTGAATCAAATAAGCGATATTGTAGAGTTATTTAATTGTGGAGTGAGAAAGAAAGGCAATAGTATGGCTTTTTTTCCATTGTTATCTATCCGTTTATTGTGCAGTGGGAATTGGTATTAGCTGAACGGACACTATTGTTATACTATATCTTATATACAATTGTGCAATATGGACAATGGCAACAAATTTACTAGCGAAATTCAGTGATTTATGATTGATAATTAAAGTTCTTAATTAGTAACCGTTCACACTTAATTCTTCAATCTCACTAATAGAAAGGCCAGTAAATTTGACAATAGTGTTGACATCAACATTGTTAGCCAGCATTGCTTTTGCGACTTCGATTTTTCCTTCAATTTTCCCTTCCTCTTTACCGATTTTGATGCCTCTTTCTTCGCCAATTTGGATGCCTTTTTCAGTAGCAAGATCAAGTCTGTATTCAAGAATGGCTTCTTCTTTCCGTAGATCCATTATTCTTTCTTCGTAAGCTACTAAATCTTTTTCATTCCAGCTAAACCTGTCTAATTCATCGTAGGCTAACTTTATTATTGGTGCTTTTTCCGCTATTTTCCTTAAGTCTTCTTCCGTAGTTTCATCTGCATATTTGAAGAAAAATAACCAACGATCCACTATACTTTCTAGCTGTTCTTCCTTATTCTTAGGAAATTTAGGTAGTTCAATAAATACAAATTGAAAATCTTTTAAGTCATGCTCATTGGTTTTCTCATCTCTTATAGTGTGGCTGGATATATAATCAAGCTTATCAGGAAATAAATTACAATTAGAGATAGCAATAAAGAAAACCTTCTTTAAATCAATGTACTTACCAGATTTATCAGCTTGCCTTGAGTAAGCCTTAGCAGCATATAGTTGAGCTCGTTTTTCGAAGCCTTTATCGCGAGTGAGCTGCATTTCAATCACATACCTGGCCCCACTGGAATCCCTGCAAAGAACATCAACTATACTTTGCTTATCAGAGGCAATTTCAGGATCCATTATAGTACTGAGGAATTCCACTTCTTGTATAGTATTTATCTCGGTAAATCCTAAAATATCATTCAAAAAATGTATGAGAATATTCTTATTTTTTTCCGTTCCAAAGATTTTTTTGAAGGTCAAATCCAGCTTAGGGTCGAGAAACTTAGATAAAGCCATAGCCAAAGTGCTTAAAAATATTAATAATTATACACTATTATTAACAATTATTCAACCATATTTTTGAAGATAGCTATGCCGCCGCGAACCGTCATACCGCCGCGGTATCTCTAGATCCCGCTAACAAGCAGCGGGATGACGAATTACTTAACCGTCATACCACCGCGAACCGTCATACCTACCCCTACAACAACATTGCAAGCATTGATTTTTCTCCATATGAAAAGAGTCTGGAAGCTCTTTTACTCTAAACACAATGTTTACATCCTCAAAATTAATCTCAATTCGCTTAACTAACGTTCTAATAATATCACGTTTAGTTAGCCAGTCTGCATTATTAAGACTTGAGTTAATACTAGAGGAAAACCCCTCTAAATTTGTTACTACTAGAGTTAACTCTTGTGTGAGTTTTTTCTGATCAAATATCTTTTTCTTTTGTTCTTCAACCATTTTTAAGTTTTGTTTCATTGCTTTAATTCTTGGCTCAAATTCTTCTTGATCAATATATTCTTGAGCATAACTATCAATTAACCTTGCAATACCTCGTTTTAACTTATCTTCTTGTATTTCAAGCAAAGCACTTTTTTGATCTAGTGGTGATTTTTTAAGTTCTGAAAGTCTACGTTTATACTCCTCTAATATTCTATTTGGATTTTTTAATAGATGTTTTACCTCTTCCCACACAGCCATGTCTAATGTATCTGTACGAATTAATTTGTTGTTACACATTTTATTACCGCCAAAACGGTATGAATCCGTGCCAACACAACGATAATATACCTGATTATTAGTTTTTTCCCCCTCCTTATTCCTTGCAGTGCTAGTACCATAATATGCATAATTGCAAAGCTTACATACTACTAAACCTTGCAATAAATGTCTTGCTCCTCTTTGTCTTGTTCTTGCTATTTTTCTATTCTCAGCTAATTGTTCTTGAACGATTTCAAATAAATCTTCGCTTACTATACTAGGTACTTTAATATAAATCCAATCCTCTTTTGGAACAGGATAAGTAGAATAATTATCTTTTGGATGCTCGCAGGAGTTTTTTTTCGGTCTTATATGTTTTAGTTTGACACCAAACCTTGTTTTACCAAAAGCTGCTTGTCCTTTATAAGCAGAGTTTTTTAACATACTCAAAACTACAGCCCTATCCCAATACTCTTTTCCAGTTCTCGTCATAATGGACATAGCACTTAGCCTACGACATACTTCTCCTATACTGGCTCTTTCTCTTCCTACCCAAGAAAATACTTTACGAACAACTTCAGCTTCTTCTTCATAAATCTCAAATAAGGCCTGTCCTGTTTCTGTATTTTTGTTTATATAACGATAGCCATAAGGAGCAGCACTCATTACACTTATACAACCCTTATTTGCTGCATAAATCTTTCCTCGACGACTTCGTTCCATGATTTTTGCACGTTCGTATTCTGCTATCATACCTTGCATTTGTAATAGTAATTGAGATTCTGGATTATCGCTAATTTGATGATTTAAAAAAATGACTTCCACTCCTAATTTCTTAAACTCTTCAAGTAATATCATCTGATATGCATACTTACGAGATAAACGATCAGGAGAATGAATATAAACCTTATCAATGTTACCTTCTGCTATTTTATCACGTAATTTTTCCAAACCAGGACGGATTATGTTAGAACCACTATAACCATTATCAATAAATTTATATTCATTTAATAATTTATGTCCATCCATACTAATTTGATTCTCTATAGTAGCAATTTGGCTTGCTATTGTATCTTCTTGTGCTTGCTTCCCTGAAGAAACTCTTGCATATAAACTAACTGTTACCATTTTACCGTCCTCAAATCTACTTTCTTATATTCAGAGTTTTCTTCCTTTTTGCTCGCTTTTATTGGTTTACTTAACACTAATTTTTCATATGCATCTAATAGATACAACTCTGCTAATCGATTTACTTCATAACTACAACTAATACGAACTATTAATTTCTTGTTGCCCATGAGCTCTACCATATATTATCCATCGAGACATATGGTTATTTGATCATTAGCTCTATAAATAAATTCAACTCTCCGTTCTTTTTGTAGAAGCTTTCGGGAAATAGTCTTCTCAAGTTTCAGGTTTATTGCAATATTGTTGGCGGAGTCCCTACGTCATACCGCCGCGGTATCTCTAGATCCCGCTGCGGGATGACGATTGTGTATCGTGTTTTGCTAAAAATCACAGAATGCAGTCTGGTTACCTTAATTAGAAGTTTAGCTTTAACTTTAAATGGACTACTCAACCGTGACAGACTTAGCTAAATTTCTTGGACAATCTGCATCTAACCCTTTTTTTGCTGCAGTAAAGTAAGCAAGGAATTGCATAGCAACACTGTAGATGATTGGAGAGATAAAATTATCAGTGTCTGGAAGTTGCACCACATCTGCGCAAACTCCCCTTAGGAATGGCGCTCCTTGTTTATCACTGAAGGCAATTACTTTGCCTTTTCTTGCAATAATCTCTTGTATATTAGATAGCGTTTTAAAGAATAAATCATCATAAGGGATAATTGCTATAACAAGCACAGTAGAGTCTATTAAAGCAATAGAACCATGCTTCATTTCTCCCGCTGCAATACCAGTTGTATTGATATATGAAAGCTCTTTTATTTTCAATGCGCCTTCCATTGCAACTCCGTATGAACTTCCTCTGCCGATTAAAATAACGTTATTGTGTTCTAATATACTGCCCGATATATGTTGTATTTTCATCACATTCAAAACGTGCTCAACATACTCGGGAATAGAGTTAATAGCGTTGCTTAGCTGTTTTATTCTCTCTCCACCCAGTACACCTTTTATTTTTCCAAGCTCCACGGCAAAGCATGCTAAAGTTGCAAGTTGCGCAGAAAAGGTTTTTGTTGAAGCAACACCAATTTCTGGCCCAGCAAGAGTATGTAACACAATATCTGAGATCTTTTCAATGCTGCTGCTAAATGTATTAGTTATACTAATGATTGTTTGCTTCTGTGATTTTGCATAACGCAGCGCTTCTATGGTATCTGCAGTTTCACCAGATTGAGAGATGAATAACCCAATACTGTCTTCTTCCAGCTTGACGTTGCTATACCTAAATTCTGATGAGATTTCTAGATATACTCGAACTTGAGCAATACTTTCCAGCCAATACTTTGCTATTAGTCCAGCAAAATAAGATGACCCGCATCCAACTATAGTAATGTGATTCAGTTCAGAGAATAATTTTTTGTTGACCTCTTTATATTGCTTGTAAAATTGGTTTATTGTTTTGTTTAATGCACAAGGTTGCTCAAAAATCTCTTTTAACATGAAGCTAGGGTAACCATTTTTGCTAATTAGAAAATCACTTGGACTACTATTTTCTATACTGCGTTTAACTTGTGTACCATTGTTGTATATACTAACTCCACTAGATTTTATCACTGCAATGTCATCATCTTCCAAATGCGATATTCTTTCCACAAATGCACTTAAAGCATTAGAGTCAGATGCAGCAAACACTGTGTTACAGTTATAGCCTATTGCTAAAGGCAAATTTCTCTTCGCAACAAATAAGGCGTCTGGATATTCTGCAAATAATAAGACCAAGGCAAATGAGCCATGTAAGTTGTTTAAACACTTAAATAGAGAATCAATTGGCGACAATCCTTCATCAAGATATAAGGTTAGCATGTTTGGTATGATCTCTGTGTCAGTGTCAGTATGGAATGACATGCCCCTTTCTTCTAGACCCTTTTTTAGCAGATTGTAATTCTCAATTATGCCGTTATGAGCAACAACAACATTATTTGTACGAATGGGGTGAGCATTTTTAAGGCCTGGGACTCCATGTGTAGCCCAGCGAGTATGTGCTATACCAACTGTACTGTGAGACATCTTGCTGTCATCAACAACTTCACATAACCTTTCGACTTTACCTTCTGATTTTTTGACTTCTATCTTACCTTCGTTATTTATGATTGCTATACCTGAGGAATCATATCCCCTATATTCCAATTTTTGTAACCCAGTTAGTAAGGTTGGTATTACTGAATCACCGCTACTTACTACACCAAATATTCCGCACACAAATGGATCACCAAACAAACTTTTTTCTAAACATGTTAAGCATTTTTGCCTTTATTACTGGTTGATTTATATTCTTTTTATTATTCTTTCGATTTTACCTTTTTAATTGGTTTAGCTGCTACTTTTTGAGTTTCTTTGCTTAAAACCTCAGATATAGCGGACTTTAGAACTTTTATCTCAACTTTTGGTGCTATTTCTATTATAAATTGTGCATTTGCCTCATCAACTTTATTAACTTCACCTATTATTCCACCAGAAGTAATGACTGTATCACCACGTTTTATTTGATCTATCATCTTTCTATGTTCTTTTAGTTTTTTTTGTTGCGGGCGAATAATGAGAAAATAAAATACCACAAATATTAAAATCAATGGAGTAAAACTAGCAAAAGATGCGCCGATACTTAATGTATTGCTAGTTGCATCTGCTGCAAAAACTTCAGAAATGAGCATATTTAATCCTAATTGTTAATGATAAAAACAAACCTATTTAAGTATTAATTACAATACCATGCCATGTCAAGTTTGGTGAAGGCGTTTCTCAATACCGGCAATAATACTGCGAATTCTAAGTTATGCTAAAACTAATATGGCGGGAGTGATGAGACTTGAACTCACGACCTCATGCGTGACAGGCATGCGCTCTAACCAACTGAGCTACACCCCCCTAATTTCTTTTTAGCGTTTTCGGGCTTCAACTTTAAAGCTAATAAACATGTTGCCCTTTGTCAATATTTTTTGTTTGCGCTTTGCTGTCTTTTCTATTACTATGTAAATAATTTAATTTCACACATGGCTTGTACAAGTAGTCCCATTAGGGTTATGCCATGGAAGATAAACTATTTGGAGGAATGATATATGACAAATTTGCCTAAAGTCACTGTGCGTGATTTAGCTGAATCTGGTGTACATTTTGGTCACAAAATTAGTCGCTGGAACGCAAAAATGGCTCCATACATATATGGAGTGCATCAAGAAAATCGTATACATATAATTGATTTGCGAAAAACACTACCATTGCTACAGGTGGCCATGAAGGCTTTATATGACGTTGCATTTCAAGGTGGTCGCATTCTATTTGTTGGTACAAAGTTTCAAGCTTTTGATATTATTGCAAGTGAAGCGATTCGTTGTGGTCAATATTATGTGAATCATCGTTGGCTTGGTGGTATGCTTACTAATTGGGGCACTGTTTCTTCTTCGATAAAAACCTTGATGCAATATGAGAAAATATTAAATGACGAGGATAGCATTTTAACAAAGAAAGAATTGGGAAACATTGAAAAGAAAAAGCAAAAGCTTGATAAGGCGCTTGGCGGTATTAGAGAAATGGGAGCAATTCCTGATATCTTATTCATCATTGATACTAATAAAGAGCATATAGCGGTTAAGGAGGCTAAGAAGTTAGGAATTCCAATAGTTGCAATACTTGATACTAATTCTGATCCAGATGGTATTACTTATCTAATACCTGGAAATGATGACTCAAGAAAATCAATAGAGCTCTATTGTAAATTAGCTACCGACTCTATATTAGCTGGAATAGAGTCTAGTCTAGCAAAATCTGGAGTTAAGATTGATGATATAAGGGGTGATGAGTTTATTCAAGAAAAAGAAGATGGTATTGTGCAAACTAAAAGGAGACGTAGTAAAGTTTACAAAGAAGAAGAAAGGGAGGTAGTAACAAATGAAGATGAATCCAGATGATATAAGAGAATTACGTGATAGAACAGGGCTTGGCTTAAGTGACTGTAAAAAAGCATTAGAAGAATGTGATGGTGACATTAAGAAAGCCGTTGATAAGTTACGTACAATAGGTCTTGCTAAAGCTGACAAAAAATCTGATAGAGTAGCTTCAGATGGGCTCGTTGCTATGTGTTTGACTGAAAATTGTGGTGTATTGATTGAACTCAATTGCGAAACCGATTTTGTCGCAAGGAATGAGAAATTTATAGAGTTAGTTTTAAATTTAGCATCAATTGCTCATCAAGAACGCTGTACTAGCGTTGATGAGTTAAAAAATGCCAAGTATGAAAGCATTGGCACAGTGCAGGAAGCTATTATGAATGGTACGTCAGTTCTTGGTGAGAAGCTAGAGTTAAGCAAGCTTTGTTACTTAGAAGCTAAGGATGGAGTTATTGCTGGCTACGTACATGGTGATGTGTGTGGCTTAGGTAAGATTGGTGCTTTAATTGCATTGCAATCATCTGGTGATAAGGCGAAGCTACAAGAGATTGGGAAACAAATAGCTATGCATGTAGTTGCTATGAAGCCTGAAGCTTTGTCTATAGATGATTTAGATCAAATGAAGTTGAACAACGAACGTTCTATAATTGAAGAGCAAGTGAGGAGCTTAAATAAACCTGAAGAAGTAGCAAAAAAAATAGTAGATGGACGAATGGCTAAGTACTATGAAGAAGTTGTTTTACTGGAGCAAAAATTTATAAAGGATGATAAGATGAAGATTTCTGATTTTATAAAATCAAGCGAGTTGAGTGCTGTTAAACTCTCTAATTACAAGTTACTTGTTTTGGGTGATGCAGATTAAATAGCAAAAAATGTTTATTTCAACAAATGAAAAAAGCGAAATAAAATATTCCAGGGTGTTATTTAAAATCTCTGGTGAGGCTTTGATGGGATCAAAGCAATTTGGTCACGATGTGGAGACTATAGGTGAGTTATCTAAAGGCATAGTTGAAGTTTGTAATCTTGGAGTTCAGGTATGTATTGTTGTTGGTGGTGGTAATATCTTTCGTGGCACATCTGCGTCTTTAAGTGGTTGTGAAAGAGCAAGCAGTGATTATATTGGAATGCTTGCAACTATAATCAATGCTTTAATTTTACAAAACTTTTTAGAAAAAAATTTAGTAGCTTCTAGGGTATTATCTGCAATACCCATGGCCACTGTATGCGAACCTTACATCAGAAGAAAAGCTATTCGTCATTTAGAAAAAGGTAGAGTGGTAATTTTTGCAGCAGGCACAGGCAACCCATTTTTTACTACAGATACAGCTGCAGCCTTACGTGCTGTTGAAATGAATTGTGATGTTATTCTAAAGGGTACGCAAGTAAATGGTGTATACTCCGCTGATCCGAAAAAAAATGAGGATGCTGTAATGTATGATAGGCTTTCTTACACGGATTTATTGACTCGTGATTTAAAAGTTATGGATGCATCAGCAATTTCACTTGCTCGTGAGAATTCTATTCCAATTATAGTTTTTTCTTTGAAGGGAGAAAAAATAGTCAATATTATTAAGGGTCAAGGTACTTATACTATAGTTTCAGATTGTAAACAGTAGGTAATTTATGTTAAATGAAATAAAAGCTAAAACAAAAGAAAGAATGCTAAAAACTATTCAGTCCTTTCATGATGATATTAAAGGCGTACGCACTGGTAGAGCTAGTGCATCTTTGCTTGATGGTATAGTTGTAAACATCTATGGTGGGCATCAAAAGTTAAATCAAGTTGCAGGCGTTTCGGTTATAGATAACAAAACCCTATCAATTAAAGTTTGGGACATTAGTGTTCTAGGTGAAGTGAAAAACGCTATATTAAATGCTAACCTGAATTTAAATCCTGTTGTCGAGGGTAGCACCATACGTATAGCTCTTCCGGACTTGACACAAGAAACCCGTGAAAAATTAGTGAAATTATTGCATCAGTTTGCTGAAAATGCACGGATTGCCATTAGAAATATACGTAGAGATATTATGGAAGAAACAGAAAAAATGAAGGAAAATAAAGAAATCTCAGAAGATGATTTTCATGGTGCTAAAAAGGAAATACAAAATATTACTGATAATAATATAAAAAAAATTGATGGTGAATTGTCCATCAAAGAAAAGGATATACTGAATCACTAAATGATATGGAGAAAGCTTACATAGCAAATGATGTCATTCCAGTGCTTGACACTGGAATCCAGTCTTTACTATACAACTATCTGATGCACTTGTTTGAAATCAAATTTCCTGGATCCCAGTGTCGGAGCACTGGGATGACACCAATTTTGCATTCAAGTATCAACTATTGGTGTCACTACAGTAACTCTCTTCCTGTCATGCAAGTAGCTGACACCTTCCAGGTGTCCATTGAAATCCAAAAAATTTCACTCAAGTCAAAATTAGGTTAAATTTAAATGTTGAATCAAGAATCTTTACCGAAACATTTAGCAATTATTATGGATGGTAATGGTAGATGGGCAAACAATCAAGGAAGAGTAAAAATTGATGGTTATAAAAAGGGCAGTGAAGTTGCATACGATATTGCCAAGTATTGTACGGACCTAACCATACCCTACTTAACTTTGTATGCATTCTCTATGGAGAATTGGCTTAGACCCAAAAACGAAACTGACTGTCTATTTGATTTATTTTACTCCGTTTTAACTAATGAAGATAAAGTCAATTTCATTTGCAACTGTAACATTAAGTTGAATTTTATTGGCAATTTAAGTCTGTTATCCAGTAAAATATTGGATCAAATTAAAAAAGCAGAAGAAATGACACATAAGAACGATGGTTTATTACTCACTGTGGCAGTCAGTTACGGAGCAAAGCAAGAAATTACACAAGCTATAAGCAATATTATAAAAGAAAATATTGCTTATGTATCAGAAGAGGAATTTGAAAAGTTTCTATATACTAAAGATTTGCCAAAATTGGATTTATTAATTCGCACTGGTGGCGAAAAAAGGTTAAGCAACTTTTTATTATGGCAAGCAGCTTATGCTGAATTGTATTTTTGTGATACTTTGTGGCCTGATTTTTCTTGTCAAGATTTGAGCAAAGCATTAGAAGATTATACAAAAAGAGAGAAGAAATATGGTAGATAATAATTTTATAGTTAGAATATTGTCCTCAATAGTAATATTATTCATATTTTCTTTTGCTACATATTTCAGTGATTTATCGTTTTACCTATTGATTTTTTCGATAGCAGTTTTATCTTCTTTTGAATGGTATAATCTAACCCAGGGAAACAAAATTTTATACGTTTTTGCATTATTATTGATTGCACTACCAAGCGCCTCATTAATATATTTATATAATCTACCACAGGGAAAATACGCATTAGTATGGTTCGTCTTAACCATTTGGGGAATTGACGTTACTGCCTACCTGTTTGGCAAGAATTTTGGTGGAGCTAAAATTTGCCCAATTATTAGCCCTGGAAAAACTTGGGCAGGACTTCTTGGTGCGATTTTAGCTGGAGTAGTGTGCACAATTTTTGGATCAATATTTTTTGGTCTATTTTCAATTTTTTATTCTCCAATCATTGGCCTTGCAATTGCTATTCTAGCGCAACTTGGCGATTTCACTGAGTCGCTTGTTAAAAGAGCTTACGGTGTTAAAGATAGTGGAAATATGATACCTGGCCATGGGGGAGTGCTCGACCGTATGGACAGTTTCATTTTTACTGCCCCTCTTATTGCTATTTACATAAGCTAAGTCTGCAGAAGTGCCATTAGAGCTCATCCCTAGTCAGCTCCCCAACCGCTTCTACAGTGCAGTCATGGACAAACGTCTTTTCACAATAAGGGCAGGCTATTTCCTCTTCTTCTCCCATATCTAAATATATTAATGGATGGCCGGAACCCTCATCATTCTCGTCACCATGACAACAAACTTTTCTATTATTAACCCTCACTTTTGACATGCTGCTCCTTTAGCTTATAACATTTTATATATTGAATATACCCATTCAGAAATAAAAAACAACAAGCACTATTCTCCATTTTTTATCCTATTCAGGTTAATCAATTCGTTTTGAACACCTTTTGATACAAATTTGCTAACATCTTCTCCTAATCTTGCTATTTCCTTTACAAAGCTTGATGAGATAAATTGAGTATCTTCAGAAGCAGGAAGAAATATGGTTTCGATTTCAGGAAGAAGTTTATAATTTACCCAGCTCATTTGAAACTCGTAATCAAAATCCGATACTGCTCTTAATCCCCTAATAATAACAGAAGCATTCTGCTCTTTGGCAAACTTCACTAGCAACCCATTAAAAGATATAACATCTGCATCAATTCCTAGCCCTTTGATTTCATTTTCAGCCATGCTTGTGCGTAGCTTTGTGTCAAAGGCAGTATGCTTATTAACGTTTTCTGCAACTCCTATTATTAATTTATCGACTAGTTTACACGCTCTTTTGATTATGTCAAGATGCCCAAAAGTTATAGGGTCAAATGTGCCAGGGTAGATTCCTATTTTGTCATTAATGTTCATCCTTTATTTTTATAAACTACTTTAAAAACTTTTGATAGACATAATAACATTTTTTATCTAAAAATAAAAGTATACAGTTGGCCTGATAGCTCAGTTGGTAGAGCAAAGGACTGAAAATCCTTGTGTCGCTGGTTCGATTCCTGCTCAGGCCACCTTCTCTTTCTTGGCAAACTTGCCTTTTTGTTATAAAATACTCTATATCGTAATATAAATATTAGGGAGGCAAGTCATAGTATATAAATATTATAATAAACTATTTAATATCTTATTAATTATAGTTCTATTATTAAGCAATATTACTTATGCTGGCGTTAGTGAAAAACCGGCATCTCAACATGTAACCAGAAAAGAAGAACCAGCGTCAACTGTCTTGACGGCAGAAAATACAGTAAATAATGACATAGTTGTTGGTTTGTTGAAAACGGAAGAAGCACATGAGCTTGGGCTATCTCAAAATATCTACGAGATGTTTAATAACTTTGGAGTTAAAACCGTACTCATTGACTACAATAAAATAATTAACTTAAAAGAAATCCAAGAAAAGTCGCTTATCTTTGCAAAACAAGATGAAACATTGGCAAAGAAGCTAACATTAGACCGAATAAAAGTTGAAGTTGCAAAGTTTGTTAAAGAGCACAAAATAAATAGAATATTTATTCCGGATAATTTACACTCAGCACCCACTCCTTGTCGCCAGCTTGTTACTGAAGCAATTGTAAAAATAGTGGATGATAACCCTGTAATTCATTTGCTTGGCATATGTGAAGGCATAATGAATGCAAAGGGAATTGAAGTAGTGAGTGTTGTGAGTGATGAAGAGAAACGAAGATCTCATTTAAAATCAGCACCTAATCCACAGAAAGAGGATGTACCTCTCCAGCAGATAAAGATCGTTCCAAATAGTCGTTTAGCAGAAGTAGTAGCCAAATTCCTAATACCTAATGAAAATGGCTGGTTTTCAACATATTTTCCAGATGCTCATTCAGGAGCAGTAAGTAATACACCAGAAAATAGAAGAAAATTGGAGTCACTTGGATATAAAGTTGCAGCATTTTCCAGTGAGGGGGTAATAGAGGCTATTGAAGATAAGCATGGTAATGTTCACTTTCAAAGTCATCCAGAAGCCCTTGTTGTGAAGTCAGATAAAAACCTCTATTTATCAAATCACAAGGAACGTCAAGTGTCTACACTAGTTGCTATAGCGATTATGAATGATTTTCTTTATCGTGCTTAATGGCTATAGCTTTAGGCTTACCGACGATTTGATAAACGATAGATTTGTCATGTATCCGTTCAGGCAATGGCGTCAACTTAAGGAAAAATATCAGCGATAGTGTATAAAATTTCTCTCCAAATTTTTTATCATTAAATTATCCAAAGAGTGCAAGGGACAGCACTTTTGTTTCTATTTTATTGCAACAAAAAAGTTTAAAATGTGTCTTTTTTAGGTGAGGCATGCAAAAAGGAAAAGATCTTATCTTACAAATTAAAAATGCAATATACTCGAAAACTTTTCAGAAAATCCATTGTGTTGAGTTTTACACGAACAAGCTTTTTCGACAGTATTTTCTATGATTTTAAAGTTAGTTAAAAAAAGTTTGGGAATAGAATGTGAACTTATGGAGCCATTGACATGTACCCTCAAAGCAAGCTTTTTCTAAAGCAAGGTATAAGATTTGCCATACAGGCTTTCAAGAATTTAAGCATCCAAACAGCCTATCAGGATGAACCTGAGTTGGAGAGGCTATAGACTTATTGCAGCAGATGGTTCTGGTATGAGATTACCCAGCTCTGGGAAAATTGTATCCGAGTTTGAACCAAATGGAAACTGACCTTACCCAGAAAAAGTGGAGAGAAAGTTTGGAATGTTTTTCACAAAGAGAATGATGAATCAAAATGCTCAGGAATGCAATAGTTAATAGTGACGTTGTTTGTTATAAAAAATTTCTATGTATTCAAATATTGCAGTTCTAGTTTGTTGAGCAGAGTGTTGTGAAGTATCAATAAGTATTTCTCTTTTCAATGAGCTAAAGAAGCTTTCCACAACAGAATTGTCGTAACAACAACCTTTATGACTCATCTATGTTTTTTATGGATAAGAGATATTGATAACCTTGCGAAGTATATTGTGAACCTTGATCACTATGTAATAGTAGATTTTTGGCAGGTTTACGCTTGTTAACGGCCATTAATAAAGAGTCCATAACCAATTGTTTATTTATTGAACTGCTCATTAACTACCATGCGTGAATATAGATCGATTATTGTTGCCAAATATAGCCATCCTTCTTTGGTTTTTATATAAGTAATCCCATACTTTATTTGGTTGATCGACAATAAAGTTTTGGTCTAATATATTAGGAGCTACTGTCCGTTTGTTGTTTCTTAATTTTAAATTTTCTTCTCAATATAGCCTGAATACCATTTTTCTGCATAATACTTTGCACTGTTTTTAAGTTGCAACTTTTACCCAAAGCCTTTAATTCAGCATGAATTTTAGGAGCTCCATATCTACATTTAGAAGCTTGATATATTTTTTGAATATCTGCTAATAACTCTTTATTTGCTGATTCTCTACTGCTTATTTTCCTTGTAGTCCACTTATAGTAGCCACTAGCAGAAAATCCTACATAATTCCTGTACTTTATAGCAGTTACTATGCTCTTTTATAAAAAAATATTTTACTCTTTTTGACTGGCCAGGGCTTTTTTTAAAATGTCTCTTTCTCTTGTTACTTTTGCTAACTCTTTCTGTAAATCAAATCTCTCTTTGTCATAAGGTGCTACATCTGGAAATGCATTTGCCGCTGACTTTTTTTCGTTATATTTCTTCATCCATTTTCCTAATACACTATCCCTTATTCCTAGATCTCTTGCTACTTTTGCAACTGGTTGACCTACCTTTCTTTGTTCATTTGCCAGCTTAACAGCTTCCAATTTGAATTCTGCCGTATATTCTCTTACCATTTCTAATCCTCCAAAATTTTATTTTACCCGAAAAAACTCCTTTCTTTCTCTCCACTTTTTCTGGGTAAGGTCAGTATGGGAAAAGGTGAAAGATGTACTAAAAAACCCAGAGATGATAAAAAAGGAATACCAACGTAGAGTATTAGAAAATAAAAATGATGAATCATCAGAGAAAAAGTTTGCAAGAAGAGAAAATCAAATAAAAGAAGGTATCGAAAAATTAATGGAAGATTATTATAGTCAAGAAAATGCAGGAGAGAAAGGATATATAAGCGAGGAAGAATTTAAACAGACAATGAGAAAAATGAAAGAACGCTTACAAGGGATAGAAGAAGAGAAAAAAAAGGTAGTTGATCAGAAGGCAGTAGAAAAAGGAATAAGTCTTATTATAAATAGCATAAAGAATTTTTATTCTAGTGTAAAATCGAACCTGGAACAGCTAGATTGGCAAACTAAGCGCGGCATTATTAAAGCATTAATAGGACAAATTAACATTGGTTGTGATCAGGTAGAAGTAGGATTTCAGATCGAAGAACCAGCACAGGATGGGGGAATTCTTAATTTGTATCATTGTACTACACATCATAATAAGGGGGTTGGCAAAATGTGTCAAGCAAGTTTTTTCGTTTCTATAAATCTGGATTTCAGCGTTATGCGCTGGAATGACAACGTGAGGTAAATTTTTCAACATCCCAAAATTACAGAATTCAGTCTGTTTAATTAAGTGTGAACTGTTACACGAAAATTTTGTAAACAGATTAATATACCCTGTTTTTGCTATTCATCTAAAAATGGAACCATAGAGTACGTTGAGGAGCGTAAGCAAATTTTAATGCAAAAATTACTATCAAAAAATAGATTATGCAAGAGGTCTAATTATTCTGCCGCAATTTTGCTCTATCACACTTGCCACATTTAATATTCCAGCTTCATCATAATAATTTCCAATCACTTGCAAGGCAAGTGGTAAACCCTCATTGGAGAGCCCAACAGGAACAGAAATAGCAGGCAATCCTGCCAGACTTGCCGGCACAGTAAACACATCATTGATGCACATAATTAGCGGATCTGGCTTTTCATTTAAGCCAAAAGCTTCTGTTGGAGCAGATGGCACAAGTATGTAATCTATTTTTTCAAACGCTTTTATAAAATCATTTCTGATTAATGCCCTGATACACTGTGCTTTTTCGTAATATTCATTGTAATGACCTGAGGAAAGCGCATAAGCGCCAATTAAAATTCTTCTTTTCACCTCTTTACCGAAACCTTCTGCTCTTGTTAGTGAATACATTTCTTCAAGGGTATCAGCATCAACCCTGAACCCATAACGCACACCGTCATAACGAGCAAGATTGGATGAAGTTTCAGCAGAACAAATTAAATAATAGACTGGTATTGCATATTTAGTATGTGGCAGAGTAACGTCAACAACTTCAGCGCCATTTTCTTTTAAATAGGAAGCAACTTTCTCCCAATTATGGACTATTTCCTCTGAAATTCCATCCATCCTATATTCTTTTGGTATACCAATACGCTTACCCTTGACATCACCATTTATAAAGCTAGAAAATTTAGGCACTGGCTTTTCGCTTGATATTGAATCTTTTGTATCATAGCCACAGATTGCTTCCAGCATTAATGCTGAATCAGAGACAGAACGAGTAATGACTCCTGCTTGATCTAGAGAACTCGCAAATGCAATCATACCAAAACGCGAGCATCTTCCATAAGTTGGCTTTATTCCAACCACTCCACAATAAGCTGCTGGTTGGCGCACAGATCCACCGGTGTCACTCCCTAGTGCTCCAGCGCATAAAAATCCAGCCACCGATGCTGCAGATCCACCAGATGATCCACCAGGAACAACTTTTTCCCCATCACTTTTTCTAATCCACACATTTTCGACAGGGCCAAAATAGCTGTTTGTGTTCGCAGAACCCATAGCAAATTCATCCATATTAAGCTTACCGAGCATGGCTGCTCCACTTTTTAAAAGCAAGTCAGACACCGTAGATTCGTAAGTCGGAACGAAATTTTCCAGCATTTTTGAGCATGCTGTTGTTTTTATTCCTTTTGTACAGAATAGATCTTTGATGCCAACTGGTACACCCATGAGCGGCGAGATTAAATCATCTTTTTGCCTAGAGAAATGTTCATCTGCAGCTTTAGCAGCTTTCATTGCTATCTCTGGGGTTTTTGTTATAAATGCATTTAATTTCTCATTTTCAACCGCACTGATGTGCGCCTCTACGAGTTCAACGGCAGAAAAACTCTTTTTTTTGAGCCCGTCATGCATTTGTGTAATACTTAACTTTCTTAGTTCATTCATCAATATTTAATTTTTAGCAAGACGTTAATTATAACATGGCACGATAAAAAATCCATACATTTATAGTTACAGCTAGAAATGTAGCTAAGGTAACTTAGATTCACCGACAATCGTCATCCCGCTACTTGTTAGCGGCTAAGAGATACCGCAGCGGTATGACGTAGAAGCTATACTTTTATACTCACCAACTCAGTATCCAATCCGGATTGTATCTTAAAAAGGTCAAAAGACTATAATAAGCAAAGGAGTGATACTGTGTCTGAGTGAAAATCGTTGAGATCCCACTGTCTGCTGCTTGCATAGCATTTATTTACAAAAAAATAGTCATGCAAGAGACTTTGCTTGGATATTTGATATAATTTAGGTCTATTAAAGCAAAAAATACTAACATGAATGAAGTGATAACATTTGGTTGTCGTCTAAATTTTTACGAGAGCGAGTTAATCAAAGAAGCATTAAAAAAAGCAAAGAGAGAAAATGTTGTTGTGGTGCATAGCTGTGCAGTGACAAACGAAGCAGAACGTCAGGTAAAGCAAAAGATACGTAAGATTTACAAAAATGATCCAAATAAAGAAATTATCGTAGTTGGTTGTGCTGTTCAGTTGGATCCAGAAGTTTACAGTAGCATTCCTGGTGTAAGTAAAGTGCTCGGTAATCAAGATAAGCTAAAAGCTGAAAATTACTTACTAAATGACGATAAAATCTTAGTCAGTGATAACCAAGTAGAACCTGTTCTAATTAATGGATTTGAAGATAAGTCAAGGGCATTTATTGAAATTCAAAATGGTTGTAATCATAGCTGCACATTTTGTTCAATTACTGAGGCAAGAGGGAATAATCGATCTGTGCCAATAAACAGTATTATAGAGCAAATCAGGATCTTTGTAGAAAATGGATATCAAGAAGTAGTGTTTACAGGGGTTGATATTACTGACTTTGGTACAGATTTGTTGGGTAAGCCATCACTTGGTTCAATGATTAGGAGAGTTTTAAAGGATATACCAGAGTTGAAGAGGCTAAGACTTTCCTCTATCGATGTTGCTGAAGTTGACGACGAATTAATGGATTTAATAGCTAATGAGTCAAGACTTATGCCTCATTTACATTTGAGTCTACAATCTGGTAATAATTTAATACTAAAGAGAATGAAGCGTCGTCACAACAGAGAACAAGTGATAGAATTTTGTCATAAAATGAAGAGCTTGAGGCCTAATATAGCATTTGGCGCTGATATTATTGCTGGATTTCCAACAGAAACTGATGAAATGTTTCAGGATACAGTTGATTTACTGAAAAAAACAAATATAGTTTACCTACATGCTTTTCCATATTCAGAGCGGAAAAATACACCTGCTGCACGAATGCCACAAGTACCAGAGAATGTGCGTAAAGAACGAGTAAAAAATTTAAGAGAAGTAAATAAAGAAATTATGAGCAGTTTTTGTCAATCCTTGATCAACACTAAGCAAAGTGTTCTGGTTGAGCAAAATAATGTCGGTAGAGCAGAAAATTTTGCATTAATAAAGCTTGAATCAAAAGCTCAAGCCAAGAGTATTGTGAAAGTTAATGTTAAAGGAGTGGAAAATAATTATCTAATTGGAAATATTTTTTCTTAATTTTTGTACATTGAAGAAATATACGATATAGTAATTATACTGTAAATGATAATTGTGAATTCATTTATGATAACTAGAATATCTATTACTTTATTTTTGATTTTCATTTCATGTGTCTATTTTTTTATTACTTATATTAGTAATGATACACACATTGAGCAAGTACAACCCTTAAAATTAAAAACAGACAATAATAAAAGTGTGATACGTTCTGAGGAGGTTACTGCAAAAGAAATACCAATAAAATATCAAGAACTTGAAAGTAGTCCACCTTCTGTTTTCCAAGTAGCTGATCAGAAAAATATGTGGTCACGTATTGCAGATCAAGCTGAGCCTACAAAAGAAAAATCAAAAAAACTTGATTTTTATGTTAGCGCTAACGGTGGTAAGGTATACCATGATAATTCAGAAATATTTGTAAAGGGTATACAAGAAATAGGAAAAAGAGTCCTAACTTTAGTTGAAAGTCATTATGGTTTTATAATAAAAAATATAGTGGCAGATGAAATTAAAAGTATACAGGAATTTGATGGTAAAATTGATTTCCAGTGGTTTAGCAGCATGTCTTTAGGTTACTATGCTGGAGAAAATGGTAAAATTGATTTTGAAGCCGCGTATTCTATAGCCAATATTGAAGATAGTAATTCTCCTCCGGTATTTGATAAATCAGCAAGTATATTTGCGTTTTTGTTAAACTTCTATTATAATCCCAGCGTTCAGGATACACAATTTGCTCCGTACATCGGTCTTGGTATAGGACCAACAGTTTTTAGATTAAAAAGGATTAATGGGTCACCCCAAAATTCAATGCCACTGAATGTTCCTTGGTTTGCTTATCAAATAAAACTTGGTGTTGATTATTCAATAATCCCAGAAATCAAAACCTTTCTCGGCTATCGTTACTTTAGCGTTCCGATACCTGTTGCAGATGACATATCTACTCACAATATTGAAGTTGGTTTGATATTTAATTTTTAGTGATAATTTAATATATATATAAATTCTTATCTTTTCTATCTAACAAACCAAATGTTGGTACGATTGTTGCTTTTAAAAAAATGACAGTTTCTACTGTTCTAATATTATTCGCTAGCCTTTTTGATTTCTGATGCAATAAGCTTTGCTTATCTTCTCTATGTTCTATAAGCCCGCCGATTACCATAATTTCACCGCTCTTAATTTTTAACATAGAGTTCATTTCTCTGATTTCAACAATTGGAATGTCGCTATTTAATTTCATTTTACTCTGCTGTGCGACGTACTCTATATCTGGATCTTTAGTGTAGCCGTTAATTCTTGATAAAGTTGGATGTATATCCATGAATATTTCACTAGTATCAATGTTAATGCTTGGGTGGATTATTAGCACAACACCTATTGGGACGCTATTCATCTTGGTAATTAAGGTCTGATTAGAGTTTCTAGTATCTTTTTGTATATCGGAGGTAAAATAAATATGGTTTTTAGTAAATGAAATCATCGCTTGCTGATTATTTATAGCATGTACTCTGGGGCTTGAAATTACAGTTGAAGTGCCAAATTTGTCTAAATTTTTTACTAAATCTCCTAGATCATTTGCACCAAAGTTCATTGCTAGGTTAATAATGGAGTTATCTTGATTTATTATAGACTTAGTTCCATCTTGTAAGTTATTTAAGTTCATACCAGAAAGGTATTTGTCATCTAGCACAACTTCAACTATTTTTGCCTCTATCATTACTTGAGAAGACGCTAACTTCTTAACCTTATTAATATATTCTTCAACAGCTTTGTGGATATCTTTTCTAGCATTCAAAATAATAACACCAGCTTCTCTGTTGGATGAAAGGAATTCGCCATCATCCACCCCGTTAACATCCATTATTGCATTCAAGCCTTTTTCTAATGAATTCCATAAGTCACTACTGTATTGAGACTTCATAACATTGTTATAGTCCCTATCAACGTTACTTCCATCACTGTTAGTAATATTGTTATTAATGACGAAACTGCTTTGAGCAGAATGTTGAATATTGATGAAGTCTACGTAATAATTTTGTGCGTATGGCAAGTCCTGCTCAATTCTAATTACACCATTACTTGTTGAGTAACGCAGTTTGGCGCTATTTGCTATACTCTGAATTACTTCGTTTATATCCTTATCTTTTAGCTTTAAAATAATATTACCTGATATTTTTGGGTCCATATCCAAGTTAACGTCAGAAAGTTTTCCTATCTCAATCAGCAAATCCTTTACTGATACTTCTTCACTAACATTAATAGAAATAAGCTGATTACTGATTGTGAGATCGGGAAACTCTATTGGTAAAGGCATAATTTCTGGTATTGCCGGTTCATTAATCTCCAAAGAGGTGTTATATTGTTGCAACGGATAATCGTGCTTATAATTGTCTATGTTAATAGGATATTGCTTGGTAGGTAGATGTGTGCAAGAAATAATGAAGAGGAGTATTAAGCATTTAAAAATAGCCATTAGAACAGCATACAAAATCTATACTAATAGATTTCTATAAAAATATTAAAAATGTATTTAATCTCATTTTCATCGAGCAGATATAGCTCTTTTTACAATAATCCGAACAGACCGTAATATGCTACTGGCCTGCTATAGCCATAAACACATATCTTATCGCATTCGGACTATTATAAGAAAGGCTATAATTGTCGTGTATTAGCTTTGGCTATGTATTTTTTGTATACTCTTCTTGTACTTAAATGTAGACCAGCATAGCCCTAATTTTTTTATATATTTTACTTCTTTCTCTGTATTTAATAATAGGCTTGAAAATAAATGGTAAGCCTATAATTGTTAAGCTTAGAGCTAGGGTTGAAAGTATACAACAGGCTTTGTGTTTACTATGTAGCTCTTTCAGGTAAAGCATCAAAAATCTACAAAATTTTTTGTAATTTTCTTCGATGTTTTTTTTGCTATGAGCCTTGCTAATGAACATATCTATTGCGGTATGACCGTTATTGCACTTAATGTTAAGGTCTGCACCTTTTTCTGTTAACAACTGAGCTATATCAAAATAATCCTTTTGAACAGCAAGATGTAGAGGTGCAAAACCTTGTTGCTCACAAATGTTCATATTGGCTCTAACTTCCAATAACATTTTCACAATTTGTGTATGGCCTTTTTTAACTGCGAGTAGCAAGGGAGTTCTGTTACATTTAGTAACAGCATTAACGTTTACCTTAAGCTTCAATAAGAGCTTAACTGTTTTAGTGTTACCATTATGGCTAGCTTTATGCAGCCTAGCGTTACCATTAAAATCTTGATCGTTTGCTTCTATTCCCTTTGAAACAAGAAATGTTACCATTTTTCTATTATTATGCTCAATAGCGCAATCTAACGCATCAAAACCATGGTTGTTTTTTGTGCAAAAAAACTCTTTAAGTTTAATTTTATCGTTACTTGCTTGCTGTTTTTTTGCAATAAGTTTTACTATTTGCATTTTGTTGTTATACGCTGCTAGGAAAAGCGTAGTGTTATTTTCTGCATCTTTGGCTTCTATATTTGCACCTTTCTTTATCAGATATTCTATAATTTCTGCTCTGCTGTCATAATGTGCGGTGCATTGATAAATGGTTAAAAACAAAGGAGTACGAAAATTGTTATCTTCACATTCGAGATTTGCTCCGCTATCAATTAAAATTTGAACACTTTTTTTAGAACCGTATAGTGAAGCTATATGAAGAGGAGTATAGCCCTCTTTGACATCTTTTTCATTAATTTTTGCGCCTTTTGTTATCAAAAAATCTATTAATTCCGTGTCATCTTGTAGTGCAGCAAGGTGCAGTGGAGTGAATCCATTTTTATCCTTGGAATTAATTGTCAGTTGGTTAACAAAAAGTTTAGCAACTTTCTTGTGTCCATGCATAATGGCGTAATGCAGAGGGTTTCTATTTTCGTTGTCTACGACATTGAAATCAGCTTCGTGCTCTAGTAATGACTTTACTCCAACTAAATCGCCTTCTTTTGTGAACTTATGCAAGAGAGTGATTCCTCTTGCATCTTTTGAGTTAATATCAAATCCATTTTCTACTAATTGGTTTATATCTTCCTCACGCGCCATATCACTTAAATCTCTAATTAAACTCTTTTCGCGTTAATAATACTCCTACTTGATTAAGTTTAAATGAATCTGTGAGAAATGGCTAGTGCATTCTTGCATAACAAACTTTTGGCAGCGCATTGGATGAAACGAAAAACTTACTTGACAAACTCCGCCAGCCCTCTTATCATGAAACTGAAGCTATTTATTTATCTTCGCAATCTCTGCAGTGGATTAATGACAAAAAACTTAATGTATTTGGCGTAAATCATGCTTAATTTTTTGCACTATGTGCACCTCATGTCTTTATAAAACTTTTAGGTTTCTACCTATACAAGCCGAAACGCGCTTATAAAGTGTTTAAGACAGTAAAAGACGTCAAATAGACAAGGGAGAATTTGAATACTAGCTACCCTAGGGTTTCTTTGCTTTTTTTTCATTTGGTAAATTTCTTAATATTTATAGCTAAACGACAACTGTCATTCCTGTAAAGGTCAAGTATCCCGCTACTTGTTAGCGGCTGAGATACCGCGAATGAATCGCGGCATGACGGTTCGCGGTGGCATGACGATAAGCTCGTCATCCCGCTACTTGTTAGCGGCTGAGATACCGCGAATGAATCGCGGTATGACGGTTAGCGGCGGCATGACGTAGGATTGCTGTCATTTCGCTACTTGTTAGCGGCTGAGATACCGCGAATAAATCGCGGTATGACGGTTAGCGGTGGCGTGACGATAAGCTCGTCATTCCGCTACGTGTTAGCGGCTAAGAGATATCGCGGTGGTATAGCTATAAATTGTTGATATCTTTTTTATATCACATTTTTAACTTACAATAGTTAGCCAGCGTTCCTTACATTAACCAAATCTTTCAAATTCTGCACTCACCACTACCTATAACTCACTTTCACGCAATATTGATCGTTCTTAAAAAGCAATCTAACATTTTTTATTCCTTGATTGCGAAGCTTTGATGCAGCTGATTTAGCAGCCTGAGCACTTTTAAAAAATGCAACATATCCCTTACTTTCTGCACTGTCTTGTTTCGGATGACGTTTCTGCATTTCTTTTTCATATTGCTTTCTGTAATGAGGAGTATTTTGTATCAATTGTTCTGACATCTTTCTTAGGTATTGAACTTTTACTTTTGCAAGCCCAGATTTATGAAATCCTAAGACTTGAGCTGCTTTTTCTGATAAGTCTATTATTCTGCCTTCAATAAAAGGCCCTCTATCGTTAACCCTTGTAACAAGCTTTCTTCCATTTTCTAAATTAGTGACAAGAACAAAGCAGGGTAAGGGCAAAGTCTTATGCGCTGCAGAGATCAAGTGACGGTTAAACGCTTCACCATTTGCTGTAAGTGTGCCATGATCTTCTATTCCATACCACGATGCTATCCCTATCTCTTCATAGTGTTTACAGTTTTTTGGATAATAAGTTATACCATTTATTGTGTAGCTGCTGCCAATTTTATAATGACCTGCAGTGCAGTTAAACCTGTTGCTAAAACTGCAGCTACTTATCAAAACAAATATTAGACATAGAAAGGTTAGGTTTTTTATCATTGTATTCGGTAAGAGGGTTCGATACTATGAGGATTTTAAATTATACTATAATAAATTTAGTAATGAGTAAACATCTACTGCTAAATATTAACAAAACTCAAAAAGGAATAATACATATTATTGGTATAGGTGGAATCGGAATGAGTGCCATTGCTGAAATTCTTCACAATTCCAATTACAAAGTTCAAGGTAGTGATGCACAATCAAACGACAATATAAATAGGTTACAAAAGCTGGGTATAGAGGTTTATATTGGTCACAATGCTGATAATATAAGCCAAGCTCAAATAGTTGTACATTCTTCTGCGATAGAATCTGATAATGTGGAGTTAATTGCGGCAAAAAATAACAATAAAACCATTTTGCATAGATCAGACATACTTGCTGAACTTTTAAGAGATAAATATGTGATAGCGGTTTCAGGTTCGAGCGGTAAGACAACGACAACAGCAATGATTGCTTCCATTTTTGATCATTCTAATATCGATGCAACTGTAATTGTGGGAGGAATACTAAATTCGTATCAGAGTAATTCAAGACTTGGAAAGAGTGACATTTTTTTAATCGAAGCTGATGAGTCTGATGGAACCATGCTAAAAATTCCTGCAAATATTGCTGTCATAACGAGTATTAACGACGATCATATGGATCATTATGGTACATTCGACGATATTAAAAATGCGTTTTCTCAGTTTATAAGCAAAGCAGATTTTGCAGTTTTGCCTGATTCTGTAGGCATTAATTATGATGCAAGTAACTCTATGATGTTTGGGTTTGAGAGTGGTAACATTAGAGCCAGCAACATCGAACAACATAATAACAGCATGGAATTTGATGTGTTGATTGACAATAACCACAGAATAAAAAACATAGTACTATCAAAAGCAATAGGAATGCATAAGGTCAGCAACGCCTTGGCTGCAATATCAGTTGCGATAAAGCTCGGGATTAGCAATGCAGAGATTAAAAAAGGCCTTTTGGAATTCCAAGGAGTAGCAAGAAGATTCTCTTTGATTGCCAATATTAAAGGCGTTAAGTTAATTGAGGATTATGCCCATCATCCAAATGAAATATATGCAACTTTAACGGCTGCACGTTCGATTACTAAAGGAAAAGTAATAGGAATTATCGAACCACTTCGTTTTGCTCGCATTCGTAATTTTTTTGATGAATTCATACGAATTTTCATGATGTTTGATTATGTCATCCTCACTCCTGTTCATCCTCCAGAAGATAAGCCCATTCCTGGTTGTGGAATTGATGATATACAGAAAGCTCTAGTCAGTAATAACACAAAAATTATGAATGATGCTTTGCTCATTTCACATTTTATTAGTGATTCGACAAGTCCAGGTGATATAGTATTATTTATTGGTGCTGGTAGTAATATAGCTAAATTGGCAAAAGAAACTGCAGCACTTATTGCAGAAGTTAAGGTTTAATGCGATGAATAAGATAATCAACAACGTATTTGCAAGAGAAATTTTAGATAGCAGAGGTTATCCCACTGTTGAGGTGGAAATTGAACTCTGTGATGGAGCAATAGGCAGGGCATCTGTACCTTCTGGAGCTTCAACCGGTAAACTGGAAGCCTTGGAACTCAGAGACCAAGATGAGAAAAGGTATTGTGGTAAGGGAGTGCTGAAAGCTGTTCAAGCTGTAAATGGAGTGATAACAGATAAAATCATTGGAATGAATGCAGCGGACCAAAATGCAATTGATAAAGCATTAATTGAACTGGATGGAACAAAAAACAAATCAAAACTTGGAGCAAATGCAACTTTGGGTGTGTCTCTTGCAGTTGCAAAAGCAGCAGCAAACAGTTTCAAAATGCCGCTATATAGATATTTGGGAGGAAAGCAGACGAGTGTTATGCCGGTTCCACTCATTAACATAATTAATGGTGGAGTACATGCAGACAATAAGCTCGATTTCCAAGAATTCATGATTCTTCCGGTCGGTGCTGAGACTTTCAGCGAAGCGATTAGAATATCTGCGGAGGTGTTCCACAACTTACGTAGCATTCTTAAGAAAAAAGGTTATAGCACAAACGTAGGAGATGAAGGTGGTTTTGCACCAAATATTGAAAGCACTGAAGAAGCACTTGATTTGATCATATACGCTATAGAATCAGCAGGTTATTCAGCGCAAAGTGATTTTGCACTAGGCCTTGATGTTGCTTCATCTACTTTTTATGAAGATGGAATTTACGAATTTGAAAGTAAGGGACTTACTTCAAAAGAATTGACTGAATACTATTGTGACCTTGTGGAAAAATATCCAATAATTTCTATAGAAGATGCAATGAGTGAAGACGACTATGAAGGTTGGAAATTACTTACTGCAAAATTGGGGAGTAAAATTCAATTGGTTGGGGATGATTTATTTGTTACAAATTGTGAACTAATAGGCAAAGGAATAGAAGAAAAAATGGCAAATGCTGTACTGATCAAGCCAAATCAAATAGGGACGTTAACAGAAACTTTTGCTGCAATTGAAATGGCAAAATCAAATGGCTACAAAGCTGTGATTTCTCACCGCTCAGGTGAAACAGAAGACACAACAATATCTCATATAGCAGTTGCATCAAATTGCGGGCAAATAAAAACCGGATCGCTATCGCGTTCTGATAGGCTTGCGAAGTATAACGAGCTAATCAGAATAGAAAGCACATTAGGAAAGGATGCTAAATATTATCGTGGGTTAGCATGGGTTTTATAGACGAAGTAAAATTGTGTTTAAAAGCCGGTGACGGTGGTGATGGCTGTGCAAGTTTTCGTCGAGAAAAGTTCGTTGAATTTGGTGGTCCAAATGGTGGTAATGGAGGAAAGGGTGGAAACATAGTTTTCATCAGCGACGCTAATCTCAACACTTTGCTTCATTTTCGTTATAGAAGACACATTAAAGCAGATAGTGGAAAAAATGGTGCAGGCAGGGATAGATCTGGCACAGCAGGGAAAGACGTTATACTTAAAGTTCCAGTCGGTGCACAAATAATTGATGAAGAAAGTGAAGAGATAATAGTAGACCTTGACAAGCCTGGTATGGAATTTCAAGTAGCACAGGGTGGAAAAGGTGGACTTGGAAATACTAATTTTAAATCTTCTACTAATAAGGCACCAAGACATTTTACTTACGGTCAGCCTGGCGAAGAAAAACATGTATTATTAAAACTAAAAGTTTTATCAGATGTTGGAATTATTGGCATGCCAAACGCAGGTAAATCAAAATTTTTGACTCGCTGCTCAAATTCCGATACAAAAGTAGGCGATTATCCATTTACCACCGTAAGACCCCACTTAGGTGTGACAAAAGTGGATGATAGCGAAGTTGTAATAGCAGATATTCCTGGAATAATTACTGATGCTCACCTTGGAGTTGGGCTCGGGCATAAATTTTTAAAGCACATAGAAAGGTGTAAAATTTTACTTCATTTAATCGATGTAACTCATGGTGACGTTGTTTCGGCTTATAGTTGTATCCATAATGAATTGGAACTTTACAATAGTGATCTTGTTGAAAAAGAAGAGATTGTAGTACTGAACAAATGCGACTTATTGAGGGAAGTAGAAATTCTGGAAAAGAAGAATCACCTAGCTAATTATCTCAATAAAGAAGTGCTGTGCTTATCAATTAATGGTGATTTACAGCCTATTTTAAGATTATTAAGTGAAAAATTGAAAAAGAGTAATTCTAAGGAAATCGATGTATATGATCCTTTTAAAGCGTAAATTTTCTATTTATGGATGTACAAGAATGGTAGCGTGCAACCAGAACTAAGCGTACAGCTGTGCAAACATCGTGATTTGAGTCCACCAGAAACCCCAGTTATGGATTAACCAACACAGTAAGGCTTAGAAATAGAAGGCTTTTTTGACTGCATGGAATATGAAATTAATGTAGAAAAAATATGTACCAGAAAATTTATTGGCGATCTGTGCCGTGTATGTTCAAGCTCAAATTTATTTTTTAAACAACCAAAGACTGTCTCAATAATCGACCTTTTTCTCAATAAAGCCTTCTCTTTTAGTGAGATTAGTGCGTTTTTCATGCCTTTTTTCACTTTAGTGACAAGCTTTAAACCTCTATCGAAGAGTTCCTCAAAGAGCTCCTTCTTGATATAGCCTTTATCTCCGAACAAAAGTCCTGTCAGTCTTTTAGTTATAGTTGGCACAGGTATCAACGTTACCTTTGGTTAGAGTAAGTGATTGAATTTCTCCAATTTCGTTAATCACCAAGTGCAATTTAAAGCCAAAAAACCAACCATACGTGCTCTTACCAATTTCTGCTAAACCATCAAAAACTTTGTTCCTAGAGATCCTTTTCTTGTGGCAAATGGCAATCGTAGAAGTGTCAATGTAGGAAGTACCTGTCATTTTCGCTTGTTCGCAGAACCATTGAAGAAGTAATGCTAAATACCGTAAAACTCTCGGCTTTAAGGCAATAAATCTGTGATATGAAGGCATCTTTGAAAATTCTGATCTATAGAGTAACTTAAGGTAACAAAGATAAAAAGCCTTGAAGTTTTTACATGGCGATTGGTGGTATAACAGGATTATGGTTAGCATTTCTGAGTGCGCTATTTCTGGTACTCTGGTTGGTTTTTTGCCATTTGATAAGAACTTATTTGCAAAATTTTCATCTACTACACGACAAAAATCCTCGACGCAGCAGTAAAGTTCTGTAATATCTTTCTTCATGGGTAACCTCTTAAATTATTGTTAAAATACTTGAGTTTACCCTATTTCCCTCTTTATTAATTCTACTTTTATCTGTTTTCTAATCCATAACTGGGGTCAGAAGGGTGTCATCCCAGTGCCCAGACACTGGGATCCAGGAATTTTATTAAGTTGGTAAGCATAAAAGTAGCCGTTTTATGTTAAAATACAACGTTTTGATGATTATGAAAAGGCTGGATTCCAGACTGGAATGACACCATCATAAAGTGAATCAGTGTCAGCTACTTGCATCTACCATGCAAGTTACCTGAAAATTGCAATGTTCGTACACTTGACTACTTGGATCTAGTATGATTTAATTAACCAAGAAGTAGGCATGAAAAAATTATGTAGTGAACCAGTTTGCATAACACCAGGAGGAAAATATGGATAGAAAGACGAGAATAGAATCAGACAGCTTAGGGGAAGTAAAAGTACCAAGTGAACATTACTGGGGAGCGCAGACTCAGCGTTCTTTAGAAAATTTTAAGATTGGCACAGAAAAAATGCCAGAGCCTCTGATTAAAGCATTAGCAATAGTAAAACTTGCAGCAGCGCGTGTTAATATGAAACATGGTGTTATAGATGATAGGGTAGGGGACGCAATTTGCACAGCCGCGAGGGAAGTAATAGATGGCAAATTTAATAATGAATTTCCGCTTGTTGTTTGGCAAACCGGATCCGGAACGCAGACTAATATGAATATGAATGAAGTGATCAGCAATCGTGCAATAGAGATTTTAGGTGGTAATTTGGGTAGTAAATCTCCAATACATCCAAATGATCATGTGAATTATGGTCAGTCGTCAAATGACACCTTTCCAACAGCAATGCATATAGCAGCAGCAGAGCAAATAAACTGCTTGCTTATTCCAAATCTTGAAAAATTGCATAAGGTGCTGGATAATAAGGTTCAGGAATTTAAAGATATAATAAAAGTAGGACGTACTCATCTGCAAGATGCAACGCCCCTAACACTAGGACAGGAGTTCTCTGGCTATGCAGTCCAGATTAAAAAGGGGATAGAGAGAGTAAAATCAACTTTAAGTGATATATATGAGCTTGCACAAGGTGGCACTGCAGTTGGCACGGGACTCAATACTAAAAAGGGTTTTGCTGAAGATTTTTCAAGCCAAGTTGCAGAAATTACTAACCTTCCATTTACTTCAGCAGGCAATAAATTTGAAGCGCTAGCAGCAAATGATGCTTTAGTTGAGCTCAGTGGAACACTCAATACAGTAGCAGTCAGTTTAATGAAAATTGCAAATGATATAAGGTTGCTTGGTTCTGGTCCAAGATGCGGAATTGGGGAAATAATGTTACCGGAAAATGAGCCTGGTTCTTCAATTATGCCAGGTAAAGTGAATCCAACTCAGTGTGAAGCGGTGACTATGGTATGCACTCAAGTTATGGGAAATCATGTTGCTGTAACTATTAGTGGTTCAAACGGTCATTTTGAATTGAATGTGTTTAAGCCAGTGATAATTTACAATGTTTTGCAGTCTATAAGACTTTTAGCTGACGCAAGTTTAAATTTTACAGAAAAATGTGTAGTTGGTATTAAAGCAAATGAAGAGAGGATAAAAGATTTACTGAATCAGTCGTTGATGTTGGTCACTATATTAAATACGCATATAGGGTACGACAATGCAGCAAAAATAGCGAAGCTTGCTTATAAAGAAAATATCACTCTAAAAGAAGCAGCAGCAAAACTTCAACTGCTCACTGAGGAAGAGTTTGAAAGGATAGTGAAACCAGAAGAAATGGTAAATTATTTGTAACCGCTCACACTTAATTCTTCAATCTCACTAATAGAAAGGCCAGTAAACTTGACAATAGTGTTAACATCAACATTATTATCTTGCTTTGTCTACCTTATTTTGCCGCTCCCCTGAACGGATACGATTTAAGACATAAGATCCTTTTTCATAGCTATACTACGTTATCCAGCGTCTGGGCACTGGTTTCTTGGTACTTATTCCGCAATAATTTTTTTTTCCTTCAATAAACTTTGCAGTTCGCCTTTTTCGTACATCTCGCGAGTGATGTCGCAACCACCAATAAACTCTTCCTTTATATATAATTGTGGAATTGTTGGCCAATCAGAAAACTTTTTTATAGATTCACGTATTTCATCATTCTCCAACACGTTAATATACTTAAACTTCACGTTCAATTTTTTTAGGATTGACACGACGAGTCCAGAGAATCCGCATTGAGGAAAATCAGAAGTGCCTTTCATATACAATACCACATCATTTTCTGTTATATCTTTTTTTATTTGTTCAAAATTGCTCATAAATTCACCTTATTTTTAAGTATTAGTTTCCAGTTGCAAGGCGTGTATAGACTGACCTTCCAGAGCTTTATATACCATTTTATGCTGTTCTATTTTTGTCTTTCCAAGAAAACACTTGGAGTTTATTTTTAAATGATAATGGTCATCATCTCCAGCAAGATCATGAATCTTTATATCAGCGTCGGGGAACGATTGTTTGATGATCCTCTCTAATTCGTGAATTGCAATAGTCATTGATTTGCTTTAAATTACAATACTTTCATTATAAATCTAAAACGATTGAGCGCAATAAAAAGTTGCTATCATAAAAAATAGAAGCATACTATAATAATGGAATGACAAGTTATGCAGGGAGGCTTTGTGGTGGGCGAAAGATTTAAATTCACATATCTTTGGTTTTGCTAACTTTTTCATTTAGGTGCTTATCTTACGATGATAAAATAAATAACTTAGAGAATGTTTACATCAAAGCTAACTATTTTGGAGCATTCTTCAATGCAATAGGTTCTCTAGAAGGAAAAGAAGATGCAGGTGACAATATAACAGAGGGGGTTTTTAGTTTTAATAAGAAGGAGCGAATTGAAGCTGGATACAGTCCTAAATATGTTCCAGGGTTTGCCGGTAGTGCTGCAATAGGGTATTTATTCAAAAATATGAGAGTTGAGTTTGAAGGCTTATATTCTCAGACTAACTTATATGATGAAGATTATTCAGATAAGAAAAAAGCAAGATATATTGAACTTCGTCGTCACAATGATGCGTCTACTGGAGCGGAATGCAATTCACCTTGGAGAAGTGGAAAGGTTGATATTCACATTCAAGAAAATTGTAGTGTTGAAGCAGAGTTCAGAGCTGCATTTAAGATGAAAAATGAAGGTTTTAATAACTTAGCTGGAATGGTCAATGTATATCGTGATTTTAATATAGCAAAAATGCCATTCACCCCATATGTTGGTATTGGTGCAGGTGTAACTAGGGTTAAATTTCTAGGAAAAACCAGATATGCCTTGGCTTACCAAGCAAAACTTGGTATCAATCACCAACTTACAGCACAAACTCAAGCATTTGCTGGTTTACGCTATTTTGGTATCCTTGATAACCAATTTAAAGATATTGTACCAGGAATAAAGATACTAGCTGGTGAAGGATATATTCCTGCCGGTGGAGGAAGTAAAGTTGATGAAACTGCACGTGTTGAATCAACAACTGCAACCATTACCAATAGGTTTGGCATATATGGCTTAGAGTTTGGGTTGGTTTATCACTTTTAACTTTATCCAATAAATTACATATGTGAAGATAGTAAATTCAGCGTACTGAGAACATTAGAAAGACGAGATTTTAATTGATTTTCATATTTACTCCAATCTTGTATTGCCTTTCTTGCAACACCTGAATCAACTGCGGCTTTTGCAACAGCAGGAGCTACTATAGAAATTAATCTTGGGTCAAATGGAGTAGGTATTATATATTCACGTCCATAGCCCATTTTACGACCGCCATAGACTGCAGATATCTCACCTGGTACTGGCTCACGGGCAAGCTTTGCTATTGCATCTGCAGCTGCAATTTTCATTTCATCATTTATTGTTGTTGCATGTACATCAAGTGCCCCTCTAAATATATAAGGAAAACCCATTACGTTGTTGACTTGGTTGTTGTAATCTGACCTACCAGTTGCAATTATTGCATCTGGCCTCACAGATTTTGCAAACTCAGGCCTTACTTCTGGATCGGGATTGGCAAGAGCAAAAATAATCGGGTCTTTGCCCATACTCTTTAACATCTCTTCATTTAACACATCTTTTGCAGATAGTCCGATGAATACATCAGCGCCTTTTATTGTATCAAGTAGAGAACGTTCGGAAGTATCAATTGCATATTTTTCCTTCCACTCATTCATGTCCTCGTTTCTACCTTTGTATATTACTCCTTGCTTATCACACAGCACTATATTTTTAGCGCCCATGGACTTTAGTATTTCTAAACATGCAATACCGGCTGCTCCAGCACCATTCATAATGATCTTAACGTCCTCTAATTTCTTTCCGACAATATCAAGAGCATTTTCTATACCAGCTGCAACAACCACTGCAGTTCCATGCTGGTCATCATGGAACACTGGAATATCCATCAGTTCATTCAGACGTTTCTCTATTATAAAACAATCGGGAGATCTTATATCCTCTAAATTTATCCCCCCCCAACTTGGCCCAAGGTACCTTACTGCATTGATAAAATCTTCTATATTTTCTGTACCAACTTCTATATCAACTGCATCAATATCAGCAAAACGCTTAAATAAAACAGCTTTGCCTTCCATGACAGGTTTTGCAGCAAGAGGACCGATATTACCAAGTCCAAGCACTGCAGTGCCATTTGAAATGACAGCAACACAGTTGCTTTTTGCCGTATAATCATAAACAACCTCAGGATTTTTAGCTATTTCAAGGCACGGAGCTGCAACGCCAGGGGAATAAGCAAGTGACAAATCATACTGGGTAGATAAAGGTTTTGTTGGCATGATTGAAATTTTACCAGGTTTACCACCTCTACTGTGATAATTAAGTGCCTCTTGTTTTGTGGTACTATCTAAATCATCGTTCATCATTACATCCTTATATTTTAAGCTTGTATTTTTTAAGTATATGGAGTTTTTATAAATGTTCAATTGTAAACTATTAGCTTGTGAACTCTGGTGTACTTCTGTATAAGTTTACCTACTACGTAGAATGGTATTACATGCTTAAGAAAAACGTGCCTAATTTGCTTACAATTTCTCGTGCGCTTGCAGTACCAGCAATAATATTAAGTTTTTATATAGAAAATAAATATGCAGGCCTGATAACAATATCAATCTTTGTGTTTGCGTGCATTACGGATTTTTTTGATGGTTACTTGGCGCGTGCGTGGAAAGTCCAATCAAAATTTGGCAAGCTATTTGATCCAATTGCTGATAAATTAATAGTGGTTTCAACGATAATTATGCTAGTTTATAAGCAGAAGATAAATGATTTTACAATAGTACCATCGATTATCATCATCTGTAGGGAGATATTAGTCTCGGGTTTGCGGGAGTTTTTGATAGCTACAAATGTTAGTCTACCTGTAAGCAAAGCTGGCAAAATTAAAACATTTTTGCAGATGGTTGCTGTAGTAGCGCTAATAATGAACGATTATTATATGATTCAATATACAGGTGCGATTTGTTTATGGGTTGCAGCTATTGTAACTGTGTGGTCAGGCTATAATTATATCCTAGCCGGCATCAAACAGATTGGTTAAATCTCCTAGGAAATAGTTAATAGACAAGAGTAGTTAATATCTTAGTGATATTGACTCAGAAAGCAAAAAGGTGTATAATTGTATTAACTTACAACTAATTAGGTTAATATTATGAAAATACCTAGTGGCAAATTTTCTTCTACTAAAAAGGTTCCAGGAAAGAATAAGAAAAAAAGAGATTTTGAACCATTAGAAGAGTTTTTTTGGGATTTTTGGCCAACAGTTGATAAAGAAGTCAAAAGAGAAAGGCTAGAACAAGAACTATTAGCACTAAAAAAAAGAGAGCTATATAGAAAATGTGCATCATTGGCAACAATGGTCCCATTTACATTGCTGATGGCGATTGAACTGGAAAAAACATATAGCGATCAGGTATTACTTGGCGTGATAAGTGGCGCGCTAAGCCACACTATATTACCTTTTACAGTCTTATCTCTTATTTGTACGCTATATTTAATTTACAATAATAGGAAGATAGCACAAAAAGAACGAGAGTTGGAGAATATTGAAAATGGAAAGGAAGTAAAGGAAAAAGAGCACAATATTTCTGATATAGGTCAGTGTTTGATCTATATTGAGGCTATAACAACTGCACTGGTTATTGTAGGTATGATAATGGGTGAAACATCTTCACTTGAAGCAGCAGAGGATGCAATTTTATTTCTTGCCAATGCAATTGCTTTTCTTGCAACTCTTGTTTCTTATATTGATAAGCATGAAAAAAATAATAAAAAGGAAACAGAAAAGTCTGATCTTGATGAGAAATCTAGCAAGAAAACTAGCAATATATCTGTAGCCGGATTGGCGCTTGCTGGTTCTTCTGTATTTTTAATAAGAAGGATAATGTTAATAGCATTAGCATCGTCCTTAAATCCTGCTGTTGGACCTACTTTAGGCTTGATAGGTATTGCAATTTTTATGGCTGTACAGGTCTTAACTATACATTCCTACAGTAAGACGCTGAAAGATCCAAAAGTGGAAGGACGAGGTGAATCAAGAAATGCAGGTAGTTCTGACCGTAGTTATAAAGAAGAAGGGCCGGCTATTGCCTAAGAAATTTATTTATTTAAGTAATATTTAGGTCTATACTTTATTTTGATCGAAAAAAATCTTATGTATAAGACTTTAATCACGTGCTTTATTTTTCTAATTTGCTCCTTTACACAATCGTATGCGGATGATCTTGAAAAAACTGAAACTGAACTATATGAAGAAGCAGTTGAACTTTTTGACCAGAAAAAATATAAACAAGCTATTAGGGCATTTCATAAGATAGAGGATTTGTATCCTTTGTCTTATTGGGCAATGAAAGCGAAATTATTATCTGGAGTTTCTCACTATAATATGGGTAACTATAGCAGTGCTGCAAGTGATATGGATGATTATATATATGTTTATTCAAATGGTGAAGATTTACCATATGTATACTACTTAAGAGTATTATCTTATTACATGCAAATTAATAAAGTGCAACTTGGACAGCAAACTGCATATAAAACTTTAGAGCTAGCCACTGAGTACATTAATCTCTTTCCAGGCAGCGAATATGTAGACGAGATAAAGGAAAGAGCAAAATTAATCACAGAACATATATCAACAAAAGAGTATTCTATCGGTAAATTTTACCTGAGGCGTGGTGAATATTTAGCAGCAATTAAGCGTTTCCAGAATATGGCAAGCTATAAGGATTCTAAATATTTTTCTAAGTCTATTAACTATTTAGTAGCAGCCCATTCAGCTCTTGGCCTTGACTTAGAAGCTGAGCAGTATGAAAGTATGTTATTAGCAGAAAACCTGCAAGATGCCAAGCCGGAGGCTTGAAAATTTGCTTTAGCTTTTTCTATGCTTTTATATATAATTTAGATTTTTAACTATTTGAATATGGCTGGTCATTCACAATTTTCAAATATAAAACACCGGAAAGGTGCTCAGGATGCAAAGCGCTCTCAAAAATTTACGAAGCTGATTAGAGAAATAGCAGTTGCTGCAAAGCAAGGGCTACCCGAACTCAACCCGCGCCTTCGCTCTGCTATATTTGCTGCACGCAAGGAAAATCTACCAAAAGATAAAATAGAAACAGCAATAAAAAATGCAACTGGTAACGTTGCTGGAGAAAATTACGAGGAAATACAATATGAAGGTCATGGGCCTTCTGGCACTGCACTCATTGTCCATGCCTTGACTAATAACCGCAACCGTACTGCTTCTGAGGTACGTTATATCTTTTCTCGTAAAGGTGGAAATTTAGGAGAAACAGGAAGTGTTAGTTACCTTTTCGATCATGTAGGCTTAATCGTCTATAAAGCAGAGGGTGTGAATTTTGATGATTTATTCAGTCATGGAATCGAATTAGAAGTATTGAATGTTGAGGAAAATGACAAAGAAGGATTACACGTTATAACTTGTGAAATAAAAGATTTTGGTAAAGTACGCGATGCCTTTTATGCAAAATTCGGAGAACCAGAACTTGCTCGTCTTTCATGGCAGCCAAAAGATCTGATTGAAATTAGCGATAAAGAGTTGATTGATAAATTATCTGCATTGGTTGAAGAGCTAGAAGATAACGACGATGTACAGTATGTGGAAGGTAATTTTACTTTTGTTGATAAGCTATGAGGCTGGTAATATTTGTATTGCTTTGTATTTTACCAGCATATGCTACTGAAACATCAACAGATCTTGCACAGCCATTCCAGCATGGAATCAGAAAAAAAAAAGCTACTTTGACGACAGAAAGTGATAGAAAGTTGTTATTCATATCCAGTACCATAAAATCTTCCTTTTTTGCCACGGAAGGGTTGGCGCCAAATACAGTGGTGAAATTGATCAACATATATAAAGATTTCGGTGTTGATTTTAAAAAAGACATTGTGCCGAAGAGTAAATTGGAGGTTCTTTTTGAGAGATTGCCTAATAATCAGAAGACTGAAGAAAAAATTTTATATGCTTCACTGACAATAAACAAGAAAGCTATTAGTTTATATCATTATAAATCGCAAGACGGCAAAGAAAGGTATTTTAATAAAGAAGGAATAAGCTTAAAAAATGGCGAAATTTTTGCAAATCCTTTAAATGGAGATTATCGCATATCCTCAAAATTTGGCAATAGAAAGCATCCTGTTCGCGGTAAAATTGCTTTTCACAAAGGAGTGGATTATGCAGCTAAACTTGGCACTCCCATATACGCTGCTGCAGAGGGTGTGATAGAATATATAGGAAAGAATGGTGGCTATGGAAATTACATCAAAATAAAACACAAAAATGAGTATTCAACCTGTTACGCGCATATAAGTAGATTTAGTGGCGATATAAAGTTAGGCTCTAAAGTAAAGCAGGGGCAGGTCATCGCCTATGTTGGTAGCACTGGTGTTGCAACAGGACCTCATTTACATTACGAAGTTATATATAACGGCAAACACATCGATCCGCTTACGATAGCGCATAAAACTGAAGTAAAATTGCCTGATCATGAATTAAGAGAGTTTAAACTATTTGTAAATAAGATAAATAAAACGATCAACAGAGAGGGTTCAAGTGAAAAAGAAGTTTAAAGACAATATGGATAAGAATACGATAAACGATAGAAATTTGAGTCAAATTCGGGCTTTTCCTGTACTAATAGCGCTAGGATTAATTTTATCGCTGCTTTTTTTGGCATATGACAGCACAATTGCACTTGGAGTTGCTGCCGTTTCAATTTTGACTTTTCTTCAAGGATTTTTTATTAATGACCCTAATGAAGCAAGAGTGATAGAATTTTTTGGTCATTATATTGGAACTTATTTTAAGTCTGGAATATGTGTAACGCTTCCCTTTTCAAGCAAATATATAGTTTCCCTAAAATTTCAGAATATTAACACAGAAAAAATAAAAGTTAATGATGCAAATGGAAGTCCAATAGAGATTTCTGCAGTAATTGTTTGGAGAGTGAGCAGTCCTGCAAAGGCGTATTATAATGTTAACAACTATCACGAATTTGTTTTTGTACAAAGTGACTCAGTAATAAGAGAATTAGCAAGCAATTATCCGTATGATAGCGAAAGCGATGAGGAATCTTTACGTAAAAATTCTGATAAAATTTCAGATGAATTGCGGTCAATGTTACAACAAAGATTAGATATTGCAGGAATTGAGATTACAGAAGCAAGAATATCGCATTTGGCGTATTCGTCCGAGATTGCACAAGCAATGTTAAGGCGTCAACAAGCACATGCTATCACTTCGGCAAGAAGGCATATAGTGCAAAATGCAATAGGAATTGTCGAGGAAGTAATAGCTCATTTTGAAAAAAACAAAAGCTTACAATTAGATGGCAAGCAAAAGGTTCAATTGATAAATAATTTGTTGGTTGCCCTAATCTCTGAGCAAGATGCACAACCGACGATTAGTTTAGATAATAATTAGCATAGAAGCCGATTGGGTTTCATAAATGCAAGTCACTATTAATTTCTTGATTAATAGACTAAATGATGTTATAAATTACACGCATTAGGGGTGCTCTAGAAAAGCTGAGAGTACATAAAGTACAACCCTTTGAACCTGATATTGTTAAAGCAAGCGTAGGAAAATGTATGTATATAAATATTGAAGAATGCTTCGGCTTCATTGCGTTAATTGCATCTCTAATTGGATTATCACCTCAAGTATATAAAGCATATATCACTAAAGTTACTCGTGATGTATCGATGTTAATGTTAGTAAACTATCTTATTTGTTCATTGTCTTGGATTGGCTATGGTCTTTACCAGAGCTCAATTTTTGTGGTGCTTAGCAATATTGCTGGATTAGTGATTAGCATAATATCAATTATTCAAAAATGTTACTACGATGCAAAACCTGCACCATGATCATGTGCTGCACTGCAGTACACAACAACAATATCGTTCTATTGTAGTGCTAAATGGAAAAATACCGAGCTCATCGTTTTTTAAACGAGATATACCTATTATTGCTGTAGATGGAGGAGCAAACAAGCTTCTATCAATTGGCGTAAAACCTGATCTTGTAGTAGGAGATTTGGATAGCGTAAATCTGGATTTATGTGCTAATTTGAATACGATATATCTACCTGATCAAGATTATTGTGACTTTTCTAAAGCCATAGCCCATTTAAAGACAATGAAGTTACTGCCATCGATAATAACAGGTATTACTGGAGGAGCAATTGATCATATACTACAAAATATTAACGTTTTTCTAAGTACAGATAGTATCTTTTACACACCTTCACCTCCCATGGTAGGTTACACTTTACAAAAAGGTATTACCCATTTTTTTTCTTTGCCAAAAAATACTAAAATATCTTTGCTTGGTATACCCAAAGCTCAAATATCAACTAAAGGATTAAAATGGGAACTGCATCTTAGCAACCTTGCCTTTCCAGGAAAGAATTCTTGCTTTAATCGAAGCCTGAGCAATGAGGCATATATAGAAGTACACAGTGGTATATGTTTGGCGATGGTTTATTTAGAAGCAGTAGATGATGCTGCAAGACATCATGTGCGTCAAGTTAAGAAGTAAATAGACTTCTTGCATAACCCAAACTAAGTAGAAAAAAGGTATCATCCAAGTAGCTGACACTGGTTCCTTTATGACGTGTCATTCCAGTTTCAGCTACTTGAATGACAGCAGTCCTACGTCATACCGCCGCGGTATCTCTTAGCCGCTAACAAGCAGCGGGATGACGAATTGCTTAACCGTCATACCGCCGCGGTATCTCTTAGCTGCTAACACGTAGTGGGATACTGACCTTACCCAGAAAAAGTAGACAGAAAGTTAAGACGTTTTTGCTATGAGAATGATGAATCAAAAAGCTCAGGAATGCAATAGTTAATAGTAGAATGTCTACGCTGTTTATTATAAAAAATTTCTATATATTCAAATATTGCGGTTTTAGCTTGTTGTGCAGAGTGTTGTGAAGTATCAATGAGTAACTCTCTCTTAAGTGAACTAAAAAAGCTCTCTGAAACAGCATTATCATAACAACAACCTTTGTGACTCATACTAGAAGTAATATTTTTTGTACTTAGTAAAAATTGATAATTTTTAGAGGTGTATTGCGATCCTTGATCGCTATGAAATAGTAGATTTTTAGCAGATTTGCGCCTACCAATAGCCATGAATAACGCATCTATAACTAATTGCCTATTTACTGCATTACTCATTGACCAGCCAATCACCATGCGTGAATATAAATCTATTATTGCTGCCAAATATAACCATCCTTCATTAGTTTTTATGTACGTAATATCAGTTACCCATATCTTGTTAGGTTGATCAGCGATGAAATTCTGATTTAATATGTTAGGAGCGTCGAACAAGAAAAAAATCTTGTTAAACCGGAAAGAAACTATTTCTTCACTTCCATAGCAATTTTTATATATAATTTATCAAGAAGTACTTCTGCAGTTATAACCGACTGATCAATGGTGCTTAAGTGCCCGTTTAGGAGCGTGGTTTTGGAGGAACGGTTAAACCACTGATGGAGTCTATTATGACTACCTCGATTAGAAGATTGTATAATCTAACCGTCCCAAGCTTAAGTGCTTCTCCATTATAAGTTATAGTAGGATAATTACCATGATAAAGGCAAAAAGTAAACTAGAAATAGTGAATCCTGATACAGCAGGAATTGATATCGGCTCAGCTGTACATTATGTATGTGTACCTGAAGGAAGAGATGAACAACGTGTCAAAAAATTTGGATGCTTTACAGTTGATCTTCATAACTTAGCAGGGTGGTTAAAGAAATGTAAAGTTAGAACAGTAGCTATGGAATCAACAGGAGTATATTGGATTCCTTTGTTTCAAATACTTGAGTCATATGGATTTGAGGTAAAATTGGTAAATGCACGATATATTAAGAACGTGCCTGGTAGAAAATCCGACGTTCAAGACTGTCAATGGTTACAACAATTACACAGCTATGGATTACTCCATGGGTCGTTTAGACCTGATGATCAAATGTGTGTGTTGCGTAATTACGTTAGGCAACGTAGCAACCTGATTGAAAGTGCATCCACACATATTCTACGTATGCAAAAAGCGTTAATTCAAATGAACGTTCAATTACACAAAGTCATAAGTGATATTACTGGAGTGACCGGTATGCAAATTATCAAAGCAATAATTGAAGGTGAAAGGAATCCTGAAAAATTATCAGAATTGAGAGATGTACGGATAAGAAATGATAGATCTACCATGGCAAAAGCGCTAAAAGGCGACTACAGAAAGGAACTCTTATTTGTGTTAAAGCAAGAATTTGAATTGTATAATATTTATCAGGAAAAAATAGCAGAATGCGACAAAAGCATCGAACAATATTACAAAACATTTGAAACAAAATCTGACGAGAATAAGCGATGCAGCAAAATAAAGAATAGGTTTTCAAAAAACAGACCAGACTTTCCTTTACACGAAGAACTGTATAGAGTAACCGGTATTGATTTTACTAAAGTTCCTGGGCTTGATGTGCTAACTATACAAACAATTATCTCAGAAGTTGGTTTGAACCACGATAAATGGCCATCAGAGAAGCACTTTACTTCTTGGTTGGGGCTAAGTCCTGCTAATAAAGTTACAGGGGAAAAAGTATTTGGGACGAGAACTCGCAAAGTTATTGCTCGTGCTGCAAATGCTTTTAGGATGGCTGCCCAGTGTGTGTCAAGAAGCAACAGTGGGATTGGTGCATATTGCAGAAGGTTAAAAAAACGACTAGGAGCACCGAAAGCGATTACCGCTACGGCTAGGAAATTGGCGTGCATTTTTTATAGTATGCTAAAGTATGGACAGGAATATGTAGAGAAGGGCATTGATTACTATGAAAAGTTATATAAGGAAAAAATAGTGAAGACTCTAAGCAAGAAAGCTAGTGAATTTGGTTGTGTCTTGATTAAAAAAGAGCTACTAGCAGAAAGAGTTTCTTAGAAGTTATAACTCTATTGTCTATTTGTGGTTTTTTACTTTTAAACTTTCGTCTAAGCTTAGCTTGAATGCCATTTTTCTGCATAACATTTTGCACTGTTTTGATGTTATAATTTTTACCTAAAGCCTTTAATTCAGCGTGAATTTTAGGAGCTCCGTATCTGCATTGTGATGCTCGATATACCTTCTGAATATCTTGTATGAGCTCTTCTCTTATTGATTTTTTGTTGTTTTTTTCCTTAGTAATCCATTTATAATAACCACAAGCAGATACGTTCAAAAATCTGCATAATTCCCGTATTTTATAGCAGTTTTCATGTTCTTTTATAAAAGAATATTTTACTCTTTTTGGTTTGCAAAATATCCCAGGGCTTTTTTTAAAATGTCTCTTTCCCTCGTTACTCTTGCCAGCTCTTTTTTTAAATCAAACTTTTCTTTGTCACAATGAGATACTTTCCCTTTTCCTGGAAACGCATCTACTCCAGACATTCTATCATTGTATGTTTTTACCCATCTGCTTAATGAATCACCGCTAATACCCAAATCTCTTGCTATTTTTGCTGATGATTGACCTGTTTCTTTTACTAGTCTTATAGCTTCAATTTTGAATTCTGCTGTATATTCTTTTCTTTTTGTCATACCACACCTCTTTGAAAAAACGTTTTATTTTACTTCAAAAACGTCTTAACTTTCTGTCTACTTTTTCTGGGTAAGGTCATACTTGATCTTTACAGGGATGACGGTTGTCAGGCTAGCCTGTCATCCCAGTGCCCAGACACTGGGATCCAGGAATTTTATTAAGTTGGTAAGCATAAAAGTGTTATGTAAAATACAACGTTCTTGATGGGATTGCGTGAAAGGCTGGATCCCAGTGTCAGCTACTTGGATGACAAAAAAAGGAGCACTGGCATGACATCTCTCTTGGACTCTTTTAGCCACAAACATTAAGAAATTTACTAAATGAAAAAAAAGGCAAAAGAAGCCCTGAGGTTATTATCCGCTTTAAAATATTGGCGTTTTTTATGTTTTAAACGCTTGACAAGCGAGATTCAGCCGCTTTTAATTGCAACTAACCTACGCTGCAAATGTTTAAGAAATTTACTAAGCAGAAAAAAAGACAAAGAATCCCCGAGTTAGCTAGTCTTTTACTATCTCTGTCGAGTATTGGCATTTTTTGATGTCTTGTAACGCTTTATAAGCGCGTTCAGCTTATTTAGATAAAAACCTAGATGTAGATGAAGTTTTGTAAAGACATACAGTATCTATATACTGCAAAAAATTGAACATAAGACGCCGATACATTAAGTAATCCTTACCTTTTAATCTGCAGATTGGCGAAAGCAAATACAATAGCTTCAGTTTCATGATAGGGGGGCTGGCGGAGTTTGTCAAGAAAGTTTTTGTTTCTACTGAATGACAGTTGTGGCTTGGGAGGTAGTGCAAGAAGTCTATTGTATTACTGAATTATTAATAATTCAGTAATAGTGCCTGCTATGTAGCTAAAATTTTCCTTTAACTTAAGCTATATGTAGCTAAAATAACTTGGGTTTACCGACGATTTGACAAACACAAATTCGTCATCCCGCTACTTGTTAGCGGGATCTAGAGATATCGCAGCGGTATGACCCTGACTTGCATTAGCTATGTATAATAAAGGGAATCTATGACAAAAGAATCATTGGTAAAAACTGATATAGTGAAAGTTGAAGACAAAAAGGCGGTAAGAAGCTTTTTTAAAATACTAGGTGGAGTGGCAGATGCTGTAAGATCGTGGATTGGTAACATCAGTCCTGATTTAAGCAACAGTCGCGATATCGATAGTTTAGTCTTGAAGATGAACGAGTGCTTAAATCCAAAGGGAGGGGAGGTTTCAGCACGTAAAAACGCTGTATCTCTTGGTAACTTGTACTTAAGCTTATCAGAGAAAGGTAAAATAAAATTTCTACAAACCCTGGCAGAAAAATTTAATCCGAATAAAGCGGAAATAGATGAGAAAATTAAAGAGTATAAGAAAAACCAAGATCCCGAGTTAAACTATAAATTTGAGCAGGATTTAATAAAAATTCTTGAATCACCACGTTCTAAAATATTGAAGCAATTTATTTCTTTACCAGAAGGCCTTAAGTTTATTGTTGATATGCGTTCTGATGTGCTTAAGCTAAAAAACCAACATAGAAGCTTGAATCCACTAGAGAACGAATTAAAAAATATACTCTATACTTGGGTTGATGTTGATCTACTCGATCTTCGTCAAATCACTTGGGATTCACCTGCATCATTGCTAGAAAAACTTATAAAATATGAAGCTGTGCATAAAATTTCCTCTTGGGGCGACCTAAAAAACAGACTAGATTCTGATCGTCTCTGTTTTGCTTTTTTTCATTACAAGATACCAAACGAACCTCTAATTTTTGTAGAGGTTGCATTGGTGGATAAGATTGCAGATAGCATTCAACACCTTTTAGATGAGTCAGTACCTTCAAATGATCCGAGTAATGCAAGCACTGCTATATTCTATTCAATATCAAACACTCAAGCAGGGTTATCTGGAATCAGCCTTGGTAATTTTTTGATCAAAAGGGTTGTAGAAAAGCTATCACAGGAGTTTAAAAGTATAAAAACATATGCAACTCTTTCTCCAATACCTGGCTTTACGAAATGGCTAAAAAACAATCTAAACCAAGATGTCACTTTATTGGGCAAACTAAATATAAAACAATCTAGTGCAGAAATTTTAGAAAGTGCAGAGCAATTAAAAACTAATGTTGAATGTACAAATGAAACTAAACAATACATGCTTAAACTATGTGCATATTATTTACTAAAAGTGAATAATAGTAATGGAAATACTTATGACCCGGTGGCGCATTTTCATTTAAGCAATGGCGCATCAATAAAACAATTAAACTGGATGGCGGATACTTCTGAAAAGGGTATTAGTCAGTCAGCCGGGATGATGGTAAATTATCTATATGAGTTGCCTAAAATAGATAATAATCATGAAAACTATATGGTTAATAAAGTGATTTCCTGCTCGAAAAAAGTGTCGTCTATGTTGAAGGAGTAAATAGTCTCTTAATAAAGGATTGCCCTCACAACACTTAAAATGTAAAATGGTTCTACTTAAGTAAAATAGCCATAAATGAACAACATAAGAAATTTTGCAATAATAGCGCATATAGACCACGGTAAGTCAACGCTTGCTGACCGTTTAATAGAGGAATGTAACGGCCTTGAAGCAAGAGAAATGACCAATCAAATACTCGATTCAATGGATATAGAACGCGAACGTGGGATTACAATTAAGGCACAGACGGTAAAACTCAATTATACGGCAAACGACGGTAATCAATATTGCCTAAATCTCATGGACACCCCAGGTCACGTTGACTTTTCTTACGAGGTAAGTCGAAGCTTAGCCGCATGTGAAGGTTCACTTTTAGTGGTAGATAGTAGCCAGGGCGTTGAAGCACAAACCCTTGCAAATGTATATAAAGCTATTGACAACAACCATGAAATAATAGTTGTGCTCAATAAAGTTGATCTTCCTGCTGCAGATCCAGAAGGGGTAAAACTCCAGGTTGAGGAAATAATCGGTATTGATGCAAGTGAGTCAGTTTTAATATCAGCAAAAACTGGACTTGGAATAAAAGATGTACTGGAAGCAATAGTAGCAAAACTTCCAGCTCCTCAAGGTGATGTAAATGCTCCATTGCAAGCAATTTTGGTTGATAGTTGGTATGACACTTACTTAGGAGTAGTAATTTTAGTGCGAGTTAAAAATGGAGTGCTAAAAAAAGGCATGAGAATTGTTATGATGTCTAATAATGCTACATATCAAGTGGACAATATTGGTATTTTCACCCCTAAAAAAGTTATGACGAGTGAGCTTTCAGCGGGTGAAGTTGGTTTTATAACTGCTTCAATGAAGGAAGTAGCAGACTGCAAGGTAGGAGACACTATCACTGAGGAAAAGAGACCTTGTAGTGAAGCACTTCCTGGATTTAAAGAAGTGCATCCTGTGGTATTTTGTAGCATTTTTCCTCATAAAACGGATGATTTTAAATATCTAAGAGAAGCTCTAGAAAAGTTACATTTAAATGATGCAAGTTTTACCTTCGAAGCTGAAACTTCAAATGCACTAGGCTATGGATTTCGTTGTGGTTTTTTGGGAATGTTGCATCTTGAAGTTATTCAAGAAAGGCTCGAGAGAGAATTTGATTTAGACCTAACAGCAACTGCACCGAGTGTTATATATAGGGTTACAACACGAAGTGGTGAAGTTTTGAATATTCATAACCCAAGTGATATGCCAGATCCAACGAAAATTGAAATTGTGGAAGAACCATGGATTACCGCAACCATAATGGTCCCTGACCAATACTTGGGAGAGATTCTATCTCTATGTGAAGAAAGGAGGGGAGAACAGGAGGATTTATCTTACATTGGTAACACAACAACAGCATTGTTAAGATATAAATTACCACTGTCTGAAGTTGTTTTTGACTTTTATGATCGATTAAAATCAATTTCCAAAGGATATGCAAGTTTGGATTGGGAAATTTCCAGCTATCTGGTAAGCCAAATAGATAAATTAAGCTTTTTAATTAATGGAGAGCCCGTAGATGCACTGGCTTGTATCGTTCACAAAAGTAGGGCAGAAAAAAGGGGGCGTGAAATATGTGCACGCTTGAAGGATTTAATACCACGTCAGCAATATAAAATCGCGATTCAAGCGGCAGTGGGCGGAAAAATTATTGCCAGAGAAACGATTAACCCATACAGAAAAGATGTAACAGCTAAACTCTATGGTGGGGATGTAACGCGAAGAATGAAACTACTTGAAAAGCAAAAGAAGGGTAAAAAAAGGTTACATTCTATAGGGAACGTAAATATTCCACAGAATGCTTTTATTCAAGCCTTGAAGATAAGTGATTGATCTTAAAAGACTTCTTGTATAGTTTTTGGCAACAACCGTTAGAAACGAAAAAACTTACTTGACAAACTCTGCCAGCCCCCTTATCATGAAAGTGAAGCTATTTATTTATCTTCTCTGTACAGATTAAATGACAAAAAAACTCACGTATCTGGCGTCTCATGTTTAATTTTTTGCACTATGTGCACCTTATGTCTTTATCAAACTTCTACCTACATAAGCTGAAACGCGCTTATAAAGCGTTTAAAACATAAAAAAACGCCAACTTAAAAAATGGATAGTGAATAACTAGCTACCCTAGGGTTTCTTTTGCCTTTTTTTTTATTTGGTAAATTTCTTAATGTTTATGGCTAAACGACAACCGTCATCCCGCTACTTGTTAGCGGCTGAGATACCGCGGCGGTATGACGTAGGACTGCTGTCATCCCAGTGCTTGACACTGGGATCCAGTTGAGCTATTTCAACAAAAATACTGCATTTGAGATGAACGTTCCAGACTTATTTATAAATATAACAATTAAAGTCTGGATTCCAGCGTCAAGCACTGGAATAATATCGTTTACTATGTCTATATTACAATATTTGTGCAGTTGTGTGTCAACTACTTTTGTGGCACCGTTTGTTATTCAATCTTTATGCTAGTTTTACTAAAAATTATAGTATTTTAGGTATAATTGCAATATCTAAATTTAAGGTATAGAGATGAACCCTAGGAAAGTTTTTAATATTCTTTTTATAGTATTATTTATTTCTTTTTCTCATGTTGGGAGTGCTGCCGCTGACACTAATACTGATACAACTGCTCAAGTAATATGTAACATTATTGGCTACGTTTGGGGAATAGGCGGACCGCTTATGACCGTAGTGATAATAGGTGCAGCTTTGCTTGCGATATTTGGTAGAATGCCATGGCCAGCTCTTTTTGCACTCGGTATATTTTGTGCTGTATTTTTCGGTGCTAAAACTATCGTCATAAAAGTAATGGGTGGTATAGGCGGCACTGGAAATACTTCTTTGATGGACCAATGCGGAACAGGAGACACAAAAAAGAACTATTTTTTTCTAAAACAGACCTGATGCACGGCTTCAACTATATCTTCCACTTGCGGTAATGCTTTTTTTTCTAGATTTGCAGCGTAAGGTAAGGGGATGTCCTTGCCAGTTACACGTACAACTGGAGCATCAAGGTAGTCAAATCCTTGTTCCATAACAACGGCTGACAGCTCTGCTCCTATTCCTGCAAATGGCCATCCTTCTTCTACACTAACTAACCTATTAGTCTTCTGAATAGAGTTAATAACAGTTTGAGTGTCAAGTGGTCTTAAGGTTCTGAGGTCAATAACTTCAGCTTCTATACCTTTACTCGAAAGTAAATCTGCTGCATTTAAGGCATCCATTAATTTTAATGAAAAAGCAGTGATAGTTACATCCTTTCCTTCCCGTATAACAGCAGCTTTGCCTATCTCAAGTAGATAATCTTTGTTTGATAGCTCAGAGTCAGAAACTTCATGCTCATGTCCATAAGCTATTTCGTTTTCTAGAAATATTACCGGATTAGGGTCACGAATTGCAGCTTTAAGCAGACCTCTGCAATCGGAGGCAAAATAGGGTGCTATTACTTTTAACCCCGGTATATGCGAATACCAAGCTGCAAAGCATTGAGAATGTTGTGCAGCAACTCTTGCTGCAGCGCCATTTGGTCCACGAAATACTATAGGGCATCCAAGTTGTCCGCCTGAAATATAATTTGTTTTTGCTGCGGAATTCACAATTTGGTCAATAGCTTGCATAGAAAAATTAAAAGTCATAAACTCGACTATTGGCTTTAATCCAGCAAATGCCGCTCCAACAGCAAGGCCAGCAAATCCATGTTCGGTAATAGGCGTATCAACTACTCTGTTTTCTCCAAACTCTTTCAGTAATCCTTTCGTTACTTTATAAGCACCATCATACTCTGCAACTTCTTCACCCATGATAAGCACATCAGAGTCGTTTTGCATTTCTTCTCTAATTGCTGTGCATAAAGCTTCTCTTACACTTAAGGTTGCCATTTATAAACTTTTATAGACTTTAACTAAAGTAACTATATCAGAATTACTGGGGGTAAGTAAAGTGTACAAATTAAGTTTTACAAACATCATGACCAACTCATTCCAAAAAAAATCTTCTCACGCTTGCTGGTTTTGGTTGCTAAAAATGATTGTATTGCTTGTGTTTTTAATAATATATACTGCTAAGTTAATAATAATTCACTTGGGAATAACAGAAAAATACATGATAATTTTATATTTCAAATAGAATAAAATCCTTTTTATTGATACTGTCTTTTTTTGTAAAAAACATTCCTAACTTTTCCACCACTTTTTCTGGCTAAGGTCAGTATAACTTTTGCTTGAAATAACTGTTTATATGGTGCAATTTACAGCTTTTAGTTGCTAAAATTATAACTCTTAATTTAATAATTTTAATCCAATAAGCTTTCAGGTTAATAAAATTAAATTATTTGAGTAAATGCAATACCATGTCTTTATTTGTGGGTAATAATAAGAATAACGAAGGTTGGCTCAGCTACACTTCTATAATTTCAATTTTTATGTTTACCGTATAAAAGAAGTTTCTTCTGTCTGTGTCTCCCTGTTTGAAACCAACCTTATTCTCTCTCTTTCTTGTTCTGAACTTAACCCGCGAAGCGCGTGATCGAAATCTTTCTCACTAATCTTAGACCGTCTTTCCTCAACAGCACACATTTTTGCCTCATTTACTAATTGCTCTAACTTAGCCCCAGAATAGTCTTCAGTCTTTTCTGCAATGTTTCTAAGGTTTAACTCTTTATCGGCTTTTGTACCTCGCATATAAAGTTCCAATATCTTTTGTCTCGCTTTCATGCTTGGATTAGGGATAAGAACCTTCTGACCTAAACGTCCAGGTCTAATAAGTGCTGGATCTATATCATCGATACGGTTAGTTGCACCAATTACTATTATATCTTTTCTGCTCTTAAATCCATCTATTTCAGTTAATAACTGTGTTAAACTCTCTCGACAATGGTCAGCTGAGGTATTAGCGGTACTTCTTTTTTGAGCAACTACATCTATTTCATCTATAAAGACTATACAAGGAGCATGTTTTTTTGCTACTTTAAAAAGCTCGCGTACAGCATGTGCACCATGACCAACATATACTCCAATAAGATCAGGGCCTGAGATGCTTATGAAATTCATATTTGATTCACCTGCAATTGCACGAGCGATAAGTGTTTTACCATTTCCAGGAGGGCCATGTAATATGTAACCTCTTAGTGAATTAATACTTTTATTTCCAAACAGCTTGTGCATTTCTTCTGTCATTTGGTCACGGCAAATCATCTGCAACCTTTGTTTTAAGGGGTCATCAATTATAGCATCAGCAAATGTTGTTCTTTTATCATCTGAATTAGCTAATTCTATTGATATAGGCAGCTCTACTTCCTTTAGTTTGCTGAATATTTGATCATATATAAACCAAGCAATAAAAAAGAAAACGACAAGTAACACACAAGGCATAGCTTCACTAACATAATGTGCAGCTAACTCATACCCTTTACTGAGCAACATTGTATGCATATAGGCAAACAAAAAAGCGATAGAGACAATAGTTGCCACGCATAGTAAACAGATTGCAATTCTTTTTAGTAATTCTGAAATTTCAATTTTTTTCATCTTAATACCCTATACCAACTTCAAACTAAGAATAATTTTATCTAGCTTACCTATTTTAGCTTGATTAGAGCGTTCAGAAAAATTATCAAGTACGTACTTTAACTTATTAAATACTAAAAACAATATATCCCCATATTTTCACATACATCTTTAAAGTTTACCAAATTCATTTTCAAAAAACAAGATTTTATTATTAACCCGAATTCTGGATTAGATTTTAGGTAAATTATTGAAAGTCTTGAATTTTACTAAATTAGTAACTAATCTTAAAATGCTTACTGCTTTATCGTAAATGCTAAAACAATAAGCTATTGATATTCTTGTTTTTTTAATCTCCAATCCAGAATTCGGGTTAAAAACGCTAACTTGTATCTTCAAGAAGTAAGACATAATAGCTCTAAAATGTCTTGCAAGGAAAGGTAAAGCTGAATGCTAACTTATGCCAGAAAGATACCGTCTTGTTTGCCTTTTTGAGTAGTATCATCTTATTTTTCCTGTAAATTTTGTTTATAACGCCTAAGATTTACGATATTTTAATCCCGGTAGAATATCTTATAAAATCAGATTATATGTTATACCTATGGAAATAGATAACTTTCAGCAATATTACAACCAAGAAGAAATGAAGACAGTAACATTAGCTCAAATTTATAAAGACTTGGTAATAAAGATATTCGATATAGCCACAAGCAAAATGTAAGCTACTATTAATGGTATTATGGAAATAGCACCAACGATACCACCTACTATACCTACTACCAGAGGTGACGGAGTAGTAAGGCTTAATATAATAAGTGGGAGAGATATAATTGATAGTATTATAGAAATTACACCTACTGTTTTCAGAAGAGATAGAAATCCTTTTGAATCTAAGTGTTCTTTTTCCCTTAAATAATATAAAGAAAATGCTTATACACATTATAGCACAAAGTATTACTGCTGCTATTTTTATTATAGCTGCTGCTATAAGTGCTGCTAAATAAGCTATATTCATTGCAATTATCACACACCATAATAAAAAAGTCAACTCCATATGTTTAGGTTGTAAAATCCCAAAAAGCAGCCAGAATAGAATAAGCAAACATTTACGAATTGAATTTAGTGCAAACAAGGGTGTTGATATCAACCATACTCTGCAGAATCGCAATATGGTATGACTACATGCTTTTTATTGATTTGATTAACATAATCAGCAGAGAGTTTTGTTTTGCAAAAGATGTCTACAGTAACATACTGCAATTATTTGGAATTGTAGGGCTAGGTGCAATTGTAAGGCCACTTGGTGCATTCATATTTGGTCACGTTGGTGACAGGTATGGAAGGAGGATAGCATTAATAATTACTATCTTGCTAATATCGATACCATCAAGTCTCATTGCATTTATTCCAAGTCACAATCAAGTAGGTATAATTTCTACTATATTGCTTCTTGCAATCCATATAACACAAGGAATTGCACTTGGTGGTGAACAAGGAAGTTCTGTTTATCTTATAGAGCATTTATCCAGTAGGAAAGAGAACTTAGGGATGTATTTTGGAATGATGGGTTTTGGTCGCTCCATTGGCGTCTTGCTTTCTGCGGTGATAGTGATTATCTGCAAAAAAACTACTGATTTTTGTACCTGGGGTTGGAGATTGCCATTTATTTTCTCAGCTATTTTAGGATTAATTAGCGCGTATAGCATATACACATTGGGAGAAACTCCAGCATATGAAAAAAATCGAAAACAAAGAAATTTACCTGATTTGCCAATAATAGAGCTTATAAAACGCCACAAGAGAGCTCTTATACTTGCTATTTTAATATCTGTACCTGTTAATGTTGCTGTTGGATTTACCATATTTCTTCGAACTCTCGCAAAGGAAATAGCATCAGTGGATGTTTATGTAACAACATATATCAACGAAATTGTATTGATTATAACCAGTGTATTAATGCCGATATCTTCAATAGCGTTTGGAATGTTGGCTGATAAAGTTGGAAAAGAGCGCACTGCAATCTTATTTATAGCAATTACAATGGCACTGTGTTGTCCTGCGTTATCTATTGCATATTACTATAAAAATTATCTTGTGATTGCGTTGAGCGTAATGGTTCTCTCTATAATAGAAAGGGGTATAGTTCCCATAGGAATAGTTGCATCTGAACTCTTTCCTACCAATGTTAGATTTAGTGGTGTGAGCTTATCACGCAATATCTCTTATGCGTTACATGGAGGATTTACTCCTATGGTTTGTATTTGGTTGACTGTAACATTTCCTCAAACAAACCTTGCTGCTGGGCTTTATATAGTCTTCTGCTTGTTGATCAGTGTGGTAGCAATATTGCAAATAAAACCGCAAGATAAGAAATTTGATTGGTCTTAGTTTTCTCTTAAACCCCAGTTATGGATTAGAAAACAGATAAAAGTAGAATTAATAAAGAGGGAAATAGGGTAAACTCAAGTATTTTAACAATAATTTAAGAGGTTACCCATGAAGAAAGATATTACAGAACTTTACTGCTGCGTCGAGGATTTTTGTCGTGTAGTAGATGAAAATTTTGCAAATAAGTTCTTATCAAATGGCAAAAAACCAACCAGAGTACCAGAAATAGCGCACTCAGAAATGCTAACCATAATCCTGTTATACCACCAATCGCCATGTAAAAACTTCAAGGCTTTTTATCTTTGTTACCTTAAGTTACTCTATAGATCAGAATTTTCAAAGATGCCTTCATATCACAGATTTATTGCCTTAAAGCCGAGAGTTTTACGGTATTTAGCATTACTTCTTCAATGGTTCTGCGAACAAGCGAAAATGACAGGTACTTCCTACATTGACACTTCTACGATTGCCATTTGCCACAAGAAAAGGATCTCTAGGAACAAAGTTTTTGATGGTTTAGCAGAAATTGGTAAGAGCACGTATGGTTGGTTTTTTGGCTTTAAATTGCACTTGGTGATTAACGAAATTGGAGAAATTCAATCACTTACTCTAACCAAAGGTAACGTTGATACCTGTGCCAACTATAACTAAAAGACTGACAGGACTTTTGTTCGGAGATAAAGGCTATATCAAGAAGGAGCTCTTTGAGGAACTCTTCGATAGAGGTTTAAAGCTTGTCACTAAAGTGAAAAAAGGCATGAAAAACGCACTAATCTCACTAAAAGAGAAGGCTTTATTGAGAAAAAGGTCGATTATTGAGACAGTCTTTTGTTGTTTAAAAAATAAATTTGAGCTTGAACATACACGGCACAGATCGCCAATAAATTTTCTGGTACATATTTTTTCTACATTAATTTCATATTCCATGCAGTCAAAAAAGCCTTCTATTTCTAAGCCTTACTGTGTTGGTTAATCCATAACTGGGGTTTAGAAACGTTTCTATTACTTCACGATCAAGTAGAGCTTTACCGTTGCTTTCTAATGCTCTGAATTCTATTTCTTCTCTACGATCTTTCTTATTATTCATAAAAATTACCCTTCACTAATAACAAAATGTTTTTATATATTTACTGCTGTTTTTTTGTCAGCATTGGCATAAGGCCATAGCTTTTGAGTGAAGTCAAATCAATTTTTAAATCTTTTTTGCTTATTTTTTTATGAATAGGTAAAGATATTAATATATGGCGATTTCTTTATTTTAAACTTGTTGAATTTCGTCCAAAGAGATGTCTACTGTTTTTAAAATAATATTGATAGAAATTCCTTCCTTAACTAAATTCTTTGTAATTTTCATCTTTTCTACTCTCTTCACTTTCTCTTTGCAAACTTGTATGCTTTCAAACAGAGATTTTATTAGTACATTACGTAGTTCTTGGCTTTTAATCTTTTTGTATTCTTCTATTAACCTTGATAGTTCCACTTCACTATTCTCATTTTCTGTTGTTTCTGGAAGTAGGTCTGTAATACTAATTAATAGTACCTTTGCTATTTCATCTAACATTTCAAGTGAAACACCAGCTCGTCCTTGTTCATATTCATATATTCTTTGATTTATTATACCCACTTTACTTGCTAAATCTTCTTGAGTGTATCCTCTTCTCAACCTCCATTCTTTTATTCTTTGACCTACTTTATACGGAATGGAAATTTTTTTCTCATCATTATCATATTCATCAATAGATAAACTGGTCGTTTGAGAGATAACATGAGCAGAAACTCCTTCCTTAACCAAACCCTTTGCTACTTCTATTTTTACCGCCTTTCCACTTTCTTCCTCACTAATACGGATGAATTTAGTTAATAAATAAAACGTTTCACGTAATTCTTGATCCTTAATCTCTCTATGTCTTCTTACTAGATTTAATACCTCTTCTCCCTCATACCTTCCCTCATTTGATACTTCTTGTACGCAAGCTAGATCTCTAGCAGTTGTTGATAATGCTTCTGCTAATTCATATAACTTCTTAATTGAAATTCTGCGTGTTCCTTTTTCATATTGCAGTATTACCTGATATGTTGTATCGATTTTTTTTGCTAAATCTTTTTGAGTATATCCCTTTGCTAACCTACGATTTCTTACTTCCTGTCCTATTACTTTGTAATCTAAAAAATTAGAGCATTTATTCTCTTTTTTCACATTTTATACTCATAATCAGAAGAGCCGTTACGTATACTTAATTGGGAACCTTTTTGACAAACTGAACTCATCTCCTTTCAAACAATTTTTCTATATCACTTAGTTTCATTTCTATATACGTTGGTCTTCCGTGATTGCATTGCCCAGCATACGGTGTTTCCTCCATTTGTCTCATCAACTCATTCATCTCCTCCAACTTCATTTCCCTTCCAGCTCCATGGCACGCAATGGTAGCTAACACTTTTTCTTCTATAGGTAGCGTATCTCCTATCTCCATTAATCTATCAACTATATTCATCACCATCTCTTTCACATTTATTGTTCCTAAAATTGCAGGTATTTCTTTCACCCTTACTTTATCTTCTGATTCTATTTCAATACCAAAACCCATTTCAAAAAGCTTATCTTTATAAGTTTCAACCATCTCCATCCCTGCTTGGTTTTTAATCTCAACTATTTCAGGAAGAAGAAGTTTTTGTCTTTTTATGCTTGATTTTTGCTTTAAGCACTCGTATATCAATCTCTCATAAGCTGCGTGCTGATCTACTATAATTAATTTGCCTTTAGCCTCAGCAATAATGTAAGTATTGTAGACCTGACAGCGTGCATATCCCAGAGGATAATCCTCTATTAAATCAATTTGCTTCCTTTCTAAAACCATCGTTCCCTTTTGGGGTGGAGATTCTCCATATTTAAACGTTTCTGGTAAGCTTTGCCTTCTTTCATCTGGTGCATTGAATTCTTTCATTAGACGATTTTCTAAAAGACTTGGTCTCTTTTCATAAAACTCTTTTTGATCTTTTTTCTCTTGACTATCAACCTGCTCTTGGCTTTTACTATCATTAAAAATTAGCTCCTCTTCAATACCTTGATCACCCGCTGCAAATCTCGTTGATAGTGTTTTTATTATCCCTCTTCTCACTATTTCATATATTAGCCTTTTATTCTGAAATCTTACTTCCGATTTATTTGGATGCACATTTACATCTACTTGGTCATATGGTACTTCTAAATGCAACACTGCAAAAGGATACCTATTGTTTGGAATAAAATCGTGATACGCATATCTAATTGCACCAACAAGTAGATTGTCTTTTATTGGCCTTCCATTAACAAACGTATAAATCTGAGTTGAGTTGCCACGATTGACATTAGGTTTACAGATGTGTCCCTTAAGTTTGATGCCTTCTTCTTCCTCTTTAACTTCCAGTGAATTGCTTTGAAATTCTTCTTCTATTTCACATAATCTGTTGAACAGCGAAGTTTGCTTAACATATTTTAAGAGCTTTTTATTACCAGAAGTGAGAGTAAACCCAATACTATAATTAATCATCGCTAAGTTATTCACAATATCAACAATACTTTGTGTTTCTGCCCTTTCGGTTTTTAGAAACTTTAGTCTATTTGGTGTAGCAAAAAATAAGTCACGAACTTCAATATATGTACCTTGCAACAAAGAACAAGGGGTAATCTCTCTTATTTTTTCTCCTCCCTCATACCTTATAGACCATGATTCCTTTGCTCCACTTGCCTTAGACGATAATTTCATTCTGCTTACTGCTGCAATTGAAGGTAAAGCTTCTCCCCTAAACCCAAGGTGCTTGATTTCTATTAACTCACTATCGCTTAATTTTGAAGTGGCATGCCTCATAAATGCTAGTTCTAAGTCGTCCTTTTCTATTCCATTTCCATCATCTGTCACAGTTATAAGGTTACGTCCACCACTTTCTATTTTGATCTCTATCTCTGAACTTCCAGCATCTATTGCATTTTCTACTAATTCCTTTACTACACTCGCTGGCCTTTCTATTACCTCTCCCGCTGCTATACGATTTATAGTTTTTGTGTCTAAAAGAATTATTGCCATATTTTCAACTCTCAGTCTGATCAGTTTAATATCAATTAAAATCAGATTGTCTATTAAATTCTATTCTAAGCCCTTTCATGAAGATCATTAGAATTATGTATAATTATTAATGCTTTTTAAGTGGATTTCCTATTGTTCTTTCTAAGTTCCTTGGTGCACGTAACGATTATTCTTTAAAAAGAATATTGGCTACTGAGAAGAATGAAGACATCTTCATCAGAAAAAAAGGGGCAAAAACAGAGAAAATTGACGTAGCTACTTAAGGCAGGTGTCTCTATTGCAGCTGAGACAACTGATCTACTCATGATCAAATGAAAAAGTTATAAGCATACAGATTGGATTACAGTATCTTTTTTAAGAAGAAGATTTATCTTGCTTAAAAACTTGTAGATACTATATTTTACATAAATTCTTCATGCGAGGCCTTTATGTTTACTAATAGAATATCTAATAATCTGGATCAGCTGCAATTTTTTGTAGAGTTTTTAAATGAAAATTATGAAATTCAGAAACATCTTAGTCTTACACCACTACATTTAGCAGCAGGAAATGGTCAGTTGGATTTAGTCAACACTTTATTAGGAGAAGGTTTAGATATTAATTCAGAGATTAAGTACGATGGCTTTACGCCACTGTATTTTTCAATTGCAAAAAATCGCTTAGAGATGGTTAACTTTCTTATTGCTCATGGAGCAGATGTAAACCATAAGACCATTCTAGGCTTTACACCTTTAAGTTTTGCATCCCAGCAAGGATATTTAGATATAGTCAACACCTTGATTGCAAATGGAGCAGATCTTAGTACTAAAACAGATAAACTTAATACACCTTTACACCTAGCAGCAGAGAATGGTCATCTAGATATAGTAAATGTTTTTATTGAAAAGGGATTAGATGTTAATGCTGTAAATAATGATCGAGCAAGACCTTTGCATTCTGCAGTACAAAATGGTAACCTCGAAGTAGTTAAAGCTCTTATTTCACAAGGGTCTAATATTAACGCTGGATCTTCAGGCATAGGTAATCATAAAGTTGATGCAAACATTACACCCTTACATCTGGGAACACAAACTGGTAGGTTAGATATAGTTAAAGTTCTGCTTGAAGCGGGAGCAAACGTTAATGCAAAAACAGATGATAAGATTACACCTCTACATTTAGCGTCTCAAAATGGCTTTTTAGAGTTAGTAGACATTTTACTAAAAGCAAAATCTAATGTTAATGCTAAGGATTATGAGAATCTTACACCTCTACATTTAGCAGCAGAACGTAATCACTTTGGAGTAGTTAAGTCTCTTCTTCTCGTAAGGGGAATTGATGTTAATGCTAAGGACCACGATAATTCCACAGCTTTACATATAGGATCTCAGAATGGTCACTTAGAAGTAGTGAAGCTACTAATAGAGAAAAAAGCCAATGTTAATGCTAAAAAAAACGAAGGTTTTACACCTTTGCATCTAGCAATTCAGCAAAGTCATTTCGAGGTGAGTGATTTTTTAATTAAAAATGGAGCAAACATTAACACCGTGGATGATCAGAATTGGACTCCTTTACATAATGCAGCATATAATGGTTTTTCTTTAAAAATAGTAGAGAGCTTAATTGCAAAAGGAGCAAATATATAGCCTTTCTTATAATAGTCCGAATGCGATAAGATATGTGTTTATGGCTATAGCAGGCCAGTAGCATATTACGGTCTGTTCGGATTATTGTAAAAAGAGCTATATCATTAGCTACACTACTAAGTAAGCTAAGTATAAACCAGATAACCCCAAACAAATAAGCTCTCAATCTGTAATCCATAAAGCTTCTGATTTAATAGATACGATGTACTCATATAATTTTACTACAAAACTAATAATATAAAAGTTTTCTGATGTACGTCCCCAGAATGTGATCGTAAGGGTCCATTATAAATAATTCGGGAAATTTCGTCTCTGTAGACATATTAAGAGCTATGTAACGAACGTTTGTATTTGTGAGTAATAGTAAGGCTCAAGGTAAGGAAAATGCTAGTGAGGTAAAGTAGAATAACGTTGATTTGATAATTTAAGCTCATTCCCTCTTGCTACATCTCTCTTTAAATATCTCCTCTTTTGCAGCAGGTCTATAGAATTATACAGAGTATTTTATCTTCCAATACAGGCAATCTTGACGTTCTTCCATGGCATTTCTTCTGTTCTTGAACTTTTTCCCACTCTGGGCGCACTTTTTCTACAACCTTTTCGAATTCTTCTATTTTCAAACCTGTTACATCTCGAAAATTTCTCGGATGTTCTTTTAGATTATGGTAGTTTAAGCTCATCTTCCCTCTCTATTCTCTTGCTATACCTCCCTATTTTATAACCATTCCTACTCTTTTGCAGCAGGTTTAAAGAAATACTAAAGGCAAAAGATACGCTTGCGTAGTTCGAAAGCTTTCTATAGGATAAGTCTCACCTGATTTACAAATAGAATTGTTATGTTAGATGTTTGCTATTTATTCTTAAGCTCATTTTAACAGCATTTTGCTTTTTTTAGTATGTAGGGGTTTTCTAGGAATTATCCTATTGAATTCTATGATATTATTTTTTGTAACATTGTTATACATATCATGATAAGGGGGTTGGCGAAGGGTGTCAAGTAACTTTTGCATTTAATCCATTTCTATGGCTTATATAATAATCGTTATTGTAGTATAATTTAGAATAATGCAATAGATACCTAAATGTTTTAGCTATTAATTATATGTTGCACAAAAGCATATATTGCCCTACCATCCAAGTAGGTTAGAAATAAAGAGGTTTTTATGAGTTTTACTTTACCTGAATTACCATACGATAAAACAGCTTTGGAGCCTTATATATCTGCAAAAACCTTAGATTTTCATTATGATAAGCACCATAAAGGATATTTAAATAAACTCAACGAGCTAGTTGAAAATACGGATTATCAACATGTAAAAATTGAGGAATTAATAACAAAAGTGCATGGTAATAGCGGCAACTTGCCTATATTTAATAATGCAGCACAAGTTTGGAACCATACTTTTTATTGGAATTCAATGAAAAAAAATGGTGGTGGTAAGCCTAAAGATGGTAGTCTTCTAGCAAAAAAAATTCAAGACGATATCGGTGGCTTTGATAAATTTTATGAAGAATTTTCGAGTCATGGAGTAAGCCAGTTTGGCAGTGGATGGGTATGGTTAGTGCTCGAAAAAGGTAGGTTAGGAAAGCTCAAAATCACCAAGACTCCAAATGCAGATTTGCCAATAATTTATGGCCAAGTGCCACTACTCACTATGGATGTGTGGGAGCACGCCTATTATTTAGATTGTCAAAACCGTAGAATTGACTACATAAAAGTTTTCCTTGATCATTTGATTAATTGGGATTTTGCAGAAGAGAACTTAGAAGAATATATGAGATGAATATACCCCGGGTAACAAAATTAGATAATGGTCTGCGCATAATAACTGAGCAGGTGCGTGGTATTGATTCCGTAGCTTTAAGCATACGAGTTGGTGTTGGCAGTAGAGCAGAAAGTGCAAAGCAAAATGGAATATCCCATTTTTTAGAACACATGGCTTTCAAAGGGACGAAGACAAGAACTGCCTTTGAAATTGCAAAAGCTTTTGATGACATAGGTGGAGTTTTCAACGCTAGCACCAGTAGGGAAAGCACCACCTATTATGCAAAAGTCCTCAAGAAAGACATAAAAACTGGTATTGATATATTAATAGATATATTGATGAATTCCACGTTTCCAGAAGATGAATTGGAACGTGAGAAGGGTGTTGTAATACAAGAGATTTTTCAAACTAATGATTCACCAAGTGACATTATTTTCGACAAATATTTTGAGGCAGCTTATAAAGACCAACCATTTGGTAGGTCAATCTTAGGCACGCAAAATACTGTAAAATCTTTTACTCGAGGAGATCTAGATAATTACATAAATGAGCATTACTTTGGTGAGAATATGCTATTTGCCGTTGCAGGAAATGTTGAACATGAAGAAGTTGTTGCATTAACCAAAGATTTTCTCTCAAAGATTCATTCTAAAAAGCTGAAAAAAAGCCAAAATGCGAGCTGTACTGGTGGTGAGTATTTAGAACATCGTAAATTAGATCAGGTACACTTGCTAATTGGTCTACCTAGTGTTTCTCGCCATGACGATAAATATCACACGTTTCAAGTGCTTGATTCTATATTAGGGAGCGGAATGTCATCACGTTTATTCCAGGAAGTAAGGGAAAAGCAGGGATTAGCTTACTCTGTTTATTCATTTAATTCCAGCTGTACTAATACAGGAATGTTTTCCATTTTTGCTGGTACAGACAGTAGTAACTTAGATAAGCTTTTAAAATCTATAACGACAGAGTTGAAGAAGTTGTCTACAGATGATCTGAAGGAAGAAGAAGTAAATAGAGTGAAAGAGCGAGTAAAATCCCAAATTTTAATGTCACGCGAAAGTGTTAGCTCACGTGCTGAAACATTGGGACACTACTACGGTAACTATAATAGGTACATCAGTAAAAATGAATTAATAGAAAAAATTAGTGCAGTTACCACTGCTAACGTAAAAAAAGCAGCAGAAGAATTGTTATCTCAGCATGAAAAAACCACTCTAGCTGCAATTGGAGAAATTGAATCATTGCCAAGTTACGATAAAGTGGTTTCTATGCTTAAAGCTTAGTGTACTTTAATTATGTTGCTTAAGCTCACTAAAAAGTTCAATGAACGGTTGCAAAATCCTTTCTATAAAAAGTTTGCTTTCTGGTTCATCGCGTATATTACTTATCAGTTTATTCAAAGTTTTCTCGCTGTTTCGTAAAAATAAATAGCTTTCTACTGCTTGCACACCAGACAAGACAGTCAAAATTCCTCCTATCACTAGACAAGCAGCTATAGCAGGTACGGTACCCACTGCAATTGCAGTTGCGATTAATGATAACCCAGCTAAGAATGTAACGGCTGAAACGCAAAACGCTATTTGATGTTTTTCTTTATTGTTAACCATAAATACCTCACAAAAACTATATTTTTAACATACCAGTGTTGTCATGTATTGTCAAGTTTTTAAAGAAGATTAAAAAATGCAACGCACATGTGCAAAAGACGCTAACTATGGATTAGCCAAGGAAGAAAGAGTAGGAAGAGGAAGGCTTTTTCTGTTTTAGGGAATATAAAATAAGCGTAGAAAAATATGAACTAGGTGTATAATTCACAGTGTAGTGGTATCTCACTAATCCAATTATTTTTCTCCCGATCTAGCCTATCATCTAATATAGCCTGCCTTATTGATGCCATTAACTTATTCATAAAGAAAATATTATGAATGGTAACGAGCGTGTAAGCCAGGAGCTCTTTAGCTTTCAGTAAATGGTGTATATAAGCTCTTGAATGTTTTCTGCAGGTAAAACATAAACAGTCACTTTCAATTGGGTTGTTGTCCAGCTCAAATCGTTGATTCCGCAAATTAATATGCTCTTTGCACTTTGAAGAAATAGAATTTCTGTTTTTTACTTTAACAAGTGCGCCACCATGCCTTGCTAAGCGGGTTGGATGCACGCAATCAAACGTGTCAATTCCAAGCTCTACTCCGCGAAAGATGTCCACAATTCCACCAATACCAAGCAAATGAGTAGGCCTGTCTTTTTTCAGGTGGTCCATAGTGAAAGAAACTACATCATGCATCTGCTCTTTACTTTGACCAAGTGATCCACCTATTGCTTGACCAAAAAATGGCAAATCGTTGATAAAATCACAACTTTCTCTACGTAAATCTTGATACACTCCGCCTTGACTAATTCCATACAGTGCCTGCTTGCCATTATTGTTTTTTTCAAATTCATTTAAAGAACGTTCAGCCCATCTGTGGCTCATGAGCATTGATTTTGCTGTGTATTCTTTGCTTACGTGAAATGGAGTGCATTCATCTAAAACTAGGATTAAATCTGCACCTAATTTCTGTTGAATTTGTACAGATTTTTCAGGAGTTAAGCAATAAATTTTACCATTAATGTAAGAACGAAAAATTGCCCCATCCTCATTAATTTTGATCAAAGTTTTTTGTTTTTTTCTTATTCCTTTTATCTCTTCCGAAACTGATCCGTGGCCTAAGCTAAATATCTGATATCCACCTGAGTCAGTTAGCATTGGCCCATTCCATCCTATCATCTTGCGCAAACCACCAAGTTTTGCAACAGTATTCTCTCCTGGTTGAAGCATTAGGTGATAGGTGTTGGAAAGTATGATTTGGGTACCAGCTTCACTTATTCTTTCAATATCTGCAGCTTTAATTGCAGCTTTTGTTGCGCAGAATATAAAAGCGGGGGTTTCTACGCTTCCATTTGGAGTTTTAATTGTTCCAACTCTTGCAGAACCTGATTGCTTGATTCTCTTGAATGAAAATTCTTCTTTCATCTATTTGCCTGAAAGTTCTGTTATGATGTTTTCTACTTTCTCAGGAGTAAGATTTTCATAGAAGTCATTATTGATCTGCACAACGGGAGCATTAACGCATGCACCTAGGCATTCAACTTCTTTTAAAGTGAACAAATTATCTTTAGTAGTCTCACCGATATTGATTCCAAGTTTTTTTTTAAAGGTATTTAAAACTTCTTCACTATTGCACAACCAGCAAGGAGTTGTTCTACAAATTTGTATTAGATATTTGCCTACTGGTTTTAAATTATACATGGTGTAAAAATTTGCCACTTCATATACACGAATATGTGGAATATGCAGCATATCAGCAACATAACGCATAGCAGATTCAGAAACCAATCCGCATTGCTCTTGAACCAGATATAGTAAAGGCATAACAGCACTACCTTCTCTACCTTTGGGATACATCTCTATAAACTTTCCCGCTTTCTTGAGGTTTTCTGATGTAAAACTAAACTGCTCTTCTTTTTCTATCATTCATGAGACTCGTGTAAACTTTAACAGATTATACCTGTAGAACCAATGATTGCAATTGTTGGTTTTTTGAGAAATAGCATAAAGCTTCTTAGCCCTCTTCAAGCTTATATTTACCTTTTAGTATAAAATATTATATTAATTTTTTAATTTTAGTTAAAATTTTCATTGACATTAACACACAGGAGTAATCATAATAGCATTTTATTAATATTTTAAATAAAATTATGTCTATATTAAGAAGATTGCTCGGATCAACTCAAATACACCGGAAATTAAAGAAGCGATAGGTTTTAATCCAACAAACGTAGAATTAATTGAGGGGAATGGAGTTGCTTACGGACTCAGCTATCAAGATAATGGTAATGGGAGCAGTAAAGTAAAATTACTTATTAGTCCATTATATCAATCAAAAACATACGAATGTGGTACAAATATCAGCGTAGCAAATGAATTCAAAGATCAATTATCTCTCACATTAATAGAAGATTCAGCTGAAATAGATAAAGTTGGAGTTATCTTTCCTGAAGAAGGAATTAGCGAAGAAGGAGAAAAATGCGTTAAAGGCTTATCTTTTAACACTTACGGAATTAAACAATCAGTTAATACTCCTTCAGTTGAACATTTAGATAAAAGAAAATTACAAAAGAATATTGATAATAATAGTCTTGCAAATGTGGGCAATAGTTACTTTCAACCAAGAGCAGTGAAAGTTGGTAATGGTGACGTAATTGTAATCGCCCATAACTTAAAGGATCAAACTTTAGTTTCTTGGTACTTAAAGTCAAGCGAGAGCGGAAAATTTAAGGTATTGACTGGAGAAAAAGGTGTTACAGAAAGAAAATTGTTCAATTTTGATAATCAGGGGCAATTGGCATTAAATGGAAACACGATGCTTTATTCGCAAGTGAGCAAAAGGATTACTAAGGAAAATCAAGAGGTGAGAAAAACACGTATTTTTAAATTTGATATGGCTAAAGTGATTCAGGGTCTGAAGGATGGAGTTAATGGCTTTTTACTTGGTAATCGAAAAGGTCAAATAGATAATAAAGCACTATCTCTTTCTAGAGAACATGAAATAAGCTTTTTGCAGTATGTTGAACAAACGGAAGGAAATGATCTAGTTGCTTTTCTTGAAAATGACCAATCAGCTAATGAGCAGAGGTTACATATAGCAACTCTACTTAAAAATGGATCAGTGTCAGATTTTCCTATCTATCAATTTACAGATCCTATAGAGCAATTATATATTAAAGGCAACGGTCAGGGTGGTTTTATCGTAACTGCGGTAAGTGGAGAAAATATTGTAACTTTTAATCAAAACGGCTCTGGAAAATCTTCTGAAGCAACAATAATACCGGCAAATAGCATCAAAACTCTCAGTGATTTTGTTAATATCATTAACGGTCGATTAACGCCAGATATTATTTCTAGTAGTACCGTGGCTCCTATAACTGTTGCAGAAACGGTTGTGACTTCTAAGAAAACGCCGACTGCTGCAATTACTAGCACAGCAGAAACCGACGCTGTGAAGACTACTAAATTGACAACGGAAGCCGTTGCACCTACTTCTACAATAAGTAAACCTTCAACGGAGTCAACGACAGTAGCAAAAACAACTACTACTTCACAAGCGACCACGGTTGCTACAACGTCAACTAGTGTGCCGATAGTAACTTCAGGAACTGAGACAAGTACTGTAAAACCTACAGCAGCGACTGGTGCGTCGACTTCTACGATGAGTAAACCTTCAACAGAGTCAACGACTCAAACAAGTACAGTAACAGTGAAGCCAACAACAGAAGCCGTTGCACCTACTTCTATAACGAATAAACCTTCAACAGAGTCAACGACTCAAACAAGTACAGTAACAGTGGAACCAACTGCGCCAACAACAAGCTCAGAGAAAACTACACAAACAGTATTTAGTATACCAAGTACTAGAACAAAAGAGTCAACAACTCCTATATTCACCACGACTTTACTTCCTCAGTCTACTTCTTCACCACAACCTACTCAACTTGCTATAGGGTCTAATAAGGCAGGAATGATAGGGGGATCTTTGGTTGGAGCAATAGGTATTGTTGGAATTATAGGATTCATAGCATATAGATATGTTAAGGGTCGTAATGCTGCTCCTGTATTAGAACTAACTGATTTGGGTTATAGAAGGCGATCATCTTCAAGTAGCGATGAAGAAATTTTTACCACTGGTAACAGAATGCGAACTATATATCAATCTGAAACAGTGCTAAATAGTATATCAGTAGAAAGTAGTAGTCGATCAAGAAGTAGCTCATCGTCTTCAAGCGGTGGACCAGGCTCTTGACTAACTGAAGCGGAGTCTAAAAGTGAAAAAAGCTTATCTTGGGATAGTGATGATGTGCCGGAATATCACCTTTAGCTATTTGTCTAAATGTTTTTAATATGTAGACTGTTAGGAAATTGTCTTTTGCTTTTGTGATTTTCATGTTAAAGTATAATTCCTAGGTGAAATAAGTAGCTGCTGTTGTGTGATAAACATAGCAGAGGAAAGTCCGGGCTCCAAGGAAAAATAGTGACGGGTAATGCCCGCCGGAGGTAACTCCAGTTATAGGGCTACAGAAAATTACCGCCTAAAATATTTTTAGGTAAGGGTGAAAAGGTGTGGTAAGAGCACACCATGGCAATGGCAACATTGGTAGTCGAGTAACCAACACTAGGAGCAAGATTAAATAGAAGTAGATTTTATGTTTTCCTCATATCTACTCGGGTAAATCGCATGCGGTAAATGGTAACATTTACTCCAGATAAATAGCTACATAAACAGAACTCGGCTTATATTTCACCTAGGCGTTCACATGATACGTGCGATATAAGCCATGCTATATTTAAATGTGTAGGCATTTCATGCGTTGTCCTTCACTTGTTCTGCTTGATAGCCATCACTACTTTCGCCTACATTAACATTAGAATATTCATCATCAATATACTCTTTCAGAACATACCCTCTGCCCCAAACGGTTTCTATGTGGCTTTTTCCATCATTTGCACTTTCAAGTTTCTTACGTAATTTGCACATAAAAACATCAACTATCTTGTTATCTGAAGGTTCATCCAAGCCATTGTAAAGATGATTTAAGAACATTTCTTTTGTTAGTACTGTTCCTTTACGCAGTGCTAGCAATTCTATCATAGAATACTCTTTATTAGTAAGGTGAACCGTTTTACCTTTCACCTCAACAACCCTGTGATCAAAATTGATATTTATATTACCAATCTTTATCACCGATTCAGGATGGCCTTTAGTACGACGCACTATGGCCTTAATTCGAGCTAATAACTCGCTTTTATGAAATGGCTTGGTTAAGTAATCATCGGCACCATACCCGAGTCCTTTAGCTTTGTGATTGACAGCGGATATGCATGAAAGTATTAAGACAGGAACTTTGATTTTTGCACTTCTTAGTCTTAACAATATATCATATCCGTCAATATCACCAGGTAAGTGTATATCTAAAATAACTAGGTCATAGTAATCTCCGTTTGAGGAAACCATATTATTGTTATAATCTTGTGCAGAAGTAACAACGTCACAGAAGTGTCCATCAGAAGTTAAGGCGTTAACTACAGTCTTTGCACTTACTTGATCATCTTCAATTAATAATATACGCATATTTTACACCCCATAAATAATTTATAATTTTAGTAATATATATAACTAAGGAAAGTAATAAATCAAATTTTTATTAACAAATGATCAAAATTACACTTATTAATTAATAGTAAATATATTGTTCCAAAGTTATATAAATAGATCTAAAATATAATAGACATACCATGATAGTAATAATATTTTTAGTAAATATTGAATTAAAGTTACTATTATTAAAAGAATACTTCGGTTAATAAATATTTAACTATTCTATATGTCTGTGTTATATTTTTAATTTACTTATCCTACTATTTTAAAGTATAAGTAATATTTTCAGGAATATTGTGTGGCAATATCAATTTTAGGTGCTGGTGCATGGGGTACAGCAATCGCAATTTCATTAGGTAGTAAGAAAGATGTGATTTTGTGGACTCACAATGAAACTACATTTGAATCAATCAACGGGAAAAGAGAAAGTGACAAGCTACCCGGTTGTCGAATTTCTGATAATGTGTCAGTAAAATTGGCTATTGAAGACATAATTAATGCTTCAGTAACAATCCTCGCTGTTCCCACTCAGTCTCTGAGGAAGGTATGTCAGCAATTGCATAATTGTAATCTGAAAAAAGATGTAGCAATAATTTTAGCTTGTAAGGGAATAGAAAAGTCTACATTAAAATTACCTAGTGAAATAGTAAATGAAATTTTACCTAACAATCCTATTGCTATTTTTTCAGGTCCTAGCTTTGCTGTAGAAGTTGCAAGAAAATTACCCTATTCAATGGTTCTTGCATGCCAAAATAACACATTAGGTTCAAAGCTAGTATCAGAGCTGCAACAAGAAAATGTTAAATTGGAGTTTAGTAACGACATTATAGGAGTACAGATTTGTGCAGCGTTAAAGAACGTTTTTGCTATAGCGTGTGGGATTGTTCTAGGTAGTAAACTTGGGTTTAATGCTCATGCAGCATTGATTACGAAAAGTATGAGCGAAATTAAGGCTTTATACTCAGCAAAAATTGGTGACGGTAGTGTGGATATAAATACACTACTTGGGCCAGCATGTCTGGGTGACCTAATTATGACATGCACATCCTTGAATTCAAGAAACTTATCTTTTGGGTTTAAAATAGGTAATAGTGACAATGGCTTTAATGTTCAGCAGATTTTGTCAGAAGGCAAGTCAGTGATTGAAGGTTTTAGCACTGCTGAGTCCATATTTAATTTAGCAGGAAAGCTAAAGATAAAAATGCCTATATGTGAAGCGGTCTATAGATTATTGTATGAAAGCGCCTCTATAGAGGATACTCTTTCTGTTCTTATAAGTTAATTTTGTATTTGGATATATTGTGAAATTTTTATATAAATTAATATCAACGTGGTGGCTGTCTGGAACAGTAAAAAAAATGCCAGGTACTGTGGGTAGTTTGGCTTCTTTTCCGCTTGTTCCTGTAATCCTGAGCAACAAAATTTTAGGTGCAGCAATTATTTCTTTTTTATTCTTAATTGGATTATGGTCTACAGGTAATTATATAAAACATTACAAGACTTCATGTGATCCAAAAGAGGTAGTAATTGACGAAGTGGTTGGTCAATTGCTGACGATACTTTTAGTTTCGATATTGTTAAGCCAAGAGATGAATTGTTCTTCATTGTTGTTGTGCTTTTTTTCTTTTAGGTTTTTTGATATAATAAAAACGTGGCCTATAAATTTAATCGATAAAAATACCAAAGGTCCTTTAGGTATTATGCTAGATGACGTTATAGCTGCAATTTTAGCCTGTGTTCTTATAGGAGCCTTTTATTGTTTATTGTTGGTGTATGCAGGATAAAAAAATTTATTATTCAAGCTTAATTGTTCAAAATCTAAAGGATTATATACTGTACACAGCGAATTTATCTGAGTGGGAAGTACACGATGAATTTGATAACATCATATTTACAATAAATGGTACCAGGGAGTCATTATTTAATTTTGTGTTCTGTGGAGATCAATGTACCGAGCTTTCTATACAAAAAACTCTAGATTATCTCAGAACAAGAGATATAGAAGCAACATGGGTAATAAATTCACATATGAAAATAAGAGATATTTTAAAAAAGTGTGAAATAAAACACGTTAGCACACCAAAAAAAGCTTTACTTAATATGAAAAATTACTTTTTACCTGCTGATGTTATTCCAAACTTGAGGTTAAATGCTGTGAATGGTAGCAACCTCTTAGAACAGTTAGATCTACACACTTCTAAAATTTTTTATCATGGCGTTGGAATTGTCAGCACATTTTTTCGCGGATTATCAAATTATGATGATAAGAACTCAAGATTAAGATTTTTTCTTGTAACACTAAATAATGAAATTATTGGGACATGCGGTCTTTATGTTCAAGATAGCGTAGCTGGTTTTTATAGTGATGGAGTTTTACCAATTTACAGGAATCGTGGAATAGGTACCCAAATGGTTTTAGAAAGAATAAAGATAGCTAAACAGCTTGAATGCAAATATATAGTAGCACATTGTATGAAATCTTCTGTGAACCTTTATAAGAGATTGGGCTTTCAAATGTTAGGCAATCTTTACTTATATACCTCTTCAGCATAATTCTGAACGGTTACAAATTTTTACATTTGTTTTAAAAGTGCTATGTTTTTTTTGTATGAAGTGGTTTTAATATTGATTCTAATATTATTCTTTCTCTCTTATTCTAAATTAAAAATTAGTAATAAGATTAAGAACTTACAGCATCAAAATGTTATCATAAATAATTTAATTGATACTGTGAATGATGGGTTTTATATTTGGGATGCAAAAAAACGTATAGAAAAGTTCTCTCCCAATTTACTAATTTTGCTTAATACTGTTTTTTACTCATTTAATGAGTTTGTGAATTTTTTTGAGCAATCAGAAAGCTTAATCAAAAATTTTGTTGAGGCAAAGGAAATAAATAAATCTTTTACTCTAGATTTAAAGTCAAAAGACAGTGAGGTTTATTGCATATGTTACGGTAGAAGCATAATAGATGATTCTAACAATGTGATAGGTGTGCTGTTATGGATAAGGAATGTCTCAGACTGTAAGATAAAGGCTAACGGACTTGAGTTAGAAAATAGTAAGCTTACACAGGAAGTGGAGAGCTATAAAAACGTTTTCAACTCTTTACCATTTCCAATACTAAGATATAACAAGAGTAGAAAGGTGGAATTTTATAACTTGTTTTATGATAAATATGTAGATGGTTCTAAGAAATTTGCTATTACCGGTAGCGCTCATAGCACAAAACCAGGAAGACATGTCATAACTTATAAGAACGAACCTAAGGTTTTCGATTTTGTTAAAATTCCAATACAAGGTTCTGGTAGCATAGTAATGTATGGGAAAGATGTTAGTGATGCAGAGAAATTATATACTGAATTAAACAGTTATTTAGCTACACAGAAAAATTTGCTTGAGAGGTTACCGGTTGCTATAGTAATATATAGTAAGAATCAAAAGCTAAAATTTTATAATAATGCTTTTATAAAAACCTTTCAATTTGACCCAAAATTTTTGGCATCTTACCCAACTTATCACGAAGTTATGCTTTACCTCTTCGAATCTAAAAAGCTTTTAGAAAAAGAGGATTTTCAAACTATTAGTAACCAAAGACATGAGTTGTTCAAAAAATTATTTGAATCGTACGATGATACGATGCACTTCACAAACGGAAAAGCGTTCAGGGTATTAACAATACCCTACGCTTCGGAAGGTTTGCTGTTCTCTTACGAAGAATGCAAAAGATAATACTTAAACTCCTTCTCTCTCTACCATGAGCTGTTTTACTTTCGCTATTGCTCTTGCTGGATTAAGTCCTTTAGGACAAGTTTTTGTGCAATTCATTATTGTATGACAACGATACAACTTGAATGGGTCGTTTAAAACATCAAGTCTTTCACCTGTCTTATTATCACGGCTGTCAGCAATCCATCTGTAAGCTTGTAATAGTATTGCTGGTCCTAAAAATTTATCACTATTCCACCAGTAGCTTGGGCAACCAGTCGAACAGCAAGCACATAATATACAGTCGGACAAGCCATCTAATTTTTTTCTATCTTCAGAAGATTGAGAGTATTCTTTATTTGGTAGGGCAGGCTTATCTGCTTGTAACCAAGGTTTAATTGATTTGTATTGCTCATAAAATTGGCTCAAATCCGAGACTAGGTCCTTTATTACATACATGTGAGGTAATGGATATATTTTTACGTCACCTTTTATATCATGTATAGATCTAGTACATGCAAGAGTATTGGTTCCGTCAATATTCATGGCACAAGATCCACATATGCCTTCTCTACAAGAACGTCTGAAAGTTAAAGTCGAATCTATTTCATCCTTTATTTTTATTAATGCATCAAGTACCATAGGGCCACAACTATCCATATCAATAAAAAATGTGTCTATTCTAGGGTTTTTCTCGTCATCAGCAGACCAACGGTAAATTTGAAATCTTCTGATGTTTTTTGCTCTAGCAGGAATAGGATAAATTTTGCCCTTTTGATTAATTTTAGAATTCTTTGGCAAAGAAAACTGAACCATATCACTTACCTTTTATTGTTTATAGCTAAAACCCTTTGTAGATAACATATTTTATTATCATCTACTATATTTTTATTAAATTCCTTTTAAATCGCACACATATTGTAGCCAAGCGAAGCTAAAATCTCTCTTTCTAGATTTTTCATTATAATTTCTTCATCTTTTTTTTGGTGATCATAACCAAGTAAATGCAGTAATCCATGCACTAACATGTGTGCAATGTGAGCAAGAATGGGTATATAATACTCATGCGATTCTCTTTTTATTGTGTCTATTGAAATTGCTATGTCTCCTAAATCGCACTCATTAGACAATTGTTCATACGGAAATGATAGTACGTTAGTTGGCTTATCCATTTCTCTAAATTTTAAATTAAGTTGATGTAGCAAGTCATCATCAGCCAGAGCTATTGATATATTTGGTTTATAGTGGTCTATTTTTAATTCTTTTAGAGAAGCATTGATGACACCTAATACAAAATTTTTAGGATTTTCTATAATGCTGCACCATTTCTTGTCAAGAATATTTACTTCTAACATGAGTGACACATCAGTAAGGGTGTCATGCAAATAGCTGACACTGGAATCCAAAAAAGAAGAGTTATAGACCCTTGTGTCATGTACACAACTGTACGAATATTGTACACTAGAAGGATGTCATCCCAGTGTCTAGGAACTGGGATCCAGGAATTTTGATTAGACATCAAGTTAGTGAATATAAAAGTAGCTAATCTTATATTAAAACACAACGGCTTTAATGTGGTTGCATTAAGGCTGGATTCCAGTGTCAAGCACTGGAATGACACCTTTGTGTTTGATGCAAAATCGGCTATAACGTTTAATGCACTGCCTTCGAGACAAATATTCATACAGCTGTGCGTTGTGTGCTGAGATGACATCATTTAGGAACTGAAATGACAGGTATTACACATCACTCATCCTTATTATTTCATTCCATTCAATTTCCGAAACTGGGGCAATTGATAAACGTGGTTGTTTTAATATAGTCATATTTTTCAAAAGTGGGTTTTGTTTTATATTATTTAACGTTACTTGGTTATTTAAAGGTTTCAAAAACTTTACATTCACTAATCCGAACTTGGGATCATTAACATGATAATACTCTTTAAATACTTCAACGATTCCAAGTATTGCTTTCTCTTTACCTGTATGATAAAAAAACGCAAGATCGCTTGCTTTCATAATTTTCATGTAATTTTGAGCTTGATAATTGCGCACACCATCCCACTCAACTACCTGCTCCTTTTCCATTTTTTGCCATGAGTATTCACTTGGCTCTGACTTAAGTAGCCAAAATTGCATTATTTTTTTCTTCTTAAGTAAGCTGGTATATCATAGATATTGCTGCCCCACTTAGCTCCTTCGCTTACCTGTTCAGCTGGTTTTGTTTCCAGTGTTTTGTCTTGTGTACTTTCACTTTGACTATATGGCCACTTAAATTTCTCTTTCTCTGAGTCTTCGCTCTGACTTATAGGTGAAGTTTCTGATTTATTATTGCGACCATCAATGCCAGTTGCAAGAACAGAAACTCTAACTCTTCCCTCCATCGCTTGATCAAAAGTAGCACCAAATATTATATTTGCATTTTCATCTACTTCTTCACGCACTCTATTGGCTGCAGCATCAACTTCAAACAGAGTCATATCTCCGCCACCAGTAATGTTAATTAATATTCCTTGCGCACCTTTCATTGATACATTATCAAGCAATGGATTAGATATTGCAGCCTCTGCAGCACTAATTGCTCTATCTTCTCCTTCTGCCTCTCCGGTGCCGATCATCGCTTTGCCCATCTCGCTCATTACTGTTTCTATATCAGCGAAGTCAAGATTGATAAGCCCTGGCATGACCATCAAGTCAGTTACTCCTCTGATGCCAATGTGCAGAACATTATCAGCAAGTTTAAATGCATCAGAAAATGTAGTTTTTTCATTTGCAATTCTAAATAAATTCTGATTTGGAATGACAATAAGTGTATCCACGTATTTTTGCAGTTCTTCAAGTCCAAGCTCTGCAATGCGCATACGGCGCACACCTTCAAAACCGAACGGTTTAGTTACAACTCCAACAGTCAATATCTTTTTTTCTTTTGGCGCTCTATCCTTAACTGCGGCTCTTGCTTCTCTGGCTGCTTTTGCAATTACCGGTGCTGCACCAGTTCCAGTACCACCGCCCATTCCTGCTGTGATGAAAAGCATATGACTATCTTTTATATGCTCCATAATCTCATCAATTGACTCTTCTGCTGCACCTTTGCCAACATCAGGCAAAGCACCAGCACCAAGCCCCTTAGTTAAATTAATGCCAAGCTGAATTTTTTTATCACATAACGACTTTTCTAGTGCTTGAGCATCGGTATTTGCGACAACAAAATTCACTCCTTGCAAATTAGATTGGATCATGTTATTCACAGCATTTCCACCAGCACCACCCACTCCCACAACGGTAATCCTTGGGTGTAATATAGGCAACTCCGGCAGACTAAGATCAATAGACATTTAAATTACTCAAATTTAGCGAATTCACTTGATAATAAGTTACCGCTTTTTTAATAATATGCAAATACTTTTCACTTCTATAGGCGTAAATAGTAAACGGGATTTACTTATTCTTAACATTTATACTAATAAGTGCCGTTAATTATAATAACTAGATTCTTAGATGACATCACTTAACCGATGCAAAAAATAGAAAACGTTTATAAAAAGGGACAGAAACCTATCCCTTTTTATTTTGTTGAAGATTATTATACTGTCTGATCTTTCCCTTTCAATGCTTCAACTGCAACATCTTTTAATTTTGAGGCAACTTGATATGTTCCATAAACAGCAGCAACTGCAGCAATTGCCATTATGGCACCCGCAACTATCTGACCAGCAACACCTGTTCCGATAAATCCAGGTAATGAAGCAGCTATTGCTTGATTTGTTCCAACAAAGTAACTGGCAGTCTTAGCAAGAAACCCAGAAGCTTCTGCTGCACTAACAAAGCCTGCTTTCATATGCATTGCTGTAAAGACAACACTTGCAACTGCAAGCGGAAATAATGCTGTTCTCCCTTTATTATGCATAGCGTACTGACCAGCTCCACCAGCAGCACCAGGAATTCCCCAGTATTTTTCAGCTCGTATATATCCTTCTGAAATAGCATGAAAAATGCCATCCCCTTTTCCATACTCATAACTTGTTAATGCCATAACTCTACTCCTTAAATAGAATGTTAAAATTTCATTAAGGAAGCATATAGTAAAAAAAATTGCCTGTCAAGTAAACTAATTTTTTAATATACCTTTATTCTGTAATTGAGCGCTTCAGCAATGTGTGCTCTTTTTACTTCTTCACTTTTTGCAAGATCTGCAATAGTTCTTGCAACTTTTAATACGCGTGTGTAGCCTCGATTGGAAATGTAATTTTCTTTCAGTACGTATTTTAGCAATTCTAACCCTGCCTGATCTGGTTCAGTAAATTTATTAAATGCTTCACCGCTTACTTCTGAATTGCAACGAATATTTAATTCACTATAGCGCTCAGTTTGAACTTTTCTTGCTGCTATCACTCTTTCTCTTATGATTTTAGTACTTTCTCCCTCCACAGAGATTTCAGGAGAGAGTATGCTAACGTTTGGCATTTCAATGCATATGTCTATTCTATCAAGCAATGGGCCTGATATTTTGTTTTTGTAATCTGTGCCACACTTTGGAGCTTTGTTGCACGATCTGCTTGCATCACCTAAATAACCGCACCTGCAAGGGTTCATTGCAGCAATCAGTTGAAAATTTGCAGGGTAGGTTATGTGAGCATTTGCCCTTGCAACGGTAACTTTTCTATCTTCAAGTGGTTGGCGCAGAGAATCAAGCACAAGTCTTGGAAATTCTGGCAACTCATCAAGGAATAACACGCCATTGTGAGCCATGGTAATTTCTCCAGGTTTTGCATTCTTTCCTCCCCCTATCATCGCTGGCATAGAGCATGAATGATGAGGTTCACGAAAGGGACGAGTTACTTTGAATATTTCATTACCAGTTTTTGTTATGCTGGAAATAATATTAACATCAATCATCTCCTGTTCGGTTAAATCAGGCAGCAACACTATAAAGCGTTTAGCAAGCATTGATTTTCCAGTACCAGGAGGGCCAACAAGAAGCATATTATGCCCACCTGCTGCTGCAATTTCAGCTGCTCTTTTTGCAACAACTTGGCCTTTGATATCCTTCATATCGGGAACCAATCTTTTTTCTTTGGGTGCATCACTATAATTAAAAATTACTGGCTGAATTAATTGCTCACCCTTAAAGTGTCTGATAATATCAGTTAATTTCTCTATAGCCAGAATTGAAACATTCTTCACCCATACAGCTTCTACACCATTTCCTCTCGGGCAAATTACTCCTTTATTGTCCTTTTTTGCATTAATTGCTGTTGGCAGCACACCTGAAACTGGAATAACTCTGCTATCAAGAGCCAGTTCACCCATGATTATATAAGACTGAACTTTTTCAACTGGTATCACATTCATTACAACAAGTAGTCCAATAGCAATAGCCAAGTCATAATGACTGCCTTCTTTCAGCAAATCCGCGGGGGAGAGATTAACTGTAATTCTTTTTGGAGGTAGTAGTAGATTGATTGAATTTAACGCTGCTCTGATGCGCTCTCTGGATTCTGCAACAGTTTTATCCGGCAAGCCAACAATATTGACTGCTAGTACAACATTGCATAATTCTATTATGCCTATTTTGATCAAAATTTGCAAGACTTTTTATGCGAAATACTATGTATAAGTGGTTGTGGTTGATTTCAATTTGATGAATTAACATTCTAATAATATTTTGTTTAGTCTGCCAATCTACCAGATCAAGTTTTGATTCAACACTTGAGGAAAAGTTTTTCAAGCTATCTGTAACAAGGCTCAATTCTTGTTGTAACTTCTTTTGATCGAGTGTTCTTTCTTTCTCTTCTTCAATTTCTTTCAAATGTTGTTTCATTGTTGTGATTCTTGGTTCAAATTCTTCTTGGCTTATAAACCCTTTGGCATAGCTATCAATAAATTTTTTGATACTTAATCTTAGCTTACTTTCTTGCTTTTCACGTGTTTGATTATGTAAAGGCTTTTTGTTCTCTGACAATCTACGTTGATATTCATTTGCAATCCTATCTGGCTCTTTCAGGATACTCTTGACTTCTTCCCATATAACTCCATCTAATACATCAGTGCGTATTGATTTATTATCGCAGATTTTATTGCCATTGAATTTGCTAGAGTTTGTACCAGAGCAACGATAGTAATAATATGTCGACTTTTTATGAACGTGGTTTGTACCGCAATAAGTATATTGACAACGTTGACATACCATTAAACCTTGCAATAAATATGTTTCTCTTCTTTGTCGTACTCTTGCTCTTTGCCTATTTTCAGTTAGTTGTGCCTGTACTGAATCAAATAAAGGCTCATTGATTATTTTTGGTACTGGAATATAAGTCCAGTTCTCTTTATCATTGTTAAAGCGACCACTTTTAAGTTTACCACAAGTTCCTTTTTTTGACTTTTTTACTTGTGGTTTTGAGCATGTCCTAGTTTTACCATAAGCTGCTTTTCCTATATAAGCAGGATTTCTTAACATGTTCCAAATAGTGCTCCTTTTCCAATACCTTTTTCCTGTTCGTGTTATTACCGGTATCTTATTCAGTTCATGTACAACTTCTCCTATACTTGCTCTTTCTTGGCCAACCCGACTAAATATTTTACGCACTATATTTGCCTCTTCTTCATCAACCTCAAATTGAGCACTTCCTTCACCTACATGTTTTGCTATGTAGCGATAACCGTAAGGCGCCCTACCCATCACACTTATACACCCAGCTTTGGCCGCATGAAGTTTACCTCTACGGTTTCGTTCCATAATCTTTGCACGTTCATACTCTGCTATTGCTCCCTGAATCTGTAGAAATAAATGGGAATCCTGATTATCATCAAACTTATGATTCAAAAATACTATTTCAGATCCAGCCTTTTTAAACTCTTCGAGTAAGATCATTTGATATGAAAATTTACGTGATAGCCGATCAGGTGAATGAATGTATATCTTATCAATCTTACCTTCTGCTACTCTATCACGTAAACTCTCTAAGCCAGGACGTTCTAAATTTGATCCACTGTAACCATTATCGATGAACCTATGCTCATCTAACAATTCATGTCCATCACTACTAATGCGACGCTCCAATTCTACAATCTGACTCTCTATTGTATTCTCCTGTGCCTGTTGTCTTGATGAAACTCTTGCATACAAGCTTACCGTTGTCATTTTCTTCTACCTCCTTTGTTTTACATTTCAATAATTGTTCATAAGCATTTGCCAAATATGTACCCGCCAACCTGTGAGGTTCATAACGGCAATTAATAGTTAATTCCCCTTTTTGCATGTTTTTCTTCCTGTGAATTTTTTTATAGGTTAGGAGACTTCTATTAAACTAAACCAATGCACACCTTATTGTAAGAAAGCTATCTAGTTTACACAAATTCTCCCTAATTAAATATACAAGATTTGAAAAAATTATGTCCAAAAAATCTTTGCTTGAATTGTCATATTATGTATAATATAGCTTATTTTATGTAATATGAATGTTCATCCGAGCCATGAATTTTGGGAAAGCGATTTAGAAGTTCCTGTTAACCTTTTATTAGATCGTTTTCAGGATTCTAATATACGTCAGTCTTGGTTAGATTCCCTTTCTGGTAAACAACTGAGCATTATTTTTCAGCATTGCTTTAAAAATCATTTAAATGGACAACTTTTTCAAGACGGAGACTACGATGATAGATCCACTCAACAAAAACGTAAGATACTTGCCAGTTACTCTGACTCTCTTTTTAACTATTATCTCATTAGCCACTTTGATCGTACAAAACTTGAGGCTACAGTCAGTGAAGTAGCAAGATTTGCTCTGACTGAGAAGTTAATGAGATCGTATCTGATAAAAAATAATACCAAGTATGATAAAAGATCCTTGTTGTTTTTACTATTTCACATAAATTGTGAATTTCTAAAATCTGTCTATCATTTTGATAAAGTACAAAAGAAAGGTTTCATATCATTTGCTCTACAGAAATCACCAAGACAAATAAACACTTCATTTAAAGAGTTTATGTCACAAGAAGCTGTAGAGCAGATACTTAAGGATGATGACCAGTTGCAGGGTTTTTTCCATCATCAAGATCGAATATATATGTTTGTACGTCGAGGAAGTGACATGGATTTACTGCTTAATTCAAACAAAGTTGTTCATGGTCATAAACCTGAGTGGATGATTTTAGATTTCTCTCTTGATGGCACTCAGGTTAATCTCTGTGCTAAAAATACTAATAAAGCTGTGGAAATAGCAAATAGCATTGTAAGTGGGTATTTTGACTGCGAATGTACTTTTGTAAATATACAAGATAAGAACTTTCCACTACAAGTGCACAAATTTCTTCAAGCATGTATAGATGGTTCTGACTCTGACATTTGTATATTTGAGTTAAATTTTAAGTCAGATTATTTTAAAAATAGTAATACATATCTTACTTTAAGTGTAAAACCGTATGATCCTATTGCACCAGAGTTACATATTTTAAAGCCAGCTATTGGCAACATACTACAATCTATTCAATCAGCTAAAGTAATGTTCCAAAACAAAAAGGTAACATTTTCTTTCAAAATAAGTGGGGAAGTTTATTATTCAGAGCATCCACTCAATAAAAAAGAAAGAGAGGACCTGAAGAAACATATGGAACAATCTTATGGTCTTAAAATTCTTTCACGAGCAAATTGCTGATCTTTTAAGTTCAAATGGTTCCTGGATTAATCCAAGCCAAAATCATATTAAAGCAGCAAGATACTTATTCGATCTTGGATTGATAAAAATGCAAGAAAGGTATTATATTGTTTGCTCTCGTGAAGAAGATCATCTTGATTGGCCAAATGTAATTGATTCAAGTTGTAGCAATGAGATTTTTATCGATTCAGACTTTGATGAAGCATGTGATGACGCTATTTGTGAAAACTGTTCTCGTCATATTCTGCCTAATACTTATCAAAAACAGAGATTTCATCTCTTATCCATATACTTAAATACAGAAAAGGTCATAGACTGGTTTGAAACAAAGTTGAATGATTCAAAACTTATGTGGGAAAAAGTGGAAAAAGGAGTTTATTATATTTGTAATCAAGGTCGTATTGTAAATCTAATAATCCTTGATTTTTGTACTGATGCGATATTTTTAACTATAGATAAACTTAGAGTCCACCCTACAGTTCTCATCACTCTAAAAAAAGATATACCAAATCTATTACTGAATCTATATGTAGTGCCAATGGTGAAACTGTTTTGTCAGCTTAAGACTGTAACTGAGATATTCCGAGAGGCAGCTAAAAGAGGAGTAGCAAAGGTAGTAGAAAATACTTCTTTGCAAGTTTTACCAGCTTCATATATTTCGCTTAAACGTGTTGAACCAATTATACCAACAAAGCTTTTGGAGTTACAGGTAGTTAAAGGTATGGTATATGTTAATAGTATTGAAGTTATAAATAAAAAAGCTGCATCATGTCTTAATATTTTTCGAATATTATTTAGGCAATTTTTACATGACTGTGAGAAAGAATTACCACCTGAAAAACATACACTTCTCAATATTAATCAGTTAGAAAAACTCTTGGGACTTAGTTTAGAAGCAGATTTAGAACAACAAATCAGAAAGCCATTAAATAAGATGCAAAGAACAATCAAATCTACACTTGCTGAGAAATTAGGATTAAGTATTGAACGTGATGATGTAATACAAACCCTTGGTTGGCAAAGATCATCATATGGTTATCGTATTAACCCTTTTACTTTGACTATAAAAAAATAGAATTTCCTGATTTTAAAAATTTTCAGCTCCATGAGTAAATTTTCCAACTCCACGTGCAAATGGTCCTGTTTTTACATCAAGCCATTTATCTTCTTTTGAACCATTAGCCATTCCTTTAACTATTTGCTTTGCTTGTAAAAGCTCTTGCACTATACGCTCTAGTCTATCCCTTCCCATACTATGAAAAACTTCAGGCAATCTATGTCGTTGTTTATGTATTCCTGCACTTCCTGTATGAGTAAATGGATGTCCTGAAATAGCAGCTCGCGCAATTGAATCAATAAGATATATTTTAAGATCTTTATCGCTAATATTTTGAGCTTTTAATTGTTCAGTAATGTCTTCCAATAGCCCTGTTTCTTCATTTCTTAGGTAAGTGCGTATGGTACGATCAGCCAGGCCATTTGCCTTAACAACAGCTCCATAAAATAGTGCATTTTGTCTTGGGATTTTTCCAATTGACCTAAAAATCATTGGTTTAGTCATATCTTCAACAGGCAAAAAAGCAAAAGAACACCTGACTCCATTTACGAGAGCAGAAGTACCTCGAATAGCATCTCGTGCTTGCTCTACTGTTGATATAGGCTTTTCTCCCTTCAGCTTTCTCATATGATGTGCAGTAATTATTGAAGCTCCAGTGCTACATGCTAAATCAGATAATAAACACATGAGATAATCCCCTACTGCTGGGTCAGCATTTAAATCTGCATGAATGAAAGAAGCAAGGGGATCAAATATAATGAGCTTTAAATCCTTTATTCTGCTCAGCTGCTTCATTACCAACTCAAATTCTGGAGATATTTCTACAACTTTACCGCGAACATTCTTAAGTATGGTAAATGATCCTCCTATATTTGGCAATGGTACAATAAATAGCCTATCTTTATATTTTAATCTCTCACATTTTGGATCAAGTCGTTCTAAGCGACGATGTATTTCATTTGTATCATCCTCTGCGGAAAATACCACCACAGACCCATGTTCAGTAACAGGTGGGCCAAATCCACACACCTGGTCTATGCTACTTGCAACCTTGAGGGCTAGGTCAAGAAGAAGCATACCTTTGCCTGTATCTCCCATTGCAGCCAAAATGGAGGTTACACCCAAAGGAAATAATCCTTCAACCAAGAATCTTTGCTTTGGTACTGGACCTACAAAACGCTCTACACTCCAGCTGAAAATATCAAGTGGTGGTTTAATAATTATTTTTCTTGAGTTTTTTTCAATAAATTCCGAAACATTTATTCCCTCTAACAGACAATCAGCAGCATCCCAACTCCTTGGTTTATTCGGTGGAATCTTAAGCGTAGCAAGTGATGCAACACCAAGTTCTAAAAGCTTCTTTTCAGCGTTTTTGGCATATTTATTACCTGCTTCATCATTGTCCGGCCAAATGATAATATGTTTACCTTTTAGCGGAGTCCAATCTGTTTTATCAAGGGTAGCATTTGCTCCAAACATTGCTGTTGTTGCAGTTATTCCTTTCTCTATAAGTGCTTCTGCGCATTTTTCTCCTTCAACCAGAATAACCTTATCGGACTTTAAAATACCTAGAATATTATAGAGAGGTCTTATCTCTGGCTCTTTGAATCTTTGTTTTTTAACATCAAATGGTTTAAACTGTTTTTTCTCTAAAGGAGGATCATAACGATAGACTATTACAATCAATTGGTTATTTTCATCGTAGTAATTCCAACTACAAGTCAGATATTGTTCTAGATTTCTGATATTGTTTTGTTTCTTAAGACCAAGCCATTCACTTATTGAAGCCATTACTTCAGGAAATTCTATTTTGGCATTTTTCCCATGTACCGTTGCCCAAAGGTCAATAATGTCACCGCCTTCTCCTGTTGCAAAATCTTTCCATAATCCAGCTCTTTCGCCTGTTAATTCTATTACAGTACTTTTGCCTTTGTTACCCTGTACATCACCTACATAAAACTTATCACCACGAAATGTCCCTCTTGGTAGTAGATGAAAAAGACAAGATCTGATATTTTGCAAAAGCTGAGTCTTTAGCTCTACCATAGTATCCGTTTTTTGCGGACAAGTTAAGCCGTAGCTATAATTTTAGAATTCTGCCAACGCCCATTTACCCTGCTAATGAATTTTGCTGGTATTGATTTACCGTTTCTTAGTTCATATACTACTTGCAAGACATTTGCACGTTTACTTGGTTGAAACATTACAATACCAGATGTATAAAAGCTTCTTAAAGCATTAGCACCAATTAAAGCTTGAAAAGGGCTTTTTGCGAGTGTAGCTGTCGATACTTTTCTGGTGTGACGTGTAATAATGATTCCAGCCATAGGATTAATTATAGAACGTAGTTTTTCTACTCTGCTTTGCAGGCCAGAAAACATATTTTCATAGTCAAGAGAATCCAAGACGATAAGGTCTATTGTTTTAAATTTTTCTCCTATGATCTCTTTTATTCTCTCTATACCTTCATCGTTTAAAGTTAATCTCATCTTTGTAGTAACAATCAAGTTTTCTTCTGCTAGATTTGGCAGCCTTTGATTGGTTATGATTTGTTGTATTCGTTCCCTGATGTAATTGTACTCCATCTCATTTTGCAGATAGATTATTTTTAGTGGCCTTGCTGATTTCATCTTAAGAAACGACACTCCTGCTGCAAGATGTGCAAGCAAAGAGAGAAGAAAATAACTTTTGCCAACCTTTGGCGTACCACCAATGACTAAAAGACCACCTGGAGTGAGAATTCGTGGAGCTATTATGTCTTCTGGTATTGGTGATTGATCACTTAAGTACTGCTTTACAGAAAATATTTTTTCTTCTCTTTTTCCCCCCTTTTTTTCTCCACTCTTTGATTTTTTATTGAGCCATTTCCTAGCAGAATATATATCACCTTTAATTAAAACCCAAAGATCAATAATATCACCGCTAGTACCTTCAGTAAAATTACGCCAATCACCAGCTTCCTTACCTACTATTTTAACTGTAATTGTATTTCCATTTAAGTCTCCAATATAAGTTTTATCTCGGTAAAACTCACCATTTGGAAGTAGGTAAGAAACACACTCCTTGATATTATCAATCAATAACATCTTTAACTCTTTTTGCTTTTTAGACATAAAATTCCCATACATATTTTTTATACGTTTAAAGTTGAGATTAGCTAGCTCGCAAACAGTTTCAAAAGATTTTGAATTCAGCCAATGAATTGCTTCTTCTCTTAGCTTTGGGTTTTTTCCTACTGCGTCCTGAATACCTCTAGTAACGACAGCAGACCAAAGCTTTTCCTCGTCGTACTTCAAAATGGTACTCTGTCAATTTCATAATTTTTACGGTATTCCGGAGTAACTATTGAAGCAATTTTGTTCTTTTCTCCATATTCATCAGTTATAACACCTACCTTTACTGTAAACTCTAACCCATTTAATTCTGCAACTGAATTTAGCTTACGAGCAAGGATTGCACCTTCTGAGTTATCATGTGGATGAATGTCACGTGCTGATTCCAAGATACTGCGAAGCATAGAGCGACCCATTTCTCCCCAAGTATCTTCTGCTTTATTACTTTTAATACCAATTATTTGGTAAATCTTGTGCTTTTCATATAGACCTTCAATAACGGTAAATTCTGTATTTAAATAAATGCTACCGGTAGTGGGGCTTTTAGTAAACCAATGCTCATAACCTCCAGGCTTGATTGTCATTTTTACCTTTACTATTGTACCTTTTGGTATCAGTCTACTTTGCGGTTTTACAGTGTTAAAATCAGTTAATAGGTTTTGTAACATATATCACTCTCCATGTTTAAATTTTAAAACTTGCTTTTAATCTTTGTAAGCAGCTTGCCTAAATGCGGTTCTTCAACCATACTCAGGCGTCCACTGCGGTCTTTAGCTGGGTATCCCCAAGGGTTTAAAGTGTGGCAAACAAAAGAGCGCTTCTCCGTTCCATCATCTTTCTTGATTCCAACCATACTGATTACTTCGTCAACTATCCCAGGAATTTCACTAGCAGTTTTAGTTCCTTCGCATTGAGGTAACCAAATTGGACGATTGAAGTCATCGAGATATTGACCTAAAGTGCCAACTATGATGATGTCTTTGTCTCTGATGTGTTGAAATTGATTGAGCCAAGCCATCATTTCTTGAGCAAGTAATCCATACGCAGCTCTCATATCCTGCTTTCCCGATCTCTCAGAAAAAGCTTCAGGTTGCATTTTTGCCCATAATAGACATAAACGTGAAGCAACGGTTATACTATCTACAAAGATGCATCGGTATTTAGAAAACTCAGAGAAAAGATCTTTGTACTTACCAGATACATGTTCATGGTGTCTTTGGCTATATGCTTGATCAGACTTCAGCGCAGGATTAGACCCCCCTATAAGACAAGCAATATCTCTAGCTTCATTCCAAGTGCGAAGACTAATTGAATCTCCTTGCCAGTCTTGAACGGCAAGAAGCCCTGCTTCAAAATCAAGGCAAAGTGTTGGTTCATCTATAGTCTTTAGTAGACTTGTTTTACCAATACCATAAGGACCAAAGATGACCATCTTTACACTTGATATTGTTTGCAATCTTTCATTATTATTCAAAATTTTAAGAATCATTATTTATCCATGCTGCAATGTATATATACAAGAAAGGCAAAAATTTTGTTCAATTTTTCTTTTTGCCTTCGTAGTAAATAGGAGAAAGTTTGGCACGTATCTTCTTGATAATATTGTTTAAAGTGGTTCTTGAAACGTTGTTCATTTTGGCAACTTCATGTAAGTTGAAAAACTTAAGTTGCTCACATATATTTTGCCATTCCTTTGGTAAAACCGAGATCATATAGTCTACATCAATGCGTTTTGTTATTTCACTCTCAAGTAGCTCTGTTACATCGATACTAATATAGTTATTGATATCGCGTTTTGCACATCGCTGTTTCTTTAGCAAGTTAATAGCTTTGTTTTCAGTTAGTCTTGCTACAAAAGTGTTAAAGCTACTTTTATCTTCATTATACTGATCAAGACATGGCCAAATTTCACAGAAGAGTTCTTGCTCAAGATCTTCGTGAGCTTCATTAATAAAGCACTTAGCAAGTTTCAGTCTATAAGCTTGATATTTTACATTTTTAATAACTATATGGTAGTTTTGTAATTTCATAACTTTCCTTAAAAACAAATTGATGCTTTTAAGGATGAGAGTTATTAATGCTGTTATGTAGGACAGGAGCAAAAATAAATAATACTGATGCGATTTTTAATCTATTGATATTCTGTTATTTTTTTTTGAGAATAATACTTATACAATTTAAAATAATACAATTCAGGTTTTTGGAACCTATTTTGAATGGATTTCAATATTTTTAAGAATGGGTAGCTCAGGCTTCCTAAAGTTATATTAAAAATATATAAGAATTTCATATTTTGAAATTCAATATCACCTAAAGAGCTAAAAATGTGGATTTCGCTATTAAAAGAATAGCTTAAATTTTTAAGAGGAAAATAGTTGAAAAGTATGCTCTCTATAACCTTAAGTTCCGTTCCTAATTACTGGCTTCCTAAATCAGGAATTAGGAATCTAGAACTAGCCTGTATGGCGGGTTTTCACCATGCGTTCCTAAAACCGTTCCTAGGAACGGCATATCTGAAGTCCGCCAATATGGAGGATTCTAGCTTCCTGAAACCCTTATATATAATATATATGTATAATATATATATATTATACATATATAAAAATATACACATATATAAAAACATATAAAATATAAAAGTAGAATAATAAAAAACCTCTAGAAGTAGAAAAATCATGTTTAGGATAAGTAAGGTTTTCAAATTCAAGAATTATAAAAAATTTTTCAAAAATTGAAGATTTTTTGGACAAAAATTTTCCAAATCTTGTATATATACGTATACAACAATTGAAAGCTCATTGGATCTTGGCAAACAAACTGCTGTAAAAGAGTTTTCATGTTAGTTTTTAGTTGTTAAATTTCGAAAATTAAAGATTTTTTGGACGTAATTTTTTCAAATCTTGTATATATATGTACCTGACGATTGAAAGGGGAATGCTTACACTAGATCTTGGTAAACAAACTGGTTGGACTATTTTACATGATGGAATAGTACAAAGTGGAAGTAAGAGTTTTCATGTTAGCAGGTTTAGTGGTGGTGGAGTGCAGTTTTTAAACTTTCGTAATTGGCTTAATGCACTTAAGTATAAATTTCCAGGTATTGAAGTTGTGTACTTTGAAGAAGTGAGAAGACATCTAGGAACTGATGCTGCACATATCTATGGAGGGTTTTTAGCACACCTTTCTGCTTGGTGTGAGGAAAGCAATATTTCCTATCAAGGTGTTTCGGTTAAGACTATTAAACGTTTTATAACTGGCAAGGGTAATGCAAGTAAAGCTGATGTCATTGAGGCAGTACAGGAAAAGGGTTTTTGTCCAATGGATGATAATGAAGCGGACTCTTTAGCTTTAATGTTCTATGTTATGAATTTTAGCAAAGATTTTAATATATTAAAAACACCATAGAAAGTGGGTCCTTCCGGCCATGCTGGCGGGTTTGGTGGTCCTGACCCCAGGCCTTCTTTAGCGTCAGAGATATTTCAAATGTTAACTACTTACGAAATTATAGCTGAGCAGTGCTAAAAAGGAGAAAAAAAGGTGAGAATTACGCAAGCAGAGTGGGCAAGGGAAAAAGGATTTTCGAGGCAATATGTCTGTTCTTTAGTAAAAAAAGGAATAGTTGAGCTGGAAGATGGACTTATTGACCGAGAACAAGCAAATGAAGCGGTAGCAGCAATAAGAGATCCAAGTCAACCACTGAGGAGAAAAGAGCGCGGAGAAACACTTTCAACGATATTGCTAAAAACGCGAATAAAAAATGAAACCGAGCGTGGTAAACTTTTGGAAGCTAAAGTGAAAGCTGAAATAGGCAAATTTGTGTCAATTGAAGAGGTAAAAACTGAAGCATTTAACGTAGCAAGAGTTGTTCGTAATAATTTACTTAATATTCCAAATAGAGTTTCAGCGCTGCTTGCATCACTGAGTGACACTGAAAAGATTCATATGGTACTAACTGAAGAGATTACAAACTCACTCCAAGAATTATCTAATACTAAATTTCAAATATAAAAAAGATTTTGAATATAAAATGGCTGATAACTTAAGTTTGGAGTTAATAAAGTGTCTCATTAATCAACCTGGATTAGATGTTAATGTTAGAGGATTAAATGGAAAAACCCCACTACATTGCGCTATAGAATTTGACGAATTAAGCATGGTAGATCTGCTACTCACGAAGAAGAACATTAATCCTTTCGTAGAAGATAATGATGGTAAAACATCTCTTGACTATGCTAAAGAAGGGAAAAAAGCAGAAATATTACAAGCGCTAATTAATAACAAATACGGGTCAGAACAAGATAGCTTACTTCATTTGGCCGCAATGATAGGTGAAGTTAATGCAGTTAGATATTTGATCAGAAAAGGTATTGACGTTAATGCACGAAATGCTCTGCATCATACTCCATTACATCTAGCAGCAGGCATAGGACATGGAAATGTTGTCAAAATTTTAGTAGAAGAAGGAAATGCTGAAATTGATGTCTTTGATGCACGGAATCAGACACCAATGCACTATGCAGTTAATAACAAAAAATTGGAGATAGTATAGCTCTTTTTACAATAATCCGAACAGACCGTAATATGCTACTGGCCTGCTATAGCCATAAACACATATCTTATCGCATTCGGACTATTATAAGAAAGGCTATAAAGTTACTGCTGAAGCTTGGAGCAGATGTAAATAGCGCGCGCATAGGACAAAACTCAATGAAATTGTCACCTGTTCATATAGCTGTAAGTAATACTAATTACGATGAAAGAGACTTATGTCTTGATATTCTCAAATGCTTAATAAAGGAGCCTAATGCTCAAGTCAATTTGCAAGACTACGAAAATAAAACACCACTACATTACGCTGAAAGACTTAAAACAATAGAAGTTTTACTAACGCGAGAAGATATAGACCCTCTGGTAAAAGACGATAGCGGCAAGACACCATTTGATTACGCTAAAAATAGACCTGAGATAAAAAAGGCTTTGATAAGTAATAAATACGGTTCTGAAAAGAATAGTCTACTACATTTAGCTGCACAAAAAGGAGAAATTGAGCTTGTAGAGTCTATCTTAAAAGAAGAAATTGATATTGATATTTCAAATAATAAAGGTCTATCACCGATTTACCTTGCTGCAGAAAAAGGGCATTTACATGTAGTAAAGTTATTGCTGAAAAAAGGAGCAAATTATACACCTGTTTTACATTTAGCAATCAAATCAAACAATTTAGAGTTATTTAAAGTTTTGTTTACTGAAAAAAATGGGTCATTGCTCTGCAAAGATACCGTTGTTAATTTTCCAACCCTTCATAATAAATATGTAGCACAGAGAGAAATAGCAGATAAAAGGATGAAAAAACATAATAATATTATCTGCATCTATACTACAGTCAGCGCAATAGCAGTAGCAGTATATATAGGGTTGATAACAACAACAATAAGCAGTGCAATCATTTTTGCAACAATAACAGGGGTATTTGCGCTTGTTATAGCAATAATGATAAGTGAGATGAGCAAAAGATATATAGAAAAGGAGTTTCAGAAAAAGATGTTTATGGAATTGGAAGAGTGTAGTTCTACTGTTAATGATGTTGAGATAGAACCAGTTATGAGTAGATGCAGATAATGATATACGCTAGAGCTTTTTCTGAAGGTTTAAGACCAGACCCGCAACTTAAAGTATCAGAGTGGGCGAATGAGTATCGAGTTTTAGCGCCAACTGCAGCATCAGAGCCAGGTAAATGGAGAACAGAAAGAACTCCTTATTTAAAAGAAATCATGGATTCACTATCTCCTTCTTCACCTGCAGAAAAAGTAGTATTCATGAAAGGGGCGCAGATTGGAGGAACAGAAGCTGGTAACAATTGGATTGGCTATATCATAGACCAGACACCAGGTCCAATGCTGGTAGTACAGCCAACAGTTGAAATGGGAAAACGTTGGTCGAAGGGAAGATTTGCACCGTTAATAGAGAGTACACCATGTTTAAAAAGTAAAGTAAAAGACCCAAGATCAAGAGATTCAGGGAATACTGTACAAAGTAAGGAATTTCCAGGTGGAATAGTAGTAATAACTGGAGCAAACAGCAGTGTAGGCCTCCGATCTATGCCAGTAAAGTATCTCTTTCTTGATGAGATTGATGCGTATCCAGGAGATTCAGGAGGAGAAGGAGATCCAGTACTGCTTAGTATTGCTCGAACTAATACATTTGCACGGCGAAAGATTTTTTTAGTGTCAACACCAACGATTCATGGAATAAGCAGAATTGAGAAGGAATTTGAAGCAACAGATGAGAGATATTTTTTTGTTCCATGTCCGTATTGTAATTATTACCAAATATTAAAATGGTCACAAATAAAATGGGAAGATAAAAATCCAAATACAGCACACTATATATGTATAGAATGTGGTAAAAAGATAGAAAATCATCAAAAGACAGAGATGCTTGAACGTGGAGAATGGAGGCCTACTAATAGAGTAAAAGGTGAGAAAAAAGGATTTCATCTTTCAAGTCTTTATAGTCCAGTTGGCTGGTATAGTTGGCAACAAGCAGTAGAAGATTTTCTGCATGCAAAAGAAAGTGAACAATTACTGAAAGTTTGGATAAATACCACACTTGGAGAAACTTGGGTAGATAAAGGAGAAGTACCAGACTGGAAGCAATTATTTAACCGAAGAGAATTTTTTCAGATTGGCACAGTACCAAGGAGAGAAGTGGTACTTACTGCAGGAGTAGATGTCCAAAAAGATCGTTTAGAAGTAGAAGTTGTAGCATGGGGAAAAAGTCGTGAAAATTGGTCAATAGACTACCGAGTATTTGAAGGAGATACAGGAGGTGGAGAAGTATGGAAAAAGCTTTCGGAGCTCCTCAATCATCATTTTATCGGTGAAAATGGGCTTGAATATATGATAAGTATGATGGCAGTAGATGCTGGATATGCAACGCAAGAAGTATACAATTGGGTAAGAGGTCATCAAGGCTGTGGAAGAGTAATGGCAGTCAAAGGTGTAAATAAAGCTCTAGTACCACTTAGCAGTCCAAGCAGAGTAGATATAACAGTTGGTGGGCAAAAGCTGAAAAGAGGAATAAAGCTATGGCCAGTAGGAGTATCGATATTAAAGTCAGAACTTTTTCAATTACTTAATGTTTTAAAAGAAGAAGAGAAAGTGCCAGCAGGGTATTGTCATTTTCCCGAGTATGTACCTGAGTATTTTAAGCAGCTAACGGCAGAGCAATTAGTCAGCAAGGTAGTAAAAGGATACACCAAACAAGAGTGGCAAAAAGTAAGAGAAAGAAATGAAGTATTAGATTGCCGAATTTACGCAAGAGCAGCATCAATAGCACTGGGAGTAGACAGATGGCCAGAGAGTAAATGGAATAGTTTAAGTGAAAAACCAGAAAGTAAAAAATCAAAGAAAATAGTGAAAAGTAAGTGGATCAGCAAGTAGTAAATGTATAACGAAGAGTATTTAGTTCAAATTGAAGAAGCGATAAAGAAGCTGCAAAACGGAGAGCGAGTGGTATCAATTGCATATGGTGACCATGTGGTAAGATATGCAGAAGTAGATATAAATGATTTACTAAGCTTAAGACAACGTATTAAGGCTGAACTAAAGATTGTTGGAATGAAGCCGAAGAGGAAAATTATTTTTGCTACTAACAAGGGAGTTTTGTAATGTTACTAAAATCATTCAAACAACTATTTAGCAAGCCAAAAATCAAAAGCTCAGCCTGGGATGCATCTGGCTCAGGAAGAAGGGTAATGTATTGGCAAGGAGAAACGGGAAGCATAAATAATTTACTCTCTCAAAGCCTTGAGCACTTGCGTAGCCGCTCTCGTGATATGGTAAGAAAAAATCCATATGCAGCAAATATCATTGATACAATAGTAAGTAACTCGATTGGAACAGGAATAAAACCGCAATCAAAAGCTAAAGATCCAGAGTTTCGGAAAAGAGTGCAAGAGTTATGGCTGAGATGGACAGATGAAGCAGACAGTAGTGGAGTAAATGATTTTTATGGACTGCAAGCACTGGTTTGTAGGAGCATGATAGAAGGCGGGGAATGTTTCATACGGTTAAGAACAAGAAAACCTGGAGATGGTCTGTGTGTACCGTTGCAATTACAAGTGCTTGAATCTGAACACTTAGATAATAAAACAAATCAAACTTTAGCAAATGGTAATGTAATAAGAAACGGGATTGAGTTCAATAGACTTGGGCAAAGGGAAGCATACTACCTATTTAAAGAACACCCTGGTGAAAGTACGTTTGGAGAATCAGTAAGAGTACCAGCAAACGATGTTTTACATATCTATAGACCACTAAGACCTGGGCAAATTAGGGGAGAGCCATGGCTTTCTAATATACTGCTAAAGCTCTATGAGCTTGATCAATACGATGATGCAGAGCTAGTGAGAAAAAAGACAGCGGCGATGTTTGCAGGATTTATTACGAGACTCGATCCAGAAGCAAATATTTTAGGAGAAGGTGAAAGTAATGAGCAAGGAGTAGCACTATCTGGTTTAGAGCCTGGAACAATGCAGCTTTTAGACCCAGGAGAAGATATAAAATTTTCAGAACCATCGGATGTTGGAGGAAGTTATGAAGCATTCATGAGACAGCAGCTGAGAGCAATAGCAATAGGTACAGGGATAACATATGAGCAACTAACTGGGGATCTAAGTGGCGTTAATTATTCATCAATCAGAGCAGGATTAATAGAGTTTCGTAGGAGATGTACAATGTTACAGCATAACATAATGGTATTTCAGTTTTGCCCTCCTGTATGGGATAGATGGTTAGAGTTAGCACTACTTTCTGGAGAACTAGACATAGGTGAAGAATGGACAAAGGGAAAAGAAGGAGCAAAAAAAGAAGTAAAATGGATACCACAGGGATTTGATTGGGTCGATCCGCTAAAAGATCAGCAAGCACAGCAAATGGCAGTAAGAAATGGATTTAAGAGTCGATCAGAAGTAGTATCAGAAATGGGTTACGATGTAGAAGAAATTGAGCAGGAAATTGCTGAAGATCAAAGACGTGCAAGTGAACTGGGCTTAAGTTTTGATTCTGACGTTACGGCCAATCAAGAGGTGATATGAAACAACAAACAATATGGCTAAACAGATGTGTAATGGTAGAACCAAGGAGTTTTGAATTACTGTCACTACAAACAGGAAAGCAGCCTATCTTTAAAAACCCCAGTTATGGATTAACCAACACAGTAAGGCTTAGAAATAGAAGGCTTTTTTGACTGCATGGAATATGAAATTAATGTAGAAAAAATATGTACCAGAAAATTTATTGGCGATCTGTGCCGTGTATGTTCAAGCTCAAATTTATTTTTTAAACAACCAAAGACTGTCTCAATAATCGACCTTTTTCTCAATAAAGCCTTCTCTTTTAGTGAGATTAGTGCGTTTTTCATGCCTTTTTTCACTTTAGTGACAAGCTTTAAACCTCTATCGAAGAGTTCCTCAAAGAGCTCCTTCTTGATATAGCCTTTATCTCCGAACAAAAGTCCTGTCAGTCTTTTAGTTATAGTTGGCACAGGTATCAACGTTACCTTTGGTTAGAGTAAGTGATTGAATTTCTCCAATTTCGTTAATCACCAAGTGCAATTTAAAGCCAAAAAACCAACCATACGTGCTCTTACCAATTTCTGCTAAACCATCAAAAACTTTGTTCCTAGAGATCCTTTTCTTGTGGCAAATGGCAATCGTAGAAGTGTCAATGTAGGAAGTACCTGTCATTTTCGCTTGTTCGCAGAACCATTGAAGAAGTAATGCTAAATACCGTAAAACTCTCGGCTTTAAGGCAATAAATCTGTGATATGAAGGCATCTTTGAAAATTCTGATCTATAGAGTAACTTAAGGTAACAAAGATAAAAAGCCTTGAAGTTTTTACATGGCGATTGGTGGTATAACAGGATTATGGTTAGCATTTCTGAGTGCGCTATTTCTGGTACTCTGGTTGGTTTTTTGCCATTTGATAAGAACTTATTTGCAAAATTTTCATCTACTACACGACAAAAATCCTCGACGCAGCAGTAAAGTTCTGTAATATCTTTCTTCATGGGTAACCTCTTAAATTATTGTTAAAATACTTGAGTTTACCCTATTTCCCTCTTTATTAATTCTACTTTTATCTGTTTTCTAATCCATAACTGGGGTCTTTAATTTTAATATAAATCAATTTAAACTGTATCAGTACTGATTTCTTAAGTATGGCTAAATATCAGGTTATAACACCTGGAAAAAATAAAGAATCTATCGATATTTTATATGGTTACCACTCTACTATTTTTGGAAAAGCACTTATTGGAGTTATAGCTCTTTTTACAATAATCCGAACAGACCGTAATATGCTACTGGCCTGCTATAGCCATAAACACATATCTTATCGCATTCGGACTATTATAAGAAAGGCTATACAACACAAAGCATCTGTCACCTTTCTTTTTGTGATTTTGAAACTTCAGCTATTAAGATACTTGAAAAAGAGTGGCCACAAGCCTACCTGAAAGAAGATAGGCTAACAACGGCAAAAATTGTACGCAATATTTTTGACACACAAATACCTGAGAGATCATTTTCTTTGCTTGTTAGAGGAACAGACTTTCAAATTAAAGTCTGGCAAGCATTGATTTCGATTTCCACAGCTACAACAACAAGCTATGCCAATATTGCTCATATAATTGGTAAGCCAAAGGCCATACGTGCTGCCGCAAATGCAATTGCTAACAATCCAATTTCCTACTTAATACCATGCCATCGTGTTATTCGTAAGTCTGGAAAAATTCATAAGTACCGCGGGGAGTAGAACGCAAGAAGGCTATTCTTGCTTATGAAGCACTACTATACCTATCTATTAGTAAGAGCCTTTATCACTGAATGAATAATATCACGCAACGTCTCATCCTTAATTTTCCTGTATTCCCTTACTAGCCTCGATATTTCTTCGCTACCTACACCACTATGAAAGGCCTTATCATGTAAATCCTCAGAGGCTTTTGTAAAAAAATATGACATATCAACTGACAAAGCTTCTGCCAAATTATACAACCTATCAACTATAAGCCTTACTTCTCCAGTTTCATATCCTTGTATATGCTGAAATGAAATTCCAAGCTTTTTTCCTAAGTCTCTTTGGCTAAAACCACACATTAGCCTTTTTTTCCTTATCCTTTCACCTATTTGTTTATCAATAGGATGTTGCATACCCATTTTTTAAAGCAATACTAACTCTTATTGTAACTTTGAGAAAAAGATTTTACTAACATATAAACTACACTACGCAACCTTTTGCTCTTAATTTCATTATATCCTTTGACTAACTTTAACACCTCTTCATCGTAAGCTTCATGTGAGTCAGCGTGCATATCAGTAAAAAAGTTAGCAACATCTATCGATAGGGCTTTTGCTAAGTCATATAGTCTACTGGCTAAAATGTAATTCGAACCATTTTCGTACCTTTGTATCTGTCTATATGAAACACCTATTCTTTTTCCTAATTCAGTTTGTGTCAAACCACAGTATAACCTAAGTTCCTTTATTTTTTTGCCTAATTCCACCTTTCATTGCTAATTTTATTTGTTTAAGCTTACAGCGAATTTCTTAATTCATAAAGTGGAAAAAAAGAAGGAAAGCTAGAGAACTTTCCTTCCGGGTTACAGATTACAATAAGCCACTGTCATAAAAACTAAAGTGGCTCTTCTGTGTTACGATTATATGATCTATCAATTTCATTTCTACATTTTCGCAGGTTGCAGCTAATGTGAGTGTGTTATCCTCATCCTCCTTTGATGGTTCTATATCTCCGCTTGGATGATTATGTGAAATTGCAACAGATGCTGCATCAATCAGTAATCCCTGTTTTATTATTTCCCTCACATACAGAGGTACTCTGTCTATAGTTCCACAGTCTTGAATATACTCATATATTAAATGACCACCTCGATCTAAGTATACCACTCGTAAGCTTTCCTTTCGTGACTGCCCTATTGCTGCTTTAAAGTATTTTAGTAGCTCTTCTCTATTATCAAGAATCGACAGCTTTTTTAACTTGCCTTTCAATATCCTATCAAAAATCTCTTTCAGACAAAAGATACTTGCTATTGCTCCATCATTCATTCCTGTAACATTTTTTAGCTCATGAAAATCAGCATTAATTACCCTTCCTAAACTACTAAAGAGCTCCATTAGCCTTTTGGCAACTTCTCTTCCTTCTGCATATCCAGACAGAGTACGTTCTAGTAGCTCGTGATCCAATAAAGACCTGCCTCTGCTTGATAGAATACGAGTTTCCAATTTTTCTTTTCTCTCACTATTATTCATAAAAACCTCCAAGGTCAACATTATATACAAATTCAGCGCCAGCTTTCTGACGCAATAGTTCTCGAGGAATAACCCTTTTGAACTCTAAATTTGCAATGTTATCCTTGTTGCTTTAAAAGCTGGAATACCATTTGCCATATGAATTTGTGCATTGACATTTACTGTGCTAATTCCCTGAAGCGCAACGGTATTTATATTTGCAATCATAATATATTATATAAAATTGTTAATACAATATATTAAAGAAGCGATGAAGTAAAGGCTACAGCAATTAAAGATGGCTTAACTTAGCAAAAAAGTGTAGTATTCTATCACTTTGCTGATTACAAATGTTTATAAGGATAATCACTTTTTTCTTACTATATTCAAGTACGGCTTTTTGTAGTGATTGTAATTTTAATTTACCATACTGTGGGCTCAGTTGTAATCTAGATCTATCATATAGAAATTTAAGTAATATAAAAAAATTATTGAATAACGACGATAAGTTTGTTGCGCTTACGTTTGATGATGGACCGTCTAACAATAGAGTAAACGATATTATTAATGTTCTGGAAAGCTATGAAGCAAAAGCAACATTTTTTGTGCTTGGTGAACGTATAAATGAAAAAACGTCTGAAATAGTAAAGAAAATTCATGAATCAGGTCATGAGTTAGGCAATCACTCTTGGTCGCATAGGAAGTTGACATCACTTTCAAGTGAGGAACAATTGCAAGAATTGGAAAAGACAAATACAGCAATTAAAAATGCAATAAAACAAGATGTAAAATGGTTTCGTCCGCCATATGGATGTTATGACGATAATCTGATTGAAAATACTGATCAATTAAATATGTATTCAATATTATGGACAGTTGATTCGCTAGATTGGCAAGGTGATAAGCCAGAAACTTTAGTTGAAAGAGTTTTAAGTAATGTACATAATGGAGCAGTTATACTGTTTCATGATCACAATAACAGGTCAAACACAATTGAAGCTTTACCTCATATTATTAAAATACTAAAAAAATCAGGTTATAAGTTTGTGACCTTAAGTGAGTGGGAAAAAAGGGTTTGTAATACGGTAAAAGCCAGAAGTGTAACAATAAAAGAGGGGAAAAAAGTGTGTTTTGAAGGAATGTTATGTGGACAAAAAACAAAGTCTTTAACCGCAGAGCATTCATATTAGGTGGTATTCAGCTTACCATTTCTGCGGTTTTTAGTTGCAGGTTATATAATTTACAAATACGAAACAGACAAAAGTACGAAGCACTATCTAATAGTAATAGAATAAGAGTTGCTACTATTATGCCTAAGCGGGGCAAAATTTTAGATAGGAATAGCATTGAACTTGCGGTAAACAAAATTTCGTATGTTGTTTTGTTTGATGGTTCTGGTAAGGAAGTTGATTTGCAGACATTATCAGAAGTCGAGTCTAAGATAGCAAAATCGTCAGAAAAAATAACTGCTCTTTATAAACGTTATTACCCGTTTGGTTCAATGTGTTCTCATGTAATCGGATATACAAAAAGACAGCAAGGCATAAGCGAAGTAGGAATCAGCGGTATTGAATATACATATGATCATATATTGAAAGGCAAGTCAGGAAAATCTGAGCAGGAAATAAATTCTAAAAAACGCGTCATAAAAGAATTATCAAGCATACCACAACAAGACGGACAAGATGTACAACTGACAATTGATATTAATCTGCAAGAGAAAACCGCAGAGGTATTTAAAGATCACCAAGGCTCCGCAGTGGTAATTGATGTAAATAATGGAGAAATTTTAGCATTATATAATTCACCTTCTTACGATAATAATCTTTTTGCTAGCAGGCTATCAAATGAGACTTGGGAGAGCTTGAATGCTCCTTCATTGCCGCTCGTGAATCGTGCGTTATCATATCAAATTCCACCTGGTTCAATATTTAAAGTAATAGTTGCGCTTGCGGGTTTAAAAGACGGAATAATCACACCAGAAGAAAAATTCTCGTGTAAGGGCTATATGAAAATAGGTGAGCGGAAATTTCGTTGCCTGAAAAGCAAAGTCCATGGATATGTATCTTTAAATGAAGCAATGGCATTATCATGCAACACTTACTTTTATAATATAGGGAAAAAAATAAGTGTAGACTCTCTAGTAGAAATGGCCAGAAAATTTGGTATTGGAAGTGGGCCACTGATTGGAACGTTTAAAGAAGAAGCTCCAGGGTTGTTGCCAGATAGAGATTGGCGTACACGAAAGCTATATTCGCAGTGGTATTTAGGTGACACTATCAACTTAGTTATAGGACAAGGGTATATGCTTACAACACCACTACAGCTTGCAGTTCTTGCAGCGAGGATTGCAACAGGAAAAGAGGTAATTCCCCGCATTAAGATGAATGAAACGATACAAGATTTTCCCGATATTGATGTGGATTGTGAGCATCTTAGCATAGTTCGAAAAGCTATGTTTGATGTGGTGAATTCTAAAACTGGAACCTATAAGAAAGGGCTAAGCGGTATACAAATTGCCGGTAAAACCGGTACACCAGAGATAAACTCTAAGGGTGAAAGTCATAAGTTATTTATCGCTTATGGCCCTTACCATAACCCGCGCTATGCAATCTCTGTGTTTATAGAACACGGCAAAGCCCCACGCCAAGATGTTGCTATAGCTAATGAAATATTTCAGTATATGCTTGAAACTATGAGTATTAAACTTCTTGCATAACCATATAACGAACTTTTATTGGGAATAGAAACGAAAAAACTTACTTGACACCCTTCGCCAGCGCCCTTATCATGATAGTGAAGCTATTGTATTTGCTTTCGCCAATCTGCAGATTAAAAGGTAAGGATTACTTAATGTATCGGCGTCTTATGTTCAATTTTTTGCAGTATATAGATACTGTATGTCTTTACAAAACTTCATCTACATCTAGATTTTTATCTAAATAAGCTGAACGCGCTTATAAAGCGTTACAAGACATCAAAAAATGCCAATACTCGACAGAGATAGTAAAAGACTAGCTAACTCGGGGATTCTTTGTCTTTTTTTCTGCTTAGTAAATTTCTTAAACATTTGCAGCGTAAGTTAGTTGCAATTAAAAGCGGCTGAATCTCGCTTGTCAAGCGTTTAAAACATAAAAAACGCCAATATTTTAAAGCGGATAATAACCCCAGGGCTTCTTTTGCCTTTTTTTTATTTGGTAAATTTCTTAACATTTGTAATTGCAATTTAAGAGACCATAAAGGGTCAGTGCTCCTTTTTCTGTCATCCCAGCGTTACGCGCTGGTTTCAACATTATATCATGAACTTTCTAAAATTCATTGAACTGTGCTTTCAAACGGTAGTGCCGGGGTGTGAGTATAACGATTATCAGTATGTAAAAGTCATAGCAGACAGGCTGGAAGCAGCGAGCGCTGGTGAAGTGAAACGAATAACATTCAATATGCCTCCGCGCTCGATGAAGTCCATGTGCATAAGCGTTGCGTGGCCCGCATGGATACTGGGAAACCAACCAACTGCGAGAATAATAGTTGCAAGTTATTCTCAGCGGCTCAGCGAAAAGCACTCGCTCGACACCAGGTGCGTGATGCAGTCTAGTTGGTATAGAGCGCTATTTCCAGAGATAGAACTATCCAAAGACCAGAATACAAAATATAAATTTCAAACAGTGCAGAGAGGATACAGAATCGCAACATCAGTTGGTGGAACACTAACTGGTGAAGGTGGTGATTTTATCATTGTGGACGATCCGCTCAGTTCTGCTCAAGCTTTGAGTGAAACGCTTAGAAAGCGTGCCACAAACTGGTTTGATCAGACTTTAGTAACCAGGCTGAACGATAGAAAAAAAGGAGTCATCGTTCTTGTAATGCACAGGCTACACCAGGAGGACTTAACTGGACACCTTCTCTCCAAGCCAAAAAACATATGGCATCATATTTGTTTGCCAATGATTTCTGAAAATAAGCAGGTTATTTATTCAATCAAAAAGCCAATACCTCCCGTTCCTATCATCCGAGTAGCTCAGCACTGTGCGACCAGGCGATTATATAATAAACCAGCGTCACCTGTAAGGATATTATATTCAAGAGAAGAAGGTCAGTTGTTATATCCCCTCGATGGAGGAAAAGAAGAAGTTGAGATAATAAAAGCTGAACTTGGGAGTTACGCTTTTGCTGCTCAATATCAACAAAACCCTCTGCCGCTTTCAAGTGGTATAATTAAACCAGAGTGGTTGAAACGCTATAAAAAATTTCCTGATAATCTCTCGCATATAACACAAAGTTGGGATACTGCGGTTTCAACAAGTAACATGAGCAACTTTAGTGTCTGCACCACCTGGGCAAAAATAGATAATAAATTCTATTTACTCGACGTATATCGCGCAAAGCTTGAGTATCCAAAGCTTAAAGAACAGGTTTTGTCACTAGCTGCAAGATGGACGCCACACGCAATTTTAATCGAAGCAAAAACAAGTGGTCAACAATTGGTGCAAGAGCTAAAGACAAACAGTGATTTACCGATTATTGAAATAGTGCCACATGATGACAAGCTCACTCGATTCCACCGGATTGCTCCGATGATAGAGTCTGGCAAGGTTTTTCTGCCACATCAAGCAGTATGGCTGAACGATTTTGAGTATGAGATTTTAATGTTTCCTGAAACTCGACACGATGATCAAGTAGATAGTACCGTGCAATATCTCCAGTGGGTGAGAAACAGTACCTCCAGGGTTGCAGCTATACGAGCATTGTGATTTGAGTCTACCAGTACTGGGATGACAGCTAGGAGACAACCGTCATCCCGCTGCTTGTTAGCGGGATCTAGAGATACCGCGGCGGTATGACGTAGGACTGCTGTTATTCCAGTGTCTGGGCACTGCCGTCTTGGATGGAAAGGCTGGATCCAAGTAGTCAGCTACTCGTATGACATCTTTGTGTTTGAGGCAAAACCAGCTATAACATTTCTTCGCAAACAAATGTTCGTACAGTTGTGGGTCGTGCACAACTCTATTCCTATAGTGAGTAGCTCCCTCCTATCTTATTTATATCATATTTTTAACTTACCCAATAACATAAATTACTTTAGCTATGCTATAGCTAAAGTGGCTTAGGTTTACTTACAATTTGAAAAACAACAAATTCGTCATTCCGCTACTCGTTAGCGCTGCGGCGGTATGATGTAGGGAAACCTTTCTTGGGTTAGCTATATCAATAGCATTGCTTTAAAAAGAGTGCCCATATTTTCAGTCAACCTTAAGAATTCACTAAAGATCCTATTCTTTTGTTCATCACTTGCGCTTTTCATTAAAGCCAGGGTTCTTTCTTTTATGCCAAAAAGATATAAAAATTCTCTTTGAGTTAAAATCTCGCAATCTACGTGTTTTAATGAATCTTTTAATGCTTGAAAGTTTACAAGTGCGGTAATATCACTATTACCAACATTCTCAAGAAAATTAGCATACTTATGTTGTTTTATCGATTGCAAAGTGCTCTTATATGCGGGGTATACATAACCGTAATCTACAATCAAAGCAGCTCCTTTATTATTATATATCTTCTTCTCAAGTTTTTTTAATATTTCAACCCCAACTGAACATATTTCCACCACTGCACCATTAAAAAATTTTCCATTTGTCATCTGAGTAGCTGACACTGGAATCCATGATTCTTTTTTTCTGGATTCCAGTGTCACGCACTGGCATGACACCAAGAGACTGCCATCATCTTGTTTTGTCACCATATTTTCATACCACCCCTCATCATGATATACAAACTGATCTATCGGAAGAGCGTCAAAGAACTCATTTGCTAAAAAAATGGTTGGTTGTTCTGGTAGGTTGTCAATATTTTTGTGCCAATTAACATCTAAGCTTTTTAATTTTTCCTTTTGTATCTTCCGTAAAGTAGGGCTTATTTCAACTAAGTGGATCAACATTGAATTAAAAAAGCTGCTGTATTTTTTAGTGACTCTTATTATATCGTGAATGAGTGTTCCTTTGCCTGGCCCAAGTTCAACTAGAGAAAATTTTGATGGCTTTCCTAATTTTTCCCATGTATGCATTATCCAAACTGCAATTACTTCACCAAATAATTGGCTGATCTCAGGTGCGGTAGTAAAATCACCATCCTTACCAAGCGGTAATTTACTTGTATAATAGCCGTATTTTTCATGGTACAAAACGGCATTCATGAAATCACTGATGGATATTGATCCTTGACTTTTGTCAATTAATTCGTGTATATAAGTGAGCATGTTATTAATAAATGTTTAACTATAGCGTGCTATAATATAAAATAGTAGAGTATTTATATATAGTATACACTTAAGTTTGTGAGTAATAGTGCTTCAGTTATGGACGACAAAAACACCGATTATGTTGCCCTTATAGCTCAAGATGATAGTATTGAATACAAATTTGAAGAAGCTGTCAATTTTATAGAAAACAAGGTTATAAATGCTGATGGGCTAACTTTAGCGGAAGTGTTTCAAGTGCTAGTTCAAATGCTAGATGGTGATCTAGCATTGGTAAAAAAAGTACTAGCATATGCTAATATTATGGCAAAGCATGGAATGAAGGTAGCAAAAGAGTCGCAATTAAGCAGAGCTGATGTTCGCCGAGCTTTGGAAGGTAGAGAAAGTGTTGTCAATAGACAAGATTTTATAAAGAAACCACCTCTTCCACCTGCTATAAAATCGACCAAAAAGAAAAGTAGAGGTCTTTAGATGGCTGAATCTATAAAAAAATTTACTGTACAATGTGACTTCAAAGGACAAAGTTCACCTTTTGCAATATACATAGGAAATCCAAAAAGTGATGCTCATCCAATTCATCATCAAGATTCCTGGCTTGTAAAAGAACGTGGAGGGAATATTCCTAATAAAGTAAAAGAAAGTCTACAAAAATTATATAAACTATCTCAAGAAAATGGAGTCTCTTTCTCAGAGTTATGCGCGTATGCCATTACTGTGGTTAGTAATAATGATAAAAAAAGTGACGACAAGGAGTAAGATAGTTTAATCCCTCAATATTTCATTTATAGAGATTTTCGATCTCGTCTTTTCATCCACTTTTTTTACTATGACTGCACAATAGGTTGAAATATTATTTTTAGATGGAATAGACCCTGGTACCACTACAGAATAAGGTGGCACTTCGCCGTAAAATACCTTGCTAGTTTCTCTATCAATAATCTTTGTTGATGCCCCAATAAACACACCTATGCCAAGGACTGATCCTTCTCTCACTACCACACCCTCGGCCACTTCGCTACGTGCTCCAATAAAGCAATTATCTTCTATAATGACAGGTGAAGCTTGAATAGGCTCAAGAACTCCACCTATTCCCACTCCACCGGAAATATGACAGTTTTTTCCTATTTGCGCACAGCTACCAATCGTTGACCAGGTATCTATCATTGTTCCTGAATCAACATATGCACCAACGTTGATAAAACTTGGCATTAGAACAACATTTGTACCTATATAAGCAGATCGGCGAACAAAACACCCAGGAACTACTCTAATTTTTAACCGGCGAAATTTCTCCTCATTCCATTCACTAAACTTGTTACCGATCTTATCAAACCAGCAATTAGTATTATCTATTATTTTATTTTCTTCGGTGAGAAAATGTAATAATATTGCCTGCTTTATCCACTTATGTACTACCCATTCTCCACTTGATAGCTTTTCTGCTACTCTAATTTTGCCACTATCAAGGAGCTCAATTACCTCTTTAATTGCTATTCTTGCTGTTTTCTTTAGATTACAGTCATTAAATTTTTCTCTATTTTTCCAAATATCTTCTATCTCACTCTGTGCTTTTTTTAGTTGCAAACCTTCCATTTGTTATATATATATTGATATTAAATTTGTAGCTCGTATCATTTGGGCTTGTTACTACTTTATACGTAAGTACTATGAAAATACAATGTTATAATTGTACTAAGACTTATTTAGTATCTCACGAGCAAATAGGTGCATCTGGAAGAAAGGTAAAATGTACGAACTGCAATCACATATGGTATGAATATCTAGAAGAAGTGTCAAACAAACAGCACTCTGCTAATATACAGGAAAAAAAAGTTAGTGGAAGGAATTTTTTACAAAATCTAGCATTTACCACTCTAGCTTTTGCAACAGCTACAGGGTTATGCGTCGTAATTGCTAACGGCATCTTTCCTAGAGAGATGAACAAAGCATACAAAACGATCAGTTCATATAAGGATTCAATAAGCTATAAATTAGGGTACAAAAAAGAACAAACAGAAAGTCCAAATGTAAAAAAACTTGCTGTAAATAAGTTTTATCAAGACTACCTTTTTTTATCTAATTTAAGATCTAGTTAAATAGGCATACCGATATCGGTCTCTAGCTACTCAGATGGTGCTTAGGGTGACAGAGTTTTAAAAATAAGTTATTTTTTAGCAAAAAAGGCAGCTCATGAGTATTAAAATTGCACCTTCTATACTTTCAGCAGATTTTGCAAAATTAGGGGAAGAAGTAAGAAAAATTAGCGATTTAGGTGTGGATTACATACACATAGACGTTATGGATGGGAATTTCGTTCCAAATATTACAATTGGTCCTAGCGTTGTTTCTGCAATACGTAAATATAGCAATCTTCCTTTTGATGTGCATTTAATGGTCAAATCTCCTGGTAACCACATTGAAAGCTTTATAAATGCTGGTGCTGATATTATCACTGTACATGCAGAAGCAGAGATACACCTTGAGAGGTTGATAAGAAAGATAAAGTCATACAAAAATGTAAACGACGAAAAAAAACCGATTCAAGTTGGAGTTTCAATTGTTCCTTCAACTTCTCCAAGTGTGCTTGAATACATAATACATGAGCTAGATATTGTGCTGATTATGACAGTCAACCCTGGCTTTGGAGGGCAGGAATTTATTCATTCACAGTTGAACAAGATATCTACTATAAAAAAAATGATACAGGAGCGTAATCTTAAAACACAAATTTCAGTAGATGGTGGAATTAACTTTTCTAACGCAGCTGATATAATAAAAGCAGGTGCTGATATTTTAGTTGCGGGATCGGCGATATTCAAGGCTGAAGATATTAAGAAGGCCGTAACCGATCTTAAAAATCTATTGTTGTGACCCTATATAGCTAAAGTGGCTTAGGTTTACCTACAATTTGAAAAACAACAAATTCGTCATTCCGCTACTCGTTAGCGGAATCTATGCTGAGATACCGCGGCGGTATGACGTAGAAAAACCTTTCTTGGGTTGTATCCGTTCAGCTAAGCGGTGTGAGAGATGATAGATAAGAGGTTTTGGAAAGCCCATTTGTTTCCATGTCAAGTATAATGAAATTATCCGTTCAAGTTCCCCGCTTCGATTGGGTAAAATATGAATTTTTGCGATAAACGACATAATGCCGTATCTGCTGTTCAGCATGGTTGTTTGTCAGCGGAATGTTTTCTGGGTCATCTAAAAAATTCCACATTATTCTTTCAGATTTCAAAATATTTTTTGCAACTCGAGAAGCTCCAATTGCTTCAGGTAAACGGCTTCAAGTAATATAGCCTTTCTTATAATAGTCCGAATGCGATAAGATATGTGTTTATGGCTATAGCAGGCCAGTAGCATATTACGGTCTGTTCGGATTATTGTAAAAAGAGCTATACCTTGTACGTTTTCGCAATTTTCTGGCACGTCTGGTAAATCTAAAAACATCTATCTCATTTTTTAGCAAGGCCTTTTTTAGTGCAAATAATTCAGTGGCTACGTTTCTTAAGTAACAGCCCAGAACTTTAACTTCAACTATGTGCTAATCTTTCAAAATCTCTTGATAAATGTGCCCAACAGATTTGCCTGTTCTTATCGGCAAAGTAGTTGTATGCTGCGTACCTGTCGTAAGCTATTGCGATTGCAGAACTTACTATTTTGTAAAACCTTCATTCCTCTTGACTCTGTCAATTTTATAAAACTTGCTGTATTACTGGCAAACATCCAGCACCAACCAAGTTTACCTTTGTTATAATGGCTCGTTTCATCGATATGCAGAACTTCACTTTTACTTACTTCTTGCTCGATTTGCTCATATGCTTCTTGGCATTTTTCTGCAACTCTAGCCTCGCTATTTGACACGCTACCAACACTGATGTCCAGGTTGAAAATATTTTTTATAATATTTGCTACTTCTCTTTTCGAGTTCTTGTAAAATCCGCTCAGCGCCGCAATTGTTGACTTAACTTTTGGACCAAATGTATCCGCAGTAACACCTTCTGGTAGCCTGCTACTTTTTCTTTTTCCACACTTGCAACAGCGGCCATTGGTATTCCACAACATAAGCTGGCAAATCAACTTTTTGATGAATGTATGGCTCTTTCGATATCGCAATTTCTCCTCCGCACTCGCAAGAACTCTATTTTCACCACTTCATCTGCTTCCATTTTAGGGCGATACTTTCCTTCATGCCCAATCTGTGCCCCTATTTTCCTGTCACTTTTTTTCTTTTTCTTCTTTAGCTTGTATAACTCTTTTGAGCTCGGTATCGATGAATTTTGTGAATTCAGACCTAGTCTTTCTTTCAATTCAGCATTTTCGATTCTTAGCGCCTTATTCTCAGATCTAAAATTTTCGTTTTCTATCTCTAACCTCTTTATCTCTGCTTTTAGTTGCTCTATCTCTATTTTAAAGCTTTCACAGAGCTTGAGAAGACTAGCTAGTAGATCAGACATATTTACCACACATACTACTTGTGATATTATGTTTTTAGCACTCCTTGTCTACTTTTTATTTTACCGCTCCGCTGAACGGATACCTTTTTTTTACTGTTTGAGTATGTAAGGATTATGACGACCTATCCCAAACCTCAACTATATCCTCACTAAACTCTATTATCTTTGTTTTTTTAAACTGATAACAGTTGTTAATGAATTGAATCCCTAAATCTCCTACAAAAGGAGTGGCATCATTGCCTAAAATTTTACCACTGCGGCATATTATCAACCTGTCGATTAAATTACACTTTAATAGTTCTGTGATTAACACTCCTCCACCTTCAACTAATAATCTTGTTATACCAATTTCTGAAACAAGTTTTAATGCCATGTCCTTTAGGCAAACCTTACCTGCGTTGCTTGAATTAACTACTAAGTAGTTAATGTTTTTTATTTTTTTCTCTACTTCTTTATTTGTGATGACCCAAGTTATTACTTTGTCTGCAGTCTTTGCAATGTTATGCTCTTCCTTTAATCTCCCTTGACTATCTATAATTAGCCTTATTGGCGATCTACCTCCGAGTCCTGGTAATCTGCAAGTTAAGAGTGGATCATCATTAATAAGAGTATTGCTGCCAATCATAATTGCATCATATTTCGTTCTGAGCTCATGCACCCAGTTTCTCGTATTTTCACTTGTTATCCATTTGCTATCGCCTGTAAATGTTGCGATTTTTCCGTCAAGAGTTGTTGCGACTTTGCAAGCTATAAATGGTCTATGTAATTCTTTAGTGGTGAAAAAACCGACATTCAGTTCTTTTGCCTCTTTTTGCATAATACCTTGCTCAACTTCAATTCCTGCTTCTTTCAGAGCTTTCATGCCTCTGCCTGAAACTCTACTATCTGGGTCAATAGTTGCAATTACTACTCTTTTTATGCTAGCTTTTATGATTTTTGCAGTGCAAGGCCCCGTGACTCCGTGATGACAACATGGCTCAAGAGTGATATATATAGTTGCGCCATGAGTTGAATCTTTAGCGTTTTGCAAAGCGACTACCTCCGCATGCGGACGCCCACCAATCCCTGTGTATCCCTCACTAACAATTGTACCATCCTTTACAATAACACACCCGACAGCAGGATTTGGTGCAACATTTCCAAGATTTTTTTCTGCAAGCCTTAATGCAATTGACATGAAATGATCATCAGTCATTAGAAAGAAGTCATTTCGTATGAGGTATCAAAAATTCTTCTGTGCTCGTGTATAGCAAATCTATCTGTCATACCTGAGATATAGTCACATATTATTACTGAACGCTGAGATTCACAAGCGAGTTTGCTCCACTCTGTGGGAAGTAATCCTGGGTTTTCATAAAAACATTGAAAGAGTTCCTGTATTATGCGTTTTGCTTTGTTCATCGTTCTACTCAGTTTATAGCTTCTGTATATTTTCTCCATGTTGAATCTTTTCATTTCTTTTGTAGCATTCGCAACTTCTGGTGAAAATGTGACTAGCATTTTATTTAGACTTCTTACGTCTTCTACGCTTTTTATTTTGTGATCTTCAATATTTCTTTCAGTCTGAGAAACAACATCACTTATCATAGTTCCTATAGTTCCACTCAGTGATTCATGTATGAGTTTGCTCTGAGGCAATTCTGAATATCTGCTCCTTATGTCTTTAAACATTTTTTCAATTAAAGGAACATTCAGCAAATCTTCGATGGTTACTAAATTCGCCCTGAGTGCATCATCAAGATCGTGAACACTGTAAGCAATATCATCGGCAATTGAAGCAACTTGCGCTTCAATGCTTGAAAATTCTTCAAGTTTTAGATCATATTTTTTGTTGTATTCTAATAACAGCTGATTACTTGTAGAAGACTCCGCGTTTTGACCAAGCAAGGGACCGTTATGTTTTGCAACTCCTTCAATCACCTCCCAACTTAGATTCATACCATCAAAATCAGAATGTTTTTGTTCAAGATAAGTTAAAATCCTTATAGCTTGAACATTATGATCAAACTCATACTTCTCGTTATCAAGATTCAAATCTTGAATTGATTTCTTTAGAGCATCTTCACCTGCATGACCAAATGGAGGATGACCAAGGTCATGTGCAAGCGCTATGCATTCAGTGATATCCTCATTTAAGCCAAGTCTACGCGCAATGGACCTTGCAATTTGTGCAACTTCAAGGCTATGAGTAAGCCGAGTGCGATAGTAGTCGTGCTCATAATTGATAAAAACTTGTGTTTTGTACTCCAATTTTCTAAACGCATTAGAGTGAATGATACGGTCCCTATCACGCTGAAAGCAGCTGCGATTCTCATCTTCTGGCTCTTTGAAGTATCTCCCTTTTGTTTTGCTTGGAAAACATGCATAATTTAATAGAAAATTATTGTTTGACATGTAAAATTTCTACTATAATAAGTTATCAATAATAAACGGTGGTTACTATGTCAACAAATTACAACATCAACTTAACTGATAATGCACTAAAAAAAATCCACTCTCTTGCAGAGCAGGAAGGAGATAAGAGTTCCGTTTTACGGGTTGCAGTTTCAGGCGGTGGATGTTCTGGCTTCAAATACAATTTTCTTATGGATCAAATGAATAAAAATCTATCTTTGGATGATGAAGATGATGATTACGATGATGAGTTTGATGACGAAGACGAAGATGATGATTATGAAGAAAGCGAGGACTATAGAAGCCATTCCAGTTTTAGCGAAAAAGGTAAAGATATAGTAATTAATGATGAAAATGGTAATCCTGTATTAATGGTTGATAATTGTTCAGCAAAATTTTTAAATAACTCAGTTATAGATTATACTGAGGATCTCAGTGGTTCTGGTTTTCAAATAAAGAATGCCTTTGCTAAGTCTCAATGTGGTTGTGGTAACAGTTTTTCGGTTTAATTATTACTAAAACTTAGATGCCTTCTGGATCTTTTAAACATGGGTGGTAATGTAGCACTAGAACTAACTTCCGTAGATAAAAGCTTCAAGAACAATTCTGCTGTTGTAAAGGATATCAACTTAAGTGTCACAAGAGGGCAAGTAGTAGCGCTGATTGGCGATTCAGGTGCAGGGAAAACAACTATATTGCAAATCGCAGGCTTGTTGGACAAGCCAACTTCAGGTATAGTTACGATAGATGGAATAAATTGCACACAAGCCAGTAATAAGCATAAAACTCATGTAAGAAGAAATTTTCTTAGTTTTGTTTATCAATTTCACTATTTGTTACAAGAGTTATCGGTGTTGGAAAATATTATGCTTCCTCAACTCATTGCAGGAAAAAGCAAAGCTGAAGCAAAAAAAAATTCGCAAGCAATGTTGGAAAAATTTGGTCTGGAAAACAAAGCAAGCAGCATGGTATCTGAAGTTTCGGGTGGGGAAAGGCAGAGAGTTGCAATTGCAAGAAGCATTGTAAATTCTCCAAAGCTTTTACTTGCAGATGAGCCAACAGGAAACTTAGATCCAACAAATTCTTTTAACGTGTTTTTACTGTTACATTCATACGTAAAGGAAAATAACAGCTCTATGCTTATAGTAACACACAATCATCTCCTTGCAGAAAAGGCAGACTGCATTTTCCAATTGAGAGATCGATCATTAGTGAAGTTGTGAATAGGAAAAATAGCACAATTTCTATGCCTTATACTTATCTAACCAATGATCATTAACAGAGTACAACTCGCATGAAATGCTTTCATTGCTTTTTATACACGGACTTTTTAACTTACGCTGTTTACTTAGGGAACACCCCGATAACATAAACACAGCTAAAACAAAAAATAATAGCTTTTTAAACATAACAAAACCTTTTCATTTATATTACTACACTCATTTCTCTTGTTTGTAAAGATTAGGCATATTCTTTTACCCTTACCTCTTTTTTGACCTTTTGAAAAGAAATAGTTGCACTATTCAAGCGCAGTTTTATATAATTGTCCACGATTTGAGTCACTTCCTCTTCTTTATCCTTTAGAAAGTGATTAGTATCATCTATTATATGGTATTTCATGTGATCACTTCTTACTGAATTTATCAACCTTTTTGCTAATTCTGTTACATCGCTTTCTTCTGAGATTGTATCATTACTGCTTTGTATTATAAGCCCAGAAACTGGACAGGGAGAAAGAAAAGAAAAATCGTACTTAGTTACCGGAAGAGAAAGAGCAATAAAACCCACTATCTCAGGGCGGCGCATTGTTAGCTGCATAGCCACCCATGCTCCAAAAGAAAAACCAGCGATCCAAATTGGAACATTGCTAGGATTATGTTCCTGAAGCCAATCAATGGCTACCGCAGCGTCAGTTAATTCTCCTATACCCTTATCAAAAGTTCCGGTAGATTTTCCCACACCACGAAAGTTAATCTTCAATGCAGAAAAATTGTTATCGATAAAAGACGTATATGTACTATGTACAATTTTACTATCCATATTACCACCATATTGAGGATGATGATGTAAAACCAGCACAACCGGCGCGTTGGCATCTTTGCTTTGGTGGTATTCACCTTCTATCTTTCTTGTTGCATTATTCAAAAAAACTTCAACCATGGTAACCCCTAATAAGAACCCGCTTGACAGGTATTAATGACGTGAGTTATTAATTATGTATTAATTTCGCTGTTTTTGCAATAAATTTTTTATCGTGTTAAAGCTAACGTACATAGTTATGGCTATAGTTGATGGTAAACTTATTTAAGTGACAGATGAGTCCATTCTCTTTAGAAAATAGTGGTTGCGTATATGCTGATTACAATGCAACTGCTCCAATTAGTGAAAATGTAAAAAAAAGTATATTTGAGGTCTTGTTAAAACAAACGCTCAATCCATCATCACTACATAAAAGAGGACAAGAAGCGAGGAAGATTCTTCAGGATGCAAGAGATAACGTACGTGGTGCTATTGGCGTCTCAAGTGATAAAGAAATAGTTTTTACGTCTGGTGCAACTGAAGCGAATAACCTTGTTATGAGAGGAATAGCAGGCTACCTGCATATAATTTCAGCTATAGAGCATCCTTCAATTCTTAATTCTGCATGTAATCCATATATAATACCTGTTAATCAGGAGGGCATTGTTGACTTTTTAGAGCTAGAAAAAATTCTAAGCGAACTTAAAGGAAACAAAGCAATAGTTTCAGTTATGATGGCAAATAACGAAACAGGAGTTATTCAACCTATTGAGGAAATAGCTAAAATAGTACACAAGTTTGGAGCAATTTGCCACACTGACACTGCTCAAAGTGTTGGGAAAATTAAAGTTAATATGGAAGATCTAGGAGTGGATTTACTCACTTTATCCGCCCATAAATTTGGCGGTGTAGCAGGCAGTGGAATTTTAATATTCAATAAAGAACTTGCGATAGAACCTATTATAATAGGTGGTGGACAAGAGAAGGGATTTCGTGGTGGTACGGAAAATATTGTTGCAATTGCAGGCCTTTCTGCTGCACTGCAAAATATTCCAGATCTTCTATCAAAAATGGATGAAGTAAAGGAGCTACGCGATCAATTAGAGTGTGAATTATTAAATCTTGCCAGTGACATAAGAATCTTCGGTAAAAACTCTAAGAGGCTGCCAAACACAAGTTTTATTTATATGCCAGGAGTAAAGAGTGATGTGCAGCTTATGCATTTTGACTTGAATCATATTGCAGTTAGTAATGGCTCCGCATGTTCTTCTGGAAAAGTTGAGCCTTCCCATGTTTTGCTTGCAATGGGGGCAACAAAAGAGCAAGCAGAGTGTTCAATTAGAATCAGTATAGGTCCAGAAACTAAACCACAAGACATAAAAAAAATAGTGGATTGTTGGTATAATATCTACAAGCAGAACTCCTTGGTATAGATAATACGTGATATCATGCAGGGAGCTATAAATTAGATGTAAAAAATTCCTTTACAAGTTTCGCCAGCCCCCTTATCATAACAGTGAAGCTATTTATTTATCTTCGCAATCTGTGCAGGTTAATGACAAAAAACTTAGGGTATTTGGCGTCTCATGTTTAATTTTTCGCACTACGTGCATCGCATGTCTTTAAAAATTTCTAGGTTTTTACCTATATAAGCTGAAACGCGCTTACAAAGCGTTTAAGACAGCAAAAAACGTCAAATTGACAAGGGAGAATTTGAATACTAGCTACCCTAGGGTTTCTTTGCCTTTTTTCCTGCTTGGTAAATTTCTTAAACACTTGCGGTGTAGGTTAGTTGCAAGTTAAAAGCAGCTAAATCGCTCTTAATCAAGCGTTTTAGAATAAAAAAAACGCCGATATTTTAGTACATAGTAAATAGCCAACCACCACGGGGCTTCTTTTGCCTTTTTTTTATTTAGTAAATTTCTTAAATATTTATGGCTAAAGCAATTTAAGAGACTGAAAATGGTGTCATTTCAGTGCCCCTGTAATGTCATCCCAGTGCCCTGACTACTTGGATCCAGGAATTTTATTAAGTTGGTGAGCATAAAAATAGCTGTTTTACGTTAAAATACAATGTTTTGATGATTATGGAAAGGCTGGATTCCAGTGCCAAGCACTGGAATGACATCCTCCCTTATGGAAATTGCTCTCAAATCACAATGTTCGTACAGCTATGGAATGAATCGCGGTATGACGGTTATCAGTAAACATGAATTACTTTAACTATGCAATCAGGCTTCCTAAAAACACTTTGTAGCCAATCAATTCTTGAGTATAAAAAGAATTCCTTTAATAATAAGGTATGCTAATCAGGAATTTAATAAAACAAGCAACTCAAGTAGGAAGCAGTGAAAATGCAATACGGTATGTCGAATATCTCTATCAATTTGAGAAGTTTAGAAACACATTAAACCTCACTTTATCACTAATAAAGCAAAACAGGCTCTCATTTGAAATATACCAAGAGGGATTAGTGGATATGGAAGAGGGAGTGTGTAAGACAATCAGGTCTTCCAGTGTAAATAGATATGTTATTGTACTGAGGAAGTCAAACCCATACATTATAGTGCATGAACTTTCACACATGGTTGAAAATGAACTGAACTTAAGTTTGGAACAGGAATTTCTCCATAAAGTTTACCAGGATATTGAGCAGAACCTAAAGCAAGCAAGTATTCTTGTGCAGAAAATTATCGGCCAAGTTATATTTAAGGAGATACAGGCTTATCAAACTGCAAAATCACGTGCATCTGAATTATTTGCACGCTATTTTGAGCTATTTGCTTGGGCGCAGGAGGTTTACCCTAAAGATAAAGAATACTTAATCCGCACTCAAGACTTAAACAAAGTGTTCCTTGCTACTGGCCAATGGAAAAAGAGCTACCTTGATTCACAAATGATGGAGAGAATAGATAAGGAAATCAAGGAATACAGCAATAAAACTGCCACTAAAGACGTAACCAAAGTGCAAAGCAGTTGGACTAATAAATTTTCTCCTGGGGGCAAAAAAATTAGCTCTATATTTGGAGATGATGATTAGCTTATAGTGCAGGTTTTCCTACGTCATCCCGCGATTCATTCCACGACTGTACGAACGTCTAGTTTAGTGATAAAATGTATATAACTATTGATGTCATTCGAGCATTTACATTTGTTACATCAGCACTCACATTTGTCATCTCAGTCTCCTCTTCCTGTCATCCCAGTGCGTGACACTGGGATGACGAGAGAGGAGACCTGGAATAACAAGAAAGTGCTCCATCTCAATAGCGCAATGTTCATACGATTGTAGATTCATTCGCGGTATAGATCCCGCTAACAAGCAGCGGGATGACGGTTGTCGGTAAATCTTTTAGCTGTAGAAGTTAACTTTGCAGTTAACTTCTACAGCGTTTCAAGATATAGTTTTGATAATAAAGTGCTCGAATATACATGAAAACCATTTTAGCTGTTGAAACAAGCTGCGACGAAACTGCAGTAGCGATTGTAAATAGTGACAAGCAAGTCCTTGCTCACGAAATTCTCTCCCAAGCAGAACACAAAAAACGTGGTGGGGTGATCCCTGAAATAGCTTCACGTGCTCATATGAAGCATTTAAGTGGTCTAATAAAAAGCGCCGTGGAAAAATCTAACCTTAACTTTTGTGACCTCAATGCAATTGCAGCAACATCAGGACCAGGACTCATAGGTGGATTAATAGTTGGTACAATGATGGCTAAAGCAATTGCGCATGTAGCACAAAAACCGTTCATTGCAGTGAATCACTTAGAAGCGCATGCATTGGTTATTAGGTTACTGCATGAGGTAAAATTTCCATTTTTAGTCCTACTAATATCAGGTGGTCACTGTCAATTTTTAATTGCACAGGATGTAGGTAAATACATTAAACTTGGAGAAACGCTCGATGATTCACTAGGAGAAGCATTTGATAAAGTTGCTAAGATGCTGGGTTTAAGCTACCCAGGAGGCCCATTAATTGAAAAGTTGGCTAAAAAAGGCAATGGCACAAGATTCAAACTGCCAAGGGCAATGATAAAACGTTCTGGATGTAACTTTTCGTTTTCTGGAATTAAAACAGCAGTAAAAAACTTAGTGCAAGAACTGAAAATGAGCGAGCAAGATGTGTGTGATGTATGTGCTTCGTTTCAAGAGTGTATTAGTGACATACTGCTGGACAGGGTTAGTAATGCGATTATTATAGCCGAATCTTTAAATATCAAAATCAATGACTTTGTGATTACCGGCGGAGTTGCAGCAAATAATTTCTTGAGAGAAAAATTAAAGCAACACATAAACTTAAACATATTTTTTCCTCCCAACAACCTATGTACAGATAATGCAATAATGGTTGGATGGGCAGGAATTGAAAGGTTACAGAAAAATTATATAGATCCACTTAATTTTGCACCAAGACCTAAGTGGGAGTTAGAGAGTTATTAAAAGCTCTCAATTCTGAATTATAGCTAAAGTGACTTAGGTTCTCTAATTGCACATAAGTCAACAATAATTTTCACACAAATCAAAACAGCATATCTTCTCCATAATCCTTGGTAATTTTACATAAGTTAAAAGTAGCATATGGTTCTTTCCGCGGTCTGAGATGACAATAAATTTGTCAAGCCGCATTATACTTGTTAGGCGGAAGTGGACGGCAACATATTTACCACGAAGTCTAACTAAGTTCTTGCTTGTCCCTTCCATCGGCATTGCTATCTTTATTTTCAATAAAATTATTGTCCTATGCTCTTTTGATGTTTGTTGATAATAAAATTCTGTTTTATCAACCAACATCCTATGCATAATTACAGCTAATTTTCTTGCTACTGCTACAATTGCTTTTTTCATTCCTTTTTTCTTCGCAACCCCAGTTTTTTAATTTAAATGTCCTCTTGGTAACTGTAAGCATTGTTTGTGCAGCTTCATATAACATACTTCTACATTCCGCTGGTCCCATCTTTGATATGCTGCCATGCCGATCAACTTCTCCAGAAGAATATTGCCTTGGTGTCAACCCTATATATGCTCCAACTGTATCAGATTTCTCAAACCTATGTGGGTTATCAATTGCAGCTTTATACGTCATTGCTACTATAATCCCCACTCCTGGAACAGTAGTTAACAATTTACAATCATCGTCTTTTTCACCTTGTTCTGAAAGCATTTTGTCAAGCTTTCTTAATGACTTTTCTATTGCTTCCAAACTACAAACTAACGCTTCAATTGAACTCCTACTGATTTCATCCAAATTATTTATTGCCTCTTGTATTCTTAAAGCGAAAGTTTCAAATTTTGATCCTTTATCGACCATGTATCTTCAACAACTCTCTTATTGTTCCAATAACCTGCTGTTTGCTACACATTAGCTGTCTTCTGCTTCCAAGCGCTATTTTAATTTGACAACTGATTTTACTAACACTTCTCATCATCTGCGCTATACCCCTCGCATCGTTTTTATCATTCTTATTGATTCTTGCAGACAACGCTGCTGCCATATGCCTTGCATCTACACAAATTACTGGTAATCCAAAACTCCTTAACTCTTTGCACATTGATATTGACAACTATCCACTTTCTATTCCTATGGGTTCGTATTTTTTGCCTTGGCTAATCTGCTATTGCCTTACTTTCGCTTGCAACAACTTCTTCCTTAACAACTTTTCCTTTCTCATCAACGATACTTATAAAAGTTTCTTTTAATGAGATCGCTATAATATTTCATGACCTACTGTAAAAGTTTAAATTATTTTTGAAGAACCAATTCATTGAATTTGTTACTTCGTGCTAAAATGATGGACTCCATCATTCAATAGCAATTACAGTATGTTTAGCTATAATTTGAAAAACAAAAATTCGTCATTCCGCTACTAGTTAGCGGGATCTAGAGGTACCGCGGCGGCATGACGTAGGATTGCTGTCATCCCGCTGCTTGTTAGTGGCTAAGAGATACTGTGAATAAATCACGGTATGACGGTTAAGTATCCCGCTACGTGTTAGCGGCTGAGATAACGCGAATAAATCGCGGGATGACGTGTTGCTTGGGTCAGCTATAGAAGCAAAACTCATCATTTTGAAAGAGGAGGAGATTTTTCCGGACCCTCAGCAGGGATTGATTTTGGATCTGATAATTCTGTATTTACCTTGATTGGCTCTAATGGAGTTTTCTGCTCTTCCGGTTTATCATCTGGAATTGGAACAGGCCAATCCATAATGTTTTGCGGTATAACTTCTGCTTCTTTAGCTTCTTTTTGACCTGTTGAAGATGATGCATCAACTCCTGCATTTTTAGTAACTTCTTGTTTGAGTTGTTTATTTTCTTCTTGTAATTGCTTTAAATTTTTCTTTAACTCGTCAATCTCTCTTATTTTTTGTTTTAATTGTTCAGATATAGTTAGTTTGTCTCTAGTCAATTTTTTGTTTTCTTGTCTTAACCCACTAGCTGTTCTGCTTGAGTTGTTGTTTACAGCTTGTATACCTTGGTCTTGCTGCTGCATGCTTGTTCCTCTACTTTCATATTCAACTTCAGTTTGAGTTGCCTGACCTTTTTCCTGCTGTAATATGTTCTGCAGTTGCTCTAGACTCTCTTTGGCAGATTTCAACTCTTCTTGTAACATATCTTCCTTTTCCTTAAGCTGACGTTGAAGCTTTTCTATTTCCCCCTTCGTATTTTCTTCGCTTAGCTCATCTGCAAGTGATCTTCCAGGTTCAAGTTGTCGAATTTTCCTCTCTAAGTCTTCCTTTTCTCTCTGTAATCCATTTAATTCTTTAGACAATTGGTTCGCCGTTTCAGCCAATGTATTGTTTTCCTTTTTTGTTTCCATTAACTGTTCTGCCAACTGCTTTTTATGATCATCGTTTAAACCTTCCACTATTTTCTTCAGGTCATTCTCCAAATTTGCATTCTTTTCCTTTAGTACAGTTAAATTAGCTTCACTTTGCTTCAATTTTCTCTGTAATTCTTTATTTGCCTCATTTGTTTCACCTTCCTTATCTTTCAACTGATCATTTAAGTTCTTTATTACATCATTTTTATCCTGTAGTTCTTCCTCTTGTTCCTTTATTCTTTGACCTCTTTCAAATATCGCTCGCTGTTGTTCATTGACTTTATCTCTCAAGGAGTCACGTTCTAATCTTAGATCCTCAAGCTGCTTTGCCTGCACTGCAAAATATTTAGCAAATGTTTCTTTTTCTTCCTCTAATTCCTCAACTTCATCTTTTAATCCTTCTTGCTCATACTCTTCTTCATCACCAGACATATCATCCTCAAATATTTCATCTTCATCACTAAATTCACTGCTGGTGGATATAGAACTTCTACGTGAAGAAGGTGTGCTAGGAGAGGAATACCCACTGCTGCTTGGTGTAGGTGACTGTGGTGATATATGTAGATCTTTTGTAAATATTTCCTCTGCTGGTACTTGCTGATCGTCTACACTCTTGGATATGCCAGTAAAAGCTTGATACAGAGTTTTTCCGTTGATAAAAACTTCTTTATTTTGTCCAACTAACTTTAATACTTCTTCTGAACTCGTTATTCCTCCAAATTTTGGCTCACCAATAACACTCTGTATACCACCAGAATCCAATTTTACGGTCATGCTACAGTCTATGCTGTTACCTTCAGAATCCTTAGCCTGCCAATTAATGGTCATTTCACATGAGCTTGAACCAGTAAAATCATAGTGCCTTTCGCTGCCTTTTTTGGTTGCAGTTATTTGACTATCTTTCCCTAAAGATATGTTATAAACCTTACCTTCACTGCTAGCTCTTAAAATATTGCTAATTTCTATTGGTTTTTCTTCATTTTCAAATCTAATTTTGAAGTCATTATCCTTTGTTGGATACACTAAGAAATTTTGACCAGGCAGAGACGACTTGAGTTCTTTATGCGTTGCGTCTATTGATTGCTCAAATTTTTGGAACTCCTTTTCCCACTTTAAATTTATCTGTCCTGTAATGTTCTCATCTTTGCATAAAGGACCAATGAAGTACCAGATGAGATTTTCTTCCTTTAGTTTTTTTATAAAATCCTGAAGATCGTTGCAAGATTCAATGACACTTAAAATATCGTTTTTCTTCTGTTCATCTACATCTAAACTTTGACTTTCAGCTATAAATACATTTTCGTTTTCCTGTGGCATAATTTTACATTTTAAAAAATATACTATAATATTAACAGATTTCTTTAAAAAATCAACTAATTGTTGGATAAATAAACTTGAGCATTTGGCCAAAATGTTATATAGTAGTCACTTCAAGAAGTACAGTATGGACAATACCATTATAAGAAAATACGATATTAGAGGTATAATAGGCAAAGACTTGCAGATTAATGATGGGTACGAGATAGGTAGAAAGTTTGGCCAAACCGTAGTTAGTGTTTGTGTCGGCTACGACAGCAGAATAGATTCACCAGGTATAGAAAGAGAATTAATTAGGGGCTTAACTTTATCCGGTGCAAATGTTATACGCGTTGGACTATGCTCTTCACCTATGCTTTACGCTGCAACACAAATCACACAGGCGGATCTTGGTATCATAATAACTGCCTCTCATAACCCCAGCGAATATAATGGCTTTAAATTTTTTAGTAATAAAAAAGTCTTCTCAGATCAAGAAATGAAGGAAATTATAAGCAGTCCAATTAAAAACAGCACAAGAATTGGAAGCTTAATTAACATAAATATATATAGTGAGTACATTAGCATATTGAAAAGTGCAGTGAAGAATAATACTACACAGAAATTAAAAATAGCCTGGGATTGTGGAAATAGTCCAGCAAGTGGAATTATAAGGTATATTGAAAAGATCTTGCCTGGTCATACGCACATCGTAACCAATAACTCTATAGATGGGGCATTTCCACTGCATGATCCAGATCCCATAGAGGAAAAAAATCTTGCTCAATTAATTGACATTGTGAAGGAATATGGATGTGATCTTGGCATTGCGCTAGATGGCGATAGCGATAGGGTGCGCTTAATTGATAATAAAGGCAACGTTGTTTCCAATGACCATTTATTTATAATTTTTGCACGTGAAGTGTTGGAGGAATATCCAGAAAGCAAAGTTATTGCTAACGTAAAAATGAGTATGAAAGTGCATGATTTTGTTAGCAAGTTAGGAGGGCAAGTTATCACCTGTGCTACTGGACATTCACTAGTTAAGAAGAAGATGGTAGAGGAAGAGGCAAAGTTTGCTGGTGAATTAAGCGGGCACTTCTTCTTTTCTGAGCTAAGTTTTGATGATGGGCTATATTCTGCTGTTAAAGCAGTTGACATTTTGCTTAAGAAAAACCAAAGCCTATCTCAGGTGATTGAGGATTTACCGAAGTTATATATCACTCATGAAGTGAAGATTGTAGTGAAAGATGAGAAAAAGTTTCAAATAATTGAGTCAATAAAGAAAACACTGGAGCAGCAAAATATTGTATTTTCAGATCTTGATGGTGTTAAGGTAACCGATAATAAAGGTTGGTGGCTTCTTAGGGTATCAAATACGCAAAACTGCATTACAGCAAGATGCGAAGGAGAGACTTTAGAGGGTTTTGAACTTACTAAAAAGGTTTTGTTCCATTACATTGATGAAGCAAGGTCTTTAAATTGTAGCTACTCACAGAAATAAATTTGATTTATAAAATTGACATGAAAGTATAAAGATAAATAGGCTAAATGTACTTATCATCTGGTCAGGCTGCAGCATTATTTCGTGTAACCGTTTGCGGGTCCACTTAATTCTGCAATTCTTTGATCTCACTCATGGGGAGGCCAGTAAACTTAACAATAGTGGTGACATCAACATTATTAGCTAGCATTGTTTTTGCAACTTCAATTTTTCCTTCCTTTTTAGCATCATCAAGTTTTTGTTCAAGAACAGCCCGTTCATCACGAATACGTTTTATTTCCTGTTCGTAGGCAATAAATTCTTTCTCTGACCAGTTGAATCTATTTAGTTCTTCATATGCCTTTTTAATTATTACATCACTACCTATTATCTTTTCCAATTCTTCTTCGCTAGTTTCATCTGCATATTTAAAATAATAGATCCATTTTTCAACTATACTCTCCAATTGGTCTTCTTTAGTTTTAGGAAATTTTGGTAACTCAATAAATGTAAAATAAAAATCTTTTAAATCATGTTCATAGCTATCTTTGTCTAACATTACATGATCTGACTTATACTCAGATTTATTAGGAAAGAGAATACAATCAGCAATAGCTATAAAAATGATTTCTTTAAGACCCTGATATTGATCACCTTTATCAGCTTGCCTTGAATAAGCTTTAGCAGCGTAATATTGAGCGCGTTTTTCAAAGCCTTTAGTTTTGGCAACTTGCATTTCGACTATTACTTGCACCCCATTTTCATCCCTGCAAAGAACATCAACGATACTTTGTTTTTTAGAGGCAATTTCAGCATCTTGAATAGTGCTGAGGAATTCTATTTCTTTTATTTCATCTTTGCCAGTGAACCCCAAAATATCATTGAGAAAGTGAATGAGGATGTCTTTATTTTTTTCAGTACCAAAAATACGCCGGAACGCAACATCATTCTTGGGGTCGAGAAATTTAGAAAGAGCCATAAAAAAATTTTTAAATGTATCTTTATATTATATATTCTTATTGATAATAATTCAATAATTTGTCATCTTTTTTGTTAACTTTACTGATGTTGCCAGAAGGAACGTTGTTGCCAAATTTTGTAAAATTTATTATCCTAAGGTTTCAAGTCTTCACAGGTTTATTGGAACTATATGTACAATGTGTTTATCAGTGAAAATCCGGAGAAAATGATGGGGGAAAAGTTAATACATTACTTTAGCCAGGGTAAATGCGAAGGCAATGCAGAAATGAAAAATCTGCTGGGAAGAAAGGGGGCAAATTTAGCAGAAATGTGCAATGTTGGCATTCCTGTTCCACCTGGTTTCACAATTTCCACCTCTGCTTGCAAAGTCTATTATCAAGACAATAGATCTTCTGTTATCCAAGTAGCTGACTACTCGGATCCAGAAAAAAATGTGGTCACGCACTGGAATGACATATGTAGTGGAATTAAAAACTACATGACGATGCTCGAAAATGACATCGGTTGTAAATTTGGGGATTTAAATAATCCCTTATTAGTTTCAATACGCTCTGGTAGTGTTAGTTCAATGCCGGGCATGCTTGATACTATTTTAAATGTTGGTCTAAATGATGAAACCGTTGTTGGGCTTGCAAAAAAAAGTGGCGAACGTTTTGCTTACGATAGCTACTGCCGTTTCATCATGATGTACTCCAATGTTGTACTACAGCTTGATCATCACCTATTTCAAGATGTTGTTGATAATAAGCAGCAAAAGAGTGGAGCAAAAAGCTTAGCTGATCTTGATGTTGATGTTTTAAAAGAAATTGTTAACAATTTCAAAAGGATAGTACATGAAAAAATAGGAAAACATTTTCCGCAGAACGTTGAAAAGCAATTGCTCAGCTCAGTGAATGCAGTATTTGCTTCTTGGAAAAATGATAGGGCTGTTTCCTATAGAAAAATACATAATATTCCTGAAAACCTTGGAACAGCGGTCAACGTGCAAGCAATGGTTTTTGGTAATTTAAATGATAATTCTGCAACTGGTGTGATATTTACACGAAATCCTTCAACTGGGGAAAAAAAGCTTTTTGGTGAGTTTTTGGTTAATGCTCAGGGTGAGGATGTGGTTTCTGGTGTTTATACTCCTATGCCAATTGACGGAGAGCAAAAAAACACCATGGAGAAGTTGCTGCCAAGTGTCTACCTGGAATTATGCGCGGTATGTGAAAAACTTGAAAGGCATTATAAAGACATGCAGGATATCGAATTTACTGTACAGGACGGTAAATTATGGATTTTGCAGACTAGGTCTGGCAAGCGCACGGCTGAAGCTGCTATTCGCATAATAGTTGATATGGTAAACGAAGGAACGATTACAAAAGAAGAAGGAATATTGAGAATTGATCCAAAAACCTTTGACAATTTATTGCATCCAGTTCTTGACGTTAAGAGTGACCAAAAAGTAATAGGGAAGGGGCTACCTGCTTCTCCAGGTGTTGCTTCTGGATATGTAGTGTTTAGTGCAAGTGATGCTGAAAAAGCTGCAGAGCAGGGTAAAAAAGTGATTTTAGTAAGGTCAGAAACGAGTCCTGAAGATATTAATGGAATGAATGCTGCAAGCGGCATAGTAACAGCACGGGGAGGGATGACCTCGCATGCTGCTGTTGTAACCCGTGGAATGGGTAAGCCATGCATTTGCAGTGTAAGTGGACTTTATATCGATAAAGATGGAATTTTCTTTTCTGTAGGGGATACAAAAGTAAATAAAGGTGAACCAATTACCATCAACGGAGGAACAGGGGGGGTTATGCTTGGCATTCTCCCTACAATTTCACCTGAGTTATCGCAAGAATTCAAAACGGTAATCAACTGGATAGATGAAATCAAAACGGTCAAAGTGAGAGCGAACGCTGATACTCCAAAAGACGCAAAAATTGCAAAAGAATTCGGTGCAGAAGGTATAGGCTTATGTCGCACAGAACATATGTTTTTCGCTAGTGATAGAATCGAATTCATTCAAAAATTGATAATAGCTGACGATGAAAATGAAAGGGCAAATGCGCTCATTAAACTAGAAGAAATGCAAAAGTCTGATTTCAAAGAAATATTTTCTATTATGGAGGGCAGGGAAGTCACTATACGGTTGCTTGATCCACCTTTGCATGAATTTTTACCCAATGATCAGTCTACTATAGAAAAAATTGCCAAATCACTTAGTAAGTCAGTTGAGTCAGTAAAAAATAAAATAGCACAGTTATCAGAAAAGAACCCAATGCTTGGCCATCGAGGTTGTAGACTTGCTATTTCTCATCCTGAAATATATAGCATGCAGATTAGGGCAATACTTAGTGCTGCAAGTGAATTAAAGAAAGAAAAGAAGATAGAAGTGGAACCTGAAATCATGATTCCTTTTATCATGAGTGAGAAAGAGTTTGTTCTGATATGCGAGCTAGCAAAGAAAGAATCCTCTGTCATCTCAGCTAGGATCAAGAAGCAGATTCCAGCGTCACGCGCTGGAATGACATCAGACAAGGCGTACTCAATTGGAACAATGATAGAACTGCCACGAGCGGCACTGATTGCTGATAAGTTAGCAAAACATGCAGAATTCTTTAGTTTTGGCACTAATGATTTAACGCAAACGACCATGGGACTTTCAAGAGATGATTCAGTTAATTTCCTCGATTCTTATAAGGAAAGCAACATATTCGAAAACGACCCATTTGAAGTGCTGGACATCGAAGGGGTAGGGGAGTTAATCAAGATGGCCATTGAAAGAGGCAAAAAAACCCGAAAAGAAATAAAACTGGGTATATGTGGAGAGCATGGAGCAGATCCAAAATCTATAGAGTTTCTCATCGAATCAGGGGTGGATTATGTTTCATGCTCACCCTATAGAGTACCGGTTGCAAAGTTAGTGGCAGCACAGTTTAGTGTTAGATCTAAATTTGCTAGGTAAGTATAGTGGCAGTGTTGGCTACTCATATGGTTTGAGCCCACCAGAGGGTGTCGTTCCAGCGCGTGACGCTGGAATCTAGTTTTTATTATGGCCTTCTGGATCCCAGTGTCTAGGCACTGGGATGACATCCTGTTACACGTTCAACTTCATTCTCTCTCATCTCCCTATAACTTGGTAATGTAGAATTTTTTACATGCAACCCGGTGTATATTGCAACCAAAGCAGCTATGACACTGCAAACTACTGCACCAGCTACAAATGGAACCATCACAGCAGCAGTAATGAATAATCCTGTAATAACAACTCCAACAACATCTTTTGTCAATGAGGTGTAAAAATCCTTTTTGCTCTCTTTATATTTAGTTTCTTGTTCATTTGGCATAGAAAATTGAGAATTTGTGAAGACATTTTTATTATTATCACAATCTGATATAGTAGTTTTGCCGGTATTTGTTTCTATTGTTAATACAGGCGTTTCGTTTTCGTTACTATGACCTGGCTGATCATTAACACTACTTGACACAGGTTGGTTAGCATTTGCTTCTGTTACTATAGGAGGTGCTGGTACTATATTTTCTTCTACATTCGATGTTTCTGGTGTAATAAAATTTAATAGTATCTGAGTAATTTCTTCAACTTGTGTAATTTGTTCTTTATCCATGGCCACCTTTAAAGCCTTTTGCATGTTTTCATCATTTACATGACCTAACAATAATTTAACTCCCTGGACATACTTTTGAGTAACAGCACAGAGCAAAGCGTTAAATTTTTCTTCTTCATTAAACTTACCACTATCCAGGAGTATTCTTACAACATCAGCTTGCTTAGTCGTTATAGCTTCGCTCAATCCAGCTTTTACATGTTTGAATTGACCAGTATTGCCTTCAGTTTTCAACTCTGTGAGTAATTTAATAATGTGTAGAAATATAGCACGATCATTGGTGTTGTCTGTAATATTAGGTCCCTTTGAATTAACAATATGCCCAAGTAAAGTATAATGATATTTATTTGTTTTTTTTATGTTTATCCTATTTTCTTTGAGCTTCTCACCAAACTCCTCAGCAGTTATATTAGGATTGTTAGTTACAATTTCCTTTATCTTTTCATAAGTCATGTCAAATTTTACCACTATTACTATCTAATTTATTATAGCAACTTTCCCAAAACCAGTCAAGGCATATTGCAGTTTCAAGCAGCATGATATATATTCAATGCTTTATTTATAGTTCTTGAAGCAAATGATGGAAGATTTAGCCTATAAATTAGTTAAAGTGACCGAAGCTGCAGGACTTGCTGCATATAGACTAGCAGGCTTCGGCGATGAAAAAAAGGCTGATCAGGTTGCAGTTGATGCAATGCGAACAGTGTTAAATTCTATGGAAATAAATGGTACTATCGTAATTGGTGAAGGTGAGAGAGATGAAGCACCGATGCTATATATTGGCGAGAAGATTGGCACTGGAAATGGTCCTGAGATCGACATTGCTGTTGACCCACTTGAAGGCACTACAATCTGCGCTCACCATAAACAAGGTGCAATGTCTGTTCTTGCTGCAACGAAAAAAGGTGATTTTTTACACGCACCTGATGTTTATATGGAAAAGATAGCAGTAGGAAAAAATCTTCCAGAGGGTGTAGTCTCACTAAAAAATAGCATTGAAAAGAATCTAGACAATTTAGCCAAGGCAAAAGGATGTAAAGTAAATGATCTTACAGTAACTATACTTAATCGTGAAAGGCACAATGAATTAATATTAAAAATCAGGAAGTTAGGAGCAAAAATTAAACTAATAGATGATGGTGATATTGCGGCCGTAGTTTCACTAGTAAATGGCAATCATGATATGTATATCGGAATAGGAGGGGCACCAGAAGGGGTGCTTGCGGCTGCAGCGCTGAGTTCAATCGGTGGGCAGATGGAAGGAAGATTGATATTTGACACAGATCAGTTAAAAGAAAGAGCAAAAAATTTAAATATTGATGACCCAGAAAAAGTCTACGCCGTAAAAGATATGGCAAGAGGTGAATCAGTGTTCATTGCAACTGGAGTAACAAGCGGAGAACTTGTGGATGGAGTTGATAACGTCTGTTCAACTAGTTCTTTAATAATTCTACCTAATAAGCTGATAAAGCTGCAAACAATGCAGAACTTATGTTAGCTTTTTTAGTTTCTAATTTTAGCTTTACAACATTTAGCATTAAGATATAATCAAGTTTACTTATAACAATAGAGGTGTGAAATGTTTTCTAGTATTATAAATCTATTTAATGGTTTGTACAAAAATTCGAGTACCAAGGAAAGTGAAGAAAAGTTGACTCTTCTATCTCCTCAAGCAAATCTTCAATTCGATGAGACTCAGGTACAAAGTGTGCTCTCAGATTTTGAGGAATTGGAGTTTAAGGATAATAAGTGTTTTGACAAAATAGCAGACGATTATGAAAAGAAGGGGAAGAGTTCCCTCTTTAATTACGTGATATTGAATAAGCGGAAAGAAATAATCGATATATTAGATAGGAATCTTCCTCTCCTCGAAGAACAGGAGGAGTTTAGAAAGAAATATGGTCAATATGTTCTTCAAATTGACAAAGGAATGAGTTATGGAAAAGAACTTCAAGATGGACTTCGGTCTTTTGAAGATAGGGCAGAAAAAGTATTATCAGATTTTGAAAGATTGAATTTTGATTTTAAGGATAATAAGTGTGAAGATTCTTCTGATTCCGTAAATTATAATAACGGTTGGCCGGCAGATCCATTTGACAAGATAGCAAATTATTATCGAGAGGATGATATTTTCCTTTTCAATTATGTAGTATTGAGTAAGCGAAAAGAAATAATGGGTATATTGGATAAGAAGCTTACTTCTAAAGATCAGGAGGAGTTAAAAGAAAATTTTAAAAAGAGGTTGGGTAGATATCTTATTCGAATTGGTGAAGGAATGAGCGATGGACAAGAATTTCTAAAAACTGGTAGTGCAATTGCTTTCTTTGATGTGTGTTATGTGCCATGTCCATATGCAAACCGTCTTCTTAATCATTATGACCATCTTAATATCAACATTACTAAACCTGAACAAAGTTTAGAAACCAGTCGTCTTTTCACTGAAAAAACTAAAAGAATGGAAGAAGAGAAAAGCGAGGTAAAAAGAGCAAAAATATACAGCAATGGTGAAAGAATAGTAACAATTGAGAAGAATGAGAAACAACAGAGGAACTACTCCTTTACAAAATTTGCAATATGTGACATCGAAATTAGTTGGGGTGCAAAAGATGAATCTGGAAAAGACCTTAACTGTACTGTTGTTCTAAATATAAATTTAGGTCAAGTTAGTATTAAAAAATCAACTATTGACGGTAAAGATGTTGAACCAAAGAAAATTTTAGAGTTAGCTAAGCAAAACGAGGCTGTGCTTATAAAAGGTAAAGCTTTACATGAAGTTTTAGCAGCACATTTCATTAAGCAAACACCATGTGAGGAAAAGAAGGATATGCAATCGCACGAGAATATCGTTGTACCTGGTTCCGGTGCACCTCGCTCTATTAATGAGGAAATAACTGTAGAGCATCCGTTCGGGAAAGCGGCAAATAAAGATAATCATAGAGAAATGTGAGTTTACAACAAATGGTGCCATGAAAGTAGCTGATACATAACTGTACGAACGTTTGTTTGCGAAGAAATGTTATAGCAGGTTTTGCCTCAAACACAAAGGTGTCATTCCAGTGCTTGACACTGGAATCCGGCCCTTTTACGCAGTCCCATTAAAAACGTTGTATTTTAACGTAGGATTAGCTACTTTTATACTCACCAATTTAATCTCTAATCAAAATTCCTGGATCCCAGTGTCTGGGCACTGGGATGACATCCTCCCTAGTGGATTCAAATCACAATATTCGTATAGTAAGCACTGACCACTTTTGCTTCAATATTTGCGATGCCCCTGAACAGATACAATTATTCTATTATCAGGAGGATGCCATTAATCGCTTTATATAATGCTACTTGTAACACTTATGCCCTGAACGGAGACAGTTTAGGCTGTTATGCCTGGCGGCTTTGTTGGAATAAGTTTTTCAACACTGCTAACAATAAAATTGATTGTATCGTCAGCTACCTTATCGAATTTATCATTTATCTCTTTTCCTATTTCTTGATTTTTAACATATTCGTGTAGAGCTAAAGCAGTTATAGCTGCACATGCTGCAATTAAGCCAGTTTGTGCTATAATGAATAGTGATAATCCTCCTACGAATATAGATGTTAATCCAATAGCCAGGTTTATAATTTTACTTTGTGTTGTTTGTTGCGTCGCTTGGCTTTGATCTGCCTGTTTATCCTCTAAAGCATTCGATATTGTTTTTAAGGCAACTTTTATCGCTATTGCTGCAACTGAAACCATAATTAGCCCTATAGCTATTTTTGCTAAAAGAAGAATCGACGGTAGCATCATTACAAATAATAGCGCGCCAATTCCTCCAGCTAACCACTTCTCATTTATTTTTTTTGATTGATTTGTACCAGTGTTCATTATTACCCTCCACTTTACTTATGATTTACCTATATCTAATACGAAATATGAAGGTAGTCAACTATATATTTTATATGAAAGATTGTATTAAAAGTTTTTCATGTTATTTTTTGCTGCTTCGTGGTTAAATTTGGAATTTTAGAAAGAGTTACGTATTATTTGAAATTCTTGTATACTGTTTTGAATCAGTTAAATAGATAATGAAGTGCAGGACGCAGTTTTAATTTTACAAGATGGCAAGTGCTTTTGGGGAAAATCAGTAGGTAAAAAAGGCAAGTGCATAGGCGAGGTTTGTTTTACCACTGGTATGACCGGTTATCAGCATACTATAACTGATCCTTCTTTTGCCGATCAAATTATAACGTTCACTTTTCCTCATATTGGTAACATTGGAATAAACCATAAAGATAATGAAGGAAAGAAAATTTTTGCAAGTGGTGTGGTTATGCGTGAACTTTCTTCTATGTCCCACCCTTCTTCATATATCAGTTTAAATGATTGGTTAGAGAAAAATAACGTGATTGGGATATCAGGAGTTGATACTAGAGCTTTAACAAGACATTTGAGAGAACATGGATCTCAAAATGGAATGATATGCTCATCGAGTAAGGCGCATGCATTAGACAAATTGAAGGAATACAAACCTGTAAATGGGATAGAAATAACTAATAAGGTTAGTTTAAATAACAGTTTTGAAAATAATAGACTAGCGGAGCACTTTGTCATCCAAGTAGCTGACTACTCGGATCCAGCAAAAAATATATGGATTCCAGTGTCACGCACTGGAATGACATCAGATAGAGCTATTGACCTTGATGCAAAATATAGGATTGTAATCGTTGATTTTGGCGTAAAAATCAGTATAGTTTCACGCTTAATAGAACTTGGTTGTACAGTTGAATTAATCAGACCAAGCACAGGTTTTGCTCAAAAAGTGTTGAGTATGAATCCAGATGGTATAGTGCTTTCAAATGGTCCTGGTGATCCGCAAGAAATAGGAGAAAGTGTAGTTTCAGAAATAGACATTATTATAAAATCTAAAATACCAATTTTTGGCATATGCATGGGCCATCAATTACTTGCGATTACTTTGGGGGCAAAGACCATCAAGATGGATATAGGTCACCGAGGGAGTAACCATCCAGTTTATGATGTAATTAGTGGAAAAGTTGAGATCACTAGCCAAAATCATGGTTTTGTTGTTGATTCAGCTTCTCTTCCAAGTAATGTTGAAATTACTCACATTTCTCTATTTGATAATAGTGTAGAGGGAATAATGATGAAGGATTACCTAGTCTTTTCTGTGCAATATCATCCAGAAGAAGCGCCAGGTACCCATGATTCGCATTATTTGTTTAGGCGTTTTATTGGCAATATTGTGTTATATAAAATGAAATCTGCATGATTTTAATCAGGGTAGGTTTTATTGCTTGATTTTTTAATTTTAGGCGTTTAGTATTAAATACAATAAGAGCTTAAGTTAAGATGCTAAAATAGTATTCTCTTAACAAATTTTTGCGGAGGAGTGACCGAGTGGTTAAAGGTAACAGACTGTAAATCTGTCCGCGTGAGCGTACGTAGGTTCGAATCCTACCTCCTCCATTGTGCGGGTATAGCTCAATGGTAGAGCTCTAGCCTTCCAAGCTAGTGACGTGGGTTCGATTCCCACTATCCGCTCTTTTTTTTGTTGTATTTTTATAAAATCAACATATTATTTATTGATGTATTTGTATTTTAGGTAGAAAAGTTTAAATTATGACAGCAATAGTGGAAGCATTTGGAAAGCCGCATGTAAATGTGGGAACAATAGGACATGTGGATCATGGGAAGACGACGTTAACAGCGGCGATAACGAAGCATTATGGAAATTTTGTAGCGTACGATCAGATAGATAAAGCGCCAGAAGAAAGGAAGAGGGGGATAACGATAGCAACAGCGCATGTTGAGTATCAGACGGAAAAAAGGCATTATGCACACGTTGATTGTCCTGGACACGCTGACTATGTAAAGAACATGATAGTAGGTGCAGCACAGATGGATGCGGCGATATTGGTAGTGTCAGGGGTTGATGGGCCAATGCCACAAACGAGAGAGCATATATTACTGGCGAAGCAGGTAGGTGTTGGATATATCGTGGTGTATATAAATAAAGCTGATGTTGCTGATGCTGATATGATAGATTTAGTAGAAATGGAAGTGAGGGAATTGCTGAGTAAATACGGATTTCCAGGGGATGAAGTGCCTGTGGTGGTTGGTTCAGCACTCAAGGCGCTGGAGGATGACAGCAGCGAATATGGAAAGAAATCAATAGACAAATTGATGGAAAAGTTAGATGAATATGTGGCGGTTCCACCAAGGCCTGTGGATTTACCATTTTTACTGCCAATCGAAGATGTATTTTCGATATCGGGGCGAGGAACAGTGGTAACAGGAAGAATAGAGAAGGGAGAGATAAAGACGGGAGAAGAGATAGAGATAATAGGTTTAAAAGCAACACAAAAGACAATATGTACAGGTGTTGAGATGTTTAAGAAGTTGCTAGAGAAGGGGAGTGCAGGGCTCAATGTAGGAATATTGCTGAGAGGAACAAAAAGAGAAGAAGTGGAGAGGGGGCAAGTATTAGCAAAACCGGGGACGATAACACCGCATAGAAAGTTTAAGGCGGAGGTTTATATATTAAAGAAAGAGGAAGGAGGAAGGCATACACCATTTTTTGCGAATTACCAGCCACAGTTTTATTTAAGGACAACGGATGTAACTGGGAGCATAAAATTGCTAGATGGGAAGGAGATGGTAATGCCAGGAGATAATGTGAGTGTAGAAGTAGAATTGCAAGTACCGATAGCAATGGATAAGGGATTGCGTTTTGCGATAAGAGAAGGCGGTAGAACTGTTGGTTCTGGTGTTGTTTCTGAAATTTTGGAGTGAGTGTAGTAACTAAGATGAAGCAAGATATATATATTAACATTAAGGCTTTCGATTGTTCTTTATTGGAGGAGTGTGTTCGAAAATTTGTTGATGAATTAAAGCGGTCCAGTGCAAAATTATCTGGTCCGATTGCGTTGCCAAGGAAAGATTCTAAATTTATTGTTAATAGATCTCCTCACGTTGATAAAAAATCTCGTGAACAGTTTGAAATGAGAACTTCTAGGCGTTTGATTGTTTTACATGATCTTACTCCTACTATGATGCAGATGCTTACAGGTTTATCTTTTTCTGCTGGCGTAGAAGTGGATTTAAAAGTCAAGGAAGTTAAGGTTTAGGAGAAGGAAATGAAGAGAATAAATTCGCTGAGGAGAATTGGTTTACTAATGATGAATATTGGTCATACTGCTATGTATTCTGACAATAGTCGCATGGCTGTAACTTTATTGCATCTCAGCGAAACTTATATTATTGATATAAAAGGACAAGATAAATGTGGCTATAATTCAGTCATTTTAGGCACAGGAGATTTTAAAAATATAGCAAAACCTCAGTTGGAATATTTAAAGAAAAAGGGTATAAATAATAAATGTAAGTTATACGAAAGTAGATTAAATGACCTGTCGGGAATAGAATGTGGTAAAAAAGTGGGAATCAATCATTTTGTGGTTGGTCAATATCTTGATATTACGGGTTATTCTATAGGTAAAGGATTTGCTGGTGTGATGAAGCGGCATAATTTCAGTGGGCTTAGGGCATCTCATGGTGTTTCTATTGCTCACAGATCACAAGGTTCCACTGGCCAATGTCAGGATCCTGGTAGAGTATTCAAAGGAAAGAAAATGGCTGGTCATTTAGGTAACAGCAGGATAACTGCACAAAATATGAAGATATTATCCATTGATCATGAAAATAGTATAATTGCTGTGAAGGGTAATAATGTTCCTGGGTTTAAAAATTCCTATGTTTTTGTAAGAGATGCAGTTAAAAAATCTTTACATAAAGATGTTCCTTTTCCGGTAGGTTTACTGTTAGATGTAAATGATGATGCTAGTAATTTGGTAAGTTAGTTATGGAATGTAATTTAGTTAATCTATCTAATGATAATGTAGGTACTGCTCAGCTCAATCCTTTGATATTTTCTGCTAAGCAAAAATTGAGTATTTTGCATGATATAGTGAGATGGCAATTAGCGAAGAGAAGAGCTGGTACTCATAAAACAAAAGGTATTAGTGATGTCTCTGGTACAACAGCTAAACCTTATGGTCAAAAACGTACCGGTAGGGCAAGACAAGGGAGCTTGCGATCTCCTCAATTTAGAGGTGGTGGGATTATTTTTGGCCCTGTTGTGAGGAGTCATACTTATTCTCTTAATAAGAAGGTACGCAAATTTGGTTTAAAAATTGCTTTATCTCTAAAGTATTTAAATAATCAAGTAATTATTCTGGATAATTTAAATATTGATGTGAAGAAAACGTCTGAAATGTGTAAATGTATTAAAAATTTTAAATTTTCTTCCTTTTTGATAGTTGGTGATTATGGAGATGATTTGTTGCGTGCGGCTAAAAACTTGCACTATGTAGACTTAATCAAACCTATTGGGTTAAATGTTTTTGATATATTGAATCACGAATGCGTGATGTTGACAAAGGATACTTTAAAGCATCTTGAAGGTAGATTGTTATGATCAAATATAATAATATAATAAAATCTCCTATAATTACAGAAAAGGCCTCTTTTTTGAGGGAGAAGTTTAATAAATATTCTTTGTATGTTTTTGTAAATGTAAATAAGCGTCAAATAAAGTTGGCAATAGAGTCTCTATTTGATGTTAAAATTTCTTCTATAAATGTTGTTAGAATTAAGCCTAAATATAGGCGTTTTAGGGGTGTGATTGGTTGTAAAAAACAGAAAAAGAAAGTTTATTTTTCTTTGATGGATGGTCAAAAATTAGATATAATGAGCGTTTAGTATGGGTATGAAATTTTTTAATCCTGTTACTCCGTCTTCTCGTGGGACTGTGTTAGTAAGTAAAGTTGGTTTATCAAAAGATGAGCCAGAAAAGTCTCTTACATCCGGTAAAAAGTCCAGTGGTGGAAGAAATAATCATGGTAGAATTACAACTCGTCATAGGGGTGGTGGTCACAAAAAGAAGTATAGAGTGATAGATTTTAAGCGTAATAGAAGTGGTCAAGGTATAGTTGAAAAAATAGAGTATGACCCAAATAGAAGTGGGTTTTTGGCGTTAATATCATATAAGGAAGATGATATTAAGTCTTATATATTAGCTCCTCAAGGTATGAAACCAGGTGATGTTGTTACAGCTGGGAATGATGCTGATATTTTGCCAGGGAATTGTTTACTACTCAAGCATATACCTGTTGGTTCTTTCGTTCATAATGTTGAGCTGAAGCCAGGTAATGGTGCTGCGATTGCTAGAGCTGCTGGTTGTTATGCACAAATCGTTGGTCGTGATGGCCAATATGTTTTATTACGACTCAGGTCTGGTCAAATTAGGTTGATTTTATCTTCTTGCAAGGCTACTATTGGTGTAGTATCTAACCCTGACCATAAGAATAGAAAGTTGGGTAAAGCTGGGAGAAGTAGGTGGCTTGGGATTAGACCTACTGTACGTGGAGTTGCAATGAATCCGGTTGACCATCCTCATGGAGGCGGGGAAGGAAAAACCTCTGGTGGTCGTCATCCTGTTACTCCTTGGGGTGTTGCAACAAAAGGAAAGAAAACTCGAAGGAGAAATAAATCTAGTGATAAGTATATAAAACAATTGAAAGGTTAGTTTATGAGTAGATCTGCATGGAAGCCTCCTTTTTGTCATCCTTCTATATTAAAGTCGGTGAATAATGCTTTAAACAAGGGGTTTGTTAACATGGCTATAAAAGTTCATTCCAGGGCTTCTGTAATTCTTCCTAATTGTTTAGGTTTAAAGTTTGCTGTTTATAATGGTAAGGATTACATTCCTGTGAATGTTAATGATCAGAATATGATAGGTCATAAGTTTGGTGAGTTTTCACCCACTCGTAAATTTACTGGGCATAGTGGTGATAAAAAGGCGACAAGAAGGTAATTGATATGAAAAACAGAGATGTAATAGTTAAAGCTGGTTCTAGGGTTTTAAAATCAACTCCTCGTAAATTGAATTTGGTTGCTGGTTTAGTACGTAATAAAAAAGTTTCTTTTGCCACTGTGCAATTAAGATTTTGTGAAAAGAAAGCTGCAGGTCTTATAAGGAAGGTATTAAATTCTGCGATTGCTAATGCTCAAAATTATGGATTGGATATCGATAATTTATATATAAAAGAAATTTTAATAGGTAAGTCTCTTACTTTGCGTAGGGTATGTCCAAAAGCTATGGGTAGAGCTAATAGAGTTAGTAAACGTTATAGTAATATAACTGTAAGATTGGGGGAAATTATATGATTCATAAAAATAGAAAATTAATAAGGAAAGTGCAAAAATATGGGAAACGTTAATCCTAAAGGATTTAGGTTAAAAATAATTAATACTTGGTCATCTATTTGGTATGCTGAGAAGGGTTATAAACAAGGGTTGCATCAAGATTTATCTATTCGCAGTTATATAAATGAATCTTTTAAGCATGCTGGTGTTTCTAAAGTAATTATAGAGCGTACGATCGATTTGGTATCTGTAATAATACATTCTTCTAGACCTGGAGTGATAATAGGTAAGAAAGGCTCGGATATTGAGAAGATAAAGCAAAAGATAGCTGAAAAAGTAAAAAATAATGTGGAAGTGAATGTAGTAGGGGTTAAAAGGTCTGAAATAGATGCAGTTTTAATATCAAACAGCATTGCACAGCAGTTAGAAAAAAGGGTTTCATTTAGAAGAGCGATGAAAAAAGCTATTCAAAGTTGTTTGAGGATGGGTGCTAGAGGTATTAAAGTAAGTTGTTCTGGGCGCCTTGGCGGAGCTGAGATAGCTCGTACTGAGTGGTATAAAGAAGGCCGTTTGCCTTTGCATACTTTACGTGCTAATATAGATTATGCTTTTGCTGAAGCAAAAACTATATATGGCATCATAGGAGTTAAGGTCTGGGTTTATATTGGTAACTAATTAGGTATATTGAAATGTTTATTCCTAAAAAAAGTAAATATAAAAAAGTATTTAAAGGACGAATTAAGGGTAACACGAAAGGTGGTAGCACATTATCTTTTGGAGATTATGGTCTAAAGGCTATGGAAGCAGGTAGGATTCAATCTAAGCATATTGAAACTGCAAGGCGTGTAATATCTAGAACATTAAAACGCTCTGGTAAAGTGTGGATAAGAATTTTTCCTGATACCCCTGTTAGTAAAAAGCCGGCGGATGTGCGTATGGGTAAAGGGAAAGGTAGTGTTGAGTTTTGGGTATTTAAAGCTAAGCCCGGTAGAATGTTGTTTGAAATTAGCAGTGATGTTCCCATGCATTTAGCAAGATTGGCGCTTGAAAAGGCAACTGCTAAGCTTCCTATGAAGTGTAAATTTGTATCTAATCATAATTAAATGGAGTTGCAATGGATATAGCTGACATTGAATCGAGGTCCTCGCAAGAATTGCATGAAATTCTTGTGAATTTGAGAAAAGAGTTTGTTAATTTGGTTTTTCAAAAGAAGCTGGGCCAGTGCAACAATATTTCGCGTTTTAGCTTAATAAGAAAGAGCATAGCTCGTATTTTAACTACATTAAATAAAAGAAGAAGAGAGGAAAAGAATGCCTAAAAAGGTTTTTTGTGGTACTGTAACTAAGGCTAAGTGTGATAAGACTGTAAAGGTTTCGGTATTACAAGTGTATAAGGATGAGCTGTATAAAAAGGTTATAAAAAAATACAAGAAGTATACAGCACATGATGAGAATAATAGTTGTAAAGAAGGGGACAAGGTTTTAATACAAGAACACAAGCCTATTTCTACTACTAAAAAATGGGTTGTTGTTAATAGCTCACATTGAATAGGATATTTATATGATTCAAAAAAATACATTGTTGGAAGTAGCTGATAATTCTGGCGCGCGTGCAGTGCTTTGTATTGGTTTATTGGGTGGTAGAAAGTCTGCATCTATAGGTGACACAGTTATTGTATCTACTAAATCTATTACTCCAAGAGGGAAAGTTGAGAAGGGAAAAGTATATAGAGCAGTTGTGGTGAGGGTGAAAAGCCCTATTAGAAAATCTGATGGTTCTGTAATTCGTTTTTCTAGCAATGCTGTAGTTTTGATTAACGATCAAGGTGAACCACTTGGCACTCGGGTGTTTGGTCCGGTAAAAAAGTTATCATCTGGTTCTTTTATGAAGATAATGTCATTAGCTGTTGAGGTTTTATAATGAGTGCTAAAATAAAAAGTGGTGACGACGTTATAGTTTTAACTGGTAAAGATAAGGGAAAAATTGGTAAGGTAATCAAAGTTATAGCACGTGATGCTAAAAAGAAAGTAATTGTTTCTGGAGTGAATGTGCATAAGAGACATACTAAACCAAAAGCTGGTAGTAGTGGTGGTATATTAAATAAAGAGTTAGCTATTGATATATCCAACGTTGCAACATTGGACCCTAAATATAAAACTCCAACTAGAGTGGGGTTTAAGGTTATAGACGGTAGAAAAGTGCGTTTTGCAAAAGTTTCTGGAGAAGTGATAGATTAGGTTGATATGTTTAAAGAATTGTATAAAGATAGCATAGTAAAGTCCTTGAAAGATAAGTTTAATTACGGCAATATAATGCAAGTGCCTAAACTTGTCAAGGTGTGTATCAATATGGGCGTTGGAGATGCTGCTACAGATAGTAAAGCAATAAATGAACCACTTGATAGCCTATATTTGATTGCTGGGCAGAAGCCTTTATCAACTTTTGCAAAAAAATCTATTTCTGGCTTCAAGATCAGAAAAGGTGCTACAGTAGGTTGCAAAGTAACTTTGCGTAGAGATAAAATGTATGAGTTTTTAGAAAGATTGATATATATTGCTTTGCCAAGGGAAAAAGATTTTAGAGGATTTAGTGTGAAGCAATTTGACGGTAATGGTAATTTTTCCTTTGGTATAAAGGAACATATCTCGTTTTTAGAAATAGACTATGATAAAATAAGTAAAATTAGAGGTATGGATATTAATATTATAACAAGTGCAGTTAGTGATAAGGAAGCAAAGGAATTATTACTGGCTCTTAAATTTCCTTTTTTTGATTAATTGAGAGGAGAAATATATGGCAAAAAAATCTATGATAGAAAGAAATCTTCGCAGAATAAAGTTGTGCGATCAATATAAAGAAAAAAGAGAAAAATTGAAATCTATAATAAATAATAAGAATTTGTCTATTGTAGAAAGGTTTACAGCTCAAAATAAATTAATTAAAAAATTGCCTAGAAATTCTTCTAAAACCAAAATTAGAAATAGGTGTGCTTTAACTGGGAGACCAAGAGGAGTATATAGAAAATTTGGTTTATGTAGAATTGTTTTGCGTGATTTATGTTCTTTTGGGCAAATTCCAGGAGTTACAAAGTCTAGTTGGTAAATATAATATAAGGAGTATATTGTGGCGTTATCTGATAGTATTGGTGATTTTTTAACAAGGATACGTAATGCTCAATTGGCAATGCATAGGGCAACAAGGGTACTATTTTCTAAGATGAATTCTTCTATATTGGAGATTTTAAAAGAGGAAGGGTATATCCTTGATTATGAAAAGCAAGTTGTAGATAATTTACCTTCTTTCATTGTAAAATTGAAGTATTATGAGAAGTCACCTGTAATTAGTGACATAGTTAGGGTGTCAAAGCCTGGTTGTCGTCGTTATTCTAAGTATAAGGACATTTCTAAAGCATATAATGGTCTTGGTATTTTTATTATATCGACACCCAAAGGAGTGATGACTGATTATAATGCACATAAGTTAAAGGTTGGTGGAGAAGTTTTGTGTCGTGTGTTTTAAATAATAGGAGAAATTCATGTCTCGTATAGGTGCTGCTCCTATCAATATTCCTGCTGGTGTTTCAGTTGAATATAATAATGGTAGTATGTTAATAAAGAGTGCTAAGGCTGAAAAGGAAGTTAGCTTGATCAGGGATGTTGTGTGTCAGATTATTGATAATCAGCTATTGCTTTCTGTTGATCAAGATAAAGATAATTATGATAAAATAAAGCCTATGTGGGGCACTTATAGGAGTAATATTAATAATATCATTAACGGCATGGTTGATGGTTTTTCTGTTAATCTTGAGATTAACGGTGTGGGATATAAGGCAGAGTGTGATGGTAAGTATTTGACTTTATATCTTGGTTATAGCCATAATGTTAAATATAAAGTGCCTAAAGATGTTGAGATTAAGTGCATAAAGCCAACTCACTTAGTAGTTAGTGGTATGGATAAGCAGAAGGTCTATATGGTGGCGTCTGATATATGCAAAATTAGAAAATATGATCCTTATAAAGGTAAGGGTGTTGTAATAAAAGGCAAATTTATGCTGCGTAAGGTTGTAAGTAAAAAGAAGTAATAAAAATGAAAAGATCGTATAATTTTTTAAGTAATTCTGAAAAAAGGAAGTTACGTAATAGAGTGAAGCTTGACAAGAGCGCTGAACGTTTACGTATATCCATATTTAAATCTAATAGGCATTTTTATGTCCAGTTAATTAATGATGTAAAAGGAATAACTCTCACTTCAGCTTCTACTTTGGATGCTAAAATTAAGGATGTATGTAAAGGGAAAGTCAACGCTGAAACTATAAAACAGGTTTCTTCTTTAATGGTTGAGCGTCTGTCTGGCATGAAATTAGAGCAGCAGCTTACGTTTGATCGTGGAGCGTATAAATACACAGGATTAGTTTCTCAATTTGCTGAGGCTTTAAGAAGTTCTGGATTTGAATTTTAGAAGGTTTTGAATATGGCTATAAAGAATTTACAAAATAATAATGATTTATCAGAGCTTTTAGTTTCGGTACGAAGAGTGACAACGGTTACCAAAGGTGGTAGAAGATTTTCATTTTCAATTTTGGTTGTTGTTGGCGATGAGAAGGGTAGGGTAGGGTGTGGAATAGGTAAGCACGCAGAAGTTGCTGAAGCAAGAGTCAAAGCTGTAAATGCTGCAAAGAAATCAATGATTAGAGTGTACTTGCGTGAAGGTAGAACTTTGCATCATGATATTAAAGCTAAATTTTGTTCTGGTGAGATAGTTTTAAGAACCGCAAGAGCCGGAACAGGTATTATTGCTGGTGGAGCGATTAGATCAGTTTTTGAGGTGTTAGGTATAAAGGATGTGGTAGCTAAATCCACTAGATCAAATAATCCTCATAACGTTATATGTGCGGTGTTTAAGGCTTTTGATAGTATGTTATCTCCTCGTCAGGTAGCAAGCAAAAGAGGCAAAAAGATTAGCGAGATAGTTGGAAACAGGTAAAGTATGAATAATGCTGTAAAATTAAACTCTATATTTACTAAATTATCTAAGAAAAAGAAGCCTAAGTTGCTGGGTAGAGGTATCGGTTGTGGTAAAGGTAAAACATCCGGTAGAGGGCATAAAGGGCAGAAGGCTAGAAGTGGAGTTTCTATAAATGGTTTTGAGGGTGGACAACAGTCTATATATACTCGTTTGCCTAAAAGAGGTTTTAAGCCTATACGTAGGAGCATATACTCTATAATTAATGTTGGCGATATACAGCGCTTAATGGAAGCTAAAAAAATAGTGGAAGACTCTGTTATAGATAAGGAGAGGCTGTATAAATTAGGTTTTATAAAGTCTATTAAGGATAAAATTAAACTTCTTAATAAAGGTAAGTTGAGCGAAAAATTTGTGTTTCATGTTGATTTTGCGTCAGAAGCTGCAAAAAAATCTGTAGCTTCAGTTGGTGGTAGTGTGGAAATACTATCGTAAGTCATGGGCAATAAATCAGCATTTAATAGCTTGGATCCTACGTTGTTATATAAAGGCGATTTATTAAAGCGTATATTTTTTACGCTAATAGCTTTAATTTGCTATCGCTTGGGTACTTATGTGCCTATTCCTGGAATTAATCTTGATGTAATTAATGATATATTTCCCAAAGATGGCTCAGGCGTTTTTGGAGTATTTAATTTATTTTCTGGTGGTGCATTGGCTAGAATGACAATTCTAGCATTGAACGTTATGCCATATATAATGGCTTCTATCATTATTCAGTTACTTTCTTCTGCGATTAAAGAAATGAAGGAAGTTAAGAATGATGGAGAGTCAGGCCGTAGAAAGATGAATTCTTATATACGCTATCTGACCATAGTAATTTGTGTATTTCAATCAATTCCAATTTTGGTTGGATTGGAAGGGATGAATAGGGAAGGGGTATTGGTTGTAATCGAACCTGGTGTTATGTTTCGTACAATAGGTGTTTTCAGCCTTTTAGGTGGAACTATGCTTTTAATATGGCTTGGTGAACGAATCAGCGCTAGCGGTATAGGCAATGGTATCTCATTAATCATTTTCACGGGTATAATATCAGAGTTACACAGCGCTTTGTCATCTTTGTTAACGTTAAATAAAAACGGTAGCGTATCGTTATTTATTATCCTTTTTGTTTTGGTATTGTTTTTTTTGCTGCTACTCTTAGTCATTTTTGTAGAGTCTTCTTATAGAAAGGTTATTGTTCAACATCCTAAAAAGCAATTTAAAAGATTACATAATGACGATTTTACTTATATTCCATTGAAGATTAATTTATCTGGTGTAGTACCAACCATTTTTGCTAATGCAATTTTATTGACACCTATTTCAATTGCAAATTTCTATAAGGGGCACGCTTTTTCTGATTTTATTTTGAATTACTTTATGGCAAATAAAGTAGTATATATTGTAGCCTATTTGGTGCTGATAGTATTTTTTAATTTTTTCTATACCAATTTTATATTTAATCCAGAGGAAAACGCAGATTTTCTTAAAAAAAATGGTGGTTTTATACCTGGTAGAAGGCCTGGGAAACATACTTCTGATTACCTTCAAGATATAGTTTTTAAGTTGACATTCATTGGCTCTGCGTATTTGGTAGTCATATGTACTGTACCTGAAGTTATGAGATATTATTATGATATACCATTTATTTTTGGTGGGACGAGCTTACTGATTATAGTGAACGTTATTACTGATACTATTATGCAAATACAATCTTATATTTTTTCAAATAGGTACGACAACTGGATAAAGAAATATGAGTCTAAAACGAGGAAAGTAAGATGATCATTACGATTTTTGGTCCTCCAGGTTCTGGTAAAGGTACTCAGTCAAGCTTGTTAATAGCAAAATATAATTTAAAATTAATTTCAGTAGGGGATTTATTAAGGAATATTATATCTAGCAGTAGTGAGTTAGGTAAAAAAATAAAGGGTACCGTGGAATCTGGTAATTTAATTCAAGATGAAATTATATGTGGATTATTACGTGACCAGCTTGCATTAGTGGATGATAATTGCTTATTAGATGGTTTTCCGAGAAATTTAAACCAGGCTCATTTTTTGACTCAAGTTTTGCAAGAAAAATATAATAGGGATGTTGACATTGTAGTTGAGCTGCAGCTTGACGATAATATTGCAATCGATAGGTTAAAAAATCGTCTCGCGTGTTTGGACTGTAAAAGCATATATAGTGTATCTTCTTTTAAGAGTACTACTTGTGCTAAATGTAAAAGTACGAGGTTAGAGAAAAGAATTGATGATGCTGATATGTCTGCAATTAATAAGAGAATAAGTGAATATCACCTTCAAATGAAAGGTTTACGCGAGTATTATAAAGGCAAATTATTAACAATTGACGCTAATTTGAGTGTTGATGAGGTAACGCAAGAGATTGAAAGTAAAATTTCTTGTAATTTGGTTTGACTCTGAGTTGTTTTATGGTATAAATTAAGAGTTGTTATTAATAAAGTATCGAGGTACCAGTGGCACGTATTGCAGGCATAAATATTCAAGTGAGGAAATGTGTTCCTTTTGCATTAACTTATATATATGGTATAGGTATTGCTACTGCGAATGTAATTTGTCACGCTTGCGAAGTTGATAAGCGCAAACGTGTTTCAGAATTACGAGATGAAGATATAGAAAAGATCAGCGGTTTCATTAGACAAAATTATGTTATAGAAGGTGAGCTCAGAAAAGAAGTGGCTATGAACATAAAATCTTTAGTGGAAATGGGATGCTATAGAGGGGTGAGACATAGAAAAGGTTTACCTGTGAGAGGGCAAAGGACTCATACTAATGCTAAGACTCGTAAAGGTAGATCTCGGTTGCCTATTGCTGGGAAAAAATAAAATTTATTATTATTGTGAGTTTTAATGAAAAAAGTCAAAACGGTTAGTAAGAGTAAGAAGGAGTTTATTACTGGTGTTGTCCATATTCGTGCAACTTTTAATAATACTTTTGTAAATGTAACTGATGTTCATGGTAATACGCTATGTCAAACTTCTGTGGGTGCATGTGGTTTTTCAGGTTCGAGAAAATCCACACCTTATGCTGCAGGTAAGGCTGCGGAGTCTGCTGCGAAGAACGCAATGGAGAGATTTGGTATGAAGGTTGTCTCTGTAATAATTCGCGGTCCTGGCTTTGGTACCGAAGCTGCGGTTAAAGCACTTCAGAGCTGTGGGTTGACTGTGACTTCAATTGCAGATAAAACCGCAATTCCTCATAATGGGTGCAGGTTAAGAAAAAAAAGAAGAGTATAGGATATTTGAAAAGGTTGTTTTATGTATTATAATAATGATGTTTCTCTCTGTAGCAATTTAGATAAATTGATTAAACCTAGTTCAGTTAAGGTAATATCAGATGATTCAAGTGAAAAAAGTGATATAGTGCTAGAACCGTTGGAAAGTGGTTTTGCTTTAACATTAGGTAATGCATTAAGACGTGTAATGTTATCTTCTCTTAAAGGTAGTGCTGTTTATGGAATAAAAATTGAAGGTGTAACTCATGAGTTCACTTCAATTCAAGGGGTGAGAGAAGACGTAACTGATATAGTATTAAATATGGGTATGTTGAGGTGTAAATTAAATGGTGCTTCTAATAAATGCTTAAATTTAAACGCTAAAGGGCCTTGCCAGGTATTAGCTGGGATGATAGAAACTGATGATCAATGCTCTATTGTTAATAAAGATTTGTTAATATGTACGCTGGGGCAAAATGTGGAGCTTAACATGACCATATATGTGGCTAGCGGAAAAGGTTATCTTCCTGTAACTAAATATAAAGAAAATGAACTTTTGAAGCTTATGAGTGAACAGGATTTAATTGGTTTTATTCCAGTTAATGCTTTGTATAGCCCTGTCAACAGGGTTTCGTACAGGGTAGAGAACAGTCGTGTTGGCCAAGTGACTGATAAGGATAAGCTGATATTGTCAATTGAAACTGATGGTACAATTTCTCCGAGTCAAGCTGTTGACTCTGCTGCAAGAATATTACAGGAGCAACTTCAGCCCTTTATTAGTTCTGATGTAAGTTATAAAAAATCGCAGGTTTCTTCGTCTAGTGGTGCTAAAGATTTGGGTTATGACCCTGTCTTATTGCGTAAGGTAGATGAAATGGAATTATCTGTCAGGTCTCATAACTGTCTGAAAAACGAAAACATCACTTATATAGGTGATCTTGTGCAAAAGACAGAAGGTGAAATGTTAAGAACTGCTAATTTTGGCAGAAAGTCTTTGAATGAGATTAAGGCAGTTTTGACTAATTTTGGCTTGTCTTTGGGTATGAATGTGCTAAACTGGCCACCTAAGGATATAGATGAGTTGGCTAAACAACATACTGATGAAGATTAGGTGATATATGAAACATGGAATAAAAAAACGTAAACTATCTCGTTGTACTGAACATAGATTATCGACGTTAAAGAATCTATCTATCTCATTAATTAACCATGAGCAGATTGTAACTACTTTACCAAAAGCTAAGGAACTTCGTCCATATGTCGAAAAGTTTATTACAATTGCTAAGAATAAGAATACTTTACATGGTAGAAGACTTTTGCTTTCACGCCTTCATAATAGTAAGTTAGCAGTTGATAAGTTATTAAACGTCTTAGCCAGCCGTTATCAAGATCGTAAAGGTGGGTATTCTAGAATAATAAAATTTAGCACTCGAAAGGGTGATTGCGCTTCAATGGCAGTGATAGAACTGGTTGATAGGGATATTGCAGCAAGAGGTAAGGTTTATAGTAAAAATAAAGAAGGAGGCAAAGTAGTTACACAAAGTTAATTGTTATCATAATTGTTCTTCTTGTGGTAAGTAGGTTACGCTACTTTGTAGGTTACTTTGGCGAGTTATTAGTTTTAGTATATTTAAAACTGAAATGGTATAATGTTATAAAACGCCGTTACCGTTGTAAGTTCGGTGAAATTGACTTAATTGTATCTAAAAAAAAGGAGCTGATTTTTATAGAAGTTAAAACAAGTTTACTTGGAAAAGAAATACCGATATCTCATCTTCAATGTCAGTCTATTATAAATTCTTCTAAGTATTTCTTAAGTAAAAACCTTAGTTTTTTAGATTATTCAGTCAGATATGATTTATATTTTCTTTCCTTAAAGAGAAGACCTGTTTATATAAAAAATGCTTGGATTGAAGAATGAAAGATTTGTAGCTGAATTAATTTAGATTTACTGGATTTAATATGAAAAAGACCCAATACAATAATTTAGTTTCATCTTACGCTAGAGTGCTATTTCATGTCTCAGGAAGCAGGTTAGGTATTATAAGGAAAGAAGTAGAATTTTTGTTGGCTTTTTTTAAGGATCAACGTGATGTTTTTGTGTACCTATCTCATCCTATGATTTCTTTTGCACACAAAAAAGAAGTGATGCTTTCTATAAATGAGCACTTGAGTGAGAATTTAGTAAAATTTATTATGGTTATATTTGCAAATAAACGCTCTAGTTTATTGATCCTTATATTAGAAAAATTCTTAAGTCTTGCAAGAGAAAATGAAAATGAATTCGAAATTACTATAAAGTCAGCAGAAACTTTAAAGGAATCTGATATAAAAATAATTACTGAATCTTTGAGCTTTCTTGGTAAAATAATAAAAGTAAGCAATGTGGTTGACCCTTCTATACTAGGTGGCTTCGTAGTTAGGTATGGTTTTAATTTGATCGATGCTTCGCTAAAAAGTTACTTGGATAGGTTAGTTGACTTAAGTAAAATGGAAATATTAAAAGTAAGGAATTTTGTATGAAGAACAGTATGAATGTTTCTGAGATAGCAAGTATAATAAGAGAAAAGGTTGAGACGTTTGATAATCCTATAAAGCGGGAAAATATAGGTGAAGTAATTTCAGTAACAGATGGTATCGCATTGGTTTATGGGCTGGAAAAAGCAAAATTCGGTGAAAAGGTATTTTTTGCAAGTGGTGTAGAAGGAATAGTTCTCGATTTAGATCATGATACGGCTGGAATAGTTGTGCTTGGTAATGACCGTGATGTGAAAGAAGGGGACGTTGTAAAATGTAGTGGTGATGTTGTGCAGGTGCCTGTAGGGCATGAATTGTTAGGGAGAGTTGTAAATGCGTTGGGCCATCCTATGGACGACGGTGGGGAAATTAGAGCCAAAAACAGAATGGATATAGAATCTAAAGCGCCAGGCATTATTGATCGTAAGTCTGTGCATGAGCCACTGCAAACAGGAATTAAAATTATAGATTTGCTAATTCCAATAGGTAGAGGGCAGCGTGAATTAATTATTGGTGATAGACAAATTGGTAAAACTACTATTGCGCTTGATACTATTATCAATCAGAAGAAGATTAACGATGAGGTAAACGAAAATCAAAAAGTTTACTGTGTTTATGTTGCTATTGGGCAAAAAATTTCAACAGTAGCAAAAGTGGTAAATAAGCTGAAAGAAAGCGGAGCATTAGAGTATACAACTGTAGTTGTGGCTAGTGCATCTGACTGCGCGCCTATGCAATTTTTAGCACCTTATGCTGGTTGCACTATTGGGGAATTTTTCCGTGACAATGGAATGCATTGTTTGATTATATATGATGATTTATCTAAGCATGCTGTGGCATATAGGCAGATGTCTTTATTGCTCAGACGTCCTCCTGGTCGTGAAGCTTACCCTGGAGATATATTCTATGTACATTCTCGCTTGCTTGAAAGAGCTGCTAAAATGTCTGATAAAAAAGGGCAGGGTTCTTTAACTGCTTTGCCAATTGTCGAAACTCAAGCTGGTGATGTATCTGCATATGTGCCAACAAATGTTATTTCAATTACCGATGGGCAGATCTTTCTTGAGTCTGAATTATTTTATAAAGGATTTCGACCTGCAGTAAATATAGGTTTGTCAGTTTCACGGGTTGGTTCTGCTGCACAACTAAAGTCTGTGAAGAAAGTTGCTGGTTCTATAAAGCTAAGCTTAGCTCAGTATAGAGAATTAGAAGATTTTGCAAAATTTGGTTCTGATCTTGATGCTAGTGTTCAATTATCCTTGAATAAGGGTAAATATCTTGTCGAGTTATTAAAGCAAAAACAACATTTACCTATGTCAATAGAAGAGCAAGTAGTGCTGATGTATATTTTTTCTAACCTATATAATCAGTTAAGTAAAATACAAATAAGTTACATTAATAAATTTGAACATGATCTTATTAATTATTTTCATACTGTACACCCTGGGGTTTTAAAAAAGTTGTCAAATGACATGAGTGATGATATAAAAGGTGATATTTTTAACATTGTGAGTAATTTCGTTACTCAATTTAATTGCGTTTAGGTGGTGATTATGGCTTCATCCATTATTAATAAATTTCCTATGACGAGGGAAGGTTTTGAGAATATGCAAGCCGAACTTGAAAAATTAAAGGAAGAAAAACCTTCTGTGATACAGGCTATTTCTGATGCTCGTGATCAAGGTGATTTGTCTGAAAACGCAGAGTATCATGCAGCACGGGAAAGGTTAGGTTTTATTGAAGGCCGTATAATGGAGATAGAAAGTAAGCTCTCACATGCGGAAGTAATAGAAGTAAAAAATTTGTCTGGTGATTCAGTAATGTTTGGTGCAACTGTGACATTAAGCATGTTAAGTGATAATAACGGTGAAGTGGAATATGTTTATAAGGTTGTAGGCGAATATGAAGCTGATGTTTCAAAGCAGTTAATATCTACTAGTTCACCACTTGGGAGTGCCTTAATCGGCAAAAAAGTCGGTGAATATGTGGAAGTGACAGTGCCAAATGGAGAGAAATTGTATAAAATAGTTAAGATTGAATTTAAGTAAATTATTATGGTACAGGCCACTTATGCTTCAATGAGTCTACCAGGTATTTCTTCTGTGGAAGATGTATTAGAGGATGCTCGTTCCGGTAAATTATTCATTTTAGTTGATGATGAAAGTAGAGAGAATGAAGGTGATTTGGTTGTCTTAGCTGAAAAAGTAAAACCAGAACATATGGCTTTTATGGTTAGATACGGTACTGGTATTGTATTTTTAGCTATGACAAAGCTTCATATGAGTAAACTAAATCTTGAGTTTATGAGGAAGAGCAATGTAGATGAAAAGCTTACTCCTCATACTGCATTTACTACGTCAATTGATGCGCGTTATGGCATTACAACAGGTGTTTCTGCTCATGATAGAACGCATACGATACTTACTGCCATTGATGAAAAGAGTACTAAGGACGATATTATTACTCCAGGGCATGTTTTCCCTATTATTGCAAATAAAGGCGGGGTTTTAGCACGCAATGGTCACACTGAAGCAAGTGTTGAAATAGCAAAGTTGGTTGGTCTTAATCATGCAGCTGTAGGGTGTGAATTAGTGAATGATGATGGCTCTATGATGCGCTTACCTCAGTTGCTTAAATTTGCTGAACAACATAAAATTAAGTTAACTACCATCGACAAACTTATCAGTTACGTTAAAAAATTAAACTAGCGTTTATAAATTTGTATAATTTAAGTGTTAAAATATAGAATTCCTATAAATTATACAAGCACAGAATTTTCATGTTTAGAATTGCTAAGTTTTTGACCTTATTGTTCTTTTTTGCATATTATAATAATGCCTACTCTATTAACATTATTAGAGATAGTGAAGTGGAAGCAATAGTGAAAGAGCTAGCGCAACCTTTATTTTCTGCTGCGGATGTTGATCATGAGCAAATAAAAGTTTTTATAATTAATGACAATTCGATTAATGCTTTTGTAATTAACAATAATAGTATCTTCATTCATTTAGGGCTTTTACGATATTCGGCTAAACCTTATGTCTTGCTTGGTATATTAGCACACGAGATTGCTCACATATCTGCTGGTCATATATTGCAGATGAGTAGTGCTATGGGTTATTTTCAATCGATAGCAATGATTAGTTATATGGTAGGATTAGTTTCTAGTATTATCATTAACCCTCAGGTTGCTGGTGCAATTTTGCTTAGTGGTGTAGCATTCAGTTCAAGGCTATTTTTTAACTATTCTCAAGAGCAAGAAAGTGTAGCAGATAGCTATGCTTTAAGGTACCTTGATGAATCTAGCTATGATAATTCAGGTATGAAAGAGATTTTTGATTATTTTAAAAGTATTGAGCATGAGAACACCGAGGAATATTTCCGCACTCACCCACTTAGTGAGAAACGCATATTTGCTGTACAAAATTATAAGGTCAAAAACAACGTAAAACCAATTTTTGCTGATAAGTTACTAAAGTTTGAGCGTGTGGTTGCAAAGCTAGACTCTTTCTTTGCTCCTATTCATGTGTTATCTAATAAATATGAAAATAATTCTGAGTATGTAAATGCTATAGTTTGCTATAGGCAAGGAAAGATAGAAGAGGCTATTGCTAAAATGAATTCATTGATTCAAGAGTCACGCAATGACCCATACCTATATGAATTAAAAGCAGAAATGCTATACAAAGCTGGAAACTTAAGTGAAGCAATAAAAATGTATGAAGAATCGCTTAGGTATTTATCTGAGAAAAACAGTTATTTAGTGAAACTTGCATTATCTCATACTTTATTATTACACGGTGATGCAAAAAAGGCGATTTTTTACCTGGAGCAGATTTTGAATGTAGAACCAAATAACGCTTTTGTCTGGAAATATTTAAGCATTGCATATAAATGTGACGCTGATACGGCAATGCATTATTTTGCTTTGACAAAAAAGGCTTGTATTGAAGGTAATTCAAAGCAATTTATGAAATACGCTGAGTTAGCTGTTAAAACTCTACCAAAGAATAGCCCTTACTTGTTGCAAATTGAAGATATGAAGCAATTTAATGGGTAACAAAAAAGCATTTCTGCACTTTTTGGATTATTTTTGTCCACACTTTTCCAACATAGTTTTTGCTTCATCGCTTACGTTGGGCATAATTTTCGTTATGATAGTTTTAGCGCCAAAAAATACACCACAGAACATGCCAAGAGCAAAGAGGGCTGGCCACGGCATCCTGCCAAATATTGCAAGCAAAGCTGCACCAATTATTACTACCGTCATAAGTGGACCGCCTATCCCCCAAACATAACCAATAATATTGCATATTACTTTAGTTGTGTCATCCATATCAGGGTCAGCTGCATAACCTGAGAAAGAGAAAAGCAATACTACGCAAAAAACACTAAAAAATTCCATTATAGAGCTCATTTTTTTGCCTCTAAGTAATAAATTAACCTAAACCTACACATTTTTTATTTTAAAGTAAAAATTATAATTTGTCGATACATAAGTGTTGCTACATAAATAACCCACCATTAATATTGAGCACATGCCCTGTTATATATTTTGCTTCATCACTTGCTAAAAACAAGACCCCTGCTGCTATTTCTTCCCCTTTTCCCATTCTTTTCATTGGAATATTATCTAATATTTTTCCCTTTTGTCCTTCATTTAAAACTTCAGTCATTTTAGTATCTATAAACCCAGGAGCAATACAATTTACTGTTATATTACGACTTGCAACTTCTTTTGCTATGGATTTGCTCATAGCTATTATTCCAGCTTTAGACGCCGCATAATTTGCTTGCCCGGCGTTTCCTGTCAGCCCTATTATTGAGGAAATATTTATAATTCTTCCCCAATTATTCTTAATTAGTTTTCTGCATGCTTCTCTACTCAGCTTAAATGTAGAGCTCAAGTTAATATCAATTACTTTTTGCCATGCTTCATCTGTCATTCTCAATAATAAACTGTCTCGCGTAATACCCGCATTGCATACGAGCCCGTCAAAGCCTTCCATCAGCTCACTTGCTCTATTTATTAGTTGATTTACTTCCTCAGCATTTGATAAATCACAAGGGAGTACATGCATGTTTTTTTCATATTGTTTAGCAACTTCTTCGAGCACTTCTTTTTTTGTGCCAGAAATACATAAAGTTGCTCCGGCTTTGTGCATAATTTTTACAATTGCTTGCCCTATTCCGCTTGATGCGCCAGTAATCAGGAACTTTCTGCTTTCCAATTTAAGCATAATAACTTTATATTATCTTAATTCCTAACAGAATATTGACTAGTTGGCAATAGATTTCTTACATAATATAAGTAACTCAGATATTCACAAAATAAAGAAAAAGTTATAATAAAGTTAAACGTCAAAAAATTTTAAAAACATAGTTGATGCAGGAATTGTTACTAAATAGTTTATTCTGGTGCTCTACAGTCTAAATGGAATGCTTAAATTATAGATTCTTTGTTTTTGTGTGTTATCTTGAGTTAACACAAATTCACAGTAGTATTATGATAAGTAAGTTAAAAAAGCTTAGCGCTGGATTTTCTTTGACAGGCTTGATTGGCCATGGTGATAATATAAATATGCAAGGAGCAAAAAATAAAAAGAAGAAGTACCCAAAATTTTTGGATAAGACGTTTGCATTGATTGATGCAGTGATAAATTTTATTTTAAAACGCGAAAGTAATAACGTAAATGAAGTCCTGAAAGTAACATGGGGACCACTATTTTTTGGTCTGGTAGTAATACTCATCTTTTTTGGGATAGGTGGTATTTGGTCGGCTATAGCTCCAATTGACGGTGCGGTGCATGCAGGTGGAGAAGTTATTGTATCTTCAAATAGAAAAATAGTTCAACACTTGGGCGGAGGAATAATAAGCAAAATTTTAGTAAAAGAGGGTCAAGCAGTTAAAAAAGATGAGCCTCTAGTTTTGTTGAGTGATGTTAACGAGAAGGCGAATTTAAGTATCATCAAAGAGAAGCTCTTATCATTTTTAGCAACAGAAGCAAGGCTTCTTGCAATCAGAGTAGATTTGGACACGCTCGAGTTTCCTGATGAGGTTAAAAAATTATCTCACGATGAACTTGTAAATAAAGTGATAAAGAATCAAGTAAAGTTGTTCAACTCTCAGAGAAAGAGCATATTGGGAAAAACAGACATACTGCAACAACGTATAAAGCAGTTAAATGATGAATTAGCGGGGCTAAACTTTCAACTAAATGCAGCTCATAAGCAATATGACTTGATAACTGAGGAGTTGGAAACAAAAAGACAATTACTTGATAGTGGCCATATAAGCAAACCACACATTTTAGCTTTAGAAAAGCAGTTTGCTGAAATTGAAGGCAGAGTTGGACATTACCGTTCTGCAATATCTCAAGTGCAGCAAAAAATTGGAGAGAACGAATTAGAAATTATAAACGTGAGAAATGATTCTCAAGAAAGAGCAAACGCTGAACTTAAGGAAGTTAGTACGTCTATTGCAGACTTGAAAGAGAGACTGATGGTTGCTGAAGATTCATTAGCACGTACAATAATTAAATCGCCTCAAGATGGGATAGTCACAGATATAAGATACCATACTGAAGGTGGTGTTATACAATCTGGAGTTCCGATCATGAGCGTAGTGCCATCGGATGATGACCTAATAATAGATGCTAAAATTCAGACCAGAAACATAGAAGAGATACTGTCAGCACAAAAGAAAGATAGCAACATAGTCTCTATTGATGGGCTAGAAGGGCTAAAGGTTAAAGTTCGTTTAAGTGCTTACAGTGCACGTCGTTTAAGTTTAATTAATGGTATAGTAAGCAATATTTCTCCCGATGCCCTTGATGATCCAAGGCTAGGGCGTTATTATTCAGTACGTGTAGTGATACCAAAACCAGAGCTTGCTCAGTTTAAAAACGTATACCTATACCCTGGTATGCCAGCAGAAGTGTACATAGTTACTCAATCTCGTACTCTTTTATCATTCTTGTTTACGCCTATAATTGCAACAGTCGATAGGTCTTTTATAGAAAGGTAGCTCACTCGTTAAAGTAGTAGTGAAAGTGCCGTAATAAAATTTAGGTACATAATTAGACAATAGGCTTCTTGACCTTACCCAGAAAAAGTGGAGAGAAAGAAAGGAGTTTTTTCGGGTAAAATAAAATTTTGGAGGATTAGAAATGGTAAGAGAATATACGGCAGAATTCAAATTGGAAGCTGTTAAGCTGGCAAATGAACAAAGAAAGGTAGGTCAACCAGTTGCAAAAGTAGCAAGAGATCTAGGAATAAGGGATAGTGTATTAGGAAAATGGATGAAGAAATATAACGAAAAAAAGTCAGCGGCAAATGCATTTCCAGATGTAGCACCTTATGACAAAGAGAGATTTGATTTACAGAAAGAGTTAGCAAAAGTAACAAGAGAAAGAGACATTTTAAAAAAAGCCCTGGCCAGTCAAAAAGAGTAAAATATTTTTTCATAAAAGAGCATATTGAGGAAGGCCGGTTATTTGGGAGGTGATATCAATGGAAACACCAGCCTTAAGTAGGTTTTTTGCGACTTCAATTTTTTCTTCTTTTCTGCCTTCATCTTTCCCTTTCTCCCTGCCCTTTTCATGCCCGATTTGGATGCCTTCTTCTTTCCGCAGATCCATTATCCTTTCTTCGTACGCTATCAGATCTTTCTCATTCCAGCGAAACTTGTCTAACTCATCGTATGCTAGCTTTATTATTGGCGATTTTTCTGCAATATCTTTTAGGTCTTCATCTGTAGTATCTTCTGCATACTTGAAAAAAAAGCACCAGCGCTCTATTGTACTTTCTAGCTGCTCTACTTTGTTTTTTGCGAATTTAGGCAACTCAATAAAGACAAACTGAAAATCTTTTAAGTAATGTCCGTTGGTTTTTATATCTCGTATATTATGAGTGGAAATATACTCAACCTCCTCAGGAAATAGCGTATTATCGGAAATAGCAATAAAGAATACTGTTTTTAAATCGATGTACTCGCCACCTTTTCCAACCTGCCTTGAATAAGCTTTAGCAGCATATAGCTGAGCGCGTTTCTCAAAGCCTCTATCACGAGCGAGCTGCATCTCAATCACGTATCTGAACCCACTAGAATCCTTGCAAAGGACGTCAACAATGCTTTGTTTATCAGAGGCGACTTCAGGATCCATATAGGTGCTAAGAAACTCAACTTCTTGTATAGTATCTATCCCGGTAAATCCTAAGATATCATTGAGGAAGTGAATAAGAATGTTTTTATTTCTTTCGGTACCAAAGACCTTTTTGAAGGTTAAGTCTAATTTTGGATTGAGAAACTTAGAAAGAGCCATAGCAAGAATACCTAAAAAGCATTAATAATTATACACAATTCTGAAGAAATATTCAACTCTTTTATGCTGAGGTCTATTAAAGTGGTAAATTTAGCTGAATTTCAAGAGTTGGCAAAAAACTACCTTCATAGATGATCCTAGAATGCTACTACGCATCTTAGACGTCCTTTTGTACATCTTTTTATATCCCCATCATAAAGCGCCTAAAAACCCCGGCAAATGAATTCATGAATTTAGTAGCTATAAAAAACTTCAAAAATACCTATTTTGGGTGTGAGAGGCTAATCTTCTAAGAAACTCTTTCTGCTAGTAGCTCTTTTTTAATCAAGACACAACCAAATTCACTAGCTTTCTTGCTTAGAGTCTTCACTATTTTTTCCTTATATAACTTTTCATAGTAATCAATGCCCTTCTCTACATATTCCTGTCCATACTTTAGCATACTATAAAAAATGCACGCCAATTTCCTAGCCGTAGCGGTAATCGCTTTCGGTGCTCCTAGTCGTTTTTTTAACCTTCTGCAATATGCACCAATCCCACTGTTGCTTCTTGACACACACTGGGCAGCCATCCTAAAAGCATTTGCAGCACGAGCAATAACTTTGCGAGTTCTCGTCCCAAATACTTTTTCCCCTGTAACTTTATTAGCAGGACTTAGCCCCAACCAAGAAGTAAAGTGCTTCTCTGATGGCCATTTATCGTGGTTCAAACCAACTTCTGAGATAATTGTTTGTATAGTTAGCACATCAAGCCCAGGAACTTTAGTAAAATCAATACCGGTTACTCTATACAGTTCTTCGTGTAAAGGAAAGTCTGGTCTGTTTTTTGAAAACCTATTCTTTATTTTGCTGCATCGCTTATTCTCGTCAGATTTTGTTTCAAATGTTTTGTAATATTGTTCGATGCTTTTGTCGCATTCTGCTATTTTTTCCTGATAAATATTATACAATTCAAATTCTTGCTTTAACACAAATAAGAGTTCCTTTCTGTAGTCGCCTTTTAGCGCTTTTGCCATGGTAGATCTATCATTTCTTATCCGTACATCTCTCAATTCTGATAATTTTTCAGGATTCCTTTCACCTTCAATTATTGCTTTGATAATTTGCATACCGGTCACTCCAGTAATATCACTTATGACTTTGTGTAATTGAACGTTCATTTGAATTAACGCTTTTTGCATACGTAGAATATGTGTGGATGCACTTTCAATCAGGTTGCTACGTTGCCTAACGTAATTACGCAACACACACATTTGATCATCAGGTCTAAACGACCCATGGAGTAATCCATAGCTGTGTAATTGTTGTAACCATTGACAGTCTTGAACGTCGGATTTTCTACCAGGCACGTTCTTAATATATCGTGCATTTACCAATTTTACCTCAAATCCATATGACTCAAGTATTTGAAACAAAGGAATCCAATATACTCCTGTTGATTCCATAGCTACTGTTCTAACTTTACATTTCTTTAACCACCCTGCTAAGTTATGAAGATCAACTGTAAAGCATCCAAATTTTTTGACACGTTGTTCATCTCTTCCTTCAGGTACACATACATAATGTACAGCTGAGCCGATATCAATTCCTGCTGTATCAGGATTCACTATTTCTAGTTTACTTTTTGCCTTTATCATGGTAATTATCCTACTATAACTTATAATGGAGAAGCACTTAAGCTTGGGACGGTTAGATTATACAATCTTCTAATCGAGGTAGTCATAATAGACTCCATCAGTGGTTTAACCGTTCCTCCAAAACCACGCTCCTAAACGGGCACTTAAGCACCATTGATCAGTCGGTTATAACTGCAGAAGTACTTCTTGATAAATTATATATAAAAATTGCTATGGAAGTGAAGAAATAGTTTCTTTCCGGTTTAACAAGATTTTTTTCTTGTTCGACGCTCTTAAATAAGTTCACTACTTATCGTTCTACAGCCAGAATGTCACACAAACGAAAGTTTAATTTGTGCTTACTGTAGACATGGGGTTTTAAATGTGATACTCATGGATGTGAAATCCCACCCCTGAAGATTAGAATTCAAGCAGTTTAGCTTTAACCATATTGATCAGGTGTTGCAAGCCGTTACCTTACACATCTTCAGATAACTCTCGCTTTACATACATGCTCTTGTCCTCCTTCCCTTTCGGGTTAAAGTTAGTTGTTCACCTCGAGGCCATTTATTCTGAACCCCGCTTAGCTCCGCTAAGTATTTCTTAATGCGTACCACGGCGCACCCTCTCGACTCACACAGCTCCCATTATTCAGCCTTTTGTCCCAAACCTAATGTCCAGTGGGGGAGTGTTAAATAAACCATACGCGTCAAGTTAAGGAATGTAGAGAGCTTAAAGTAGATACCCTGGTCTTCCTATATCTGTCTTTCAAAGAAAACTTTGACCAGATTATAGTAAGCTTTTTTAGAAAAATTTTTAAATTATTGACAATATTGTTTAATATCAAAAAGAGCTCTCTAACCCGCCTTTTCAATTCAATAAATGCCTTTGTTAAACTGAGCTCCGTGTTCTTTTTTAGTTTTACACAGCCAATCATTTCGTGAAATACGAGAATAGCACATAATTTTGCGTATAGCTCGCACAATACTCTAAATGGATTTGTCTTTCCTTTTAGTTTATTAAGATTGATATGACTTTTATATAGTTTAAATAGTAATTCGATTTGCCATCTTACTCTATAAACCGTCAATATTTGTTCAGCATTAATTTTACTCTCTGGAACATTAGTTATAAATATTGACCAATCTAATAACTTTTGATTCTTTTGAGAAGATGTATATCCATGTGACTTTGCTAATTTATTAGCCTTTCTTCTTCTAGCCATAGACTGTTCTTCAGTTAGTTTTTGACATATAATTCTTACCTTAATTTTTACTTCCTTTCCTAATAATACTTCTTTTTCTGAAGATAATTGACCTTCTAAATACTCCAATAGCTCTATTTTTTGATTTGTTTCTATATCATATATATTGGTATCAGACTTATAACGACTAACAAAATATGCACCTGCTTCATCAATCTGTTTAAAAGAACTAGGCACAAAGTAGCCCAAGTCAAATATTAGCAAATCATTGGCTGATAAACCGTTCAGATAATCCCTATAACCTTGATCCGACCTTATTCCTTCCATAAAATTTAACTTATCTAGCGCTTGATTCAGGTAATCAAAGACTAACTGTAGCTTTATTCCTGATTTGGTATTATTCTCACAATCTCTATAGCTACTGCCATATCCTTTGTACATATCTTCCATGCTACTGGGCAGGCTAATGTAGCTGCTATCCAATAATTTAACGCTTCCAAATTGCTGTAAAATTTTGCAATCAATCTGTAGACTTTTTTTAAATAAACACAAAGCTTCGTTATACATTTTTTTCATGAACTCAACTGCTTCTTCACTAAACCTAAAATCTAAACCCTGTTTTGTAATTTCTATCGAGTCTTCATTTAGCAATTGGCACATTGTTTCTATGCTGCAATCATCAACTCCTATGTTACCAAAAACCATAGCTTTTATGAATGATGAGCCATTAAGTTTTCTCTTTCTTTTTATAAAACCTACTGCAATTGATATTTCGTCTGCTTTTTCATTAAAGAATTCATTGAGGTCTTTTGATAAGCAAGCTATTCTGTCCATTGTAAGTTCTCTCATTCATATATCCAAGAGAATTTATACCTTATTATTTTCCTTCACTCTATCAACTTTACTTACACTTTTCCTTAACTTGACGCGTATGGTTTATTTAACACTTCCTCACTTCATTATAGAAAATGGCCTACTGTTTCTTCAAGACTTGAAGCTTTTCTCATTTTTTCGCGCTTTGTCCAAGAGTCCACTTTTGTTGCATCAGATTGATTAATTGTTTCAGAACGAATCAACTCTCCAGATCTAGTAAAAAAACCTCGTTCAATAGCATCACGTACTGAACACCCACCAAGCAAACATTTTTCCCCTATTCGTTCCTCACAATTCTGTAATTTTTTCCACTTTTCTTGATCTTCTACTTCTACCTTTATTAGATTTTGCTTATCAGGGTATAATCTCACTTCCAACTCTCCCAAGCCAGTATCGAAAGTCAATACTATATTACTACCATCTGCTAGGCCTACATAATTCCTTATAGCGTTTTCCGTTATAATTTCTACCTCACTCTTACCTATCTTTATTATATTTCTTCCGTATTGTACACCTTCCTGAGTGATACCTAAACCCCTTGCTCCATTTGTAATCTTTGCAACATCTACTTTACTATCCTGTGAATATTCAAGACAGAGAGTAGAGTTGTCGATTTTTACGTCTCTTACCTTACCACTTGTTGCGCTTTGAACGATTGTTATGAAATCTAAAGCACGATTCTCATAATCTGCATAAGCGTTTTTCATATTAGCTTTGTGGCTTTCAAACTCTTCCAGTTCGTCAATTACATATATACTGCTTATGTTGTACAAAATTGCCCCTTTTGATATCAATTGACATACTATACCACTAGCAACCTCTATATTCCTTGAACCTTCGGAACTCTTTCTTAATTCACTAATCTTTCTTATCACAAAATCTGTAAAACTATATTCCTTTTCATATACCTTTCCGTATATACTACCCTGGTTAGGAAAGTTCAGCCTTACCCCAAGTTCTATAGCTTCGTTTACAACGCGTTTTAACTCATCTATATCTTTGGATTTATTTACCCTACCCAAAAATATTTTCAACTTTTCCGACTGATCTAATATTAAATCATCCCATAGAGTTCTAAGCTTAGGCAAACGTTTTTTGTCCTTCCACTCTTCGTAATCAATCGCTCCTGCTTCTAGCAGCAACTTTTTTGCTTCTTTGAAATGAGTTTCATTACCATAACAAGCCTCCCTAATCTTTTGAAAAACTCGAGACTTTCCTTCGCAATCACGAAGATTGAGAATCTCTTTAAGACCTTCATTTCCTTTGTGCTGATTGAAAAACTTTCTTAGTCGATTAGTGTTAAAGCTATGACCGCAAATACCTTCTAAATCATTTTTTGCTTCCAATTGCTCCTGAGTTAAAAAGATCTGTTCTAAAAGATTCACTTCAAAAGGTTTTTTGTTAATAATTACAATGTCTAGAGGAGTTTTTCCTTGTCTGTCAGTTTGACCACGTGCTCCTTTTTTCAGAAGCAAAGGTATATTTAAAGTATTATAATAAGCAGCATAGTGCAAAGGTGTTTGCCCTTCACTGTTAACTATGTTAGGATCAGCACCAGATTTTAAAAGTAAAGTCATAAATGCACTAACTGCACAACCTATGTCTTTTTCCACTGCTAAATACTCCATACCTTGTATTACATGTAGTATTGTCAATTTGGATTCTCCCCTTTGAAGATTGAGAACAGCTTTTAGATCATCACCTTTGTTATCGTGTAAAAAGTCCTTAAACCTTGTAATGTCACAAAATGGAAAGTCTGTAAGAAGATTTAACAGTGCCTTATTCAAATTTTTTTGGTTATCTTTTAAATCAGGTACGTTGAAAGACCAATCAGATATTAAATTTTTGAATTTTCCCCTTTTAATAATAGAGGTCAAAGAGCTGTTATCACTAAGCAGCAACGAGTATTTAATTGACTCATACTTATCATCTACCCGCCCCTCCTTCTGTTCTACCTTTACCTCCTTTAAATACTCTGTATCATCATCTTTAATGCGTTTAGCTAGATCCTTTAAAAATTCAATATCTCTGTTTTCCAGTAAAGGTAATGCCCCCTTCTTCATGAGAATCGAGACCATTTTTGTACTTCGTCCAGCTAAGTATAATGGAGTGCGCCGTTTTTCATCTAACGCATTAACATCAGCTCCATTGTTTATAAGATACTCTACTATTTTTATTTTTTGGCTCAAGACAGCATGATGTAGAGGAGTGCTTCCGTCATTATACTTCTTATTAACACTTGCTCCATTTTTTATTAGGATCTCTACCATTCTTGTGTTCCCTTGTGAGATAGCATAATATAATGGATCACGATTGTACGCATCAATTGTGTTAACATCAGCTCCTCCTTTTATAAGGGTTTCTACCATTTGTTTGTTGTTTTTTAAAACAGCAAAACTTAATTGGCACAATGTACCTGGATCTACTTGCTTTAATCTCTCTTCTATTTTACTAACTACATTACTCTTACTGAAACCAACATCAGCGTTAGCAGAATTTAATACTTCCTGCAATTTATTCAATTCCATAACTCCACCTCGGTTAAAAATACTACACACCATTTTCACACGCATGACATAAAATGCAAGAACTAATATGACATGCAACATTCGTCCTTAGGCATTTGAGGTAAGCTTTGCCTATTCACTTCACATTCATTTAGCCTACTATTAGGCTTTAATACTGCATATGTAATGCCACCAGCAATGGCCCCAACAATCAATGCAGCAGTAGCTGATATTGATAAACTAAGATGAATAGCAGTACATCCAATAGCCACACTTGTCAACATGGTCATTATCCCTACACAGAAACTGGTCTTTATTGCTCTATTAGTTATAGTTAGGTGTTTATTTTCTGTCACTTTTTGATACTGTATCACATTTTTATCATCAGCCAGACTTCCCGAGGTTTTGGGACACTCCCTTACTCGAAGACTAAGATACTTAACTATATCTTTGTAACCATTAGAATCTGCCAAATCGGAAGGAGTCTCACCTCTCAAGTTTTTTACATCAATAGTAGCCTTTTCTTCCTCTAAAAGATATTCAACTATATCGTAGCAATTCATTCTAGCAGATTCATGTAATGGAGTATCGCCATTTTTTTCGCTTACTACATTAACATCAGATCCCTTTTCTAACAGAGCTTTAACTATGCCTAAACAGCCCACCTCACAAGCAATATGCAAAGCAGTGCATCCTTCTTCGTTTCGTGCTTCAAAACTAGCTCCTTTTTCTAACAGAAATTGAACTACTTCCAAATGACTACATCCAGCAGCTTCATTTAAAGCAGTATCGCCTTCATAGTTTGTTGCATTAATATCAGTACCTTTGTCTAATAGAGCTTTAACGATTTTTAAGTAACCCTCTCGAGCAGCAATATGCAATACACATTTGAAACTATTCTTTCGTATGTCAGCATTATTCATTTGGCCCAATAGAGCTTTAACTATTTCTAAGTGGTCCTCGCTAGCAGCAATATGCAAAGCAGTACAGTCTTCGTTGTTTCGTGCCTCAACACTGGCTCCTTTTTCTAACAGAAATTGAACTACATCTAAGTGACACATTTCAGCGGCAATATGCAAAGGAGTGTCATTATCATCGGTTGCTTGGTTAATATTGATTTTTTCTTCACTTATAAAGTACTCAACCACTTTTAATTTACCCATTTCAGTAGCAGAATGAAGAGCAGTGCATCCTTCTTTGTTTCGTGCCTCAACACTAGCCCCTTTTCCTAATAGAACTTGAACTACTTCTAAGTGGCCTGCTTTAGCAGCAATATGTAAGGCAGTGTCACCATTATCTTTTTGCGCATCAACATCAGCACCATTATCTAGTAGAACTTGAATTACGTTTAAGTGACCCATCTGAACAGCGATATGCAGCGGAGTAGCTTCTTCATTGTTTATTACCTCAACAGTAGCTCCTTTTTTTAACAGGGTTCCAACGATTACGAAGTGGCCCCTGCCAGCAGCAAGATGCAAAGGCGTGCTACCATTGTTGTCTTTTATCTCAACACTAGCTCCTTTGTTTAATAGATCTTGAACTTTCTCTAAGGAACCATGAAAAGCAAAATTAAGTAAGTCAGTATGTATATTACTTTCGTGTACACAATGCTCATCTGTTTTTAAGTGACTATCGAGCGTAGCTAAATATGAATACGTAATATTTTGATTAACTTGATAAATTGGTATGGTCTGTGTTGCATAAAAACCTTGTTCTTTTGACCGCTTTTCTATTCCATCAACCATACTGTTCTCTTCTAAATCTGCTTGAATATTTATTGGACTAGATACTTCTTCCAATTGATTAACCACGACACTACCTTAACTTAAAAACTTATGTTTTAATTATTACACAATTATTATAATTAGCAATAGTTTTATATTTTTTTCAGAATTACAAATTTATTGTATTCAGATATAGGAAAATACCTTTTGTCTCTAAAAAACATTGCAACCAAGTATTACAAAGATTTCAATTATTTACTTCTTCAAAGATCCCAAAAAGATCGTATCTTTGTGAGAACAAGCTACGTAAAAGTAGGGTTATGAAAATAGGAACTTGCAATCTTTGCAACAAAGTTAGGTAAGTTAGTTCGTATGTAAATGTAGTAAAAGTAGGCTAATATAGCTGCTTTTATGGTATAGTAGAATTATTATATAGAAAAGTTCACACGTGTCATTTGGTAGACCAATCCATTCCAAAACGAACTCTTCTCTCACTAGCTGGTTTTGAGTGCTGGAAATGGTTATATTATTTAAGTTATTAATGACATATATTGTTAAATTAATACCAGTTTATTTTAGAATAATAATTAAGGTAGACTTATAAAAAACAGAATTTAAAAGTGAACAAAAGACCTTATATAAGCCTATTAAGAGCCTTTTACTAAAAACCACTTTAGGTTAGAAAATTTTTCTAAAATAGTAATTGACAAGTTTTAAAGGTGGGATAATATACCTAAAATATATTGGACTTATTCATTATGGTACGTGAAGAGTACAACATTCTTTCATTGTTCAAAAGGAGGTAATTATGGACCGTCGGGATATTTCAGAAGTTTTGTTTTCATCTATTAAGGAAGATGATCCTTATAGGGCATCTAAGCTCCTTCAGATTGAGCGTTGGTGCTATGCACATTGGATGATACATGAGGGGTATGGTGAAATAAGAAATAATTTTCTTGCACGAGTGTTATCTAGTAAAGATTGCTGGGAAGAAGTCAATAATTTGCATGGAGTGAAGCTTAATAGACAAGTGGTAGGCAGAAAATTAATTGCACCCAGTTCAGATAGTAATCCAAATCCTTTTGGTACTGTTAGATACCAAATTGCATGTGAGTGTTGTTTGGAAGATGAAATACGAGCTATATTTGAGGAAAGAAAAGAGAAATTGTCTGCTAAAGGTGGTGGCAGTTTGCTTGAGTATCGCCGCTTAGTTAAGTGCTATGGAGAAGGTCCTTTAGCTCAATTTTGGTCACATTTCATTAGTGGGTATCTTGATAAACTGGATTTGAGGGACCGTCATCCATATGAGTATGGGCTTGATTGTGCAGTAGATTGGCAAAGAGTAGAAGCAGTGGAATTCTTTTGGAATAAGATAAAATCTTTGCCTGAAGATGAAATAAGTGCACAAAAGAAGGATGAGATCTTGATGAAAAATGCAGCTTATACGGCAAGACCTAGTTTTCGCATTTATCCTGATATATTTGAGTTTTTCCTGAGTCAGGTAAGTCCTAATAGATATCCAGAACTTTTAAGAAGAGATTTAGAGAAAAATGATCATTATGGATCTTTGAATAAAATGAAAGACATGCACAATTTTGGTAAATTTCAGGAATTGTTTGATTGTTTAAAATCAAGTGAAATTTCAGAAGATGATTACTCTCTTTGGTTGAAATTCATGATAAAGGACTGTCCAGAGCATTATTTAGGTGCTGGTGTGGAAGTTTTTATGCATATGTGGAAAAAAGAAGGATTTGATAATCATCGTACTTTCACATTGGACGAGGAAATGATGGAAGATTCTTCTTTTCAAGGAAAATTTTCAGTGCATTTGGTTGAAAAAGGTTTTATGGAGCCAGTATGGGCAATGTTAGATAAGGCTAGTTCTAGACAAATCAAGGAGTTCATGTCTTCCGAAAAAGCAAATGATATACGTTCTATATTAGAGCAAGGAGATAATGAATCATTAAGTAAGTTTTTAGCCTATGGTAAGTCTGCTGATAAAGGGCTTGATAAAAAGAACAAACCTGGTCCAAGTGGTGATTTAGTTGAAGTAGAAGTTAGAAAAACGTATGGTAAGTCCAATGTAAGACTAGGCAAGTAAAAAACATTATATATTGTTGGAGGATTTTGTGCCAAATCAAGAGAAACCACAAGGTTTTGAATTAATAGAGTTGTTGATTCGAGAAGCAGGTTCAAATGCAGGAGCTAGCCCAAGTACTTCAACTCAACAAGGAAGTGATTTTGAATCTTTCAAAGCAAGGTTTCAGTCATATATCGATCAAATTCCATCATATTTACATTCAGTAGGTAAAGCAGGGTTTTTTCCGCATTTCTTTTTAGGAAGCTTTTCTACTTTGATAGATACAGAGATTGCGAAAAAGCTAGATATTGAAAAAATATATTTTAGTTTTGATGGTTCGAAAACTCTGAAAGTGGCTGTTATAAGAAAAGGTGGTATTACAAATCAGAAAAGCGCGATTGAGAAGGTAAATCTTTTTGTGATTTCAGAGTTTGGTAAGAATGATAGTAAGAGTAAAAAATTTACCTATGGTGAGCTAGAAGAGATACTGGGTCAATCAAATTTACCTGCACAGAATGAACATGTGAGAAGTGCTAAAGATGATCTTAAAGTTAAATTAGTAAAAATTGTTAAAGCCACAGGGGAAATATCTGTTGAAGTAAAAGATGACAAGTTGGATAAGAATACTTCTGCAACACATGAGTTTAAGGAAATAAAAAAGGGGTTATGGAATAATCCAGAAAGTGATATAGCTAAGCTGACTAATCCTGATGTGGAAAAAGTGAAAAAGCCTGTTGAAAATATTCTAAAAAAAGTTAGTAAAATTCACTCTGAATATAAGAATTCACTTACCTGTGCTCAAGAAACAAGAGAAGCAGCACATCATGGGTTTATAGCAGGAGCTCTTGTGAATTTCCGCTATAGACACAATCTTAGGGTTTACTTAGAGCAATTTGCAGGAAGAGGTTACGCTGATATTGTTCTAGTGCCTCGTGGTAAGGATAGGTCATTGAATGCCGTTCCTATTATTATAGAGATGAAGGCTGCTACTAAAGCAGAGTTAAAAGAAGGTAAAATAGGAGAAAAGAGTAGAACTACACCAACTGCTGCTTTAAAGCAAGCTGAGGATTATACAAAAGGTTTTCAACCGAATGTAATGAGAGTTTTAACTACTGCAAATGATATTCTGTGTGTTGGTGTAAATCTTGACCATCCATCTCCTATTTCAGATATTTTGGATAAGTCACGCAATCAAAAAATAATTCCTCTTTTTAACCAAATATTGATATCTATTGATGGACGAAATAATGGTGAGATTACACAAGAACAATTAGAAACACGAATTCAAGAAAATATAGAGCGTATCTATCATACATTTCCTGGTACGGGAGAGAAGGGAGATAATCATTATTTCAGTAGGTTTTTATTAGGCCAATCATTACTGTTAAACGAAGTTAAAGCTTTGGAAAGCGATTTCGAAAAGCATGTTTTTATTTATGGTGAAAATATACCTACCGAAACTCGTTCTGAAGGTAGTGGAAGGGGTGTTCCTCAACGTCAAGCAGCTAAGGAAGCCGGTAAAAAATTAGCTGAGTCGAACAAGCTTGATGAAAGCCATGCAGTTGTAACAATGGTATTTGTTCCGGAAAATGATGAGAGATTAGTTTATGTAATGAATATTGTTGAATCAGATGGAAGAGCTGAAATATTAAAAAAAGGCATTCCTCTTAATAAACTTGAACAAAAGATAGGAAATAGAAAGGTAGTAGAATTAAATCTTAATTTTAATATAAAAGAACAAAAATCAGATTTTAAAAAATATTTTAGTGTTGAAGTTAATGAGCCTATTTCTCTAGGAGAGTATAATGGTAAAAAATCTGATAAGTTTAAAGGTGATTTTAAGAATGTTCCTTACCCTAAGGATTTTAAGAAAACATTTGATGAAGTACTAGTATCTCAGCTTGCTTCTTTACAAGATCAATCTTCATCAATAGGTAAGTACAAGAAGTTATTTGGCAAAGTAGGCGAGGCAATATTACCTTTTAAAGATTTAATAAAAAAAGAAGCACATACTCAAGCTGTGTTTCATGGAGCATTTAGCCACTATAGTGATATAAATCTAGGAGGATCACAAGAAAACAGGGCGTTAGTATTAACAGAGTTTCAAACTGGAAGGGGAAAACGTATTGATATGCTAGTTCATGGTATTAAGTTCGCAGGTGATGATAGCAATGCTAAGGAATATACTCCTGTAGGGTTAGAGCTTAAAGGACCAAGGGAAGGCAAGACAGCTGATGCGTTAAAAGATGAGGCAAATAGACAAATCGCTGATGAGTATACGAAGGGTGTTACTTATAAAACGCTTACAGATGGGAATGAAGTGGATTTTATGGGTGTTGTATTCGATAAAGGAGCAAATAGTGCAAATTCTCTTATTCTGGGAAGCAAAGATGAGTTCACTCCTGTTATAGTAGTGCACAGTTCTGTACATGTGATTCCTACTGATCAAGTAGCACAATCTATTGATATATCTAAGGGAGAACATTTAAGAGGAGGACAAGAAGTAATCCAGAAGTTGAAAAATCTTGGTATACAAGAGGAGAATCTACGTACATTAGAATCTGCAGCAGCAGAACAAGATTATCATTATTGGCTGCAGCAACATGATATAGCTGATATTGCAAGAATAAAATATGGTTATGGAATTGATGGAGCTGACACATTATTTGAAGTAGTGGGATCACCGAAGCATATAGCTAATCAATTACAACAGTTTCAGAATAGCGTAGCAACAAGAGGTGAAAAAAGACCATTAACTTTGATTGTTAATTTAGATAATAATCACTGGGTTACGTTAGTCATTTCCCATCAAAATGGGCAGTATAATGGATACTATGTAGACTCGTTGGGTAATAATGTTCCAGATAACATTCGTCAAGTTTTACAACAGGCTCGAATTACCGTTAATGATGTTTCTATTGCTCAACAAAGAGATGGTTATAATTGCGGCTTATGGGCGTTGGAGAATGCTAAAGATATTAATACTGTGTTGCAAGAAGATAGATTACGTAATATTCCTGATGAAATACGTAACCGGTTGCAGATTCAAGGAAGAAATGAAGATCATTTTATACACATGAGAGAAGGCATTTCAAACGAGTTAAGTATAGATCCACAACGCATAGCTAACTTAGAGGCTGTACTTGCTGAAACACAAGCACCTAGAAAGAAATTTGACCTAAATAATTGTGTAAAACAAGGTAGTAGAAAAAGAAGAAGTATTAATCCTTGTTTATTTTCATTGGATGATGTAAAAAAGTTTATTAAGGGAAGGATAGATGAAAATAATATAGATAAGGTTATAGTTGATAGTGAAAAGTTCCTAACTTATGTTAAAAGTAGTCAAAATAAAGGGAAAAATGCTCAGCTAATAGAGTTCGTTGGAGATAAAAATATCGAAGGTAATCATAAGTACTTATTTGATAAGGTAGTTGAAGATAAAGGGTACGGACGTTATATTGAAAATGAACGTATTAAGAATTTGCACGGTGACATTTCACAGCAAACTGGTAGTACAACAAAAAGCTCAAAGTTGAAAAGCAGGTTAATGAACGCTGCAGGTGGAATACAATTAATAAGAGGAATTCATGGAGCTATCGTATCTTGTAAAGATGGAACAGCAATAGATTGTGGATTAAATTTAGGTGGGATAGCATGGTCTTTTGCATCTCAACCAATTGAGAATGTAATGGTTCAAATTACTCCAAAAATTGTAGCATCAGCTGAAAAGGTTGTGGGAAAAATTATACCAAGTACTTTAGGTAAACAGACAAAATTTGCTGTTCGAGTTATGGGAGTAAAATTTGGAAGCACGATAGCAAGAGGTACAGCAGGAGCTATAACCGGTGTCTTTGATATTGTTGATATAGGCATGTCAGCAAGTAATCTTGTGGATTGTAAAAAAAGGGAGAATAGTGATAATCCATGTGGAGAGAAAGAAATAAGAGATAATATAGCAACTATATCTTTTTCCACTATATCGTTTGTATCTGGTGTTGCGCTTACAGCACTTAGTATGCCTGGAATTGGTATTGCAGCTGGAGTTGCATTGATGGTAGCTTCTGGGGTTTATAGCGGTGTTAGCAATATCGTGGAATACGAGAAAAAGTATGATACAACCCATGATGAAAATTGGCGTATTTTTTGGCATACATTTGCTTTTCAACCTATACCACAAGATGTACAACATCTTGCAGCAAGAAAGGAAATGGTTAATAGTCTCACTAAAGGAGCGTGGCAAACTTTAAATAATAGCCTTAATAGTACTGTTGCTTATGGTATTGGTTTTGGAAAAGTAAGTGGTAATACGCTTCGTCCAGATTATGCAAAGATTCTTATGAATAAAGAAGAAAGGGCTAATACAAGAAGTCTTTCACGTGTTATACCTCATCGTATTGAAGATGCTAGCAGGATTTGTTTACCACAGGTTACTGATCAAGATTATGAAAAAGAAGGTACAACAAATTCACTCGACTTTGCTTCGTATTATTGTGAAAATTCAATGGTTATTAGTCATGATAATAGGGTAAAGGGGAAACAAAAGGATAAAACAATTGTTTATGATTTAAGCAATGTAAACAAAGGTGCCATCGTTGGAAATAACGAATGGAGCAATAATTTTTTAATTGACTCAGGTACAGCAGAAATAACTGGTGGCAATAAGGTAGTAAATAGGTTTATTGTAAACAGCATTGACTTCTCAGGTAAAATTATTGGTGGAGGTAATTCTGTTAATATACTTGATTTAAGCCAATTGAAAGATAAAGTTATAGGAGTGAATGTTAATTATCGTTTTAAGCCTAGTGCCTCTGGATCATTAAAGGCAAGAGTAAATGGTCGTTGGCTAATCAATGATCAAATTGATAATAATGGCATCTTTAGTTACTACTATGTTGGAAGAAAGAACAAGGTGGATGAGATTTCGTGCATGGGTTACTCTGAACACTTTACAGGAATCGATGATCGTGACGTTATCATAGATAGTAGTGGTGGTTCTAATAAAAATGAGAAAGATGTAGTTGAAAATTGTAAAAAAGTAATTATTTCGCCGTATACTACAGTTAAGGGTGGAAAGAGCAATTATACTTTTTACGTAAAAGCTGCAGACTACAAAGGTAATGGTTTATATTCAGAAATTGATGTAGATGGAACAGGAACTGTAATTTTTCCGGAAATTGATTTATTAGGTGATTGTGATCAAATAACTTACTCTACAAATAGTAATACTTTATCTTTAAAAATAAATTTTGGTCAAAACAATCAATTTACTCTTGATGTAAAAAATTATGTCGAGCAAAGCAGTAATAAACCTCACTTTGCACTAATAGACAAAAATGGTAGTAATATTGTTCCTAAGATTGAAAGATCAGACTTATCAACTATAAAAATTACTTCATTTGAATTACATTCAGAACATTCCTTAGATAATTTTGACGATGTTGCAAGTCATTATAAGAAAATTCCAAACAATAACAAGGATTACAAAGTCTTTAGTGTTATCAGAGATAGAGTACAGAATCAGGGTAATAGTGCAGTTCCACATATGGTTTTTGGTTCTCTGGAAGATGATGTAATAAACTTCGATCAAGGAACTATTTTTGCTAGGGGAGGAGGAGGAAGTGATGTGTATTTTATTAGCAATGATATAAATAGTGGAGAAGTTAAAATTGATAATAACTCAAGTGATAAAAAACTAGATACACTATTTATGTCGGCAGTTGAGAAAGATTTTTCAATCCAGCAATGTGATCTGTATTTAAAATACAATAATAGTAACATTCGAGTGAAAAACTACTTTCAAGATCCTAATTATAGGCATCTTATAATTATGAACAAAAAAGGAGAAACTTTTATCCCCAATATACAATCAATGTCCTGTTCTCCCTCTTCTTCGGGAAAGGGTAAATTAGTTCCTTTTTTACAGGCTACACAAACTCAGAATATGTTTTTGTTATCTAAGGATTTTCAAGGTGATCATGTAGTGATAGATTCTCGTCTTAAAGATATTAAAAAGTATAAAGATAAAGATGATCTCTTATTAATAAGAGAAAGTGAAATTCCTTTTATGATTAGAATAGAAGGTTTTTATACTGAACAAAGCAAATGGGAAAATATTTCTTATTCTCTATGGAATAATGATCATTTTTCTCCATCTCCTGAGTTATTAGAGAACGTTGATAATGTAATGGAGCATAAGGATAAACTTAGAAGTGACTATGAAAGAGTTGTAAAAGAATATATTGAAGACTTTAGTAACTCTACTAGTATCACTCAACACAATCAAAAATTAGAAAAAAATATTTCTACTTCTGTAGGACAAGATGAGGAACGCATAGGAGTAATGATATTAAAGAATATTACTCCTGGTCAAGTTGAAATTTTCAGCAATGGTGCAGATCTGATATTTCGCGATAAGATGTCTAATCATACGATCAATATAAAAGATTGGGATAATAATGAATTTCATAGAATTTCTACGTTGGAGTTTGATCTAGGTTTAGAACCAATAACGCTCCGTAGATTAGATAGGTTTAGTTTATCTGAGGTAAGAAAAATACAAGCTTTAATTGATAAAGCTTCAGAAAATTACCAAAATAGAAGTAAATATACTCCTAAAGTAGAAAATGACTTTAAATGTTTGATGTCAGTTGATGATTTTGAAAGAGAAAACAAAGAGCCAACACATCAATGTCTTGGTTTTTCTTCACTCCAGGAACGGGTCGGGTTTACAGAAAATTCCTGTAGTTTAGAGCAAATTAAGGAACTTAAAAGTAAAATACCAAGTAGCAGTCAGATTTTATCATTGCTTGAAAAGTTAGAAAACAACCTTTTGCTGAATGGTTATGATAGGAACATAATAGATCGGTGTAATAAGTGGATGACAACTTCTGGATTGGGAGTATTAAAACCATTGGTAAGCAGAGCAGATGGTGAAGGTAAAAGTGATGAAGTTAAAACTCTTCTTGATAGAACTGCTAACAGAAGTAATGTCAATGTTGAACATAAGAATCAGTGTTCACAAAACTGGACGGCTTTGAATTATGCTGTTTATAACGGTAATGTGGAATTAAGCCAAAGTATACTTAAACCATTTTTAAAAAAGAAAGGTGACATTAATGCCTTAACTAGTTGCAACGATGATAATTGGGCGCTTTTACATTATGCTGTTCACTACGATAATCTTGATATGGTTAGCTTTCTTATAGATAAAGGTGCTAAGGTTGACATTCAAAGTAAAAAGGGTAAGACGCCTCTATATTTGGCTATTGAGGAAGCCAAGCAGTTGGATATAGTTAAGCTTCTCCTTGATAGAGGTGCGGATATCAAGATTAAGTACAATGGTAGAACACCTCTGTACTTAGCTGCTTACAATGGTAATTTAGATATAATCACATTTTTTTGTGATAGGATTAAAGCTGAAAGTAACAACTTATTTAAAATAGAGCAGATTAAATTTTTAAAGGAGGAAGTTGTTAACCAAGCGAATATTCCATCCGATACAAAAAGATTGGTAGAGTCTTGTATAAGCAGTTTAAGAGGTTCGATAAAAAGTGAAGCAAAAAGGGTGCTAAAGGACGGTATGCTGAATGGTCGTAGTGCTTCAACTATTGAACTTTTGGATGAGGTTTATAATTTTGATGAAAAGTTGTTTGATAGAGCAATTAAGGAAGCTGTAAATGACACATATTCAAGTGTAGGTATAGAAGGAATATTAAAGTTTATAGCCAGTCACAATTATATTGGTCAGTTTATTTCAGGTTACATAGCTGTGTTTGACAAAATACCAGAGGATGATGGTGCAATGTTTAAATTAGCTTACTCTATTAGAGAGACCATGAAAATGCCTAGGGTCAATTCAGAAGAGAAATCTGATCTTGAAAAGCTAAAAAACAAATTACCAGAATCAGTGAGCAATGCAGTATTTTCTTCAGAGGTATGTATTAAAAATGTTGAGTATGGAAGGTACTTGTACTCACCTAATAATGATTGCATGTACCACTTAAACAATTGTGACAGGGATAGGCGGTATGTGTTCACTTGGCCTTCAAATGGAAATAGTGATCAATTTAAGTGGAAGGTTGAGCTCAATGGCGATAATGTGTATTTAAAGAATGTTGAGTATGGAAGGTATTTGTATTCGCCTAATGATGATTGTACATACCACTTAAACGATTGTGACAGGGGTAGGCGGTATGCGTTTACCTGGCCTTCAAATAGCAATAGTGATCAATTTAAGTGGAAGGTTGAGCCTAATGGTGATAATGTGTATCTCAAGAATGTTGAGTATGGAAGGTACTTATATTCACCTAATAGTGCTTCTACTTTCCAAGTTGACAATAACAGGCGGTATGTGTTTACCTGGCCTTCAAATGAAGAGGGTGGTCAATTTAAGTGGAAAATTGAAAATTGTGGATCTACTCGCAAGAGACGTAGCATACAAGAATTAAATGGTTATAATCAAACTGTAGTAGACTATCAGTCAATATTGACTGAAGAAAATAGTCAGCAAATAGCAAGTAGAATATCTGCTATAGTTGAAGATATTGAAAGGCACACCTTTGTAAATCAGTCAAAAAATAAGTTAGATTTAGATAGTTATTTAAATAATAGAGGGAGAAGCAATGCTGCGGATTCTATGAAGAGAGATGTATGTAGTGAACTCAATGCAAGTAGGAAAAGAAATATTGTTCTAAGCGGAAACGATGTATGCTCAATTACCTCAGGTTATGAAACACTTGATGTTGAAAACTTCCATATTCAAGAAGTAGTGATTAATGATGATGCTGATGGGAAGAAAAGTTTAAGAAGTACATTAGACCTACATCATTTGGTGCAGCAGATAAATAGGGATTTGAGTATAAAACCGATACCAACAGTTATTAAAGGCAAAAGTGATTTATTAATTAAGTTATCTATATCAGCTACTGGCTTACAGCAAGATGTAATAACAGTCAGGCTGAAAGATGCACTTGTAAATAAGTGGTATAAAAAATTACAAATTATTTTTGATAATGCACCGATGGAAATCGATGATAGTTTAGGTTTAAAGTCTTCGTTCTTTATTTCTGATGAAAAAATTATTGTAGTAACACCTCAAGACATAGAAGAAAAGAATAAATTAGTAATATCTAAAAAAGCAGGACAGTATACCTATCTTCATGATAAATACGACTTGATAGTTACCAATGCTTTTAATGCTAATATAGAAGCAAGCGAGTTGTGTATTATATATTTTAGAGATTTCTATAAAGAACCTAAAATGGAAACATTATCTATAAGGTTTATTGACAAAGAAATATTATTAAGTAATGAAATAGATAAAATACATAATTCAGATAGTATTGATAAATTAAATAATGTGAGTTCTATTGTTAATTCACAAGAGAGTTTTATACATTCAGAGGTTTCAAACAGTGGAGACATAAATGCTCAAGGTAAACTTGACAGAACACTGTTGCATCTTGCTTCCGAGGCTGGTGAATTTGATAAGGTGAAACTTCTTCTTGATAGAGGTGCTAATATTGAAGTTCAAGATAAATTTGGGTACACACCAATATTTCTTGCTACTCAGTCAGGTAAATGGAGTATAGTAAAACTACTCCTTGATAGAGGAGCTAATATTGATGCTCAAGATGAGAAAGGTCAAACACTTTTACACTTTGCTGCGTCAGGGAATAATTTAGATATGGTTCAATTCCTTCTTGACAGAGGCGCTAATATTGAAATTCAAGACAAGCTTGCTTGGACACCAATACTTTATGCTGCTCAGTCAGGTAAATGGAATGTGGTAAAACTTCTTATTAGTAACGGTGCTAAATTTAATAATGAAATAACGATTCAAGGAACGCCTTTACATTTTGCTGTGCAAGAGGGTAACTTGGATATAATTAGATTTCTTCTTGATGAAGGTGCTGACACTGAATCTCAAGACAAAGATAATAAAAAGCCTTTACATCTTGCTGTTGAAGCAGACAGGTTGAACATAGTAGAACTTCTTCTTGATAGAGGTGCTAGTGTCAATGCTAAAGATGAGAATAATAAAACACCTTTAGACTTAGCCACTAAAGAAGATGTGAAAGAGCTTTTGAAGAGAGCACAATTGGATCAAGGATTGTTAATTAGTGCACAAGATGGTAATCTTGATAAAGTAGTAGAATATTTTATCGGGAAGAGAGTCAGCTTAAAGGTTAAAGACAGAGATGGTAAAACACCTTTAGATTTAGCTGAGCAGAAGGGTCACACAGATATAGCAAAAGTGATAAAGCAGATGCAGTTAGAGTTGGATAAAAAACTGTTATCTGCAGTAAAAAATGGTGATCTTAATAAAGTTGAGGATTTTATTAGCCAAGGTACTAGCTTAGAGGTGAAAGATAGCAATGGTAACACTCTTTTACATTATGCTTCTCAGAATGATCATTTGGAAGTAGTAGAATATCTTATCAAAAAGGGAGCTAGCTTAAAAGCTAAAAATAAAGATGGTAAAACACCTTTAGATTTGGCTCTTCAAAAGAATTATATAAGTATAATAGAATTTTTGAAAAAAACACAATTAGATTTAGATGAAGAATTGTTAGCTACAGTAAAAGGTGACGATCTTAATAGAGTCAAAGCTCTTGTTAGCCAAGGTGCTAGTTTAGAGGCGAAAGATAACAGTAATAATACTCCTTTACATAATGCTTGTAATAATGGTCATGTAAAAGTAGTAGAATATCTTATCCAAGAGGGAGATAGATTAAAGGCTAAAAACAAAGATGGTGAAGCACCTTTACACGTAGCTGTCCAACATGATGGCACACTTGAAGTAATTGAGTTTATTTTGAGCAGAGATCTTAGTGGTATTAATGATATAACTAATAACGGTAAAACGCCTTTACATTTAGCTATACGAGAAGATAAGCCAAATACGGTTCAACTCCTTCTCAGAAAAGGTGCAAATATTGCAGTTAAAGATAAAAATGGTAAAACATCTCTAGATCTGGCCAAACAAGAAGATTACACAAATATAGTAGAAATGATAGAAGAAGTACAATCAGATTTAGATGAAGGATTGTTGACCGCAGTACAAGATGGTAATCTCAATGAAGCTGAAGGTCTTGTTAGTCGGAATGCTAATGTTAATACTAGAGATAAGTACAGTTGGACACCACTACATTGGGCTGCGTATAAAGGTCATTTAGAAGTTGCAGAGTTTTTAGTAAAGAAAGGTGCTGATGTTAATGCTGCAAGTGAAAATCTTTATGGCAGCAGACCTATACATATTGCTATTGAGAACAATAATAAAAATATTATAGAGTTTCTTCTCAGCAAAGAAGTAGGTGTTAATGATACTGACAAGCAAGGTTATACGCCACTGCACTATGCAGCATGGAGAGGCCGTTTAGAGGTTGCAAGGTTCTTGATAGAAAAAGGAGCTGATATCAATGCTGCAGACACTTCTACTGCTGGTAAAAAACCTATACATGTTGCTGCTGAAAATAATAGTGAAAGTGTTATAGAGTTTCTTCTTGAAAAGGGAGTGAGCGTTGATGAGGCTGATAAAAATGGTTGGACACCACTACACTATGCTGCTAGGTTCGGCCAACCAGAGGTTGCAAAATTTCTGATAGAAAAAGGAGCTGATATCAATGTTGCAGATGCTTCTATTGCTGGTAAAAGACCCATACATGTTGCCACTGAGGAGAATAATAAGGATATTATAGAGTTTTTTCTGAGCAAGGGAGTGAGTGTTAATGATACTGACAAAGATAGCAGGACACCACTACACTGGGCTTCTTGGAGCGGCCATTTAGATTTGGTAAAGTATTTTATAGATAAAGGGGCCAACATTAATGCTGAATGCAATGATAGTAAAACACCGCTAGATGTTGCTATTGATCTGAAATATAATAATGTTGTAGAGTATTTACAGCGAACACAATTAGACCTAAATGAACAATTATTAGCTGCAGTACAAGGTGGAGATTTTAAGAAAGTTAAAGACCTTGTAAGCCGAGGTGCTAGCTTAGATGCTAAAGATAAGGAAGGTAAAATACCTTTGCATTTTGCTGCTCAAGAAGGTAATCTGGACATGGTCCAGTTTTTTCTTAATAGAGGTGCTAACACTAAGGCTGAAGACATGTATGGTTGGACCCCTTTACACTTTGCTTCTGCTTACGGTAAGTTTGATGTAGTTAAATTTTTTCTTGATAGCAATATTAACATTAGAGCTAAAGATAGATATGGTGATACACCTTTACATTTGGCTGCCCAAAATAATGATAAATCTGAAATAGTTGAGTCTTTTTTAGATAGTGATGCTAATAACATTAACGATAGAACTAATAATGGTTGGACACCTTTACATGTAGCTTTACAAGGAAATAAGCCAAGTACAGTTAAACTTCTTCTTGGTGTAGGTGCTGACATTGAAGTTCAGGATATTTTCGGTGAAACACCTTTGGTCATAGCTACTCGAGCAGGTTATACAGATATAGTCAAGATTTTAGAACAAGAACAATTAGGCAAAGAGTTGTTTACTGCTGTAAGAGAATATGATTTTTCTAGAGTTGAAAAGCTTATCAGTCGAGGAGCTAATATTGATACTAAAAACAAGAATGGTAAGACGCCGCTAGATATTGCTATTAATACAAAGAACGCTCTTGAAGAGAATCAAGGATCTCTCAATAATGCATTATCGCTTGGCCAACAAGGTCGTATAGTGAGAATTTTAGAACATGAACAATTAAACAGGAAGTTATTTACTGCTGTAAGAGAAGAAAATCTCCCTAAAGTTAGAGAGCTTATCAGTCGAGGGGCTAATATCGATACTGAAAGGGATGGTAAAACACCACTAGATGTTGCTAAAGAAAAACTTAGAGAACATAGTAAAAATGAAGAATGTAGTGATGTTGTGCAGTGCTTAGAAAAACTCAATCAGAAAAGAGGAGAAGCTGTACAACGTAAACGCCGTCATTTACTGAATGAGTTGCTAGGTTCAAGTAATCAACCTGAGATAGCAGCAAGTGGTAGTACAAGACCATCTTCATGGATAAATGATTTGTTTAGTTGGGTGAAAAGTTCTGTAGGTGGGTTTAGAGCTGTTTTACCTGAGGAAACATCAAGTACTACAAGTTCAATTTTACAAGTTGATGCGCCAATAGATGTAAATGGTACGATAATGTTACTTGATGTGCTTGTTAGAAAGGTTACGGGTCAAAAATACATTTTTACATCAGATCAGAACGTATCATTACTGGAAGCGCAGGGCTATGCATTGAATATTACAGAGAAATTTGAGAAAGTAGTAGAGCAAGCTGCATTAAAAAGTGGCATATCAATGCATCGGTTAAATATTGATTATATGGGAATGCAGAAAGAGATTACTAAAAAAGTCATGAGTGGTAAATTTAATGAAATTTCAGGGATTTCAAAATCGTATATAGAGAAAGCATGTCCTGGTGAAGAATCTGGTAAATTAAGTCCGAAGAAATTTGAAAAGTTTATAGCTCAATTTAATAAGGGGCTGCTAAATCAATCAATAGAGCAGATATTACACAACAGAGGTGGTAGATTAGAAGTTGATGGTACAAAAAAACAGCAGATAAGTTTAGAGCCTCAAAGTTATTTAAGTAATGCTTCAGTTCACAGCCATTCAGAAGTATCAACTTGTCTTTCTGAGATAGGAGTAACCAAGCTTGGAGGTAATATCAATAGGTAGGTTATAATATAAGAGGTGCAGCTATAAAATGCCAAGTAGTGGAAAATTTAAAGTGAAGGTAGCCAAAATAATTAGGGATACCAGACCAAGTTTGATGGTCCTAATACTAAAATGGATGAAGTAGACATTAAATGCTAAGTGGTTAATGTGTTTTCCATATTGAACTTATAGCACATAGCTTTGATATAGAAGTTTGGGTAACGTTATGATAGTAATTTATATAATTCTATGTGCAATCTTTATAGCTGTTTTAGACAGTTCATTAGACTCTTAATTATAGGATATGTTTAACTGAGGAAAGATTTTCATAAATGTTGAAGTGAATAAGTTGTAGTATTTATGTTTTTTCCCTGAGTTGTAAAATTTCAGAATGAGAGAGACCGGTAATTTGAGCTATAACATCTATAGGGACACTGGCCTTGAGTGAGTTTTTGGCTACTTCAATATCCCTTTCTTTGCGACCTTCCACTCTGCCTTTTTCATGGCCGATTTGGATGCTTTCTTGTCTACCTTTGTGAGTAGCATCATCGAGTTTTTGTTCCAAGATAGCAGCTTCTTTCTGTAAATCCATTACCCTTTCTTCATAAGCTAGGAGATCCTTCTCATTCCAATGAAACTTATCTAACTCATCATATGCTAATTTTATTATTGGTGATTTTTCTGCTATTCTTCTCAAATCTTCATCAGTTGTTTCTTCTGCATATTTAAAGAAAAATAGCCAACGGTCTATTACATTTTCTAGCTGCTCTTCCCTGCTTTTAGGAAACTTTGGCAGCTCAATGAAGATAAATTGAAAATCTTTTAAGTCATGCTCGTTAGTTTTTTCATCTCTTATGGTATGGCTAGATATATAATCAAGCTTATCAGGAAATAAATTACAATTAGAAATAGCAATAAAGAAAACCTTCTTTAAATCAATATACTTACCACCTTTATCAGCTTGCCTCGAGTAAGCCTTAGCAGCATAAAGTTGAGCGCGTTTTTCAAAGCCTTTATCACGAGCGAGTTGCATCTCAATCACGTATCTGGCCCCAGTGGAATCTCTGCACAGGACATCAACAATACTCTGCTTATCAGAGGCAATTTCAGGATCCATAATGGTGCTAAGGAATTCGACATCTTGTATAGTATTTATTTCAGTAAATCCCAAAATATCATTCAAAAAATGGATAAGGATATTCTTATTTTTTTCAGTACCAAAAATTTTCTTAAAGGTCAGGTCCAGCTTTGGATCGAGAAACTTAGAAAGAGCCATGAGAAAGTAAGATAAAAAGCATTAATAATTATACACAATTGTGAAGAAATATTCAACTAAAATGCAAACATAGAAGTTTTTGTATATCTTTGTTTGGTAGTATTAACATGTATAATATTTATGGCAAACATCTCAATAAGGTATCAGATAGCACAAAAAGTAAGGAACTGGAGGTTAAAGCGAGGATATACTCAAAAAGATTTAGCGAAGAAAGTCAGTGTAACGTATCAAGTAGTACTACAATATGAAAAAGGAACACGTAAAATTTCGATTGAAAAGTTGTATGCTATAGCAGAGATATTGTCGATTGGTATTGTAGACCTAATTCCTGTATCAAATGAAAAAATCTGTCTTGAAGATGAGGGAGAAGAAATACTAAATCTAGTAAGAGAATATAAAAAGATTAATGATCAAGAGTTACGTAAGATATTTTGTTTACTAACCAAGTTTGTTCAAATTAGTGAGAAAAGTAGTAAAAAAGCAGAGAAAATAAAAATTGCAAAGGGTCTGGTTAAAGGAGGAGTTTCTGTTGATATTGTTGCAAAAACAATTGGTCTCTCTGCTGATGAATGTGTTGAAGAAAAAGGAGGTTCTATTTACTGCCAAATAGGAAAGAAGATAAAAGAATGGAAGAGAGTATACTCAAAAGGATTTGGCTGAGAAAATGGATACAACACGTGACGAAATAAGCAACTATGAGCAAGGACGTGTGGCCATTCCACTGGAAAAATTATATGCAATAGCAGAAACATTATCAATTAGCATTACAGATCTGCTCATAGAGGAAGATTGTAAGTTAAAAACATGATATAAATGAAGTAAGAGGGAAGATAACTCTACTCACTATAGGAATAGAGTTATCACGGGCGTGTGCGACCGAAAACCAATTGGTATTACAACCGTTTGTATCAAGGTACACTAGCCCTATCTCTCGATACGTTTGAATAGTTGTTTGGGAAATATATATACGCCCGTTTACAATCTTAAATTAACTAAAACTATCGAGGTTTATTATGGTTACATCTTATCAAAATTTTATTGGCATTGACATCGGAAAATTTAAAAATGTTGCTGCAGTTTACAACCAAAATAACATTATCAAGTTCGACAATAATGCTGATGGTTGGCAACTGTTGTTTAAAAAGTTTTCAGATATCTTACCTAATTCTTTGGTAACTTTAGAAAATACGGGCAAATATGAGCTTGGTTTATCACATTTTCTTGTTGGCAAGAATATTGCAGTACATCAAGCAAATACTCGAAAAGTAAAAAGTTTTATCTTGTCTCACGGAACTTTAGCAAAGTCTGATAAATCAGATGCGATGGCTCTTGCTCAATACGGATGTGAACGCCATAAAACTCTCTCTCTATTTGTACCTACTTCAAAAGAACAATCAACTCTAGCTGCACTGTGTCAACGTCGTGATGACATTACGCAAATGAGAACTCAGGAAAAGTGTAGACTGGAAGCTCCTGAAAATGACCATATAAAGGAAAGTTGCCAGAAGACCATTGAATTTTTCAATAATCAAATAAACGAACTCAATGACACTATACAAAAAATTATTGATGAAAGCCATGAGCTACAACAACGTCAAAAAATCCTTAAAACAGTTCCTGGAATAGGCAAAAAGTTATCACAAGATTTTTTGTGTTTAATGCCAGAGCTTGGCTACTTAAGTAGAAAAGAAGTAGCAAGTCTTGCCGGAGTAGCACCTCATCCTAAGGAAAGTGGTAAAGCTGTTGGTTACCGAAGGATTATGGGCGGTAGAAGTAATGTTCGTTCAAAGCTCTTCATATCAGCCATAGCTGTTACAAAGTCAAAATCTGTACTTGGTGCCTTTTATTCTAAGCTTGTTGAAAGTGGTAAGAAGAAGATGGTGGCTATAACAGCTCTTATGCGTAAAATTATAGTAATTGCTAATGCAAGACTTAAAGCAGCAATTACTTCACACAGTAGCAACTGACAATGAATATTGTGAATAAGTACGTCCACACAAACTTAAAGTACTTATTCACATATTCATTGGCTTAAGCAGGCAATAGCTGTTTGACATAAAATTCTATTCCTATGACGAATGGATTTTTATTACCTACATGATTGGATCAAGTTGCAAAATTACACAATAAAAAATTTTTTAAAAAACATAGTTGATGAGATAGTAGAAGATGAGCTACCTGATTTAATAAAAGAATACAAAAAAATTGGGAGTCAAGAATTACGCTATGCGCTAATAAAATCTCTGTTTGAAAGCATACAAATTTGCGAAGAGAAAGTGAAAAGAGCAGAAAAGATGAAAATTGCAAAAGATTTAGTGAAAGGAGTAATTCCAATCAACATTATTTTGCAAACTGTAGGAATCTCTTTAGACGAAATTCAACAAGTTTAAAATAAAAAAATCATCATATATTAATATATTCACTTCTTAATGAAAAAATAAGCAAAAAAGATTGAAAAATTGATTTGACTTCACTCGAAAGCTATGGCTTTATGCCAATGCTGATAAAAAGACAGCAGTAAATATCTAAAAAAAGTTTGTTGTTAGTGAAGGGTAAATTATATGAATAAAAGTAAAGAAGAAATAGAATTCAGAATATTAGAAAGCAAAGGCAAAGCACTACTTGATCGTGAAATAATGGAAACATTTCTAAGTGCAGTACATGAAAGGTCACAAGCTCAAGAAATTGCTAAAAATCTGGTGAACACTTATACGGGAGTAGGAAGGATTTTAGGTAGAGAAATGGATGACCTGAAAGTGATAGAAGGAGTGACTGATTCTGCAGTAGCAATGATTATGTGCGTTAAGGAAACACTAGAAAGGGTACTGAGAGAAAAGCTCAAGAGTGAGCCAATAATGGACTTACAAGAGCTAGTAGAGTACTTAAACGTAAGTATAGGCCACTCAGAAAGGGAATGTGTAAAAATACTATACTTGAATAAGAGGCGCCAACTAATTGGAGAAGAATCCTATATTGGTGAAATGGAAAAAGCACCGGTATACATAAAGGAGATTATAAAAAAAGCATTAATAAAAAATGCAACATTAATAATAATGTCACATAACCATCCTGGAGGAAGCTTAGAGCCGTCAGAAGAAGATCAAGCAGTAACAAAGGGCTTAGCAGCAGCGTGTAGTACTGTAAGCGTTAGATTATTTGATCACATTATCATCACAAGTGGTGGTTATTTTAGCTTTAGAGAAAACGGATTGTTATAGTAGAAAGTATTTGCAAATCTACTCACTATAATTTATAATGAGTAATAGAATATATAAACTAAGGTTTATATACTTAAAAAGTATTTTTAATAGTGAGGATAATATGGGTAAGAAAATAATTGTACCTTTTGATGATCAAGAAGGAGGTACTTACGAGTTAAACATTGATCTTGATAGATTATCGAAGGGTGAAATATCAAATTCTATTAGAGGTATTGGTCGTACTAGCCAGCAGCCTACCTTTGTGAGCAAAATTAATAAGGCTAAAAAGCTTGGAGAAGTGCCCTCCCCTGATAGAGACGTTCAAATCAACTACGGAAAAGGGCTCGACTACATATATGGTACAAAACCTTTAAATGATCAAGAAGATAAAAATCCATTTGCTTCAGCTTTGCAAAAAATAAAGCCAAGTATAAGCGAAAGCGAAAAGTTGAGCTGGTTTAAAAGTGAAGTGGTAGAGGCAAAAAACGTAAATGAATTGCACAAAACTATAGACCAAGTACTAGCCTCTGGAGCAAGAATAAATGCATATAACGATGGGGAATGGAGCATTGCAGAGTATGTAGTATTGGGTACACATTTTCATAAATTTGATAAGACTGATCGAAAAAAGATAATGCGTAAATTAATGCTAAGTGGTGCAGAGTTTCATGATACTCTACTGCAGAATAAACTGATAGGTGAAATCTATAATAAGCTACAGCCAGAAGTTCAGCCACAGATAGATAAGCAACTAGAAGAGCTAGAGGAAGCTGGCGAAAGTGCTGTTCAAGAAGGAGAATTAATAGATATCGAGATAGACAATACAACATCGTATATAGAATTTTCTGATGATAGTAAGGTAGAGGTAGCCAAAATACTGAGAGAATTAGGAAGTAATATTTTAAAAATTGGCAATGATGCAGTTGAGGTTAAAAGTGAGAAGGGAGGTATAAGAAACTATATCGATATGTCAGATGAAATCTCTATTATATTAGAATTTCCTACAAGCATTGGTAAGCTAAATATTATATTGTACCACGATGTAAAAAAATATGATCAAGTACAATTGAGAGTAGAAAACAAGGAAATGTGGGCTGAATTACAAAAAATAGGAGAAGAAATAGGAAAAAACTGTCTCTTTGGAGGAGTAAAACTTAAAGAAGCAGTAGAGAGAGGTAGTTTCACTAGATGTGGCATATGGAGTAAAAAGTATGCTATAAAAGAAGTTAGCAATGATGAAGTATTGTCTCCGTCTTCGTGGGTGAATAGGATACGTGAAGGTAGTAAAGAAACCTTTAGAGAACTTTAATGCGTCTACAGCCAGCTTTAAGGTTCCAGAGGTTTTTTCTTACCGTTATATCTGGAGCCTTTGAGCTATAGTAGAAAATATTATATGTATGGTTCTTTGCGTGGAAAAAATTCTAGACTATGAAGTAGGGGAAAAAGTGAAAAGTTGGAGGTTAGAGAGGGGGTATACTCAGAAAGATTTAGCTGAGAAAATTGGTGTAAAATACTGGGTAATACTGCAATATGAGAAAGGGAATCGTAGAATTTCAATCGAAAGGTTGTACGCTATAGCAGGTGCATTGTCAGTAAGTATTACCGATCTCATTACTGCATCAAAGGAGAAAATCGGCTTTAAAAATGAGGAAGGAGAAATATTAAATCTAGTAAGAGAATATAAAAAGATTAATGATCAGGAGTTACGTAGGATGTTTTGTTTATTAACTAAATTTGTCAAAGTTAGTGAAAAAAGTAGTAAAAAATCAGAAAAAATAAAAATTGCAAAGGGTTTGGTTAAAGCAGGAGTTTCTGTTGATATTGTTGCAAAAACAATTGGTCTGCCTGCTGATGAATGTATTGAAGAAAAAGTTGGTTCTATATACTGCCAAATAGGAAAAAAGATAAAAGAATGGAGGCTAGTGAGAGAGTATACTCAAAAGGATTTAGCAGAGAAAATGAATACAACACGTGACGAAATAAGCAACTATGAACAAGGACGCGTAGCTACTCCACTGGGAAAATTATATGAGATAGCAGAAGCATTATCGATTAGTATTACAGATCTACTAACAGAGGAAGATGAAGGTAGTAGAGTGGAAAATGAGCTACCTGATTTAATTAAAGAATACAAAGAAATTGAGAGCCAAGAACTACGTAATGCACTAATAAAATCTCTGTTTGAGGGAATACGTATTTGTGAGGAGAAAGTGAGAGAGATAGAAAGGATTAAAGTTGCAAAGGATCTAGTAAAAGGGGGAATTTCTATTGATACTATTTTGCAAGCGGTAGGTTTATCTATTGATATGGTTTTAGATGGATAGCTCGTAAAAAAATTATAGCAATAAAGTTTTTTTCTTAAATGGAGGATAAATGTTTGTTTCTGCAAGCAATGTTAGTTACGGAATAGGGCAAAGAATAGAAAATTGTAGGTTAATGCGAGGGCATACTCAAATAGGATTAGCAAGTCAAATAGGTTTAACATACCAAGAAGTAAACAGCTATGAAGATGGGTATATTCCTATTCCAATTGAAGTACTATATATAATAGCAAGAGTATTATCAGTTGACGTTGTAGATTTATTACCTGAACCAGTAATAGTAAGGGAAGACAGCTATGAAGACGAGGAAATACTCTATCTAACGAAAATATACGAGAATCAAAAGTTAGGCAAAATAGTACCTTCATTAGTCAGGTTTGTTCATATTAGCGAAAAAATTAATCAAGAAGAGGCAAGGTTGGAAATAGCAAAAAATCTAGTGAAAGAAGGGGTTTCAGTTGACATAATTTCCCAAGCAACCGGCTTATCTACTTACGAATATAATGATACAAGAAAAGAAGTCTGCACTGACTCTATATATTACAGAATAGGACAAAGAATAAGAGAATGGAGGTTGATAAGGAGATATACTCAAAAAGATTTGGCGAATAAAGTTGATTTAACGCTCAAGGAAATACACGAGTATGAAATAGGATACACTGCCATATCATTTGACAAATTATATCAAATAGCAGAACAATTATCAGTGAATATTAAAGTTCTGCTACCTAAAACAAATGAAGATAGTGAACTACTCACTTTACTAAGAAAAACTGAAGAGCAGGAATTAGTGAATGGATTAGTAAAATTTTTATCTAGGAGTATGAAGGATAGTAAAGAAAAGGTTAAAAAAATAGAAAAAATCAAAGTTGCGAAAAATCTAGCAAAGGCAGGTGTTTCTACTGATGTTATTTTGCGAGCAAGTGGCCTAACTGCTGATGAGTGTGAAAATTGAATTGTGTTAAAGACGGTACTGAGAAATATTATATTAAGATATAAGTAAAGATAGTTATATATTTAACACTTCTATGCAGAATTTCTCTATCACTTTTTGATTGTCCTCTATCATTTTACTTGCCTCTTGCTGAAGAGATTTGATATTTTTTGATGTAATATTATCCATGTCAGGTGATGCTATTTTTAATTGCGATTGTATGCGTATATATTTATCACCTATAACTTGATCAAGTTGGTAATTTACTGAATCTAAACTTGAGGCAAACATCACATGTAATAGTGGTTTTATCCAGCCTATTTTTCCAAATCTCTTTGAATTGGCATACTCTATGCTTCTATCTGTTCTTCCAGTACCTATCGATAACAGTAGAATATCATCATTTGGAAATAACCTCTTACCACTTGCATATGCACAAGCCGCTGGATTATTGGCAAATACCCCGCCATCCACTAATACCATTTCCTTGTGGTTGATTTTAAGATATTTAGGTGCAAAGTAAGTAGGTGCAGAAGTTGTAGCTCGTAATGCATCTTTCAATTTGATAAAATTTCTATCTTCTTTCCAGCTCTTAAAAAAGAAAGGATGGTTGTTATGAATATCATAACTGGTAAGCAGTACATTACTTAAAGTGTTTTGTAGAGTATCATCACCAAAATATTTATCCAGTACAAATTCAATATTTTTATGTGAATATTGTGCACAATTAAACCAAGAAAATATTGATCTTCTCAAAAATGAAGATTTAAAAATATATGACCCGTATTCTTGGTAAAACTCAACTAAATCATTGGCTGAATATTGAGGTTTATCTTTTTTACATAATCCAGCTACAACAATTCCACCGGTTGAGGTCCCTGCCATAAGATCAAAGATTTCAGCTATCGGTTTTCTTGCTCTCTTTTCTATTTCTGCTAGAATAATGGCTGGTATTATGCCCCTTATGCCTCCTCCGTCAACTGAAAGGATGTATTTTTTCATGATTAGATATTTATTAATTCTGTTAACTTGCTCACTTTTATCAGGTTGTGTTACCTGTCCAAAAACTACAGTCTGTTTTACACCTAGGGAAAATTGTGCCGAACAAATAACCAATGCTATAGATCAAGCTCAAAAATCCATATTAATTCAGGCATATCAATTTACTTCAAAGCCTATTGCACAATCTTTAATTAGAGCAAAAAAACGTGGTATTGATATTAGGGTTATCCTAGATGAATCACAGGTCAGCTCAAAATACAGTGTCATCAATGAATTATTTAGGCAAAAAATACCGATATACATAGACTATAAACCTGCAATTTCACACAGCAAAATTATGATTATTGATGAGCAAAAAATCATAACCGGATCATTTAACTTTTCAGATGCCGCTCAGCAAAGAAATGCTGAAAACCTATTGATTATAACAGGAGATCCTCCACTAGTTGAGCAATACATCGAAAACTGGAAGGATCGTAAATCTCAATCTGATCCTTATACACCAAAAGTAGAAGAATAATTACTTAAAATCAGCTTTAAGCTCATCCAATTCCTCAGAAAGATTTTTTACCCTTTCCTCAAGTACTAATACTTTTTCCATTAAACCATATTCAATAAGTTTATCGTGAAATTGTACCCTTGAGTCTAACTTGGATAACCACCATATAAATGCTACTGTTTGTATTAATAACGTGATAATTACTGTAATTGGGATTTTTTGATTTTGCATGTTTCTCCTAACTGTGTAATCTTTCAACTACTTCTTGTTTCCGGTTACGAAATATTACTGCTCAGATTCGTGTTCTTTTTCAGCATTATAGAGCAAGTGTATAATTTCATCGTATGGTTTATCTTTATTGTGCCGTGATCTTAGCACAGCTACATCTCTAGGGTTTTTCCCATCTGTGTCTCTAATGTTAGGATCTGCACCTTTATCTAATAAAAATCTAATTATCTTTAAATTGCCTTCATATGTAGCTGCATGTAAAGGTGTCCATCTTTCATATTTCGTAGCATTTATATCAACTCCTTTTTCTACTAAGAATTTTACAACCTCTGCACATCCTTCTTCTGCAGCATAATGTAGTGCTGTTAATTTAGGGATCTGCACATTAATGTCTAATAGATTTTCTACTGAGAATTTTACAACTTCTAAGTTACAATTTTGAGAGGCAGTTCGTAATATTGTTTTATAATTATCTGTAGCTTTTGCTTTCATGTAGCAATAGGTAATAACAACACATATTATCATTGTTATACACCACCAAAAATGTAGCTTATTTCTTGAGTCTCTATTCATATTCAATACTTTTTTCAACATTAAACATTTGTTTTACTGATTTTTTCTTAACGTTGATGCTGATAACATAGTGCGATAACCTGAACTATCTAACACATGTTCTGCTCTATCAATTACCCATTCACCGTCTATATCTTGATAAAACCCTAACAAGCTAAGTTTCGCCTCTGCAAATAGTTCTGGATTACCAGGCATAGTGATATCCAATACTGCATTATTTCGCTTTAGTTGTTTTAACTTAGCATTTGCTGCACTTAGTGCTGATTCTACATTAGAGTAAAGCGTTTGTATGGTATAACTTGGACTACCAGAGCCAACTGTTTCTGATATAGTTTCACCCTTTTCATAGCTATGCCATTTTGCAACCACTGAGTTGTACCTACTCACGCTAAAATGCACTTTCCAATTTATTGTGTCTTGAGGTCTAATAGCTGTTGTTCCTAAAGCTTTTCCAGTTGCCGACTTTGCTTTGCCTTTTGGAATAAAGAGTATATATCCGCCAGCTAGTTTTGCCATTGCTTCGCGTTCTATTGCTATTTTTGTTAGTAAACTTATATCACTTTCTTCTGTTTGGTTAATATGTGGAATCAACACATTTTCAAATTCTTCTGCAACTCTGCACCCATATCCGTGTTTTTCTGCTATTTCATTAACCAAGTTACCTAGAGTAATTTGATGCCATTCTTTAGATACTTTTTCCTTTAATGATAGTCTTAAATTTGTTGCATGAGCCTTTATTAGTAAGGTTTTAGGCGGACTCTGTACCGTAATTTCATTAATTGTATATACACCCATGGGCGTCACTCCGATTTCCCTATACCCTAAAGAAATATTCAATTTATTCGGGATATTTAAGTTTTCATCTCTGTAATCAACATACACTTCAACTACATCGTCTATTGTCCCAGATTCATCTGTGAGGCGCAATGATATAACTCTATCTTTAATTGATTCACATTTATCTATTATAAAATCTGGCTGCATTTATTCCCAGACCTTTAATTTTGACTTTTGTACTGTTTTCTTAATAGTAGAAAGCTTTATCTTTAATCCAGCAGGTAAAAAGCTTCCGTATTCTGCCAAACCTAAGTTCTCTGCTAGTACTAATTCCACTACTCCATCAGTAAATCCGTAATGTTTCCAGCAAATCAGATCTAGCATTTCTCCTTCTTTAGTTAAGTAATATATAGTCATCTATAGCTTTTCAAACTCAAACTAAATTCAACTTTTCTTGGAAATCCACAAGGGAGAAATGATGTTTGCTTTTCTTCTAATCTTGTAATCACAAACTGTCCCAAAACATTTCCCATGTTATCAACCAAAGTGTGAGGTTCTTCTGCTTCTTTTGCACTATTTAATTGACTTAAATTTCCAGGGTTATGAAGATAAGTTATTCCCTCTAAGTCTATATTTTCCACTCCTTGACCAATATTTTGTAGTGACGGCATTTTATTGATGCATTCAATTACACTCCAACGATTTTCTTTACTATACTTCAAACTTATCGGAGTAAATTTATATGGACCAAGAGATAACATCAGTAAAATGTCTCTACTGTATCAAATAAAACATCACGTGACTTTTCTCTTATCCTTTTTATTACTTCATCTGCAAGACCACGAACATCTTGATTTGGTGCTGCTTGTACACTTATGTTGAAATAATTATGTTGAGTTTGGTTAAAAGTTTTATTTTCATATTTGCTTTTTACGTACTCTTTTAGATTTTTCTCATCTACTACAGATTTCTTTTCTGCGATAGCATGTTTAATTTTAACATTATTCCAGCTATTTTTAGAAATTTCTTTCATCACATTATTATTTGATAAAGGATTCCCATTATTAAAAACACTATTTTTAGAAAGTACATTGCTAGCTTCTCCATCAACTAACGAAATAACAGTTTTTCTCTTTTCAAATTCCTTTACTGGACTATTTTTTGACACTTTTCCAAATATGCTACTAACTGTATTTTTCATCCATGAAAAGGCTTCTCCTATAGGTTTAATGAGTGATTTTATGTATTCCAAAAAGCTAGAAAAAAAGTCTTTCACCTTTTGCCAGTTAGTCACAACAAGAGCTGCACCAGTAACAAGACTTGCTATTAAAAATCCAATCGGGTTACTCATTACAGCGAGTGTTACTGCTCTTAGTCCTGTTATTACTGCAGGAAAAACTGTAGCTGATAAAAATGAAAATGTTGCAATTATTTTTGCTCTTAAACCGAGAACTGTACTTGCTAAAAAAGTAAACCCATAACCTAAGCCCACTACTAAGATTTTCAAACTTATTAAAGCTGCTATAGTTCCCATGATTGCTGTAGTTAAGGTTGGATATTTTTCTGCAAATAAGGCTATGCTCCTAGTTTTTTCTTGTAAAAATTCAGCTATAAATTTTAAAGTAGGCAGCATCACCGAGCCCAGGTTCATACCAACTTCAGCTATTGCATTTCGAAGGAGTCTTAATTTATTGGCTGTAGTGTCTGCACGATTTTTGAATTCTTTTTGCAGAGAGCTTCCATACTTTTCTGTATTAGCCAATAACTTTATTGCATCCTCATACTTATTAAAACTTCCAGCTAATAATGCAATATCATCTTGATATTCCTGACCAAAAAGTTTCATAAGGATTGTAGAACGTTCCTGATTATCCATTTTCTTTAGAGTTTGAAAAAAGTAAAGTAGTGCTTTTTCCCCATTTTCACTTATCCTTTGTACCATTTCTTCTGCGGCTATGCCCATTTCTTCTAGTGCTTCCTTAAATTCTTTTCCTTGACCTTCAGCAGTTTGAAGTTTTGAAAGTAGTGCATTTATAGCAGTTGCAGCTTTTGCTGGTTGTTTGCCCAAACTAATGAAAGCATTTACTAAGCTACTTGTTTGTTCAAACTTTAATCCAAACTGCTTTGCAGTACCACCAACTATTGCTAGAGCTTCAACCATATCTTTTGCTTTAGCAGCAGTGTTATCTGACAAGTGGTTGATCACATTACCAACGTGTTCCATTTCACTAACATTAATTCCATAAACGTTAGAAAGTTTAGCTATAGAATCTCCTGCTTGTTCTGCAGACATATCAAATGCTGTAGACATTTTTGCCACTGTTTCTGTAAAATTAAAAAGGTCTTCTTTCTTGATACCAAGCTGTCCACCGCTTGCAGCTATTTGTGCTAATTCTGCGGCTGATAATGGTATTGTTCTTGACATTTCCTTTAACCCTTTGGCAAATTTAGTTGCTTCATTCGTTCCCTTTTTAAAATCAACTACTTTTGTAACATCAGCCATAGCACTTTCAAAATCAATAGCAACTTTAACTGGCGCTGCAAGCGTTAGTCCAAGCCCAATAGTCTCTATAATTTTTGACTTAAAATGTGCTTTGCTTGCTAAAAAACTTTGGTGACTACGTATTGCAGATCCAAGCTTACCATACTTGCCTTTCAGCGCTTCAATGGACGAGCCAAGTTTATATTGGTCGCTTACTAATGACTTAATATTTCTTCCACTTTTTCTTACTTCTTCATTAAATGAATGCAAAGCATCTCTCTTTTTCAAATATGCTTCTTTTGCTTTTATTGCAGAGGTTTTGGCCTTGTCAAATTCTGCTTTTAAAGTTTTGCTCGGTTTCTCTATTGCCTTCATTTGTTTAGCTAAAGATTTTACTTGATCTTCAAAGCCTTTCCATGACCTCTTGCTAGTCAAAACATCATGACCTAACTGCTTAAACTTTGATACTGATTTTAAAGATAAGTCAAGCTTTCTTATATTCTCACCAAGATGAGTAAGTTGACTGCTACTTCCTTTTATTACAGTACTGAAACTGCCATCTAGGACTGCTCCAATTTTTATAGATAACGTTGACATTGTACCTTCCTCGCTGCTTCATTCCATAGGATAAATTCATTAATTTCCATTTCAAGTATTTGCTCAACCCCGCCCCCTACAACAGAGCTGAACATTAATACTTCTGACCTCAAGTCCTTTGAATAACTGGTGAAAAAAAATCCTTTAATACCTCTTGCACTTTCACATAATCAGCAATATCTAACTCTTCAATCGCTTCTTTTGCAACTGATGTCAAATTGGCAGTCAAAGTTACTTCCTTACTTAGATCACTACCATTAAGTCTCTCAATAGCTAGATAATCTCTAACTTTTGGATGTCTAACGGTAAGTTCTGAGACAGAAATACCATCAACTGTTATTGGGTTGTTTAGTGTTATAGTTTGCATAAAATTCTCCTATAAAAAATAAAATCTTGTAAAATGTTGTAACTATTTGATCAACATCTAAAAAATAGAATTCTAAAAATCTTCATATTCCAAGCACCGTTTGAAGTAGTGCCATCTGATCAACACCATTTATCTTTCTAATCATATTTTCAGCATCGATTTCTATTAACTCATTACCACCTATAGTAAGTTTATAGTAATGAGCAGCTACAGTACACTTCAGCGTTGCTTTTTCAGCAGGTTTCCAGTTACCAAAATCAAACTCTTTAAAAATGCCTCTTAAATTGATTATTACTGCTTCAATATCATTACTACCACTCCCTTGCATTCCACCTCTGAGTGTCAAAGAAACTGAATTCCCATTTATTAGACCAAATAGCCTAAAGAGTTCTGTATCGTATTCAGAAAAAGTGAAATCTGCTTCAAGCTTTTCCATGCCCATATCAATATTTATTGGAATATCCATACCACCAGCTCTGTACTCTTCGGTTTTTATGGTAAGCTTCGGCAAGGTTATTTCATCTATTTTTCCTGCATAACCACGACCATCTACAAATACGTTAAAATTTCTCAGTATTTTGGGTAACACTTCGCTTTCTCCTAACTTATTACACTATTATTTACAAGATGGGATCTGAATATTATAGCTCTTTTTACAATAATCCGAACAGACCGTAATATGCTACTGGCCTGCTATAGCCATAAACACATATCTTATCGCATTCGGACTATTATAAGAAAGGCTATATTTGCTCAGCTGGATATGGCGGTGTAAACTCAAAATCAAAAGACACTTTTCCGCTTGCAATATTTGCCGGTGTATTGAGTTCGGGAGTTGCATAACATTTTCCACTGATAATTGCTCCTTGCGCTTTTAAACTTGCAAGGTAAGAATTCACCCCCTCAATCACATCATCTATATAAGTTTTTGTGATATTGCGATCAACTGCCCAGAGATGAGCTCGAAGTAGACTATCATTGAATAAATCTGCAGTCCTTCTCACTGACAGAAAAGCCCATTTTGAGTCATTTGAACATGTTCTATTTCCCCAAAGCCTATAGCCGTTTTGATGAATTATCGTTGTTACTTCATTTTCATTTAAGTGGTTTGCTCTGCAATTTGCATAACCTAAGCTAAAATCAATAGACCTGCTTGTGCCAACAATACCATTTATCTCTTTATTTGAAGGTGAATGCCAGAAGCCTTGTTCGCTGTCTATTTTAGCTATTAAACCAGCTACAAATGGGCTTGCTGGCAAGGTTCCTTCTTTTCCTTCAATAAATACCTTAACCCAAGGGTCAACTACGTAAACTCTTGAGCTGCCTACACTTTTTCTCCATTTTATTGCTTCTTCATCATTAGTATTTGGTCCATCTGCAACAATAATTGCTCTTAATTTTTCTGCTATGGAAATTAAAGCACTCACTACTGGATTTACTCCATCTATTTCAGGTAACTGATGAGTAAACTGAGGTGCAATTAATATTCTTGGAGCAATATGAACTATGCTTTCACTACTGAGGAATGCCTCTATCCCTTGATACTCTCCAGTCTCTTTATCAACACCGCCAATTATATTTTGGATAGTTTCACTTTCTTTGAGCTTTGAATCGCTGTTTTCACTTTCTTTAACTCGAATAACTACTACTGTTGCACCAATCTGGGAAAATATTCCGTTTGTTGCAGAAGGTAAACTGCCACTCTTTCCAAGTCTTGCTGCTTCTTTTAAGCTTCCTGCAATTAACACTGGTTTATTTAGCGGAAACTTTTGCTCATCAGCTTCAGGTGCAGTACCAATTACACCTATCACTGATGATTTAGCTGTACGTACTGTCTTTGCTCCTGAGGTTACCTCAATAACATTTACTCCGTGTAAAAATTCTTCAGCCATTTCTTTGTATCTTTTGTTTAAAATCGTTTAGTAAGTTCTCTAGCTCATTTTTACTTTTGGCTTCTGCAATTTTCTTCTTGGTAATGTCTTCCAACTCTTCACATTTAATTATTTCTTTTACTGCTTTTTTTGCTTTTTCTTCAATTATTCTTGCCATTTCAATAACTGTAATACCACGGACTTTTGCTAATGGTTCTATAATTTCTGTATCCTTTTTACTTATAGACTCTGGTGCTGCTAGAATGCTTTTTGCGGCTTTTTCTTGTATTTGATACGATTTAGCTTTTTGGTGAGAATTTCCAGCGTATTCGTTAGTATAGTTATTAAAATAAAAACGCACACTATCAAGTGCAGAAAGTTTCGCATTTTCCAATAATTCCAGCTCAATATCTTCCTTATTCCTTTCAACAATTTTCTCTCCTTCTGTTAAACAATAACTTTTTTGCCAGTCAAAATTCTTTGGTGCTTCATACCAATCATTTCCAGTTGGCTTGTTTTCAAGTGTTGTTGTTTCAATCTGCTTGTGGTTTTCAAAACGTATATAAATAGTCACAAATTCCTCCTCATTGCCATATTTGATCAGTTCGTTCTAACCCTGGACATTGCCAAGCCCTGAGCGTCCTTTCCACATCTACCTCAAGCCCTGTGGTGAGAAAATTGCTACGTATGTTATAAATCCCCCACTGAATAAATTGACCATAGTTGTGTACATAATTTGATGCAAGCATACCTTGACTAACTTGTGTTCTGGAATACAGATAAGATGATGTGTAAAGTAATATTGCAACTGTTTTTCCTGCTGGAATCTCCACATTACCAGATCCGGCTAACTTGCTATCAGAACTCGTGTATTGGTAAACATTTTTCCATACTATTTTTGAAATACTTGATTTATTAGAATTAGTGTTATCAGGAGTTCCCACAAATAATCCTGCTCCCCCATACTCCGTACTCGAATACGATGATCCAACAAATTCCATTGTCTTATTTATGTTCACATTGGTTGTATTTTTTACAAATACTACTCCAAGTGCAGCATACGGGTAATAGTATATCTCATCATAACTACCCGAAAAACTTTTTGTGCATAACTCTCCGTAAATAAATGTTCCTTTACTTCCCTCTATAAAACTTAGTTGTCTTGGCCGATAAAAACTAACGTAATCTGTATTGTACGTATGGCTACCTGCTAGTAGTTGTAACATATAGTCAGTTTTTGTTATATCACTACTCCACTTTCCAAGCTCTGTCGTAAAAGTTCCGTGGCCAAAATAATTATTTTTTCTGCCAAGTACACCAAATAAGAAAGGTAATGACCCTGGTTCAACCATGTTGCGCTTTCTTATTTCATTTATAAGAGACGCTTTTAACTGTTCATCCCGAGTTTTTACCTCATTCAGGATGTTTTCAATTCGAGTTTCTATTTCCCTAATAATTGATGAGCCACTTGGCACATCATTAACAGTACGGAAGTTATTCACTAAACCTTTAAGACCATCTTTATGACTGTTACTAATGCTATTTATTGCTGCAATATTGGCATTCTTTCTCGTATCAAGTAGCGATAAATTTGTTGTTCCTTTTTCATCAATTCTCTTTAATAACTGCTTCTCTGATTCAGAGATCACTGCTAAAGAACTAGCTTTTTTATTATCCAGATCAGTTAAGTGTTTTTTTGCACTATCAAGAAGTTCTTTTAGCTTACCATCTGTCATCTGTACAATTTCAGAAACTGCACTTTTGTCGATTATTGATTCCAATGCTTTAGCAAGATATGCTAATTGATCTGGTGTACTGTTTTCTGCTAAATCCTTAAGCCTCTTTTGTAGTGCATCAATTATTTCTTTTACTTTAGTCATTTGCGCAATATCAGAAATAGCTTTTTTATCTGCTATCAATTCCAGCGATTTTGCAAGATATGCCAGTTGATCAGGTGTGCTATTTGCTGCTAAATCCTTTATCCTTTGGTATATTGCTTCTTTCATTTCCAAAAATTTAAAAAAGTCTCAAAATTAAACCGCTCAAAATTACTCTTAAGTTGATTATGCTCATCTTCTCTTTCGGTAATATCTTCATCTATTTTCTTAATTGTGGTACGGATACGAACAACATCCTGCACAGCAATATTTTCTGGATGTGGTAGTGGATACCCTCTGCTTGTTTTATCATCTGACATTCTGCTAAGTGATAATGATTCGTAGATTTTTGACTTTAGGGCGATAAACAACCGTTCCACTCAAAGCTAATTTTACCCTTGTCTCATTACCATTAAAGTTTGTTAGCACATGAGTTCTCTCTACCCAGTTTTCCCCTATTGGTTTTCCTGATGTTAAATTTACTAATTGCCAATCCACGTTTTTTTGCACATACGCTTTAACATCTGCAGTGCCAGGTATCAGCGCATCATATGTTATGGTAATCTTAGTGTTAGCTCCTGCTGTAATGCTTCTAGTTACATAATCTGCACTCTTAGAAAGATTACCCATAACTAGCTGTAACCCAGGATATAGCACTGGACTTTTCTCTCGCCCTCCTTTTAGGCTTGCTTTTACCGTTAATTCCCCATTTATTCTTTCACGCAGTGCAAGCGGCAAATTATCAGACAAAAAGTTTTCTCTTCCCTCTTCATCTGTTAAGATAAATTCTACATTGGTATCAAATGCTACTTTTTCGACGTTTGTCAAAACAATTAAATCTGAAGTATTGGTTGCTGTAACTTTGCCAAGATCAATAACATGAGAATTTTCGCTAAATTTTGCAGCTAGTAGTCGAAACGTTAAATCTAAATTTTGATGTGGAGTCCAGGTACTTGCATTGCTAGATGAAAGTAATACTCCTACTTGATATGGCTGACTTGTTACCCAACGGCTATTTACTGCATCATATTTGCCAAGTTCTGCTATTTTGACTGCAGTACCCTGATCATCAGTAAGCAGTACTATTGCATACTCCTCTCCTGCATGGCAAAACACTGGTGGCCATTCTATACGTGTTGCTGTGCCATCTACTTTTATATCTTTCGGCTCAATATAACTTTCAGCAATGACAGTCTGCGAGGGCATTCCCACTGCTGTTTCTCTAATCTGCACAACAACACGTTTTTTGCTGCTATTTACGAACCATAGCTCCACGCCTCCTATGTGTCTGCTCTCATTTAGCGTAAATGTTTGGGCTAAAGGATCAAATCGTCTTGCTGCGATCACTCTTCTTCTTTCCTCTATGGTAATTGTTTTTTTACCAGTATACGTTGCTTCTCCATAACTTCCTTTATCACCGAAGAACTGCACTAACTTAGTCCCAGCAGGAATGTTTCTTGGTACAGTAAATCTTCCTTTTATTTTTCCTCTGTTATCAGCAATAAATGTTGCGATCATGTTTTTCTTTCAAATATTTTCTATGCTTGAGGTTGAATGCTTATGCCATCAAATTTTACTTCCTTAAGCTTTTCACCAGTTGCAAAACCTTCAATCTCAAAATTTTGAGTTGCTTCTCGCATAAATTCAGTTTCGTATGAGGTACTTGACAGCAGCTCTGTTGTTTCTTTAACATTAAACACTCTGGTTACTGGACTTTTCCAATTCGTGGTAACCTCCGTCCAGTGATCTATATTTTTATTTAGAGTAATTTGTGCCGGGACTGGATCAAAAGCTTGATATGGATTGATCTTTTCTCCTTTAATCTGTAAAAGCTGCTCCAGTACCGGTTCAAGTTCATATGGCAACAAATAAGTTTTTTCTCCTCCATCAATATCAGCAATCGTTACATCTATTGGTAAAATTAGTTCCTTATTTACTATTGCTGCAGACTGCAAAATTCCTTGATCGCGCATATCATCATCAAAGAATGAATCAACAAATACTCCTTTTTTGGTGGTAGGTTCTCTTGAATTTGCATCATTGCGTAGACGTTCCTCTGCAACCAGCGCATAAAGATCATTTATTCCTTTTTTCATTGCTTCAAGCTCATTCATCGGTACAGCATGAATAGCATTATTCACTATTTTTACCCCTTCGCCTTTTTTCCACGTCTGATGAATGTAGCAGAGCAAAAGTTGTCCACTAGGCGCTCTAGGCATTGATGGTCGCCAAGGGTGAGAAATTCCTTTTATTCTTCTTACCACTCCTTTGCTATCGATAGTAATTAAATCATAGCGGGGCATTTTCCAGGTGTAATCAATCAGAACCAAGCTGTTATCAACTGCTCCTTTTACTTTGCATCCCTGTTCACTTATATCTTCAGGGCTTACATGAGTACGACAGCGGTAGGTTATTTGATAACTACTTCCAGGAGCTGGTTCTTTACCTGGTAATGACCAATCAACATTTCCTGCATTTAACTTATAGTCTATACTATTTTCATAAATAACATTGCCTTGTTTAACTTGAATAATCTCAAGTACTGCAGAGTCAGGTATCGGATCAACAGCTCCTGAATATGAACCGTGAGTCACAGTAATGGTTTTTTGAATAGTGATATCTACTTTTTTAATTTCACTTATTGGAAAATCATTAACCTTCAGTTCCATTACTCTTTGGCTATTTGGCTGAAAAGTATGTGGTTCTGATTCAACTGATTTTATATCCGGATCTTCATCAAAAGAAACACGAATACTGTGAGGAAGTTCAATCTCATAGCCATCAACATGAGCTTTGCCCTCATTAATCACAAATATTTTTTTTCCTCCTTCTCCCTCTTCCTTTTGCAGGAACATTACTTCAAGACCATTTACGACGTAGGAACCATTTGCTTCTTTGTCATAACGAGCAAGAGCAGTAGTTACTATGTTTGCTTGTGGAGGTGGTGAATGTTCTATTAATACTCCATTTTCAATGTTATAGATTGGATAAAACTCTCCTTCAGAAAAACGTGGAGAAAGACCTTCTGCTTGATAACCCCAAATGGTGGAAACTTTAAGCCTTGCAGCTCCTACTTCCTGATAGTTTCTTGTACCAATAGCAGGATCACGAAGGTTTTCATCCTCAAGTTCTGTAATCGTAGATTCTACATAATAAACACCTATGCGAACTGTGGTACTCAGTGGAATAACAAATTCTTCTTTTTCAACTTTTCTAACTGCACCGCGCAGATAGATTTTTCCTCCCTCAAGTGTAGCTTTACCAGTTTTTGCATCTATAATACAATTGCTTCCCGTTATAACATCACCATCACGAAATATTGCATCACCTATGCCTTTAAGCTTAGAAAGAGCATACTCCTGAGTCTCATTTAATTCTGCAGACTGTAGACCTCTTCCTGCAAGGAACAAACTTTTTTCGTACTCTTTGTCAGGATTAAAGCGGTTATAATAGGCGTTTAAAGTCATTTTATTCTAAAAGGTTACAACAAATGAAAAAGTTTCCCGAGTTGCAGATGTTCTGATAAGTGGTACAGTGTGTTCTAAAACTAATAAGATCCCTGGGTCTTCTATATCTTGTGGTTCAAAATACCTCTGTCCTATAGGTAATTCTTCTTTTACTTTAGTACCAACCATAACCCCTAATTCCCGTATAACTTGATTTGCTGCGTTTGTGAAATCGAAAGTAAATTTGAGATAGAGATTATTAGTTGGTACATTTGAGGGGACAAGTAGACCGGTGGAACTTCCCCACCAGCCCCTCACAGAACTGTGCATGAACCTCTCGATTCACACAGCTCCCATTATTCAGTCCTTTGATTCCCATACTAGACTCCAGTGGTAGAAAGTATTCGGATTTTCTTTTCTCATTTTTCCTAGAAGTTCCCTCGCTAGTCTTTTTCCAATCTGATATTTCCTTTTTACCCACTTTTCTAGGTGCCTCTCTACATTATTAAGCAGTTTATACATCTCCGTTTGGTAAAACCTGCCATAATACTGACACCAGCCTCTGACTATTGGATTTACTTCCTTTGATATTTTCTCTAACTTTTTTCCTGTAAATTGGTGTATTTTCCACGACCTTATGGTTTGAGTGATCTTTTTCTTGGCCTCATTGCTAATCGCAGGTAGAAATCCAACGAAATATTTCCCTATTTTACTCTTTGCTTCTCTAGGTCTAAAAGTGTACCCTAGAAAATCAAAACTTTGTTTAGGAAATGCATTCTTACTGTTGCTATTCTTACAATATACTACCTGTGTCTTTTCAGAATGCAACCTCAGTTTAAACTCAGCCAATCTTTCTTCGATCATTACTTTCATAAATTCTGCCTGCCTGAGAGTTTTACAGTGTACTATCACATCATCTACATACCTCTCAAATGGTATTGTCGGGTACTTCTCTCTCATCCATTCATCAAATACATGATGCATAAATATGTTTGAGATCATCGGGCTTATTGAACCTCCCTGCGGAACTCCTTTATCCCTCACTACCCTACTACCGTCTGCTTGCTGAATTGGAGCTTTCATCCATCTTTCAGCATACATTATGATCCATTTGCAGTCTGTGTACTTTTTGATAGCTTGCAATGCCAACTCGTGGTCCAGATTGTCGAAAAATCCTGATATATCAAGATCTATCACCCAATTGTACCTCCAGCATCTTTTACGCGCTGTATCTACCGCATCCAATGCAGATTTATTTGATCTATAACCATATGAATCCTCATGGAATTTTGTTTCTACTAGCGGCTCCAGATACATAGCAGCAGCCGTTTGCCCTATCCTATCAAATACTGAAGGAACACCTAAAATTCTTTTTCCTCCTCCAGTACCTTTCGGTATTGCTACAGCTTTTACAGGCTCTGGAAAATAACTTCCAGATGACATCCGATTCCATAATTTGTAGAGATTATCTTTTAGATTTTCCTCAAACTTTGCTATCGAAACCTCATCCACACCAGCAGCTCCTTTATTCTTCGATACTTGTTTATAAGCTCTCCAAATAAGCTGCTTCGGTATGTTAAAAGACTTTGTTTTACTCATTAATTCCTCCCCTTTCGGTTGATAAATAATTAAAACTAAATAACCCAGCCCCTTCGCTCCATTTCCATTACAGAAACTTCTTCACTACTACGAGCTGATCCGCCCCTGTTCTTCGCATCGGTACTCTCATCCTTAGAGTTTAGCTCCTTGGACTTCTCCCTTATCATCGAAACGACAGGTTCCCGCAGTTCCACACAATAGCCTAAAATAGATTCACGCCACCTCTATGCCGGACGCCACCTATCCAGTAAACAAGTTCCTGATAGGTTTATCCCAAGAGATTGAGGAGCCCATGGTTTTGACGTCGTCTTTGGAATTTCGACACTTCATCAGTGGTTCATTTTCATTCGCCTCTCTATTTTACACATGATGCATAATTGCACCTTTTCCATAACGCTCACTACCATGGCTCTTTACCACAGCAGCTTATGGCTGTTTGAAGCCTGTTCTTGCAAACCGACTTCGAGGGGCCCACCCTCATCTATTGTGCAGCTTTGCACTTAGTTTGCTCATTTTTAAGCATTCTTTGTGTCCCTACGCCACACCCTAAACCTTCCAGATGGAGTTATAAGTTCACCGTTTTCATCACCTGTGCAGAATAGCACTTCGTCTGCAGTACGTCTGCCAAGTTCATTGAGCAGCTTTTCAGAAGTTATCAGCTCTGGTGGTGTGCTTTCACTATACTCTACAGTAACTTTATCACTTACTGGAATAGAGCTATTTTCCGTAAGTTTTATTACACCAGTACTGCCATTAACTGTATAGTCAATACTTGGCTGATAAGTTGTTTGCCCTGTAAAAACCTTCACATCTTTAATAGGTTGACGATCAAAAATAGGTTGATGATCAAATTTTATTTCACCCTTAACGAAAGTTTTTTCTACTTTGTGGCTACTTTCCCAACTTGAATCACCTGTTCCCCAAGCAAGATGTAGAGATTGCTCTTTTATGCTGGCTGCTATTGCTGCTCTTCCTGACTGTGTGAGTATTGACATTTTTAATTAAGCCCCCTATATTATATATGTACGGTGAGTTCAAAATTCGTCCGCAAAAATCAAAATATTTTTTTATATCAGAAAAATTTTTTAGGAGAATAGCTCAGCTCCACAGCTAAACTTTCCAACGCCGCGAGCAAATGGTCCGCTAGGAATGTCAAGCCATTTATCTTCTTTTGAACCAGTAGCCATTCCCTTAACCAGCTTCCGTGTTTGTAACAGCTCTTGAACTATACGCTCCATTCTATCTCTTCCTATACTGTGAAACTCCTCAGGTAGTCTATGCCGCTGTTTATACACTCCTGTACTTCCTGTATGGGTAAATGGATGTCCAGAAATTGCTGCTCGTGTAATTGCAGTTATAAGATGCTGCTTTGAATCTTTTTCGTTCATATTTTTTATTCTTAATCTTTCAGTTATGTCCTCTAACAATCCTGTTTCTTCATTTCTTAAATAAGTGCGTAAAGTGCGATCAGCCAAACCGTTTGCTTTAACAATTGCTCCATAAAATAATGCGTTCTGTCTTACAGATTCTCCTATTGATTTAAAAATTGTCGGTTTAGCTGTATCTTCCACAGACCAAAAAGCGTATGAACACCTAACACCATTAACAAGAGCAGATGTACCTCTAATGGCATCACGTGCTTGCTCAACAGTCGATATAGGTTTTTCACTTTTTGGCTTTCTCATATGATGAGCAGTAATTATTGATGCTCCAGTGCTACCTGCTAAATCAGATAATAAAGACATCAAATAATCGCCTACGGCTGGGTCAGTATTTAAATCAGCGTGCACAAATGATGCAAGTGGATCAAATACGATTAATTTTAAGTTTTTTATTTTATTAAGTTGTTTTGTTATCAATTCAAATTCAGGAGAAGTCTCTATAACTTTACCTGAAACACTCTTTATGATTGTAAGTGATCCACTAACATTTGGTAATGGTACAATAAAGAGCCTATCCTTATATTTTAATCTCTCGCATTGCGAATCAAGACGCTCTAAACGACGATGTATTTCACTCATATCATCTTCTGCAGAGAATATTACCACAGATCCATGCTCAGTAACAAGTGGGCCAAAACCACATGGCTGATCTTTTCTACTCGCAACTTTCAGTGCTAAATCAAGCAGAAGCATACCTTTACCAGTATCTCCCATTGCAGCTAGAATAGATGTCACTCCTAAAGGAAATAACCCTTCAACAAGAAACTTTTGCTCCGGTACTGGACCTATAAAACGTTCTACGCTCCATTCTTGAATATTAAGCAATTGCTTAACGATGATTTTTTTCGAGTTATTTTCAATGAATTCAGGAATATTCATCTTTTCTTCTATACCATCAGCTGAATCCCATCCCTTTGGTTTATTCTCCGGTATTTCAAGAAGAGTAAGTGATAAAACACCAAGAAAAGTAAGCTTTTTCACAACTTTCTCAGCATATTGTTTACCTGGTTCATCATTGTCTGGCCAAATAATAACATGCTTGCCCTTAAGTGGTGACCAGTCTGTTTTTTCTATTGGTGCATTTGCTCCTAACATTGCAGTTGTGGCAGTCATACCTTGCTCTATCAGAGCATCTGCACACTTTTCACCTTCAACTAAAATCACCTTATCAGATTTCACGATACCTGGAATATTATATAAAGGCCTGGTCTCTGGTAGAGTAAAACTAGACCTTTTTACATCAAAAGGAAGATATCTTTTTCCTGAATCAGTGTTATAACGATAAACTGTAACAATCACTTGATCACTTTCATCGTAATAGTTCCATGATGCCGTTGGTTGCCCCAGAGTGTTATTTTTTTCCGAATAACCAATCCACTTAGCAATATCTTCTATCGTATCAGTAAATTGATTTTTTCCAGTAACAGCAGCCCAAAGATCAAAAATATCTCCTCCTTCTTCGGTAGAAAAATCATGCCATAATCCGGCTTTACTGCCAGTTAACTCCACTATCATACTTTGTCCTTTATTGCCTTGTAGATCACCTACATAGAACTTATCACCACGAAAAGTTCCTCTTGGCAGTAAATAAGAAAGACATGACCTTATATTTGATAGGAGTTGAGTTCTTAATTGTTCTTTCTTCCCTAATAATTTATAATGTCCATTTCTTTGTGGACAATAAATATCCATACCTACCTGAAGAATTTTTATGTTCTAGCTATAACGTTAGCAGTTTTCCAACATCCATTAATCTTATTGATGAATTTTGTTGGTATAGATCTACCGTTTCTAAGTTCATATACTACTTGTAAGATATTTGTACGTTTATTGGGTTGAAATATTACTATTCCAGATGTATAAAAACTTCTTAAAGCGTTAGCACCAACGAGAGCTTGAAATGGGTTCTTTTCCAATGTAGAAATAGATACTTTTTTGGTGTGATTTGTGATGATTATTCCAGCCATAGGGTTAATCTTGGAGCGTAGTTTTTCTATTGCATGCTGCAGACCATAGTTAACGGAATTATAAGGAGAATCAATCACAACTAAGTCAAATTTTTCAGCTATCATATCTTTTATTTTTTCTATACCTTCTTCATTTAAGGTCAAATTCATCTTGTTCGTAACAACTAAGTTTTCTGTTGCTAAATGAGGAAGTTTGTTGAGTTGTTGTATACGTTCTCTAATGTAATCATATTCCATTTCGTTTTGTAGATAGAATATTTTTAGCGGCCTTGTAGGCTTCATGCCAAGAAATGATCTTCCTGCTGCCAGATGTACTAATAGAGAAAGAAGAAAATGACTTTTGCCAATCTTTGGAGTACCACCTATGACCAAAAGACCACCTGGTGTCAAAATTCTTGGGCCTATTATATCTTGTGGCATTGGTGATTTGTCATTTAAGTAATGGTGTACAGAAAATGCTTTTCCTTCGTTTTGTTTTTCTTGTAATGCGGAACTTCTTTCATCTTTACCGTTCAACCATGTCTCAACAGAATCTATATTACCTTTAACTAAAGTCCAAAGGTCTATTATATTTCCTTTCTTTTCTTCGATCAGGTTGTACCAATTTCCTGCATTTTCTCCTTCCATTTCAACTATTATCTTATTTCCATTTCTACTTCCAATATAGAATTTATCTTGGTAAGATTTGCCTTCAGGTAACAAATAAGATAAACAATCTTTGATGTTATTAATTAATAATGATTTTATTTTCAAAGCATTTTTAGATGAAAAATCCATAAAATTCTCCTTGTTTATTCCAAATTTGTTCAACATATTTTTTAGACGTTTAAAGTCAAGATTAGCCAGCTCACAAACAGTTTCAAAAGATCGTGAGCGAATCCATTGACAAGCCTCTTTTTTAAGTTTAGGGTTTTTTCCTGCTGCATCCTGAATAGCTCTAGTAATAACAGCAGCCCACAACTTTCCTTCGTCATACTTCAAAATGGCAACCAATCATCTTGAAAACTTTTTTGTAATTCTGGAGTAATAACTGTAGTAATCCTATTCCTATCTCCGTACGTATTATTAGTTTCAACGCCTACTTTTGCTGTAAACTCTAAATCGTTGAAATCAGCTATAGAGTTGATTCTTCTAGCAGTAACTGCTTTCTCTGAAGTGTCATTTGCATGAATATTTCTGGATGATTCCAAAATACTACGCAGCATAGAACGTCCAGATTCTCCCCAGATGTCTTCTTCACCTTCTGCTTTGCCATTTTTGATACCTATAATCTGAAAAATCTTGCGTTTTGCATATGGGCCTTCAGTGACGGTAAATTCTGCATTTAAATAGATACTGCCAGTAGTGTAGTTTTTAGTGAACCAATTTTCATAACCTCCAGGCTTTATTGCCATTTTTACCTTGACTATTGTACCTTTCGGTATTAAACTGCTTTGCAGTTTTGCATTATTAAAATCAGTTAAAAAATCTTGTAGCATACGCTCTCCTATAAGTTGACTTTAAAGTGAAAGTTAGCTATTCCATTAGCTGCCAATGACTATTTATCTTATCGACAAGTTTGTTTGGCACGCGTTCACCATTGCGAAGCTCAAATACTATCTGGCGTGCACTGCTTTCTTCATCATGAGCAAACATCACCATACCAGTACTGTAAAATCCACGTAAAGATCCAGCACCACTTAGGCCTTGAAATGGATCTTCTTCGAGCATCTTTTTCGATAATTTTTTTGTATGATGAGTGAGTACAATACAAGCATCTGGATTGACAGCACTGCGTAGCTTCTCAAGAGTCTTTTGCAGAAAGAACAGCATAGCACTATTATCATTTTCATTCCCATATTCACTGCTAAAGATGTTACGTAATGGATCTATGGCTAAAACATCAGGTTTAAAGCGTTCATTTACAATCTCCTTAATTTCACTTATTTCATCATGATTAAATGATAAGTGCACTTTTGGCGTAATGATTAAGTTGTTAGCAGCTACATTCAAAAGTTCATTATCAAGTTGTTGCAAACGTTCTTTCATATATTCATATTCAATTTCAGTTTGCATGTAGAAAATTTTTAAAGGTCTATTTGAAGCCATACCAAGAAAAGAAACACCTACCCCTACAACAACATTGCAAGCATTGATTTTTCTCCATATGAAAAGAGTCTGGAAGCTCTTTTACTCTAAACACAATGTTTACATCCTCAAAATTAATCTCAATTCGCTTAACTAACGTTCTAATAATATCACGTTTAGTTAGCCAGTCTGCATTATTAAGACTTGAGTTAATACTAGAGGAAAACCCCTCTAAATTTGTTACTACTAGAGTTAACTCTTGTGTGAGTTTTTTCTGATCAAATATCTTTTTCTTTTGTTCTTCAACCATTTTTAAGTTTTGTTTCATTGCTTTAATTCTTGGCTCAAATTCTTCTTGATCAATATATTCTTGAGCATAACTATCAATTAACCTTGCAATACCTCGTTTTAACTTATCTTCTTGTATTTCAAGCAAAGCACTTTTTTGATCTAGTGGTGATTTTTTAAGTTCTGAAAGTCTACGTTTATACTCCTCTAATATTCTATTTGGATTTTTTAATAGATGTTTTACCTCTTCCCACACAGCCATGTCTAATGTATCTGTACGAATTAATTTGTTGTTACACATTTTATTACCGCCAAAACGGTATGAATCCGTGCCAACACAACGATAATATACCTGATTATTAGTTTTTTCCCCCTCCTTATTCCTTGCAGTGCTAGTACCATAATATGCATAATTGCAAAGCTTACATACTACTAAACCTTGCAATAAATGTCTTGCTCCTCTTTGTCTTGTTCTTGCTATTTTTCTATTCTCAGCTAATTGTTCTTGAACGATTTCAAATAAATCTTCGCTTACTATACTAGGTACTTTAATATAAATCCAATCCTCTTTTGGAACAGGATAAGTAGAATAATTATCTTTTGGATGCTCGCAGGAGTTTTTTTTCGGTCTTATATGTTTTAGTTTGACACCAAACCTTGTTTTACCAAAAGCTGCTTGTCCTTTATAAGCAGAGTTTTTTAACATACTCAAAACTACAGCCCTATCCCAATACTCTTTTCCAGTTCTCGTCATAATGGACATAGCACTTAGCCTACGACATACTTCTCCTATACTGGCTCTTTCTCTTCCTACCCAAGAAAATACTTTACGAACAACTTCAGCTTCTTCTTCATAAATCTCAAATAAGGCCTGTCCTGTTTCTGTATTTTTGTTTATATAACGATAGCCATAAGGAGCAGCACTCATTACACTTATACAACCCTTATTTGCTGCATAAATCTTTCCTCGACGACTTCGTTCCATGATTTTTGCACGTTCGTATTCTGCTATCATACCTTGCATTTGTAATAGTAATTGAGATTCTGGATTATCGCTAATTTGATGATTTAAAAAAATGACTTCCACTCCTAATTTCTTAAACTCTTCAAGTAATATCATCTGATATGCATACTTACGAGATAAACGATCAGGAGAATGAATATAAACCTTATCAATGTTACCTTCTGCTATTTTATCACGTAATTTTTCCAAACCAGGACGGATTATGTTAGAACCACTATAACCATTATCAATAAATTTATATTCATTTAATAATTTATGTCCATCCATACTAATTTGATTCTCTATAGTAGCAATTTGGCTTGCTATTGTATCTTCTTGTGCTTGCTTCCCTGAAGAAACTCTTGCATATAAACTAACTGTTACCATTTTACCGTCCTCAAATCTACTTTCTTATATTCAGAGTTTTCTTCCTTTTTGCTCGCTTTTATTGGTTTACTTAACACTAATTTTTCATATGCATCTAATAGATACAACTCTGCTAATCGATTTACTTCATAACTACAACTAATACGAACTATTAATTTCTTGTTGCCCATGAGCTCTACCATATATTATCCATCGAGACATATGGTTATTTGATCATTAGCTCTATAAATAAATTCAACTCTCCGTTCTTTTTGTAGAAGCTTTCGGGAAATAGTCTTCTCAAGTTTCAGGTTTATTGCAATATTGTTGGCGGAGTCCCTCCTTGGTTTTGATGTAAGTAATCCCATACTTTATTTGGTTGATCAACAATAAAGTTTTGATCTAGTATATTGGGAGCTACAGCTCTATTATCTGTTTGTTGTTTTTTAATTTTAAACTTTCTTCTCAGTATAGCCCTGATGTCATTTTTCTGCATAATACTTTGCACCGTTTTCAAATTGCAACTTTTACCCAAAGCCTTCAATTCAGCATGAATTTTAGGAGCTCCATATCTACATTTAGAAACTTGATATATTTTTTGAATAGCTGCGAGTAGCTCTTTATTTGCTGATTCTCTACTGCTTATTTTTCTTGTGGTCCACTTATAGTAGCCACTAGCAGAAAATCCTACATAATTCCTGTACTTTATAGCAGTTACTATATAAAAAAATATTTTACTCTTTTTGACTGGCCAGGGCTTTTTTTTAAATGTCTCTTTCCCTTGTTACTCTTGCTTTGTAAATCAAACCTCTCTTTGTCGTAAGGAGCCATGTTACCTCTACCTGGAAATGCATCTGCTGCCGACTTTTTTTCGTTGTGTTTCTTTATCCATTTTCCTAATAAACCACCCTTTATTCCTAAATCTCTTGCTATTTTTGTAATTGTTTGACCTGCCTTTCTTTGTTCATTTGCCAGTTTAACAGCTTCCAATTTGAATTCTGCTGTATATTCTCTTACCATTTCTAATCCTCCAAAATTTTATTTTACCCGAAAAAACTCCTTTCTTTCTCTCCACTTTTTCTGGATAAGGTCAGTTTACTGGCCTCTCCATGAGTGAGATTGAAAAATTAAGTGTGAACGGTTACCTTGGATGACAGAAAAGAGTGTTGGAAGGAGGCAATATTAAAAACTTAATTTCAGTCCAGCCAAGAACACATAACCAGAGTTGTTATTTTCTATTTTAGGCTCTTTTGTACTAAACTTTACAATATCGAAATAGTATGAAGTACCTAAAAAAAGAGAATTTTCAAGACTTAAAGCATATGATGTTAACTCGTTTGTACCTTCGCCTGCAATATCCCTACCACTACTAAAATATGTTAAGCTCGATTTGTAAGAATCAGAACGGTAAGCGATACCTGCATTCATATAATACGTATTATTTGTTTCAGGATTACGCTTCTCACCAGATTTACCACCATTACCATACGAAAAAATGCAATCAAGATCGAACAATTTTAGCTTCAAACCAAAATTCCAGTGTAGTAATTGATTGCGGCATTCATAATTTTTAGAAGTCCCATCTGAGCAATCAGTTAAATTTTCTCTTGCAAATTCACCAGTTAAGGCAGTAGTAAAACCTATATCATCTGACAAGCTGTTTTTATAGGAAAGGCCAGCAGCAATTAAATTGCTGTACTGTAAGTTATTTTTTCCTGGAACATAACTGAATCCGAGTTGAAAGTTATAGATTTCAGGGGAGATGTAGTTAATTGATGATTGTTTTAGCCCTAGTCCGAGTTCATTATAATCGCTATAAATATTGGGCTTGACCCAGAACACCTTGTCTTGATCATATCCAGGGTCACCATCCTTTTTATGATCACCGCGCAAATTTGCATAGTTTGTCCAATGACCATTTACTCCTCCAGCAGCTGCATAAATTTTTGAAGTGTTAATTAACATGCTCTGACCAACTAAACTTCTTTTACCATATTCAATTGATCCAAGTTCCTGGTTTTTTATGATAAAATACCATTCCTCCATGTCTAACTTTTCTATGTCTAACGCTTTTAGGTTTGCAATACCAGAAACCCCTGCCTTAACATTAACCCCCATTTGAGTATTTGGATAAACTTGCTGTAAATAAAGAAAGCGCAAGTATGAATAACTTGAAGTTTTATCCTTAGGCTTAGCATTGAAAGAATCTCTGTTGAAGGCGTAGCCGAATCTCAAATCTATTTTTCCGTCTAGTTCTGCATAAAATATTTCCTTATCCAAAATTGTTTTAGAGCTAGCACTATTCTGCAAAAACAATGATGAAAGCAGTGCTACCAGGTAGTACTTTAACTTCATAAATAAACTTAAATCTTTATAAAAATTTAAGTTTAAACTCAATATAAATAAAAAACAACTTTTCAGAAGGCACCGCTGGTAGATTTTGCTGCCTGTTTTTGAGCTATATTCCCATAAATTATTGATACACTTGGTAATTTTTGCATTAATAACTGCTTATTAATGGCAGAATGTATACGATTAATTATTTTAGATGTACTTTTTACATCGCAGTTAATCAAAACAAAAAGCACTTTATTCTCATCAATATACCCTAGAAAATCATCACTACGGCAATTTTTATAAAAATGTTCTATGACAACTTTCAGTGCATCATTTGTCTCGCTACAGCTACTATTTAAGCCAATTATTCCTATAGCTGCATTAATTTGATGTTGAAAGGCGAAATTCAATATAACGTATAACTCTAGAATAGTGGACTCATTGCCCGGTATATCGAATAAGTCATGGTTTTTATATTTCTTACCCATTAGATATTCATCTCTAAAGATTCCTAATTTATGGGACAAACTGATATCACGTATTAATAGCTCATAATTTATTTTATTACTGGCAAATTGTGCAGTGCGGAAAACTTTTACTTTTGTCCTGATATCTTCTCCCTTAGCATCAATTAAGGAAAAATCTATCACTTTAGGTAGTATATCAAGTAAATCGTGTCCATTTTCGGTATACTCTAAATAATTCTTCACGTTGTCAGCTGCTCTTGTGCTTAAGATATTAATTAATGGCTTATTAAGCAAATTCTTCTCTTCATATTTTAACAAATCCCTTGCAACTTGATTGAGCCCTAAAATTAACACGTTTTTTTTCTTATTATCCTGACAAACAGATACCACAGCATCATCTTTTCTTCTTGCAGTTATGAAATCATCCATACTTTCATTCTATACAGCGTATTTATAAGTATAATAAGATTATATTAAGATTTACTTACTTATTAATATGCTTAATTGGGTATAGGCAAAATGTCATATGGGATGGCTTTGTTGTAGAAGAATCAAGATTACTGTTTATAGACTTCAAGTTACTGCAAAAAATATTTTAAAACATAGTGATATCTTGACTTTACCTAGTTAATATTCCAAATTATAAAAAAACAGATAGTTCTATGACGACAAGTCTATTACAAGGCAAAAAGGGATTAATAACCGGAATAATAAATAAGAGATCAATAGCATACGGTATAGCAAAAACTCTCTCAGAGCACGGAGCAGAACTTGCAATCACCTACCAGAATGAAATAATAAAAGAAAAACTATCACCAATAGCAGATGAACTAAATGTGGAGCTAATATTACACTGCGACGTTTCAAATGAAAAAATCATAGATAACGCTTTCGAAATAATAGAGAAAAAATGGGGTACTCTTGACTTTTTGGTGCATGCAATAGCATTCTCCGATAAAAATGAGTTAGATGGTAAATATGTCAATACTTCACTGGATAACTTCCTCAATGCAATGCATATATCGTGCTATTCTTTCACTGCTTTAGCACAAAGAGCTGAAAAAATGATGTCAGGTGGTGGTAGTTTGCTTACTTTATCTTATTATGGCGCTGAAAAAGTTATGCCAAATTATAACGTTATGGGTTTATGTAAAGCAGCACTTGAAGCAAGTATAAAATATATAGCATGTGATCTCGGGCCACAAAATATCAGAGTAAATGCAATTTCCGCTGGTCCAATCAGAACTTTAGCATCTTCTGGAATAAGCGATTTTCACTCCATATCAGAATGGAATAGAAATAATTCTCCGCTCAGACGCAATGTTACAATAGAGGATGTTGGCAAGGCAGCGTTATACTTATTAAGCGACTTAAGTAGTGGCACTACTGGAGAAATTTTGCACGTCGATTCAGGATATAACGTTGTAGGAATGAAGGTGGTTGACTAACAAAGCACTAGTTCCTTCGGGTTCATACACAACTCTATCAGGAGTTTTGTGACTGTGATTGCAGAAAACATCGAACATAAAATTCCTATTGATAAAGTGACAGAAAAGCCTCTAATTGCTCCACTGCCAATAATGAACATTATTCCTGCAGCAATTAATGTAGTGATATTTGAATCCAGTATTGTCTTTATAGCGTTTTTAAACCCTTCTTCAATAGCACGTTCCACTCTCTTGCCAGATTTGATTTCCTCACGAATTCGCTCAAATATTAAAACATTTGCATCCACCGCCATACCAACAGTAAGTGCAATACCGGCAATTCCAGGTAAAGTTAGAGTTGCTTCAAGCAGAGTGAGAATTGATAATATAAGAACTACATTAGAAAAAAGTGCAACAGAGGCCAATACACCTAATTTGCCGTAAGTGATGATTATAAATAAAGCCACGGCTATAATAGAGATTGTTGCTGCCATTTCCCCTGCCTTTATTGATTCTTCTCCAAGACTTGGGCCAATGTTTTTTTCTTCAATTATTTTAAGTGGTGCTGGCAGTGCTCCAGATTTTAAAAGTATTGCAAGTTCGCTTGCTTGTTTTTCAGTAAAATTACCGCTAATTTCTCCCTCTCCATTTAAAATTGGCTCACGTATTGTAGGTACTGTTAAGACTGTGTTATCCAGAACAATTGCAAAAGGTTTTCCTACATTTTCTTTAGTGATTTTCGCGAATCTTTTACTCGCTATGCTGTCAAATTTAAAATGCACTGTTGGTTTACCTAAGTGACCAAATCTAACTGATGCGTTAACCAGCGAATCGCCACCTATTTCAGTTTTGCGGAATATTGGATAAGAATTGCCTAAAGAATCCTTGAGCATGACAGTGGTTTCATGGTCTATATCCTGCACCTTGGCTATGTTAGTGTTTGCCAAATGAAAAGCTAGCTTAGCAGTTTTGCCAAGCAGAGATTTTATCTGCTTGGTATCTTCTACTCCAGGCACCTGCACTAATATTTTATTCTGCCCTTGTTTTTGAACGCTGACTTCCTTTGTGCCAAGTTTGTCCAAACGGCGCTGGACATTGTTTATTGATTCTGCAGCTACTTCACTGATCAAAGAATTTTTATAATGGGGTTTATACGAAATGAGAATCGAAGAATCTTTTCTATTTAGTTCTAAATTTGGATTTATCGCATTAATCAACACAGATGCTTTTTTATAATCATCAATATTATTTAAAGTTATAACGCTATTTTGTACGTTAGATTCAATATTTTTTGTTAGCAATGTCTCTTTTATTTCGTTAGCTAGCATGCTTAGCTTTTCCTTAAAATAGAAGTCTAAGTCTATGTTTAAAAGCAAAGATGCCCCTCCTTTCAGGTCAAGGCCTAAGTTTATTCTTTTTTTCGAAATAAAAAGCTTATTATCAAAGAAATTTGGCAGTGTTATGTATAAAGCAAATAAACAGATGCATAATACTGAAAAAGATTTGACTATAAGTCTGTTATACATAAGTTGTAGGTTTAAAATTGTAATAATTGATTGTAAGTTAAAAATAGATTTTTGTAAAATTCTCTATTTGACCTTACCCAGAAAAAGTAGAGAGAAAGTTAAGACGTTTTTATCATGAGAATAAATTGTGCAGGAATGCAATAGTTAATAGTAGAATGTCTACGTTATTTGTTACAAAAGATTTCTATGTATTCAAATATGGCAGTTCTGGTTTGTTGAGCGAGAAGTATCAATAAGCAGCTCCCTTTTAAGTGAACTTTTCTGCAACAGAGTTATCGTAACAACAGCCCTTATGGCTCATGCTGGAAATGATGTTTTTTGTATTCAATAGAAATTGGTAATTTTGAGAGGTATACTGTGACCCTTGATCGCTATGTAACAGCAGATTTTTATCGGGCTTGCGTTTATCAACGGCCATCAATAAAGAATCTATAACTAATTATCATGTTACTCATTAACCACCATGCGTGAATATAGGTCAATTATTGCCGCCAACAACCTTCTTTAGTTTTTATGTAGGTAATCCCAAACTTTATTTGGCTGATCAGTAGTAAAATTTTGATCCAATGTGTTCGGAGCCACAACTCGGTTGCTTATTTGCTGTTTTTTATTTTTGAACCTTCGTCTAAGCTTGGCTTTAATGCCATTTTCTTGCATAACACTTTGTACTGTTTTAATTTTTGCCTAAAGCTTTTAATTCAGCGTGAATTTTAGGGGCTCCATATCTGCATTTAGAAGCTTGATGTATTTTTTGAATATCTGCTAGAAGCCCTTCTTTTGCTAATTCTTTACTGCTTTTTTCCTTAGCAACCAATACCACCAGTACAAAACCCTACATAGTTCCTGTGTTTTATAGCAATTTCTATATAAAAGAATACTTTACTCTTTTTCTTTGCCCAGGGCTTTTTTTAAGATGTCTCTTTCTCTTGTTAGTTCTTTTTTTAGATTAAATCTTTCTTTGTCATAAGGAGCCTTTGCCTGGAAATGCGTATGCTCCAGACATTTTTCCATCATATTTTCTTACTTAACATACTGCCATCTATACCTAGATCTTTTGCTATTTTTGTACTTGCTTGACCTGTTTCTTTAACCAGCTTAACAGCTTCTAATTTGAATTCTGCTGTATATTCTCTTCTATTTGTCATATTTTGAAAAAACGTTTTATTTTACTCCAAAAACGTCTTAACTTTCTCTCTACTTTTTCTGGACTACTCCGAATCGGTTGACAAATTGGACGTTTGATAAGCATAATTTGGAGCTTCTTGTGTAATGACTATATCATGAGCGTGACTCTCTCTTAATCCTGATGCAGTAATAGTAACAAATTTACAATTTTTTTTCATCTCTTCTATATTCCTATTACCAGTATACCCCATTGCAGCTTGCAATCCGCCAATCAATTGATGGATTACTCCTGAAGCTGGACCTTTGAATGGAACTCTTCCTTCCACTCCTTGTGGAACTAATTTGAGTTTTGAATCTTTATCTTGAAAATAACGGCTAGCTGAACCTCGTTTCATTGCACTAATAGATCCCATTCCTCGATAGCCTTTATATGCTCTGCCCTTATACATAATAATCTCACCTGGGCTTTCGTCAGTGCCAGCAAAAATCGAACCAATCATCACAGAGTCAGCACCAGCTGCAATAGCTTTTGCAACATCTCCTGAGTATTTTACCCCACCATCAGCAATTAGTCTGACGTTTCTTGCTCTACACGCCTCTGCAACATTCTTGATTGCAGAGAATTGTGGCACACCAACACCTGTAACTATTCTGGTTGTACAGATTGATCCTGGTCCTATTCCAACCTTCACTGCATCAACACCCGCATCAATCAACGCTTCAGCAGCCTCCTTTGTTGCAATGTTTCCGCCAATTAATTGCGTATTAGGATACATCTTTTTTATTTCCCTAATGGTATTGATAACGTTTTCGGAATGACCGTGAGCAGTATCCACAACAACTACATCAACTTCTTCTCCGATCAAAGCTTCACATCTGTCTATACCATCTTTTTTACCAGTGCCAATTGCAGCGGCAACTCTGAGACGCCCTTTACTGTCTTTACATGAATTTGGGTATCTATTGTATTTTTCAATGTCTTTAACCGTAATTAAACCTATACAACAAGAATTTTCATCTACGACCAAAAGCTTTTCTATTCTATTTTCATGCAACAATTTCATTGCTGAGGCACTATTCACTCCCTGCTCCCGCACTGTCACTAACTTATCTTTTGTCATCACTTCGGAAACTTTTACATTCATGTTCTGGTCTTCAATAAATCTCACATCTCGGTTAGTTAAAATTCCAACTAACTTGCGTTGATCGACTACAGGAATGCCAGAATAATTTTGCTCTCTCATTAATGAAATTGCTTCCGCAACTGTTTTATCCGGTGAAATCGTAATTGGGTTATACACGATCCAACTTTCATATTTTTTCACCCTTCTCACTTCTAAAACTTGTTCATCTATTGATAAATTCTTATGTATGCAACCTATCCCTCCATGTTGGGCAATAGCTATTGCAAAGCCCGATTCAGTAACAGTATCCATTGCAGAGGATATGAGAGGGATATTTAGTTCTATACTATTTGTTAAATAAGTTTTTGTATCTGCATCGCAAGGCAATATATTAGAATAGGCTGGCAAAAGAAGTATATCGTCAAACGAATAACAAGCTTCCATTTTTTTCATAGGCTTTATTTAAAGCTTATACGCCAATTAATTAAATTGCAATAGGCAAAATTAGCTAGGAGCCTTTAATTGTATAGCTCTAACTGTTTTTAGGAGATAGAAAAGCTATATGGTTGCTAATACATTTTATTGCAAAATAAGCATTCTACATTATTTGCCAGCAAACAAAACTGCTCAATAGTTAAGTTTTCTGGACGCTGGTTTCCGCTCAATTTAGCGTTTTCAAGGACAGTTTCAGCGTGGTTCGTTATATTTTGCAAGCTATTTCTCAGCATCTTTCTTCTTTGAGAAAAAACGACACGTGTTAATCTTGTTAAGGTTTCCAAATTTACTGCAAACTTTGGGGTAGGCAAAGGATTTACTGTAATTACTGAAGAATGTATTTTTGGTCTTGGAAAAAACTCTTTAGGTTCAATATCAAATTCCTTTTTTATATCACATAGCAACTGGCTTAGCACTGATAAGGAACCATAATCTTTAGAATTGGGTCTTGCCGTAATGCGATCTGCTACCTCTTTTTGAAACATTAATGTCAAGTTCGTAAAAAATTTTATATTATTTAACCACTTTAAAAATAACACTACCGAGATATTGTAAGGCAAGTTAGCAATAACTTTAACTGGGCGCTCTATCAGCTCTTCTTCTGTAACATGCAGTGCATCCGCTTCTATAATTCTATACTTTCCTTGATGCTCATTTAGCAGTTGGTCATGGTGTTTTACTAAATCTCTATCTTTTTCTATAGAAAGTAGAGACTTTGGATTATGCACCAATATTTCTCTTGTTAATGCACCATATCCAGGACCAATTTCAATGACATTAAAATTTTCCAGACTACCAGCTAAAGCGACGATTTTTTTTGTTATCTCACTCGATAAAATAAAATTTTGCCCTAGACTCTTTTTTGGCTTCAGTAAAAATTTTTTCATATTATTTTCATTATACAGTATTTTAAAAATTAGTTGACGAAAATTCATTGATAATTGTATATTATTAATGTGTTTAACGCCGGCTTAGCTCAATTGGTAGAGCAACTGACTTGTAATCAGTAGGTTGTCAGTTCAAGTCCGACAGCCGGCACTCTCGCCCATATAAGTAAAGTTGATGTCCTTTTTAATAGTAGCAAATTGGAAAATGAATGGAATGCGTTCTTCATTTGTTGACTTTATAGGCAAACTTAACAACAAGAGCAACGAAATTACCTCTAAGCTAGTGATTTGCCCTCCTTTTACATCATTGCCAGATAGTATAGAGCTAAGCAATAATATTAGTATAGGAGCACAGAATTGCCATCAGAAAAAGTCCGGTTCTTACACAGGTGAAATTAGCGCAGAAATGTTAAAAGAACTAGGGTGTACTTACGTAATACTTGGGCACTCTGAAAGGGCTAATGAAAAAGATAGTGAAATAAAACTTAAGTCGGAAATAGCAATAGAATCAGGCTTACACCCAATTATCTGTGTAGGTGAAAATTCAGAAGATTATAAGAATGAAAAAACAAAAGAAGTAATAGAATATCAATGTAAAAACCGCTTGCCAACACACGGTGAATATACCGTAGCATATGAGCCAATATGGGCAATAGGCACAGGTCATGTGCCAAATAATGATGCAATTACTGAGGTGATAGAGGTAATAAAATTGTGTACTGGTAAAAAACACATTATATATGGTGGTTCAGTTAGTTCAGAAAATATAGAAAATTTGTTAAATATTTCAAATTTATCAGGAGTTTTAATTGGCAGTGCAAGCTTAGATTTCGATCACTTTTATAAAATTATACAACAAGTTGAAAAAAAGTTTTCTCTTATCAATTCTAAAATCAGCAACTAAGAATCCTATGATAAATGTCATCATTCCAGTGTCAAGCATATATCTGTACGAACATCTAGTATAGCTAAAGTAATCTAGAAAATTAACGATATTTTATTCCCCGGTGAACGCTCTATTTTGTTTTCCAACTCTAGTTCTAAAAGAGCCATTAGAGCTATGTTGGTAGAAAGTCCGCTTGCTAATATAAGTTCATCTATATCAACAGGTACAGAGTTAATATGATCAACTATAACAGATTTTGCCTGTTGTAATTTTTCTTGTTTTTGGTTAACAGAGTGGTGCTCAACATCAAATAGGTTTTTTTGCTGCGGAGGTAAACTAAACCTAATACTCTCTATTATGTCATCAGCGGATTCGATAAGCTTAGCACCGTTTTTAATTAAATAATTACTACCACTACAGCGTGAATCTAAAGGGAAACCAGAAACTGCAAACACCTCTCTCCCTTGATTTAAAGCAAAATCTGCTGTTATTAGAGAGCCAGAACGTTTCGATGCTTCAATCACTGCAACACCTAGCGATAGGCCAGATATAATTCGATTCCTTTGAGGAAAATACTGAGGCTTTGGTTTAGTAGCAAATGGAAGCTCAGTAATTACCAACCCACCATTCCCAGTGATTTTTTTGTATAGATCAAAATTCTCTTTTGGATACACCACATCAATTCCGCTTGCTGTAACAGCAATAGTGGGGTGATTTTTGTATATTACACTGTTTGCTGCAGTATCAATTCCTCTTGCAAGTCCAGAAATGATAACAAAACCAGCTTCACTTAAATCAAGTGCCAACTTATTGGCAAAATTTCTTCCATTCATTGAAGAGTTACGCCCACCGATTATTGCAATTATCTCACGGCTTAATAATGATATATCACCAAGCGCAGTTATTACAGGAGGACAACTAGGGATATTTCTTAAAAGATCAGGGTAATCTGGGTCACATGCGGGTATAATTTTAGCTCCAATTCTTTCTGCATTATTGATTTCTTCTCGTACATCTTGAATGCCATACACCTTATCATTAGCCACCCTATTGAGATATTTTAGCACCTCATCTAGCGATCCGTGTGTTCTTAGTATACTAAAAAACTTTATTGGTCCTATGGTTCTAGCCAGGCTTAACCATACTTCTAATTCTTTGTTGTTCAATTTATTTATCTTCATAAAAAGCTTGAATTTCTTATCAATTTAGTGTACCCAAGATAATGCAAATATACAGTGTTTTATGACGCATTTTGTTACAGATAAATGCATAAAATGTAAATATACAGACTGCGTGGAAGTATGTCCCGTTGACTGCTTCTATGAAGGCAAAAACATGCTCGTGATTAACCCAGATGAATGTATTGATTGCGGAGTGTGCATACCTGAGTGTCCAGTAGATGCAATTGTAACTGATGATTCCATAAAAGATATTTTAGAACTAGATGAAGAGTTGCTGAGCAGCGAACAAAAAACTTTCAAGTTATTTTACGATATAAATGTAGAATACTCACAAAAGTGGCCAAATATCACAGCTAAAAAGCAACCCCTCTATACTGCAGAAGAGTATAAGGAAAAAAAGGATAAAACAGCTTATTTTGACGAAAATTTAGAGTAATATTAACAAAGAAAAAGATCAGACTCCTTGCATAACCATATGAAAAACTAGCAACTCACTCTTTTTTGTCATTCCAACGCGTGACGCACAATCGTACGAACATTGCAATTTGCAGGTGGCAGATGGTGTCATGCAAGTAGCTCTCCTTTGTCATCCGAGCCCCTATGATGTCATTCCAGTGCTCTGACTACTTGGATCCAGAAAAAAAGATGATGTCATCCGAGTAGCTGACACTGGTTCCTTTATGACGGTGTCATCCCAGTGCTTGACACTGGGATCCAGGAATTTTATTAAGTATAAAAGTAGCCGTTTTATGTTAAAATACAACGTTTTGATGATTATGAAAAAGCTGGATTTCAGACTGGAATGACACCACCTGCAAATTGCAATGTCTGTACAGTTGTGCATAGGATAGAGCTATAGAATTTTTCAAAGCGTTTTTTCTATTGAAGATAAGAGCATCTTTTATATATGCTATATAGTAAAACATAGAATGCCCATGATTCCAACTATAGCAATTTTAAGTGGTGGGTTTTCTTGTGAGAGAGAAGTATCGCTTATGAGTGGAAAAGCAGTAAAAAAGGCGCTTGATAGCCTTTCATATAATGCAATAGAAATAGATGTTGACAGCAACATTGCTGAAAAGCTTAAAAAAATTAATCCCCACCTTGCTTTTATCGCTCTGCATGGACCTTATGGTGAAGATGGCTGCATTCAAGGTTTACTGGAGATTTTAGGTATAAAATATACACACTCAGGAGTTATGGCTTCTGCTGTTGCTATGAATAAAGTGATGTCAAAGCATATATTTCGATCCCTTAGTATCGACACTCCAAAAGGTTATGTAATTAGCCGAGAAGATGTACTAAAAAATAATATTAAAATCGATTATCCGTACGTCTTAAAACCAATTAACGAAGGTTCAAGTATTGGAGTGCACATAATTTTCTCGCACGAGGATTACTTAGAACTGAAAGATAACAGTTCTACTATAATGGAAAAGATGATTATAGAAGAATACATTCCAGGTGTAGAGTTACATACTGCTGTATTGCTAAATGAAGCAATTGGCACTATAGAAATACGACCAAAAAATAAATTCTATGATTATGAAGCAAAGTATACAGATGGATTTGCAGAACATATATTTCCTGCTGAAATTCCTGACAATATATATAAAATGACCTTGGAACATGCACTGAAAATTCATCAATTTTTAGGATGCAAAACTATTTCCCGCTCAGATTTCCGTTATAATCCCAAAAATAACACTTTAAAAATGCTTGAGATTAATACACATCCTGGCTTTACTGAGTTATCATTAGTGCCAGAAATTGCAAAATTGGCAAAAGGAATCAATTTTAATGAATTAGTTAAAATTATTATTGAAGCAGCACAAAAATATTAGGGATTTAAGTCATGTTGAGCAATGTTACTAGAAGCCAAAGGAGTTTTTTGCGCAAGTGTGCCTTGGTTATTATCACAGCACTTTTTCTTACGCTAATACTCTACAGCTCACTTGATAAAATAATAAATCGATTTAATTACTACTTTACTTGGTATAATGACTGCCTATCCAGTTTATTACTCAGTAGTGGATTTTCAATCGACGAAGTAGTTGTGAGCGGCAATAAATTTACAAACAAAAAAGATATTCTAAGTTTGACAGATAGAACGCAACCTATCCTGTATATATCACTTTCAAAACTTGCCGGTAACATACAATCCGTAAGCAGATGGATAAAATACGTAAGAGTTCACAGAATTTTACCTAATACCCTACACATTAATATAGATGAACATAAACCGTTTGCTCTCTGGAAAGACAATAACAAGACCTCGGTAATTGATTTCGAAGGCAAAGTGATCGTAGATGACTATCCAGTAGATGATCTTGTTGTAATTACAGGACAAAACTCGTTATCAAACCTAGAATTTGTTAAAGATGTGTTAGAGAGTAAAACTCAATTAAGTGACCACATTTCCTCTTTTGCTTATATAGGGAATAGAAGATGGAATATCATATTTGATAACGGTTCCACAGTGAAACTGCCTGAAGATAATCCTTATAGTGCATGGGACTATTTAAACCACTTGCAAAATACAACTGATTTTACTTTCAGCGATTGGAGTATCATTGATATGCGTATTACTGATAAAATTTTTGTGAAGAGGTGATCTGCTGTCATCCAAGTAGCGGGATACTTAACCGTCATACCGCCGCGGCGCTAACAAGTAGCGGACCGTCATACCTTAACATAGATTCCGCTAACAAGCAGCGGGATGACGGTTGTCGTTTAGCTACAAATATTAAGAAATTTACCAAACGAAAAAAAAGGCAAAAGAAGCCCCGTGGTTGGCTAATTACTTACATTATACTTTCAAGTATGGCGTTTTTTTATTCTAAACGCTTAATAACCGCGATTTAGCTGCTTTTTAATGCAACTAACCTTTAGTCATAAATGTTTAACAAATTTACTAAACAGAAAAAAAGGCAAAAGAAACCCTAGGGTAGCTAGTTATTCACTATCCATTTTTTAAGTTGGCGTTTTTTTATGTTTTAAATGCTTTATAAGCGCATTTTAGCTTATATTAGGTAAAAACCTAGAATTTTATAAAGACATAAGGTGCACATAGTGCAAAAAATTAAACATGAGACGCCAGATACGTGAGTTTTTTTGTCATTTAATCTGTACAGAGAAGATAAATAAATAGCTTCAGTTTCATGATAAGGGGGCTGGCGAGGTTTGTCAAGGAATTTTTATGCAAGAGATCTATTGAAATGCCCCTGTAAAATTATACTATTAATTAGTGCACTATAAATTTAAAATTATAGATATGTTAAGCAGATTGGTAATTTTGCTATTAGTTTTTATACTTCCTTTTTCTTCATACTCATACCAGTTTAGAACCAAAGCAAAGCAAGCAGTAGTCTTAGATTTAGCTTCAGACTCATTCATTTTTGACCATAATTCTGATGAAAAAATGGCCCCATCTTCAATGAGCAAGCTAATGACTTTATATATAGCCTTCGATTATCTAAAAGCTGGAATAATACACATGGAGGATAAATTTCGAGTAAGTAGAAAAGCGTGGGAAAGGAGAGGCTCTTCTATGTTTTTGAAAGAAGGTCAATCCGTTACGGTGAGGGAATTACTTGAAGGAATTACAATAGTCTCAGGCAATGATGCCTGCATAACACTAGCCGAGGGCATTGCAGGATCAGAAGAGAATTTTGTGGCTGAAATGAATGAAGTTGCACAAAATTTGAATCTGAATGACAGTCATTTTGTCAACTCAAGCGGGTGGCCAGATGAAGATCATTTTATGAACGCAAAAGACTTGGTAATGCTGGCAAAAAGGATTTTCACCGATTTTCCTGAACATTATGATTTATTTTCCGAACAATATTTGACATATAATGAAATTGTACAAAAGAATAAAAATCTTCTACTTTTTCACGATATTGGGGTTGATGGCTTAAAAACCGGTTATACAAATGCTGGTGGTTACGGCATTGTAGCATCTGCAAAACGAAATGATAGGAGAATTTTTGCTGTCGTAAATGGTTTAAACACTGAGAAAGAGCGAATAGAAGAAGCAAAAAGATTGATACAATACTCCTTAAATCATTTTAACACTAAGAAAATATTCGTTAAAGACAGCGTAGTTGAGGAAGTAAATGTTCTCTATGGAAAAGATAGAAAAGTGCCTATTACAGTTGCAAACGATGTTACCATAACTTACAACCGCAAATTGCATGACCAAATTAAGGTGCGTATTGAATACAAAGATATGATACCTGCACCCATTAAAAAAGGTCAAGAAGTGGGCAAAGTTTTTGTAGAAATACCAGGTATTGAGCAACAAACTACACCACTTTATGCAGCAAATGACGTGCAGGAATTGAATTTCGTAGAAAAGTTTTTTAGGATGTTGTTTTAAGTTTGATATTAAAGCAATTCCGAAAGAGAGATCTATTGCACTTTAGTGTAGTTTTAACTAACAATTTCTGTTACAATACAAGATTGAAATGTTACGAAAATGTGCTGGTTGTATTTGTTGCTGTCTAGTATCCTAGAGATACTGTGGGCTGTAACGCTAAAGTTTAGTAACAGTTTTACTAAAGTTGTGCCTTCGATTGCAACATTGGTAATTATGATCATTAGCATTTACTTTTTATCTCTTGCAGCATGCTTTCTACCTATTAGGGTATGCTATGCAGTTTCCTCTGGAATATGCACAATTGGAATAACTATAATTGGGGCAACCACTTTCACAGAGAATATTAATTTATCTCAAGTTTTATGTATCGTTTTAATTGTAATAGGAAGCATAGGGCTAAAGCTCTCTATTTAAACCTAAAAATTTATGCATGAATTGGATATATTTACTCTTATCGTCACTAATTGAAGTGTTCTGGGTCATAACACTTAAGCATAGTTATGGATTTACTCATCTCGTACCATCAATAATTAGCATACTCTCCATGGCTTTTAGTACATATTTACTTTCGCTCGCTACACGTTCTATACCTATCGGAGTATGCTATGCAATTTGGACTGGAGTGGGCGCTATAGGAGCTTCGATACTTGGAGTTTACCTATTTGATGAACCAGTTAATTTATTCGAAGTAATATGCTTTATTTTAGTTACATTCGGGATTATAGGATTAAAATTGTTTGATACTGCAAAACAAACTGTTGATAAAATGGAATAAAAGATCCCACTGGGATGAAAGAAGCAGATACTCCATATTGTCATGCAAATTGGAATCCAGACTTTTTTCTATATAGCATGGTGAAGACGGGAAACCGTAACCGTTCACACAATGGCGTCAACTTAAGGAAAAATATCAGCGATAGTGTATAAAATTTCTCTCTAAATTTTTTATCATTAAATTATCCAAAGAGTGCAAGGGACAGCACTTTTGTTTCTGTTTTATTTCAACAAAGAAGTCTAAAATGTGTCCTTTTTAGGTGAAATATGCAAAAAGGAAAAAACCTTATTCTACAAATTAAAAATATAATATACTCGAAAACTTTTCAGAAAATCCATTGTGTTGAGTTTTACACGAACAAGCTTTTTCGACAGTATTTTCTATGATTTTAAAGTTAGTTAAAAAAAGTTTGGGAATAGAATGTGAACTTATGGAGCCATTGACATGTACCCTCAAAGCAAGCTTTTTCTAAAGCAAGGTATAAGATTTGCCATACAGGCTTTCAAGAATTTAAGCATCCAAACAGCCTATCAGGATGAACCTGAGTTGGAGAGGCTATAGACTTATTGCAGCAGATGGTTCTGGTATGAGATTACCCAGCTCTGGGAAAATTGTATCCGAGTTTGAACCAAATGGAACAACAGGCACCATTGGCAATTTGTTTGTTGATTTGTGTACTTCGCTGATTTGTAGTGCTCGTCTTGCAGCTTGGAATATAGGTGAACAAACGTTGGCGGCAGAGCAATTACCCGAAGTTATCACTCAAATGCGTTTATTAAATCAAGAGAAATTATTATTTATCTATGATCGTCTTCAGTAAAATTCATTCAGCAGCATTATGATTTGGAAGTAGATTTTATTTTTTGCTTGCAAAAAAGAAATTATAGTAAGCTATGGGAACGCTGGCGAATTAGATTTTGATTTTATATTAGAAAATGAAAAGCTAAAAAATAAAATGAAAGGACAGAAAGTAAGAGTTATAGTGCTGACATTAGCCAACTGAGAAACAGAGTTTTTGACCGAGACTTTGGAGCAAAGCTTATGTGTTAAGGTGGCACATAGAGGAGTGCTATAAACGACTCAAAGTAGGAGCAGAGTTAGAGAATTTTTCTGGAGAGGCTGTATTACAAGAATTTTGGGCAAACTTGGTCATGTGCAATATATTATCGCTTCATATATGTGATGCACAAGGGCCTTGGAACCCAGATCAAATTACTGAGTATCGTTTAAATTTTTCAGTTTTATTTGGTGTAATGAGGCAGAAACTCTATCAGGTACTTATTGCGCCAAAAAACTTTCAAGCCCTTTTTAAGTATACGCGCTAAAGTTAAAATCCGACCGGGACAGCCGCAATAAAGTAGATAAGCCTAAACGCCATCATGTCTTTAGGAGAGTTTGCTAATGAAAGTTCTTAAGTTGACGTCATTGGCTGAATGGATACGATTTATTTCAGTGCATGAGCTGGTCCTTTTCGGATTTTAGCGCTGTGTACATAACTGCACGAACGTCTAGTTTAGGGGTAAGAAAAATTAGGGCCTGCAAATTAATCCAAACACATAAGTGTAGTGTTACCACCAAATGCTGTAGTGTTAACACTTACAACTTTTTCTGTAGAAAAACGCTGTAAATAATGAGGACCACCAGCTTTTGGCCCAGTGCCAGATAGTCCTCTACCACCAAATGGTTGTATCCCAACTGCTGCACCTATCTGGTTACGGTTGATGTAGACATTTCCAACTGATATTTTTTTACTTATAGTATCAATTTGACTTTGTATACGACTCTGCAAAGAAAACGTGAGTCCATATCCAGTACTATTTATATCACTTATAACTTCATTTAATTGTGACTTGTTAAAACGTATGATATGTAAAATAGGACCAAATACTTCTTGCTTTAATTGCGAAATTTTTTGTATTTCATAAATATATGGAGGAAAGAAATAACCATTATGAGAATTTGTATCCATGGGTACTTTAAATAACAGATTTGAATCTTCGTCCTCTGACATTTTTTGCGTATGTTGAGTTAGCATATCGATAGATGCTTTGTCAATTATTGGACCAATATCAGTACTAAGTTGTATTGGGTCACCAATCTTGAGTTCTTGCGCTGCACCGCATATCATTTTTATCTGCTTCTCTGCTATGTCCTCTTGAATAAACAGCACTCTAAGTGCAGAACAGCGTTGACCACTGCTACGAAACGCAGAAAGCAAAGCATCCATAGCCACTTGCTCTAAAAGAGCAGAGCTATCAACTATCATAGCATTGAGCCCTCCTGTTTCAGCAATAAGTGGCACAATAGGACCATCCCTATTTGCAAGCATTTTATTGATTATTTGAGCAGTTTGTGTTGAGCCAGTAAAAGCTACTCCGGCAATTCTATTGTCTGGAACTAATATTTTGCCTAAATATCCACCATCCCCAGGAATGAGGTGTAACACATTCTTTGGTATCCCAGCTTCATGTAGTATCTTAACAGCTTCGTAGGCAATAATCGGCGTTTGCTCTGCCGGTTTTGCCAGCACTGCATTACCTGCTGCAAGTGCAGCTGAGACCTGCCCAATGAAGATAGCGAGCGGAAAATTCCACGGTGATATGCATAAGAAAACTCCTCTGCCTTCAAAAAAGATGAAGTTATCTTCACCTGTTGGGCCCGGCAATTTTTTCCAGTCGCTCAGTTCATTTTTTGCTATCATTGCATAATAACGCAGAAAGTCGATTGCCTCTCTTACTTCTGCTATTGCATCGGATAAAATTTTTCCTGCTTCCACAATCAGAATGTAAATTAACTCTTTCATCCTTTCCTCAAGCAAATCTGCAGCTTTTTCAAGGCATTTAGCGCGCTCTTCTGCTGAAACATTCTGCCACTTAGCAAAAGCACTATGTGCTATTTCAAGAGCGTTTAAAGCTTGATTGCTTGTTGCACTTGACACTTCTCCAATTACATTTTCCAAATGTGCAGGATTCACTACTTCGATAAATTCAGCATTATCAAATAGTGCTTTTCCATCAATTATTGGTCCAACTTGCCACTTTTTTTCACTAAAACCCTTTATATCATCTGCAAATTGTGAGACTATCACAGAATCACTAATATCCATCCCCAAGGAATTTTTTCTTTCTGGTCCCAAAATATCTTGTGGTAATGGAATGCCTGGATGAGGTTCATAATTAAAATTTATAGCTTTTTCCAGTGGATCTGAAATTAACTCATCGATTTTAACGTTAGGATCACTTATTTGATTAACAAACGAACTATTAGCTCCATCTTCAAGAAGGCGTCTTATAAGATAAGGCAACAAGTCACTATGTTCCCCAACGGGTGCGTAGACACGACAGCTAACATTTGTTGCAAGCTCTGACATTGCATAATCATATAAGTCTTTTGCCATTCCATGTAAGCGTTGAAATTCAAATCCAGGGTGGTTTTTATCAGCAAGTTCCATGATAGAAGCAAAAGTATAGACGTTATGAGTTCCAAAGCATGGGTAAAAGCTGTTTGGTTTACTCAAAAGTTTCTGTGCGCACACGAGGTAAGATACGTCAGTATAGCTTTTTCTTGTAAATACTGAGTAATCATTTAATCCCAATTCTTGCGTACACTTGATTTCTGAATCCCAATATGCACCTTTTACAAGCCTCACCATAATTTTGTGCTTTGATCGAATAGCAACATCCTCTACAAAGTCAAGAACAGATAAAGCACGTTTTTGATATGCTTGTACAGCCAAGCCGAGCCCTTCCCACTCAGAAAGTGATTCATCAAGCCGTAATTGTTCAAACAAGATTAAGGAAATTTCAAGCCTTTCTGTTTCTTCTGCGTCTATGCATAGTGAAATGTTGTATTTTTTTGCCTCGCGGCAGAGCTCTAAAACCTTAGTGAATATCTCACCAGCAATTCGGCCAAATTGACTAAATTCATAACGTGGGTGTAAAGCAGAAAGTTTGATTGAAATTCCATGGGATTTAAAACAATCATTTATTTCAGTGGATTCACCTATAGCTTTTATTGAGTGCATGTATGAATTAAAATACTCTTCTGCATCCTCAGTTGTGTGAGCAGCTTCGCCAAGCATATCAAAAGAGTATAAAAACTTACTATTGTCATCTAGTTTTGCGTACCTTAAAGCTTCTTCTATGGTTTCTCCAACAACAAAATGATTACCAAGCATAGACATTGCTTGTTTTACTGCTTTGCGAATGATCGGTTCTCCTAAATTCTTAAGTAACTTAGAAATTGCGTAATAGAACTTCGAATCGCCTTCATTATCTCTCAATATACTGCTACCTATCATTAAACTCCACGTGGAAGCATTGACGAACAATGAAGAAGAATATCCTAAATATTTACTCCATTCTTGATTGGCAATTTTATCTTTGATTAGCTCGTCTATTGTATAATCATCTGGTATTCTAAGTAGCGATTCAGCAAGGCACATCAATGCTATTCCTTCATCATTGGAAAGCGAGTATTGCTGCATAAAGGAATCTACAATACTTAATTTATTGTGTTTGATTTTTTCAATAACTTGTTTTGCAATATTATAAATTCTATTTTTTGAATCAGCCGAAAGCTCTGCTTTTTCTACAAGATAACGTATATAACTCTTTTCATCAGTACGATAAAATCCTTGTAAACGTTTTCTGAGTTCATTAGGTTCTTGTATAGAGCTTATCATATATAATTATCTCCAAAAAATACTCCGACACCATATGTATGGTGAAATTATATCATAACTTTGCGCAGAGCAAATTGCTATTTACAAAGGGATCAGAGCTGGCTAAAAGAAGTCCATGCAATAACTTCACTAAATCAAAAAGATTGTGCAAGTATGTAGCTCAACACTCCACCACACATCAAGTATTTAGTCTCAGTTGCGGTTTGTACACAGCATTTGAGTTGAATTGATTGCCTTGAATTATCCTTTCTTTTGATGATACATTCTAGATTTCCACCTGGCACTATTTCACCTTTTATGCTTATTACCTTACTACCATCAAATATCTTTCTGGTTATTCCATTTTGAAATACAAGTGGAAGAACACCCATACCAACTAAGTTGGACCTATGTATACGCTCAAAGCTTTCTGCAATGACAACTTTAACCCCCAACAATAAAGTACCCTTTGCTGCCCAATCCCTACTTGAACCTGTGCCATATTCTTTTCCTGCAACAATGATTAGAGGTACATTATTTTCCTTGTAACGCATTGCTGCATCAAAAATTGACATAATTTCTTGAGAAGGAATATATTTTGTATATCCACCTTCGGTGCTAACCATTTCATTTTTTATTCTAATGTTAGCAAAAGTGCCACGCATCATTACATTGTGATTACCACGGCGAGACCCATATGAATTGAAATCCTGTGGTTCAATTCCAAGCCCTTTTAAATATAGACCGGCAGGACTACTCGAGGCAATATTTCCCGCAGGGGAAATATGATCAGTAGTTATGCTATCGCCAAACATTGCCAATATTTGTGCACCCTTTATATCGATTTTATTATTTTTAGGTGATAAGTTATCAAAATAAGGCGGATTTTGTATGTAAGTGCTGTTTGCATCCCAATTATAGATTTCACTTTTTTCACACTTTATCTTTCGCCAATGTTCATCACCAGAAAAAACATCCTTATACTTTTGTATGAACATCTCACGTGTTACCACACTTTTAACACAATCTTCGATTTCATTGTTTGTTGGCCATATATCTTTGAGATAGACATCATTTCCATTCTTATCTTTGCATATTGAATCTTTTGTCAGATCAATTTGCACAGTACCAGCAAGTGCATATGCAACAACAAGTGGCGGAGATGCCAAGTAATTAGCTTTGACTAACGGATGAATTCTTCCTTCAAAGTTACGATTGCCAGATAAAACTGCAGCAACGGTTAAGTTTTTGTTTTTAATGCCATCTTCTATATCTTTATTAAGTGGACCAGAATTCCCAATGCAAGTTGTGCAACCATATCCAACTAGATTAAAACCCAAAGCATTTAGATCTACCTGCAATCCAGACTTTTCTAAATATTCTGTTACAACTTGTGACCCTGGAGCAAGAGAAGTTTTAACCCAAGGCTTTGATTTTAATCCAAGTTTAATTGCATTACGAGCTACAAGACCTGCAGCAATCATCACACTTGGATTAGAAGTATTAGTGCAGCTTGTTATTGCTGCAATAACTACACTTCCATCTTGGAGTTTATCGCTTTCCTTTGACTCATTAACTAAAAATGATTTAGAAAAAGACTCTGCCACTTGTGAAAGAAAAACCTTATCTTGTGGTCTTTTGGGACCAGCCATTACTGGCTCCACGCTTGATAAATCAAGCTCTAGTGTGTCAAAAAATGCTAACTCGTCACTACTACGCCACAGTCCTTGCTCTTTCGCATAAGCCTCAACTAGCTTAATCAGCTTTTCTGGCCTTCCGGTTAAGCTTAAATAATCTAGCGTTTTTTGATCAATTGGAAAAAATCCACAAGTTGCGCCATACTCCGGGGCCATGTTTGCTATAGTGGCTCTATCTGCCAAAGATAAATAATCTAAACCATCACCATAAAATTCTACAAACTTACCAACAACGCCTTTTGTTCTTAGGATATTGGTAACCGTCAGCACTAAATCGGTCGCAGTTACTCCTTCCGACAATCTGCCAATTAATTTAAATCCAACTACTTCTGGAATCACCATACTAATTGGTTGACCAAGCATCACAGACTCAGCTTCTATGCCTCCAACACCCCAACCAAGAACTGATAATCCGTTAACCATTGTAGTATGGCTGTCAGTACCAACTAAAGTATCAGGATATATGACTCCATCATTATTACACACAACTTGCGCTAAATATTCAAGATTCACTTGGTGGCAAATCCCTGTGCCAGGCGGCACTACTCTAAAATTTGTGAAGGACGATTCTCCCCACTTTAAAAATTGATATCTCTCCAAATTTCTTTTTACTTCTAGCTCAACATTCTTACTGAATGCAGAAACACTTCCATAACTATCTACTTGAACAGAATGGTCAATCACAAGATCAACCGGTACAGACGGATTTATATTGCTTGGGTTTCCTCCATTTTTCTTAACATAGTCCCGCATTGAAGCTAGATCAACAACAGCAGGAACCCCTGTAAAATCTTGCATCAACACCCTTGCTGGTTTATAGCTAATTTCGTGATTAGTGTGTTTATTAACGCAGTCTGCTAGTACTCTTATGTCATCTAGCTTTACGTTTACTCCATCTTCATTGCGCAATAAACTTTCAAGCAGAACCTTAAGTGAGCAAGGCAATTTAGTCACATCTATTCCTAAAAATTCACTAGCACTACTTAGGCTAAAATAGTTGTATGACTTCCCGTCAATGTTTAAAGTCGTTTTTGCATTTAAAGAATTGTTCATCCTATCACACTATATTAGTTAAAATTGGAATTACTGCCGTTACTTTTTTGTTGTTGACCTTGCTGCTCATACATAGTTTCGAAATCTATCGGATCTAGCATCAGTGGGGGAAATCCACCACTACTTGTAACTCTTGCAATTATTTCTCTTGCAAAAGGAAAAAGAAAAGTAGGTCCGCCAATAAACAAAGCTTGTCTTACCTCTTCCTCACTCAACTCTTTTAAATTTTCTATTGAAAAAATACCACAATATTTCGTTTCACAAATGAAAGCTACGCCATCTTTTATTCCTTCATCTTTTACCGTTGCTTTGACTTCTATATGCAAAGTAATTTCATGGAAAGATTTTTCTTCATTCACTTCTTCTTTGTTTTTCGTCCCTTCTAATTTTGCTGAATTGATATTAACCATTACATTAATATCTGGAGCTTTACTAGAAGAAAGGAATGGCGAATTCGGATTCTCAAATGATAGATCTTTAACATATTGACCGTGAATTCTCATTTTTTGTTGTGGCATTTCTTACGTCTCCTTTAATTAAGTTGAGATATTTAATACTTTCTTATATAATATATTCATTTACAAACGAATAGCAAACCTGATTATAAGTTGATATGCAAAACATATTTTCATTAATAATTAATAATGTTCGGATACTTTATATGCCAAGGAGTTGAGTTACTATGATAGAGCTTGTAATATATGCTTTATTAGCGGCGTTCATTTTTTCACGTTTGTATAATTCTTTAGGAAGGTCAGCCAACCTCAACCTAAAAAAGCTAACTAGTATATTGGATGTAAGCCGAAGTAGAGAAGAAGTAGTAGAAAACATTGAGGGTTACATTGATAGCAATGATGAAAATTCAATAAAAGTTACTTATGAACAAATATTAAAAAAAAACAAAGATTTTTCTATTTCCCACTTTATAGAAGGTTCAAGCATAGCTTTTGAATTAATAATAAAATATTTCAATCAAGGAAATCTGTCCCAGTTAAAATCTCTCTTGGATAAAGATTTATACAACAACTTCGTAGAGAAGATTAAACATCGTAAAGAGATACACGACTCTATAATTGTTTCTATCGTTTCACAAAAGATTTTAGAAATAAAGCTAGTAAAAAACGCAGTGTTTATTGCAGTATATTTCCTTTCAGAGCAAATTAACTTCGTTAAGAACAATGAAGGAGATATAATATCAGGTAGTACATCCACTATTAATAAAGTTGAGGATGTATGGCAATTCAAAAAAAATGTTAATTCATCAGACCCAAGCTGGTTGCTTGTTTCTATTCACTATAAAAAGACAAGTAACGATAAGACAAATGACAAGTAAGATTAGTTTTATTTAGAGTTAACCATGGAAAGCAAGCTACGCGAACTAGTACTTGACACTGAAACGACAGGTCTTGACACTGAATCTGGTCATCGAATTATTGAAATAGGGTGTGTGGAATTAATTAATCGTATTCCAACAGGTAAAGTATTCCATCGGTACCTTAACCCAGAAAGAGATATACCTTATCACTCGTTTAAGATTCACGGTGTTAGTGAAGAATTTTTAGAAGGTAAACCATTATTTTCAGATGTTGCACTTGAATTTCTTGACTTTATATCTAATGATATTTTGGTAATTCACAACGCTGAATTCGATGTTAAGTTCCTTAACATGGAGTTAAGCAAGCTGAATGCTGGGTTAATTTCCTCAGACAGAGTGCTAGATACATTACCTCTTGCGAGGAAAAAATTCGCAGGATCACCTGCTTCTTTGAATGCATTATGTAAGCGTTTTGATATATCGCTAGAGAATAGAGAATTGCACGGAGCACTAGTTGATGCTCAATTGCTTGCAAAGGTATATGTTGAACTTACAGGAGGGTTACAAACCTTTCTGTTTGATAATGAATGCAATCAGGACAGTAACTCCACATTCGTTCAGCATAAAGTACGTAATCTAACTCCCAGAGAACATTTACCAAATAGTGAAGAAATTGATGAACATAAGAAACTGTTAGACAAAATTAACAATACACTTTGGAATAAATATATTGAATAGGTTAACCAATAAAGATACAATTCAATTTTACTGAGAGCATTCTAATGGTAAGGTTTATAAGATTATTATCTAATGTGCTAGCAGCATTAGCAGTTGTTTTTTTAGGTTATTGTTATTTCACTAAAAAAGGCATATTTGCCCCAGCAGCGATTCACAACGCAGAAGTTAAGATAGGCGGAGATTTTTCTTTAATTAATCAGGACGGACAGATCTTGCGCAGTAGTGATTTTAAAGATAAATACATGATGATTTTCTTTGGGTTTTCCTCATGCAAAAGAATTTGCCCTATGAACCTTGGAATAATTTCAGAAACACTTGCAAAGTTAGATGAGAAAACTAACAACAAGCTACAAACATTCTTCATCACAGTCGATCCTGAGCGCGATAGCACGGAAAGACTTAAAGAATTTCAGCAGCAATTTGACCACAGAATACAAATGTTAACTGGTGAAAGAGAAAAAATAGACGAAGTAATTGCAAAGTATAAAGTATATGCTAGCAAAGTTGGTGGAGAAGAAGAAATCAACCATTCTTCAATAATGTACCTTATTGGCCCTGGAGGAAAATATGTTACACACTTTGCAGCTGATTTAAATTCAGACGAAAGTCAATCTGATAAGATTTTGGCTGAGATAAGAAAATACGTAAACTGAATTATAGATTTTTCTGTTAATTAGTCGAGCATGCAACTGCATGAGCATTATGATTTGAGAGCAATCTCCATGGGAAGACACACACAACTGTACGAACGTTGTAGTTTGGGAGCAATTCCCACCAGTGGGGTGTCATCCCAGTGCCCAGACACTGGGATCCAGCTTCTATGCAACTTAATTAAAAACGTTTGTTTTAGCGTAAGACAACTACCTTTAGCTCATCAGCTCAGTTATAAGCAAAATTTCTGGATTCCAGTGGGCTTTGTTGCATCGCTACTTATGAAAGGCTAACTATAGTTAGGATTATAAGTATAGCTCTTTTTACAATAATCCGAACAGACCGTAATATGCTACTGGCCTGCTATAGCCATAAACACATATCTTATCGCATTCGGACTATTATAAGAAAGGCTATAACTTATTGAAAATCTTGTTTTTTTGCAATCAATCTGATCAAATTTAAGAATAGTAATTTATTATTTACATTAATAAATTTAATTCTATTGAAAATAGCTAAAGCATTGAAATTCTTGAATTTTAGCCGGATTAGTGAGTGGTAGTGAAATTTCTTTTACTCAAATTTAGGTATTCACTGACCGTTCTTGTTATAAATACCAGAATAATAAGCTACTGATATTCTCCATCTTTTTTATCTTTAATCCATCATAGCTAGCGATGCAACAAAGCCATTCCAGTGTCAAGCACTGGAATGACATCATCTGTTGTGCAATTTATAGCATTTCTCATAATAGTCCGAACAGGTCATAGGAAGGCAGAATCAACAGCACGACGAAAGGATTCGAATAGAGGAATGTTTTTCCTGGCTCTGTTTTTTATAGCAAACCAATGATGCTCAATTTTGTTGAAATCTGGAGAATAAGGCGGCAGATACAAAATTTCTGCACCAACCCCTTTAGCAAGCTCGATAATCTTATCAGACTTATGAAAAGTAGCATTGTCAAGAATGACAGTCTGTCCAGGTTCCAAGATCGGTGTCAAAAATTGCTCAAACCATCCATTAAAAACATCCATATTACAGTGGCCTTCAAAGGTTAACGGAACAACTATCTTTCTTCCACTTAAGGCTGCAACCATACTGATTCGTTGAGTTTTCTTTCCAGATTTTAAGGCATAAAACCGCTGTCCTTTCTGGCAATATCCGTAGGGGGTAGTCTTCGGTGTTATCAATGCCAGACTCATCTATATACACTAAGTTTTTAGGTTCTTTTGTCGCTATAATTTTCAAAAATTCAGCACGTTTTTCTTCGTTTCTTTCCTTGTATCCATATGTCTTTTTTTGCGCGTAAATCCAATTTTTTTAAGGGCTCGATAGATCGTTTGGATACTAACGTTGTTCCAAAGTTTAGCCATTTCCGATAGAGTCTTTCCTCCGTGTTCTCTGGCAAATTTGGCAAAGGTATCCCAGTCGGTGATTTTGTGATTGTAACCCCCATTTCCAAGTTTTTTTGATTGAAAGTCTCCTGTTTCTTTTCTTCTTTGCTGCCACTCCCATAAAGTAGTTCGTCCAATCTTAAATCTTGCTGCCACTGTTTCTCTGCTTTCTCCTTCGTCTAGCGCTTCCATTGCTTTTTTTCTTAAATCATAACTATATGCTGCTGGCATTCAACCTCCTTATCATCATCTACCCTTATCCTATCACATCCGGACTTTTATGGAAAGAGCTATACCTTCAAAAATGAATGTTCGTACAGTTATGGAAGACACATTGGAATGACACTATTTGCTGTCTTCAAAAATAAACATTCGTAAAATTGTGCTTTTAACATGGGTTATCAGTTTAAAAATGTTGCTAACTAGTATATCTGAATGTAACATCAATTAACGTGTATAAATAAAGCAATCTAATGGAAAATAGTTATAATGCCGATGCAATAAAAATCTTAAGGGGTCTTGATGCTGTAAGGAAACGTCCAGGTATGTACATTGGTGACACTGACGATGGATCTGGCTTGCATCACATGGTATATGAGGTTGTTGACAACGCAATAGATGAATCTTTAGCTGGATATTGTGATAAAATTGAAGTTAGCATAAATAAAGATGGTTCAGTATCAGTAACCGACAATGGTCGTGGCATTCCAACTGACATTCATGAAGAAGAAGGAATATCAGCAGCAGAGGTAATAATGACTCAACTCCATGCTGGTGGTAAATTTGACAGCAATACCTATAAAGTTTCTGGGGGATTACATGGTGTTGGAATCTCAGTTGTGAATGCATTATCAAGCTGGTTGGAATTAATTATTTGGCGCAATAAGAAAGAACACTTTATGCGTTTTGAAGATGGTGAGTCTATTGAACCTTTAAAGGTAGTCAACGAAAATACAAACAAAAGAGGAACTAAAGTCACGTTCATGCCATCAACAGAGACTTTTAATGGCATTAATTTCAGTTACTCAACGCTTGAAAGTCGTATAAGAGAATTAGCATTTTTAAATTCAAATATCGACATTACTTTACGTGATCTGCGCAATGAACCATATACAGAATCTCATTTCAATCAGAGCAATCAATCTAAAGACAATTTTGGTACAGCAAATTTTGTGCAGTATTTAGATAAGAATAAGACACATGTAACTAAAATTGCCAGTATGAAAGGAGATGCAGAAGATCTTGGCATCAGCTTGGAAATATCGATGGAATGGAATGATTCCTACTATGAGAATATGTTGTGTTTCACTAATAATATACGGCAACGAGATGGTGGTACGCATTTGGCAGGATTTAGATCTGCACTAACTAGATGTATCAATACCTATGCAACTAATGAAGGGTTTTTAAAGAAAGCAAAAGTAAATTTAACTGGAGAGGACGTTAGAGAAGGTTTAACTTGTGTTTTATCTCTTAAGATGCCTGATCCTAAGTTTTCTTCACAAACAAAAGATAAACTAGTTAGTTCTGAAGCACGTGCAGTTGTAGAAAGTATAGTTTCTGATAAATTAAGCACAATCCTTGAAACTGATCCCAAATTGGCAGCAAGCATAGTAGAAAGAGCAATTAGGTCAGCAAAAGGAAGAGAAGCTGCAAGAAAAGCACGAGAGTTAGTTAAAAGCAAAAACAATATTGATATTGCAACTCTGCCAGGAAAGCTTGCTGATTGCCAGGAAAAAGCCCCTGAGTTATCGGAATTATTTATAGTAGAGGGTAATTCAGCAGGTGGTACTGCAAAGCAGGGGCGTAATCGTAAAACACAAGCAGTGCTTGCCTTAAGAGGAAAAATTCTAAACGTAGAACGTGTAAGTTTAGATCGTATTTTTTCATCTGCAGAAATAGGCTCTTTAATCACTGCAATTGGTGCTGGAATAGGGAGTGAACACTTCGATATTGAAAAAGCTAGATATCATAAAATTATCATCATGACAGATGCAGATGTTGATGGTTCACATATAAGAACTTTGATTCTAACTTTCTTTTTTAGACATATGCGTGAAGTTATTGAAAAAGGTTACTTATACATAGCACAGCCACCCCTCTATAAAGTTACAAAGAATGCCAAAGACACTTATATTAAAGATGACGAAACTTTTGAAGAGTATATAATAAACTCAGCAGTTAAAAGATTAACACTAAGTGGTACAGCTACAGAATTTAACAACTTGCGCCTTATTTTGAATAAATGCGTTAGCACTTCTAATATTAGCAAAAATTATGATAGAGAAATACCACAAAATCTCTTAGAGTCATTGCTAATTTTAAGTAAAAAGAATGCTCTATCATCGGCTGATGAGATATTAAAGTATTTGAAGTTAATGTACAGCGAATACACTTGGGAAGTGGAAATAAAAGATGAAGAAAAAGAAATTCATATCTCTAAATTGTTTCAAGGATTGGCAGACAAATATATATTTGCACTTAGTATGCTTGAAGGCAAAGATATGCAAAACATATTAAGTTTGCTTGATGGTATAAGTAATTTATTTAATGGTGATTCATTTTTAAAGTCACAAGAAACTGAAATAAGAATCACTTCTCCAAGTACGCTTGCAAAAATAATAATGGACTATGGTAAAAAAGGTTTAACTCTGCAGAGATTTAAAGGTCTTGGTGAAATGAATGCTGATCAGCTATGGGATACTACGTTAAATCCTGAGGCTAGAACTTTATTAAAGGTTGAAATAAAAGATTGTGAAGAAGCTGATTCCATATTTTCAATATTAATGGGTGATATAGTTGAACCACGCCGTGATTTTATTAATAGCAATGCACTTAATGTGCATGATGTTGATATTTGAACTTTTAGCAAAATGTACGAACGTTACGGGTTTAAGCAAAGACTGTGTCATTCAAGTAGCTGACACTGGTTCCTTTATAACGGTGTCATTCCAGTGCTTGACACTGGAATCCAGGTTGCTCACAAGCAAACTAGCATAGAAAGTGGTTACAACGTTTTCGATGAGATTGCAGAAAGGCTGGATTCCAGTGTCAAGCACTGGAATGAAAGCAGTCCTACGTCATGCCGCGATTCATTCGCGGTATCTCTAGATCCCGCTAACAAGCAGCGGGATGACGGTTGTCAGGGTGTCATCCCACTACCTTCTCCTGTCATCCCAGTGCCTCCCTCCCCTGTCATCCAAGTAGCTTGACACTTGTATCTTTATGATGTGAGGCATTAGAGCTAAAATACCTCACAGGGAGGGTGAAGCTGATGCAACGCTAATGCCATTAAGGCCGAATCCCAGATTTTGCTTCCCTCCCATAGAGTTATAGCTCTTCTCATAATAATCCCAATAAGGTAAGAATGGATTTATGGTAGAGGGGTTTGTATGCCAGCAGCGTATAGTTACGACTTAAGGAAAAAAGCAATGGAAGCATTGGATGAAGGAGAAAGTAGAGCAACTGTTGCCAAGTGACCTTACCCAGAAAAAGTGGAGAGAAAGAAAGGAGTTTTTTCGGGTAAAATAAAATTTTGGAGGATTAGAAATGGTAAGAGAATATACAGCAGAATTCAAATTGGAAGCTGTTAAACTGGCAAATGAACAAAGAAAGGCAGGTCAAACAATTACAAAAATAGCAAGAGATTTAGGAATAAAGGGTGGTTTATTAGGAAAATGGATAAAGAAACACAACGAAAAAAAGTCGGCAGCAGATGCATTTCCAGGTAGAGGTAACATGGCTCCTTACGACAAAGAGAGGTTTGATTTACAAAGCAAGAGTAACAAGGGAAAGAGACATTTAAAAAAAAGCCCTGGCCAGTCAAAAAGAGTAAAATATTTTTTTATATAGTAACTGCTATAAAGTACAGGAATTATGTAGGATTTTCTGCTAGTGGCTACTATAAGTGGACCACAAGAAAAATAAGCAGTAGAGAATCAGCAAATAAAGAGCTACTCGCAGCTATTCAAAAAATATATCAAGTTTCTAAATGTAGATATGGAGCTCCTAAAATTCATGCTGAATTGAAGGCTTTGGGTAAAAGTTGCAATTTGAAAACGGTGCAAAGTATTATGCAGAAAAATGACATCAGGGCTATACTGAGAAGAAAGTTTAAAATTAAAAAACAACAAACAGATAATAGAGCTGTAGCTCCCAATATACTAGATCAAAACTTTATTGTTGATCAACCAAATAAAGTATGGGATTACTTACATCAAAACCAAGGAGGGACTCCGCCAACAATATTGCAATAAACCTGAAACTTGAGAAGACTATTTCCCGAAAGCTTCTACAAAAAGAACGGAGAGTTGAATTTATTTATAGAGCTAATGATCAAATAACCATATGTCTCGATGGATAATATATGGTAGAGCTCATGGGCAACAAGAAATTAATAGTTCGTATTAGTTGTAGTTATGAAGTAAATCGATTAGCAGAGTTGTATCTATTAGATGCATATGAAAAATTAGTGTTAAGTAAACCAATAAAAGCGAGCAAAAAGGAAGAAAACTCTGAATATAAGAAAGTAGATTTGAGGACGGTAAAATGGTAACAGTTAGTTTATATGCAAGAGTTTCTTCAGGGAAGCAAGCACAAGAAGATACAATAGCAAGCCAAATTGCTACTATAGAGAATCAAATTAGTATGGATGGACATAAATTATTAAATGAATATAAATTTATTGATAATGGTTATAGTGGTTCTAACATAATCCGTCCTGGTTTGGAAAAATTACGTGATAAAATAGCAGAAGGTAACATTGATAAGGTTTATATTCATTCTCCTGATCGTTTATCTCGTAAGTATGCATATCAGATGATATTACTTGAAGAGTTTAAGAAATTAGGAGTGGAAGTCATTTTTTTAAATCATCAAATTAGCGATAATCCAGAATCTCAATTACTATTACAAATGCAAGGTATGATAGCAGAATACGAACGTGCAAAAATCATGGAACGAAGTCGTCGAGGAAAGATTTATGCAGCAAATAAGGGTTGTATAAGTGTAATGAGTGCTGCTCCTTATGGCTATCGTTATATAAACAAAAATACAGAAACAGGACAGGCCTTATTTGAGATTTATGAAGAAGAAGCTGAAGTTGTTCGTAAAGTATTTTCTTGGGTAGGAAGAGAAAGAGCCAGTATAGGAGAAGTATGTCGTAGGCTAAGTGCTATGTCCATTATGACGAGAACTGGAAAAGAGTATTGGGATAGGGCTGTAGTTTTGAGTATGTTAAAAAACTCTGCTTATAAAGGACAAGCAGCTTTTGGTAAAACAAGGTTTGGTGTCAAACTAAAACATATAAGACCGAAAAAAAACTCCTGCGAGCATCCAAAAGATAATTATTCTACTTATCCTGTTCCAAAAGAGGATTGGATTTATATTAAAGTACCTAGTATAGTAAGCGAAGATTTATTTGAAATCGTTCAAGAACAATTAGCTGAGAATAGAAAAATAGCAAGAACAAGACAAAGAGGAGCAAGACATTTATTGCAAGGTTTAGTAGTATGTAAGCTTTGCAATTATGCATATTATGGTACTAGCACTGCAAGGAATAAGGAGGGGGAAAAAACTAATAATCAGGTATATTATCGTTGTGTTGGCACGGATTCATACCGTTTTGGCGGTAATAAAATGTGTAACAACAAATTAATTCGTACAGATACATTAGACATGGCTGTGTGGGAAGAGGTAAAACATCTATTAAAAAATCCAAATAGAATATTAGAGGAGTATAAACGTAGACTTTCAGAACTTAAAAAATCACCACTAGATCAAAAAAGTGCTTTGCTTGAAATACAAGAAGATAAGTTAAAACGAGGTATTGCAAGGTTAATTGATAGTTATGCTCAAGAATATATTGATCAAGAAGAATTTGAGCCAAGAATTAAAGCAATGAAACAAAACTTAAAAATGGTTGAAGAACAAAAGAAAAAGATATTTGATCAGAAAAAACTCACACAAGAGTTAACTCTAGTAGTAACAAATTTAGAGGGGTTTTCCTCTAGTATTAACTCAAGTCTTAATAATGCAGACTGGCTAACTAAACGTGATATTATTAGAACGTTAGTTAAGCGAATTGAGATTAATTTTGAGGATGTAAACATTGTGTTTAGAGTAAAAGAGCTTCCAGACTCTTTTCATATGGAGAAAAATCAATGCTTGCAATGTTGTTGTAGGGGTAGGTGTTTCTTTTCTTGGTATGGCTTCAAATAGACCTTTAAAAATTTTCTACATGCAAACTGAAATTGAATATGAATATATGAAAGAACGTTTGCAACAACTTGATAATGAACTTTTGAATGTAGCTGCTAACAACTTAATCATTACGCCAAAAGTGCACTTATCATTTAATCATGATGAAATAAGTGAAATTAAGGAGATTGTAAATGAACGCTTTAAACCTGATGTTTTAGCCATAGATCCATTACGTAACATCTTTAGCAGTGAATATGGGAATGAAAATGATAATAGTGCTATGCTGTTCTTTCTGCAAAAGACTCTTGAGAAGCTACGCAGTGCTGTCAATCCAGATGCTTGTATTGTACTCACTCATCATACAAAAAAATTATCGAAAAAGATGCTCGAAGAAGATCCATTTCAAGGCCTAAGTGGTGCTGGATCTTTACGTGGATTTTACAGTACTGGTATGGTGATGTTTGCTCATGATGAAGAAAGCAGTGCACGCCAGATAGTATTTGAGCTTCGCAATGGTGAACGCGTGCCAAACAAACTTGTCGATAAGATAAATAGTCATTGGCAGCTAATGGAATAGCTAACTTTCACTTTAAAGTCAACTTATAGGAGAGCGTATGCTACAAGATTTTTTAACTGATTTTAATAATGCAAAACTGCAAAGCAGTTTAATACCGAAAGGTACAATAGTCAAGGTAAAAATGGCAATAAAGCCTGGAGGTTATGAAAATTGGTTCACTAAAAACTACACTACTGGCAGTATCTATTTAAATGCAGAATTTACCGTCACTGAAGGCCCATATGCAAAACGCAAGATTTTTCAGATTATAGGTATCAAAAATGGCAAAGCAGAAGGTGAAGAAGACATCTGGGGAGAATCTGGACGTTCTATGCTGCGTAGTATTTTGGAATCATCCAGAAATATTCATGCAAATGACACTTCAGAGAAAGCAGTTACTGCTAGAAGAATCAACTCTATAGCTGATTTCAACGATTTAGAGTTTACAGCAAAAGTAGGCGTTGAAACTAATAATACGTACGGAGATAGGAATAGGATTACTACAGTTATTACTCCAGAATTACAAAAAAGTTTTCAAGATGATTGGTTGCCATTTTGAAGTATGACGAAGGAAAGTTGTGGGCTGCTGTTATTACTAGAGCTATTCAGGATGCAGCAGGAAAAAACCCTAAACTTAAAAAAGAGGCTTGTCAATGGATTCGCTCACGATCTTTTGAAACTGTTTGTGAGCTGGCTAATCTTGACTTTAAACGTCTAAAAAATATGTTGAACAAATTTGGAATAAACAAGGAGAATTTTATGGATTTTTCATCTAAAAATGCTTTGAAAATAAAATCATTATTAATTAATAACATCAAAGATTGTTTATCTTATTTGTTACCTGAAGGCAAATCTTACCAAGATAAATTCTATATTGGAAGTAGAAATGGAAATAAGATAATAGTTGAAATGGAAGGAGAAAATGCAGGAAATTGGTACAACCTGATCGAAGAAAAGAAAGGAAATATAATAGACCTTTGGACTTTAGTTAAAGGTAATATAGATTCTGTTGAGACATGGTTGAACGGTAAAGATGAAAGAAGTTCCGCATTACAAGAAAAACAAAACGAAGGAAAAGCATTTTCTGTACACCATTACTTAAATGACAAATCACCAATGCCACAAGATATAATAGGCCCAAGAATTTTGACACCAGGTGGTCTTTTGGTCATAGGTGGTACTCCAAAGATTGGCAAAAGTCATTTTCTTCTTTCTCTATTAGTACATCTGGCAGCAGGAAGATCATTTCTTGGCATGAAGCCTACAAGGCCGCTAAAAATATTCTATCTACAAAACGAAATGGAATATGATTACATTAGAGAACGTATACAACAACTCAACAAACTTCCTCATTTAGCAACAGAAAACTTAGTTGTTACGAACAAGATGAATTTGACCTTAAATGAAGAAGGTATAGAAAAAATAAAAGATATGATAGCTGAAAAATTTGACTTAGTTGTGATTGATTCTCCTTATAATTCCGTTAACTATGGTCTGCAGCATGCAATAGAAAAACTACGCTCCAAGATTAACCCTATGGCTGGAATAATCATCACAAATCACACCAAAAAAGTATCTATTTCTACATTGGAAAAGAACCCATTTCAAGCTCTCGTTGGTGCTAACGCTTTAAGAAGTTTTTATACATCTGGAATAGTAATATTTCAACCCAATAAACGTACAAATATCTTACAAGTAGTATATGAACTTAGAAACGGTAGATCTATACCAACAAAATTCATCAATAAGATTAATGGATGTTGGAAAACTGCTAACGTTATAGCTAGAACATAAAAATTCTTCAGGTAGGTATGGATATTTATTGTCCACAAAGAAATGGACATTATAAATTATTAGGGAAGAAAGAACAATTAAGAACTCAACTCCTATCAAATATAAGGTCATGTCTTTCTTATTTACTGCCAAGAGGAACTTTTCGTGGTGATAAGTTCTATGTAGGTGATCTACAAGGCAATAAAGGACAAAGTATGATAGTGGAGTTAACTGGCAGTAAAGCCGGATTATGGCATGATTTTTCTACCGAAGAAGGAGGAGATATTTTTGATCTTTGGGCTGCTGTTACTGGAAAAAATCAATTTACTGATACGATAGAAGATATTGCTAAGTGGATTGGTTATTCGGAAAAAAATAACACTCTGGGGCAACCAACGGCATCATGGAACTATTACGATGAAAGTGATCAAGTGATTGTTACAGTTTATCGTTATAACACTGATTCAGGAAAAAGATATCTTCCTTTTGATGTAAAAAGGTCTAGTTTTACTCTACCAGAGACCAGGCCTTTATATAATATTCCAGGTATCGTGAAATCTGATAAGGTGATTTTAGTTGAAGGTGAAAAGTGTGCAGATGCTCTGATAGAGCAAGGTATGACTGCCACAACTGCAATGTTAGGAGCAAATGCACCAATAGAAAAAACAGACTGGTCACCACTTAAGGGCAAGCATGTTATTATTTGGCCAGACAATGATGAACCAGGTAAACAATATGCTGAGAAAGTTGTGAAAAAGCTTACTTTTCTTGGTGTTTTATCACTTACTCTTCTTGAAATACCGGAGAATAAACCAAAGGGATGGGATTCAGCTGATGGTATAGAAGAAAAGATGAATATTCCTGAATTCATTGAAAATAACTCGAAAAAAATCATCGTTAAGCAATTGCTTAATATTCAAGAATGGAGCGTAGAACGTTTTATAGGTCCAGTACCGGAGCAAAAGTTTCTTGTTGAAGGGTTATTTCCTTTAGGAGTGACATCTATTCTAGCTGCAATGGGAGATACTGGTAAAGGTATGCTTCTGCTTGATTTAGCACTGAAAGTTGCGAGTAGAAAAGATCAGCCATGTGGTTTTGGCCCACTTGTTACTGAGCATGGATCTGTGGTAATATTCTCTGCAGAAGATGATATGAGTGAAATACATCGTCGTTTAGAGCGTCTTGATTCGCAATGCGAGAGATTAAAATATAAGGATAGGCTCTTTATTGTACCATTACCAAATGTTAGTGGATCACTTACAATCATAAAGAGTGTTTCAGGTAAAGTTATAGAGACTTCTCCTGAATTTGAATTGATAACAAAACAACTTAATAAAATAAAAAACTTAAAATTAATCGTATTTGATCCACTTGCATCATTTGTGCACGCTGATTTAAATACTGACCCAGCCGTAGGCGATTATTTGATGTCTTTATTATCTGATTTAGCAGGTAGCACTGGAGCATCAATAATTACTGCTCATCATATGAGAAAGCCAAAAAGTGAAAAACCTATATCGACTGTTGAGCAAGCACGTGATGCCATTAGAGGTACATCTGCTCTTGTTAATGGTGTTAGGTGTTCATACGCTTTTTGGTCTGTGGAAGATACAGCTAAACCGACAATTTTTAAATCAATAGGAGAATCTGTAAGACAGAACGCATTATTTTATGGAGCAATTGTTAAAGCAAACGGTTTGGCTGATCGCACTTTACGCACTTATTTAAGAAATGAAGAAACAGGATTGTTAGAGGACATAACTGAAAGATTAAGAATAAAAAATATGAACGAAAAAGATTCAAAGCAGCATCTTATAACTGCAATTACACGAGCAGCAATTTCTGGACATCCATTTACCCATACAGGAAGTACAGGAGTGTATAAACAGCGGCATAGACTACCTGAGGAGTTTCACAGTATAGGAAGAGATAGAATGGAGCGTATAGTTCAAGAGCTGTTACAAACACGGAAGCTGGTTAAGGGAATGGCTACTGGTTCAAAAGAAGATAAATGGCTTGACATTCCTAGCGGACCATTTGCTCGCGGCGTTGGAAAGTTTAGCTGTGGAGCTGAGCTATTCTCCTAAAAAATTTTTCTGATATAAAAAAATATTTTGATTTTTGCGGACGAATTTTGAACTCACCGTACATATATAATATAGGGGGCTTAATTAAAAATGTCAATACTCACACAGTCAGGAAGAGCAGCAATAGCAGCCAGCATAAAAGAGCAATCTCTACATCTTGCTTGGGGAAGTGGTGATTCAAGCTCTGGAAGTAGCCATCAGGTCGAAAAAGTTTTTGTTGAGGGTGAAATAGCTCTAGGCTCTGTGGACAAAAAATATGAAAAGAGAGAAAAAGATGGTAGTTTAGCCTAATAGGTAAAAAATGGAGAAACTACCATATGCAATATTACATCAAAGAGGAAAATTGGAAACAAATTTTAGAGTTCATAAAAAGCGTAAAAGGAATGCACAGCAAAGATGAAAAACGTTTAAGAATATTCATAGAGGCAGTGTGGTACATAGTGCGAAGTGGTTGCCAATGGAGACTTTTACCAAAAACTTATGGTAATTACAGGAGTATACATAAGCGATTTAAAAGATGGTGTGAAAGAGATGTCTGGAAAAAATTGCTTGAATATACTAAACAAGAGCCTGATTTAGAAGTTGCTATAATCGACGGTACGATCATCAGAGCCCATCCATGTTCATCTGGATATACAAAAAACTCCAAGGATCAAGAAGCTTTAGGGAGGAGCAAAGGTGGCTTTACAACTAAAATACATGCGCTTGTCGATGCACTTGGAAATCCACTTAAATTTACTCTGACTCCTGGTCAAAGAAATGAAATTACGCAGGCACAAGTGTTGACTGAAAGTATCTATAACTCTACTGTAGTAGCTGACAAGGGCTACGATAGCAATGCCTTTGTTACAAGTCTTGAAGACAAGGGATGTACAGTAGTTATTCCGCCAAAACGGAATCGAAAAGTGCAAAGGTATTACGATGAGCATATCTACAAAGAACGTCATTTGATTGAGTGTTTTTTTGGTAAAATTAAAAATTTTAGGCGCATTTTTTCCAGATTTGATAAAACTGCTGAGGTTTTTATGGGTTTTCTCAATTTTGTTGGAGCTCTTGTATGGCTTCTCTAAAATTTTGTCCACAGAGCCTAGATCACCACACTATTAAAGATGTAAGGGTTTTTACAGGACAAACAGTGTATCAGTCAAGTGTTGACTATACAGTTGATAGCAGTACTGGTGTAATAAAACTTACGGAAAATAGCTCTATCACGGCAAATAGTGCAGTTACTGTAGAATATACTCAAAGCACACCACCTGAATCTATAAATTCTATAAAGCTCTTGAATGAACTTGGCAGACGTACTGCAGATGAGGTTCTCTTCTGCACGGGTGATGAGAATGGAGAACTTGTAACTCCTTCTGGAAGGTTTATGCCCTCAAATGTACCAACCAATAATCTTTATCTCAAGTTTACTTTCGATTTCACGGACGCAGCAAATCAAGTTATACGGGAATTAGGGGTTATGGTTGGTACTAAAGTAAAAGAAGGGTTACCTAGAGGACAGAGATATTTTGAACCACAAGATATAGAAGACCCAGGGATCTTATTAGTTTTAGAACATACAGTACCGCTCATTAGGACTTCAGCAACCAGGGAAACTTTTTCGTTTGTAGTGACATTTTAGAAAAAGAGAAAAAAGATGACCTTAAATAGCTATTATAACCGCTTTAATCCTGACAAAGAATACGAAAAAAGCTTGTTTCTAGCAGGAAGAGGTCTACAGTCAGCAGAATTAAACGAGACGCAAGAATATGCTCTTTCAAAACTCAAAGGCATAGGTGATGCAATATTTCGTGATGGTGATGTTGTAACAGGAAGTAATTGTATTATAGATAGAGAAACTGGTAAAGTTACACTTGAAAGAGGAAAAATCTATCTTCGTGGAGCAGTTAGAAAAGTCGAAAAAGAAGAGTTTGTTATTCCACTGAGTACCACAGTTCGTATAGGTGTTTATTATCTAGAATCTACAATTACAGAACTTGAGGACGAAAATCTTCGTGATCCTGCAGTTGGTACAAGAAACTATCAGGAAGTAGGAGCTGCAAGGCTTAAAGTTTCCACCATTTGGGGTTATCAAGCAGAAGGTCTTTCTCCACGTTTTTCTGAAGGAGAATTTTATCCAATTTATAACATTGAAAATGGAGTATTAATAGAACATTCACCGCCACCACAAGCAAACATAGTAACTACAGCTCTTGCTCGTTATGATAAAGAAGCAAATGGATCTTACGTAGTAAACGGTCTAGAAGTAATTTGTTTGCAGAGAGAAGAAGGGGACGAAAAGGGGAAAAAAAAATATTTGTGATTAATGAGGGCAAAGCTCATGTTGATGGCTATGAGATTGAACTTCCTCACAGTATTCGTGTTTCTTTTGATGACGATCCAGATATAAAATCAGTTGAATCAGAACCACATACTTTTCAGCCAAATAGCCAAAGAGTAATGGAACTGAAGGTGAATGATTTTCCAATAAGTGAAATTAAAAAAGTAGATATAACTGTTCAAAAAACCATTACCATTACTCACGGTTCATACTCAGGAGCTGTTGATCCAATACCTGACTCTGCGGTACTTGAGATTATTCAAATTAAACAAGGCAATGTTATTTATGAAAATAGTATAGACTATAAGTTAAATGCAGGAAACGTTGATTGGTCATTACCCGGCAAAGAACCAGCACCTGGAAGTAGTTACCTTATAACCTATCGCTGTCGCACTCAGGTAAGTCCTGAAGATATAAATGAAGAGGGATGTAAAGTAAGAGGTGCCGTTGATAACAGTCTGGTTCTGATTGATTACACCTGGAAAATGCCACGCTATGATTTAATTACTATCGATAGCAAAGGAGCAGTAAGGAGAATAAAAGGTATAGCTCACCCTTGGCGACCATCAATGCCTAAAGCACCTAGCGGACAACTTTTGCTCTGCTACATTCATCAGACATGGAAAAACGGAGAAAAAGAAGGGGTAAAAATAGTGAATAATGCTATTCATGCTGTACCGATGAATGAGCTTGAAGCAATGAAAAAAGGAATAAATGATCTTTATGCGCTGGTTGCACAGGAGCGTTTACGCAGTGATGCAAATTCAAGAGAACCTACCACCAAAAAAGGAGTATTTGTTGATTCATTCTTTGATGATGATATGCGCGATCAAGGAATTTCGCAGTCTGCAGCAATAGTAAACAAAGAATTAATTTTACCTATAGATGTGGAAATTATTGATGTTGAAAGAGGTAAAGAACCTTATCTTTTACCTTATAAACTTGAACCGGTACTGGAGCAGCTTTTACAGACTAAAGGAGAAAAAATTAATCCTTATCAAGCTTTTGATCCAGTACCGGCACAAATTACTCTAAATAAAAATATAGATCACTGGACGGAGGTAAAAACAAATTGGAAAAGTCCAGTAACCAGAGTATTTAATGCTAAAGAAACGACAGAGCTGCTGTCAAGTACTTCATACGAAACTGAATTTATGAGAGAAGCAGTACAGAATTTTGAAATTGAAGGTTTTGAGCCAGATGAAAAGCTTAAGGAAATAAAATTTGATGGCATTTCTATTATACCTATGGCATAGAGGAAAAAAAAGTGGAAAAAAGAGCTAACAACCAGGGAAAATTAAAGGGAAAGGTGAAAGTACCAGCAAACATTCCAGCAGGTACTAAATTAGTACAGTTTTATGGGGATAAAGGAAGCTATGGAGAAGCAACTTATACTGGTAAAAAAACAATTACCATAGAGGAAAGAAGAAGAGTTATCGCAGCAAGACGATTTGATCCTTTAGCCCAAACATTTACTTTAAATGAGAGCAGACACATAGGGGGTCTAGATTTATGGTTCACAAATAGCGGCAAAAAACGTGTTGTTGTGCAGATTAGAGAAACAGCAGTGGGAATGCCCTCGCAGACTGTCATTGCTGAAAGTTATATTGAGCCAAAAGATATAAAGATAGATGGCACAGCAACACGTATAGAGTGGTTACCAGTGTTTTGCCATGCAGGACAAGAGTATGCAATAGTGCTACTCACTGATGATGCAGATACTGCAGTAAAAATAGCAGAGCTTGGCAAATATGATACAGTAAATATTCGTTGGGTAACAAGTCAACCATATCAAGTAGGAGTATTACTTTCATCAAGCAATGCAAGTACCTGGACTCCACATCAGAACTTAGATTTAACGTTTCGGCTTTTGGCTGCAAAATTTAGCGAAGTTTCTCACATTATTGATCTTGGCAAGGTTACTGCAAATAACGTATCAGATTTAATTGTTTTGACGAACGTCGAAAAAGTAGCATTTGATACCAATGTGGAATTTGTTTTAACAGATGAAGAAGGAAAAGAAAATTTTTTGTCTGATAATTTGCCGCTCGCACTGCGTGAAAGAATAAATGGGGAATTAACGGTAAAAGCAAGCCTAAAAGGAGGGCGAGAAAAAAGTCCAGTGCTATATCCTGGGTTACAGCTAGTTATGGGTAATATAGGGGAAAAAGGAGATTATGTTACAAGAAGCATTACAGCAGGAGCTAACACTAAGATTACCATAACATATGATGCGCTAATACCTGGCACTGCAGACGTAAAAGCATATGTGCAGAAAAGCGTCAAAGAATGGCAGCTAGTAAATTTAACCTCGGGAAAACCAATAGGGGAAAATTGGGTAGAGAGAACTCATGTGCTAACAAACTTTAATGGTAATGAGACAAGGATAAAATTGGTTTTAAGTGGAACAGTTGTCTATCGTCCTAAAGTCAAAAATTTGCGAGTGATTATTACTTAAATCAATGCCAAATGACCAAAGCAAACGAGGATATACACTACCACATCCAGAAAATATTGCTGTGCAGGATGTTGTTCGTATCCGTACCACAATTGAGAAAATAGATGAAGATATTACCGAAAGAGAAGATGAGCACAATCAACTTAAGAGTAATTTTGAGCGGTTTAATTTTGAGACTTTTTTAAATTTTTGGAAATGAAAGAAGCAATATACCAAAGGATAAAGGATTTAGCAGCAAATAGCACACCTGATCAACTGGCATATCTTGCAAAATCGCTGGAATTGATAGCAGATAAAAAAGCTGTTTCTGACATTGTGCAAATGACTGAAGTAAAAGAGATAATTGATGCACTACAGAGAAGGCTTAAGGATTTAGCAGCAAATAGTACGCCAGATCAACTAGCATATCTTGCTAAAGCATTGGAATCAATAGTCGACAAAAGTGCAGTTTCTGAAATTGTACAGATGACAGATGGTAAGTTAAAAGAACTTCTTGATAGTGCAAAAAAACACTTAAGTGACATAAACAGCAACAAAACAAACTCAATATCGTCCATAACTGCAGTAAAAACAGAGTCTGTTAATGAAATCAACAAGCTTAGGGATAATTCCTTAAATACTTTAAAAGCATCATCAGATTCGCATATATCGCTACTTGATACGAGAAAGAATGCCAATATCGCAGCAATCAACAGTGTTGGCAATGATCATAAAGATGGTCTTAAAGGTTTAGTAAATAACTTCCGTACTGTTAATGATGTGCCAAGTGGTTCATCGATTATGAGGGAGATAAGGAGCAGAGAACCAACCAAGCTTAACTCCATAAATGATGTACCAAGTGGCTCATCAATCATGAAAGAAGTAAGAAATCGTCATATGATTGAACCTGGAGCATTACCTTTTTTATTTGGTGTACTAAGTAGAAAAAATAATTACTTTGGTCACGGAACTTTTACAACTGAGCTTGGAGAGTGGAGCGGTGATATAACAAAAACAGACTATATGCTGCAACTACTTGCAGGTACTCACACATATGATACAAGCTATGTTAGTTTTTATCGGCCAAGACAACTAAATTTTTTAGAAGGAAGTAAAGGTACATTTATCTACGGAGAATCATACCCAAGATTCATGTATGATGGATTTTCTGAGCAATTCAATATGCTGAAATACCCTTATGCTGCACTGGGAGTAATATTCGTAAAAAACACAAGCAATGTAGATATAAGTAAAACTCTAAACTTTGTTGGATCTGCAATGTGGTATAAAGATGAAGTTAATTATGGAGGAGCAGGATTATTTATAGGTACACCTGATAAAACTAATACAAGGAAGTCAGAGATTTCGAGAATTACTTGGACACGTATTTACCAGCATGAAATTAGCAGTCCTGAATTTATTGCATCAGGTAACATAATCATTCCAGCAGGAAAAACCGTTACAGTGTTACTTTATACGTCATCTAATCTTCACTCAGAAGGTGAAAGAGTTGGTGAGACACCTGAGTTCTTTGCAAGTGAGCATACGTATAGCGCAATCTATGGTCAATTTATCCAATGGGGAGTATACAATTTTCGCAGCAATTTTCTGACTACAGGACTTGAAGTAGATCTAGAGAGAACACTAAGAGCGTGGCAATGTCCTGGGTTAGATGCAACATATAAGCTTTGGCATTAAAAAAATATAGAAGATGTTGAGTTGGAGTTATTGTAAAATGCGAAACTTTCTATACTTTCTAGTTTTTGTCTTCATTTTAATAAATATACTAAACCTTAAAAAGTAGCAATCAGAAGAAGAAAATTAAAAGAGTTTTCTTGACAATTTTAAAGAGCAAGTTTTAGCAGATAACTATATGACAGAAGAATTTTTGCACGGAGTAAATGTTATAGAGGTAACCTCTGGAGCAAGGGCAGTACGCATAGCTAAATCATCAGTGATAGGTGTAATTGGTACTGCACCTGAAGCTGATGAGCAAAAGTTTCCGCTAAATAAACCAGTGTTAATTGCAGGAAGCTTAAAAGAAGTAGCAAAACTTGGAAAGAATGGCAGTTTACCTTCTGCAGTAAATGGAATATTTTCCCAGATTGGTGCAACAGTAGTAGTTATTCGAGTTGAGGAAAGTGAAAACAGCGATCCAAAGCTTAAAGAAAGTGAAACTATTCAAAGTATAATCGGTGGAGTTGATAAAGAGACTGGAGAATATCAAGGGATAGAGGCATTCCTCAGTAGTGAAAGTATAGTTCATGTTGCTCCAAGAATATTAATTGCACCTCAGTTTACTCACCAACTCCCAGAAGATGGCAAAAATCCAGTAGTTGCAGCATTAATTTCTATAGCAGAAAAACTGAGAAGCATAATAGTAGCAGATGGTCCAAATACCAATGATGAAGAAGCAATAAAGTGGAGAAAAAGTGTAGGCAGTAGCAGAGTTTACGTAGTTGATCCGTGGGTAAAGGTATTTACTGAAGGGAAAGAAGAAACTTTGCCGTCTAGCCCATTTGTAGCCGGTTTAATAGCAAAAGTAGATAGTGAACAAGGCTTTTGGCATTCACCTTCAAATAAAGAGATAAATGGTATTGTTGGGACAAGTAGGGCTATTGATTTTACCTTAGGTGATACAAGTTGTAGAGCAAACCACTTAAATGAAAATGAAGTAACAACGATAATTCATCAAAATGGCTATAGGCTTTGGGGCAATAGAACATGTTCAGATGATTCAAAATGGGCTTTTCTATCAGTGAGAAGAACTGCAGATTTAATCAACGATAGTCTGCTGCGAGCTCATCTCTGGGCAGTTGATCGAAATATCACCAAAACTTACATAGATGATGTGATTGAGGGGGTGAATTCTTATTTGGCCAATTTAAAAGCGCAAGGAGCGATTATCAGTGGAAAATGTTATGCAACTTCAGAATTAAACACACCAGCAAATATTGCAAGTGGAAAAGTATACTTTGATTTTGAGTTTACACCACCATATCCAGCAGAACAGATTACTTTTCGTTCACGGCTGGTGAATAGTGAAATATCGTAAATTTTATTAAGGGAAAAAAGGAAGAAAGATGCTACCAAAGATTTTAAAGAATTTTAATGTGTTCGTAGATGGTCGGGGTTATGCAGGAAAAATAGATGAAATTACGCTGCCAAAGCTTACCATAAAAACTGAAGAATATAGAGCTGGTGGTATGGATATTCCAGTAAATATTGATATGGGCATGGAAAAGCTTGAAGCAGATTTCACTTTTTCTGAATACGATACAGAACTCTTTCGGCTATTTGGGTTGATAAATGGAAATTCAGTAGCTTTGACGCTCCGTGGTGGAATGCAAGGTAGTGGAAGTAATGATATTGAAGCAGTAATAATCAATTTAAGAGGCATTTTTAAAGAATTTGATTTTGGTAGCTGGAAACCTGCTGAAAAAGCCACTCTTAAATGCACTGTAGCTGCCCATTATTATAAACTTACGATAGGTGGTAATGAACTGATAGAGATCGATGCTGAAAATATGATTAGAAAGATAAATGGCGTTGATCAAATGGCCTTGCTGCAAACGGTTTTAGGTATTTAGGTTTAGTTTTAAAAAGATTTTAAAATTTTATTTTTTAGGAGAAAGTATGACAACAGTAAAACTTGATAATCCAATAACAGTTGATGGTATTTCTGTATCAGAGCTTACCATTAGACGTCCAAAAGTTAGAGATTATCTAGCTATTGAGAGACTTAATGGTAGTGATCTGAGTAAGGAAGTAACTTTGACTGCCAATCTAACATCAGTTGCAAAAGAAGCAATTGAAGAGTTGGATATTGCTGATTATGTAAAAGTGCAAGAAGTATTAAAGGATTTTTTTTCACCAATTATCCAAAAAACTTGAGATTAGAAATACTAGTGCTTGGCTCTATCATAGGTGGTGGAGTTGAGCACATTCTTGATATGGAGATTAGTGAATTTATTTCATGGAGCAAATTAGCAAGGGAGCTTAAATGTCAACGTTATCTATAAAAATCGGAGCTGTTTTAGATGGCAGTTTTAATACTGTAATAAAGGGCAGTAGTAATCAACTTACTTATCTTGGTGAGAACATAAGGAAGCTTGACTCATCTTTAAAATCAGTATCAAAATTTAAGCAGTTGGGTCATGATGTTTTGACTAGCAGGAGGTCGTGGAAGGGCTTTGAAGATCAAGTAAAATCTTTAGCTAAACAAATGAAGGCAATAGAGAAACCGAGCAAAACCTTAAAAGCAGAATTTGACAAGGCCAAAACCTCCGCAATAAAAGCAAAAGAAGCATATTTGAAAAAGAGAGATGCTTTGCATTCATTTAATGAAGAAGTAAGAAAAAGTGGAAGAAATATTAAGTCATTAGTAAGTGATCAATATAAACTTGGTTCTTCTATTGAAGTGCTAAAAGGTAAGTATGGTAAGCTTGGGTCTGCAATACGTAGTCACCAAAGTTTTTTAGCAAGCAAAGCACATTTTAAGTCACAAATTATAGAGACTATTGGGCTAGGGCTAACGCTTGCAGCGCCAATTAAAGTTGCTGTTGATTTTGAATCGGCTATGGCTGATGTAAAGAAAGTAGTAAAATTTGTGCAAAATGACACTAAAGATGAAGCATTAAAGTTTGCTAAAGAGTTAAAGAAATTATCTCGGGAGATACCCTTGTCAGCTGCAGAATTAGCACAAATAGCTGCAAGTGGTGGTCAGCTTGGTATTGACAAAAATGATCTTATTAAGTTTACAACAGTAGTTGCCAAAATGACCACAGCGTTTGATATGTCGGCAGAAGAAGCTGGTAATGCTATTGCGAAAATATCCAACGTCTATGGAATTAAAGTTGATGGTATGGAAAATGTAGGTAACATAATAAACCATCTCTCAGACAATACCGCTGCTAAAGCACAAGAAGTGGTTCTTACATTAAATAGAATTGGTGGTAATGCTAAACAGTTTGGTTTAGAAGTTGATCAAGCAAGTAGCTTAGCAAGTACGTTCATAAGTTTAGGTAAACAACCTGAAAAAGCAGCAACTGCTATAAATAACTTTCTTAGTAAACTACAGACTGCAAGAGAGCAAAGTCCTGAATTTCACGATGCATTAGATGAGATGGGAACAAGTATAGAAGAGCTCGAACAAACCATTAAAAAAAATCCTCAAGAGGCAATATTACAATTCCTTGAAACTTTAAAAAGAATAGACGATCAAGAGCGTGCCGGTATTCTTATGAATCTATTTGGCGCTGGGTTTCAAGATGACATTGCTCTTTTAGTAGGAAGCTTAGACATTTATAAGAAAGCTATTGAACAGGTAGCTGATAAAGGAAAGTACCGCTCCTCAATGCAGAAAGAATTTGAAAATCGGGCAAACACTACAGCTAATAAATTACAATTACTTAAAAATGCAGTATTTGAAGCTGGCATGAATCTAGGGTCAGTGATGTTGCCTACTTTAAATTATGTAGCTGGAAGTTTGAAAGCAATAACAGAGCGTATAGCTTCTTTTGCAGAAAAATATCCAACTTTAACTACAGTAATCATGAGTACTTTAGCAGCTTTGATAAGTTTGAAAGTCTTAGTAGTGGGAGTAGGCTATGGAATTACTTTATTAGGAAGTACAATTTTTGGTCTTAAAGCAACGATATTGGCAACATTTTCATTTTTATCAGCTATAGTTTTCCCTGCAGTAATAACAGGGCTAAGAGCAATAACACTCGCTGTAATGACTAACCCAATCGGACTTTTAATAGCGAGTCTTGTTGCTGGTGCAGCTTATGTTCTAACTAACTGGCAAAAAGTGAAAGACTTTTTCTCTAGCTTTTGGAAATCACTCATTGAACCTATAGGAAAAGCTTTTTCATGGATGGGAAATACAGTTAGTAGCATATTTGCTGAGAATAACCCGATTAGAAAATTTGAAAATAATGGAAATTTTGTTAATAAGCTTTCTAAAAATAGCATTTTCAGTAACGGAAACCCATTGACAAGTAATAGTGCTATTAAACAATTTTCAGAAAATAGTAAAGGCAATTTTGAGAGTTTTAAAGTTAAAGGTGTTATAGAAGAAAAAAGAGCTATAGAACAAGAAGAAATTGAGAAAGCATTCAAGAAAAGTAGATATGAAAATAGGGAATCTAAAGTATATAACCAAGCATTCTATCAAACGTTTAATATCAATATTAAGTCTGAAGATGTCCGCAGCGTTGCTGATGCAGTAATAGAACGATTTAGAGAACAAGCACGTGGGGCACTTTTTGATATAGTTGAAGAGTTACATTGATGTTGCTTGGAAAATGTAAGCTTGAACCAATAAGCCTAAGATACAGTAAAGAAAAAAGGTGGTATACAATTGAATGTATTGAAAAAACGTCGCTACAAAACATTGGTTCAGGAATTGAATGTATTGATTTAACAGGAGTGATTTATTCACGTTATCAGAGTAATGGCTTAGAACAGCTAAAAAATATACGTGATACTAAAGAACCACACGTTCTGGTTGATAATTCAGGAAATGTACTTGGGAATTTTGTCATTACTAATGTAGAAGAAAAACAGATATTATTTTTTCCTGATGGAAAACCGAGAAAAGTTGAGTTTATTTTGAAGTTAAAAAGTTACAGTAAGTGATTTATTATTACACGAAAGAAAACGAAATGTTGGATTACATTTGCTGGAAACATTATGGATACAGTAGTGGAGCAGTGGAGGAAGTATTGCTTGAAAATCCAGGCCTTTCAGAACATGGAAGTTTTTTGCCCGCTGGATTAAGAATTAAGCTTCCTAAAATTCAAAAAATACTGAAAGAATCTGTTATAAATATTTTAGATGAATGACACCAGATTTTGATATAGTAGCAAAAAATAACCCAGTAACAGAGGTTTTAAAAAAGAGTTTAATATTACTACGTGTCACTGATGGATCAGGTACTACAAGTGACGAAGCTGAGATATGTATTAATTATGGCTCTAGCGCTTTAGAACTTAAGGGTAATTTACAGGTTTTTCTAGGATATAAAGAAACAGGTTTATTACCTATGGGGGTATATAAGGCAAATCAAATTACAATACAAAGTCCACCACAAACTTTAAGAATAAAATGTGACGCTGCAAGTTTAAGAGGATCATTAAAGGAAAGAAAATCAAAGGAATGGAAAGACATTACCTTGGGAGATTTGATTAAAGAAATAGCACAAGAACATGGGTATGAAGGTAAAGTCGCTGAAAGATTTGAAAATATATTTATACCACATACCATTCAAGCAGATGAAAGCGACATGAGTTTTTTGGAAGGGTTAGGCAAAAAACATGATGCACTAGTAAAACCAGCAGGAGGATATATAATTTTTATCCCAAAGGGAGAAGCAAGATCAGCAACTGGAAAGATGTTAGGCACAACAGTACTTACACCTAAAGATATTATAAATTGGGAGGTAAATTTTAATGTGCGTAACAAATATGGATCTGTTATTGCAAAATGGCACAGTTATGAAAAGGGAGAAACTATAGAAGAGAAAGTGGGAAATGAGGGTCCAAGTTATACTCTGCAAACGCTTTACTCTACTGCAGAATCAGCAATTAGTGCAGCAGAAGCCAAGTTAAAACAACTAAAACGTAGTACATCAAATTTAAATGTAACTGTTCCTGGTAATCCAGAGTTATTTGCAGAAGCTAAGATCAGCCTTTCAGGATTTTGTCAGGAAATTGAAGGTGAATGGGTAATTAGCAAGGCAGAACATATTCTGAATAATAGAGGATATCAAACTATAGTAGAGGCAACAGTGAGCAAAGCTGTTTAAGTGAAACTTAAGCAAATGGTCATTTAATTCCAAATAAATATATAATACATGAACATAAATTCGATCATATATAAAAATAGACTAATTTTATTAATAGCACTAGCAGTATGTATTGTAATCGTATGTATTTCCTTATCTGAAAAGAGATATAAAGATAGCATTACTAAATTAGAGATTGCATCTGAAACTTGTGACCTAGAAAATATCGAGCTCTTGATACAAAATAATGTAAATATTGGCGAAAAAGCATTGCATTATGCTGCAGAAAAAGGATGTTTAGAAATTATAAAATTTTTAGTAGAAAAGGATGTTGATATAAATACTGCCAATAAATTTAAGCGAACAGCACTACATTATGCTGCAGATAATGGACATTTAGAAATTGTCAAATTCTTATTAGATAAAGGATCAAATCCTATAGCTACAGATCGAGATGGAAGAAGACCAAGAGATATGGCTGTAGTGGAATTGCGATATGATAAAAACAAAGGCAAAACATATAGAGAAATCATAAAGCTACTTGCTAAAGCAGAGGATCAATACGAATCAACAAAAAGTAATCACTAAAGCTGTAAGTTTTCTATAATCTATACATAAATTTCTAAAACTATCCATAACAAGTTAATATTTTCACATGAAAAAGCAAAAAATCCCAATTACGGTAATTATTACCATATTAATCCAAACCGTAGCATTGATATGGTGGTTATCCAAGCTAGACTCAAGGGTACAATTTCACGATAAACTCATTGAATATGGTTTAATGGAAAAAGTGTTAGTACTTGAGGAAAGGGTAAAAAATCTTTCTGAGGAATTAGATGAATTCAAAGATGTGCGGCCCGAAGGTCATAAATGTCGTGATGGTTAAATTCCATCTCCCATAGCATCTGGGTAAAATCATGATCCACACCTTAAGAACCCCAGTTATGGATTAACCAACACAGTAAGGCTTAGAAATAGAAGGCTTTTTTGACTGCATGGAATATGAAATTAATGTAGAAAAAATATGTACCAGAAAATTTATTGGCGATCTGTGCCGTGTATGTTCAAGCTCAAATTTATTTTTTAAACAACCAAAGACTGTCTCAATAATCGACCTTTTTCTCAATAAAGCCTTCTCTTTTAGTGAGATTAGTGCGTTTTTCATGCCTTTTTTCACTTTAGTGACAAGCTTTAAACCTCTATCGAAGAGTTCCTCAAAGAGCTCCTTCTTGATATAGCCTTTATCTCCGAACAAAAGTCCTGTCAGTCTTTTAGTTATAGTTGGCACAGGTATCAACGTTACCTTTGGTTAGAGTAAGTGATTGAATTTCTCCAATTTCGTTAATCACCAAGTGCAATTTAAAGCCAAAAAACCAACCATACGTGCTCTTACCAATTTCTGCTAAACCATCAAAAACTTTGTTCCTAGAGATCCTTTTCTTGTGGCAAATGGCAATCGTAGAAGTGTCAATGTAGGAAGTACCTGTCATTTTCGCTTGTTCGCAGAACCATTGAAGAAGTAATGCTAAATACCGTAAAACTCTCGGCTTTAAGGCAATAAATCTGTGATATGAAGGCATCTTTGAAAATTCTGATCTATAGAGTAACTTAAGGTAACAAAGATAAAAAGCCTTGAAGTTTTTACATGGCGATTGGTGGTATAACAGGATTATGGTTAGCATTTCTGAGTGCGCTATTTCTGGTACTCTGGTTGGTTTTTTGCCATTTGATAAGAACTTATTTGCAAAATTTTCATCTACTACACGACAAAAATCCTCGACGCAGCAGTAAAGTTCTGTAATATCTTTCTTCATGGGTAACCTCTTAAATTATTGTTAAAATACTTGAGTTTACCCTATTTCCCTCTTTATTAATTCTACTTTTATCTGTTTTCTAATCCATAACTGGGGTTTATAAATGCAGATTTGAATCTAGTTTCACTTGCAATCGCCTTAGCAGTCATAGTCTTACCAGTTCCTGGTGGACCATACAAAATGTATCCTTCTCCATTTTCTAGAGCATCTGGTTCATAAATCATCATCAACTTTTGTTTTATATTGTTTGGAAGTATAACATCATCAAATGTTATCTTTCCTCTTTCTTCATCTTTTTCATAAAACTTCATCCGCAGCTCTTCTTTTACTTCAACTTTCTTTATGAGACTACCAAGCCTTTCTTCTAATTCCTCTTTTGTTATGAGACTACCAATTAGCTTTTCCATTTCATTGCTAAGCTTCTTACTTAGCTCTTTCATTTCACCTTTTGTTGTAGCATTATTAGCTTGCTTTGAAATTTCATCTAATCTTGCCGTGAAACTACTAATTAGCTCTTCCACTTCATCTTTTTTTGCAGCACTACCAATTAGCTTTACAATTTCATTGTATTGACTACTAAGCCTCTTATTTAGCTCTTTTAGCTTTTTGATTTGAGGCTCTAAGCTTTGTATTATATTTTCTTGCTCTTTAGCTAATCCATTTTTTTCATTAGGTTCTGCTTTTTGTGCATCAAGCTTTTTATTCTGGCTGATCATTTTACATGAAAGTGCAAGCACCAAAATAGAAAGTATAGATAAACTCAAAGCAACAGGAAGAGCTACATTAAAGGCTGCAATTGGAGATAAGAATGCAACATAAGGAGCAACAGCGAGTGTCCCAGATGCAAGCAATGCCAAAGTAGCAAAAGCACCAGCTAAAGGAAGTCAAACTAATTTCACATAAAAATCAATATAAATCTATATTCACTATGTATTTCTCGTCTTCAGTTTCAAGCTCAGACTGCATCCACTCTATCGTTTCCGCATTGCAAACTGCCTGCAAATCATCCTGTGCGGATTGATTCAATTTGTCCTCTCGTAGATCTGCTTTTATCATCAACTTTTTTATCAGATGCTTAACTGATACATTATTATCTGCCTTTATCTTTCTGATAATGTTTAATATCTGAATAACATTATCTCCCATTTCCTCTGAATATTTATCGTAGATAAGTTCTTCTTTGCTCGGCCAATTACTTTGATTGTGTACAGAATTATAACTATACAATTGGTGGTATATCTCTTCTGTAATGTAAGGCAAGAAAGGTGCAAATAACCGCAAAATAATATTCAGTACATACGCCAAGCTTTGTTTTGCACTTAAACTGCTTCCGTACGCACGTTTTTTTACTAACTCCAAGTAACTATCACAAAAATTCTTCCAAAAAAATTCCTCTATTACGCCCAAAGCTTCGCAGTATTCAAATTGTAATAGGTTGTTCGTTGCTCTTTCTATAACTTTGTATAACTTAGACAATATCCACTTATCCATTGTCTCGTGAGCAGAATTTATGCTCATCACTTGATGCTTTTCCATGAACATGGAAACGAACTTGCTAGCGTTCCAAAGTTTTGTAACGAGGCGCTTGCCAATTTTGAATGTATTTTCAGAGTAGACTGTATCAACTCCAAGCCTTGAGTTCGCTGCCCAATAGCGCACTACATCAGCTCCATAAGTTTCAAGTATTACATGAGGAGTAATGATATTACCCTTTGATTTACTCATCTTTTTCTTATCATCTGCTAAACACCAACCGCTGATCATAATGTTTTTCCAAGGTAAAGAATTTGCATGATAATGTGCCTTTAAAATAGTATAAAAAGCCCAAGTTCTTATTATCTCATGGCTCTGGCTGCGCAGATCTGCAGGAAATATCGTATCATAGCGATGATTTGGTAAGCTAAACTCACTGTTTACTGCTAGTGCACTTAGTTGAGGAGTAATTGAACTTGTGGCCCAGGTATCCATTACATCTTGATCTGGGATAATCTCTTCTTTGCTATACCCTTTTGGCAAATCTTTGAGTGGATCAATAGGTAGGGCCTTTATTTCAGCTAGAATAATTTTACCTTCTTCTCCCTTACGTTTAGAATACCACGCTGGAAATGGCACACCAAAATAGCGCTGCCTTGAGATGCACCAGTCCCAATTTAGCCCTTCTATCCACACTTCCATACGTTTACGCATATTGCTTGGGTGCCAATTGCATTCTTTTACTTTATCTAATACTTGAGCTTTTTGCTCTAAGGTCTTGATAAACCATTGATAAGTAGGTAATATCTCAAGTGGTGCACCAGATCTTTCTGCGCACTTAACAGAATGAGAAATGCTAGTGCTTTCTATCAAAAGTCCTTTTTTAGTTAGGATTTCGATCATCCTCTTTCTTGCTGCTGTAACTTTCAATCCATTTATTTCATTTAGTATATCGTCTGTCATCCGAGTAGCTGACACTGGGATCCATTCTTCTTTTTTCTGACCATACGCTGACATGATATCTTCCTCTGTCATCGCTGGCATTGGCTCTTTTTCCTGGATTCCAGTGTCAAGCACTGGAATGACATCATCTAGGTCCATCCTTCCATCCTGATCGATGATAATTTTCATCGGTAGATTATGCTTTTGCTGCCAATATATGTCGAGTTCATCACCGAATGTACAACACATAACAAGCCCGGTGCCTTTATCTATTTTAACCTTATCATCTGCTATTATTGGAACTTTCTCCTCTGTTATTGGCACTACCGCTGTTTTTCCGATCAGATGAGTGTAGCGCGTATCCTCTGGATGACAAAAAACTGCAACGCATGCTGGAAGTAGTTCAGGTCGCGTAGTTGCAATATTGATCTGCTCATTTTCTTGAGTAGAGAAAACTATCGTGTTTAAGGATGACTCAAAAACTTTATCTTCTATTTCTGCTTGCGCAATTGCTGTTTTATCAACCGGGTCCCAAAGGATGGGCTGCATTTTTCTATATGCATACCCTTTATTATATAGATCAATAAACGACATCTGTGAAAGCGTCACAGTTTCCTTGCTGATCGTGTGATATTCCAAATCCCAGTCATAACTAATGCCGACCGATTTAAATAGTTCCTTGAATTCTTGCTTTGATTTTTCAATAACCTCATGGCACATCTCTATAAATTTTTCTCTGCCAACTTCTTTTGCACGGGTTTTATAGGTTTGTTCAACCAATCTTTCGGTGGGAAGCCCGTTATCATCAAACCCAATCGGATAGAAAACATCTTTTCCCAGCATGCGTTGAAACCTTGCAATAAAGTCCGTGTGGCAATAGCTAAATATATGGCCAATATGGAGTTTTCCTGATATTGTTGGTGGAGGTGTGTCTATAGTGAAAGTGTTATCCTTTTCACCATTCCATTTATAAACTTTACTGCCTTCCCATAATATGTTGCATTTGTCTTCAACTTCTTTAAAGCCGTATTTTTCTTTTAACATAAATATTTCTCAATTTTAAACCTTAAGCTAGCAACGTTATACCGCCGCGGTATCTCTAGATCCCGCTAACAAGCAGCGGAATGACGATGGTCGGTAAACCTAAATTACTTTAGCTATAGCACAATTAAGTAAATACGGCAATTTTACGCCAAAATTTTTTGTTTACGAACATAAATTTTCTATGCTATGATAAAAATATTACTTGACCTTAGGTTCTAAGGGTATTATGTAATGTTAATTATATATATTGAGGTTTAATATGTTGAACTCAAATGAAAATCAAAATTCTTCACCTGAAGTACTTGCTGCACAAACTGAAGGTACGGCAACTGAGGCAACCACAGCAGTGTTGGATGATAGCACAGGACAAGAAACATCAGAAAATGAAGATGATCGAAGAGTTGGTTTTAGTAGTAGCACGTCATCAAGTAAAGGTCTTGTTAATGAGCAAGAAGGTGTTACTAAGTCAAAAAAAGGAAAAGGAAAAAGATCAGCAAGTGAAAGACTACAACGGAGTAAGCAGCAGTTAAAAGAGAAAGACGAGGAAATAATAGCATTAAAAGCTCAACAAAATACACAAGAAGTTGCGGACTTACAGCAACAGTTACAAGCTAAAGACGAGGAAATAACAGCATTAAAAGCTCAACAAAATACACAAGAAGTTACAGACTTAAAGCAACAATTAGCAGATAAAGAGAAAGAAATAGCACAACTAAAACAACAACAGCCAAATGCTGAAGTTGACAAACTGAAGGCAGACTTAACAGCTAAAGAGAAAGAAGTTGACAAGCTAAAGAAGGAAAATAAAGAATTAGAAGCTGAAAACAAAAAAATTCAACAACTAAAACAAGGCAATGCAGCACGGTACACCGCTACTGTTGGTATGGGTCTTGCTGTTGGATTGGTAGCATTTACTGCACTTGAACGTACAGTTAAGTTAGAGATGTTAGTAATGATTGGTATAGCAGTAGCATCTGCACTCGTAGCCGGTGGTATTACATATGCAGTATTACCTAGTACTCAAGTAGATGGGGCAAAAGCACAAGAAGTAAATGAGATGGGAAAAAGAAGTAACAAGGGTTAAGCCGAAATGTACGTGTCAAGTAAAACACTTGACGCGAACTTCAGTTTTTATATTCCTTCATTAGCATAATATAATTTTGTGCTGATTGTGTAATATGTTTAATTTCTTCATTCGACATCTTTTTGAAGAACTTTGCTGGCCTGCCAGCCCATATTTCCCCACTTTTTATTACTTTTCCATGTGTCACTAGCGAGCCAGCAGCTACCATAGCTTCAGACTCCACAACTGCATGGTCCATCACGGTAGAGCCCATACCAATAAACGCTTTATCATGCACCGTGCATGCATGCAACACACAAAAATGTCCCACTGTTACCATGCTGCCAATAATTGTGTCACCACCTGGGTTTCTATCCACATGAATTACCGTTCCATCTTGAATATTTGTTCCATTACCTATTTTTATTGATCCAACGTCCCCTCTGATTACACAATTAAACCAGATGCTTGCATCTCTTCCTATTTCAACCTTGCCTATGATATGCGAACCACCTGCGATGAAAGCACTTTCGTCTATTTTTGGTTCATAATCTTTGTATTTTAAAATGTGATACATATTAAACCCAAAGTCTTATGCATATGTTAATCAAAATAAGGTAAGCAGTAAATACATACTTAGATTTCAAACTACTTGGGTGACAGATGTTCTTGACTTACGTGCTTTGTACTGCTAAGATTTTTATTTTCAGCCCTATCTATAATGTCAGTAGCGGTATTAAGTATATTTCAAATAATATTGGTTGTTGTGTTAGTAATTTTAGTGCTCTTGCAGCCGCCTGGAAGTAGTTCGTTAAGTGGTTTTAGTAATACACAACAGGGGGTCAATTCGATGATTCCGGTGAAATCTTCTGAAAACCCGCTCAGCAGAATAACGGCTATTGTTGCTGGATTGTTTATTATAAACACATTGCTATTGTCAGGATTATATTCAAAAGACGTACATAAAAAATCGATTGCAGAGAAAATTATATTAGAAAAAAAGCAAGAAAGTGAACCTACTTCTGTTCCATTTGAAAATTAATGAAGGAAGCTAAATTTATCTTTGTTACAGGTGGAGTTGTATCGTCGCTTGGTAAAGGCTTAGTCGCTTCAAGCGTTGGTGCTCTTCTTCAAGCTCATGGTTTTAAGATCCGTATCAGAAAACTTGACCCGTATCTCAACATTGATCCTGGGACAATGAACCCAACTCAGCACGGAGAGGTATTTGTTACCGAAGATGGTGCTGAAACTGATTTGGATCTTGGGCATTATGAGCGTTTTACTGGAATTAAAGCAACAAAAGATGACAATATAACAACTGGTAAGATATATCATGAGTTATTGAAGAAAGAGAGGCGTGGTGATTATCTGGGCAAAACTGTGCAAGTCATTCCTCATGTAACAGATTTGATCAAATCGTTCATTTTTAATGGTACGGAAGGTTTAGATTTTGTAATATGTGAAATAGGTGGAACTGTAGGTGACATTGAAAGCCAACCATTTTTGGAGGCTATACGCCAAGTTAACTACACATTAGGAAAACAAAGAGTTATCCTTATTCACTTAACTTTAATACCATATCTTACCGCAGCGCAAGAATTAAAGACAAAGCCAACGCAGCATTCAGTTCGAGAGTTAAATTCCGCGGGGTTACAACCAGATATTATATTATGCCGCAGTGAGAAAGAAATTTTCGATAATCAAAGAGAGAAAATAGCTAAGCTTTGCAATGTTTCTTTATCCAATGTGATACCTGCCCCTGATGTGAGTCATATATATGAGTTACCGGTGTTGTATAGCCAATGTGGGCTTGATACGCAAATTTTGGAGCACTTTCATTTAAGTAAGCCAAAACCAAGCTTGACTGAATGGGATCAAATAGTGCATTCCATAAGGCACCCAACACAGGAAGTTACTGTATCTATAGTGGGAAAATACACCGAATTCCCTGATGCGTATAAATCACTAGTTGAAGCATTAAATCATGGTGCGATTAGTAATAAAGTCAAAGTAAGGATAAATTGGGTTAACTCAAGAGAGAAGGAAGAAAAACCTATAAATGAAAAACTTATAGGAGAGAAATTACAGAATTCTCATGCAATCCTTGTTCCAGGGGGGTTTGGTGATGACGGAGTAGAGGGTAAAATATTAGCAATAAATTATGCCCGTACAAATAATATCCCATTTTTCGGAATTTGCCTTGGTATGCAGCTTGCAATTATTGAATTTGCTCGTAATGTTGTTAAGCTTGAAGATGTACACTCTGAAGAATTTCGTAACTGTAAACATCCAATCGTTAAGTTAGCTGGCGATCAAGATGACGATCTTGGTGGAACCATGAGACTTGGGGCATACAAATGTAATATAAATGCAAACTCTAAAATGATGGATGCATATAGTAACACTACTATTTCAGAAAGACACAGGCATAGATACATAATCAATTCAGATTATAAAGATGATTTGGAAAAAAATGGGCTGCTATGCAGTGGCATATCAGAAGATGGAACGTGCATAGAGGCAGTGGAGTTAGAGAGTCATCCGTGGTTTATTGGTGTGCAGTTTCATCCAGAGTTTCAATCAAAGCCGTTTTCTCCTCATCCTCTTTTCGTGTCGTTCGTTAAAGCAGCAATTGATAAGAAATAAGTGCCTAGTGTTTAAGTATCAATATATGGAGCTTGCCATAGAGCAAGCCAAACTCGCTCAAAAAAATGATGAGGTGCCCATAGGTGCTGTAATAGTGAGTGGAGACAATATCATTTCTTCTGCACACAATATATCCAGCGATCCAACTGCACATGCAGAGATGTTAGCGATCAGACAAGCATTTTCAACTCCCACGCTTTGTGATGCTGATATGTACGTAACATTAGAACCATGTCCGATGTGTGCTCAAGCCATTTCCTTTGCCAGAATTAAACGATTGTACTTTGGAGCTTATAATCCAAAAGGTGGAGGAATTGAAAATGGTGCTAAGATATTTCAATTTTGCAGCCATATACCTGAAGTTTATGGTGGGATATTAGAAACAGAATGCTCTTTTTTGTTAAAGGATTTTTTTGAGAAATTGAGAACATAGTTTAAGTCTATCAATTGTCATTTGCTTGCTTATCTCTGAAACTATCTTCACTTTTTTCCATATAGCCGCCTCTAGTCTAACTGTGCAGATCGATTTGCTGCCACGTGCGTAATAAGTACAACATTAGAGTTGCTAGATAAATTATTATTAGTACCAGCTTCAGCGGCCAAATAACGACCATCTTCAGTACATGTGAGTATATATAGCCTTTCTTATAATAGTCCGAATGCGATAAGATATGTGTTTATGGCTATAGCAGGCCAGTAGCATATTACGGTCTGTTCGGATTATTGTAAAAAGAGCTATAATTTAATAGTGTTGCGGCTGCTTCCCTATCATTCAGTTTTGGGTCCAAACAATAATCTATCAATTTACTAATTGACTGTTTATTTGTAACTCGACCCTCAAACTCCCTGAGAGATCCTACTCTCTCTTCTAAGAAACTCTTTCTGCTAGTAGCTCTTTTTTAATCAAGACACAACCAAATTCACTAGCTTTCTTGCTTAGAGTCTTCACTATTTTTTCCTTATATAACTTTTCATAGTAATCAATGCCCTTCTCTACATATTCCTGTCCATACTTTAGCATACTATAAAAAATGCACGCCAATTTCCTAGCCGTAGCGGTAATCGCTTTCGGTGCTCCTAGTCGTTTTTTTAACCTTCTGCAATATGCACCAATCCCACTGTTGCTTCTTGACACACACTGGGCAGCCATCCTAAAAGCATTTGCAGCACGAGCAATAACTTTGCGAGTTCTCGTCCCAAATACTTTTTCCCCTGTAACTTTATTAGCAGGACTTAGCCCCAACCAAGAAGTAAAGTGCTTCTCTGATGGCCATTTATCGTGGTTCAAACCAACTTCTGAGATAATTGTTTGTATAGTTAGCACATCAAGCCCAGGAACTTTAGTAAAATCAATACCGGTTACTCTATACAGTTCTTCGTGTAAAGGAAAGTCTGGTCTGTTTTTTGAAAACCTATTCTTTATTTTGCTGCATCGCTTATTCTCGTCAGATTTTGTTTCAAATGTTTTGTAATATTGTTCGATGCTTTTGTCGCATTCTGCTATTTTTTCCTGATAAATATTATACAATTCAAATTCTTGCTTTAACACAAATAAGAGTTCCTTTCTGTAGTCGCCTTTTAGCGCTTTTGCCATGGTAGATCTATCATTTCTTATCCGTACATCTCTCAATTCTGATAATTTTTCAGGATTCCTTTCACCTTCAATTATTGCTTTGATAATTTGCATACCGGTCACTCCAGTAATATCACTTATGACTTTGTGTAATTGAACGTTCATTTGAATTAACGCTTTTTGCATACGTAGAATATGTGTGGATGCACTTTCAATCAGGTTGCTACGTTGCCTAACGTAATTACGCAACACACACATTTGATCATCAGGTCTAAACGACCCATGGAGTAATCCATAGCTGTGTAATTGTTGTAACCATTGACAGTCTTGAACGTCGGATTTTCTACCAGGCACGTTCTTAATATATCGTGCATTTACCAATTTTACCTCAAATCCATATGACTCAAGTATTTGAAACAAAGGAATCCAATATACTCCTGTTGATTCCATAGCTACTGTTCTAACTTTACATTTCTTTAACCACCCTGCTAAGTTATGAAGATCAACTGTAAAGCATCCAAATTTTTTGACACGTTGTTCATCTCTTCCTTCAGGTACACATACATAATGTACAGCTGAGCCGATATCAATTCCTGCTGTATCAGGATTCACTATTTCTAGTTTACTTTTTGCCTTTATCATGGTAATTATCCTACTATAACTTATAATGGAGAAGCACTTAAGCTTGGGACGGTTAGATTATACAATCTTCTAATCGAGGTAGTCATAATAGACTCCATCAGTGGTTTAACCGTTCCTCCAAAACCACGCTCCTAAACGGGCACTTAAGCACCATTGATCAGTCGGTTATAACTGCAGAAGTACTTCTTGATAAATTATATATAAAAATTGCTATGGAAGTGAAGAAATAGTTTCTTTCCGGTTTAACAAGATTTTTTTCTTGTTCGACGCTCCTAAGTTTATAACGAATTGCTGCGTTTCTTCAGGTGTAAGTTTACCTACTCTGTAATCTAACTCATTTGCGGTTCTTGCACGTTCTACTTCTTCGTGTCCATAGCAGCCTAATAGGTTACTTATTGCCTGTACCATACCATTTAGACTATTTGCAAGTTCTACTCCTAATATCCTATACAATGACTCTTGTACCGATGTCGTATAAACTTCATCAATCACTTCTTTCAGGCAGACCAGAGTATAGATTATAAATTTTCTTTCTTCTCTTGATTCTGATAGGCTCTTTAAAATATCAGTAAGAGTTGGTACTATAACATTCCGCACAACTTCTTGATTTCTTATTAAGTTTGGTACTGTATTTTTTAATACCTTAGCCCACTGCTTATCTTCAGGCAATTTTCTTTCACTTATGGCAGTTAAAATTGTACTTCCAAGAGTTGGATCAGTTATTGCCTGAAAAATAGCATATGATACTTCCAATGATAAATGGTAAACAAGCGATAATAGATGTAAATTGGAAATAGGAATGCTGGAGCGTATCTTTAGAACATCTTTAACAGCAGCATAGAATTTCTTTAAAGTACTAGAATCTCTAGCACCTTGAAGTTCTTCAAAATTACTTAACTTATTAATGAAATTTTCTTGTATATTTTGAAATCTTGCTTCAATTAATTCCTTTTTGGATGTCATTTTTTTAGCTACACTTTCAGTCTTTTCCTTTACTTCCAGGTATAGTGCACCTGCTTCTGCTCCTCTTTCTGCTATAGTTGATAACCCGCTAAACAAATCATTAGCTGCTTCTTCTAGACTTATGTTAAATACAGCATTATTAACAATTACCTCGTGTTTGCGTTCCCCTTTTACTTTTTTATATAATACAAACAGAGACATAGATGCTATTGCAGTCAAAAAGAAGGTCACAGCTACTATTACTAACACTAGCGGAGACATTTTAATTAGAGTAAACGTGGCTGCAGCTCCCATACCAAGCGAAAACATCGCTACACATCCAACCGCTACTTGGAAACCCCAGTTATGGATTAGAAAACAGATAAAAGTAGAATTAATAAAGAGGGAAATAGGGTAAACTCAAGTATTTTAACAATAATTTAAGAGGTTACCCATGAAGAAAGATATTACAGAACTTTACTGCTGCGTCGAGGATTTTTGTCGTGTAGTAGATGAAAATTTTGCAAATAAGTTCTTATCAAATGGCAAAAAACCAACCAGAGTACCAGAAATAGCGCACTCAGAAATGCTAACCATAATCCTGTTATACCACCAATCGCCATGTAAAAACTTCAAGGCTTTTTATCTTTGTTACCTTAAGTTACTCTATAGATCAGAATTTTCAAAGATGCCTTCATATCACAGATTTATTGCCTTAAAGCCGAGAGTTTTACGGTATTTAGCATTACTTCTTCAATGGTTCTGCGAACAAGCGAAAATGACAGGTACTTCCTACATTGACACTTCTACGATTGCCATTTGCCACAAGAAAAGGATCTCTAGGAACAAAGTTTTTGATGGTTTAGCAGAAATTGGTAAGAGCACGTATGGTTGGTTTTTTGGCTTTAAATTGCACTTGGTGATTAACGAAATTGGAGAAATTCAATCACTTACTCTAACCAAAGGTAACGTTGATACCTGTGCCAACTATAACTAAAAGACTGACAGGACTTTTGTTCGGAGATAAAGGCTATATCAAGAAGGAGCTCTTTGAGGAACTCTTCGATAGAGGTTTAAAGCTTGTCACTAAAGTGAAAAAAGGCATGAAAAACGCACTAATCTCACTAAAAGAGAAGGCTTTATTGAGAAAAAGGTCGATTATTGAGACAGTCTTTGGTTGTTTAAAAAATAAATTTGAGCTTGAACATACACGGCACAGATCGCCAATAAATTTTCTGGTACATATTTTTTCTACATTAATTTCATATTCCATGCAGTCAAAAAAGCCTTCTATTTCTAAGCCTTACTGTGTTGGTTAATCCATAACTGGGGTTTATAAGTGTTTCTGGATCTGATTTGCTTAATGTGTCAAATATAAATAAGGTTTTTGAGAAAGCAAAAAAAAACACTCCTTGTATAGTTTTTATAGATGAAATTGATAGCATTGGCAAAATACGCAGTGATAATAATGTAGAATCTTTAAATAATTTATTAGCTGAATTGGATGGATTTGAATCTAGAAAAGGTGTGACGGTGATTGCTGCAACTAATCACTTAGGTGTTTTAGATAGGGCACTTATTAGGGGAGGTCGTTTGTCCATACACATTAAGATTCCTACATTAGACACAGACACACGTAAAAAAATAATAAATGAGTATTTTCAGAAGAAAGAATTGCAAAATATATTTATTGACACAATTTTACGCAATACTAATGAGAATTTTTCACCAGCAAATCTGATTAGTTTATTAAAGGAAATAGAAGATTGTGGAAGTAAAGTACTTAACAATACTAAGATTGCGGTTATTTATCGAAGTTTTAAGAAGACTCATAATATTAAAAAGGTGTCGAATAAGCAGACTAACGGGAAAATTGAAAATTCTATAGGAGAATCACAGCAATACACATCCAGACCATCACATAAGCTGAATGACGCTTTATGTGATTCTGGATATACCAGTATGTTCTACCCCGATCAATAGCTAACTAGACTTATAAGTACAATGGTACACTCGATACACAAGGTCTAAGTCATTTTTTAGCTAGCAGACTGAAGATGGGAAGTTTGTTGTAGGTGCAGCACTATAATTCCTCCACAGATAAGAGAATTTTAATAAATATATACAAGACTGCTGAACGTGGGGGGAGGAGGGGAGTAATGAGCAATTTGCTTAGTGAGGCTAACACATTTTATTTTATAGCTAGTTCCTTAGCTACTCTTACGTTACTTACATCTTTAGCGCTTATTGTAACTTCTAATGTGCCTCTTCCTCTAATTCTTGCTTTAGCTACATTATCTGTTTTGGTGCTTGCACTTTCGTATAAAATAATTAGTAATAATAAAAAAATAGAGGTTGAGAGAAATAAATTCGCTCAGAAAGAGCAAGAGTTGGAAAATAAAATAACTCTAGGAAAGGAAGCTGAAGAAGCTGCAAACAAAGAAGTGAAGAATCAATTACATGAATTAACTAGAGAGAAGCAAAATTTAGACAAGAGAGCAAAAAAATTGAATCAGAAAGTAAATGAGTCAGAAGCTGAGAGAAAATCTTTTCTTAAAGAAAAAGAATCTTTAGAGAAAAAATTAGAAACAGCAAAGAATCGTACGTTTGAAATAGACAATGAATTGGACAAAACAAGAAAGGAAATAGGTAAGCTTAATGAGCAGGAAGAGAAATTAAAACTTGAAATCTCATGTTTGAAGAAACAGTTGGAAGAAAGAAGTAGATTTATTGCAAAGCTGAAGATGGAAGTGGATGATAATAAACATTTAGAGCTAGAGAATAAGGGGTTAAATGATAGAATAGAAACGTTACGTGAAGTACAAAAGGCACTACGTGAGAAAAAACATGAACTTAGTGAAAAAGTAGAGGCATTGAATAAGGAAAAAAATAAACTTTCTAAAGAAGTAGAGGAATTACGTGAAGAACAAGAAAGGCTGCATGCAAACTTAGATAAGCTACAATGTAAAATTAAAGAGGTCAACAAAAAAAAGAAAAATTTATCTAAAGAATTAAAAGAGAAATTTGAAGAGTTAGATGAAGCAAATGGTTTAATTAAAAATCAATCTTTTGAGTTAGATGGGATAAGAAAAGATTGTAATAATGAAGTAAAAAGTTTAAGAAATTCACTTTTAGAACGAGACAGTCAAATAGAAGATTTTTTGAAAGAGAAAGAAAAACAAGTGAATTTTGCGCAACTGTTGATAAGATGCGTAACAGACAATATAGAAGAACCAATAAGAAATAATGATGGAAAAGCAATATTAGATACGATTCAAATATTAAAGTCTGCGTTACAAGGAGAAATTGCACGGCTTTTGCCAGACGAAACGCCTTCTTCTTCGCTGGAAGATCTTGGATATGAATCATTATTTGTCAGTCGCTCATCCACCCCGACCAAGTTGCCAAATTCACTATTGACAGAATCTTATGAACGCAGTCAGTTCAATCAGAGTGAAAGTATTTGCAAAACACAACAATGAGTCTTATTATAAGATAAATCATGCAAGATAATGAACCCAATAATATGCGCACTGGATACACAAGACTTAAATAAGGCTATTTCTCTAGCTAATGCTCTGCGTGGTAAAGTTGGCATGGTAAAGCTGGGATTAGAATTTTTTGCTGCTCAAGGTCTTTCTGGAGTGCAAGAAGTTGCAAAATGCAATGTACCAATTTTTTTAGATCTGAAATTGCATGACATTCCAAACACTGTAGCCAAAACAGTTGAAGTAATAAAAGTTCTGAACATTGAAATGTTAACTCTGCACATCAGCGGTGGAACAAAAATGCTTGAAGAAGCGCTAAGTGTAGTGCAAGGCACAAAAATAAAGCTGATTGGAGTGACAGTGCTAACTAGTATGAACAATGAGGATTTAAACGAGCTTGGAGTAGCAAGAGAGGCAAAATCACAGGTAATTTTGCTTGCAAAGCTTGCAAAAAAGATTGGACTCCATGGAATAGTCTGTTCTGCACTAGAAGCTCAAGAAGTGCGCCGAGAATGCGGTGAAGACTTTAAAATTATTACTCCAGGAATTCGTATAGATCCAGGTCATGACGACCAAAAAAGAACAGCAACACCAAAAGAAGCAATAAATTCAGGAGCTGATTATATCGTCATTGGCAGACCCATTACAAAAACTACAAGTAGTGCGGAGCTAATATTGAAATCCATGAAAGAATTTTAATATAATAACTTAATTTATAAAAATACTAACATATTAATTAGGAATAAGCATGAGTAATATCAATAGAATAATACGCGAAGTAATCAAGGAATTCCGCTCAAAATTACCAGATAAGGAAATAGAGGAATATTATGGCAAATTGAATAAGCTACATATCTACCAGTGCAATAAGCATATAATAGAAAATAAGAAGCTATATCATTATACAATAAATGGGAAAACCCATGCTATGGGTCAGCATGGGCATAATTTTGTCAAGAGTTTAGAAGTTATCTTGAGGAATAAGCCACAAATTTCCTTAGAAGAGGTAATTGATTTTATGGAAAAAATAATTAATTTTGGTATTGATAGTTGTTATGGAGCATTTGAGATGATATTTGAATCTCGCTCTGGTGTTACAATAGATGATGCAGTTAATTTTGTAAAAGATAGCTTATCTAGTAAATTTTATAGATTCCATGGCAGTGGGATTTTCAAAGTAATATTAGAACTTAATCCAGAGAGCTCTCTTGAAGAGATAGAGAAACAATTTAGCAAAGTAGTAGATCCTTACTTTCTTAATGCTTGGAGTCGAGAAAGTGAAAGGGCTTTTGCTAAGATATGTAGGTTATGTAGAGAAGGACATGTGGAGAATATGCAGAAATTTGATTTTAGCAATTTTAATTTAGATCAAGATAGTGCTGGAGCATTAAGAGCACTGTTACAGTATTGTGTTGACGTTTCTAATCAAAAAGCTTTAGGTGATTCACATGAATTGCATAGAGAAGAGATGGAGGGGATATATAAATTTGATGATAATTACGATTTAAATTTAGATAGTGATCATAATGATAGTATCTGGCATTGAAATTATACTACAATAATAAAATAACTGGATAAAAATTATCACCAAAAAAATTCAAAAAAGTGCTTGACATAAAAGAACGAACATTATATAGTGTCATTATCTTTTATTTTACCTCGCTTAATTTAATTACTGGATTAAGCTTACAGTACTAAGCGTGGCACTTTGTGCCACGCTATTTTTCGGTTTACATTTTCAACAGATAAAAAATGATGCCATTTCAGTGCCAAGCACATAACTGTACGGATATTCATTTTTAAAGGTAAATTGCACAACAGATGATGTCATTCCAGTGCTTGACACTGGAATCCAGAAATTTTGCTTATAACTGAGCTGATGAGCTAAAGGTAGTTGTCTTACGCTAAAACAAACGTTTTTAATTAAGTTGCATAGAAGCTGGATCCCAGTGTCAAGCACTGGAATGACATCGTTTACTATGTACCATATTGCAATATTCGTACAACTGTGGGAAACATCTATGGATGCCATTCCTATTACCTTATTTCCATTTTTATTTCATTTTCAAAGGAGGCTATTATGTCACTTACCGATATCGCTCACCGTATCAATGAACTCGCTTCATCATGGGAGCAATTTAAATTAATAAATGATCGCAAACTAAAAGAAATTGAAAGCAAAGGGCGTGCTGATTCTGCAACAATTGAGCAGCTATGCAAGGTAAATAATGCCATTGATAGTTGCAAAGAGCGTTTAGACTTGATCGAAACTGCAGCTCAACGCCCAGAAGTAAATACAGATTTTAGCACAAGCGATAAATATTTTTCTGATTATATCCGCAAGGGAATGGAAAGCGGTTTATCACACAAAACCCTCAGTGGAGATGACAGTGATATCGGGGGGTATCTAGTTACTCCGCATATTGTAAAACGCATAAACAAGCGCGTAACTGATTCGTCCCCAATGCGACAAATATGCTCCAGTCAAAGAATCTCTACTGAAACATTGGATTACATTATAGAAGATTTTGACCGCGCCGGTGCAGGTTGGAGCAGTGAAACAGTAGATGATGAGGACGGTGGCAATAAGTCTAAGTATGATTTTGCAAAAGATACGGACACGCCCAAAATCCAAAAGATTTCCGTCACAACTTACGAGTTATATGCTCAACCACAAATATCACAAAAGTTACTCGATGATGCGTTTGTCGATGTTGAGAGTTGGCTGGTGGAAAAGATTGCCGAGACTTTTAGTAAGGAAGAAAGCGAAGCCTTCATTAAGGGTGAGGGCACTTTTCAACCAAAAGGAATTTTAGCTTATGAAAATGGAAACAGTTATAATAAAATAGAGCAAGTTAAAACTGAAAAATTAGATAGTGATTCAATAATGATGTTGTATTACTCTCTGGACGAATATTATTCCAAAAATGCGTCATTTTTGATGAACAGGAGTACGTTGAAGGATATCAGGCTGCTAAAATCTCAAACAGGTCAGTATCTCTGGCAGCCAAGTCTGTCGCTTGAAGCTCCAGATACTTTAATGGGAATACCAGTATATCAATCTGCCGATATGCCACCAGCGCCAAACAATCAGCTACCAGTAATTGCGATGGCAGATTTCAAACAAGCTTATAAGATTGTAGATAACAGAGGAATGAGAATATTAAGAGACCCTTATACGAATAAACCTTATGTGAGGTTTTTTGTCACTAAGCGTGTCGGCGGAGAGGTTGTAAACACCAGTGCTATTAAATTGTTGAAAGTTGCGAGCAAGTACTAAAAACTTCCGCAGCATCATCTTTATAGCTGATCAAAGCAACACGTCATACCGCGATTCATTCCATAACTGTACGAACATTGTGATTTTGGCCCATCAGGAGGGTGTCATCCCAGTGCTTGACACATATAGCTAAACTGACTTAGATTTACCGACAGTTTGAAAAACAAAAATTCGTCATTCCGCTACTTGTTAGCGGAATCTATGCTGAGATATCGCGGCGGTATGACGTAGGAAAACCTTTCTTGGGTTAGCTATAGTTTGCTATATTATGTAATTTTGTTTTCCATAATGTATATTATGTAATTTTTGATGCTAAAATCTGTTATAGCTCTCAGTATGATATGAGTGATTCTCTTTTAATAATTATTTTTTAAATAGTTTGTTGGTTCATCAATTTCTTTAGGATTGATATCTACAATTATTTTTCCGTTTTTTAACAGAATAATCCGATCTGATATTTTTGTTAAAAAATCCAAATTGTGAGAAGCGATAATCATAGTAATACCCATATCTCTAACTGATTGTAATAGTTCCACAACGTCGACTATTGTTGCTACATCTAAACCAGACGTTGGCTCATCGCATAATAGAATCCTTGGATTCATCATTAAGCTTCTGGCAAGCGCAACCCGCTGTTTTTGCCCACCGGATAGATTACTAGGGTAATCATTTTTTTTAGAGGCAATACCCAAAGACTCAAGTAGTGAATCACTTTGATCCTGAGTTTTGTTTTTAAGTTTGGGAGCATATGTAAGATTTTCCCAGACAGTCATATGTGAGAAAAGTTGAAAATCCTGAAATACAAAACCAGTACTATCATTGCATTCAATGCTACCAGAATCTAAAACTTCGAGTTTTTGTATACAACGTAACAATGTTGATTTACCACTACCAGAAGGACCAGCAAGACCAACTATAGATTGCTCTATAATCAGGTTAATATTATTAAGTACTGGAATATTATTAAATAATTTACAAATATTATGCATTTTTATCATATATACCTTTCTGTTCAATCTTTTTGCCTATATATTCAATTAGTAATACAAGAGCGTAATAATAAGCCCCAGCAAGACAAAGTGGTATAAAATAAGTAAATTGTTCTGCTGCAAGCATTTGCGCAGAGCGCATAATATCAACACCACCAATAGTAGAGATTAATGCCGTTTCTTTAAGAAGTGCAATGATCTCATTTATCATTGCAGGAAGAATATTTTTAATAACTTGTGGTAATATAATATCTCTCCACATATAGAAACTAGGTATTTGTAAAGTTTTAGCTGCTTCAAACTGGTTTTTTGATATAGTTTCAATACCAGCTCGTAAAATCTCAGCAATATAAGCACAGCTATTTAGACCAAATGCTATAATGCCAGCACTAAATATGTTTAATTTAATTCCTGCAATGGTTGGGGTCATAAAATAAACAACACTTAACTGTAATATAAGGGGGGTGCCACGTATTACAGATATAATTCCATTAATTAATGGAATACAGATCTTATTATATCTGAGTACTGACAATAATCCCCCTAGACTCACACCTAAAAGCAGTCCTCCAATCAATAATTTTAAAGTAAAGGCAAGGCCTGTTCCAACAAACAAGAAATTAGAAATTAATTCTTGCATCAGTTATCTCCTAGCCATTTTTCTGCTATCTTTTGTATTACACCTTTACTTTCTAAACTTTTTAACGCCTCGTTTATTTTATCCTTTAAATTAGATCCTTTATTCACAGCAATAGAATAACCATTATCTGACTTAGCGATGGCTGACCATGATAGACCAGGATTTTTTTTGCTAAATACTTTACCTTGGAATCCATCGATTAGGACGCCATCAACATGACCAGACTTTAATGTTTCTACAGCTTGATTATTATTGTCCATAGCAATAATTTGAGCTGTTGTAGGAACATGCTCTTTTAGCCAAATTTCCATGACAGTTCCTAGTTGAACGGCTATCTTCTTGTGAGTTAAGTTGTTTATACCGGCTATGGGTTTATTTTTGTGATATAGAATACCAAATTCCCCTGTATAATAACTATTTGAAAAATCAAAATTTTTTTCACGCTCTTCTGTGCTACCAATAGTAGATATAGCAGCATCTACAGAATTACTTTGTAATGCTGCAAATATAGCACTAAACTGCATATCTTTAAACATTGCTTCTTTACCTAACTCTTTTGCTACTAATTGAGCAAGCTCAATGTCAAAGCCAGTAAATTTACCATTTTCATAATATTCAAAAGGTGGATAATCTGCAGAAATTGCAAATCTAATGATATTATCGTGTTTATTTTCCTTGCATCCTGTTAATAGAATACTTATCACTATAATAGCATTTAAAATATATTTTTTCATATTACTAATTTATATTCATATTTTATTCATCTTATGAATATAGACATTAAAAATTGAATAGTCAAGAAATAATGAATATAATTTCAAATATACTTATTACATATTCAATATGAGGAAAATGCATAATGCATGACAACACACTAGGTGAACATATTTTAAATATTATTCAAAATCACGAAATTTTAGAGCAGAGCGATTTACAGACCTTGCTTAAAGAAAGAGGGCACAACATTCCTCAGGCTACTTTATCAAGAAAATTAAAAAAACTTAAAATTGCCAAAGTTGCTGGTATGTATAAAGTAATTGACATCAACCAATATCGATTACCATTAATACTTAATATGCAAATTTCGGATTTTGGTTTAATAGTACTACACACTCAACCAGGACAAGCTAGCAGCCTAGCTTACTTTCTAGATCAGAAGTATGTTATTTATTCATTAAATAATAGCAAAAACATAGGAATTATAGGAACTATAGCAGGTGATGATACAGTATTATTGATCATCAAAAGTAAGGCTGAACTTAACAAAGTATTACAATCAATTTATGAAACATTTCCATATTTAAGTCCTGAATAAGAATGTTGTAAGTTAAAAATGTGATATAAAGGAGATAAGAGGGATTTCTTTGTTTAAATCTTTGTCTTCTTTTTTTCAATATACCTACATATCAGAATGGACAATTCATATAGAATCAGCATAGGTATTGCAAGCCCTACTTGGCTTAATACATCAGGTGGAGTTAAGATTGCAGCGATAATAAAAATTACCACTATCGCGATTCTGCGTTTATTTGACAAACTTTGTGTAGTGAGTAACCCTACTCTCACCATTAATGTGAGTATTACTGGAATTTGAAATGCAGTGCCAAAAGCAAACATAAATTGGAGAACGAGGTCTAAATATTCGCTAACTGATGGCATAAACTCTATTGGTATACCGAAAGATTTCCCACTATGTTCAAAAGTGATGAAAAACTTCCAGGCTAAAGGAAATATATAGTAATAGACTACAGTAGCTCCCGTTACAAATAAAACCGGTGTTGCAATCAAGTATGGCAACAACACTGCCCTTTCACTTTTATATAACCCAGGTGCTAAGAACATATAAAATTGCCATGCAAACACAGGAAAAGAAAACAAAAGTGCGCTCATTATTGCAACTTGGAGATACACAAAAAATGCCTCTGTTAAGTCTGTGTAAATTAAAGAAAAACCTTTGCTACCTTTTGTTGCTTCTATTAAAGGTGCGAGTAAAAAACGGTATATATTTTCCTTAAAGTAATAACAAAAACCAAAAGCAACGCAAAAAAATAAAAAGCAAAAGATAACTCTTTTTCTGAGTTCCGCAAAGTGCTCATAAAATGAGGCGTATTTGCTTGAGTTCCAGTTCATACTTTACTATAGCTCAATAATGCTATGTCTAACATTCTCAGCGAAAAAGCCCACTCATTGTCATACCACGCTGCAACCCTGCATATATCACCTGTAACATATGTACCAGTTAAATCCACAATTGCACTATAAGGGTTATGCACAAAATCTATTGAGACTAAAGGTTCCTCGCATATAGAAAGTACATTTGACATTGGATAACCCTCTGTCATCCTAGTACCCTCTGATGTCATCCGAGTAGCTGACACTGGGATCCAGAAATTAGATTCCAGCGTCACGCGCTGGAATGACGTAGAGGAGAGAGCTGCATCCTTAAACATTTCATTGATTTCTTTAACGGTCGCTTTCTTATCAGTCGTAAATGTAAAATCAACCATAGAAACATTGCTAACCGGAACTCTGACGGCAGTGCCATCTAGCTTTCCCTTTAATTCAGGAATTACAGAACCGATTGTTTTTGCTGCCCCGGTTGTAGTTGGCACCATAGATAATCCGCAAGCCCTTGCTCTACGCAAATCTTTATGATTACCATCAAGAACATTTTGATCATTCGTGTAGGCATGTATAGTAGTCATAAAACCGCTTTTTATGCCTAAACTAGAATGTAGGACTTTCACAATCGGAGCAAGGCAATTTGTAGTGCAAGAACCTGCTGATATCACTTTATGCTCTTTTTCGAGCATATCGTTATTCACACCATAAACTATAGTGACATCAGCATACGGAACTGGAGCAGAGACAATTACTTTCTCTGCATTGTGCCTTATTGCTTCTTCACGTTTATTGAATGCACCAGTACATTCAAGTATTACATCAACATTCCAAGGAATATTTTCAGGGCTCCGTTCTCTATACAAAGAAAACTTTTTGCCATTTATAGAAATCCAATTTTGAGACTCATTAAAATCAATATCACCACTGAATTTGCCATGAACAGAATCATATTTAATCAAATGTGCATGCTGCTCAGCACCGAGCGATCCATTGATAGCTACAACTTCTATTTGCTCACTATACTTTTCTATTTCATAAATAGCACGCAATACACTTCTGCCTATTCTACCCAGACCATTAATTCCTACGCGAACCGTCATCTCTTCATTCAAAAAATTTAATTATAGAGGATATCACTTGATATTTCATTCTATTCTTTTGCTTTTCTATCGATATGAACATTATAGCAAGGAGACAGGGCTAAAAACTTGCTTGACAAACTCCGCCAGCCCCCTTATCATGAAACTGAAGCTATTGTATTTGCTTTCGCCAATCTGCAGATTAAAAGGTAAGGATTACTTAATGTATCGGCGTCTTATGTTTAATTTTTTGCAGTATATAGATACTGTATGTCTTTACAAAACTTCATCTACATCTAGATTTTTATCTAAATAAGCTGAACGCGCTTATAAAGCGTTACAAGACATCAAAAAATGCCAATACTTGACAGAGATAGTAAAAGACTAGCTAACTCGGGGATTCTTTGTCTTTTTTTCTGCTTGGTAAATTTCTTAAACATTTGCAGCGTAGGTTAGTTGCAATTAAAAGCGGCTGAATCTCGCTTGTCAAGCGTTTAAAACATAAAAAACGCCAATATTTTAAAGCAGATAATAACCCCAGGGCTTCTTTTGCCTTTTTTTTATTTGGTAAATTTCTTAATGTTTATAGCTAAAAGAGCCCAAGAGAGGTCAATGCCCCTGTGATGTCATTCCAGTGCTTGACACTGGAATCCAGCCTTTATTATGCAGCCACTTGGTTGAAATTAAGTCTTCTGGATCCCAGTGGGCTTTGTTGCATCGCTACTTATGAAAGGCTAACTATAGTTAGGATTATAAGCAACCTATTGAAAATCTTGTTTTTTTGCAATCAATCTGATCAAATTTAAGAATAGTAATTTGTTATTTATATTAATAAATTTAATTCTATTGAAAATAGCTAAAGCATTGAAATTCTTGAATTTTAGCCGGATTGGTAAATGGTAGTGAAATTTCTTTTACTCAAATTTAGGTATTCATTGACCGTTCTTGTTATAAATACCAGAATAATAAGCTACTGATATTCCCTATCTTTTTTATCTTTAATCCATCATAGCTAGCGATGCAACAAAGCCATCCCAGTGTCAAGCACTGGGATGACAAAAAAAGGAGGCTACTCGGATGACAGGAGAAGGTACTGCCGTCATAAAGGAACCAGTTTCAGCTACTTTCATGACATCGTTGTAACATTGTACCATATTACAATTTAGCGTTTTTAGTAACTAAGAAAAGTGCTTCCCCCTTTTAGAGCACTGCATATAATAGAATTATATCGCAGTGCATTGCGAAACAAAATTCCCAATACTACAGGAGGCTTTATGAATAAGAAATTTCTCTATTCACCATTGTCAATAAAAAGCATAGGAGAAAACGGTGTATTTTCTGGTTATGCTAGCGTTTTTAATATAGTTGATAAACAAAATGATCTGATATTGCCTGGAGCATTTAAGGAAAATTTAAACAGAAATAAAATAAAACTCCTTTGGCAGCATAATCCTGACGAACCTATAGGTAGTATCATAGATATTTACGAAAATGATGTTGGTCTATATATAATTGCACATTTACTTTTGGGTATTCAGAAAGCAGAAGAAGTGTATTTGATGCTCAAAACTGGGGCAATTAACGGACTTTCCATCGGCTATATACCTATAGAGTATGATGTTGATCATAAAAGTGGAGCTAGAGTGTTAAAACAAGTGGAATTATGGGAAGTCAGTTTGGTCACTTTTCCTGCAAACTTGGCTGCTCAGGTAATCAATGTGAAAAATCAGAACAATGAACAGGAAGTGTTAGCAAGAGCGATAGAAAAAGCAAATGCTGTACTTGCAGACATGTACATTTCTGCTTAAAGTGTATTAGGCGGGCAAAGACTTTACCATAATTTGACACCTGTGTTAGTATTTGTTTAACATTTATACTAATATATATAACTTTATTACTATTAAAATTTTCTGTAAATTAAAGTTAAAAAATAAGGTAATTTTATGCTAAATATTAATAATAAGGTTAATTATGAAATTAATATTAAGCGAAAGGAAAAAAAATACAGCTGGTCTACTGTATTTGCTTGGTTATATCTAAAAACGATTGGACGAATATTGCCCAAGAGATGGAATAGATGGGCAGAAAATATTTTGTACTACGATAAAACTACTGCAAACAATGAAGTTCAAACTGATGCTTTTAAGACAATAGATGGAAGTGTTCAAGTTGACTTAAAACCTGAAGTTGTAGAGAAAGAGAGCCAAAGTGTAGTGATAAACAAAGATGGAGGGGTTCAGACTGATGGAGTAGCATTGATAACAGAGGAAGATGATGAAGCATTAGAAGAACAGCTGGAGGGCATAAATCAGGAATTAGAACTTGAACGTTTACAAAATGCTTCCTTAAAAGAAGAAAATAGAGAATTACGATCTGCAATTGAAGGACTTGAAAAGAGTTATAAGGGACTTACAGAAGATGCAGGCGAACGAGAAGAGGAACTAACCAAATACAAACAAGATAAAAAAGCAATGCAGGATAAAGTTGATGAACAACAGAAAACTATATTTGATCAATACATGATAATAAGAGAGCAAGGAGAAGAAATTGAAGCTACTAGGAAAGATAATGAAAGTCTGCAAGCACAAATAATAGAACTTAAGAGTAGGTTAAAGGACAAGGAGGATAAATTAATTGAATTGAATCAACAATGGCAAGCTAGCAAATTAGTGGCTTTACTTAAATCACAGACTGATAAATTGTGTCAGGCTAAAGACAAAAATACTGAATTAGAAAATAAAGTCAGTGACTTAGGTCATGAAAACAAAGCTCTACGATTAAGTGTAAATACATTGACTGCTCAATTGGGTGAAATGGAGAACTTGGGGAAGCAATTACAAAGTGTTCAAGAATCTAAACAACAATTGGAGATTGATTTAGAAGGTCAATTGAAAGCTGACACTAAGAAACTACAGGAAGCAAAAGAAGGTCAATTGGCTAAAAAGGCAGGTGCAGTGAGTACAGTATCTACTGCAAAATCAACTCTTTCAAAATTACGAAACTTGCCCAATAAGCTTTCTAGGGATAAGGGTCTCAATAACTTTTTATCTGGGAAAAACGAGGAGTTAAAAAAAGGTTTTCCTGAATTTAAAGAGAAACACTTTTGCCATAACGTGCTTAATGAAACTATAAAGTCTCTATCAAATCAAGATGATGGCAAATTTGAAAGCAGTAAGCTGCTTGAATTATTAGAAAGTAATTTGAAACAATCCGCAAGGGAGATCATAGAAGCTAAGGTTAAAGAAGTTGTCAACGAACATTGTAACATTGGAAAAAATATGGGTAAAGAACTACGAGATGACACGTTAAAAGCCAAGTTGTCACCTTCTGTTAGAAAATGCGTAAAAAAATTAGAATTTAACAAACAAGAAGGGGTAAATAAGATTGTAGACTCTATCTTGCACAGCTTTAATAGCAAGAAGAATAATAATAACGACTCAGGAGAATTGCTTAAAGAAATTGTTACAGGAAAATTAACAGAGGCTAAAATGAAATGTTTTTCAAATAAGATTCAAGAGTTATAGCCTTTCTTATAATAGTCCGAATGCGATAAGATATGTGTTTATGGCTATAGCAGGCCAGTAGCATATTACGGTCTGTTCGGATTATTGTAAAAAGAGCTATACAACTGGCATTAAGCATAAGAGATAAATTTTTATCTCCAGATCAGGGAATGTGTAATCAAACTCAAGGAGGAGTAAACGAATATCAATTAACAGAAAAAGCTAAAAAAGAACATATACCTAATTCCTCTATGAGTTCCCCTAATATTGCAAGCATACATTCATTGAACAGTCAGAAAGCAGTTAGAATAGGCTCTTAGCATAAAGCACCAGCTCCTCTTTTGTTAAAGTGTAGGAGCTATCTTCCCAATGTTGTTTTAGCAATTCCAAGTTTCTACCTAAACTTTTTCCTGGCTGGTGACCTATACTTATTAAATCATCGCCAGATAAAGGAAATTTTGGAATATTGAATGTGTTAGCAAATGAAATGTATTCATCAACATTTTCTCCAGACTCAACACCACAAATTTTCACTAAATCACAATATAATTCTCTACCAAATAAAGATATGTATTTTTTTTGCTCTTTTTCTGAGAGTTCTGTTTTGATATCGTTGGATAATAAAAATAACAGCTTTTTCTTTTGCTTGTTTGAAAGACGTAGAAACTTACTTACATATTCTCCAAGACTTAGCCTGTCATTTTTGGTGGTCCTAAGGAGTAACGCTAATTTTACTAGTGCATCAGTGCCGAAAAGAAGTGACGAAGACAGAATTTCGCATTTTACTTTTTTTGGGATAATCTTTTGCAAAACATCAGATTCTTGCATGCTCTTAAGTGTTGGAAAAGGATCATTGCACTCCAGCAATTTAAGTATTTCATCTCTTATTCTCTCTCCAGAGAGGTTTTGAATCATATGCGAATGCTTTTTGCATACGTTTAGTATTTCATCACTCAAATCTCCGACACATATTTTTGCATGAAAACGAAATGCTCTTAAAATACGTAGATAGTCTTCTTTAATTCTATCTTCAGCGTTGCCTATAAAGTTTAACCTTCGCGCTTTTAAGTCCTCTATACCACCAAAGTAGTCATATATATGGCCATGCTTATCTGCATACAGAGCATTAAATGTAAAGTCGCGCCTTGAAGCATCCGCTTGCCAATTATTGGTAAATTCTACTTTTGCATGCCTACCATCACATTTCACATCATGCCTTAGTGTTGTGATCTCAAAAGATCTTTGATTTAGAACCGCAGTGATAGTTCCATGTTTTAAGCCAGTTGGAATAGTTTTAATATTACGGAGTTTTAGCGCTTTAATCGTTTGATTGGGAAGCAAATTAGTAGCTAAATCGATGTCGTGGACATCACGCTGCAAAATTGAGTCTCTCACACACCCGCCGACAAGCCTAGCCTCACCACCAAATTCCTCTATGGCATCAATAATTAAACTAGTCTCATGGTCAACTTGCATTTAGGTTAGTACGTACTGCAAGTTCATATTATATGAAATGCTTGCAAAAGCCCTATATAAAAATATACAGGGCTATTAAGATTTTACAAGTTGTGGTGCTCGTTGTTGATGAAATGGTTCTGCCATCGATTCCGTACCACATCTTAGTAAACTTGAAGGGTTTTGCTGCTCTATGCGCTGCTTTATATCACTAACGCACTGCCCTACAACATCACCAATTTTTCCATCAGCATTTTCTGCCAATAACTTATCAAATCCCTTTTCAACCTCTGCTCTCTCAGAGATATCCTTTGAAAGGTTACAATATTCTAAGATCTCGTCTAGCTGCAGTTTTTTTGCTAATAGGAAATCTTCTTGTTCTTGCTCTTGTTTAAGCTTGGTTTCCTCTTGCAGTTGTTTTGCTAAACTTTTATTTCTATCAAGCAATGGTTCGAAATGCAATCCGCCTTTGTTTATTATATGCACAATACTACTATCATCATAATCAACTTTATTGTATTCACCTGCACTTTTTGAACCTGAATTGTCTATTAATTCATGCAAAGACAGATCTTGGTTATCAACATTCTGGTTCTCTATAACATGTAGCTTTACCTTATACTTTTCACAAAGTATTCTGCCTTCAACGTCAGGATCACCCCACCTACTGTTACGCATAATGTCTGCTGTATAATCATCTACAGTTTCACTACGGTGCTGGCCATTGTTATCATGACTATTGACAATTGCATTTGTAAACCACTTTGGTGGATTCTTTTGCGCAAATTCCCTACAATCATTTCTTAATTTTTCGGCAGTAACTTGCTCTCCTGTCTGTTGTTCTAGACTTTGCCTGAACGAGTCAAAAAAACAGCTTCCATTACCAATTGCTTGTCCTACATAGAAATTGTCAGGGTAAGGGTTACTATTTAAAAGAGTTATTTCTTGCCCTGAGATCTTGGGCCTTTTTATTCCAACCTCAACATCATGAAAGTCACTTGGTAGTTTCCGTTTCTTAGCTGTAGTCATAGTTTTACCTTAATTTAAGCTATATATTACTATACCAACAAAATTGTCAATAAGCGACTAATTAAGTATAGCAGAAATTTTTAAATTATGCAATAGTTATAATTTTACATAGCAAATATGAGTTTTAACTGCGGTATAGTTGGGTTACCAAACATAGGAAAATCAACCTTATTTAATGCGCTTACAGAGTCAAGTGCAGCCGAAGCTGCAAATTATCCTTTTTGCACAATCGAGCCAAATATAGGCAAGATTTCGATAAAAGATCAACGTTTGAAACAAATCGCAGCAATTGCAGGCTCAGAGAAGGTAATCTACAACCAATTAGAAGTTGTAGATATTGCAGGTCTGGTAAAGGGTGCGAGTAAAGGTGAAGGGCTCGGCAATAAATTTTTAAGCCATATCAGAGAAGTTGATGCCATCGTTCATCTGCTCAGGTGCTTTACGGATGACGATATCAGCCATGTACACAGTAAAATAGATCCAATATCAGATGCTGAAGTGGTAGAAATGGAATTAATCCTAGCTGATATTGATAGCATAGAAAAAAGGCTTCCTCAATTGGAAAAGAAAGCAAAGCAAGGTGATAAAGAGCTAAAGAGACAACTTGAATTAATGCAAGAGGTACTGGCTACTTTAAAATCAGGTAGACCTGCAAGAAGTTTGGAGAATATCGATGGAGATGAGATGAAGTTGCTTCAATTGCTGACAACAAAGCCCGTTATGTACGTTTGCAATGTTGAAGATACAAATGTTATAACTGGCAATGAATTATCTAAAAAGGTAGAGAGAATGGCAGAGGAAAATAAAAGCAAATTTTATTGCATTTCAGCAAAACTCGAAGCAGATATTGCAAATCTTGATAGTGAAGAGGAAAAACAGAGTTTTTTATCAGAATTTGGCTTACAAGAATCAGGCCTTGATGGAGTAGCGCGTATTATGTATGAAGTGCTGAGTATGATAACTTTCTTTACTGTGGGCCCCAAAGAAGCACGGGCATGGCCAGTAAAAATAGGGTCAACAGCCGATAAAGCAGCAGGTGTAATCCACACTGATTTTGAGAAAGGCTTTATAAAAGCAGAGACAATAAGCTTTGCAGACTACATAAAGTATGGAAGTGAACCGGCTTGTAAAGACGCAGGAAAAATTCGCTTTGAAGGCAGAGATTACATCGTGCAAGATGGTGATATAATGCACTTTAGGTTTAATGTGTAGTAATTTATCCTTTCTATTGGTTTTTTATCTAAGGCATTTTTTACTGTAGATTAATCATTTGATTATAGTATCATTTTAATTAAGCTTATGCTTGGGATATTTATGAAGAATATTTTATATTTTATATTATTAGCTGTCGTATTCGGATCACCCATCCTGTTTGCCGTAGAGCAGCTTGAAGAAAAGAAAATTGAATCAGTTCATAAAAACGAAAATGTAGGTGTAAGGAAGCAAGATAGCACAAATCAAAAAGATGAGTTGAAAAGCAACGTCGATGCTAAACAAACACAAGAGGCTGAGAGCAAAAGATTAGACGGCACTACCGATAAAGAGAAACTGCAACACAACGAGAACAAAGCTTTCGTGGTTGAAAAAACTATAAGTGAAGGTGAAAGGATTGATAAAGATTTGCCAAATGACCAGCTAGAAGGAAGCACAGACAAATTTGCTCAAAATTTACCAAATGTGGCCAATAAAGAAGTGAATAAAGATTTGAAACCAGAGCCTTTGCCTTTAAGTGCTGATTTAAATGAGAATACAGCTAACCCGCAAAAAAATCTACAAGCTGATCAGAAGATTGATATAAAAGATAATGAACTTTCAAAAAGTGATGCGAGTCAATTATTAGAGGGAAAAAAAGAAAAAGTAGAGAATCAGTCTGAAGAAAAAAAAGTGAAAGAAACAAACAGTAATTCCAAGGACCGCAATAGAGTAAAACCTATAACTAAAAAAGATGAAGAAGAGCAAAGTGAAAAGAAAAGTTTACAAAAATGGACAAAGCTAAACAGAGAACCAATAAAAGAATGGGGTCATAAAGACATACAAAGCAAGTCAATATATAAACGACAATATGATAGCCTTAATGAGCATCTTCCTACAACTGTGTTTATTGATGATTACAGTAAGCAATTTTTTTACTGCATTAAGAAGAACAACTTAACTTGCTTAAGAGGAGTAATAAGTAAGCTAGAAAAAATTGGATTAACAATTCAAGAGATACTAAGGTTTAGAAATAAATTGGGTGATACTCCTCTCATTTATTCAGTTAAACAAGGTGAGGTAGACATAGTGCGCTTTCTCTTATTACAAGGTGCTGATCTTAGAGTAGTTAACAATAATTTTCAATCCCCAATTGATATAGCAATCGAAAAAAAGCAGATCAATATAATAAATGCGATTGCCGAAATGATGCCACATCTTTTGGAGGATAGAAAAATAGACAATAAAGAAAGCTCAGCAATGTACGATTGGGCTGTGAAAACGAAAGAAATACAGTGCGATAAGCAAGATGATTAGATTTTTGATATTAATTTTAGTTGGTCATTTATGTTATGGAAACGAAACAAATGATGAAAAAAATCAGATTAGTGATTTTTTAAACGCTTTGCGTGATGCAAAATACGTATCTTACAGTAAAAAAGACTTTGCTGAATTTTTGGTGCAGTGCCACAAAGAGGGCGTGCCAGAAGATTTTAAGAAAGGTTTTGGTTCTAACTTAAATGGAGCTAATTTTAACCAACTGTACCTAAGTAAATCTGTTTTTGATGGAGTAAGTCTGATTGGTGCCGATTTTTCTAACACCGATTTATCCGATGTGTCTTTCATTGATGTTGATTTACGTGGTGCTAATTTTTCCAATGCTAATTTACATGGCATTAAAATAAAAGGTACAAATTTGAGTTTTACAAAATTTGTTTCTGCAAACTTAACAGATATCGTATTTGATCAGTCTAATGTTAGTTATGCTGATTTTATCAGTTCCGATCTCAAAAAAGTAAGTATGCACAACGTAATTGGTTTGCATACTAATTTCTCGAATGTGAAAATGAATTTCTCCAACTTATCAAACTCGAATGTTAGCCACGTAAATTTTAGTGATAGTGAAATAAACGATACTGTTATGCAGAAAAACAACCTTGATAATGCAAGTTTCTTTGGAGTGGATGCATATAAATTAAAGATACAATTTTCTTCATTAAAAAATGCTAACATATATGGTGCAGAGTTAAAAGAATCAGACTTTACAGGTAGCAATCTTTCCGATGCTTGCCTTAATTCTTCTATCATAATTAACAGTAACTTCGACGAAACTGATTTAAGCAACACACAAATTTCCTATGTGAATGACGATAATTCAAGTTTTGTTCAATCTATACTAAATGGTTCCAAGATAAAACATGCATATGTTTCTGAAGCAAATCTTCATGATGCTGATTTATCCAATATTGATTTTAGTTTTAGTGAACTGCATCAAGTTAATGTCTCTAATGCTGACATTCGTCACGGAAAGTTTCATAATACTAAAGTTGCAAATTCTAACATGAATGGCTCATTTTTTGACCATTCACTATTCACCTCTGCGAAGATAGAAGATTCAGACCTTTCTACAACTTCAATGTATAAGATAAAAATCCAAGACTCTCAAGTTTATAACAGTACACTTTCTCGCCATAATATTGATTCCAGTGAAATAGAAAATTCAACATTCTTTAATTTATTAGCTGATAATTCGAGCTGGTCCAATTTAAAAGTAACTAATTCAAATTTTATTGAAAGCGATTTCAGATCTTCTTTGCTTCACGCTAATGCCTTTAGGAAAACTAGCTTTTTTCTTAGCAATTTGAGTAATTCAACAATTAGTGATATGTCTTTTCTCTCTTCAAGCATATATAAAAGTTCAGTTGTTGATGCTCACTTAACAGGTTGCAAATTTGATAATTCAATTTTGATTGACAATAAAGGACAGAAAAAACTTGCAGGTTCAGAAAATGCTATAACTTCGATTAAAGATTTGCAAGAGAAAATATCACAGGGTGAAAAATTTAATGTAAATTATTCTTACTTTGAATTTAAGAATATGAATTTAGAAAATGCCGATTTTTCTAATTCAACATTGAGTAGAGCAAAGTTTGTAAACGTTAATTTGAATAAGGCAAATTTTGAAAAGACCGATTTGCGCTATACTGTCTTTGATAACTCTTCTCTCATTGGCACCAACTTATCAAATTCTAATTTAGAAGGTTCTAGCTTTTTAAACTCTGATCCAAAAAGCACCATGTTAAAAAATGCAAAGAAAAATGACCGTAAAAAGTGAGGGCGTATTATTGGTTCTATCCTCCCCTTCTGGAGCTGGAAAAACTACTATATCAGCAAAATTACTTGAGCGATCAACTAATTTAGTTAGGTCTGTTTCTATGACTACGCGCAAGCCTCGCCCCGGCGAAATAAATGGAAAAGACTATTTTTTCGTTACCGAAGAAAAATTTCACGAGTTATGCAAAGCTGGCCAAATGCTTGAATACGCCAAAGTTTTTGAGAATTTTTATGGTATACCAAGAAATTTTATAGAGCAAAACTTAAGCAATGGAATAAGCATTTTACTCAGCATAGACTGGCAAGGAGCATTTCACTTATTCAAGCTCATGAGAAAAAAAGTTGTAAGTGTTTTTATACTTCCCCCTTCAATGGAAGAGCTTAGGTTGCGTTTGCAAAAGCGTAATAGTGATGATGCAAGCGAAATAGAGCGCAGATTAGCCGAAGCTCAAAAAGAGATAAGCAAACGTGATAAATATGATTATGTAATAATCAATGATGATATTGATAAAAGTGTAGAAGAGATAAGCTCCATACTAAATAAAGAAAGACTTAAAAAACTAAAAGAAAAACCAAGTCTGGAAGATTTATAAAAAATCAATTTGGATATTTGCAGCTATAGTTTCTTATCCTATTTTAGCCAATAGCACATTTCACAGTTTAGCTATATTTATTATTTTTTAAGATTAAATGGTTAAAATAGTAGCAACTGTTCAAGTGAGGATTTGACTATGATAACAGATTTTCTAATAGAAACTAGTTTTCTGCCTTTCCACCTATACATATACAACGTTTAGCTCAATTTAAAAGTCAAACTTCTTGGTTGTTAGTTTAGTGCTGACAACTTAAATAGCTTTTAATATTGAGGTTTTAGTATGGGTATAGATATAACTGCACTAACTACTAATGCAGATAAATTAGGTGAATGCATAGATAAAAATAAAAAGCAAGAGCAGGATAGAAAAGACGAGCAATTGTATGGCATTATAGAGAGAAAGGTAAAAAAAGAAGAACACAAGCGTGAAAAACCAAGAGGTCAAGATGGAACCCTCAAGAAGTGTAAAAGGTTATTTGAGAAAGATGCTAGTCCTGAAGTATTAACTAAATTAGAAGAATCACTTAGAGAACAAGAAAAATATTATAGGTATTATGTCCAATGCTTCCTTCCAGTGCTAGATAAAGCAATAGAACGATCGAAAAAAATATCAAATGAAACAAAAGAGCGAGTAAAGCAAGCAATTTCAGAAATTACTTATAATAGCAGATATTGTTTTACCCACAACCGTAGGGACAGCGAAACAGAGAGTGGCTACGGCAGTGATGTTGAAGATGATCATGAAGTAGAAATAAGCAACGAAATAACAAATAACAATGCTCTACTACTAAAAGCGATCAAAAATGGAAATAACAGGAAATTTAGAAAATATCTAAAAGATTGTACGGATATTAGCAGCATAAAAGCTGAAGAAGGGAAAAATATTTTACACCTCATTGCGTCGTTGGAAAAGAAACAGAAATGCAAGTTTCTGGGTACCCTAATAAAAACGGTCACCAAGGAAGATCTAGCACAACTCATTAATAGTGAAAATCAGACCCCTTTTCAGGTAGCACTAATTAACAAGGTAACAAAAGAAAAACATGAGTCTAATACAATTCGAAGTAACGATAACACACTTAAGTTTCTTACAAAATTGTTAGAGCATGGAGCCAGCTCTGATAATTTAGAATTATCTACAGAAGAATTACAAAACTTAAAAGAGGAGCAAAAGACATACTACCGTAATTTCTTAGAAAAATTAGCAGAGCAAGGAAAGAAATCTAAATTAAAGCCAGAAATAAGAATCAATACAGAAGCAAAAATTAAAGAAATTATACCACATACCATAAATACTCCAGATAGTAATGATAATTATCTATTACATCCAGTAATTAAAAATAGTGATAAAAAACTTTTTAAAGAACTATTGGAAAAAGGTGCGGATATTAGCCTTAAAGACACAGATGGTAACAATGCTTTACACTTGATTGTTAAACCTGAAACAAAACAAAAACTTAAACTTCTCAATATATTGCTAGAAACAGGCCAAAAAGAACAATTTATAAAAGCTGTAAATGATAAAAAAGAAGGGCAAACACCGCTCCATCAGATACTCCAGCGCATACAAGAGAAGAGTGAGAACCGATCACTTAAGAAATTTGAAAAAACTAAAAGGTATGAAACCCTAGAACTATTGCTAAAAAACGGTGCAGATATTACTGTGCAAGATAAAGATGAAAAAAATGCTCTGCACTATATTGCTTCATTCAAAGGAGAACAAAAAGTTGCATGTTTGGAATTGATTTTAGGTTTAGTAAAAAATGGAACAATATCTAAAGATAAATTAGGTAAAGCTATAAATGCTAAGAATGGAGAAGGGAGCACACCCCTAGAATTGGCATTAAAGAAAAAAGCAAAAAAAGGAAGTATCGAACACCTATTGCAAGGAACAATTTTTGATACAGCAACTGCTTATGACAATACAACAAAATTTTGTACAATGCTGCTAGAAATAGGCGCTGATCCCTGTTCTCTGGAGCTGAAAGATCCAAAATTCCATACTAAAAAGTACTATTTAACTTTACGAGATCTAAAAGATTATTCAGGGACTCCACAGAAAGCACAGGAGAAAGCTAAAGAACTAAAAGAGAAGCTTGAAGAAAAATACCACTGTAAAACTGCTTCAAAAAAATGCAAGTCTGGCATTAAAGAAGCAGGTTCTGGTATAAAAAAAGGAGTATCTGCTGTAGCAGGATTCATAGATCCAGCAAAAAGGACCCGCGAACTGTTAGCAATCACGATAACGATTACTGTTATTGCAATGGTAACATTTGCTTTCTTTCAGGGTCAAATGGCAATTGGAGCAGCCATTCCTATCATAGCTACTGCTGGAGTTATATGCCTTACTTTAACTTTAGGATTTAGTGGTATTAAGAAACTTTTTGAAAAATCAACCAACAAAGCACAGAACACATTTAACGACAAAAACCGCTCTAATTCAACAACAGAGCAGAATCAAGCTTCGAAGAACCTTGTTAATAATGATCAACAGAATTTAAGGAATGAGACTAAAACTCAAGCAGTACAAGAGTCACCAAATCAATCAGAGCATACTGAGAGTCATCCAGACACTAAAATGAGTGCCATATCAATAATGAACTCGTTGAAAAATTGTGTAGGGATAGTGTAACTAGTAAACCCTCTTCTCTGGCGCTATGAAATCAATCTCACCGCTCAGAGTTTTTTCAGCCACTTTTTTATAATCAATTTTTACGTTAATTTGCCCTTTCTTTTCTTCAAGCCACGCTATAGTGTGCTTCATCCAGTTTTTGTCATCACGTTCAGGAAAGTCTTCACGAGCATGGGCACCTCTGCTTTCCTCGCGATTAGCTGCGCATTCCATGGTAATAACCGCTTGTGGGATCATGTTAGCAAGCTCCAGTGCTTCAACTAAATCACTATTCCACATCATACTGCGATCCTCAAGTGAAATATCAGGCATCATTTTTGCTACCTTTTTTATAGCTTTTTTGCCTTCTTCTAAAACTTCAGCAACACGGAACACTGATGCGTACTTTTGCATAGTGTTCTGCATTTCGCTGCGTATTTTTGCTACTTTTAGCCCACCGGAGGCAAATCGCATTTTATTAAATCTATCTACTATCCAGTCTGTGCAGTCTGAATGCAATTTTTTATGTGGTGTACCGGACTTTAGCTTCTCTTTTGCTCTGAGCGCTGCAGCTCTACCAAAAACCACAAGATCAAGAAGCGAGTTAGAGCCAAGTCGATTTGCACCGTGCACAGAGACACACGCAGCTTCTCCAATTGCAAATAGTCCATCTACCACCTCTTCCTTACCTTGCTTCAGCGTGATCACTTCTCCATAATAATTGGTTGGAATGCCACCCATGTTATAGTGAACAGTCGGAATGACCGGTATTGGATCTTTAGTGACATCAACTCCAGCAAAAGTTCTTGCGGTTTCGCTAATGCCCGGCAATCTGAGTTTTATTACTTCCGGATCAAGATGCGCTATAGTTAAATACATGTAATCTTTTTTCGGTCCAACTCCCCTTCCCTCTCTAATTTCAATTGTTATTGCGCGACTTACCACATCACGGGAAGCTAAATCTTTTGCTTTTGGTGCGTAACGTTCCATAAACTTCTCGCCCTGAGAATTAACGAGGTACCCCCCTTCACCACGGCATCCTTCTGTCATCAGGCACCCTGAGCCATATATTCCTGTTGGATGAAATTGTACAAATTCCATATCTTCAAGTGGTAATCCAGCCCTTACTACCATGCCATTACCATCACCTGTGCAGGTATGCGCACTTGTTGCAGAGAAATAAACACGTCCATATCCACCTGTTGCTAACACCACTCTATGCGCACGAAATCTATGTAATGTGCCGTCGCATAGCGACCAAGCAAGAACTCCGCAGCATGTTTCGCTATCCATAATTAAATCAATCACAAAGTATTCAACAAAAAATTCAGCGTTGAATTTAAGACACTGCTGATATAGAGTGTGAAGGATTGCGTGCCCAGTCTTATCTGCTGCCGCACAAGTGCGCTGCGCTGATTTTCCTTTACCAAAGTGAGTTGTCATTCCACCAAAGGAACGCTGGTATATTTTGCCATCTTCTGTACGAGAAAAAGGTACGCCAAAATTTTCAAGTTCAATAACAGCTTTAGCAGCGTTTTTACACATATATTCTATTGCATCTTGATCACCAAGCCAGTCTGAACCTTTTATTGTGTCATATGCATGCCAGCGCCAATCGTCTTCACCGATATTACCTAAAGCTGCACTAATTCCGCCTTGTGCTGCAACTGTATGACTTCGTGTAGGGAAAATTTTAGAAATGCAGGCAACTGAAAAATTAGTTGCAGCCATCCCAAGCGTTGCTCTGAGCCCTGCTCCACCTGCACCTACTACTACCACGTCATACTCATGTTCTATGATCTCATACGCTGACTTATCCATATTTACTTATTTTATCATTACAGGCTTATGATATCACAGAAGTAGAAAAAATCTATACAAGTTTTCTATAGTTAAGACGTCATGCCGCCGCGGCGCTAACAAGTAGCGGGATGACGGTTGTCGGGGTGTCATGAAAGTAGCTGACACTTGGGGTCTATGTTTTTTCTGGTCACACGTACAGCTGTACGAACATTGTGCTACTAGTAGGGTGTCATGCCAGTGCTTGACACTGGCATCCAGGAATTTTATTAAGTTGGTGAGTATAAAAGTAGCTGTTTTATGTTAAAATACGACGTTTTCGATGAGATTATATGGAAAACTGGATTCCAGTGTCAAGCACTGGAATGACACCTCTCTTGGGCTCTTTTAGCTATAAACATTAAGAAATTTACCAAATGAAAAAAAAGGCAAAAGAAGCCCTGGGGTTATTATCTGCTTTAAAATATTGGCGTTTTTTATGTTTTAAACGCTTGACAAGCGAGATTCAGCCGCTTTTAATTGCAACTAACCTACGCTGCAAATGTTTAAGAAATTTACCAAGCAGAAAAAAAGACAAAGAATCCCCGAGTTAGCTAGTCTTTTACTATCTCTGTCAAGTATTGGCATTTTTTGATGTCTTGTAACGCTTTATAAGCGCGTTCAGCTTATTTAGATAAAAATCTAGATGTAGATGAAGTTTTGTAAAGACATACAGTATCTATATACTGCAAAAAATTAAACATAAGACGCCGATACATTAAGTAATCCTTACCTTTTAATCTGCAGATTGGCGAAAGCAAATACAATAGCTTCACTGTCATGATAAAGGGGCTGGCAAAGCTTGTCAAGAAATTTTCTTATTTCATTTAAATTGCTTGTAACCTTCTTATACACTCATCTTTACCAAGAATCACCATGATATCAATGATTCCAGGTGCATCCATTACTCCAGTTATAGGGGCGCGTAATGAGTGGTATACATCGCTTATTTTCATATCGTGCAATTTTGCACATTCCTTGATCTGAGAAGATAAAAAACCCTTATTCCAATTTTCATCACCGATCTTTGACAGAAATGATGCGAGTAACTTAATTATATTGAGGTTAGATTTGACAATTTGACAAGCTTCTTCACTTAAATCAAGTGGCGGATCTTGAATATAAAATTTTGCTAAATCCAATAATTCGGTCAGGTAGTTTGCTCTTTTTTTTAGCTCTGTCAGTCCCTGCAGTAAATAGCCCTTTTTTTTGTCAGTTAGAGTATTTTCTCTAAGCATTAGAGTCAGAATATCTTCATTGCTCATATTACTAATATAGTGGTTATTCAAATGCTCCAGTTTTTTGAAATCGAGCCGTGCAGGTGAACGACCAATACTTTCTAAATTAAACCACTCTATTGCTTGCTCATCGCTAATAATCTCATCGTTGCCGTGACTCCAGCCAAGTCTCAGCAAGTAATTACGCATCGCTTTTGGCAATATTCCCATCTTTTCATAATCGCAAACGCTTGTGGCACCATGCCTTTTGGATAGCTTATTCCCATCTTCCCCATGGATAAGCGGCACATGTGCAAAGCGTGGAATGTCAAAATCAAGAGCCTGGTATATTAGCAGATGTTTAAAGGTATTAGTGAGATGGTCAGAACCGCGTATTATATCAGTTATTCCAGCATCATGATCGTCAATTACGACAGCAAAAATATATGTTGGAGTGTTGTCAGAGCGTAAGATCACTATATCATCAAGCTGGTTGCTATTTACTTTGATTTGGCCGTATATTTTATCATCAATAACGATCTCTTGCGAATCTGGCACTTTAAAGCGGACAACTGACCTCACACCCGATGTCATTCCAGCGCGTGACCACATATTTTTCCAGTGTCGGCTACTTGGATGACAAGAAGGAGGTTTTGTAGTACATTTATGCTTGTATATCTTGCCCTCTTCTCTTGCTTTTATTTTCTTTTCTGCAACTTCATCCTCAGGGCAATAACAGTGATACGCCCTACCCTTCTCAACTAAAAGGTTTGCTACTTCTTTATGCCGCTCTATTCTTTTTGACTGATATACTATTTCCCCATCATAGCTCATACCGAGCCATCTTAGCCCTTCTATAATTGCATCAATTGCTTCTTTCGTTGAACGTTTTCTGTCGGTGTCCTCAATTCTTAGCAAAAACCTGCCACCATGATGCTTTGCATAGAGCCAATTGAATAAAGCAGTACGAGCTCCTCCAATGTGCAAAAATCCTGTTGGTGATGGAGCAAATCTCGTGACTATACCTGGCATATTTGTCTGTTACAGTAATGTAAATGATGATAGCTAAAATTTATGTTTGTAACAATTTAGAATTTATTTGTTCTGAGAGATAAAATTTTATTTATTTTTCATAAATTGTGTTGTATAATTTAGTATTGGTTGAATATAGCGAGGTGAGTTATGGATGGACTTGTAGATATAGCAAAATTGCTTTCAGATAATGAAGCTAATATCAATTGGCGTTACACCGGCCCTTTTGATAAAACAAAACAAAGAGTACAGGCAGATAATCTCCTGCATTTAGCTGCAAGAATACAAAACAAAGGTAAATTTGTAGACATTTGTAAGAAGAACATTGCTTCTGTAACTGCGCATAATGAATATGGAGATAATCCATTTCATGAAGCAGCAAGAAGTGGAATTTTGCTGCCTGCAGTACAAGAGATTGTGAATGACTTAGAGACGGAAGCTGATAACAAAATTACGAAAGCAGAAGAAGCTGGAGATCGGAAAGAAGTAAGCAGATTGAAAGAGGAACTCAAATGTAATAAAAAATATATTAAAGATGCGCTCTGCAGTAAAGGCTATGCTTTTAATAAGAAGAGGGAAACTCCTCTTTATTACTTAAATGCTGCACAACAGAAAGAAATTAAGCAAATCGCAGGCATAAAAGACAGCTTTATATGTAACCAGAAGTTTCACCTGTGCTTATATATAATAGGAGCGATAGCATGTATCGCTGCTTTATGTTTGTCTTTATACTTTTTATTTTTAGTTTCTCAATCTCTTGCACTAAGCTCGATGGTTGCAATAGCTTCTGGCGGAGTCACATATCTGTCAGTTAAAGCATTTAGTGAGATACACGATTTACATGACGTAAGCACTCCAATGGAGGTTGTTAGTACTGATAGCCTCTTCAGCAACAAGGAAATAGAGGTTCCTGTTTAACGAAGCTAGAAATTACTTGCAGGCAATGATATAGAAATTTACTTTCTTAACTTAAGAAAGTATACTCATACGATGACGGAAAAGAAGTACAGTAAGATTTTAATAGCAAACAGAGGAGAAATTGCCTGCAGGATTATCAGGACTGCTCGTAGGATGGGTATATCTTGTGTATGCGTATATTCGGATGCGGATATAAATTCTGTGCATGTAAGGCAAGCAGATGAGTTAAGATATATCGGCCCTTCGCCTTCTTGCCTCAGTTATTTAAACATTGAAAAAATATGTGAAGTAGCAGTTGAAACAGGTGCTGAGGCGGTTCATCCTGGCTATGGTTTTTTAGCAGAAAATCCAGATTTTCCACGTGCTTTGCAGAAGCATAATATAGACTTCATCGGTCCCAGTGCAGAAACAATAGAAGTTACAGCCAACAAAATAACAGCAAAAGAAGCGGCAAAAAAAGCTGGAGTGAATGTAGTGCCAGGATATATGGGTAAGATCAGCGATGCTGCCCATGCAGCTCAAGTTGCTGAAGAGATCGGTTTTCCCGTTATGCTTAAAGCTGCATCAGGCGGTGGTGGCAAAGGAATGCGAATTGTAAATTCCAAAAAAGAAATTGAACTAGCGTTCACATCAGCAACAAATGAAGCAGAGAAAAGTTTTAAGGATGGCAGTATCTTTATAGAGAAATATATAGAACTACCAAGACATATTGAAATACAAATCATAGCAGATAAATATGGCAATATAGTGTGTCTTGGAGAAAGAGAATGCTCGATACAAAGGAATAACCAGAAAATAATAGAAGAAACGCCAAGTCCATTCATTAGTGAAGAAGTAAGACAAAAAATGTATGTCCAATGTGTTTCTCTAGCAAAGCAGGTTGGTTACTTTTCAGCAGGCACTGTTGAGTTTGTTGTAGATAAAGACCAAAACTTCTATTTTCTTGAGGTAAATACGAGATTGCAAGTTGAGCATCCAGTAACAGAATTTATAACTGGAATAGACATAGTAGAAGAAATGATTAGAACTTCCTGTGGAGAGAAATTAAGGTTTAGTCAGAATGGTATTAAACTTACTGGTTCTGCAATAGAAAGTAGAATTTGCGCTGAAGACCCATCGAAGAAATTTTTCCCTTCCAGCGGAAGAATGAAATATTACGATAAACCGGGTGAAAATGATTATGTAAGAATAGATGATGGAGTTGCTGCAGGTTCAGAAATTAGCATGTTCTATGATTCGATGATTGCCAAAGTGATAACATATGGAAAAGATAGAGTAGAAGCGATCAGCAGAATGCAAAAAGCATTGTCTGAATGCTATATAGAAGGAGTAACAAATAATATAGAATTTCTAGAATCCATCTTCCATCACCCAAATTTTATCGCAGCAAAGCTCCATACGAGATTCATTCCAGATCATTACCCTAGTGGGTTTCACGGCGATTTTGTTGCAGAGGAGTATATTAAAATATTTATTTTCACTGCGTTATATGTTCATTTGGAAAATGAAGAAAGGTACCATCATAAAGCAGTGAATGAAACATCTCAGGTGTCATTCCAGTGCGTGACACTGGAATCTAGTAAAAAAGAAGGGGCACCAGTATCAGCTACTCACTCTCCGGTGTCATTCCAGTGCGTGACACTGGAATCCAGAAAAGAAAAAGAGTGGATCCCAGTGTCACGCACTGGAATGACATCTTGTAGTATTGGGATAACACCTCATGATATTGGGGCAATATCTCATAGCGCTGAGATTACAGGTGGTTATGCAAGAGGTTTATTCATAGTGAATATAAATGACAATGAGTACTCCGTAAATGCAAAATACCAAGATAATATATTAATAACGGTATATAATCACAATAAATACTCCGTTATAGGCAAGTGGAAATCAAGTTATAGATTGCTATATATCACAATTAATGACGATACCAATATAGCACTTAAAATAGAAAGACAAGGCAGCAAGTACTTCATAAGACATGCAGGTATGAAAGCTGAGTGTTGTATATTAAAACCTCATGTAGCTGAATTAAGTAAGTTAATGCTAAATAATGAAACAGAAGGGATTTCAGCAGATGCTGTAAAATCCCCAATATCTGGTTTATTAGTTAAATTACACGTAAATGTAGGAGATCAGGTGGAAATAGGACAACCTTTATTTGTGGTGGAGGCAATGAAAATGGAAAATATCATATGTGCTGAAGTAGCAATGGTGATAAAAAATATTCCCGTTCAAGAAGGAAAAAATGTGCAGATCGGTGATGTAGTCTGCTTTCTTAAATAACACAAGAAGTACAAACTTGACCCAAACAAGATAAATGAAAACACTTGATGAGCTATGGCAATGGCTATTGGTATGTGTAACAAAAGAGTAACCACTCCTAAAATTATCTGAATGATGATGGAGAGCAGCATAATATATACCGGTTTTACGCTAGCATTTTTTACTGTGAGTATTACTACCAAAGTTAGTATTAGCAATGCCAGTGCTCGATGTATAAATTGCACTGTCGCTCTGTTCTCAAAGATATTCAGCCATATAGGCTGTAAGAAAAATAAATCTTCTGGAACGATTTGTCCGTCCATTAGTGGAAAGGTATTGTAAATCAAACCAGCATTTAATCCCGCAACAAATGCGCCGAAAATTATTTGTATTACAATTAGAATCAGAATAAGTATTGTGTAATATATACTACTGTTAGTAGATTGAAATCCTGTCATCCGAGTAGCTGACACACAACTGTACGAACGCTTACTTTTGAAAATAAATTGCACAGCAAATGGTGTCATGAAAGTAGCTGACACTGGAATCCAGCTTTTACTATGCAGCCACTTATTTAAAGTTAAGTTTTCTGGATCCCAGTGTCTGGGCACTGGGATGACATCTTTCTTGGTGAAAATTACTCTTATACTGCAATGTTCGTATAGTTGTGTACGTAACACTGGGATCCATATTTGGTAATCAAAAAATTGATATGACAATAATGCAAAGATAATTAATGCTAATAATAAGTGAAGTGCAAGCCTATAGTGGCTAACATGAGGTTCAGTTACTAAACCACTTTTAACCATATACCAACCAGCAAAAGCTTGTAAAGCTCCAAATAATAATGCCACACATAGCTTTATTACTACCTTTTTAGATATTTTTCTTCTTAATATGAAATATATAAATGGCAGGACAAAAACTAAACCTGTTAGTCTTGCAACCAATCTGTGTACATATTCTATTAAGTATATAGCGCGAAACTCCTCCATACTAATACCATAGTTAAGTGCTTTATATTCAGGTGTAGCTTCGTATTTTAATTTTTCTTGTAGCCAGTCTTGTTCACTCAGTGGTGGTAATGTTCCAGTAATTGGTTTCCACTCCGTGATTGACAATCCTGCTTTTGAAAGTCTGGTAAATCCACCAATCCCTACCATGAGAATTACCATGACCGAGCAGAGAAAAAGCCAAATAGCTACAGGTTTTGCTTCCATAAACCATGCTGAGTTTTGTTCCATCGCTCAGGGTAAAGAATAAATTCCCATAAGGCAAGAAAAGCTGCAACACTATGTAGCAGACTATAGACCGGAAAAAATATCGATACTATATAAAAATAAAAAGGCATCTTTTGCTGTTTGACAGCTATTACCAAAAGAATCAGGTTAGTAACGTATACCACTACAAAGTAGTACAAAAATAATCCATTTAAAACTTTAGTTAATATCAATGAAAGCAGTAAAAATGGAGTAGTAAAAAATATAAAAGCTGCAGAGCCAACAAAAAGATTCAATAGCAAAATTCCCTTAAATCCAGTGTGTTTATAAAGAGACTTTATATTTTTTAAATGAACAATATAAGTTTGCATATAGCCTTTGATCCAGCGCGCTCTTTGCTTAATCCAAGCAAATACAGCAATTGGTGACTCTTCCAATGTTTCTGAGTCAATCATCCTGGTTTTATATCCCATTTGCGCAAGTCTCAAACCGAGGTCAGCATCTTCGGTAACACTATAAGCATCCCAGAAAAACATTTTTCTTAGAATTTTTACTGAAAAATGATTACTGCTACCACCCAAAGGCATTGGCATGTTCATTTTTTGGAATCCAGGCAATAAGTATTGAAACCAGTTCATATACTCCAGAGAAAAGGATTTTGTGAGAAAATTACAATCACAATTATAGTAATTTAATTTCGCCTGTGTACAGGCTAACTTATCGTCGCCCTTATTAAATTCAATCAGTGCTTTTTTTAACTGCAATGGGTCTGGTTTATCGTCCGCATCATATATTACTGCATACTTTCCTCTAGCAAAGCTCATAGCATAATTGCATGACTTGGCTTTTGTTCTAGGCAAAGAATAAGGCACTTTTATTACTTCAAAATACTGCGGTAAAGTGTACTTTTCTATAGCTGCTAGCGTTTCTTGGTCATCACTTTCTACCTGAAGCTTCACATCTAATTTTGATTTTGGATAATCCAAACTTTCAATGCTTTCAACCAATTGCTCTATCACTGCACTTTCTTTAAAAGCAGGCAATAAAATAGTATATATAGGAAAATCTTCTTCACTCAGCTTACTATAATCCACTTTTTGGTTGGAGGTTTCACATAAGTTAAAAATTGTAGCTATAAACTTGAATAAATAGCTAGAACATCCGATTATAAATATCAACATCAAAGCAAAATATGTATATTTCTCTGTTAGTGTTAAAATTGAAGTTACAATAAAGAAAGAAGCAAAAAATATTGAGCTTAGTTTAATGCTTTTGGCTGAAAAATTAGGATTCTTGTAATATAAGTAGTTGCTTGCAAATTCTGAAATACCAAAGTGCGAGTTAAGAAGATTTAAAATCTGTTCGCTATCCACTTTTATTAATACATAGTCAATACCGTAATGAGCTTCGACCCAACGGTTGATATCTCGGCTTGTGTCTTCAACCATAAAAAAAGTAGTATTATTTAATTTTTGCCAAGGAATTATATTAAATTTATAGTAAAAAAGTTTCTCTGGCTCTTTGCACAAACTAGAATCAAACTTAATTTTTTCTACATTATCAGCTTGAAGTATAGGCAATTGTTGCATTGAACCTAATGCAATTTTTTATTTAAGTCACGTGAAAATGAAGATATGACCTCGCTACTACGCTTATCATCTTTACGTTCATGCATTATTTTTTTTACAGCATCAGCAGCTATATTCGCTGTGTTAGCCTGTAAATCTCCAAGAGCTTTTTCAACTTGGTCAGTGACTTTCTTCAAGTTAGAATGGGCATTGTCATCTAATGTCTGATCTAGCTGCTGTCTATTGTGCTTAATGATACTATTAGCTTTATCAAGTGCTTCATTCATCATTTTATTAACTTCTGCATCTAATTCTTTGTATTTTTTAGAAGATTTTTTGTAATACTCCAACATATCTTTCCTGAATTTTTCAGTTTCTTCACTTGAAAATTTGCTTTTGTTACGCTTATTGTTAAGCGCATTTTTTATCACTTTCTTTAGCAATTTATACGAAAGGACAAAACTTACCAAGAAGGCAAGACCGATAATCAGTGATGTAGACATAAAAACCCCTAAAATTCTTTGGACACCAAGTCAGCAATAAATTCCTCTTCAATTTCAGAATTAGTCAATTTAGTATAATAAATTAAAGCAATACTAGTAGCCATTTGTTTTAACTGATCAGTATATTCAGATTTAAATTCTGCCACTTTTTTTTCAATAAGCTTGCTCTTTTTTTTATCTTCCTCTTCTAATATATTCTTAACATTAGCTCTCATTTCTTCTACCTGAGCAAGTGCATCATCTATGATTTTTTTTGCCTGTATTCTAGCTTGGTTTAAAGCGGCATTATACTTGGCAACCTGATCTTCCGTGAGTCTTAAAAGATGAACAGAACTATTAAAAGAATCCAATACTTCTTTACTTCTAGTGCTTATTATTTCATCTAACTTTGGCAAAAATAAACAACTTACTACGAAAAAAAGTGAAGAGAAAAAAATTAAAAACCAAAAAACTTGAGAAAAGAAGGTTGAAACATCAAGCTGTGGCATCTGTTAAGCAGCAAATATTAATAACATTGCAAGTACAAACGCAAGCAATCCCATGATTTCAACCATGGCAGCACCAATATAAACATAACTTTTCATTTTACCTTCTGATTCAGGGTTTCTCGCAATCCCATTTAACATAGCAGAGAAGATATTAGCTATACCTAAACCAGCACCGAGCATTCCAAACACAGCTAAACCAATTGCTATAAATTTTAAAGCTACTAAATCCATATATTACCTTTAATTATTTCTTTATAATATAATTGTAAAATATTCTACAAGGAAGTCAATTACTTTACTGCATCTGACAAATATACACATGTTAATATAGTAAATATATAAGCTTGTAAAATTGCAACAAATACTTCAAATCCTATCAATGCAATTATGAACAAAAACGGCGCAGGAGTGAAAAATATGTTCATATTTACAATAAACCCTGCTATCACTTTGATGATTGTATGACCAGCAATCATATTTGCTGCAAGCCTTATTGATAGGCTAACCGGCCTTACTAAATAAGCAAACAACTTAATAATAATTATTATAGGTGCAAGCCACGAAGGAGTTCCTTTTGGTAGCAATATGCGTAAAAATTCTACTCCCCTTTCTTTAAATCCAACAATCGTTATATAAATAAAAACCACCATCGATAAAGCGAAGGTGACTATCACATGACTTGTGACCGTGAAACTATAAGGAAGAACACCAACTAAATTACACGATAAAATGAAAATAAATACTGTGAATATCAATGGAATGTGCTGCAAGCCTTTGCTTCCAGTGTTATTTTCTATTATTGAAATAACAAAATCATATACATACTCAACTGCAGCTTGCAAATATCCTGGTATTACTGACCCCTTCTTTATTCCAAAAAGCAAAAAGAGTATCATCAATATCACCGAAATCATCGTGAAAAAAGATGAATTGGTAAAGCTTACGTCATACCCAAATAACCTAGGTAACTCTATTATTGTATATACTTTAAATTGCTCTAGCGGATTTAACGCCATTTTGACCCTATGTACTTGAACTATAACAGTAAATAAAGTATGAATTTTATAGGACAAAGTCAAGGGTTAAGATAAGGCTCTGTGTTATTATAACATTGATACATTAACAAAATATGTAATTAGAGTGTTAATTACAGTCAGCTCTGTATTTTAAAATTTACTAATCTTATTAAATTATTTAACTTAACATCTTATTTTAATTATAATTTAATTTTTAGTGAGGTATATAATGAACGAAATAGATTTTATTAACGCTAATCATCCTTTAAATTTAGAGCAGGAATTTGGTAACGGATACATCAAATTGACAGATGGTTCCTTTAACGAATATACTGGCCATTATCAAATAGGAAGCGAAATACTAGATGAAAGCCATAATATGATAGGAGACTTAACTATAGATGGCTACATTCATAGCTTCCATGCAGATACCCACAATATGAATCTTAAATCCTTTACGGAGATAGATTTAAAAGGTGATATAAAGAAGATAAATTCTCTTTATAAGAAGATATAAAGTTACAAAAACTTCTGCATCATTGCTTGTGATACAGAAGTCACTTTTCATTCCACTACAATAAGCTTTAAAATCACCACATTTTACATTACAATAACTTTTTCACTTCTTTTTAGGTCCATGAAATTCACATTATCTTGGTTATTAGAACACTTAGAAACCAATGCTAGTTTAGAAGAAATTACCGATAAATTAACTCACATAGGGTTAGAAGTAGAAGATGTGATCGATAATTCCAGATTGACTGGGTTTATTGTTGCAGAGGTATTAGAAGTCGTACCTCATCCAAATGCTGATAAATTAAAATTATGTAAAGTAAATGATGGAAGTAAAATTCTACAAATAGTCTGTGGAGCAAACAATGTTAGAGAAGGTATGAAAACTGTACTTGCATCTCTTGGTAGCACGTTGCCAGAAAGTGATCTCACAATTAAGTCCACAAAAATACGAGGAATGCTAAGTGAAGGGATGCTCTGCTCTGCTTCTGAACTTGCGCTGGTTCAAGAGGAAAGTGAAGGAATAATCGAGCTTTCCGATGATTATAAAGTAGGGGATAAATTTTTCAATTGTGACCCTGTAATTGATATAAATGTTACTCCAAACCGTGGAGATTGCTTAGGCATTTATGGAATAGCTCGCGACCTTGCTGCAACTGGAATTGGGACATTAAAGACTTTAAGCATTCCACAACTTACCAGCTCCATAAATTCACCAATCGATGTTGAAGTTACTGACGGGGAAAGTTTTATTAGTGGAATATACATCGCCAATGTAAAAAATCAAGAAAGCCCAAAATGGTTAAAAGATAGGCTGGAATCGATAGGAATGCGCTCCATTTCTGCAATAGTTGATATCACGAACTATATTATGATATCTTTCAGCCGCCCAATGCACGCGTATGATGCAAAAAAAATAGAAGGAGAGCTCACAGTACGCAAAGCAAACGACGGAGAAAAATTTGCTGGTTTGAACGGTAAAGAATACTTATTAAACAAAGACATAAGCGTTATTGCAGGTGATAAAAATATTCATGGAATTGCTGGAATTATAGGTGGTAAGTGCAGTGAATGTACTCTTGAAACTACTGATATCTTTTTAGAGTCTGCTTGGTTCGATCCCATCTCTATTACTAAATCTTCAAGGCAGCTCGGCATCTCCACAGACGCTAGTTACAGATTTGCACGTTCAGTTGATCCTGGATTTACTTTTGATGGACTCAACCTTGCAGCTAAAATGATTCTGGACTTATGTGGTGGAGAAACCTCAAGCGTAGTGTCTGCTGGCAGTTTAGATAGTGCTGACACCAAGGTGAGCTTTGATTATCAGGATGTGAACAAGTTTGGAAGTGTGTCTGTATCGCCTGATGAGGTGCTTGATATCTTAACGAAACTAGGGTTTAGTATTGATAAAAAAACCGAAGGCAATTGGAATGTACAAGTACCAAGCTGGAGACCGGACGTGACAATACCGGCTGACCTAATCGAAGAAGTAACAAGGATATACGGCTATGACAAAATAAAAGAAGAACCACTACCAAATAATGTTGAAGAAGTAGATAGTACATACGACAATTTGCGTATTTTGATGACAAACAGAGGGTTTCATGAAGTGCTAACCTGGTCGTTTATGAGTGAATCAACAGCTGAAAAATTTGGTTACTCGAATAAGTTATTTATCATCGATAATCCGTTTAACAATAGCTTTAATATAATGAGACCAAGTATTATGCCAAATTTATTGCAAGTTACTGCTGATAATATTGCCCATGGAATATCTGATCTTGCAATCTTCGAAATTGGGCCGATTTACGATGGTGAAGCTCGGTCTAAACATGTTTTAAGTGGGATAAGAACAGGAAATAATTTACCACGAAACCATTATAATACTGATAGAAAAGTAGATGTTTTTGACGCAAAGGCTGATTGCATAGCAGCTTTGGAGTTTTTTAACGTCAATTGTGATAATTTAACGATAGAGAGAGCAGAAAAAGAACATTATCACCCAGGAAAGTCAGGCACTCTCTCTTTTAAGAATAAAGTAGCAGGTTATTTTGGAGAGTTGCATCCTAATATATTAGATCTTTTTGATATCAAGCAAAAAGTTGTAGGTTTTGAGGTGATATTAGAAAATATTGAAAATTTACCTGTAAGTAGAAAGAAATTTATCGATTATAAATACCAAAGTGTAAAACGTGATTTTGCATTTATTGTAAATAAGGATGTGAAAGTAGGTAACATAATCAATGTGGTAAAAAAAAGCTCAGAGCTCATCACAGAAGTTTTAGTATTTGACGTATACCATGGAAATAATATAGAATCGAATAAGATGTCTATAGCATTGTCAGTTACTTTCTGCTCTCCAACTCACACTTTAACTGAAAAAGAGATCCAAAAAGAATCAAGTGCTATAGTTAATTTAGTATGTGAAAATACCGGAGGAACTTTGAGAACTTATCGTTGAGTCACAATCATAGTTTCCTGCCGTTGCTGTGTCACACTTACTTCATCCAATTTATTTCCAATATTGAATTCAATATCCTTGAAAAATCTATCCCACATTCCATGCAAATGCTCTTCTATTTTAGGCCACACATCATTTTTAAATGTTACCCCATCATCAGAAAATAAATTACCTAAAAAGGCTCCAATACCTTCATAATTTGACTGAAAACATTGAAGAAATGTCTCTCCTTCTTTATAAGTATTATGTGCCACATTTAACGCTTTTCTCTCTGTAGTCTCTTTATAAGCATTTGATGCTCCAATCTTTATTGCACCAAACATAACTTTACTCCAGTTCTTAACTTTCTGTATACAACCTTCACTATTTCCTGGTATATTATTTATTATATCTTTTGTCAAATTATCTATCAAAGGAGACAATAAACCTTGATAAAAGTGCTTGATATTATTTTTTGTTTTTATCACAGGACTTTTTATGCATTTTTCTGCCAAATAGTATTCAAGTTCCGCTTCCTCTAACAACTTCTTAACTGCTTCTTCGTTAAAAGTTTCACGCTCGAACTCCTTCAGTAAATCATCCTCTATTATTGCAAACTTTATTTTTTCGCGAGATTCTAGTTCTTCTATATAATCATTTTTTGTTTCTTCATTTATCAACAATCCTTTTTCTTCTAATTCTAACTGTTTTAATGCTTTGAGAATTTCTTGGTTATTTTTCAAATGCTTCTCTATTAATTTTGTACTTGGATGCTGTTCTCCTTTCCTATTTCGCTCACCTTCTAAATATTTGTTTAAATCCTCATTTTCTTCTATTACTTTCCTTAACGATATAGGTTGCTCTAAGCATTCTGCAATTTCCGCTCGGTGCGCATTAATCCTCTGTACTAAATCCGGCTCCTTTTCCTCTAACAGCTTACATGAATCCTCTATACCCTTTGCTTGGCCTTTGAGTACATTTTGTTTTTTGCATTTCGTTATTTCTAAATATATCTTTGCTACAAAAGCATTTACTTTATCTGAAGCTTCTTTTAAATTCTCACTCAAAGAACCTTTTATCTCCTTTTCTAAATCCCGAAACTGGTCTATTAAGCTGAGCATACCTAATAGGCCTAACTCACCCTTGGCTTTTTTCATTACTGATTTTACTAGCCTTTGCTCAACTTCTTGATCATCATACTCGAACTTAAAAAGACCTTCTAACCTTCTTCTTAAAACATCACCTGCTAAATTATTCTTTTTTACATCTCCATATATTTCTTTCAATTTTTCATGTATCCTAATATATCTTTTTTGTCCTTCTTTTTTTAAAAGATTAATCTCTTCTTTAGCATTACCTAGAGCTGTCTCTGTTTCTCTACTATGTATATATTTATAAACATCAATAATTGTTCTCTTAGCTATCTTCCCTTCTTCTTTAAGCCGCTTCCATTCTGCTTTAAATATAGGAAGCTCACTATCATCTAAAACATCCGGTACTTTTGCTCCTGCTTTTTTCAGATCTCTTATTATCACTTCTTTCTCACCTGGTAATTCCTTACCTTGACTCTCTAATTCCTGTCTCACTAAAGAATTTTTTATCTCATCTTCCAGTGAAAAACCTTCTTTCCGTCTATCCAGCTGAAACCTAACTGCTTGTATAAAGGCAACTTGATAGGCGTTGTATATTAAGTGAGTTGTCAACTTAAAATCTATGCTACTTACCACTTTTAACCTGAATTCGTCCAACAATTCCTTCAATTTATCATATGTAATCTCTTTCTTTTCTAGCTTTATCAGTTCTTCCATAGTCTTCGCAAATTCTTGAATAGAAGTTGCAAGCACATCCTTGATTTCATTGCGTAAGGGCTTAAGACCATTTTTTAAATTGATGTTAGTTGACAATTTCAGTACGATGCTATGCTCTGAATCCCGCGTCACATCAAACCACTTGTTATTTTCATTTTCATACAAATCTCTAAGCAATCGTTTAAATTGCGGTGGAAATTCTATTTCCATATCCCACGCAATATTTGGTCCAGTAACTTCCTTTTCATGAAAAGACACCTCAATATTTTGATGCTTATTAGAATACCGCCCCATACTTATTTTAAGAGCAGTAACTAAAGAGTGAGATAAATCTCTATTTAAAAGATAAAAAGTAGCCAAAGCAATTGTTGCAGGAATAAGTAATGCTGCAAGCATAGCTATATTAACAAGAATCACTATTGCAGCAAGAACACCATATACCAGTCTTTTTGCTGTACTTTCACTTACTTCACTTTTTTTTGTTTTATTCTCCTCTGAACTGATTTGTGTCTTATCATTTGTTTTTAATTTATTATATACGGCTAATCCTAACGCAGTGAAAACTATATAAGGAAACATTAAAACTGATAGAGCTAAATTTAATACTTTCTTCTCCGGGCAAGCTCGATTTACCTCTTTAAATATTCTACTTGATATATTATACCAAGAAGTAAAAAAATCAGAGTTATAATCTTTATAATGAAATATACTGAGTGGAACGTTAAAATTAGCTAACGGCTCTTGTTCTTCCACAGCATCAAAAAATTCTTCTTCCTCTTCTGAAGTAGCAAGACCTAAATCATTCCCTTCTTCTACATTAGAAACAGCTTCCATAGCATCAAAAGACTCTTCCTCTTCCAAAGTAACATTGGAAATAGATTCTACTTTACCTAAATCATCACTATTGTTATTTAAGTCAACAACTTTCTTACAATCTACAACAGCATGCATACCATAACCTTACCTCAAGTAACCTAAGTATAGCATAAACAATGACAACTTTCAACTACTAATAATTTAACCTAATACCAACTATCAAATTTTGGTACTCCTTAAAATAAAAGTTAGTTCCAATTTCTGTATTAATGTCCAAAGATAAGGTAAGGGTCTGCTCTTTTATATATTCAATCCACGTATTTATTGCTTCCTTAATTTTCTCATCTTCTGTTTTGATTATTACTCTGATTCTATCGGACATATGAAAATCAGCTTGTTTCCTGGTTTCCTGAATGAGCCTCACGACATCTCTTGCAAGCCCTTCTAGAATTAATTCATCATTTAGTTCAGTATTTAGAATGACAATCCCTTTATTGTTATCAAATACAGAGGAATATTCACTGTTTGCTTTTAACAATAGTTCATATTCGCCTTTTTCTATAATATAGTTCTCTGATTCGTCTCCTAGAAATATCTGCTCATTCTCAACTTGCTTCCATTTTCCCTCCTTGACATATTGAACTAGCTTCTTGATTTTGTCTGGAATTCTTTTCCCAAGCAGTGGGAAATTTAGCTTTAACTCTAGTGATGCAATACCTTCAAGTCTGTTTACTAATTCCAAGCTTTTTACATTCACCTCATCTTTTATCATCTCCTGGTACTCATTTGAATTTGCAGCACACTGGATCCCAGTGTCAGCTACTTGGATAACAGGAGAGAACTCTGGGATGACAGAAAGCGGTTCACCTTCAAGAAAACTACAGGAAGACTGATGATAAATGATCATACTGCCAAGCGGCTGTCTGATACGTATATTAAAAGTGTTTCTGATCGAAAGTGCAGAGTTGCACACCTCTCTCACTAGATCCATCTTGGCAATGAGCTGACTATCAAACTTCTCTAATTGTGGAAAATTAGCCAAATGAACAGATGTTTCTTCATACTTAAGCCCTTGCCATATATTCTCTGTTATAAGTGGCAACAAAGGAGCTGCAGCTCTTAGTATGTAATAAAAAACCGTATATAGAACATTATAAGCACCAGTTTTATCCTGATCCAAATCACTTTTCCAAAAACGCTCGCGACTGCGACGAATATACCAATTATTTAGCACTTCAAAAAAGTTCATTAAAATTTTGCAAGCCTCTTGGGAGTTATAGCTGTTCATAGAAGCTTGGATACTTTCTACAGCTTCAAAACATTTGGAAATCATGTAGCGATCAATAGTACTTTGATAATCCTTACAAACTTCAGCTTTAATTCCATCTGCATTTGCATACATAGTAAAAAAGTGATAACTGTTCCAAATAGGTTTTATTACGTTTTTCAGAACATCTCGTATTGAGTTTCCTTCTTTATCAAGTAGCAAATTACCACCACAAACAATAGATCCAGAAAGCATAAGAAAACGCAGCGCATCAGAACCGTATCTATCAAAAACCTCCATTGGATCTGCATAGTTATTCAAACGTTTGGACAATTTTTGCCCTTTTACATCCAAAACAACACCGTGGCATATGCAGTTCTTAAATGGTTCCCTATCAAACAAAGCAGTAGACAATACAAAGAGCGTATAAAACCACCCCCTGGTTTGTGCTATGTACTCGGTAATAAAATCCGCAGATTCAAACCACTCCTTATTTTCAAACGGATAGTGGATTTGCGCAAATGGCATCGAGCCAGATTCAAACCAGCAGTCAAACACGTCAGGTACACGGCGCATAACTGATTTTCCTATTGGGTCATCAGGATTTGGTCTTGTTAAAGTATCGATAAATGGTCTGTGCAAGTCGTCTATTTTAACATTAAAATCTCTCTCCAGTTCTTCTATTGAACCATATACATCTACTCTTGGATATCTCGCATCGTCTGATTTCCATACAGGGATTGGTGTACCCCAGAATCGATTGCGTGAAATTGACCAGTCGTGTGCCCCTTCAAGCCATTTTCCAAATTGACCATCTCTAATGTGGTTTGGTATCCAATTAACTCTCTTATTTAGCTCTACCATTCTGCTTTTGAATTTTGTAACAGCAACATACCAAGAAGGCATAGTGCGATAGATCAAAGGAGTGTCAGTTCTCCAGCAGTGTGGATAATTGTGAATATATTGTTCAGTTTTAAACCAATTCCCTTGCTCTTTTAATTTTTTTATTACTGTATCATTGGTATCAAAAACATGAACCCCTGCCAAATCTGAAATTTCAGCAGTAAATTTTCCACTGTTATCAATTGGACAAATAACTGGAATATCATGGCTTTGGCAAAGGTAAAAATCTTCCTCACCAAATCCAGGAGCAGTATGCACAACGCCAGTACCGTCTTCTTCCGTCACATAATCAGCAATAAAAACGCGAAATGCATTTTTTGTGTCTTTAAAATAGTCAAACAGTGGTTTGTAAGAAAGACCTGCAAGATCATTCGCTTTAAGTTTTATATTGCAGTTTTCATATGGAATATTGTTTTGTTCAGAGTGGCTGATAAATTTCTCTAAGTAGCTTTCAGCAAAAATGTATATTTCACCATTCATTGAACTTCCTTCACTACTCCCTGTCATCCCAGTGCCCAGACACTGGGATCCAGAAATAGATTCCAGCGTCACGCGCTGGAATGACATCAAAGGGTGGACTGACACTGCACAATACTTAATATCTTTTCCTATTGCTAAAGCCAAGTTGCTCGGCAACGTCCAAGGAGTTGTAGTCCAAGCAAGTAATTTACACTTTCGTTTAACACTTTTAAATTGCTGTGGGTTTTCTAAAAGCTCAAATGCAACAGTTACAGCTTTGCTAACTTTTTCTCTATACGCGTTATCAAGCCTTGTTTCGAAATTAGATAATGGAGTTTCGCATGCCCAGCTATATGGTACAACGCGCACTGATTCATACACCAGACCCTTATCATAAAGCTGCTTGAATGCCCACATGACCGACTCCATGAATGATTTATCCATAGTCTTATAGTCATTGTGAAAGTCTACCCACCTTGCTTGCCTATTTACATACTTCTCCCACTCTGATGAAAATTTCATCACAGAAGTACGGCAATGATCGTTAAATTTATCTATACCAAACTTCTCTATCTCAGTTCTACCAGATATTCCAAGTTCTTTTTCTGCACCCATCTCAGCCGGCAATCCATGGCAATCCCAGCCAAATCTACGTTCAACCCTTTTTTGAAGCATAGTTTGATATCTTGCAAATGCGTCTTTGATGAAACCAGTGAGTAAATGTCCATAATGCGGAAGTCCATTTGCAAACGGAGGCCCATCGTAAAAGACAAAACAATTATCCTTGGAACGTTCTTCAACTGACCGCTCAAAAACTTTGTTTTCCTGCCAAAATTTTATGATTTCCTTTTCTAACGATGAAAAATCAGGACTACTTACTGTATCAGGATAATGCTTTGACTTCATGTTCGCTATGTAAAACTAAAGAATATAGGGCTTTCTGAAAAATTACAAATTCAAAAATATTTCCGTAGCTCACACCCCAACAAACTATTCTGCCAAGCTTCCAATACCTTTTTTTAAGTTTTACTTGCAGTTTTTATTGTTTTACTTAACATTAACCCAAGCTTTAGGGGTATTTTATGGATCAGAAGACAGATAAGTTTCCACAATTTTTAAAAATGTTGTGCTTTGTTGAAATGTGGGAACGTTTCTCTTACTATGGAATGAGGGCACTTTTGGTCCTATTTTTGACTTCTCACTTAGGTTTCACTGATGAGAGGGCCTTTACTATTTACTCATTATTTGCTGCAACAGGTTATGCTATACCAATACTTGGAGGTTTTTTAGCTGATAAGTTGATGGGATTCCGCAACATGGTGTTGCTTGGAGGGATAGTGATGATAGCAGGTCATGCTTGCATGTCATTGGTTAAGTTTGAACCAGGTTTATTATATTTAGGTTTATCTCTAATAGCCATAGGTACTGGTATGTTTAAAGGGAACGTAACTAACTTACTTAGTTCATGCTATGGCAAAGACGATCCTGAACGTAGCAGAGGCTTTACTTTATTTTACGTAGGTGTGAATATTGGAGCAATATTGGCTTCTATTTCATGTGGTTATGTAGCCCACTTGTTTGGCTGGCACTACGGCTTTGGTTTAGCTGGTATTGGGATGTCTATAGGGCTAATCTTTTTTCTCAAATTTCAGAATCTTTTAGGAGATAGCGGCCTTTCTCCTTATCCAGAGCTTATGAATAAGCGCATATTAGGGATTAAAATTTTTGGTATAGTATTGATAGGAAGCTTTCTGTCATCATCAATAATTGCTAAAATGCTTATACATAGTGAATTTTTTACTAATATGCTCATATTTATTGGAATAACAGCTCTGGGCATATTTATTTATATAATATCTAAATTATCAGCAGAACAAAGACGAAAATTAGTGGCATTATCTATTCTTGTGGTATTTTTCTTGTGTTTTTTTGCTTTAGAAATGCAGCTTGGCTCTTTGGTTAACTTATTCACCGAAAGAAACGTTATTAACAATGTATTAGGTATAACAATCCCAGCTTCAGTTTCTCAAGCCATAAATCCTTTGTCAATTATAATATTTGGCTTTCTTTTTGGAACATACATGAAGTTTAAGCAAAAATATGCAACTTCCATGTTTACCCTTGGCCTTCTGACAATGGCTATGTGTTTTTTCACACTGTACATAGGATGTTTAAACTCTAACATTGAAGGTAAAGTAGAATACTTATATTTAATAATTGCTATCTCCTTTATGGGACTGGGAGAATTATGTATTGCTCCATTAGTCCAAGAACAAGCAACTACACTAGCCCCCAAAAACCTTAGAGGAGTAGTGATGGGTATAGTAATGCTGTCATTAGCGTTTTCTAACCTAGCCGGAGTTGCAATATCAAAATTTATGTCAGTTCCTTCAGTAAATGGTAAAATAAATTATTTAGAATCTTTAGAAATATATAAAGAGGGTTTTTTAAAGGTGGGAATATTTAATTTAATGCTCGTTATTGTATTTTTATTCTTCTTCAATTTTATACATAAAGTTGTTACTAACTCATCTTGTACAAAAAATTGATATAGGTAAGCTCAAATTTGTAGGTTTAAGGTACCCGTTCAGCAGAGGTAGCAATTAAACTTTGTAACTTTTGAAAAAGATTATGATTGCATTTTTTCAATACTCTTTGCTTAAGATTTATATTTAACGCTGCTTAAAATCAGTGAAATGCACACCCCAGCAAACTACTCTGCCGAGCTTCCAACACTTTCACATTTACTATTTTGTCCCTGTATTTATCTTCAGAATCATCAATGCACACTGATTGCATATATGGGCTTTTACCAATAATTTGGTTTTGGTGTTTACCTTTTTTATCGCTAAATAGAACAGGTATAGTTTTACCTACCATACTCTGGTTAAACTCAAGTTGTTGCTTACTAATTAATTTCTGTAAACGAAGAAGGCGCTCTATTTTAACCTCTTCTGGTACTTGATCTTTTCTTTCCGCTCCCGGTGTGCCTGGTCTTGGGCTGTATTTAAAACTATAAGCCTGAGCATATCTAACTTTTTCTACTAATTTCATAGTTTCTTCAAAATCTTTTTCGGTTTCTCCAGGAAAACCAACAATAAAATCAGAAGAAAATTCGATTTCAGGTTTCAATTTGCGAAATCTGTCTATTATTTCCAAATACTCCTCTGCAGTGTGTTTCCTGTTCATCGCGTGCAATATTTTATTCGAACCAGACTGCACAGGCAGGTGAACAAACGGCATGAGCTTTGGCTCTTCCGCATGTGCCAAGTAGAGAGATTCATGCATATCTCTTGGATGAGAAGTTGTATAACGAATCCTCTCTAGCTTTTCAATTTTAGCAATATGACTAATTAATTTTCCTAAATCCCACACTTCCCCTTCGCACTCCCCATGGTAAGCATTGACGTTCTGACCAAACAAATTGATCTCATTTGCCCCATTTGCAACTAATTTCAATGCTTCACGAAATATTTCATTCACTGGCCGTGAATACTCAGCTCCACGAGTATAGGGCACTACACAAAACGTACAAAATTTATCACAACCTCTTGTATGGCAAGAAACGCAGAAGACCCCTGGCTATTGCCATAGCATTCATCTGGCAATTTATCAAACTTTGCAACTTCAGGAAAATCAGTGTTTATTACATGACCTTTACTTCTGCTTGCTTTGACTATCAGCTCCGGTAAGGTAGCGATACTCTGCGGACCAACAACAATATCAACAAAAGGAGCCCTTCTGAACACTTCTTCTCCCTCTGCTTGCGCTACACACCCAGCCACCACTATAGTCATTTCTTTTCGTAACGAATGAATCTTCCCAAGCTCTGAGTAAAGTTTTTCTGCTGCCTTCTCTCTAATGTGACAAGTATTCAGTATCACTAAATCGGCTTTCCCTGCATCACTAACAACGTTGAACCCCAAAGGTTTAATTACATTTTCCATTAAAACGGAGTCATAAACGTTCATCTGACAGCCGTAAGTTTTAATATATAGGCCTTTCATATTTGGTATGTCTTTTTCAAAATTTCTTCACCCTACACGTAAATGTCTAACAGACCAGCGCGTGACGCTAGTGAACTTGCTAGCACAATAGATTTTGACAAAATTATACGAAAAACTGGATCCCAGTGTCAAGCACTGGGATGACAAGTTCTCGGCAACCCCTACGTCATACCATCACGGTATCTCTAGATCCCGCTAACAAGTAGCGGGATGACGGTTGTCAGGGTGTCATGAAAGTAGCTAACACTGGCTTCCATCCAAGAGGGCAGTGCCCTCTTCTTGTCATCCCAGTGCTTGACACTGGGATGGCTTTGTTGCATCGCTACTTATGAAAGGCTAACTATAGTTAGGATTATAAGCAACCTATTGAAAATCTTGTTTTTTTGCAATCAATCTGATCAAATTTAAGAATAGTAATTTGTTATTTATATTAATAAATTTAATTCTATTGAAAATAGCTAAAGCATTGAAATTCTTGAATTTTAGCCGGATTGGTAAATGGTAGTGAAATTTCTTTTACTCAAATTTAGGTATTCATTGACCGTTCTTGTTATAAATACCAGAATAATAAGCTACTGATATTCCCTATCTTTTTTATCTTTAATCCATCATAGCTAGCGATGCAACAAAGCCCACTGGGATCCAGGAAAAAGAATGGTGTCATCCGAGTAGCTTGACACTGGCATCCAGGAAACTTAATTGCAAGTAATGCATTGAGTTTGGTGAGTATGGGTTTTGCGTTATAGAATGAAGCACTTTTGGTGAATTTGTAAAGAAAGCTGGATCCCAGTGGGCTTTATTGCATCGCTCAAGTGAAAAGAACTGGCAGTTACTGACAAAATTCATTATAAATAGCCATTTAACTGTTGAAGAAAAAATATGCCACAAAAAATGAGAGTCAGTAACTGCCATGAATATAACAAATTTCTCCAAGAAAGAGGAAGCATTTTTTGTTATATCAATGACGCCATAGAAAATTGGTACGAGAATTGTCCAAAAATGCAGGGCGGCAACTATATTTATAGTGATAAAGTTGTGATTTTGGTGCATATAATCGTCAGTTTCTTTAGAATTGGTTTAAGACAAACAGTCGGGTTTATAAAAGGGTATTTGCAACAAATAGGAAGAGATTTGGCAGTTATCAGCTATTCACAAGCATCAAGAAGGTTTAAGAAACTTAATATTAAGATAAATGATTGCAGAAAATAATATGGAAGATATCGAAATTGCTATAGACAGTACAGGAATTAGTATATACAACAACACACAGTAAGGAAAATAGCACTGACAGAAAATATCGTGGCTATGAGCAAACGAGAAAATTGCACGTAATGTTGAATATAAACAACAAAAAAGCCATAGCTGTAAAATACAGTAACGGTGTCTACTCTGATCACTATGGAGCTTGTGATTTGCTAAAAGAAGTTGATTTTCAGCATGCCATAAAAGCACTATATGCAGATAGAGCATGTGATAGGCACAAGTTTTATAAGTTGTGTAACGAATATGATATAAAGACAAAAATTCCACCAATAAACAATGCGGCAGAACATCCAGAAATAGATTATATGTCTAACAGGAATACTGCTATTAGGTTAATAAAATTATACGGTGAAGATGGCATGAAAGAATGGAAAAAAGAAGTAAATTATGGGAAAAGATCTTATATTGAAGGGTTTTTCTCAAGATTAAAGCAAATATTCGGATTTAGTTTTAGGAATAAATCTGAGATAAATCGAGAAAAAGAACTGCTAATCAAATGCTATTTGCTTAATAAATTCACTGATATTGGTATGGCTAAATTTGAGATAGTTACATGAATTTACCATAAATCACCATCTCATAAAGTGTGATGCAACAAAGCCATCCCAGTGTCAAGCACTGGGATGACAAGAAAGGGAGCACTGGAATTTTTATTTCAGTATTGTACATTAGCCATGCATCTGAACAGATACGAGCTTTCTGCTTTTTTTGGGTAAGGTCAGTCAAAAAGGTTTTACAACAACCATAATAACTATAACTATTATCAATACTGTAACTGCTTCATTTAAAACGCGAAAATAAATATGTGACTTCTTATTCGAACCCATTGCAAAATTTTTCCTATATTTTGCAAGTAGCATATGAATAATTAACATCAAAAGTATTGCAAATGCTTTTACATGAAACCATCCTTCACGATATGCTTCCCTAATAACCATTAGTGTAATTCCAAGACCAAGTGAGAAAAGCATTGCAGGGTTTATGATATATCTAAGTAGCCTCTTTTCCATTGTTTGAAGCAAGCTATCATTTTCCGATCCCGGTTTTACAGTTGCATGGTAGACATAAAGCCTGGGTAAATAAAGCATACCTGCCATCCACATGATAACAGAGATAACGTGAAAAGCCTCAAGCCAGTGGTAATAGTTCATTAGCAAAAATTTAAAATTCCTGGTATTGTGTTAGTTTAATGAAAAAGAAATCGATATGAAAGCAGAAAATTTCACTAAAGAACAGATAATTGGATTCTACAGGAAAATGCTACTCATACGCAGATTTGAGGAAAAAGCAGGACAATTATATGGGATGGGATTAATAGGCGGGTTCTGTCACCTATCAATAGGACAAGAAGCAGTTGCAGTTGGAACTCAAGCTGCATCAAAATTAGGTGACGCTTTTATCACAAGTTATAGAGACCATGGCTTAATGCTCGCATGTGATTCTGATCCAAATGTTGTAATGGCAGAGCTTACCGGCAAAGAAACAGGATGCTCGAAAGGTAAAGGTGGTTCGATGCACGTATTTGACGTTGAAAAAAAATTCTTCGGCGGGCATGGAATAGTGGGAGCACAAGTTCCAATTGGCACAGGAATAGCATTTGCTAATAAATATAAGAAAAAAGATAATGTGGTATTTACATATTTTGGCGACGGTGCTGCAAATCAAGGACAAGTATATGAATCGTTTAATATGGCATCTTTGTGGGAGTTGCCTGTGGTTTACATCATAGAAAATAATGAATACGCAATGGGAACCTCCGTGCAAAGGTCAACTTTAGTAACAGAGTTATATAAAAGAGGAGAAAGTTTTGGTATTCCTGGAAAACAAGTTGATGGAATGGATTTTTTCTCTGTTTATGAGGCTACAAGCGAAGCAGAGGAACACACACGCAGCGGAAAAGGGCCTATCCTGCTTGAAATGAAGACATATCGATATCGCGGTCACTCAATGTCAGATCCTGCTACTTATCGCTTAAAAGAAGAAGTTGAAGATATGAAGCAAAATCATGACCCTATAAGCACTTTAAAGAAATACATGACAGATAATAAAATGGCTTCAGAAGAAGAGTGCAAAGTAATTGATAAGGAAATACGTGATTTAGTAAAAAAGTCGGAAGATTTTGCCAAAAATAGTAAAGAACCAAGCGTTGATGAGCTGTATACTGATGTTTATAAATTTGTTAGCTAATTTTTTTATCCAGAACTGTACAAACATTGTATAGTAAACGATGTCATCCAAATAGCTCCTTCTCCCGTCATCCAAGTGCCCTCCTTTTTTTGTCATCCCAGTGCTCTGACTACTTGGATCCAGCTGAGTTGGTGAGTATAAAAGTATAGCTAACGCAAGCTCTACGTCATGCCGCCGCGAACCGTCATCCCGCTGCTTGTTAGCGGTATCTCTAGATCCCGCTAACAAGCAGCGGGATGACGGTTGTCAGGCTAGCTGTCATCTCAGTAGTCTCCTTCTCCTGTCATCCGAGTAGCTGACACTGGTTCCTTTATGACGGCAGTAGCCCCTTCGGTGTCATTCCAGTGCTTGACACTGGAATGACACCAATAATTGACATTTCACTAGATATTCATTATAAATAATGGAATGCTACAAAGTATAAAAACCATATTAATAGAAGACGATAACGTTAGGCTGGATAGGTACATCAGAAGAATCTTTCCTGATCTAAAGCAATCTGTAATTGAAAAATCTTTAAGGAAAGGATTAATCAAAGTTGATGATTGCAAAGCAAAGTCCAGTGATAGAGTAAATTCTGGGCAAACTATAACGCTGAAGCACTTGAATTACATTGAGAACGCTAATTCTGATCGCAAATATAACGAAAAGTTAGTGAATCTACTAAGAGAGAACATATTATATGAAGACGAATATATATTAGCTATAAACAAACCCGCAGGGGTCATCGTTCAAGGTGGCGTAAAAGTAAAGATTAGTATTAGTGATTTGCTTGACCAAATAAGAGAGGGAGAAACATTTAAAATTGTCCATAGGCTAGATAGAGATACGAGTGGAGTGATAATATTCGCACGCAATGCTAATGTTGCAAGATACCTTATGGAGGAATTTAAAGGACGAAGAGTAAAAAAAACTTATTTAGCATTGACTTCTGGCATACCGAGCAAGGATAGTGGAACAATAGACTATCCATTGGCGAAAAAATATGTTTCAGGTCAAGAAAAAGTGATCGTTGATGAAAATTCACCTCAAAATGCCACTACGCATTTTTCAATTATAGCAAAATCCAAACACAATGTTGCTTATTTAAAATTACAACCAATTACCGGCAGAACCCATCAGTTACGTGCACATTTAGCTCATATAAATTGCCCTATTCTTGGTGACGGTAAATACGGCGGTAAAAAAGCTTTTATTGACGGAGTGGCAAGTAAAATTCACCTTCATTCGCATTCTTTATTTTTAAAATTGCCAAACAATAAAGAAATCACTATTACCGCTCCTATCCCTAAGCACATTGAAAAGTCTATTGAAGCGCTATTTTTCGACTGAAACGATTTCACCAATCAACTTTTCTGTCTTTGGCTTTGATTTGAAGCACAGATATTAGGCTAATTAATGCGCAGGTGGTAAGATAAACACCTGCTGCAAGTTTTGTTTCGGTTTTTTCTATGAGCCACATGCATATGGATGGAGAAAGGCCACCAAATATTCCTGCAGATATGTTATGTGCTAAACTGAAGCCAGTGCATCTAACTTTCGTTGGAAATAACTCGCAGGCAAGAGAATTGTATATTCCAAAAGATGCACTTATCGGTATGGTCATTAGCAAATAAACGGGCGTTATAACATAGTGGTTATCATAGGACAGTAGCGAAAATGCCGGTAAGCTAATGCAAGCCAGCACTATTAATAAAGGAACCATCACGCTTTTCCTTCCAACTTTATCAGACAGCGTTGCAAACAGCACTGCAGACACTCCAAATATAATTTCACTTATAATCCTTACTACATTTTTAATATCAATACCTGATAGAATGAGCTCTTTTACAGATATGTTGTAAAACATGATTGCTGAGTAAACAATTGCATTATGGGCAATACCAAGTCCAATTGCTATCATAAATGCTTTTTTATAGTCCCTGATTAATTCTAAAAATGGAGAATGAGATAAGCTTTTATTTTTATCGTGTGTTTTATATGCTAAGCTCTCTTCCATTATATATCTTGTTAAAAAGCCTATTATGCCCATAACGGAGCAGAAATAGAAGAGCAACCTCCAACCCCAAATTTCAAAGTTTTCACCTGTAAACTTTTTGCAAATAGCTATCATTATAAAGCATGTAATAGAACCAAGAGCACCACTAAAAGCTTTCATGCTGCCTAAAAAACCTAGATCTTTTTTATCGATCGAATGCTCTATTAAAAAAGCCGAGTTGATACTCGTTTCTCCGCCTGCTGCCATTCCTTGTGTTATTCTACAAAGCAGAAGCAATATAGGAGAAAATATTCCTATTTCTTTAAAGCTTGGTATAACCGCAATTGCAGTAGATGATATTGAGGCTAATATTACGGAAGTCAGCAAAATTTTCCTTCTGCCGTATTTATCTCCAATGTAACCAAAAATAAATGCACCAAGTGGTCTAAATCCAAATCCAATTGCAAAACTGCCAAGAAATTTGATTTTTTTTATGTAATCACTTTCTGATGAAAAAAAAACGTCACTTATTATGTGAGTTAACACTCCAAATAGAGTTAACTCATACCATATAATCATGTTGCAGATTATGCCTGATAGTATTGCTTTTTGGATATTATTCATGGTCTTTCAATTTAACATAACCTAATATATCATTAACCGGTGCTCCTTGCTATAAAATTTTTCATTCAATAACCTTCAAGGATAATTCACGTAAATGCTTATCCTCCACCTTGGAAGGAGCACCCATTAGAACATCTTCACCTTGCTGGTTCATAGGAAAACAGATTACTTCACGAATATTTGGCTCATCAGCAAGCAGCATAACTATTCTATCAACTCCTGGTGCTATTCCACCATGAGGAGGAACACCAAATCTGAATGCACGTACAAGTGCACCGAATCTTGTATCAACTTCTCCCCGGCTATAACCTGCAATGGCAAAAGCTTTATACATGATATCCAGTTTGTTATTACGAATCGCCCCACTTGACAGTTCTATTCCATTGCAAACAAGATCATATTGGTAAGCAAGGATATCCAGTGGATTTTTGTCCTCTAAATCTTTCAGACCACCGTGTGGCATGGAGAATGGGTTATGAAAGAAATCGATTTTTTTACTTTTATCGTCATATACAAAATATGGAAAATCAATGATCCAACAAAACTTGAAGATATTATCATCTATAAGACTGAGTTCTGACCCTAAAAGAGTGCGTACTTTTCCTGCAATGTTTGCCGCCTCATTCTCTTTGTCAGAAGCAAAAAATACACTATCTCCTGGCTCTATGTTTGTTGCTTCTCTTATGTGGTTTAGCCTATTTTCATCAAGAAATTTAGCAATTGGGCCTTTCGCAGTTCCATCTTTATCAAACGTTATATATCCGAGACCCTTAGCACCGAATTCTTTTTGCGCATGTTCTATCTTTTTATCAAAGAAGCTGCGTGGTTCCTCTGCTGTTTTAGGTGCAGGGATGGCTCTCACTACCATACCACGCTCAATATTGCTTTTGAAAATATTGAACCCTGAATCACGAAAAATTTCTGTAACATCGCTGATTAATAGTGGATTGCGCAGATCTGGCTTATCAGAACCATATTTAAGCATTGCTTCTTTATATGTAATACGTGGAAAATCTTTATCAACAGACTTACGAGAAAATTTAGCAAACACTCTATATAAGGTAGACTCAATAATCTGAAAGATGTCTTCTTGAGTTACAAAAGACATTTCAAGATCTAGCTGATAAAACTCTCCCGGAGAACGGTCAGCCCTTGCGTCTTCATCACGAAAACACGGTGCAATTTGGAAATATTTATCAAACCCTGAAACCATGAGCAACTGTTTGAAAATCTGCGGAGCTTGTGGCAATGCATAGAACTTGCCAGGATTTAGCCTGCTTGGCACTAGGTAGTCGCGTGCTCCTTCAGGAGAGGAAGCAGTGAGTATTGGAGTTTGAATCTCTAAAAATCCTCGCTCTATCATGAGCTTGCGGAGCTCTGCAATAATTTGTGAGCGCAAAATAATATTGTTGCGGACTTTTTCACGTCTTAAGTCAAGAAATCGATATTTAAATCTCATGTTTTCTGGGTATTCTTGCTCGCCGGTAATGCTTGCCAATATACTTCTTTCTTCTTTTGCTATTTCTTCATCAAAGTGGAACTCAACTTCCGACTCAACGCGCAAATTGTTGACTATCACCTCGATTTCTCCGGTAGAAATAGAGCTGTTTACCGTATCTTCAGTTCTAGCTTCAACTATTCCTGTAACAGTAATTACACTCTCCAATTTTAAATTTGATATCTCATCAAAAAAGTCTTTGTCATTATTAAATACTAGCTGAGTGATTCCGTAGAAGTCTCTTAAATCAACAAAAATTAGGTTACCATGGTCGCGCTTACGATATAACCATCCAGAAAGGGTAACTTCCTTTTCTACGTCGTTCTTCCTCAGTTCATTGCACGTATGAGTTTTATAGCAGTTCATATTTGTTTTACTTCTAAATTCTTTAAGAAGTATAGAAATAAACCTTATTACATACAAGCCCGTTCGTCAGATATTTGCGCAATTTTCGAAATAGAGCAGTACTGCTTTTATATTGTCTTTACCCGCAAAAAAATTGCACAATTTCTATAATTATGGTATAATAGTAAGGGTATTTTTAATGAATTAGATACAGGAAATGCCACTTACACAGATCATATTATATAGCGTAACATTACTTGCTGTAGCTGCAGTATTTCTCTTTTTGAGAAAAATATACAAAAATCGCATTAGAAAAATCATATTTCCTAGAAAAGTTTTTAAAGAAGAGTGGGAAGAAGACAGAAAATTCAATGAATTATATCAAAAAAATAAGCAAAAAGAGTTGATGAAACAACAAGAAACGCTACGCGAGAAACAAAAAGATGTGCAAGTTTATAAAGAAGATCCAGAAATAGTTGACATAGCAAAACCGGTAGGTAAATGGACAAAGATGGTTATGATGGGTAATGGTTTAATGCAGCGTTTTGCACAATTGATACATAGAGAAGGCGGACAGAAAGGATTTTGGGAGCTGTTTGTAAAAGCTCAGGCTTCAACTCAAGGTAAACATAAGGGGAAGGGCAGATAATCCATGCTTGAATGTGAAAATTTATCCTGCGCTCGTAATAATAAGGTACTATTTAAGAATCTCAGTTTTAAAGCTGAGCTAAAATCAAAGATTCTAATCACTGGTCCAAATGGTAGTGGTAAAACCAGCTTAATTAGAAGTTTATCTGGACTTTTACCACCGGTATCAGGCAATATAAGGCACTGCGGAAAAGATATATATGATGATCCAAAATCCTATATACCTTCTATGGTCTATATAGGCCATAAGAATGCCTGTAAAGATAGCTTAACTGTTGCTCAAAACGTAGAATTCTGGGCAGGAATACGAAATACTAGAGAATTGATTGTGGCAGCTATTTGTTGCTTGCAGTTGCAACCTGTACTTAATATTAGATATGGCGAACTTTCTGCAGGCTGGAAAAGGAGAGTTGCGCTTGCTCGCCTCTTGATTTCTAATGCAAACGTTTGGCTGATAGATGAACCATTTTGTAATCTTGATAGTGCAACGTGTGAATTAGTGCTGAACCTAATCTCAATACGCTCTGAGCAAAATGGTATAGTAATTATTACAGGGCATAGCTCTACAGAGCAATTGTGTGATTTTACAACGATTGATATACGTAATTTCAATAGACTTCTTGTATAGTTTTTGGCAACAACCGTTAGAAACGAAAAACTTCCTTGACAAGTTTCGCCAGTCCCCGTATCATGAAACTGAAGGTATTGAGTTATCTTCATCTGTGCAGATTAAACAGCAAGAAAACAACGTAGTTGGCGTCTTATTTTTAATTTTTTGCACTATGTGCACCTTATGTCTTCACAACATTTCTAGGTTTTTACCTATATAAGCTGAAACGCGCTTATAAGTCGTTTAAGACAGTATAGTACGCCAATTTGCAGGATTAGAGAGTGACAACTAGCTAACACGGGTTTTCTTTGCCTTTTTTTTCTGCTTAGTAAATTTCTTAAACATTCAAACTAAGGTGAGTTGCATTTAAAAGCAGCTAAATTGCAGTGTTTAAGACTTAAAAAACGCCAATACTGAAAATAGACAATGACTAGGGCTTCTTTTGCCTTTTTTTTTATTTGGTAAATTCCTTAATGTTTATGGCTAAACGACAACCGTCATCCCGCTGCTTGTTAGCGGGATCTAGAGATACCGCGAATGAATCGCGGTATGACGGTTCGCGGTGGCATGACGATAAGCTCGTCATCCCGCTGCTTGTTAGCGGCTAAGGGATACCGCGAAGGGATACTGCGAATGAATCGCGGTATGACGGTTAATTATTCTGCGGCGGTATGACGTAGAGCTCGCGTTAGCTATACTTTTATACTCACCAACTCAGCTGGATCCAAGTAGTCAGCTACTTGGATGACAACCTGTTGAGGCTGCGCTTACACATTCCACTTTCTATGCTCACCAAACAAATTTGCTTACTCGCAGCAAAATTTTCTGGATCCAAGTAGTCAGCTACTCGGATGACATCTTTGTGTTTGAGGCAAAACCAGCTATAACATTTCTTCGCAAACAAATGTTCGTACAGTTGTGCGCGTGATGCTGGAATCTAGACAACAATTAGATCCTATTGTCAAGCAATAAGCTACATGTGCTATTTATTTAGTAGATTAAATATGAAGTTTAAAACTCTGCTATTGACTTCCTGTAGAACTAGTGAAAACCAAACTTGCTTAAAACCACTTAATTAGTTATAGTTATAAGTTTAGGTACAGTAAAATGACAGCTTTTGTCCCCTTGATTATTTTTTTAATCTTGTATCTTGGAAGTGGTGCTTATTTTTCTTTTATCGGAACTGATAATCCACTTCATCAGGTTTCACCAGTAATATGCTTGTTACCAGCACTATTTTTTGCTGTCTCACGTGGTACAAATAAAACTCAGCATAACATCGATACTGTTATCAAGGGCATGGGTGACAAAAACACCCTTACTATGTGTTTAATTTTTTTATTTTCTGGAGCATTTTCTGCAGTTACTCAATCAATTGGTAGCGCAGACACTGTTGCTAATTTAATTCTTAATTTCCTTCCAGCAAGATTACTGCTGCCTGGAGTATTTTTGGCTTCTGCTTTTATTTCAACTGCAATTGGCACATCTATGGGAGTTGTTGCGCTGATGGTACCTATAGCTGTTAATCTGGCAAAAAGTGGAGCTTTTGGTCTCGAAATAGGAACTGCAACTGTAGTAGGTGGTGCCGTGTTTGGCGATAACCTTTCGATGATATCTGATACCACCATTGCATCTGTTTCTTCACAGGAAGCTTCAGCAAAAGATAAACTTAAAATGAACTCTAAAGTTGCACTTATTGCCAGCATTATAACACTCATCTACCTAGCAGTTGCCTCAAATAGTACAAAAATTATTTCTATATCAAATTTAGATTATTATTCTATAATAAAAATTATTCCTTACATTTCTTTAATAATCATGGGGCTGCTTGAAGTCGCCACTTTAGTAACAATAACTATAAACATAATTATTGCTGGTGTGCTAGGAATAACTTTTTTTGACTATGCTATCATTCAATTTCCTCATGACGTGTATGACGGTTTCAAAAAAGTAAACGAAATAGTGATATTTGCTCTATTTATCGGTGGATTGAGCCATATAATGTACAAGCAAGGTCAAAAAGCGTTGCATAAACTCATCGATGAAAGCAATATCACAAAAACTAAAGCTGAATTTGTGATAGCAGGAATTGCGTCTATGTTTACTACCTTAGTTGCCAATAATACCATTGCTATTTTACTAAGTGGTGGCATTGCAAAAAGGCTTGCACAAAAACACAGTATTGCGCCACATCGCAGCGCATACTTATTAGATGTTTTTGCTTGTGCTACAAAAGGTATCTTACCTTATGGTTCCCAACTATTGCTAGCAGGTAGCATCGCCTCTGTATCACCTATTTCTTTATTAACACAGGTATATTATTGCTTTATTCTAGCGGCAGTTACAATAGGCGAAATAATCATCAACAGCAGAAAAGAGAAACATTGTGCGGCTGCAACTTAGAGTTTCTCTCTTTTTACCCATAAGGAACGGAATTACTTGACACCCTTCGCCAACCCCCTTATCATGAAACTGAAGCTATTTATTTATCTTCGCAATCTGTGCAGGTTAATGACAAAAAACTTAGGGTATTTGGCGTCTCATGTTTAATTTTTCGCACTACGTGCATCGCATGTCTTTAAAAATTTCTGGGTTTTTACCTATATAAGCCGAAACGCGCTTACAAAGCGTTTAAGACAGCAAAAAACGTCAAATTGACAAGGGAGAATTTGAATGCTAGCTACTACGGGGTTTCTTTGCCTTTTTTCCTGCTTAGTAAATTTCTTAAACACTTGCGGTGTAGGTTAGTTGCAAGTTAAAAGCAGCTAAATCGCTCTTAATCAAGCGTTTTAGAATAAAAAAAACGCCGATATTTTAGTACATAGTAAATAGCCAACCACCATGGGGCTTCTTTTGCCTTTTTTTTCATTTGGTAAATTTCTTAAACATTTATAGTTGCAATTTAAGAGCCCGTAAAGGGTGTCATTCCAGTGCCCCTGTGATGTATTCCAGTGCTTGACACTGGAATACAGTTTTCCATATAATCTCATCGAAAATGTTGTAACCACTTTCCATGCTAGTTTGCTTGTGAACAAGCAAACTTTTCTGGATCCCAGTGTCTGGGCACTGGGATGACAAGAGAAGGTACTAGCCTGACACCCTGACAACCGTCATCCCGCTGCTTGTTAGCGGGATCTATGCTAATGCCCTTTATTCTTTCAATTATGTTATTTCCATTTAAATCTGTCTGTTCCGCAACTTCAGTGAATACAGTTGAATACTCCCTAAAACTGATCGTCATAACTTTACCCTACTTTGAATAATATTTTGATCATTACATATTGTAACAAAAAAAAAATCAACTCATTTCTTCTAACGGCTCTATATTAAAGATAGAAAGTCCAGAAGCAATGACGTGTGCTAAGGCTTGGACAAGTTGCAGCGGTGAGATCTTTCTTATATTTTTAATTGTGTAATCTCCTGTGTTTGTAAACCCCAGTTATGGATTAGAAAACAGATAAAAGTAGAATTAATAAAGAGGGAAATAGGGTAAACTCAAGTATTTTAACAATAATTTAAGAGGTTACCCATGAAGAAAGATATTACAGAACTTTACTGCTGCGTCGAGGATTTTTGTCGTGTAGTAGATGAAAATTTTGCAAATAAGTTCTTATCAAATGGCAAAAAACCAACCAGAGTACCAGAAATAGCGCACTCAGAAATGCTAACCATAATCCTGTTATACCACCAATCGCCATGTAAAAACTTCAAGGCTTTTTATCTTTGTTACCTTAAGTTACTCTATAGATCAGAATTTTCAAAGATGCCTTCATATCACAGATTTATTGCCTTAAAGCCGAGAGTTTTACGGTATTTAGCATTACTTCTTCAATGGTTCTGCGAACAAGCGAAAATGACAGGTACTTCCTACATTGACACTTCTACGATTGCCATTTGCCACAAGAAAAGGATCTCTAGGAACAAAGTTTTTGATGGTTTAGCAGAAATTGGTAAGAGCACGTATGGTTGGTTTTTTGGCTTTAAATTGCACTTGGTGATTAACGAAATTGGAGAAATTCAATCACTTACTCTAACCAAAGGTAACGTTGATACCTGTGCCAACTATAACTAAAAGACTGACAGGACTTTTGTTCGGAGATAAAGGCTATATCAAGAAGGAGCTCTTTGAGGAACTCTTCGATAGAGGTTTAAAGCTTGTCACTAAAGTGAAAAAAGGCATGAAAAACGCACTAATCTCACTAAAAGAGAAGGCTTTATTGAGAAAAAGGTCGATTATTGAGACAGTCTTTGGTTGTTTAAAAAATAAATTTGAGCTTGAACATACACGGCACAGATCGCCAATAAATTTTCTGGTACATATTTTTTCTACATTAATTTCATATTCCATGCAGTCAAAAAAGCCTTCTATTTCTAAGCCTTACTGTGTTGGTTAATCCATAACTGGGGTTTGTAAATGTTTTTTCTATGCCCCACTGCAGTAATAAGTACTCTGCGCTCTGAATGATTTATGCTGTAAATTATACAGTAGTTGCTAACCCTTATCCTATATTGCCCTCTAAAGCTATGACACAAAGGCTTTCCTAGATTAAAAGGATCAACTGTAAGGCGTTTCTTTATGGCCTCCTGAACCATTAATTTAATCTTTGCCGGAAGAGCTGGAATTTCTTTTTCAATAACATTTTTTAAGAATTTTATAGTGTAAGTTTTATTTCCAGATGTTTTCATCATCCTCTACTTCTTCTTCACCTTCAGAGAGGCGATCGTCAGCTATTTTGGATAGCTCTACATCTTCTTCGAACTCTTCTTCCACTAAATCTACTAAAACTTCAGGAATAGTTTTATTTTGAGTCTCTGCCATTTCTGTAAGATACTGAGCCAATTTACTGTCAAAACTTACATTAACATTGAGCTTTTTTTGACTGTGAGCCATATATTAACCAGAAAATACTACTATAAACTATAACATTTTTACTTAATTTTGTCAACTTCTCTATTCGTTGAAAAAACAATCTTGCATAAAAAAATCAACTCATCTCTTCCAAAGGCTCTATATTGAAGATAGAAAGTCCAGAAGCGATGACGTGTGCTAAGGCCTGCACGAGAAACATTCTTGCAGCGGTGAGGTTTAAGTTGTCTTTCAGTATGAAACGCATGTTTAAATCACTCTTGCCATACCCCCATAAAACGTGAAACGCTTCTGCAACTTCAAGTAAGTAGAAAGTAATTCTGTGTGGCTCACAAAGCCTTGCTGCAATTTCTACCACATCTGGCCACTTTGCTAAGGTTTTTATGAGGAAGAGCTCTCCACCTGTCCTTAAAAGTGAAGGATCTGCTGTTGGGAGCTCTTTTGGAGCATTACGCATTAACGAATGAGCACGAGCATGCGCATATTGCACGTAAAAAATAGGGTTGTCTTTTGACTGTTCTTTAACTTTAGCAAAATCAAAGTCCAAGACCATATCATTCTTGCGTGTTAGCATTATAAAACGAGTTATGTCCCTGCCAACTTCTTCCACTACATCTCTTGCTGTTAGGAAGTTTCCTGATCTTTTGGACATCTTAACAGGTTTGCCGTTCTCGAAAAAATTCACAATATTATGCAGTTTTACCTCTATTTTTGCTTGATCATCACTGAGCGCAGAGACGACTGCTTTGAGTCTTTTGACATAACCGCCGTGGTCACTACCAAGCTCTACGATCATATTGTTAAAACCACGCGATATCTTATCAAAATGGTAAGCGATATCCGAGGCAAAATAAGTCCAACTGCCGTCCTCTTTCTTCAATGCACGGTCAACGTCATCACCAAATTTTGTAGAGCGAAATAGCATCTCTTTTCTGGAAGTCCAATTTTCGCTTTCTTTGCCTTTTGGTTTCTCCAGGTACCCTTCATACACTAGACCCTTGTCAGACAATATCTTTATACTCTCTTCAATTTTGCCACTTTTTTGTAGCTCATACTCTGAAGTAAAAACATCATGATTTACTCCAAGCAAGTTCATGTCTTCCTTTATGAGTTCTAAGATAAAACTTAAAGTATATTCCCTAATTATTTGATTATCTTGCTTTTTTAGAAATTCCTTGCCATATTTTTTAGCTAGCCCCTCCCCTATTGGTTTTAAATATTCACCTGGGTATAAACCTTTTTCTATACTGATTTTTTCTCCCAGAGCTTCTTTGTACCGCAGATATACTGACTTTATTAGTGTATCTATCTGCGCTCCAGCATCGTTAATATAGTATTCCTTAGTAACTTTATAACCAACTTTTTTCAATAAATTTGCCAGAACGTCACCAAATACTGCCCCTCTTGCATGACCAATATGCAGTGGACCAGTTGGATTTGCAGATACAAATTCAACATTGATGGCCTGATTGTTCCCTATATCTAGGGTGCCAAACTCTGTTTTTAGCTCATTTATTTGTTTTAAAATCCCATGCCATGCTTTTATTTTTAAGTGTATGTTGATGAAACCAGGGCCCGCTATTTCCACTTTTGCAACTTCATCAAAAAGTTCAAATTCTTTGGCTAAAACCTCTGCAATTTCAATGGGATTCTTCTTTTCATGCTTTGCGAGCACCATAGCAACGTTTGTGTAAATGTCTCCATGTGCTCTGTTACTTGGGGGTTCTACGATAAAGTTTGTTGTATCTGTATTTATAATACCCCTTTGCTTCAACTCGTTTAATTTACTCAAAATTAAGGAAGAAGCCCTTTTGAAAATGTTCATCAACTAGAAAAACTATGAAAACCTCCAACAATATAGCGAATAAGTGGGGCTAGTTGAAGGTTTATCTTAACTATTTTATCTTCCTGGATCAGAGTTTATATTAAGTCGTTGCCGTAACCATGGTAAGAGAAAGCCATACCTTCACTGTAACCATCATTACCAGCATCAGGCTCTTCAACATCATCAGTTACTACCTGATCTTCAGTTGTGATTTTATCCTTGATCGTCTCATCTACACCCTCATCACTATAAGAAAATTTGTTAGTATATGAATAGCGATTATTGATTTTATCACTATAGTTATGTTTTAACATAGAGACCTCCTATACAGTCAAAATTGGAATTACATTAAGATAGAACAAGCTATGAATATAACGTGAATGAAAGAAACTACAGATCACGAAATTTCCGGATAACTATGGAACCATTATAAAACCCCAGTTATGGATTAGAAAACAGATAAAAGTAGAATTAATAAAGAGGGAAATAGGGTAAACTCAAGTATTTTAACAATAATTTAAGAGGTTACCCATGAAGAAAGATATTACAGAACTTTACTGCTGCGTCGAGGATTTTTGTCGTGTAGTAGATGAAAATTTTGCAAATAAGTTCTTATCAAATGGCAAAAAACCAACCAGAGTACCAGAAATAGCGCACTCAGAAATGCTAACCATAATCCTGTTATACCACCAATCGCCATGTAAAAACTTCAAGGCTTTTTATCTTTGTTACCTTAAGTTACTCTATAGATCAGAATTTTCAAAGATGCCTTCATATCACAGATTTATTGCCTTAAAGCCGAGAGTTTTACGGTATTTAGCATTACTTCTTCAATGGTTCTGCGAACAAGCGAAAATGACAGGTACTTCCTACATTGACACTTCTACGATTGCCATTTGCCACAAGAAAAGGATCTCTAGGAACAAAGTTTTTGATGGTTTAGCAGAAATTGGTAAGAGCACGTATGGTTGGTTTTTTGGCTTTAAATTGCACTTGGTGATTAACGAAATTGGAGAAATTCAATCACTTACTCTAACCAAAGGTAACGTTGATACCTGTGCCAACTATAACTAAAAGACTGACAGGACTTTTGTTCGGAGATAAAGGCTATATCAAGAAGGAGCTCTTTGAGGAACTCTTCGATAGAGGTTTAAAGCTTGTCACTAAAGTGAAAAAAGGCATGAAAAACGCACTAATCTCACTAAAAGAGAAGGCTTTATTGAGAAAAAGGTCGATTATTGAGACAGTCTTTGGTTGTTTAAAAAATAAATTTGAGCTTGAACATACACGGCACAGATCGCCAATAAATTTTCTGGTACATATTTTTTCTACATTAATTTCATATTCCATGCAGTCAAAAAAGCCTTCTATTTCTAAGCCTTACTGTGTTGGTTAATCCATAACTGGGGTCTTAAGTGTTGTGTTTTCACTTTCTAGATCTTGTATTTCTTGTCTTAGTGATTCATTCTCTTTATTGAATTCTTTCAACTTAGTCCCATATCCAGCTATACAACTTTTTGATTCTTCTAGTTCTTTTTGCGCTTTTTCTAACAACACTTCTGTTTTAGAATGCTGACTTTCTGTTTTGTCTAATTTATCCTTAAGCGTTGCTTTTTCACTTTCTAGATCTTGTATTTGTTGTTTTAGCAATTCATTCTTTTTCTGCTTATCCTTTAGCTGAGTACGTAATTCTTTTAACTTAACTTTACTTTTTTTAACCTTTTCTGCTTCTTCTGGAGTTTCCATTGCGTTGTGTGTTTTGGAATGGGAAGAAGTACTAGATACAACCTCAGATGGCTGATCACACATACTGTTTAGTCTATCTATTAGGTCTTCATCCTTTATCAATGAGCGATCTGCTCCATATTTTATCAAAAGTTTTGCTAATTCTTTATTGTCATTTGCAACAGCAAAATATAAAGGGGTATGTCCATCTTTATCTTGTGCATTAATATTTGCTTTACGTTTTATCAAAAGTTTTACTGATTCTTTAGCGCTTTTTGCAGCAGCATAGTGTAAAGGGGTCACGCCATCTTTATCTTGTGCATCAACATCTGCTCCATTATCTATTAGATATTCTGCAATCTCTACATAACCATATGTAGCAGCATAATGTAAATGGGTCACGCCATCTTTATCTTGTGCATTAATGTCTTCTCCATTTTCTAATATAGATTGGCCTAAAGCTTCAGATTCATCTGCATCAAAATATATTCCACTATCGCCACTATTACTTTTATTTAAAAAGGTCTGTTCACCATTATATGTAGCACCGTATTGTTCCGAATGTTGATTATGACCGGTTTGTTCTATGCGCTTCTGATTATTGGCAAGTCTTTGTTCTACCTCTTGCAACTTTTGCTCCACAGCATTTCTTTCTCTTAGAGCCTGTTCTCTTTCTAATGTATCATCTACTTTGTCTGTATTGTTTTCATTAATGATTGAGTTTGAAGAAGTCTGTTCATCCTCATCTTGTACATAGATTTTTCTGTTGTTTGGTGTAGTTCCGTTGTTCTCTTCCTGATCTCTTGCATTACATGCTTGCACTGCAGCAGTTGCGTTATTTCCGTTCACAGCTAAATTTCCTGGAGTTTTATTATTAGGCTGCGGTAAAGTGCCTTGTCTATTTTGTCTTCTCGTAGCTCCTGCCTCAGCATAACGTTGTTCTCCTTCCTTTAACATTTCTATTATAGCCTTTTTACCTTTTACATCACCGACAATATCCCTTGGAGTTCGGCCTTGACTATCTTTTAGTAAAAGATTTGCGTCATTATTCAATAAAAGCTGAACTATCTCTTGATGACCATGCAAAGCAGCAATGTGCAAAGCAGTTAATTGAGACTTAACTCCCCCAAGTTCATGTGTTGGTTCATTAACTTTTACTCCCTTTGCTAGTAGGAGTTTTACTATTGGTACACTGTTACATTCCACAGCAAGATGTAACAACATACAATTTACAGTTTTGTCTGAATTTAATATACTGAAGATCTTATCTTTTAACCGCCCACTTTTTTTTAAATCACTATACATATTATGTGTTGTATGCTCTTGTGAGTTTATCTTTTCTAACTCATTTCCTATTCTTTCAAGTAAATTATTCTCATTTAAACCTTCACTCTTGCTTACCTCATTTATTATTTCAAAAAACTTTTCCTTTTTTATTGCCATAACCTTTCCTCTCAATTTATTTATTATTGCTGAACAGTCTCACAAAAAAGTTAAGTTTGTCGAAATTCCATGTTTGATCTAAAAATTAGTCATAAACATTTTCTATGCAAGTAGCTGACACTGGTTCATTCTATAATGGTGTCACAGCAGTCCTACATCATGCCACCGCGAACCGTCATACCGCGATTCATTCGCGGTATCTCAGCCGCTAACAAGTAGCAGAATGACAGCAGTCCTACGTCATACCGCCGCGGTATCTCCAGATCCCGCTGGGATGACGATTGTCGTTTAGCTATAAATATTTAAGAAATTTACCAAATAAAAAAAAAGGCAAAAGAAGCCCTGGGGTTATTATCTGCTTTAAAATATTGGCGTTTTTTATGTTTTAAACGCTTGACAAGCGAGATTCAGCCGCTTTTAATTGCAACTAACCTACGCTGCAAATGTTTAAGAAATTTACCAAGCAGAAAAAAAGACAAAGAATCCCCGAGTTAGCTAGTCTTTTACTATCTCTGTCAAGTATTGGCATTTTTTGATGTCTTGTAACGCTTTATAAGCGCGTTCAGCTTATTTAGATAAAAATCTAGATGTAGATGAAGTTTTGTAAAGACATACAGTATCTATATACTGCAAAAAATTAAACATAAGACGCCGATACATTAAGTAATCCTTACCTTTTAATCTGCAGATTGGCGAAAGCAAATACAATAGCTTCAGTTTCATGATAAGGGGGCTGGCGGAGTTTGTCAAGGAAGTTTTTTGTTTCTGCGAACTACCTAGATTAATATTATATAGAAAGTCTGCTGCCAATAAAGCCTAAACTTACCAAATACATTTCTGTAGATTCAGATCTACTTGACTTTGGTTTAAAGTATTTTACTGTTTTAAACATTTTTTTTAGCTCGTTACAAAAATCTTTATCAGATTCTCCTTGGAAAATTTTTACTACAAACGTGCCACCATGGCTCAAGAAATGCTTTGCAAAATTGAGCGCTGCCTCACATAAAAGCATAATTCTGATATGATCCAACGATTTTAAACCACAAGATTCGGGCGCCATATCAGATAAAATTACATCAAATTTTTGATCCTTGAATTTTTCTCTTAAAATTTCAAGCTCATTGATAATATCACATTGTATAAACTCTACTCCATTAATTGCGTTCATTGGTTTTACGTCAAGAGCAACCACATTTGCACCTTTCTGAGATGCAACTTGTGACCATCCACCAGGAGAAGCACCAAGATCAATAATTTTTTGCCCTTCTTGGAATAATTTAAATTTGTTATCCATTTCTACCAGCTTATATGCTGAGCGTGACCTATAACCATCCTTGCTAGTTTTTTGCACATACTGATCATTCAAATGACGATGTAGCCACCTTGTTGAAGATAGTTTTCTGCCTCTAGCCGTCTTTACTCTAGTTTTTATTGCTAATACCCTACTTATTATTGATTATATCTTTAAGCTCTTTTTCAACTACTTCTTTTACCAGTGCATGTAGATATTTATTCAGCCATTCTGAGAGCTGAGGTTTTAAAAGAGATGTAACTAATTCTTCAACAGTAAGGTTCGCTTTTTTTTGTTGTTTATGCTGTAATTCGTTTTGCATTTTTCCAAGCAACGCTTTGATCTCTTCCATATTCTCTTTTAAAATTAGATGATCGTTATTTTGCGCTTGTAAGCCGCTATTACTCGCTTTGTTATTACTCATTTGGATATTATCGTACAAATAAATATCTTTTTTTTCTTCTGAATTGTAGCTATGGCCATTAAATTGGTTATTGTTGCAAGCCATTTCCTCACTTTGGTCATCATTATCAATGTCCTCTTTTTCATTATTTTCTTTTTTGCCATCTTCTTCTATTTCTTCTGGATACTCTTCCTCAAGGTATAGCACATCATCATTTTCATCCTTTATTTCTGCTTTATCGTTACTCGCGTTTTTACCCGATATAGCTTTTTTTATATCTTCTAGGATATCTTTTACAGATTGATTGCCTTGTTCATCATGCATAGTGCTAATACCATTAAATTTAGAGGTCTATACTATTTATCATAAAAAGCAAGTTGTAAACACTAATCACATAATTGCTTTTTGCTTCAACTAAGTCTGAACGTGCTTTAAATAATGCATCTTCAGTGTCCAAAAGGTCAGATGTACTCTTTAAATTTAAGTTTACTTCTTGCTCAACTCCTTCCAATGCTAGAGCTGCTGCTTTTTCCGCTTCTTGACTTGCTTTGATAATGGCCTTTGCTGTCAACACATTATTCCAAGCATTTACAACTGCTTGTTCTATATTTTTTACCGTTTCATAATAATCGTAGGTAGATTTTTTTGCATCCATTTTAGCTTTACTGACACCAAAAGCATTAACTCCTCTCTTAAAGATTGGAACATCAAGAGTAAAAACTACATGAACATTTTCTAATAGTTTGTCTACCTTCATACCATCCTCCCCAAAATTTTTGCTTGCACTTAGATTTAAAGAAGGAAGCCACTTGGAGCTTTGAGCAATCACTTCCATTCCGGCTGCTCTTTTTTGATAAACTGCTGCTTTTAGAGATAAATTATTGGTTTTTGCTAACTGTAAACATTCATTTAGCTCTGGAACAGAAGGTAGTTTATCATTAGCTTCAGAAAGGTCATCAGCATCTTCGCCAATCAAATGATAATAAGCAATATTTACCAACTTTAATTTACCTTCAGCATCAACTCTTTCGGATATAGAAGACGAAAATTTTGCTTTTGCTAACAAAACTTCAGCATTGGTTACCTCTCCAAGGGAAAAGCGTTTTTTCATAGCTGACAAATGTTCCAAAGAAACGCGTTCTTTATGTTCTCTGAGCTTTAATATTTCTGTCTTTTGTAAAACATTAACATATGCTTTCACAGCATTAAGTGCAAGCTCTTGTTTTAATTGCTGAAATCGCATCTTTTCTGCTTTGAGAAGATGGCTTGATCGACTGAATGTGGCAAAGGTACCACCGCCATCTATTATCCTTTGGCTTAATATCAGGCGTTTTCCAGAGCCTTGTGAATTGTTAATAATATTAAAATTACTATCAAAATTGTATTGCAAACTAATGTCAGGTAAAAATCCAGCTAACCCAGAAGATTTATAGTGTTTTTCTGCGCTTTTATATTGGTAAAATTGAGACTTTATTTTTGAGCTATTTTTGATGGCTTTGCTTATCACTTCTCCCACATCGGTTGCATAGCAACTTATAGTACCAAAAATGATCGCAAGTGTGATAATCAATCGAAACATTCTAATTCCTATGCATATTGGTTGCGCAGCTCAATTACTAACATAAATTACTTTAATAATCAATAACTAATATTGTTGACACTATTGAGAAATTAAGTATATCATAGCTTACTATTGTTGGATCAAATAATGAAGACTTTTTTCTTAAAGGAGAAACAAATCAATAAAAAGTGGTTTGTCATAGATGCAGAAGGACTAGTGGTAGGGAGGCTTGCAGCATTTGTAGCGACACTATTACGTGGAAAGCATAAACCTGAGTATACACCTCATATGGATTGTGGCGATAATGTAATTATTATCAACGCAGAAAAGGTGCATTTCACCGGGAAGAAGCTTAAAGATAAAATTTACTATAAGCATACAGGTTATTCTGGTGGTTTGAAGAAAACTACTCCAGATAATATTTTAAATGGCAAATTTCCTGAGCGTGTAATAGAAATGGCAGTGAAAAGGATGCTTGATGATGGCCCTATGGCACGTAGACGCTTTGAAAATTTGTATGTTTATTCTGGTTCAGAGCATAAGCATCAAGGACAGCAACCTGAAAAGATAGATTTTGCCTCTTTGAATCGTAAAAATAAAAAGTAATGGAGTAAAAATGAAGAGTTCTACAATAAATAACAATGATTGGTCAGAAAAGACAATTAAATCAGCAGTTGATTCGCTTGGTCGTTTATATGCTACAGGCCGAAGAAAAGAATCTGTAGCAAGAGTATGGATAAAGCCGGGGAGTGGAAAATTTAGTGTTAACAAAAAAGGCGATCTAATTTCTTATTTTAAAAGAGAGTCAGTGTGCCAAATAGTAAAAATGCCATTTGTTGCAACTTCCACATTGGATAAATACGATGTATTTGCAACTGTAAAAGGTGGAGGGCTATCTGGTCAAGCAAGTGCTCTAGCTCATGGAATAAGCAGAGCTTTAAGTAGTGTAAGCCAAGATTTGCATTCCATACTACGTAATGGTGAGTTCTTAACTAGAGATTCACGTGTTGTTGAACGTAAGAAATATGGTCAACATAAAGCTCGGAAAAAGTGTCAATTTTCTAAGAGATAGTTATTTTATAGGGGTGTTTTTTTGTAAGTATTATACAAATATTTGCAAAAATGTATGATATCCTCTATTTTTGTGATGAATTTAGTTGACTATCGGTGTCAACATAATATGCTATTTATGTGATTTTTTCAATATTAAGGTAATTTATGAGTAAAGAAGATATAATAAAACAATTAAAGGAAGATTGTTCTAGTCAGAATATAGATATAACAAAATCTGATTTGAGCAAGATTCATGATGCATTTATTAAAATAATAAAGAATGAGCTGCATGGGAAAGGTGAAATACGTTTGCATGGAATAGGAACATTTTCTACTGCTATCAGTCAGGAAAAACAATGTCGTAACCCCCAAAGTGGTGAGATCATGACTGTTCCTAAAAAGACAAGGGTAAAATTTAAAGCAAGCCAAACTCTTTTAAGTATTTTAAATGAGAAGGAAAAAGCAGCAGTTAGTTAGACATTGTCATTTTCATTGTTTTTACTACGCTGTGTAAGCCGTAAAATACAGCTTCGCTAATTAAATAGTGGCCTATGTTAAGAGCTGAGATGTGAGGTATTCTTGTCATCTTCTTAGCGTGTTTATAAGTTATGCCATGTCCTGCGTGGCATTCTATTCCTAATTTATTGACGTACTCTGCAGCATTAGTAATTAACTGTAACTTTTTTTCTGATGGATTATCACAGTAATCCCCTGTGTGAATTTCTATTATGTCAGGTTTTGTCCCTAGCTTTTCAAGATATTTTAGTTGATCAATATTTGGATCGATAAACAGTGAGACTTTTATGCTAGAGCTATGCATTTCCTCTATTATACTAGAAAGTTTACTGTGCATATTCACGATATCCAGGCCACCTTCGGTTGTTAATTCTTCTCTTTTTTCTGGTACTATACTAATCGAATAGGGTTTTACCTTTTTTGCTATTTCAAGCATTTCTTCCGTGGCTGCAATTTCAAGATTTAACTCAGTGCTAATGCTTTTTTTTAGGTTAAATACGTCTTCATCTCTAATATGCCTTCTATCTTCTCGTAAGTGTACAGTAATAAAGTCTGCTCCAGCGTCAATGGCTATTTCTGCTGCTTTCAATGGATCTGGATAAGAAGTTCCGCGTGCGTTGCGGAGGGTTGCAACGTGATCGATATTAACACCTAGTTTCACAATCTACCTCAGAAATTATTTATAGATTATACATGTTATTAGGTTTTTTGCATAGTCATTGTTTGACCTTACCCAGAAAAAGTGGAGAGAAAGAAAAGAGTTTTTTTGGGTAAAATAAAATTTTGGAGGATTAGAAATGGTAAGAGAATATACAGCAGAATTCAAATTGGAAGCTGTTAAACTGGCAAATGAACAAAGAAAGGTAGGTCAACCAGTTGCAAAAGTAGCAAGAGATCTAGGAATAAGGGATAGTGTATTAGGAAAATGGATAAAGAAACACAACGAAAAAAAGTCGGCAGCAGATGCATTTCCAGGTAGAGGTAACATGGCTCCTTACGACAAAGAGAGGTTTGATTTACAAAGCAAGAGTAACAAGGGAAAGAGACATTTAAAAAAAAGCCCTGGCCAGTCAAAAAGAGTAAAATATTTTTTTATATAGTAACTGCTATAAAGTACAGGAATTATGTAGGATTTTCTGCTAGTGGCTACTATAAGTGGACCACAAGAAAAATAAGCAGTAGAGAATCAGCAAATAAAGAGCTACTCGCAGCTATTCAAAAAATATATCAAGTTTCTAAATGTAGATATGGAGCTCCTAAAATTCATGCTGAATTGAAGGCTTTGGGTAAAAGTTGCAATTTGAAAACGGTGCAAAGTATTATGCAGAAAAATGACATCAGGGCTATACTGAGAAGAAAGTTTAAAATTAAAAAACAACAAACAGATAATAGAGCTGTAGCTCCCAATATACTAGATCAAAACTTTATTGTTGATCAACCAAATAAAGTATGGGATTACTTACATCAAAACCAAGGAGGGACTCCGCCAACAATATTGCAATAAACCTGAAACTTGAGAAGACTATTTCCCGAAAGCTTCTACAAAAAGAACGGAGAGTTGAATTTATTTATAGAGCTAATGATCAAATAACCATATGTCTCGATGGATAATATATGGTAGAGCTCATGGGCAACAAGAAATTAATAGTTCGTATTAGTTGTAGTTATGAAGTAAATCGATTAGCAGAGTTGTATCTATTAGATGCATATGAAAAATTAGTGTTAAGTAAACCAATAAAAGCGAGCAAAAAGGAAGAAAACTCTGAATATAAGAAAGTAGATTTGAGGACGGTAAAATGGTAACAGTTAGTTTATATGCAAGAGTTTCTTCAGGGAAGCAAGCACAAGAAGATACAATAGCAAGCCAAATTGCTACTATAGAGAATCAAATTAGTATGGATGGACATAAATTATTAAATGAATATAAATTTATTGATAATGGTTATAGTGGTTCTAACATAATCCGTCCTGGTTTGGAAAAATTACGTGATAAAATAGCAGAAGGTAACATTGATAAGGTTTATATTCATTCTCCTGATCGTTTATCTCGTAAGTATGCATATCAGATGATATTACTTGAAGAGTTTAAGAAATTAGGAGTGGAAGTCATTTTTTTAAATCATCAAATTAGCGATAATCCAGAATCTCAATTACTATTACAAATGCAAGGTATGATAGCAGAATACGAACGTGCAAAAATCATGGAACGAAGTCGTCGAGGAAAGATTTATGCAGCAAATAAGGGTTGTATAAGTGTAATGAGTGCTGCTCCTTATGGCTATCGTTATATAAACAAAAATACAGAAACAGGACAGGCCTTATTTGAGATTTATGAAGAAGAAGCTGAAGTTGTTCGTAAAGTATTTTCTTGGGTAGGAAGAGAAAGAGCCAGTATAGGAGAAGTATGTCGTAGGCTAAGTGCTATGTCCATTATGACGAGAACTGGAAAAGAGTATTGGGATAGGGCTGTAGTTTTGAGTATGTTAAAAAACTCTGCTTATAAAGGACAAGCAGCTTTTGGTAAAACAAGGTTTGGTGTCAAACTAAAACATATAAGACCGAAAAAAAACTCCTGCGAGCATCCAAAAGATAATTATTCTACTTATCCTGTTCCAAAAGAGGATTGGATTTATATTAAAGTACCTAGTATAGTAAGCGAAGATTTATTTGAAATCGTTCAAGAACAATTAGCTGAGAATAGAAAAATAGCAAGAACAAGACAAAGAGGAGCAAGACATTTATTGCAAGGTTTAGTAGTATGTAAGCTTTGCAATTATGCATATTATGGTACTAGCACTGCAAGGAATAAGGAGGGGGAAAAAACTAATAATCAGGTATATTATCGTTGTGTTGGCACGGATTCATACCGTTTTGGCGGTAATAAAATGTGTAACAACAAATTAATTCGTACAGATACATTAGACATGGCTGTGTGGGAAGAGGTAAAACATCTATTAAAAAATCCAAATAGAATATTAGAGGAGTATAAACGTAGACTTTCAGAACTTAAAAAATCACCACTAGATCAAAAAAGTGCTTTGCTTGAAATACAAGAAGATAAGTTAAAACGAGGTATTGCAAGGTTAATTGATAGTTATGCTCAAGAATATATTGATCAAGAAGAATTTGAGCCAAGAATTAAAGCAATGAAACAAAACTTAAAAATGGTTGAAGAACAAAAGAAAAAGATATTTGATCAGAAAAAACTCACACAAGAGTTAACTCTAGTAGTAACAAATTTAGAGGGGTTTTCCTCTAGTATTAACTCAAGTCTTAATAATGCAGACTGGCTAACTAAACGTGATATTATTAGAACGTTAGTTAAGCGAATTGAGATTAATTTTGAGGATGTAAACATTGTGTTTAGAGTAAAAGAGCTTCCAGACTCTTTTCATATGGAGAAAAATCAATGCTTGCAATGTTGTTGTAGGGGTAGGGATGGCTATATTTGGCAGCAATAATTCTCACGTATGGTAGTTAATGAGTAGTGCAATAAATAAACAATTGGTTATGAACTCTTTATTAATGGCCATTAATAGGCGTAAACCTGTTAAAAATCTACTGCTGCACAGTGACCAAGGTTCACAATATACTGCGCAAGGGTATCAATATCTCTTAGCTGTAAAGAATATAGATGAGTAATAAAGGCTGTTGTTACGACAATTCTGTTGCAGAAAGCTTCTTTAGCTCATTGAAAAGAGAAATACTTATTGATACTTCACAACACTCTGCTCAACACACTAGAACTGCAATATTTGAATACATAGAAATTTTTTATAACAAACAACGTCACTATTAACTATTGCATTCCAGAACAATTTGATGCATCATTCTTTTTGTAAAAAACATTCCACACTTTCTCTCCACTTTTTCTGGGTAAGGTCAAAGGATCTTATGTCTTAAACCTTATCACCAGGCTTAACAAATAGGTGGCCCAATACTATTAACTTTATGGGTTTATCTTCGTTATTTGCTACTATCCAAACCCCATCGCTCTCATGATCAACAATTTCTATTGGTGCAAATACTACATAATTATTGTCATCAACAATCTTTATTCCAAGAGCACCCTCGTCACTTAAGCTCAGGGCTGAAGAAGGAACTTTATATGCAAATCTTTCGCCTGAAGGTAGCCTTACGTTGGCAGTTAGTCCCTGCAAGGATATCATTTTATTATTAGTTACCTTTACTTCTATCCTATAAGACCCAGTTTTAGGCTCAGCAATTTTACTAATAAAACTTACTTCACCTGCCAATTCTTTTCCGTCCAGCAAATTAATTTGAGCTGTGCTGCCTAGCTCTATTTTATTTACTTCATTTTCCGAAACGTATAACACTACAAGAATTTGATCGAAATTAACCACGTCAGCTATTTTTTGCCCAGCATTAACAAAATCCCCTTCGTTTGCATTGATTTTATCAATATAACCATCTATAGGAGATGTGACTGCAGTATTTTCTAAATCCAATTCTAGCCTTTTTAGGTCAGCTTTTGCACTTTGTAACGCAGTAAAAGCTGCTTCTACTTGTATTTGTGCCCCATAGCCTTTTTTATTCAGTTTGTGAGAGGAATCATACTCAATTTCACGCTGCTTTAATAAAGCTTTGGCTTTCTGAGCTTGCTCAATCCTGTCATAATCTTCTATCTTTAACACTACATCATCTCTTTTTACCTTTTCACCATCAGGTAAATAAATAGCAATAATCTTACCACTTATTTTTGAGACAAGGCTAGCTCTATGTAAGGGATTTACTGTACCAGAAAAATTTAAATATATAGTGCGGTTTTGCGGCGCACATTCTTGAGTTTTTACTGAAAAGCTACTAGTTGCATTATCGCTATGAACCGCCTGATCTTTTTTTAAAAATGCACTGCTGATAAAAAACAGTAGAATAAAAGCAATACTGGAAATGATGATTACTTTGTTTCTCACCTTTAAACAATAGAATTTGTTGACCAATCTTGTTAGAAACAACTGCATAAATTTTCGAATCAGAAATGTAAGTATAATACATGTACCATTGTCACTCCATAAATAGTTTTATATGAGAACAAACACAAGATTTTCCTACAATAAGTAAGTTTTTTATTGCTAAAATGCAATTTTTAATCGAATAAAATTGCAAACAAAGTTGTGCATAAGACTGGATTTAAAAAAATCTTGAAAAACATACTAAAACTTTTAAATAATAACTTTATATCTAGTGGCTTTGCCTTCTCCAAGACGCTGTAAGTATTTCATCCCTAGCAGTTTCTTTGTAATTGCCTCTACTGTTCTTGGAGGAAATCCTAGAGCTTCTATAGCATCTTTTCTACTAAATTCTTTATCTGCAAGGCTAAGTGCCCATTCCCAGAAGAACAATTGTTTTCTTGATAATAAATATTCAGTATTCTCCCTCTCAAGAATATAATGCGCCTCATTTGCTTGCGTTTTGAGTACATTAAGAAAAAATATTAACCACGGGGAAATATCTTCTTTGCCACTTTTCCAGCTACTTTGTGTTTTATTAAGCGCTAAGTAGTAATCAAGTTTGTTAGTTTCAATTATCTTTTCATGTGATACAATAGATACAAAATCATAACCCTGCTGCAACAGCATTAAATTAGTTATCAATCTACTAGTTCTGCCATTTCCATCTTGAAAAGGGTGTATTGCCAAATACTCAAAAACAAAGTTAGCAACAATAATAAGAGGATGCTTAAATTTATTATTTAAGGACCAGTGATACCAATCAATAAGCTCTTGTACTTCCTTTCTAACAAGGTAAGGTGGTGTGGGATCAAAAATTATACCAACAACTTTTCCATTCTGATCTTTTGCCTCAACTCTATTAGAACTTGCTTTGTATTTTCCTCTATGATACAAATCTTTTTCACTATAAAGTAGCATCTGGTTGTTAATGTGCAATATTGATGACTCACTAATTGGAATATCCGTATAATCATGAAATATTAGTTTAAGCATTTCTAAGTAGCCAGCAATTTCTTGCTCATCTCTATTTTTAAATTTTTTGACACGTAGGTTTTTATATAGATCCTCAACTTCTTTATCGGTTAGACGATTTCCTTCAATACGGTTAGAAGCGCCAGAAGATGTAACAATAACTGAATGAGTTAATCTTTCAATTGTTTGTGGTAGTAGTTTTTTCGTTATCTGCCAGCTATTTTTAACACTATCAACTGCAGTAATTAACTCGTACACTTGCTCAATTACAGGCCTTTCTAGGTTGAGACGTGTACTAAGACGAAAATTCTTCCAGTTCATATTCTTCTCACATGCATATTATGTGAGATAATGTGAGATAATGTGATAAAAGTCAATAGTAAGCTTTATATGCATAGCAGAGCTAACTACAAAAATTATACATTTTCAAGTGATCCTAACCATATCAAAAACTACAGGGCAAAGCTGTTGGAGGAAGGCTTAATTAGTTAAAAATTTCAATCTTATGTAAAATATTGTCTTATTTTGTAATTTTCTTGTTGACTAACGAGACGATATCTACTTTTCAATAAACTCCATTTGCATTTCTTGTATACTACTTTCTATTTGCTCTATTTGTTCTATTAACCTTTCTTCTAAGTCAAGATTACCGCTCAGCCTCGCTTCGGTTCTTTCTTTTCGTAATGCATTTAACTCTTTTAGTAACACTATATTATTCCACACAATTTCTGCAGATTTTCTCTCGTTCAGTTGGCTATTTAGTACACTAGTTTTTTCAAATACATACTTTATAACGTTAAACTGTTTCAATTCTTGTAACAAAGCCTCTTTATCGAGTTTGCTTTTGTTACTTATTACATCAATTATACGCTGTTGTAATCTTTTCATCTCATTAGTAAATTCAAAATGAGAAAATTGCTCAAAAAATATAGGACGGTTCAAGATTTCAGGAAATTCTACGGCTATACGCAAAATTACGGCCTGATTTTGCTCTGCTTCAATTAGCTCTGGAGATTTGTTATGAAGATACTCACCTTTTGTTGCTCCAGTTTTACTATTAAAAATCTGTTTTTTGAAGCTACTTCTTAGTTCACTAGCCTTATTGTAAAAATAATCTCTGTAATACCTTCTAATACTGCTGTTGCTAATAGTATTTACATATTCCATGAACTTGTGCTCAAGAATTGAATATTTTTCCGGAGCAAGTTTTTCATAATTTTGCAAATTGCTATCGATTATGTGATGCCATAAATATTCAGAATGCAGTTTTGTTGAATGGTCAAGAGCAGTCAACACGTCTTCTTTCTTGTATGCCAGTTCGTTACATATATCGTATGGATCTTTATTACTTGGCAAAGTCACAAACTTTAACGTGTATCCAGGCTCTAATATTAGCAGAGCAAGTTCTGCAACTCGAGTAGCAGCATGACGTCCAGCACTATCGCCATCCATACAGATGGAGATTTCTTTAGCAAATCTCCATAGATTTTTTATCTGTTCTGCAGAAATTGCGGTACCAAGCGGAGCAACTGCATTACTAATTCCCGCTTGATGTAGCGCTATAGTGTCCATATATCCTTCAACAACAAATATGTGCTGTTTTTTACGTATTTCGCTTAAAGCAAAGTTTAATCCGTATAAATTCTCCCTCTTCTTGAAGAGCTGACTCTCTGGGCTATTTAAATATTTCGGCTGTTGCTCAGAACTTAGCGCACGTCCACCAAAACCAATAACTCTTCCTGCAATGTTGTATATAGGAAATATCAGCCGGTCATAAAAATAATCACGAAAATTTTTGTTTACTAATCCAATATCAATCAAAATTCTGTCTTCAATACCTGAAGAATTTAAATACTCTTTCAAACCAGAGCTTGGTGCATAACCTATCTTAAATTTATCTATGATTTTAGGTGAAATCTTACGCTGCTTTAAATAATCTACAACACTTTGATTTTTTTGTGCAAACCAATTTGCAGCTAAATCAAGCGCTAAAAATAGTTTATTGTTCTCTTTTGTAATACTAAGATTTTTGGGCAGTTCAACACCTGTAACCGATGCTAATTTTTCCAATGCTTCTTTAAAGCTTAATCCTTCAGTTTGTGAAATAAATTCAAATGCATCACCACTAGCTAAGCAACCAAAACAGTAATATAACCCCTTAGTATTGCTCACCGAAAAAGATGGGGTTTTTTCGTTATGAAATGGACAGAGCCCAACAAAACTATCTCCTCTTTTTATTAATCTGACTTTTTTACCTACTATGTCGGATAATAATAATTTTGATTTTATAATATCTATATGATCCATCTTGTTAAATTAGTAGTAGGATAAAAATTATATAGAATTTATACACATCTGACTCGAAATTTATTTCTATAACTAAAGCAATTTAGATTTACCGACAATGTAGCTATACAAATTCAAGAGCAATCCTGTCATCCAGGTAGCCCACAGAAACAAAAAACTTCCTTGACAAACCTCGCCAGCGCCCTTATCATGAAACTGAAGCTATTTATTTATCTTCTCTGTACAGATTAAATGACAAAAAAACTCAACGTATCTGGCGTCTCATGTTTAATTTTTTGCACTATGTGCACCTTATGTCTTTATCAAATTTCCGGGTTTTGACCTACACAAGCTGAAATACGCTTATAAAGCATTTAAAACATTAAAAAACGCCAACTTAAAAAATGGATAGTGAATAACTAGCTACCCTAGGGTTTCTTTTGCCTTTTTTTCTGTTTAGTAAATTTCTTAACGTTTATAATTTAGATTAGTTGCGGCTTAAAAGCAGCTAAATCGCGGTTATTAAGTGTTTAGAATAAAAAAACGCCATACTTGAAAGTATAATGTAAGTAATTAGCCAACCACGGGGCTTCTTTTGCCTTTTTTTTCGTTTGGTAAATTTCTTAATATTTATACAGAAGGTGTCATTCCAGTGCTTGACACTGGAATCCAGTTCTTATTATACAGCTATCTGGTGTACTTATTTAAAATTAAGTTTTCTGGATCTCAGTGCCAAAGCACTGGGATGACACCCTTCCTGGCGGAGATTATTCTCAAATCACAATGTTCGTACAGTTGTGGAATGAATTGCGGTATGACGTAGGAAAACCTTAGCTATAGCTTTAGAACTCCCAAAAGGTCAGAAGCATTGAATGACTTGACAGAAAGTTCAAACCCATATAAAATGTCCTTATTTCTTATATGTTAGATGTAGTATCAATTGCCTCAGATCATGCTGGTTATGAATTAAAATCAGAAATAAAACCTTACCTGGAAACCCTAGGTTATAGAGTGGTAGATCAAGGCTGCACTGCTCAGCAAAAGTGCGTGGATTATCCAGACTATGCTGTTAAAGTTGTAGAAGATATAACAAGCAAAAAAGCAAATTATGGGATATTAATTTGTGGTACAGGTTTGGGCATGAGTACTGTGGCAAATCGTTTTGAAGGAATCTACGCTGCTTTGTGTAATAGTGTTGAAATCGCAAAATTAGCTCGCGAGCATGGCAACGCAAATGTACTGTGTCTTGGTGCAGGATTTACTGCGAGTGGATTAGCAAAAGACATAGTCAAACAATTCCTCGAAACAGAATTTTCAAAAGAAAGCAGACATAAAAAACGCCTTGATAAACTCAGCAATATAACCTCTAAGAAAAAAAAAACAAAAACTTATAACGAAGATGAAATATCAAAATTCGCTAAAATGGCAGGCCAGTGGTGGGATGAGAACGGCAAATTCAAACCATTGCACATGATGAATCCTGTTAGAGTATCTTACATTATTGAGAAAATAAAAGAGTTAAAAAAATGCAATTTAAAAGAATTATCATTGCTTGATGTCGGGTGTGGTGGTGGCATTTTGTCAGAGTCAATGGCACGCGTTGGCATTAACGTTGTGGGAATAGATGTATGTGAAGAAAACATAAAAGTAGCGCATTCACATGCGAAAAAAGTAGGGTTAAATATAGAATATATACACACCAGCATTGAAGAGCTAAGCAATGACAAGAAGTACGACGTGGTTCTGCTGATGGAAGTAGTTGAACATGTGGATAATTTAGAGCTTTTCATGAAAAAAGCGATAGAACTGCTAAAACCGGAGGGGTTAATCTTTATATCCACAATAAATAGAACTATTAAATCCTTTTGTCTTGCAATAATTGGTGCAGAGTACATATTAAATTGGCTGCCAAAAGGTACACATAACTGGAATAAATTTCTCAAGCCGTCAGAAATTGCAAATCACTTAAGAGAAAATAATGTAACGCTGCAAAACATGGCTGGCATGGAGTACAACGTAATAAAGCGTGAGTGGAATCTAACTAAAGGCGTGGATGTTAATTATATACTCTGCGGTTTGTTAGATTTAACTCTATAAAAGCACCATTTTCACTTCCAATACTTTGAAGGATCTTGGCCAGCTTTTATACAGTAGCCTTTATTAGTTAGCGCCCAACCGGAACGACAAGCATAACCTGTACCTACACGTTCATATCCAGGAGCAGCAACACACTTTCCATTCTCCAAGGTTTGACCTTTAAAAAGACAACAAACTTCTTTTTCTGTTACCTTTGTTACAATTTGAGGAGCACCAAAAAACACAGCAACAAACATACCCAGTGCGAAAAGTACAGGCCAAGGCATTCTGCCAAATATTGCAAGTAAGCTTGAACCAATTATTACCACTGTAATCATTGGTCCACCTATTCCATGAACGTAACCTATTACATTACACATTACATCTGTTGCTCCATCAGCGTGTGCATCAAATGCATAGAAAACTATAAATAGAATTACAAGAAAATTTCTCATTGTTTTTTCAATAATCATGCCTGATTGTTTCTTATTTTAATAAAATTTCAGTAAATAGCTTTTTTCAAAAATTATGCTTAACCCAATCAATATTTATTTATTACTGCCTTTTTAATACTATAATTAACTCAGTTGATTTTTATCAAAATGCTAAACCATGGAACAATTCGAGAACTTTTACATCACCACGCCAGTATATTACGTAAACGATAAGCCGCATATTGGTCATGCATACACTTCTCTCTTGTGTGACGTGGTGGCAAGGTTCATGAAACTAGCTGGGAAAAATGTCAAATTTACCACCGGTACAGATGAACATGGACAAAAAATAGAAAAAGCAGCTAAAGCAAAGGAAATGCAGCCAAAAGAATTTACAGATGAAGTGAGCGTTTCATTTAAAGAATTGGCTAAGTTCATGAATTTTGAGTATGACGATTTTATTCGCACTACGGAGGAACGTCACAAAAAAGCAGTTATAGCTTTATGGAATAGACTTGAAGAGAGAGGGCAAATATATTTGGATTCCTATTCGGGTTGGTATTCAGTTCGTGATGAAGCATTTTATCAGGAATCAGAGCTGATAGATGGCAAAGCACCAACAGGTGCTGAGGTCCAGTGGATAAAAGAAGAGAGTTACTTTTTTCGCTTATCAAACTGGCAAGAAAAATTACTGGAACTCTATAAAAATCAGCCAAGTTTTATCTTTCCTGAGAGCAGAAGAAATGAAGTGATATCGTTTGTAAGATCAGGGCTCATTGACCTCTCAATCTCTCGCACTAGTTTTAACTGGGGAATAAAAGTACCAGGTAATGACAAACACGTAATCTATGTCTGGATAGATGCATTAACCAATTATCTTACATCAATAGGTTTCCCTAGTACTGAAGGTGAGGAATATAAGAGGTTTTGGGCAGAACCAGAAACACAGATTTCAGTGTCAAGCGCTGCAAACCTAGCTGACAACTCTTTCAACGTTCATGTAATCGGTAAAGACATATTGCGCTTTCATGCTGTATATTGGCCAGCGATTCTCCTTGCAGCAGACCTGCCACTGCCAAAACAAATTGCAGTTCATGGTTGGTGGTTGAACGAGGGAGAGAAAATATCCAAGTCTCTTGGTAATGTCATAGATCCAATTGGCCTCGCTCAAGAGTTTGGTGTTGATCAGCTACGCTATTTTCTCCTCAGGGAAGCAAGCTTCGGCCAAGATGGCAACTTTAGTAAGAAAAATATGATCAGCCGGATAAATTCAGAACTGGCAAACAACATAGGCAATTTAGTACAAAGAACAATTTCATTTTTACACAAGCAATGTTCTGGAATTGTACCAACAATCGATCAAAGCCTACTTAAAGGTGAAGAAAGTCTTCCAGGTTGCAAAGCTATACTCGATCAAGTGATGAATCACCTATCAAAGTATGAATTTAACCATATCATACTTCTAATCATCAACATCTCTTCTGAAGCAAATGCCTACATAGACAAAAGTGCACCCTGGACACTAAGCAAAACTGACAGAGAGCGCATGAATTTAGTAATTTACAAGTTACTGGAATATATCAGGATAATAGGCATTTTATTGCAGCCAATTGTCCCGAGGTCAGCGGAAATGATACTTGATCAACTGCAAATCCCGAAAGAGCAACAAGATTTAAAATCTCTGTGCAACGCATGCGTAAGCTTAGGCATTACGCTGCCTAAACCTACGCCGGTTTTTTTGAGGGTTGATGCTAAAGACGAGAAATAGTGTAAAAACTATTTCTCCTGGATGGGATTATCTTTAGTTAACGACGGTGCACACCGCTGTCTACATATTCAAGTTAGGTGGCAAGTGCCTTAGTTACTTTAGCAAAATATGGTTTAGTAACATCAGCATCTATCACTACTACTTCAGTCATTGCCGACTTAACCTTTCCTAGGCTCCATGCAAACCAGCCTTGACCATTTTCTTCTTTAGTTGGCTGACTTTCTGGGCTAGAAATCTCAGTACCTTTTTCATCACCAGATTCTGCATCATAAAATACATCCTGATCCTCAGAAAGACTCATTAAATCACTTTTAGCAGCATCAACATTTAAATGATCAGGTTGCTTAGGAACGTTATCAATATTTAAATAATCCAAACTATTAGCTCGTTGCTTTTGCTCACTGGAAAGAACCTCAAGATTTAAATAATCCAAACGAGTTAGTTCTTGCATGCTAGGTTTAGATCCATCTTCACGCTTAAACTGCTCTTCCGGACTAGAAACCTTAGTACCATAAATCCTACTGTACAAGCTGCTTCCAACGCTGTTAAGTGCTCCTCTTACAGATGCAATTGACGCATCATAAGTATTTTTCAAGCCACCTCCAATACCACTAAGTGTTCCTTTTGTAGACTCAGTTGATGGCACATAATTATTGTAAGCATATTTGCCAGAATACAAGACACCATTAACTGCTTCTTTTGCAAACCAAACAGCGCTATTAACTGTTCCTTTTGCAAGCTGAACAGTGCCATCAGCAATTGCCACTTTTAATTTGTCTTCTTCTATCTTTTTATTTTTTTCAGCTAGTTGAGTTTTTTGCTCAGAACTTTTCTGCTTTTGAGTGCGTACTTGATCTTTTAACTTAGAATTTTCTTCCTCTTGAGCTTCTACTTTATTTTTTAACTTAGAATTTTCTTCCTCTTTAGCTTTTACTTCCGCTTCTTTTTTAGCTAGTTGAGTTTTTTGCCCAGAAATTGTTTGCTCTTGAGCTTTCATTTCATTTTTTAACTCAGAATTTGTTTTGTTCTTACTAATTGCTTTATACGAAAGTGCAATAGTTACAACAGAAAACACAGCATAACCAATAATAAATGGCAAGCCAACACTTAATGCTGCAACTGGAGCTAAGAAACCAATATAAGGAGCTGCAGCAAACACTTCAGATGCTAATAAAGTGAAAGTAGCCAAAGTTCCAGCTATATAATAGGGTACATTGTCTTTACTTATCATGATTATTCCTCACGTATTATAAAATATAATACCATTATAAAAGGATTTTTAAGAAGTTGTCAAGCTATCTTTACATAAAAAAATAATTGATAAACTTGGGAACAAGAAGATTGCTGCCAAGCTATGAACTATGCCTTTCCGTGTAATCTTTAAATGCACCTCTGTTAGAGTCAAAATATAGCTTCACACTGCCAATTGGTCCATTTCTCTGCTTTGCAATAATGAGCTCTGCAATGTTTCTAATTTTTTCCATTTTCTCTTGCCATTCCCGATGTTTATTGTTTCCTTCATTTGGCTGTTTTCTTAGTTCATAATACTCTTCTCTATAGAGAAACATTACTATATCTGCGTCTTGCTCTATGCTCCCTGAATCACGTAAATCAGAAAGTTGTGGTTTTTTATCATCCCTCTGCTCAACAGAACGAGAGAGCTGAGATAGTGCAACAATGGGAATATTTAGCTCCTTTGCAATTGCTTTCAAACCCTGCGTCACTTCCGAGATTTCTTGCACTCTATTTTCATTACTCCTTTTTGTTGTTCCTCTGATTAGCTGCAAATAATCAATGAATACCACTTCTACATTATATAATTGATACAGCAAGCGTATTCTGGTGCGAAGGGCACTAATTGATAGCGCAGGGGTGTCATCTATGATGAAAGGCAGTTCAGATAATTCTGTACTAGTATTGATAAATTCATGCAATTCAAAATCACTAATTCTCCCGGTTAATGCCTTATAATAACTAATTCCTGAATCTATAGTGATCAGCCTTGCAGTTAATTGCTCTGCTGACATTTCAAGCGAGAAAAACGCTACATAGTGTTGCTTATCTGCTCTTTTTTGCAACATCTTACAAGCATTAAGTGCGATGTTTAGCGCCAATGCTGTTTTACCCATAGAAGGCCTTGCAGCTAAAATTAATAAATCAGATTTTTGTAGACCACCAAGAAGCTGATTTAGATCTTGAAGTCCGGTTGTAACGCCTAGCGCTTCTGGATTATTTTTCAGTGTGCTGATCTTCTCAACTACATCTTTAATTGAACTTGCAAGTTTTATATATGTTTTCTCACCTTGTTTTTTTACTGCCAAATTGAACAATTTTGTCATTGCTTGTTCAATTTGCGCCTGTGCAGGATTTTCAATATCGTAGTTGTAGCTATCACCAACTATTTCTTGCCCGAGCTTGATTAAACATCTCCTTAAGTAAGTATCACGGATTATTCTAGTCAAACTATAAATATCAAGTGCAATACTTGCCTTCGCTGCAAGCTTTGCTAAGTACTCTACCCCGCCACACTCGGTAAACGCTTGGTCGTTCTCAAAAAACATTTTGAGGCTCAGTTCATTGGCAACTATACCGTGTTTCCTGGTTTTAGATATTTGCGTAAAAATACTTTGATGCAGTGGATCATAGAAATTTTCTGCTGTAATTGTGTCTTCAACTGCATCACAGATTCTATTATCACGAATCATTGCACCAATAAGCATCTGTTCAGCTTCTAAATTATGCGGTAATTTACATATTTCCTTATCTACACTTCTTGAACTGAGGAGATTGGCTAATTCATTCATTTTAAGTTTTGAGAGTAACTGTTGATTATTGTAGAATATTTAGTCCTCATTTGAAAGATGTAAAGGCAAAAAAATTTGACTAATTCCGTGTTGCCTATAGCATTAAAACTTAATGCCCCTGTGGTGGAATGGTAGACACGGCAGACTCAAAATCTGTTGCTTGCAAAAGCATGCTGGTTCAAGTCCGGCCAGGGGCACGTTAAATATTGGAAAGTATATATATGTTACATAAATTTTTTAATCGTTTATTTTCTATTTTTTCTTCTATAAATGTTATTCAAAAGGTAAAGAAAGATGAAAATGGGATATGTTATGTAACGGGCCTCAGGCGCTATATATCAGTATTGCTTGATTTGATTATTATCGTTTTGTTCTTGCAGTTTTGCAGCCAAGCCTTAAATCAGCTCTTTATGAACTCAGAGGATAGCAAAATATTAAGTCAAATTGCTGCAAAATCCCCAATGCAAGCACCACTGTCTGCGGAAGAAAAGACAACGCAGAGTAGACTTATAAAATTACTAATCCTAAATCAAATAGTCCAGTTTATTATGCTCTTTTGCTATGTAATATATATGTGGGTAAAGTTTGCTACTACACCTGGAAAACTATTATTTGGGCTTAGAGTTGTGGATGCACAAACTTTCGAAAAGATGACCCTAAAACAAGCAACAAAGAGATTTTTTTCCTTTATATTGTCAGTTGCACCATTGTTCTTGGGCTTTTTATGGTCAAATTTCAACAAACGCTGTCAAACTTGGCACGATAAGATCGCAGGCACAGTGGTTGTCACGAGTAAAAGCCTTAGAAGGCAGAGCTAAAAACTACTTGACACCCTTCGCCAGCCCCTTTATCATGATACTGAAGGTATTCATTTATCTTCAATCTGTGCAGATTAAACGACAACAGTATTACGTATTGGCGTCTTTTTTTAATTTTTTGCACTATGTGCATGCACTGGGATGACACCTCTGGGCACTGCCGTCGTAAAGGAACCAGTGTCAGCTACTCGTATGACAAAGGAGGACAGTGTCTCAGCTACTTTCATGACACCATTTGCTGTCTTTAAAAATGAATGTTCTTACAATTGTGCGTCATGCGCTTTATTAAATATTTTACTTAAAAATCTAATTTCTTATTATACAAGAGATAAGCAATTCATTGATGATGAAAAATTACAAAAAGGGGCATAGAAAGCGCCTAAGAGAGAAAATTATTTTAGATAATGGACAATCATTACTTGATTATGAAGTTTTAGAGCACATTTTATATTCAGCATATAGTAGAATTGATGTAAAACCGGTGGCAAAGAGTTTGATAGAAAGTTTTGGCAGCTTAAATAAAGTTTTTAATGCTGACCTGGAAGCGCTGCAAAACGTTGATGATGTCAGCAATGCAGCGATATCTGCCATCTTTTGTGTAAAACAAGCCTTTGTTCGTTCTGCAAGAGAAGAAATAAAAAACCTGCCTGTAATCGATAACTGGGAAAAATTGCTTGATTATTTAAGAATAAGTATAGGAAGCCTCAATAAGGAAAATTTTCGTGTCATCTATATGAATAAAAAGTATCGTCTAATAGCGGAAGACCTGCAAAATATTGGTACAGTAGATCAAACTCCTCTTTATGTCAGAGAGATCATCAAGCGCGCACTTTTGATTGGTTCAACATCCATTGTAATATCTCACAATCATCCAAGCGGAGATACACAACCTTCAATAGCGATATATCTCTCACTAGACAACTAGCAGAAGCTTGCCAAAGTATAGGAATAGAATTAATAGACCACATTATTATTACATTCAGTAGCTATTTTAGTTTCAAGGAAAATAGGTTGTTGTGAAAGCCTTTATAGCTACAGTAACTTAGATTTACCGACAATCGTCATTCCGCTACGTGTTAGCGGCTAAGAGATACCGTGACGGGATGACGTAGGGGTTGCCGAGAACTTGTCATTCCAGTGCTTGACACTGGAATCCAGTTTTCTTTACAAATTCACCAAAAGTGCTTCATTCTATAACGCAAAACCCATACTCACCAAACCCAATGCATTACTTGCAATTAAGTTTCCTGGATCCCAGTGTCTGGCACTGGGATGACACCGTCATAAAGGAACCAGTGTCAGCTACTTTCATGACACCCTTCTGGTAGGCCCAAATCGCAATGTTCGTACAGTTGTGGAATGAATCGCGGGATGACGGTTCGCGGTGGTATGACGTAGTAGCTATTTCTTGCAATCAAGTTTCGTTAAAAGTCAGATTGAATGGTTAAATCTTCCACCCAAATAACCACGCACTCTACTTGCTTGTTTGGATATATTTCTTGTACTAAGGTTTTATAGATTAACATCTGTTTTTTTATTTCATTTAATAAGGAAACAGAAACGTTACGGTGTGATTTGTAGTCAATTATGATTGCTTTATCTTGCGTTATGCATAGCCTATCTAGTCGTACTAATACTGACTTGCCATCAATTGTTCCACTCAGTGTAATCTCTGATTTGCCTTCCAAGTCAAACAAATAGCCATATTTTTCATTAAAGGCTAATATTTTACTGTAAATTTCATCCTTATCTTCGCTGATGTTATCAAGGTATTTTCTGACCCAATTTTTTCTCCTTTCTTTTTCTATCTTGGGCATATACTGCAATATGCTGTGAATAATCAGGCCTCTTGCATAACCATCTGTCATCCAAGTAGCTGACACTGGGATCCATTCTGCTCCTTCTTTTTCACTGGATTCCAGCGTCACGCGCTGGGATGACACCGAAGAGTGGGCTAAAGCTGGTGGAAGGTAAATGACCGGAACGTCAAAGTAATCACGTTTTTTATAAATGTAAGGGTAGTTTGCATTCACGCATAATACTTCAACTTTTTCTTTAAATATTGGCCGTAAACCCCTTTGTTTCTTTTCATATGGTTCTCCATACTTAGTGATTAGATCATACCAAGAGCCCTTTTGCACTGGCTCTTTACTTAAGATGTATAACTCATCTTCAGCACGCGTGAGTGCTACGTATAATAAACGCAAATATTCATTATAATCCTCTAGTTTTTTCTCTCTTTTTACTTGATCGCAATAAGCGTTGTTGTTTTTTCCACACCAAAATGGTGCTTCCGTTCCATCAAAGATAATGCTTTCACTGTTTCTTGGCACTGTGTTTGTATCAACCAAAAATACTATGGGAGCTTGCAGACCTTTTGATTTGTGAATTGTCATTATTCGCACAGCATTGCGTTCTGATTGCATATCATTCTTAATCTCCGGGTTATTCTCCTTGATCCACTGAACAAACGCTTGAAGAGATGGATTTTCAAATTGCAACACAAGGTTCATAAATTCGTCTAGGACCTCGAAGCACTCAAGACCTAGCCTTGCAGCAAATTTCTTCTTACCTGTACGTAATATATGCGTAAATAGTGCAAGAGGAGACTCTGTGCGAGATAAGTTAATGAGATAGTTTAATTCACTATAGATAACCACAGAATAATCCTGAATTCTTTCCCATAGTGAATGCTCTTTACGGTCGTATGCAATGTTAAATAAATCATCCTCGGTGAAATTAAATAGCGGTGATTTTAAAGCATTTGCAAGAGCTAAATCATTTGCCTGGAGGAGTAAAAATTCGGCCAAAGCTATTAAGTCCTGCACGGCTATATAGTCCATAATTCTAAAATAATCCCGGCCTACAACTGGCACATTTGCTTTTTTAAGTTCGCTTATTATGTAATCAACTAACACGTTTCGTTGTCGCACCAAAATCATAATGTCTCTTGGCTCTATATGGCGATCTTTAGCGACTAAAATCCGCCCTTCGTTTAACCAATTGTGAATTCTGTTAGCTATTGTTTGAGCAAGTAATCGATCTGCTATTGTATAACCTTCCTTGCATGTCAGAGGAATTTGTAAAGCTCGCTGTTCTTTCTCTTTGCGCCTTGGTAACGCTGGCCAAATTTCAATATATCCTTGGTCATTTTCTCTATGTGGAACATGTTTTATTTCATTATCATTAAAAGATATTTCTGCGCGGAAGTTATTAAATATTCTATCTACAAGCATCAAAACTTCTGGAGTTGAACGAAATGACTTTTCAAGTTGGCATGATATCCAACCAGTTTTCGTATGAAAGTATTGTTGCATATAGTTGAATAGATGGGGATTTGCTCCTTGAAATCTGTATATGGATTGTTTTACGTCACCAACTACAAATAAGGTTCGCTTTTCATCATTACCGGCAAAAAATTCATCGCAGAGATTTGTTATAATTTTCCACTGGCTGATGCTATTGTCTTGTGCCTCGTCAACAAGGATGTGATCTATTTTTTGATCCAAGTTAAACAATATCCAATCTTTATAGTTTGGATTGCTGAGAAGATTTGTTGCTAAGTCAATTATATCATTGTAGTCAAGCAGTGCATTTTTTGATTTTTCACTATTATACAAATCAACATATACTTTAAATACACCAAGTAAGCTACTGGTTCTCTTGAATATTTGATAAGAGTTCATGTCTCTTATATGGGTAAATACTACATTCTGAACGCTCTCTATTATTTGCTCTGCATCTTTGAATTTCTCCAAAATACTTTTTGTTGCAATGGATGATATGCTCTTTTTTTCGTGCGATTCTGATTTTAGAAATACCTTGGCTAGGTTTTCTATTTTGGTGTCATTCCACTTTATTCCGGTATCATCCGAGTAGCTGACACTGGTTCTTTTTTTCTGGATCCCAGCTGGGATGACAGTAGAATAAAGTATTTCACTATAACTCTGATCTCTTTTACTGCCTTCACTTAATATCTCGGCTAGTCTTCCCACGTGCTCAATTGTTTCACTCTGTAAGTCATGAATTTCATCTGGGGCGCTCAATTTATCTTTGATATATTTCGAATCATTTGCTGATATCGATCTTTTTATACATAAAGTATAAAGCAAATCGCGTAGTTTATTTTCATCAATTTCAGTTGCAATAAGGTTGATATCATCCTGCACAGTTTCGTTATGAAGCACTTTATTGAATATGATGGAATGTAATTCTTTACATTCACTCAGCGTGCAATTTGGAGCAATGCCAGCTTCTATAGGAAAGCTGGAGATTAATTTGTAACAGAAAGCGTGTATGGTTTGTATAGTTAGACCAAGATTTTCCAGTTCAGAGAAAAGCCTTCTTGCTCTTGTTAAGTGACGATCAAGTGCTTCATTTTTTCTGGATCCCTCCGTTATCCCAGCACTCTCCTTTGTCATCCCAGTGCTTGACACTGGGATCCATTCTTCCTTTTTTCTGGATTCCAGCGTCACGCGCTGGGATGACACCGATTCCTCACTTAAATGCAAGAGGTCTAGTTGTTCCAGATCCATTATTAATTCACTCTCTGAGCATATTGCCCACTTACTGAGTATGCTGTGAATGCGATTCTCCATTTCGTTTGCTGCAGCATTGGTGAATGTTAAGCAAAGAATATTTCTTTTGTTTTCTAATAAAAGTCTCAATACTCTGTCTATTAAGATTTTTGTTTTGCCTGTACCAGCGGACGCATTTACCCACACAGAGAAATTAGGATTTATGGCATTTGATCTCATCAGAAGTGCGAGAACCTTATAAAAGTTGACTAGAATAGCATTATACATATAATGTAAAAATAGTGTTAGTGAAGATATATAATGAAAAGTTTTTGTGTAAAGGCGCCTGCAAAAATCAATCTTTTTTTGCATGTTGTAGACAAAAAAGAAACAGGGTATCACTTGATTGAAGGTTTATTTGTCTTTGCTAATCTCTCTAATTTTTTGGAAATAAAAGTAGGTGAGAAGGATTCTAGATACGATAACTCTACAGTTGAATTTATAAACTCCGAGTCTAAAATAAATAACCAATATAACACTGTAATGAAAGCGGTTAATCTGCTGCTTAGGCATGCTCCTGTACGCACTAAAGTCACTGTAAAGGTTGTAAAAAACATACCAATTGCTGCAGGACTTGGTAGCGGATCCTCAGATGCTGGAGCTGTGGTACGTACGCTAGGGAAGCTGTGGGAGATTGATAGGACGATTTTAAATGAAATAGCCTTAAACGTTGGTGCTGATGTTCCCGCAAGCGTAGATAGCAAGCCAGTTTTTGTTAGAGGTATTGGCGAAGAATTATGCCACATTAAAAAATTCTCTTTACCTACAAATGTGGTGCTTGTGAAACCGAAAAAAAGGTTTTTGAGTACACCAGAGGTATTTTCCAAACATGAAGGAAAATTTTCTGAGCCAATTAAATGGAGCGATGACGCTGAAAAGGATTTGTTGAAGCTTCTTAAAGAGACGAGAAACGATCTTCAAGAAATAGCAATAAGCTTTGTACCTGAAATTAAGGATGTGATATCAACACTTGAGTCACAAGAAGGCTCTATACTTTCTCGCATGTCAGGCAGTGGTGTATCATGTTTTGGAATATTCGATAGTGAGGAAAATGCAAAAGCTGCTGCAGTTAATATCGGAAAAAAGCAACCAGAATGGTGGGTATGTGACACTCAATTAATAGTTTGACTTATGCCCTTAATTTCCGAGAATAAAAATCTTATAAATGGTTACAGGGAAGGAAAATTTTTGGTGAATAATAGAGAATATTGCGGCTCAATTATAATTTTTCCTGAAAAGGTGATTAAATTGAAAGAAAGTGATATAAATAGCAAGGAACATTTTAAATCTTTTTTAACAGAGGAAATAGAAATTTTGTTAATAGGTACTGGTAAAACACGCAATATACCAAGTTCTTCAGTGAAGTCCTATCTTATGGAACAAAAAGGTTTAAATTTTGAATTTATGACAACAGGTTCTGCATGCAGAACCCATAACGTTTTAATATCCGAAGATAGATTTGTTGTCAGTTATCTAATAGCCATATAGCATGCTTACCCAGGACTTTTTCATCAATAGTCTAGTTGCAGTAGTTGTAATTAGCCTAGTAACAGGCGCTTTAGGATCGTTTATGATATGGCAAAGGTTATCTTATCTTGGTGATAGTTTGTCCCATTCTTCGTTGCTTGGTGTTGCACTTGCTTTAATCTTTAAGATTAGCCCATCGCTTAGCATAATGCTCATTGCAATTACATTTGCTATACTACTTTCTCTTAATTTTAACAGATTATATTCTGCTGATACGATATTGAACATTGTTACCAATGTAGTTTTATCATCGAGTTTAATACTTATGTCTTTTCTTCCATCTGGCAATAATAGTATTATTAGCTCACTGTTTGGTGATATATTAACGCTCGATCAAAGTGATATAGTATTGATTTTTTTAACCTCTGCAGTAGTTACTTTGATATTAATATTTAGATGGCGTTATTGGTTAATGATTTCAATTAATCAAGATTTAGCAGTAGTTGAAAAAATTAATGTTACCTTTGTTAGACTAGAATTTTTAATCACTCTTGCTATATTTATAGCAATTGCTGCCCAACTAATAGGAATATTACTCATTGCTGCATTTTTGCTAATACCAGCAGCATCTGCAAGGCTCATTTCGAAAACTCCAATGCAGATGATTATTGTTGCAACAGTTTTTTCTGTGATCTCTGGGATATCAGGTCTCATGTTATCTGCAAGTTTTGATTTGTTAACTGGACCTGCAATTATACTTGTTGCAGCGGTATATTTAATTATCGCTTATTTTATAAGGCTAGTATTAAGCAGGTTGGCTTAATTTTGATCTCGAATGTTAATAATTTTGTAATATACTCATTATAAAACATCACTATCTTAGCACAAAATAGTTTTTGCTATACTATTATTTATATGCTAATGATAAGTTGTTAATTTTATGGAGTAAGCAATATGAGCGAAGAAGGATTTTTTTCCAAATATATATCTCAACCTGTGAAAAAATTTTATAATTATATTACAGGAAAAACAGAAGAGTCAGATGATGTAGCAGGTGATGTGCATAATATTGCACAAGGAGACTCAGAGTCTTTGGATACTCATGTACAGTCAAATGAGAATGATATCATATAGATAGCATGAGGGTCACACCATCCAAAGTTAAAAAATTCCTAGAGAAACCTGATGCTTTACGTGGTGTGTTAATTCATGGAAGTGATAACAGTAGGGTTGATTTTTATATACAAGAAATAATTGCTAATTTGGGTGAGTATTCAGTTCAGGTGATGGATTTTGCAATAGTGCATAAGTCACCCAGTTTACTGTTTTCTGAATTGGCAAACGTTTCGATGTTTACCAGCAAAAAATTAATTAAGCTGATAAATGTGAGTGGAGGTATATCCAAGGAGTTAAAAAATGTATTGGATTATAACGCAAGTGGTCATTATGTAATGATGGTAGCAAATGATCTTCCATATAATTCTGCGACTAAAAGTTATATGGAGAGTTCAAAAATTTTTGGTGTGATTGCTTGCTATAAGGACAGCAACAGCAATCTTTATGACATTATATCAAGTTACTTAAAACAAAATGATATAAAATGCACAAATGAGATAATCTACCATTTGCAATCTTACTTTAATCATAGCAAGCTGCCTATATGTTCAGAACTTGAGAAGTTAGTTTTATACTTAGGGGAGAGAAAAGACCTAAAACTTACTGATATAGAATTATGCTTTTCAACTTCCGGCAACGACTATGCTACACTTGATGATCTATGCTCTGCCATAGCAAGTAAAGATATGTCGCGTTTCATTAGAATTTCTGATGCATTGATATCGCAAGAAAATTTTTCACCGATAGCACTAATTCGCATTATATCAAATTATTTCCTACGCCTTGAAAACGTTTTGCTGTCAGTGCAAGGTGGAATGAGTGAGCAGACTGCGATTGATCAGCTAAGCCCTCCATTGTTTTTTAAACAATTGCAGAGTTTTAAATCTCATTTGAAAAGTTTGCAACTTTCAGAACTTAAGAAGATCTTGGAAAAATTGATAAGCTTAGAAGTTACCTGTAAAAAAACTGATTTAGATCATAAAATGATTTTTCAACATGCACTGACGGGTAGCTGACTACTCGGATCCAGCCTTTCTTATAATTTCATCAAAATGTTGTATTTTAACATAAAATAGCTGCTTTTATGCCTACCAAAATTCATTCTTTAGTGTGTGTCTCACAAGTATTCTTTGCTAATAGGATATTTTCGAATATAATTGAATATAACTAGATAAAAATACAGATATGTTTGACATTTCAAAAATTGTAATAACACCTGAAATGTTAAAATTAGTTGCTGAAATTGATGAATTTAAAGGAGCATGGCAATTGTTTGGTAATTTAGCTCCAGAACGTTTACAAATGCTCAAGAAAATTGCAACAATTGAAAGTATTGGTTCTTCTACTCGTATTGAAGGGGCAAGATTATCAGACCGTGAAGTTGAGCAATTACTATCCAAACTTGATACACGCTCATTTCGTTCTCTAGATGAACGAGAAATAGCCGGATATGCGTATGTGTGTGAAGAAGTATTTCAAAACTTTAACAAGATGCCATTTACAGAAAACACTATAAAACAGTTTCACATCTGGCTTTTACAATTTTCATATAAAGATCAAAGGCACATGGGAGAATATAAAAAATTCCCCAATCATGTTGAAGCGTTTGATGAATCTGGAAAAAGCTTGGGCATAGTTTTTGAAACAGCCTCTCCATTTGAGACAGCAACACAAATGCAAGAACTTATTTATTGGACTAGCCAGCAATTAGAGGTGAAATCGTTACACCCTCTATTAATTATTGGCATTTTTATAGTTACTTTTTTAGCTATTCATCCCTTCCAGGATGGAAATGGCAGATTATCACGCATTCTCACAACTTTCTTGTTACTAAAGTTAGGGTATATCTATGTACCTTACAGTTCCCTTGAAAGTAATAAGGAGAGTTACTACTTAGCTTTGCGTCGTACTCAACAATCCTTGAAGACGAGCAGCTATGATTTTAATCCATGGCTTATATTCTTTTTAAGGTCACTACAAAAGCAAAAATTTCATCTTGAACAAAAGGTGTCACATGAAAAAGTGTTAAATCTCTATTTACCACCACTTTCTGCTAAAGTATTAGCACTACTCAGCAAACATGGACGTCTTACAATTAAGGATTTGGAAAATATTACTAAAGCAAACTGCAATACCTTAAAGAAGCACGTATCTAATCTCGTAAAGAGTAATCACATCACTCAGCATGGAAAAGGCAAAGCAACCTGGTATGTAATATAGAGCTCAATAGGATATGTATTCATTTTGAATTGTTAAATTATTCAGCTATAGAATATAGATCACAGCTGTACAAACATTGTAGTTTGAGCCCACTAGATCCCAGTGCCCAGACACTGGGATCCAGAAAAGTTTGCTTGTAAGCAAGCAAATTAGCATAGAAAGTGGTTACAACGTTTTCGATGAGATTGCAGAAAGGCTAGATTCCAGACTGGAATGACATCGTTCACTATGTACCATATTGCAATAGTTGTGGTCAAGGCACTGGGATCTGAAATTGCAGTGTTCGTACAGCTATAGAATATAGATCAGAAGTGACAGAGCTTAAAAAAAGGCCTAACATTCTTAATAAACGTAAAAAGCTTTATGAAAATCAGAGTTGGAGTAATAGGCTGCTTAGGCAGAATGGGCAAAAAAATACTCAATGAATTAATTACAAATACCAAAGTGGAAATAGCAGGTGCTGTTGCCCGTTCAGGCAGTAAGTACATAGATTCAGATATTGGACCAATTATAGCCAATCTAGGAATTAAAGTTACAAGTTCTATTAGTGGCATATTTGAGTCATCTGACGTTGTAATAGATTTTACAACTAAAGAATGTATGTTAGACTGCCTTAAAGCAGCTGTAAAATTTAAAACACCGCTGGTTAGTGGCACAACTGGAATAGAAGGTGTCGATTTGAAAGAATATGCTGCTGAAGTTCCAATATTATGGTCAGCAAATATGAGTGTTGGGGTTAATGTGTTGCTGAAATTGGTAAAAAAAGCTGCTGAGCTTTTAGGTAATGAATATGACGTTGAGATTTGGGAAATGCATCATAACTTAAAAAAGGATTCACCATCTGGAACAGCTATAGAACTTGGCAAAACAATTGCTAACGCTTCAAAAGTGGATTTTCAGTCCAATCAATATTTACATAGTGGTTCAAACATAAGGAAAAAGGGGGGAATAGGTTTTGCAGTATCTCGTGGAGGTGGAGTAATAGGAGATCACAGCGTGATGTTTGTTAATTCTGATGAACGGATAGAACTAAACCACAAAGCAATTGATCGCACAACATTTGCTAGAGGAGCTGTTCAAGCAGCAGTATGGCTATACGAAAATAAAAGAGAAATTCCGGGGCTCTATTCAATGCAGGATGTGATATGAGCAATACACGTGCCTCTGTTAAAGATTTAAATCTCTGGTACGGCTCTAAGCAAGTTTTATTCGATATAAATTTGAATATTTATAAAAGAAAAGTTACTACTTTTATCGGACCATCCGGGTGCGGTAAATCAACATTTTTGCGTTGTTTTAATCGTATGAATGACTATGTACCAGGTTGCAAAACTGTTGGTGAATTAGATATCGATGGGCTGGGTGATATATATTCACGCGATATGGATGTTGTACTACTTAGAGCAAAAGTTGGTATGGTATTTCAAAAGCCAAATCCTTTTCCAAAATCAATATATGATAATGTTGCTTATGGGCCAAAATTGCATGGTATGGCGAAGGATAAGCAAAAATTGAATGAGATGGTGGAAAATAGTTTAACCAAGGTTGGTTTATGGGAAGAATTGAAGGACAGATTGCAAGATAGCGCACTCAATTTATCCGGTGGCCAACAACAGAGGCTATGCATCGCTCGCGCAATTGCAGTGAAGCCAACTATTTTATTAATGGATGAACCGTGCTCTGCTCTTGATCCAATGGCAACCAATGCAATCGAAAATCTTATACAAGAGCTGAAATTAAGATTTACTATAATTATGGTGACTCATTCAATGAAGCAAGCTAAAAAGTTATCTGATAGTGTAATTTTCTTTCATAATGGCAGAATTGTTGAGTCTGGAAGCACTCAAGAAATATTCGAAAATGCTCAATCTCCCTTAACAAAGGAGTATATCCTGGATCATTAAATTTCTGACCTTACCCAGAAAAAGTGGAGAGAAAGAAAAGAGTTTTTTTGGGTAAAATAAAATTTTGGAGGATTAGAAATGGTAAGAGAATATACAGCAGAATTCAAATTGGAAGCTGTTAAACTGGCAAATGAACAAAGAAACCCCAGTTATGGATTAGAAAACAGATAAAAGTAGAATTAATAAAGAGGGAAATAGGGTAAACTCAAGTATTTTAACAATAATTTAAGAGGTTACCCATGAAGAAAGATATTACAGAACTTTACTGCTGCGTCGAGGATTTTTGTCGTGTAGTAGATGAAAATTTTGCAAATAAGTTCTTATCAAATGGCAAAAAACCAACCAGAGTACCAGAAATAGCGCACTCAGAAATGCTAACCATAATCCTGTTATACCACCAATCGCCATGTAAAAACTTCAAGGCTTTTTATCTTTGTTACCTTAAGTTACTCTATAGATCAGAATTTTCAAAGATGCCTTCATATCACAGATTTATTGCCTTAAAGCCGAGAGTTTTACGGTATTTAGCATTACTTCTTCAATGGTTCTGCGAACAAGCGAAAATGACAGGTACTTCCTACATTGACACTTCTACGATTGCCATTTGCCACAAGAAAAGGATCTCTAGGAACAAAGTTTTTGATGGTTTAGCAGAAATTGGTAAGAGCACGTATGGTTGGTTTTTTGGCTTTAAATTGCACTTGGTGATTAACGAAATTGGAGAAATTCAATCACTTACTCTAACCAAAGGTAACGTTGATACCTGTGCCAACTATAACTAAAAGACTGACAGGACTTTTGTTCGGAGATAAAGGCTATATCAAGAAGGAGCTCTTTGAGGAACTCTTCGATAGAGGTTTAAAGCTTGTCACTAAAGTGAAAAAAGGCATGAAAAACGCACTAATCTCACTAAAAGAGAAGGCTTTATTGAGAAAAAGGTCGATTATTGAGACAGTCTTTGGTTGTTTAAAAAATAAATTTGAGCTTGAACATACACGGCACAGATCGCCAATAAATTTTCTGGTACATATTTTTTCTACATTAATTTCATATTCCATGCAGTCAAAAAAGCCTTCTATTTCTAAGCCTTACTGTGTTGGTTAATCCATAACTGGGGTAAAGAAAGGCAGGTCAAACAATTACAAAAATAGCAAGAGATTTAGGAATAAAGGGTAGTTTATTAGGAAAATGGATAAAGAAACACAACGAAAAAAAGTCGGCAGCAGATGCATTTCCAGGTAGAGGTAACATGGCTCCTTACGACAAAGAGAGGTTTGATTTACAAAGCAAGAGTAACAAGGGAAAGAGACATTTAAAAAAAAGCCCTGGCCAGTCAAAAAGAGTAAAATATTTTTTTATATAGTAACTGCTATAAAGTACAGGAATTATGTAGGATTTTCTGCTAGTGGCTACTATAAGTGGACCACAAGAAAAATAAGCAGTAGAGAATCAGCAAATAAAGAGCTACTCGCAGCTATTCAAAAAATATATCAAGTTTCTAAATGTAGATATGGAGCTCCTAAAATTCATGCTGAATTGAAGGCTTTGGGTAAAAGTTGCAATTTGAAAACGGTGCAAAGTATTATGCAGAAAAATGACATCAGGGCTATACTGAGAAGAAAGTTTAAAATTAAAAAACAACAAACAGATAATAGAGCTGTAGCTCCCAATATACTAGATCAAAACTTTATTGTTGATCAACCAAATAAAGTATGGGATTACTTACATCAAAACCAAGGAGGGACTCCGCCAACAATATTGCAATAAACCTGAAACTTGAGAAGACTATTTCCCGAAAGCTTCTACAAAAAGAACGGAGAGTTGAATTTATTTATAGAGCTAATGATCAAATAACCATATGTCTCGATGGATAATATATGGTAGAGCTCATGGGCAACAAGAAATTAATAGTTCGTATTAGTTGTAGTTATGAAGTAAATCGATTAGCAGAGTTGTATCTATTAGATGCATATGAAAAATTAGTGTTAAGTAAACCAATAAAAGCGAGCAAAAAGGAAGAAAACTCTGAATATAAGAAAGTAGATTTGAGGACGGTAAAATGGTAACAGTTAGTTTATATGCAAGAGTTTCTTCAGGGAAGCAAGCACAAGAAGATACAATAGCAAGCCAAATTGCTACTATAGAGAATCAAATTAGTATGGATGGACATAAATTATTAAATGAATATAAATTTATTGATAATGGTTATAGTGGTTCTAACATAATCCGTCCTGGTTTGGAAAAATTACGTGATAAAATAGCAGAAGGTAACATTGATAAGGTTTATATTCATTCTCCTGATCGTTTATCTCGTAAGTATGCATATCAGATGATATTACTTGAAGAGTTTAAGAAATTAGGAGTGGAAGTCATTTTTTTAAATCATCAAATTAGCGATAATCCAGAATCTCAATTACTATTACAAATGCAAGGTATGATAGCAGAATACGAACGTGCAAAAATCATGGAACGAAGTCGTCGAGGAAAGATTTATGCAGCAAATAAGGGTTGTATAAGTGTAATGAGTGCTGCTCCTTATGGCTATCGTTATATAAACAAAAATACAGAAACAGGACAGGCCTTATTTGAGATTTATGAAGAAGAAGCTGAAGTTGTTCGTAAAGTATTTTCTTGGGTAGGAAGAGAAAGAGCCAGTATAGGAGAAGTATGTCGTAGGCTAAGTGCTATGTCCATTATGACGAGAACTGGAAAAGAGTATTGGGATAGGGCTGTAGTTTTGAGTATGTTAAAAAACTCTGCTTATAAAGGACAAGCAGCTTTTGGTAAAACAAGGTTTGGTGTCAAACTAAAACATATAAGACCGAAAAAAAACTCCTGCGAGCATCCAAAAGATAATTATTCTACTTATCCTGTTCCAAAAGAGGATTGGATTTATATTAAAGTACCTAGTATAGTAAGCGAAGATTTATTTGAAATCGTTCAAGAACAATTAGCTGAGAATAGAAAAATAGCAAGAACAAGACAAAGAGGAGCAAGACATTTATTGCAAGGTTTAGTAGTATGTAAGCTTTGCAATTATGCATATTATGGTACTAGCACTGCAAGGAATAAGGAGGGGGAAAAAACTAATAATCAGGTATATTATCGTTGTGTTGGCACGGATTCATACCGTTTTGGCGGTAATAAAATGTGTAACAACAAATTAATTCGTACAGATACATTAGACATGGCTGTGTGGGAAGAGGTAAAACATCTATTAAAAAATCCAAATAGAATATTAGAGGAGTATAAACGTAGACTTTCAGAACTTAAAAAATCACCACTAGATCAAAAAAGTGCTTTGCTTGAAATACAAGAAGATAAGTTAAAACGAGGTATTGCAAGGTTAATTGATAGTTATGCTCAAGAATATATTGATCAAGAAGAATTTGAGCCAAGAATTAAAGCAATGAAACAAAACTTAAAAATGGTTGAAGAACAAAAGAAAAAGATATTTGATCAGAAAAAACTCACACAAGAGTTAACTCTAGTAGTAACAAATTTAGAGGGGTTTTCCTCTAGTATTAACTCAAGTCTTAATAATGCAGACTGGCTAACTAAACGTGATATTATTAGAACGTTAGTTAAGCGAATTGAGATTAATTTTGAGGATGTAAACATTGTGTTTAGAGTAAAAGAGCTTCCAGACTCTTTTCATATGGAGAAAAATCAATGCTTGCAATGTTGTTGTAGGGGTAGGGATGGCTATATTTGGCAGCAATAATTCTCACGTATGGTAGTTAATGAGTAGTGCAATAAATAAACAATTGGTTATGAACTCTTTATTAATGGCCATTAATAGGCGTAAACCTGTTAAAAATCTACTGCTGCACAGTGACCAAGGTTCACAATATACTGCGCAAGGGTATCAATATCTCTTAGCTGTAAAGAATATAGATGAGTAATAAAGGCTGTTGTTACGACAATTCTGTTGCAGAAAGCTTCTTTAGCTCATTGAAAAGAGAAATACTTATTGATACTTCACAACACTCTGCTCAACACACTAGAACTGCAATATTTGAATACATAGAAATTTTTTATAACAAACAACGTCACTATTAACTATTGCATTCCAGAACAATTTGATGCATCATTCTTTTTGTAAAAAACATTCCACACTTTCTCTCCACTTTTTCTGGGTAAGGTCATTTTTGCCTTGACCAAGAAAAAATTCAGCTATTGCCTTACTTTCTCTTGCAACAACTTCTTCCTTAACAATTTTTCCTTTCTCATCAACGATACTTATAAAAGTTTCTTTTAGTGAGATCGCTATAATATTCCATGAGACTGCTCCTACTAATAAAAGTTTAAATTATTTTTGAAGAATTTATTCTACTGAATTCGTTACTTCGTGCTAAAATAATGGACTCTATCATTCAACAGCAATTACAGTATGTTTACCCTTTTTCTTGTTATTTTTCTAATCTATAGCTAGCGTTCAAAACCATATTCGAAAATACGTTTTCGGATTTTTTTTAATGCTGTTTATTTCATCCTCAACATCGTCTCTACCTTTATGAACTAAGTAGCAGCATTAAAAATTATAACGTACCCCTATCTCTAGAGTTGCATCTGGTATTTGTTTTGCTTTTATACCACTTAGTTGCCCACCCATGGTCATACCAACTGCACCAATTATCTGCGGAGTAATTTCATAATCAACACCTAACTTTAGTTTATAGGAAATAGAACTCAGTATTTTATCTACTACAGATGAACCAGCAGCTTCACCACCTGATTCTGGAGCACCTTGTGTTTCTTCTTCCTTTTCTTTTTCTTCTTGTGAACTATCGCCATCACCATCAACTGTATCACTAACACCAAAGCCAAAAGGTGTTATTTGGAGATATCCTCCTAAACCTCCGCTGACATATAGTTTAACGGGATCAATATCAAGGTCAGGATAGAAGCGGTAGTTTGCCAATAAGCTAGCTCCTATGCTCTTTAATGACTTAATATTACTGAGAACCTCAAGTTCAAATTTAGAGTTTTGGTCATAATGGTAACCAAGAACAACACCAGGTTTCATTTTAAAGCCACCACCCCAACCAGCACCAAAGTTTAAACCTGCATAGTACTTATCTTCTGACTTACTTGCACTATTACTAGCTGCACCTGCTAGAGATGAAGTAAGCAACACAGCCAAAACGCACAATCTCTTTATTTTCATATAACTCCTCATACAAAAAAATATATAATGCATAAGTATATATCCTTTATATTAAAAAAGATATAACTACATGTCAAAAAAAGTATAGCCATAAAATCAGATTATATAAAACGTACTACTCAGGTCTTTTATATAACTATATTTACTATCTTATTTGGTACAGCATATACAGTGCGAACTTTGCTTTTATCGATCTTACTGGACACAGAGTCTATCGCTATTTTCTTCAATTCTTCTTGAGGTAAGTTAATTGCCACCTTGATTGTTGTACGTAATTTTCCATTGATTTGCACTGCTATAGTTACCGTATCGTCAACTAATAATGATTCATCAGCTTTTGGCCAAGGTTGACCTCCTATTTCTTGCCATAGGCTTTCAGCTAGATGTGGTATGAATGGTTCGATTACTCTGATTAATATACATATACCTTCATCAATAAGAGATTTTCCAGTTTTTACGTCTATTTCAGCTATTAAATTCGTCATCTCACGAAATTTTGCCACTACACAGTTTAATCTGCAGTTTTCCAAGTCATCTGTAAGTCCGTGTAAGAGTTTATGAATTTTTTTTCTGTACTCTAGAAGTCCACCCGTAACATTTTCATTATCATAGTGTATATTTACAGGTCTTAGCTGCATGACCATACGCCACAATTTATTTACATAACGAGAACAACCTTCCACGCCATCATCGGACCATTCCATATCTTTCTCCGGAGGAGTGTCGGACAACACAAACAAGCGAGCAGTATCAGCACCATACTTTTCTATGATAAAGTTTGGGTCAACTGTATTCTTTTTCGATTTGCTCATTTTTTCAACTTTGCCCACTTGAACTTTTGCACCTCGCGCTATTAATTCTTTTGCTTCTGCGGGAAATAGCCACTTACCATTTTCGTCTTTATAAGTTGCATGGCAGACCATTCCTTGAGTGATTAAAGTAGAGAAAGGCTCTTTAATATCAAAATAGCCACATTTGGTTAAAGCACGGCAGAAAAATCTTGAATAAAGCAAATGCAGAATTGCATGTTCTATCCCACCTATATAATAATCAACAGGCATAAAACGATTACATGCATCTTTGTCTATTGATTTATCTTCACTACAGAATGCAGCAAAATACCAGGAAGATTCAAAAAAGGTGTCGAATGTATCAGTTTCACGCTCTGCTTGCTTTCCGCACTTTGGACAATCAACAAATTTCCAAGTTGGGTGCTTATCCAGCGGATTGCCACCACTTGTAAATTCTACATCTATTGGTAGAACTACAGGAAGGTCTTTTTCTGGCACTGGAACAGTTCCGCAATCTTTGCAATATATGATAGGTATAGGGCATCCCCAATAACGCTGCCTTGAAACTCCCCAATCGTGCAAACGATAGTTTATTGTTTTTTTGCCTATTTTTTTTTCTTCAAATTTTTTAACTATGGCTTCCTTTGCTTCACTCACCATTAATCCGTTTAAGAATTCGGAGTTAAACATTGTCCCGTCTCCAGTATACGCCTCCTTTGTCATCTGAGTAGCTTGACACTGGGATCCATTGTAAGAATTCTGGTCACGCGCTGGAATGACACCTAAGTGGGCTGAAGAAATAACGGGAATTATCGGCAAATTATATTTCTGTGCAAATTCAAAGTCACGCTGATCATGTGCAGGGCAACCAAAAATCGCGCCTTCCCCATATTCCATCAACACAAAATTCGCTATGTAAAGCGGCAATTCCTTATCAAGAAATGGATGTTTGACGTTTAATCCGGTGTAAACTCCTATTTTTTCATCGTTCTCTCTTTTTGATTTTATTTCCTGGATCCCAGTGTCAAGCACTGGGATGACAACAGAAGAACCATTCTTTAAATCCTGCACAATAGGATGCTCTGCTGCCACTGCACAAAAAGAAGCCCCAAACAAAGTATGAGGATAAGTTGTAAAAACTTTTAATTTCTTATTCAGGCCAACTACTTCAAACTCTATAGTTGCTCCTTCAGATTTTCCTATCCAACGCTCCTGCATTGTTTTGACTTTTTCTGGCCAATTTTTCAAACTTTGCAGGCACTTGAGTAAATCTTCAGCGAAATCAGTAATCTTTAAAAACCATTGGGACAACTTACGTTTTTCAACAACTGCACCTGATCGCCATCCTTTTCCATCAACCACCTGTTCATTTGCAAGCACTGTTTGGTCCACTGGATCCCAGTTAACCCATGATTCTTTTCGATAGGCAAGCCCATGCTTTAAAAAATCCAGGAAAAATTTTTGTTCGTGTTTGTAATAATCAGGCTCACATGTGGAGAGTTCACGCTCCCAATTATAAGAAAGACCTATAGATTTCAACTGTGTACGCATATTATCTATATTCTCTTTTGTCCATGTTTCGGGGCTAATATTGTTATCCCTTGCTGCATTCTCAGCTGGTAATCCAAACGCATCCCAGCCAATTGGATGCAAAACCTCAAATCCATTAGCTCTCTTGTAACGCGCTATCACATCCCCTATTGCATAGTTACGTAAGTGTCCCATATGAATTTTACCAGATGGATATGGAAACATTTCCAACATGTAACACTTTTCTTGTTTACCACTCTTGCTTACAGAAAAATCCCATTTATCTTGATAAAATTTTTCAACACTTTTAAAATCATATTTCATATAAATCCAAATTCAATTACAGTTCATATGCATCAAAGGATCAACCGCTTGGCCATTATGTCGTATTGTGAAACACATCTGTGGATCTTTATCTTGTGTGCTTGATTTACCTGCAGATCCAATTACTTGACCTTGCTTTACTTTATCGCCAATTTCAACATGTATGTTTTTTAAATAGGAGTACACAGTCATGTAATTATCTTTGTGTTCCACTATAATTAAATTCCCATACCATCTCAGCCCTTTGCCTACATATATCACTTTGCCTGGTGCAGAGGAAACTACGTTCGTTCCATTTTGAGCAGCAATTTTTATGCCATCCTTACACATTTCATCAGAAGAGGTAGCTGAACCTTTAACTGGCATTACAAATTTACAATTTACCCCCACATTTTGTGTATTATTGTTATCTTTGTATATCCTATTTATGATGGCTTTTCTACTTTCTTTTTGCACTGAAGGCTCCCTAATTAAATGGTACTCTCTTGTATATTCCAGATCTCTTTTTCCGTAAAATTCTTCGCCTTTAAGCAGCACAGGTGCAGGTTTTTGCAGGCCACAGCCTATTAATATTGCTAATAACATAAGAAATGAGGCTATATGCCACATTTTAAACTCTCACAAAACTCCAAAATTTTAGCGAGACGTAGTGTTTCACGCCTGCTTGTTATTTTCCTCGTTATTTATTTTACTAGTTAAATAGTCCCTCAAATCGGTGAGTTCTTGCAACAAATTCTTTGTGACTTTTATATCATTACCAAATTCTTTTTGCACTCCTTTTATTGTATATCCTTTATCATATAGCATGTATTTTACTTTCTTTATGGCCTCTATACACTTGCGATCATATAGCCTTCTTCCTTTACGCTTTGCAGGCTTAATTTGATGAAATTGACCTTCCCAAAATCTCAAAACATGCTGTTCCAAATGTAGCTCTTCAGCTACTTCCCCAATCGTATAAAATAATTTTTCCTTGTTCATTAATTATTGATTGATTTTTTTATAATTTTTGAAGGCCTAAAAGAAACTGAATTTCTTGCCTGAATCATCACTTTCTCCGATGTATTTGGTATATTTCCTGGTCTTTCCTTCTTTTTCTTAACCAAGAATGTTCCAAATGACGATATTTTTACTATTCCATCCTTTACCAAGCTTGTCTTTATTTCGTCCAATATATCATCTATTATCGAAACAGAGTCTTCCTTTGATAATCCTATTTCTTGGTTTATATCTCCAGCTATCGTTGCCTTAGTTACTGTTGTGTCTTTTGTTGTAACGTGATCCATTATTGATAAATATTACAATACGTAAATATAATATAGCAATCGACTCGAGATTCAGCTACTTTATTTTTTAGAGTATGTCTCTTTTGTTGCATAATTTAAAATACCGGCAACTATCAATATTGCAAAAAGTGCCATTTTATGATCTGTAAAAAGTGCTAACATTGACACTATAACTCCACTGCCAATAAACATAAATCCATTGATAATGGATGATGATGTGCTGATGTATTTTCGTTTCACAATCTCGCTGCCGACAGTAAAATTAAGCATATGTCCTCCCGCAAAAAACCCGAACATTAACATACAAAAGTACACAACGTGGACTGTTAAATGGCTGTATAGTAAAATAATAATTGAGACGCCTTGCAATAAAGCAAAAGCAGAAATTACATGTTTCCTATTTTTAAATAAGTTTGAGATTCGATCTGCAATTGGAGCACCAACTGCAAGACCAAGCCATAGTATTGCAGTTGCTATACCTGACTCCATTGCATTGAGTTCTGAGTTGCCCAGTAACCTTGGAGCCCACAAGGTATTAAGTGCTAAAAATGTTCCAAAAGTAATAGCACCCACCACTGAAGTTATCCAGATATCTCTTAATTTTAGCACTGTTAATATAGAGCACATTACTGTCTTCATAGAGCTTTTTATTGTGCGCTTTTCTGAGCTGCTTTCTGGAAGTGTGTTTGGACAAAAAAGCGTAAGTACAAATATCAACACACCAAATAGTATTATGCATACAATCAGATTTTTCCAATATGCATCTTCGGCAAGCAAGTTAGAGAACAGTATTTGAATTACCAAAGCAGAAAGGCTTGAAATTGTCTGCACTAGTGAAAACATTAGTCCAAATTGGGCAGCGGAAAAACATATGCTACTTGTGTGAGCAGCACCAATAAAACCAAATGATGCTCCAGTTGCAATCAACACTTGAGACAAAATCAAATGGGAGAAATTGTCACTATTAATAAGGACAAAAAACCCCAAGATCATAGTTGATAACGAGAAAAAATAAATTTTTTTACTGGAAAAAACATTAAACGTTGCTCCACTAAAAAATTGTAAGATGGCGAAAGTCCAAGTATATGCTGAATTAGCCAGTGCAACTTGCGCGATTGTAAGTCCAAGTTCCTTTTCGAGATTTACACTTATAAAGGTATAAATTATCTGCATGTTGCTGAATATAACAACCAAGTTACTAATCAGCCAAATGAACCAAGCCTTAGCTCTGCTTTCCATAAGATTTATTTTTATAAGTAATCTATTAGAAATTTAACACTAAGTCTCTTTTTAAGCTATTGTTTCCTGACTACTGTTATAGCTAACCCAAAAAACGGTTTCCCTACGTCATGCCGCCGCGGTATCTCTTAGCCGCTAACAAGCAGCGGGATGACGATTGTCAGGGTGTCATCCCAGCGCCCCTATGATGTCATCCGAGTAGCCAACACTGGTTTCCATCCAAGACGGTGTCATTCCAGTGCTTGACACTGGAATCCAGACTTTAATTGTTATACTTGTAAATAATCTGGTGAAAATAAACGTTCATCTCAAAATGCAGTATTTTTGTTGAAATAGCTCAACTGGATCCCAGTGTCTGGGCACTGGGATGACACCATAGGAGGCTACTTGGATGACAAAAAAAGGAGCACTGGGATGACAGCAGTCCTACGTCATACCGCCGCGGTATCTCTAGATCCCGCTAACAAGCAGCGGGATGACGAGCTTATCGTCACGCCGCCACGAACCGTCATACCGCGATTCATTCGCGGTATCTCAGCCGCTAACAAGTAGCGGGATGACGGTTGTCAGGGTGTCATGAAAGTAGCTGACACTGGAATCCAGAAAAAAAGAAATATGTATCAGCTACTTTCATTTGCTGCGCCTCGAAAATAAACGTTCATGTAGCTAAGCCATAAATCCAGTATAAAGACCTTTAATCATTGGCTTCGTAGTACTTCTCAACCAACTTATTAAGTAACCTTACACCAAAACCTACTGCTCCTCTTGGACAAATGTCAGTACCTTTCTCGTGCCAAGCAGTGCCTGCGATATCTAAATGTGCCCAGCAAGTTTCATTCACAAAACGCTGTAAAAACTGTGCAGCCATTATGCTATCTCCACCAGAGCCTGCAGGAGCGATGTTTTGAACATCAGCAATCGGTGAATCAATAATTTTGTCATAAGTTTCATTCATAGGAAAACGCCATAACTTCTCATTTACTTCATTTCCTGCATCAATCAGACGGTTTGCTAATTCATCATTATTTGAAAAAAGACCAGCATATTCGTTATTTCCAAGTGCAACCACTATAGCACCAGTTAAAGTTGCAAGATCAATCATAAATTTTGGTGAGAATCTATCTTGCGTATACCATAAAGCATCTGCAAGTATGAGCCTTCCTTCTGCATCGGTGTTCAACACTTCTATTGTTTGTCCAGACATTGAAGTTACTACATCACTTGGTCTTTGAGCATTACCACCCACTGCATTTTCTGCAAGTGCGACCACACCGATCGCATTTACTTTTGCTTTTCGTCCTGCTAAAGCATGCATCACCCCAACCACAGTAGCAGAGCCTGCCATGTCATATTTCATTGACTCCATACCACGTGAAGGTTTGAGTGATACTCCACCAGTGTCAAACGTTATACCTTTACCAACAAAAGCTATAGGCTTTTGTTCTTTAGAAGCTCCATTCCATTTTATCACTACTAATTTTGGTTCTTTACTACTTCCTTGTGCAACTCCAAGCAAGGCTCCCATTTTTTTCTCTTCCATCTGCTTTTTATCAAGCACCTCGATTTCAAGGCCAAGCTTAGTAAGTTCTTTTTTTATATGATCAGCATAGGATTCTGGATATAGAATGTTAGGAGGCTCTGTTATAAAAGAGCGCGCAAGGAATATACTCTCACCTTCTTGCCTTAAGTGCTCAAATGATCTTTCAGCATTACTTAATTGTTCATCTTTTACTAATACGGTAATCTCCTCTACCTCTGTAATTTTCTCATCCTTTTTAGTTTTATACTTATCAAATTTAAAACTACGCAGAAACGCACCATATGCAACATTTGCTGCACTACCTTCGATTAAAACCGCTGCTTTTTTAATTTTTAATCTGCTTAGCTCACAATATATTTTACCACCAATATTTAATTCTTTATTTTCATTCCACTCACCCTTCTTACCAAGTCCAACAACTATGATATTTTTTTCTTCTGGCAAAGTAGTAGAGAAAAATTCACCAAAACTTCCATTGAAATCGCTAAATTGCTTTATGTTATCTATGATCTGTTTTCCTTGCAAAACTCCGCCATCATTTACGGTTTCGTTGTCCTCAAATAAACCCGTTACTATTGTTTTAAAATCGGGCGAAATTTTAGAAATTGTTATTTTCATTGCTGGCATCTCCGTTGCAAATAATTGTAAACTGTACATAAAACACAGCAAAAACATCAGTAAGATATTTTTCATATACATCCTAAGTACAATAACACTTAAGTTTACTATGGACTCCCTTACATGCAAGGTTTTTTATCTTTTATTAGAGAACTTATTATATCCGCCCAAGGTAATGTTAAACGTATAGGTTTTTATGACCTGATCACTGTAAGTAAATGGTGTTATGAGAAGGCTTGCAAGCCCATTACTAACAAAATCTTCAAGAACAGGATCAGCGCAATTATCGCAATTATGGTCAGCAAAAAACATTTGCGTTGTGAATTCTGGAAAATCCGGATGTTGAACTAGAAAGTTGATATGTGGAGCTCTATCACCAATTTTACCAGGTGCTATCGTAATAAAATTATAATAGCCAAGATTATTCACTACAAACCTTCCTGATCCAGCAAAATTCAGATCATCCTCTATATTCTTATCGTAATGGTTCACGCCGCGTGAATTCGCGTGCCATATAGAAACTACAGCATTTTGTATTGGTAAGCAGTTTATATCAGTAATTCTACCCACTATGTGTATTAATTCCCCTATTGCACTATTTGGAGAACCAGGTTTCCTTCTTAAATTGTTTGAAGAGCTAAAATTTTTTGGCCTTGCATCAAGGTCATATATTTCCGGAGTTTTAATGCAGTTGAGCAAAACAGGATCAGCTGCAAATAGCGGCAAACTGAATATCATTTGTACTAAAAGTGCTAACAAGATATTTTTCACATTCATTTCATTTATAATAGACTTCTTGCATAACCATATAACAAACTTTTATTGGAAATAGAAACGAAAAAACTTGCTTGACACCCTTCGCCAGCCCCCTTATCATGAAACTGAAGGTATTCAGTTATCTTCATCTGTGCAGATTAAACAGCAAGAAAACAACGTAGTTGGCGTCTTATTTTTAATTTTTTGCACTATGTGCACCTTATGTCTTCACAATATTTCTAGGTTTTTACCTACACAAGCTGAAACGCGCTATTTAAAACATTAAAAAACGCCAACTTAAAAAATGGATAGTGAATAACTAGCTACCCTAGGGTTTTTTTTGCCTTTTTTTCTGTTTAGTAAATTGTATCCGTTCAGCGGAGTGGTAGAATAAGGTAGACAAAGTGATCTAAAAAGATAATCATAGAGCAAAAGTGAGGTAATGTGGTAAACCTTTTAGAACTTTGCAAAAATTTACAGCAAAAAATAGAAAAACTGAAAGCAGAGATAGAAAACTTAAAAGCAGAAAATAAAGCTTTAAAGATAGAGAACGCTGAATTAAAGGAAAGGCTCGGTTTAAATTCAAAAAGCTCATCCCTGCCCAGCTCAAAAGAGCTATACAAAATAAAAAAGGACAAGCCAAAAAGCGAAAGGAATGTTGGCGATCAGGTTGGGCATAAAGGAAATTTTCATGCCACAATGGAAGCGGATAAAGTAGTAAAAATAGAGTTGCCTAATATTTGCGAATGCGGAGGAGAGCTTGTAATATGCGAAAAACCTTATGTTCACCAAAAAGTTGATCTTCCGGAAATTAGGCCTTATGTAGTAATTGGAACATGGTCGTTGTTGGAGATGCAGAAAAAGAAAAAGTAGCAAGTTACCAGAAGGTGTTACGCCAGATACATTTGGTCCAAGGGTTAAGTCTATAATTGCAGCACTCAGCGGATTTTACAAAAACTCAAAGCGTGAAGTGGCTAGTATCATAAATGACATTTTTAATTTGAACATAAGTGTTGGCAGCATATCAAATCTTACTATTACCCACAAATATAAATGTACTTATAAATAAAGTATTACAATATTAAAGTTTGCAAATATTGAGGGTATAAAAATGGCAAACGAGAGTAATGAATGGGCTAAAAATGAATTTGGAGATGCTGTACTTGGAGATAAAAGATTAACTGACCGATTAGTAAAGATTGCTGATAGTTTGATAAGTTTACCTGAAAGCTCAATTAATGAGGCATGCGGAAGTTGGTCAGAAGCAAAAGCAGCATAACGTTTTTTTCAAAATGAGAACGTAAAAGAAGTCGATATTCTAGCTTCACACATTGATAAAACAGTTGAAAGAACAAAAGCTCATAAAAGAATTCTTGTGATTCAAGATACAACTTATATTTCATACTCAAGCCATAAGCGGATTGGGAACTATTGCTGGAAAAGGAGCAGTAATGCATACAGCCCTTGCTGTTAGTACGGAAGCTGGGAATACTGGATCAAAAGATTTACTCGAGGCAACTCATTTCTGAAGAAGAAAAAAGACTAAAGAGCCATCGTAACAACGTTCATATTGAGGATAAAGAAAGTATGAAATGGCTAGAAAGTTTAAAGAAAACAAATAATATTATAGATCTGGCCCAAACCGAAGCTATAACTGTATGTGACAGAGAAGCAGATATGCATGATTTTTTTGAACTTGCACATAATCTTAACTCAGCAATTTTAGTAAGAGCTCGCCACAACAGAAATGTAAATAAAAAATTCATGCATACCAGGAACAAGCAAAAATTATGGTCATTTATCCAAGGCCTCCCTTGCGCTGGAAAAGTAGAAGTTGAAATCCCTGCTAGAGATAACAAGCAAAAAAGGACAGCGTTTTTAGAAATTAGATTCGGAAAATTTATCACATGAAGGCCATATAAAATGTAAAGAAGGTCACATAAAATATAAACCGACAGAGTCTACAACTTCACGCAATTCATGTTGTTGAAAAAAACTCTCCTCCCGAAGCAAGTCCTCTAGAGTGGATGCTTTTTTCCGGTCAGTACTTTTGAAGAAGCTGTTGAAAAAGTTAGTTGGTATTGTTTGAGATGGAAAATAGAGATATTGCATAAGATTTTAAAATCTGGTCTCAAAGTTGAGGAATGTAGACTTGGAACAGCAGAAAGATTAATGAGGTATTTAACAGTCATGAGCATTATTGCTTGGAGAATTTTCTTTATTACATCAATTGCAAGAACTAACCCAACATTACCATGTACTGCCTTATTAGCTGAGGAAGAATGGAAAGTTTTATATGTTAAAATACACAGGAAACCATGTCCAAATATAGCCCCTACTATAAAAGAAGCCGTTTCGTGAACTTGGAGGTCATTTAGCAAGAAAAAGCGACCCAAAACCAGGACCAATTACTCTTTGGAAACCCCAGTTATGGATTAGAAAACAGATAAAAGTAGAATTAATAAAGAGGGAAATAGGGTAAACTCAAGTATTTTAACAATAATTTAAGAGGTTACCCATGAAGAAAGATATTACAGAACTTTACTGCTGCGTCGAGGATTTTTGTCGTGTAGTAGATGAAAATTTTGCAAATAAGTTCTTATCAAATGGCAAAAAACCAACCAGAGTACCAGAAATAGCGCACTCAGAAATGCTAACCATAATCCTGTTATACCACCAATCGCCATGTAAAAACTTCAAGGCTTTTTATCTTTGTTACCTTAAGTTACTCTATAGATCAGAATTTTCAAAGATGCCTTCATATCACAGATTTATTGCCTTAAAGCCGAGAGTTTTACGGTATTTAGCATTACTTCTTCAATGGTTCTGCGAACAAGCGAAAATGACAGGTACTTCCTACATTGACACTTCTACGATTGCCATTTGCCACAAGAAAAGGATCTCTAGGAACAAAGTTTTTGATGGTTTAGCAGAAATTGGTAAGAGCACGTATGGTTGGTTTTTTGGCTTTAAATTGCACTTGGTGATTAACGAAATTGGAGAAATTCAATCACTTACTCTAACCAAAGGTAACGTTGATACCTGTGCCAACTATAACTAAAAGACTGACAGGACTTTTGTTCGGAGATAAAGGCTATATCAAGAAGGAGCTCTTTGAGGAACTCTTCGATAGAGGTTTAAAGCTTGTCACTAAAGTGAAAAAAGGCATGAAAAACGCACTAATCTCACTAAAAGAGAAGGCTTTATTGAGAAAAAGGTCGATTATTGAGACAGTCTTTGGTTGTTTAAAAAATAAATTTGAGCTTGAACATACACGGCACAGATCGCCAATAAATTTTCTGGTACATATTTTTTCTACATTAATTTCATATTCCATGCAGTCAAAAAAGCCTTCTATTTCTAAGCCTTACTGTGTTGGTTAATCCATAACTGGGGTTATAAAATAATAAAATTAAAAATTTAATAATTTTAATTATAAATCTAGCATATCAACTAACGGTATGATTTAAATTTTCTTTCAATTCCACTGTATCTTCGCCAGTTTTGCATACAGCCCGTCTTTACTCATTAGAGAGTCATGAGTTCCTACTTCTTCTACTTTTCCATGATTAATTACTATAATCTTGTCAGTCTTGAGTGCGGTTGATAGCCTGTGTGTAATTACGATTGTTGTTCTGTTTTGCATTAACTTGCTCAAGGCTTTTTGCACGAGGTTCTCACTTTTGTAATCAAGGGCAGAGGTTGCTTCATCCAGTATTAAAACCTGAGGGTTTTTGAGTATGGCTCTTGCTATTATAATACGCTGTTTTTGTCCTTCAGAAAGTTTTAATCCTCTTTTTCCTACAAATGTATCAAATTTATCAGGCAGCTTATCAATAAATTCCATCGCATAAGCGCTGATTGCTGCTTGCTTCACTTCCTCATATTCGGCACCTGGTTTGCCATATAGTATATTTTCCATTATTGAGCAAGAGAATATCATGTGATCTTGTGGCACTAAGCCAAACAACGATCTGAGGTCATTTAGCGCAATTGACTTAATATTGTGCCCATCGATAGTAATGCTACCTTTGTTTGGATCATGAAAACGGAGCAGAAGCTTTAAAATGGTGCTTTTACCACTGCCAGATGGTCCAACAATTGATACTGCTTGACCTGCCTCTATAGAAAACGATACATTGTTTAACTCTGGCTTATCAAGCTGAGATTCATAAAAAAATGTTACACCATTAAACGAAATTCCTTTTTGAACACTATAAATTTTTATAGGATCATCGGCATCTACTATAGAGCTTTTCATATTTTTAAATTCAAATAAACGCTCTACTATTCCAAGACCTCGTTGTAAATCACTGATATTATCGCTCAAATTATTTATAGCTCCTGCCGCAAGCGCTGAATAAAACACAAATGAGGAGAGTTCTCCAATAGTTATATTATTGCTTAAGACTTCTTTAATACCAAAAAAGAGCAAAACAACTAGTGAACCTATCACACACGTGATAACTAGAGTTACTAAAATAGCACGCAAGAGTACTAATTTTACGTATGATTTTGATACTGAGTTTAAATACTCCTTAAAACGGGTTTTTTCATTTTCTTCGAGTACAAACGATTTGATAGTCACTATAGATCTAAAATTTTCCTCACTAAATGACGCAAGCTCACTTAATTTATCCTGAGCAAAGCGTGCATAGCTACGCACTTTTTTTCCAAGTGAGGTCATGATAATGAGTATTATAGGTATTATTGCGGCTGCATACGCAGTTAGTTGTATATTTGTATATAATAACATAGCAACACTGCCAATCAGAATCACAAAATTTCGTAATATGGTTAGTAAGCTGCTGTTTATTATTGATTGCAGCACAGAGGTATCAGTAATTAACGCTGAGATAACATCTTGTACGCCTGTGTTCTCAAAGAAACTTGGTTGCAAGTTAGTGATACTGCTATATAAGTCATATCTGATTCTTGCGATAACTTTCTCGCTGCCAATGCCAATGAAATATAACCGAGTAAATGCAGTGAGAGAAATGGCTAAAACTATAAGTATTGCAACTAATAGTTTGGTAGTAAAATCGTGCTCTGTGCCAGAATCAATTATATCGTTTAAGCCTCTGCCAAAGAGGAGGATCGTTAAGGCTGAAAATAAAACTGCAATAAAAGCTATGACAAAATAGGATAGATTAGGCTTTATATAGTAAAATAACTGCCTAATATTAGATCGCATCGTATTTTAAAGTTTCTAAAGTTAAGTATATAGATTCTAGTTTCAGGGGAAAGGGGAAAGGTGTAGTATGAAGCAATTTAGGTTCTGCAGCTGTTATAGTCCACCAAGAAAGGGTAGTAGCCCGCAGAAACGAAAAACTTGCTTGACAAACTCCGCCAGTCCTCTTATCATGGTATTGAAGGTATTCAGTTATCTTCATCTGTGCAGATTAAACAGCAAGAAAACAACGTAGTTGGCGTCTTATTTTTAATTTTTTGCACTATGTGCACCTTATGTCTTCACAACATTTCTAGGTTTTTACCTATATAAGCTGAAACGCGCTTATAAGTCGTTTAAGACAGTATAGTACGCCAATTTGCAGGATTAGAGAGTGACAACTAGCTAACACGGGGTTTCTTTTGCCTTTTTTTCTGCTTAGTAAATTTCTTAAACATTTAAACTAAGGTGAGTTGCATTTAAAAGCAGCTAAATTGCAGTGTTTAAGACTTAAAAAACGCCAATACTGAAAATAGACAATGACTAGGGCTTCTTTTGCCTTTTTTTTCGTTTGGTAAATTTCTTAAGTATTTATGGCTAAACGACAATCGTCATCCCGCTACGTGTTAGCGGGATCTATGTTAAGGTATGACGGTTAAGTAAGGGATCTATGTTAAGAGATACCGCGGCGGTATGACGGTTCGTGGCGGCGTGACGATAAGCTCGTCATCCCGCTACGTGTTAGCGCCGCGGCGGTATAGCTATACTTAAAAATATGGTTGAATAGTTGTTAATAATAGTGTATAATTATTAATCTTTTCTCAGTATTTTTACTATGGCTCTTTCTAAATTTCTCGATCCAAAGTTAGATTTAACATTTAAGAAAATCTTTGGCACTGAAAAAAATAAGAATATTCTTATCCATTTTTTAAACGATATTTTAGGATGTACTGAAGTCAACACTATACAAGAAGTAGAATTCTTAAGCACCATTATGGACCCTGAAATTGCTTCTGATAAACAAAGCATTGTTGATGTTCTTTGCAGGGATTCTAGTGGGAACAGGTATATAATTGAGATGCAGCTCACTCGTGATAAAGGCTTTGAAAAACGCGCACAACTTTATGCTGCTAAGGCTTACTCAAGACAAGCTGATAAATCTGGTAAATACGTTGATTTAAAGAAGATTTTCTTTATCGCGATTTCAAATTGTACCTTATTCCCTGATAAGCTTGACTATATATCTAGCCATACCATAAGAGATGAAAAAACCAATGAGCATGACTTAAAAGATTTTCAATTTATCTTCATAGAGCTGCCAAAATTTCCTAAGAGTAGAGAAGAACAACTAGAAAGTGTAGTAGACCGTTGGCTATTTTTTTTCAAATATGCAGATGAAACAACGGACGAAGATCTCAGAAAAATTGCGGAAAAATCACCAATAATAAAGCTAGCATATGATGAATTAGATAAGTTTCACTGGAATGAAAAAGATCTAGTAGCTTATGAAGAAAGAATAATGGATCTGCGCAAAGAAGAAGCCATTCTTGAATACAGACTTGATCTTGCTAAAGAGGAAGGTAGAAAAGAGAGGGAAATTGAAGTCGCAAAGAATCTACTTAAAGCAGGTGTTTCTTTTAATATTATAGCTCAAACTACTGGTCTTTCTATGAGTGAGATCAAAGAATTGCAGAATTAAGTGTGAATGGTTACGAAAAATATAAGTTTTTGCGATAAACGACATAGTGATGTATTTGTTGTTCAGCATGTCAGTGGAATATTTTCTGGTATCTGTTCAGATGCATGGCTAATGCTGAAACAAAAATTCCAGTGCTCCTTTTTTTGTCATCCCAGTCTGGGATCCAGATTGGGCACTAAGTTGGTAAACACGAAAGCGCTTTACAACGTTTTTGATGGAACTGTGCAAAAGGACTGGATACCAGTGTCAGCTACTTGCATGACACCCATTTGTTCCTATAGTTGCTTTTCTCGTCTACCTTATTTTGCCACTCATCTGAACAGATACCCATTTTGGAGGGATACCAATAATAGTTGTGAGCGGTACAAGTTTAGTCCATATACCTTCCAAGCATAACACGCTCACGAAACTTTAATGCGATAGCTTGGTTTCTACTGAAAGACAGCATTATGCCAAGTGCGATGCTCGAAGATAAAAGAGAAGAACCACCATAGCTAAGTAACGGCAGGGTTATGCCAGTGGTAGGAAAAACACTCAATGTTACCCCTATGTTTATTATGAATTGTGTGATGAATTGCATTGAGATACCGAGAATCACCAACAGATTAAATAATTCATTTTCCCTATATGCAATGTAAAGCAAGCGGGCGGAAATGATGCCAAATAACATCAATGTGGCTAAGCACGTAATCAAACCAAATTCTTCTGCTAAAACAGAAAACACAAAATCTGTATGACAATCAGGAAGAGAGGCTTTTACGCTACCTTCACCAGGTCCAACTCCAGTTAATTGACCTCTTTTGAATGCTTCTAATGATTTTGTGACTTGAAAGTTATCGCGCTGCGTAAAAAAGACAAAATTGTAAATCCTTTGCTTTATATGTGGGAGGCATAAGTAAGCTATTGTAGTTCCAGTTGTGGCCATTCCTATTATGCATAGAAAGTATAAAAATGGTATACATGCAATAAACATTTGACCGATAAAAGAATATGTTAAAAGCATAGACATACTGAAATCAGGTTGCAAAAGTAACAACACAAAAACTAACAGAAATATTATGATTGATATGTGTATTTTAAACTTCATTTCGCTGGCCAAGATACTAGCTATAACAACAGAAAAAAATGGCCTTACGAACTCAGATGGTTGAACAGAAATTTTGACAATATGTAACCATCGTTTCGCACCTTTTACCTCTATACCAAGTATTATCGCAATTGCTACTAGAATAGTAAATAAAATGAAACCTGCAAACGAGAGGTTAAGTATAGTTCTTGTGTTGAGAAAAGAAAATGTTACCAAGGTAATTAGTGACAGGACTATATAAATTGTGTGACGCCGTATAAAATAATCTTGTGGTAAAGAAAGACGCTGCGCAATTACAGGGCTTGCTGAATAAACAAGAATGAAGCTTATAGTGAGCAAAAAAAACACTGGAAGGATGAGATAATAATCCAGCGTTCTATACCAGAGTTTAATATTCATTTTGTTCCAATGTGTAATGCCACTATTCCATAGCTCATATTATGAAACTCAACATTCTTAAAGCCTATCTCTTCAATTTCCATTTTAAAATCAGCCTGAGTTGGAAATTCTCTGATGCTCTTCACTAAATATTCATAAGAACTCTTGTCTTTAGCAACTATGCTGCCAATTTTAGGAATTACTTTAAATGAATATAAGTCATAAAGTTTGGTAAATATCTCATTTTGATAGTGCATAGGGGCAAATTCTAAGCAGATAAATTTCCCATGTGGTTTTAATACCCTGTGCGCCTCATTTAAAGCCTTCTTGCGGTCAGAAACATTTCGCATGCCAAAAGCTATTGTGCAATAATCAAATTCGGAGTCTTCAAATGGTAAACTTTCTGCACTTGCACATACCCAATCAAAATTAATTTGGTTTGAATTTATAGCTTTATCACGTCCTCTGCTTAGCATGTTTTGATTTATATCGCATACTGTAACCTTAGCACTTGGCTCTTTTCTTACTATTCTTATTGCTATATCTCCAGTTCCTCCAGCAACATCTAAAACCTTAGAGTTTTTTGTAAAATGCACACTATTTACCATCCTATCTTTCCATAATCTGTGCATTCCGAGGCTCATTATATCATTCATGGTGTCGTAGCGACTTGCCACGGAATCGAATACCTCTTTAACTAATTGCGATTTCTTCTTGATTTTTATAGTAGACATTACGTAAAGTCGCTCAACTCCTTTATAATTAGTAAAAATTAATTTGAATTAACGCAAATGTCAACGACAAGCCTTGAGCCTGTTAAAATCTTCTTCAGCGTGGTATGATGACCGAGTTAGTGGGCTTGATGCAACCACTAGGAACCCTTTGGAGTAAGCGATATATTTATAATGCTCAAATTCCTCTGGGGTAACATACCTATCAAGTTTTGCATGTTTTGGAGTTGGTTGTAGATATTGACCAATTGTAATAAAATCAACCTCAGCACTGCGCAAATCGTCCATAACCTGCAGTATTTCCTCTTTTGTTTCTCCAAGACCAACCATAAGCCCTGACTTTGTGAAAACTTTAGGATTAATCTGCTTTACCATCTTCAGTAAATATAGTGAATGAAAATAGCGAGCTCGTGGTCTTATTTTTGCATACAATCTCGGCACTGTTTCAATATTGTGGTTATAGACATCAGGTGATGCAACAGCGATTGCTTCAAATGCTCCTTTCTTATTTAAAAAATCAGGAGTTAAAATCTCTATTGTTGTTTCTGAAGTTATCTTTCTAATTTCTTCTATGCACTGTATAAACTGATTTGCGCCACCATCTGGTAAATCATCACGATCAACAGAAGTAATGACAACATGTTTTAAGTTTAACTTTTTTATCGCTTTTGCTAAATTTTCTGGCTCATGAGGGTCTAGTTTATCAGGAATGCCAGTTGCAACGTTGCAAAATGCACAAGCACGAGTGCAAACAGAACCAAGAATCATCACAGTAGCATGACGTTTATTCCAACATTCGCCAATATTTGGACATGCAGCCTCTTCGCACACTGTATGCAAGTTATGCAGTTTAACGATGTTTAAGGTTTCATTGAATACTTCACCGGTCGGAGCTTTTGCTCTGAGCCATTGAGGTTTGCTATGCATCTGAAACTGCTAACTCTACCTCTTGCTTTACTAAAACTTTTTTCAACCTTCTTTTTATCTTCTGCGCTTTCTCACTTAGTTTAATCGTTCTTGTGTTGAGCAAAAAAGCATCTAAATCACCTTTGTAATCTATAGTTCTCAAAGTTCTTGTTGCCACACGAAATCTAAACTTTTTATTCAATATATCACTTGTCAACGTAACTTTATGTAAGTTTAAAAGAAAGGTACGCTTTGTTTTACGATTCGAATGTGATACCTTATTACCAAAAGATTTTTTTCTATTTGTTAATTCACAAACTCTACTCACTTCAATATACCAAATTATTCTATGTACTTAGATTACCTTATATAGTCAAATAGTCAATACTCTCTTGCTTAATTTTTATACCATATACTGCTTTATAGCCAAAAAATATCGTAATTTTTTCTATTATAAGAGAAATCATATGCTGAATTTCCAATGCTTTGCTGCCATTTGTTACTACCAGATGCAACACACCCGAATTTATATTCTGTGCATATGAGATCTTTTTCGGTTTTGTACACTCTGCTATTTCTTTCCCTACTATATTTCGCCAGTTTAAAATAAGACGTATTTCATTTTTGCTAATTTTATTTTTCATGCATTTTAATGCATAGTTTTCAATTATAGACTTTAATTTTTTTGGACCGCTACGTTTGAGCATTTTTCTGTTTTTTTAGTAGGTAGATAATATAAAAGTATACATATAACTTGAGATTTTGTCATTACTGCTACATGTTTGTGAGATACCGTGACGGTATGACCATAATCGTCACTCCGCAACGCATATTGCATAGTCGTCATTCCGCCGCGGAATCTAGCCCTGGTCACGCTACTTAGATGACAACCTTCTAACTGCTTTACAAACCTCTAGCCTCACACCGTAAAAGCAGTATTTTTATGCAAAACTTATCTCAACGTAGCACTTGCCAAGATCGTTCCATTTACCAAATTTTGTGCTGTCATCTTTGCCTCATAATTAACCTTATAGCTGTTTTAATTGTAATTAGTTAAATTATTATTAACTTGCCAGGCTAGATCCAAAAAATAGCATAATCAATATGCAAATTGTAATAGAAATCACGTTTGCGTATGGTTTATTGCTATGCGGTTAATCTTTCCTCAATCCAAGCTGCTTGAATAGCTTCGAGTATTTTTTCGTTACAGCGTTTTTCATCATCATCAAATTCCTCTAAACTCAAGACCTTTTTTTTAAGCTCAGTGAATCTGATACTAATTATATTCTCATTTGGAAATTTTTCCTCCAGAGCTTCCACAATATCTTCTATATCAAGCCATTTCATACTTTTTTGTATTTATCTGCTAAGTTAAATTGGTGCCCATGGGGAGACTTGAACTCCCAAGGTCGCAAAACCCACGGATTTTAAGTCCGCTGCGTCTACCGATTCCGCCACACGGGCTTTTTTTATCTATCTAGAGTAAAACTCTACTACTAAATTGACTTCCATGTCTGCTGAATAAGGAACCTCAGAATATTGAGGCGACCTCAAATATTTCACTGAATGCTCTTTACTATCTGCTTCTAAATAATCCGGAGCCTTGCGCTCTTGTTTTTGTTCAGCCTCTACTACTACAGGGATTTTTGCTGCCCTTTCTCTTATTTTTATTATATCACCTGGCTTCACTCGATAACTCGATATGTTAACCACCTTATCATTAACTGTAACGTGCTTGTGAGATATGAGCTGCTTTGCTGAGTAAATTGTTGGAACAAGACCAGAGTGGTATAAAACAGAACTTAATCTCGATTCTAAGATACCGATAAAATTATCAGCCGTATAACCCTTTCTGTTATAAGCATCTAAAAATGTACGTCTGAGCTGCTTACTTGAAATCGCATAGTAAAACTTAAATTTCTTATGCGCAGCAAACTGCTTACCAAAGTCGGATAACTTCTTGAATCCAAGAATACCATGTTGACCTGGAGGGTATTTCCTTTTGTTTACTGGGTCTTTAGCTCTACCCCATAAATTTACACCAAGTCTACGGCTAATCCTATACTTTCTAGTGATAACAGTTGTCATATAAAAACTCTCACGATTTAACTTTAGATTATTAAGGATTTTAGCACTCAGTGTCAACTTGTTTTTGCTGATATAATCTTTTATACTTCATTTTTAAGTTTTTCTATTAACACATGAATCACTCACATTTAAAATCTATGGCAAACGCCATCCGTTTTTTATCAATTGATGCAGTACAAAAAGCAAACTCTGGACACCCAGGTATGCCACTTGGCATGGCAGATGTTGCAACTGTTTTGTTTGCTAAATATCTGAATCATAATCCTGATGATTCTAAATGGTTCAATAGAGATCGCTTTGTTTTATCAAACGGTCATGGGTCAATGTTACTATACTCAATATTATATTTGACAGGTTATATTAGCATAGATGAGCTAAAAAACTTCAGACAAATGGGATCCAAGACCCCAGGTCATCCAGAGTTCGGCTTGACTTCCGGGGTAGAGGCAACAACAGGCCCGCTCGGTCAGGGGTTTGCCGCTGCTGTTGGCATGGCACTTGCTGAATCAATCCTTAAAAAGCAATTCAGAATCAATCACTACACTTACGTGATGCTAGGGGATGGCTGTCTTATGGAAGGAATAAGCCATGAAGCAGCATCACTTGCTGGGCATCTTAAATTGAATAAGCTTATAGCTCTTTTTGATGATAATGATATTTCTATAGATGGCGCTACTTGCCTTTCCTGTTCTGACGATGTAGAGAAACGCTTCTTAGCGTATGGATGGAATGTTGACAAAATTGATGGCCATGATTTTGATGCCATATCCCTTGCAATAGAGCAAGCAAAAAAGTCTGATAAACCTACAATGATCTGCTGCAAAACTATTATCGGAAAATTTTCAAGCCGTGCTGGCACATCCTCTGCTCACAGTGGTGCTTTTTCGGAGGAAGACATAAAACAGATGAGAGAGAAATTAAACTGGAATTATGAACCATTCCATGTACCAGAAGATGTGAAAAATGCCTGGAAGAAAACTGTTGAGAGAGCAAAACAAAACTACACGATGTCATTCCAGCGCGTGACCAGGAAAGAAGAAAAAGAATGGATCCCAGTGTCAAGCACTGGGATGACAAGAGAGAGTACTGGGATGACAGGGTATCATGCAGAACTTCAAAGACGGTTAGATAAATATCTACCAGATAATATCGCTGGTGTTTTAGCTGACCTGAAGAAACAAATATGTGAGCTAATGCCAAACGAAGCTACTCGATCTTCTTTCGGCAGAGTAATGGAACTTTTAACTGAGTCTATGCCGGAATTAATCGGCGGTTCTGCTGATCTTACTGGGTCAAATTGCACTAAATATAAGCACATGCAGGTAATAAATAGCAATAATTATAGTGGCTCTTATGTCCACTATGGAGTGAGAGAGCACGCTATGGCAGCATGTATGAATGGTATGGCACTTCACGGCGCGATTCTTCCTTATGGCGGCACTTTTTTGGTATTTTCCGACTATTGTCGTCCTGCTATACGTCTTTCAGCTCTGATGAAGCAGCAGGTTATGTATGTCATGACTCACGACTCAATTGGAGTGGGAGAAGATGGCCCAACTCATCAGCCAATAGAGCATTTAGCCTCTTTGCGTGCTATACCAAATCTATATGTTTTTAGGCCAGCCGATGCAGTTGAAACTCTGGAGTGTGTTAGCATTGCACTCGAAAAGAAAGAATCTCCAGCACTGTTTGCGCTCTCAAGGCAAAACGTAAGTTACATGCATTCTGATATCGATCAATCTGCTAATCTATCGAAGTTTGGTGCATATATTTTGTGTGAATGTTCAAAAGAATTAAAAGTGACAATATTTGCTACGGGGTCCGAGGTTGAAATTGCAGTTGAAGCAAGGGAGAAATTGCAGGAAAAAGGCATAGGTACAAGGGTTGTTTCTATGCCATGCTGGAGGCTTTTTGATGAGCAAAGTGATGAATATAAAGCGGCGATATTAAATAATGACAGCATCAAAGTTGCAATTGAAGCTGGAAGTGAAATGGGTTGGCATAAATACATAGGTTCAAACGGTATATTTATTGGCATGAAAAGCTTTGGAGAATCAGCACCTTATAAAACACTTTATGAGCATTTCAATATCAGTGCCGATCATGTGGTAAAATGTGTGTGTGAGAAACTGGTTTACATTCAGTAGACTTCTTGCATAACCATATGAAAGCCCACTCTTCTTTGTCATTCCAGCGCGTGACGTTATCCAAGATGATGTCATTCCAGTGCTTGACACTGGAATCCAGCTTTTGATCGAAAATGTTGTATAGTATGCTTGTTTACAATCAATTTTTCTGGATCCCAGTGGGCTTTGTTGCATCGCTAGCTATGATGGATTAAAGATAAAAAAGATGGAGAATATCAGTAGCTTATTATTCTGGTATTTATAACAAGAACGGTCAGTGAATACCTAAATTTGAGTAAAAGAAATTTCACTACCACTCACTAATCCGGCTAAAATTCAAGAATTTCAATGCTTTAGCTATTTTCAATAGAATTAAATTTATTAATGTAAATAATAAATTACTATTCTTAAATTTGATCAGATTGATTGCAAAAAAACAAGATTTTCAATAGGTTACTTATAATCCTAACTATAGTTAGCCTTTCATAAGTAGCGATGCAACAAAGCCATCCCAGTGTCAAGCACTGGGATGACACCTTTTCCGGTAGAAGATCACTATCAAATCACATTGCTCTGGTCATTATGATCACCATTATTTTGTTCAACTGATTGATCGACCTCAGGTGAAGAAGAATCATCATAAGGTTGTGTGTCAGACTTTTCTTCGTCAGACCCAAACAACCATGAAAAAAAACCACCAAAAAATGATGCAATTAATGAAAAAGGCTTCATAAGTATACTAAACAAACTACCAAAAAAAGAGCTCGGCTGTTCTTCTGTTTGTGCAGGTTCTGTGGAAGCAACAGGACCTACATCGTTGTCTTGTACATCAGTTCCTTTTTCTGATCCTGGTTGAATATTACCTTCTAGCTTTTCTTTCTGTTGTGTACCAGCATCTTCCTCTTGATCCCCTTTACTATCTGTCGATGATTCATCCACTGGATCAGTTTTTTCTGCGTTTTGCAATAGAGTTTTTATTCCTTCATCAGTGGCTAATTTGAAAGGAGTGTTTCCATGTTTATCTTCTATATTAACATCGATTCCATCTTTTCCCAATAGGGCTTCTACTACCTCTTCATGGCCCTTTACAGCAGCCCAATGTAAAGGAGTACTATCATCTTTATCTTGTGCATTAACATTGATCCCATTTACTTTCAGTAGGGCTTCTACTATCTCTTTGTTGTTGTCTCGAGCAGCCAAATGTAAAGGAGTCTTTCCACCTTGATCTGTTGCATTAACATTGATCCCATTTACTTTCAGTAGGGCTTCTACTATCTCTTTGTTGTTGTCTCGAGCAGCCAAATGTAAAGGAGTCTTTCCATCTTGATCTGTTGCATTAACACTTGCTCCTGTACTTATTAGACGGGTTACTGCATCAACATTACCACTTTTAGCAGCCTCAAGTAATTTAGCTGTGTTTTCTAATAGAGTTTGTATTTCTTCGTTAGCAGCTAATTTGAAAGGAGTCTTTCCATCTTTATCTACTGCATTAACATTTGCCCCTTTGTCCAATAGATCTTTTACTATCTCTGCATGGCCCATTTCAGCAGCGAAGTGTAAAGGAGTCTCTCCTTTATCATTTTTTACATTAACATCTGCTCCTTCCCTTAATAGATTTTCTACTTCTTTCAAGTTGCCAAGCCTAGCAGCCAGATGTAAAAATTCTTGCTATGTTCAGTTTCTATTTCTTGGTATCTACTCAACACGTCGCGTTCTCGACTAGGGTCGAAAGTATGCAAATCTGCTCCATTATCTAATAGAACTTCTGCTGTAGTAGAGTGATTATTTTTAACAGCCCAATATAAAGAATTATTTAGATTTGTATCTAATGCATTAACATCTGCTCCTTCGCTTATTAGACGCTTTAATCCATCAATATCACCTCTTTTAACAGCCTCAAATAAAGCAGCATTTTGTGGAACTTGGCTTTCTTCTTCATCATTTTGCAATACTGGACTAGCATCATCAGATTTTTCTGCGGGTTGCAATAGAGTTTTTATTCCTTCATCAGTGGCTAATTTGAAAGGAGTGTTTCCATCTTTATCTTTTATATTAACATCTGCTCCTTTTTCCAATAGATCTTTTACTATCTCTGCATGGCCCATTTCAGCAGCCCGATGTAAAGGAGTGCTGCCATATTGATCTTGTGCATTAACATTTGCCCCTTTATCCAATAGAGCTTCTGCTACCTCTTTATAGCCCTTTTCAGCAGCCCAATGTAGAAGAGTCTTTCCGCGATCATCTTTTGCTGCAACATCAACTTTTTCTGTTGTTAATAGCACCTTTACTACACCTTCATGACCATTTCTAGCAGCCCAAAATAATGCCCGAAAATATTCATTAACATCGATTTCTGCTGTTAATAGCACTTTTACTATACCTTCATGACCATTTTGAGCAGCTAAAACTAGTTCCTCAGAAAGAGTTTTAACATCTATTTCTGTTGTTAATAGCACTTTTACTACACCTTCATGACCATCTCTAGCAGCAAAACGTAATGCTTGAGGATATGTATTAACATCTATTTCTTTTGCTGTTAATAACACTTTTACCACACCTTCATGGCCATTTTTAGCAGCCCAACATAAAGAATTCATTCCATAAAAACTTTCTACTGCATTAACATCTGCTCCTCCATTTAATAGAATTTCTACTACACCTTTATGGCCATTTGCAGCAGCCAAATGTAAAGGAGTCAGATTTATACCAAATACTCCTGCATCAACATCAGCTTTTGCGTCTATTAGAGCCTTTACTACACCCGTATGGCCATTTGCAGCAGCCAAATGTAAAGGAGTGTTTCCATCTTGATCTGTTGCATTAACACTTGCTCCTTCACTTATTAGATGTTTTACTTCATTAATATCACCACTTTTAGCAGCCTCAAGTAAAGCAGTATCTATTAATAGAGTGCGTATTTCTTCGTTAGTGGCTAAATTGAGAGGAGTCTCTCCATTTCGATTTACTGCATTAACATTTGCCCCTTTGTCCAATAGATCTTTTACTATCTCTGCATGGCCCATTTTAGCAGCCTCATGTAAAGGAGTCTTTCCATCTTTATCTTGTGCATTAACATCGATCCCTTTTACTTTCAGTAGGGCATCTACTGCATCTTTACGGCCATGTGCAACAGCCCAATGTAAAGGAGTCTTTTTATCTTGACCTACTGCATTAACATCTGCCCCATTATCCAATAGATCTTTTACTATCTCTGCATCGCCATTCGTAGCAGCATAATGTAAAGGAGTCATGTTATATTCATCTACTGCATTAACCTTAGCTCCTTCACTTATTAGACGCTTTACTTTATTAGTATTACCTTTTATAACAGCAGAAAACCAATCATTATTTATACTTTGTAAATCACTCATCCCATACCTCCTGTAAAACTATATTGTTATGATAAAGTCGTTAATAATCTATGAGCTCTCACCCCCTGTAAAATTATATTATCATGATAAAGTCATTAATAATCCATGAGCTCTGGATCACGCAAATAATGGTTATTCCCTGTGTTTTTCAGTACATTTGAGCTGGCTGTACATAAGAATTGCAATTGTAGAGCATGCTATTGTTAATAGTAAATTTGGTAAAATACCATAGCGAAAAAATTTTCCTACTATATATATTCCAATAGCCCCAAACATCATATTGCAGAATGAGAGAACTGCACTACCAAGCCCTATACCTTTGATCGTTTCTAAAGCAGAAGTTACGTTATTGCTTATTATTAATGCAAGTCCGATATTGGCTGGAATCCAGGCGACTTGAAGAATTAATATATTCAACTTGTCCGCGAAATAAAAATATACCAATAAACTATCGGATATTATCGGTAACACCAAACCTATTATTAGCATTTTGCTAACCCCTACTTTTGGTACATACCTTCTATTAATTAAAGTTCCAATTATGTAAAATATGACTATGATCGATATGAGGTAGCCAAAATACTGTACTTCAATGCCCATCGATTCAAATATGAACGGGTAGTTAGCAATGTATGCCCAAAGCCACATGAAAGTTAATCCATGAATGGCTGAAAACCCAAGGAAACGATAATTTCTAAATATTGATATATATTGCTTGAAGATATTAGTAGTTATACTGGTTTCATTTTTATTTACAGTGAGTGTTTCTTGTAACTTAAAGTATATAAAAATAAGTATAGCAATTGCTGCAAGTGATATAATAAAAAACAAAAATTTCCAACTATACCCATGTGAAATTATATAACTGCCCACCACTGGAGCTATTCCAGGTGAGAGTGCCACAACCATATTTAATTTTGAAATTACTCTCGAGTATTCACTACCCGAGTACATATCCCTTATTGCTGCATACCCAACAACACCTGCAACACCAGCCCCTGTTCCTTGTATGAAGCGAATTAGTATCAAGAGTGCAATACTGTCGGCTATATAACACATGACACTTGCCAAAGTAAAAATTGTCATACCAATCAGCATCATTGGACGCCTACCATAATGGTCCGATAATGGACCATAAATTAAGCCAGATACCGCAAATCCAACTAGATTCAAGCTAATTGTAAGCTGCACTACACTGCCTTCTACTTTAAAATAATTGGCAATGCTTGGTAGTGCAACTGAGTATAGGTCAGTTGCCATATCGACAATTGCTACAGACAATATCATAATAAGAGAGATGATATTTTGCGAAAGAGCTGTTTTCACTTAATGATTTACTGGATTAAATATACTTAATTATAATGTATTTTTTTCATTAGTATAAGTACAATGTTACATAGTAAACGATGTCATTCGAGTAGCGGACACTGAAATCTTAAGCTAAAATCATGAAAAGCCTGAATTTCAATACCTTATCTTTGATTATTCACTTTAAGCTTTAAGTCTTCAACAGAAGATGCATTTGCCTCACTTACTACCTTTAGTGGTTCACCAAGGCTATGTTCCACTTTTGTCTCAAATTTAAAGCCCAATTTTTCGCAAAGCTTCTGAAAATATTCAACAATAACATCAAACAAATTCTTACCACTTACTTTGTAGTTTTTTAGCTCTTTAGGAATGGTAAGAAGTACTTTACCATCTTCATATGTTACATTTTTATCTTCACATTTCAGTTTAAACTCCGCTGAACTGCAAAAACCTGGTGTTTCGATATATGTACAATCATCATAGTTAAGCATTTTTGTATATTTCATGCTAAAACTAAGCTTTATACAATTGGGTTCACGACAATCCATAATATACTCTCTTGTCATACAGTTGCCTTGCGTTGACAAATGAAAAGATCCAAGAGCTTGATTCATATCATTAGGAAGAAAATGAGTATATCCGCCCTGATAATAGTTATTTATTAACTCCTCAATAATAGAGTTATTGGGAATTGTTGCACCAACGTGTTTAAACATTTCTGTAAAAATTTGTCTGAGAAATGGACGATAATTCCCTTTTCCGTTTTCATCCCGTAGAATTAGATTTTTATGGTTTGAATACAGATTGTTAATAAATTCGTTAGTTATTTTTTGTCCGTTAATAGCAAGGCCGTGTGTTCTATTAAGATCCTTATATGTTCCCTCACCAGAAATTACTTCGTCCCAAGTGTTAGCTTTGAAATCAGCATATTTGAGCTTCTTCACTTCAGCTTTCAACGCATTGACCATTTCCTTTGACATGTTATATCTCTACCATTAATACCTGTATATTAATTCTAGCACTTACTTTATTAAATTTCAATTACTAAATGAATTTATCACTTTCACTTCCGTATTTTCCAGCGAGTCACCGTAAGTCACTGCTTTTAGGTAAAACTTTTTTCCCCTTTGCACTTCGAAAGATATTATTGAATCATCAAGTAGAACAAATTTTTCACCTGTGGCATGATCATATTCTTTAGTATCTTCTTGTCCTCTGATTAGGTTGCTAAGCTTATATTTATTTTTATCTATTAGTTCAGCACTATGGAATTTCACTATCTCTTTTCCGATTAATGCTGAATTTGAGTCCGCAATTGAAGTTATGTTTCCAAAACGTAACACTACTATAAGCCCCTCGTCGGTAGATTCCATTACATATCCGTAAGTAGACTGCTTGTTTGTGCTTGCAATAGGCTTATAATCCTTATCGTTGTACGAAATAAAGAGTGTTGCTCCCTTCCAATTCTTTTCCTCACTAATTAAAGTAAAGCTTGCACTATTACCTTTAATATCCGGTAAATCTATCATTTCTACGATGGTTTTGCTAATGTGAGAGGGAGGGTATTCCTTCAGCATAAGTGACCTTGTTGAAGGAAAAGAAAGCTTATATATGGAGCTGTCATAACCAACACCACTTACTTGAATGGACATGCTTTCAAATTTCGTTTTTATAATTCTCACCGTATGCTTTTTCTCACCGTCTAAAATCGTCATTACATCACTTGGCGCAAGCCACGCATATCTTATCGGCAGCTTGAAATTGTATATATTTCTCTCTTGCCACGAAGAATAAAGTAAAACCTCAGCTATATTTTGCGCCTCTCCCTCCTCCATAATGAGCGGTATTTCAACTGTTATAGCAGCGCCTTGCTTTGGCAACTCAGCATATTTAACATCAATTGGATAGCCAAAATTGCGATTAAAATAAACGACGTTAACTTTATTGTTTAAATCTAATTGACTGATATTAGCAAGTTTTGAATTGTTACTGAAAACCGTTTCACCAATTGGCATTACAGTTGTAACTCCCCTGCCCTTTTGGACAAATTTCAGTTTAGAGTCCTGTTCAACCACATCAAAAAAATAGCAACTTTGCAGCATTTTAATAATAGAACGTACGGGTTGCTGGTCGTTTATCACATACCCAGACAATAACCCTTTGACGTTGCTTGTATCGAACTGATCGCTTTTTAAACCTGCTTTTTGTAATAGATCCGATAAAACATCGGAAATATTAAGCTGTGAAAGCTTTCCCTGAATCCAATGTCCTGTCTGCCAATTATGGCAGTCAGTCCACATATCACATAAATTGGGAAAGTAAGGAAATGGCCTTGCATCCCACGCCCAGAGAAACATTTTTTCTACCATTTCCGAGCTTTGCCACTTTTTTAACGTTCCTTCAATTGCAATTTTTTGCGAAAGAAAGCTCACCTCTCCGTTTGAATATCGTGGATATTTGCTCTCTATGCTGCCTTTGTCAACAAACACATTTGGTTCATTAGTGCAGCCGTTCATACTGGGAAATCCATATTCAGTAAACCATATTTTTTTCATTTTTGGTTGCCATTTTGTTTCGCTACCACCTGGATTTATGTGAGTTTCACTCCACCATTTCTCTATATTTTTCCACGCATACCTGCTGTCGTTATACTTTACTTTTTCAGGCTCACTTTTTGAGTAATCATAGAAATAATCATACCCCACTCCACTGCTCCAACCACCCATTACATCTTCCGCAGAATAGCCAAAAGGAGGCTCTGGACCATCAGTCAGTGGAAAATAAGCATCTATGCCAATAACGTCGACGTACTCTGAAGACCAAAGCTCATCCATATTATACCAACCATCATATGAATGGTATTCGCTCCAATCCGCAGCGTAAGTTACCGTTACTTCTTTTCCAAGCTGAAGTTTTATTCGCTTTGCAAGCTTAACTAGCTCTATAACGGCAGGGTAATTACCTTGTTCATCTCTCATTTTGGTAAGCCGCACAAGTTCAGAACCGATGATAAACCCTTCCACTTTAGTTTGTTTGGCAATGCTTGCATAATGCTCTATAAATTTGTTGTACTGATTCTTAAAAAAATCACTTATATCTTCAGGAGCCCCACTCAATCTTCCTCGCCACTCTTTGTTCTTTGTATCAAGTAAGGGCATTGGATAGAGCATCACCTTGTAGCCTCTGCTGTGTAGCTCTTCTATATATCTTATTAGCGCTGAATCACTAACTGTGCCACCATATCTTGGGTTTCCACTCGCATCTTTTGAAATTAGCTGAGCATTATCTCTGGTTACACCCCCTACTTGCCAATCATCAGGTAATATTGCGGAATCATCTTGAAATTCAACTGCAGGGTATATTTTACAATCTTTAATGTTCAGATTATTCACAAACCAATTGACTACCACCGACACCAACTCAACATTTGGCAAATCTTCTTTTAATTGATCCAAAGAAAGCATTGCATCGCTCTTTTTAACCCCAGTTATGGATTAGAAAACAGATAAAAGTAGAATTAATAAAGAGGGAAATAGGGTAAACTCAAGTATTTTAACAATAATTTAAGAGGTTACCCATGAAGAAAGATATTACAGAACTTTACTGCTGCGTCGAGGATTTTTGTCGTGTAGTAGATGAAAATTTTGCAAATAAGTTCTTATCAAATGGCAAAAAACCAACCAGAGTACCAGAAATAGCGCACTCAGAAATGCTAACCATAATCCTGTTATACCACCAATCGCCATGTAAAAACTTCAAGGCTTTTTATCTTTGTTACCTTAAGTTACTCTATAGATCAGAATTTTCAAAGATGCCTTCATATCACAGATTTATTGCCTTAAAGCCGAGAGTTTTACGGTATTTAGCATTACTTCTTCAATGGTTCTGCGAACAAGCGAAAATGACAGGTACTTCCTACATTGACACTTCTACGATTGCCATTTGCCACAAGAAAAGGATCTCTAGGAACAAAGTTTTTGATGGTTTAGCAGAAATTGGTAAGAGCACGTATGGTTGGTTTTTTGGCTTTAAATTGCACTTGGTGATTAACGAAATTGGAGAAATTCAATCACTTACTCTAACCAAAGGTAACGTTGATACCTGTGCCAACTATAACTAAAAGACTGACAGGACTTTTGTTCGGAGATAAAGGCTATATCAAGAAGGAGCTCTTTGAGGAACTCTTCGATAGAGGTTTAAAGCTTGTCACTAAAGTGAAAAAAGGCATGAAAAACGCACTAATCTCACTAAAAGAGAAGGCTTTATTGAGAAAAAGGTCGATTATTGAGACAGTCTTTGGTTGTTTAAAAAATAAATTTGAGCTTGAACATACACGGCACAGATCGCCAATAAATTTTCTGGTACATATTTTTTCTACATTAATTTCATATTCCATGCAGTCAAAAAAGCCTTCTATTTCTAAGCCTTACTGTGTTGGTTAATCCATAACTGGGGTTTTTAGTGTGGTTGTTGTGATTTACCCTTTGCGCCAGCCCATATGGGATATATTGGTTGCTGCTTATTTTCTCTTGCGCGATTTTCTTCTGTATTTTTGTATCATATACAAACTCACCTGAACCTGGTATGATATTGATATTCCGAATATTTTTTGCTACTGAAAATTCATTTGACTTTACTGCAGTTTGCACTTCAAACGTAAATACCGGAACATGATTATTATAGTCTGCTAAAGGAAAATTCTTGATGACTATGTAAGATATTCCCCTATAAGCCGGCACATTCCCCTCTCCTTCAATTGATGACATAAATGGATCAGGATTTTGGTCTTCTCTGCCGCTGTAAAAAGTATAATCTATTTCATCAAAGCTAAGTGATGTTGTATCTGCCCAGATTCTGTTTAATTTTTCTACTTTCCCCTTGCAGATCGCAATTGCAAGCGTTGCATAGTAATTATATGTAACGTTCATACCTCTTCCAATTTTACTTTTGGTGGTTATCGCCTCTTCTTTTATTGGCTGTGCCCAAATAATATTCCCTGCAACACGAGCAGTGCCATAGATAATTGGGATCGTTCTGCCGTAGGTTGAGGTTTGAACTTGCAGATTTTTTAGCCTTGCCCCATGCGTTACTTTTTGCTCGGCTTCAAGGCCGAACATTGCCCCATCTAGCTGTGCACCAAGAAGAGCACCAAGTTCTGAGCCGATAATCCGGCCAATTGGCCCAAAAATGCTGCCTGCTTGACCAAAAATTGATGATAAAATTATTGTAGACATAGTAATCCTCCTTTTGATAGATTTTTTTGAAATTGTTGAGAGAAGATCCAAGTGTCACGCTACTTGGATGACACCTATAACCTTGTCATCCCAGTGCTTCCTCCTTTGTCATCCCAGTGCTCCGACACTGGGATCTAGGAATTTTAATTGTAAGCAAGCACACTGAGTTGATAAGTATAAAAATGGCTGAAAAATAAACATTTTTGATGAGGTCACATAGAAAGCTGGATCCAAGTAGTCAAGGCACTGGGATGACAGATACTATGACAAGAAATTCAACAACTTACAATGAATAATTGAAGTTTTTAATTAAGAAAAGCACATGGTGTAGCTATAATTATTGTAAGCAACAATGAAAAAGTGCGGAAGTGAAAAATTTATGTTGACTTTACAATATCAATTCTTAGTATAATTTAGTATTATCAAAATGGTAGTAAAAATGAAATTTGAAATGTCGGAAGAGAATAGTAAAAGAGTCTTGTCTGGTACAAAATGGATTACTAATGTTGGTCAAAACTATCTTGCATCACTGAATAATAGCACTAAACCAACTAGTTCTGGAAAAAAATTAATCAATGCTTTTTTACTTGTTCCAATCATCGTGCCTACTGCTATAACAGCATTATCTCTTAGCTTAACTATGCTTTTTTTGAATGCTGTTAATGTTCAAAAAGATGATTCTAAATTATCTAAAGTAATAAAGTTTATAGTTAGCTCTCTAATCTATATAGCTGCTACCGTGGTTTTAATTCCGTGCATTGTATTAAATCTAATAATTTCACTGATACCTGGTCTTATTTTTTATTACATTAATAAAGACATGTTTAGTCAAAAAGACATAGAAAACAGTCAAGGTCAACCAGTAAATAAAAGTGAAGAATACAATAAGCGTGTTGAAGAAGAAGCTAGCATGTTAGGAACTGACCAACATCAAAACAATGAAGAGCACGAGCAAAATGAACTAGGGAGTAATAGTCAAAGTAATTCAGAACAACACCATTCAGCACATAATCAAGCGTTAGTAAGTAATGGTCAACTACATAATCAACCGACTGTAGAAGTAATATCTCGAGAAGTGGGTAATACGCGATTTGTAGACCAGACTGTTATAGTAAAGAATATAAATAATGATGGTATACGAGATGGTGGAATGATGATGCGAACAGTTGGAAATGATCGTAACTTCACTGCTTGTGGTGTTGTTACCGGAAATGCTACTAATAAACAAGAAGGTTTCGCTACTGCTATGGGGTTTTCATGTAACATTGTTGAAAATGGAATAGATTCCCAACTTGGCTGCAGTATGCGCACTGGAACTGACAAAAAGCAAGCAATTAAACATCTTAAGCAAAGTGAATCAGCGCGAACTTTGCTATCTGGTGATAGTGGAATATTGTCTATAGAGCAGCTTGGTAGCTCACAACGAAAGTAGTAATCACTTCACCAGCGGCAAAGTGATACCATGCTGATTCATATATTTTCCTTTCATATCATCATATGATTTCTCGCATTCACTTTCGCCGCTTAAAAATACGAATTGGCATGCGCCTTCATTAGCGTAAATTTTCGCAGGAAGCGGAGTGGTGTTTGAGAATTCGAGTGTGACATGACCTTCCCATCCAGGTTCTAAGGGAGTAACGTTTACTATAATTCCACATCTTGCGTAAGTTGATTTACCAACACAAATGACCAGTACATTCCTTGGTATACGAAAATATTCCACTGTGCTTGCAAGTACGAAACTATTTGGTGGAATTATACATACATCTGTTTCTTTATCTATAAAACTATTCTCAGAGAAATTTTTAGGGTCCACGATAGCTGAATTAACATTAGTAAAAATTTTAAATTTATTATCCACTCTTGCATCGTAACCATAAGATGATAGTCCGAAAGATATAACACCTTTGCTGCTTTTGTGGTTCACAAAAGGTTCTATCATTCCAAAATTTTCAGCTTTTTCTCTTATCCATTTATCTGGCATAACTGCCATAATTGCCCCTTAAAGTTGTGTAATACTTACAATAATATAAAATAAAATTTAAATGTAAACTGTAGCTTTTGTCATGCAATTAAAGCTTTTCAGTTTGATGTTTTGTTACAATAATTAGATTTATGTTCTTAACTAAAAATAATGCTTAGAAACTTTCTCCTGATTTTTGTATTCGTATTATTCACGCCGCTGTCAAATGCTGATGCCAGGAAATACATCAGAATTGTTGGATCTTCAACTGTTTTTCCTTTTATCTCGTTTATAGCCGAGGAGTTCAATCGTGTATTCCCTTTTAAGACTCCAGTTGTGGAATCAATAGGAAGTGGATCAGGGTTCAAAATGTTTTGCTCAGGAATAGGGGAAGACACGCCAGACATCACCACTTCATCTCGCCCTATGAAGGAAGTAGAAAGAGAACTATGTAAAAGAAATAAAATTAATGAAGTGATAGAGATCATCATTGGCTATGATGGAATTGTCATTGCAAATTCAAATCAAAGCCATAGATTTGATTTCACAAAGAAGGACTTATTTGAAACTTTATCTGCATATTCTCAAGAAAATGATAAATTAGTAAAAAATAATAAGAAGTTTTGGTCTGATGTAAATCAAGCCTTACCAAAAACAGAAATTGAAATTTATGGTCCACATCAAAATACAGGCACATACGAAACTTTGGTTAATTTTATTATGCTTGATCAATATTCATGCATGAACTCGAGAATTTTCAAAGAGAATTATAAAGATCAGGAAGAAAGAAAGCAAGCATGTGGTAATATAAGGGATGACGGAAGGTATATAGAAGTTGGAATTAATGAAAATATAATAATACAAAAATTGAAAAGCAACAAAAACGCCTTAGGGATATTTAGTTTCAGCTTTTTAATGAGGAATCAAGATAAAATACAAGGGAGCACAATTGCAGGAATTGAGCCAACTTACGAAAATATATCATCGGGAAAATATATATTAGCAAGACCTCTATACCTTTACATAAAGAGGGAACACTTGGATACTGTTGATGGATTAAGAGAATTCGTAAAAGAAATTATAGATTCGATCGGCATTGAAGATGGATATCTATCTAGGCTTGGTCTGATCCCACTTTCAAGTGAAGATATAAAGAAAGCTTCAGCAAAAGTTTATGATATAACGTGACGGCAACGTTTCTTTTATATTCTTTGTTCTAGCGTAGTCAGACCCAGCGCGGCGCGCTGGGATGACAATGGATTACTGATTAAGCAGTTCTGCGTTGTTGCAACACCCAGAAACAACCGGGTTCAAACTTTTCGTATTTGGACTTTCTGATTTCTCACAAACTCCTCCAATATAAGCTAGTACAGCCAATGCTGAAACTGCTGAAACTTCTAAAACTAATGCAACTACAGGATATGCCAGCACATAGGCTGCAATAGCACCAACTACGCATAGTCCAACAACGCCTAGAGCAATTTTCCCTTTGTGTTCACTCCAGAAGGTTGTTTCGTTCTTTTCTGGGGTTTTGTTGCCAGTAGTTGGTGTAGTAGTGTTAGTTACTATAGGAGCATTGGAATAAAGATCCTTTACCCACTTGTGATCTTCTATTTCTTGAATAACTTGTGCAAGAGCAGAATATTCTGTGTTATTAGGGTCAATTTTTTGTTGAAAGGGTTTAAGACCATCTATTGTATCTACAAAATATGGTTGACCTTCAAAAGAATTTACTACCTTGTAATCACACAAAAAATCACGAGTTTCTTTATCAGCTTTCTGCCAAATTAGTTCAATGATCCCTACTTTAGTGTTAACGCTAGTTTTAGTACAGCCAATAACATCATTTAAATGGTACCTTTGTCACTAGTCAAAGTCCCCTCGTGGCTCAAAACTGCTTGTATATCATTATGTTTATTATTGTCGAGTACGTTCTGGACTTCTTGAAAATTGCCATTCCAGACTGCCTGTCTTAATGAATCTAGAATTTCTTCTTGTGCATTAGTTAATTCAACCATATCTTACCTCTAATAAAAATTTAATTATCACACATATTTACAAGTAAATCAAGTATACTGTTAATAACTGTTAATAAAGGCCAACAAAGTGCTTGACGTTAGAGTAGCTTTTATGGCTTTGTATAGCGAGGAAGTAATTCTATGAAAAATCATCAACGTTTACAAAATTTGCGTTCAATTGTATTTATTGTGGGAATATTCCTATTGCTGTTTAGCTTAGCAATGCTTATTCCTGCTATTACTAATAAATGTCTCAGCTACAAATGGAAAAATTTCCTCGCTGGATTCATAATTACCTGCACATCTGGCGCAATTTTTATTTTACTCGGTAAATTAAGTAGATTGCATGGAATGCCAGCAATTTTTGCGATTACTAGTTGCACCTGGATTGCCTTGTCTCTGTTTGCAGCTATTCCTTTCTATTTTGATAATCTGAGCTATGTTGATGCATTGTTTGAAACGATATCTGGCATCACAACCACAGGAGCAACTATATTTAATGATATTGAAAAACAATCTCCAGGAATACTGCTATGGAGAGCAATGCTACATGGCATGGGGGGTTTTGGTGTAATCACTTTAGGAATTGCAGTTTTTCCTATGTTTAAGGTTCTCAGCCTAAATAATTTACTTTATTCTGAATATTCAGATGCTACCAAAAGGAAGTTGCCGAACACGCGAAGCGTAGTAATTCATGTTACGGCAATATATTATGGCTTAATTTTGTTATGTATATTTTCCTATTATCTAGCTGGTATGCCACTATTTGATGCAATATGTCACGGAATGTCTGCTGTATCAACTGGTGGATTTGCTAACTATAATGATTCTATAGGGCACTATAATAATCCCATACTAGAAGCCATAACGATCGTTTTTATGATTTTGGGTTCTCTGCCTTTTCTTAGCTATTTAAAAATCATAAGACGGTTAGACATTTGCTATGATGAACAGGTCTCTTACTTTGTTAAGATAGCTACTATCTCATCTTTATTTGCTTGTTTTTGGTTGTATAAAGATGTTGATTTAGGAGTGTCATTATCATTTAGATGCAGCACATTTACCATCACTTCCTTGATTACGTCAACTGGTTATGCAATCTGTAATCATATAGATTGGAGTTTCATTTCAGTCTTAGCTTTTTTTCTAACCTTTGTTGGTGGATGTAGTGGTTCTTCAAGTGGTGGAATCAAAATCTTTCGTTTGATCATTTTTCTAAGGTCTATAGAAAATCACTTTCGCCTTTTATTAAACCCAGGCGCAGGTAATAAAGTAAAATTCAATGGAAAAACCCTGGAGAATGATGAAGTTCACTCCGTCTTTATATTTTTTGCGATTTTCATGTTAACGTTTACCATTTCATCAATAGTGATGTCTTACTTAAGCAATGCGGACTTTATAACTAGCGTCAGCTCAGTCTCTGCAACGCTTACAAACTCTGGTCCAGGGTTCAGCAACTTAATAGGCCCTTCAGGTAACTATTCTTCTTTCAGTAATGAAGTAAAATTATTTCTATCGTTTTTAATGCTGCTTGGCAGACTTGAAATATTGCCAATCTATTTTTGTATAGGCAATTTATTCTTATTTAATAGAAAGAAATAGTTGGTGAAGTTGTGAAATTTGATATTATAGCTAAACTGACTTACGACAATTTGAAAAACCGTCATTCCGCTACTCGTTAGCGGAATCTATACCGCGAATAAATCCACAGATGTACGAACATTGTGATTTGGGCACACCAGGAAGAATGTCATCCAAGTAGCCCCTTTCTCTTCATCCCGCTACTTGTTAGCGGGATCTATGCTAAGAGATACCGCGAATGAATCGCGGCATGACGGTTCGCGGCGGTATAGCTATAGATAGTATTAGCTATTTAATAAAAAGATCGTAGCTAAACCAAGAAATATAAAAGCTGAGAGAATATCAGTTGTTGCCGATGTTAGGATTGAAGAAGAAACGGCAGGGTCAGACTTTAAACGGTGAAGCATTATAGGAATGAAAGTTCCGATGAACGTTGCAATAATTGACATCATAATCATGGAGACCACAAAAATCATCTCCACTTTGAAGTTGTGAAACCTTATTGCTAACACTACTAATGAAATAGTAGATAAGATCACCCCGTTTATAAGACCTATTAAAAATTCTTTCATCAGTATTCTTTTTGCATTTTGCTCAGTTAGATATTTTGTTGCGATTGCCCGGATGGTTAGCGTTACTGTTTGGGATCCTGCATTTCCGCTCATTGATGCAATTATCGGCATGATTATTGGCAGCACTATAAAACTTTTTATTACATCATCAAAAAAGCCAACTACTATGGAACACATTGTTGCAGCTAAGAGGTTAAACAGTAACCAAGGTAGCCTTTTAATTATAGTTTTATGTATAGGGGCATTTATATCGGCTTTAGAAGATACACCGCTTATTTTGAGTACATCCTCTTCTGTTTCTTGTTGAACAACTTTTATCACATCTTCAATTAAGATCACACCAATAATTTTACCATTCTTATTTACTACCGGAGCCGATAATAGAGAGTAATCTTTAAATATTCTTGCTACTTCCTCTTGGTCTATTCCAGTTTTAATGATTTTTATGTCATGATCCATTATCTCTTTTATTATTGTGTCTCCTGAGTGAGATATTACCTTATTTAAATTAACACTGCCTATAGGCTCTAATTTTGAGTTGATAATGAATATCTGGTGAAATTTTTCTGGTATTTTTTTATAGTTGCACACAAATTCTGTCAGTTGATTTATTGTCCAATAATATGGAGCTATAACCATATCTTTATGTATTAACCTTCCTGCACTTTCTTCTGGATATGATAGCAACTCCTCTACCGATTTCTGAGTTTTGCTGGGCAAATAGTAAAGTATATTTTCTACAGACTTTCTATCTAAATCTTTCACTATGGTTACTATATCTTCTACATCAAGGAGCATTAGTAACTTTGCTGTATTTTCTATTCCCAATGTTTCTATGATCTCTATTTGTAAATCTGGCACTACATGCACTAGGGCATCACTTAACAAATGTTGATCGAGGATATTAACTAATTTCTCCCTGTGATCACTGATCGAAGTAGATAAAAAATAAGCTAACTGAACACTGTCTATCGTTTTTACAATATTACGAACATTCTCTAGCTCCTCGTTATCAAGTGACTCTATTAAGTCATCAATAGCCTTTTTGTCTAAACCATAATGGGAACTTATTTCAATATTCATTACTTTACCTTGTTTTTTAATAAATATACGCGCTTGATTTCCTTAAACATTAAAGTATAATGAAATTATTTAAATTAACTATCATATGGTTAAATTTCTATTTTGTTTACTGTTATTGTTATTGATAGTAAATATATTAAAATCTAAAGTATAATGAAAACTTATCCAGAAATTCTTGAACACTTTCAAAGCTTAAATAAAAGTATTTCTCTTATCAGGAGGTGTCTTTGACATAGAAAAATTAAAGTTGCGCCTTGAAGAGCTTGACTCCCAAGCGTCGAATGATGACCTATGGCAAGATAACCAAAAAGCACAAGAAGTTTTAAAAGAACGTTCTAAAATTAAGAATGACGTAGAGTCGTTTTTAAAGCTGGAAAGCGATTACAACGATGCCATCAGCTTAATGAAGTCTGCTATTGATGAAAATGATGAAGAATTTTTCTCTGAAGTTGAAAATGAATTAGCTAAGCTAGAGAAATTAATCAAGTATAAAGAAACAGAGTCCTTATTTACTGGTGAAGCAGATAATAATAACTGCTTTTTAGAAATCCACTCAGGAGCTGGCGGAACCGAGAGCAATGATTGGGCTGAAATGCTGATGCGCATGTATATAAGGTGGGCAGAAATTTATCACAACTTTAAAGTTGAAGTTGTAGAAAAATTAGAAGGAGATTCAGTTGGTATAAAGTCTGCAATGATAAAAATCGTTGGAGAAAAAGCTTATGGGTGGGCAAAAAGTGAAAGTGGAATTCACAGGCTGGTTAGAATATCGCCGTTTGATGCAAATGGTAAACGTCATACCAGTTTTGCAAGTGTAGGAGTAACTCCAGTGATAGAAGATTCAATTGATATTGCTGTGGATGAAAAGGATCTAAAGATCGACACCTATCGTGCTTCCGGAGCAGGCGGTCAGCATGTGAACAAGACTGAAAGTGCAGTACGCATTACGCATACTCCAACTGGTGTTGTAGTTCAATGCCAAAATGGTCGTTCTCAACATAGAAATAAAGATGAGGCGTTAAAATTACTTAAAGGACGTTTATACCAAATTGAACTGGAAAAAAAAGAACAGAAAATGGCTGAAGAGTATGGTAAAAAATGCGATATAGGCTGGGGCAATCAGATCAGATCGTACGTTATGCATCCATATCAAATGGTGAAGGATTTAAGAACTGGACATGAAGTGGGCAATATAAATTCTGTTTTTGATGGTAATATAGATTGTTTCATAGTTAGTGTGCTCACTAAGCAAAATTAGGTAGGGTTGACTTTCTTGCCATAATATATAATAATTAAAATATTGTTAAAGTAGGAGTAAAGTTATGGCGATTAAATATGATCAGTGGAAAAGTGACCTTACCCAGAAAAAGTGGAGAGAAAGTGTGGAATGTTTTTTACAAAAAGAATGATGCATCAAATTGTTCTGGAATGCAATAGTTAATAGTGACGTTGTTTGTTATAAAAAATTTCTATGTATTCAAATATTGCAGTTCTAGTGTGTTGAGCAGAGTGTTGTGAAGTATCAATAAGTATTTCTCTTTTCAATGAGCTAAAGAAGCTTTCTGCAACAGAATTGTCGTAACAACAGCCTTTATTACTCATCTATATTCTTTACAGCTAAGAGATATTGATACCCTTGCGCAGTATATTGTGAACCTTGGTCACTGTGCAGCAGTAGATTTTTAACAGGTTTACGCCTATTAATGGCCATTAATAAAGAGTTCATAACCAATTGTTTATTTATTGCACTACTCATTAACTACCATACGTGAGAATTATTGCTGCCAAATATAGCCATCCCTACCCCTACAACAACATTGCAAGCATTGATTTTTCTCCATATGAAAAGAGTCTGGAAGCTCTTTTACTCTAAACACAATGTTTACATCCTCAAAATTAATCTCAATTCGCTTAACTAACGTTCTAATAATATCACGTTTAGTTAGCCAGTCTGCATTATTAAGACTTGAGTTAATACTAGAGGAAAACCCCTCTAAATTTGTTACTACTAGAGTTAACTCTTGTGTGAGTTTTTTCTGATCAAATATCTTTTTCTTTTGTTCTTCAACCATTTTTAAGTTTTGTTTCATTGCTTTAATTCTTGGCTCAAATTCTTCTTGATCAATATATTCTTGAGCATAACTATCAATTAACCTTGCAATACCTCGTTTTAACTTATCTTCTTGTATTTCAAGCAAAGCACTTTTTTGATCTAGTGGTGATTTTTTAAGTTCTGAAAGTCTACGTTTATACTCCTCTAATATTCTATTTGGATTTTTTAATAGATGTTTTACCTCTTCCCACACAGCCATGTCTAATGTATCTGTACGAATTAATTTGTTGTTACACATTTTATTACCGCCAAAACGGTATGAATCCGTGCCAACACAACGATAATATACCTGATTATTAGTTTTTTCCCCCTCCTTATTCCTTGCAGTGCTAGTACCATAATATGCATAATTGCAAAGCTTACATACTACTAAACCTTGCAATAAATGTCTTGCTCCTCTTTGTCTTGTTCTTGCTATTTTTCTATTCTCAGCTAATTGTTCTTGAACGATTTCAAATAAATCTTCGCTTACTATACTAGGTACTTTAATATAAATCCAATCCTCTTTTGGAACAGGATAAGTAGAATAATTATCTTTTGGATGCTCGCAGGAGTTTTTTTTCGGTCTTATATGTTTTAGTTTGACACCAAACCTTGTTTTACCAAAAGCTGCTTGTCCTTTATAAGCAGAGTTTTTTAACATACTCAAAACTACAGCCCTATCCCAATACTCTTTTCCAGTTCTCGTCATAATGGACATAGCACTTAGCCTACGACATACTTCTCCTATACTGGCTCTTTCTCTTCCTACCCAAGAAAATACTTTACGAACAACTTCAGCTTCTTCTTCATAAATCTCAAATAAGGCCTGTCCTGTTTCTGTATTTTTGTTTATATAACGATAGCCATAAGGAGCAGCACTCATTACACTTATACAACCCTTATTTGCTGCATAAATCTTTCCTCGACGACTTCGTTCCATGATTTTTGCACGTTCGTATTCTGCTATCATACCTTGCATTTGTAATAGTAATTGAGATTCTGGATTATCGCTAATTTGATGATTTAAAAAAATGACTTCCACTCCTAATTTCTTAAACTCTTCAAGTAATATCATCTGATATGCATACTTACGAGATAAACGATCAGGAGAATGAATATAAACCTTATCAATGTTACCTTCTGCTATTTTATCACGTAATTTTTCCAAACCAGGACGGATTATGTTAGAACCACTATAACCATTATCAATAAATTTATATTCATTTAATAATTTATGTCCATCCATACTAATTTGATTCTCTATAGTAGCAATTTGGCTTGCTATTGTATCTTCTTGTGCTTGCTTCCCTGAAGAAACTCTTGCATATAAACTAACTGTTACCATTTTACCGTCCTCAAATCTACTTTCTTATATTCAGAGTTTTCTTCCTTTTTGCTCGCTTTTATTGGTTTACTTAACACTAATTTTTCATATGCATCTAATAGATACAACTCTGCTAATCGATTTACTTCATAACTACAACTAATACGAACTATTAATTTCTTGTTGCCCATGAGCTCTACCATATATTATCCATCGAGACATATGGTTATTTGATCATTAGCTCTATAAATAAATTCAACTCTCCGTTCTTTTTGTAGAAGCTTTCGGGAAATAGTCTTCTCAAGTTTCAGGTTTATTGCAATATTGTTGGCGGAGTCCCTGCGAGGGTCCTACATCTAGCTTTTTTGCTAATTCTTCTTGAGTATATCCCCTTATTATTCTCCACTTTTTTATCTCTTGTCCTCCGTTTGGCTCGTATCTCTCTTTATCAGCATATTCTTCAGTTGATAAGCCTGTTGCTCGATAGATAATCTCAGTATCAAACCCCGCCTTAACTAGATTCTTTGCAATTCTTATTCTTGCTGCTTTTACATTACTTTCTTCCTCAGCTCGGATAGATTTGGTTAATGCGTAAATTGCTTTGCGTCCTCCTGTTTTTTCTATGAAATTATACATTTCCTGGCTCCTAGCTTCGTCAAAACAACTGTTTTCTTTTAGTACTTTTCGTCTTGGAAAGAGATTTCTAATAGGAATTAATAATGCATTTGCTATCACTTTTAGCCTTTCAATTGGAATGCCACATGTTCCTTGCTCGTATCTTATCAGTGTATGATAGTTTATGCCTGCCTTGTCTGCTAAGTTTTTCAGGGTATATTTTCTTTTTAACCTCCAACTCCTTACTTTTTGCGCTATTTGGTACCTTATCGAGATATTTGCCATAAATATTATATAGGTTAATACTACAAAATAAAGATATACAAAATGTTTGCATTTTAGTTGAATATTTCTTCACAATTGTGTATAATTATTAATGCTTTTTATCTTACTTTCTTATGGCTCTTTCGAAATTTCTTGATGCACGCAATGATTATGCTTTTGTGCGACGTGAAAGTCGTCTATTGAACTGTTTAGCTCTGACTAAACCGAGTGTTTTGCCACTCGTACCCTACTAAACTGTATAAGTACAGTAATGTCTTATGCAAAGCGTTTAGGACAATGAACCCGCCTGAAAAGGAGAAGTTCGGTCTGTGAAGAAGGAACGATGCTATTAGTGTCAAGTTGGCACGGGGGCTAGGGTGAACGGTATGGATAACAGAAGTGAATGATCGTAAGCATCGTTAAGTCGAACAAGCCAAAGACACTGACAGGCTTGGACCAAAAGGTATGTGGTAGGTTATCGGCGTGAACGCATCTGATACGCAAACATAAACACTACCGGTGTATAGATCAATCCTAACCCGCTCGTTGTTTGATAGGTGGAACACGGAAATCCCATATATCCCTAGGAATTCAGTAAGGTTGATCGTGAGAAAGACCGATGGATATGTGGGTTTGGGAGTGTGGAAAAAGTGAACGCTCATCTGTAACGGATGAGATACAGGTTTAAACGTTACCTGGCTCGAAAGAGAACTGACGTCCACTACGGTCATCTTGAACAAGATTGTTTGTAAAACCTTTTAAGTGAGGAAAGCAGATGGTTACAGGTAAAATTGTAAGTGCACCTTCCGGTACGGCAGAACACTGGAATCAAATTAGCTGGTTTCAGTGCAGAAAAAATACTAGAAGGCTACAAGCTCGTATTGTTCAGGCAACAAAAGCTAGGAGATGGAATAAAGTGAAAACTTTACAACGCCTCCTAACACGTAGTTTTAGTGCTAAAGCATTAGCAGTCAAACGCGTAACTTCAAATAAAGGAAAATGCACAGCAGGTGTTGATAACCAGTTGTGGCAAAGCCCTTCAGCAAAATCTCAAGGAATTGCAAGCCTGAGGCAACGAGGATACCGCTCTCAACCTTTGAGGCGAATCTATATTCCTAAACCTACAGGCAGCAAGCGACCTCTTAGTATTCCCACTATGAAAGATCGAGCGATGCAAGCATTATATCTTATGGGACTTGACCCTATTGCAGAAACAATGGGAGACATTCACTCATATGGATTCAGAAAGTATCGCTCAGCGGCTGATGCAGTAAGTCAAATACACACAACTTTGGCAGGACGTAGCAGACCGCAATGGATCCTAGAAGCGGATATTAAGAAGTGTTTTGATGAAATAGACCACTGCTGGTTAGAAAACTCAATCCCAATGGAAAAGAGTATTCTCAGCAAGTGGTTAAAATCTGGATTCGTAGAAAAGCAAATGTTCCGTTCCACAATAGCAGGAACTCCACAAGGGGGAATTATCTCTCCTGTACTTGCCAACTTGACCCTTGATGGTCTCGAAAATGTTATCAGTAAACATTTCGGGAAGAAGGGTACAAGAAAACGCAAGAAATATGGTGTGCACGTGATCCGCTACGCGGACGACCTTATAGTAACTGGAAAATCAAAAGAAATCCTAGAGACTAAAGTCAAGCAGCTAGTAGAGGATTTCCTCAGCGACAGAGGGTTAACTCTATCCACAGGAAAAACCAAGATCACACACGTAGAACAGGGATTTGATTTTCTAGGTCAGACAGTACGTAAGTACAAAAAGAAGATAATCATCAAACCTTCAGCAGAAAGTACAAACCGACTTCTGAAGCGCATCCGGTGCTTGATTCGTAAGAACTGCGCAGCAACCCAAGAAAAAGTAATAGAACTGCTCACACCTCAAATTCGAGGTTGGGTATATTACCACAGGGGAATATGCGCAAGAAAAGCTTATGAGAAAGTGGATTCTGAGATTTTTAAAGCCTTATGGCAATGGTCAAAACGCAGACACCCTAACAAAGGCTTACGTTGGATTAAAGAGAAATACTTTAAAACCAAAGAAGCCAGAAGATGGTGCTTTGCAACATTAACTAATAAGGAAGGTACAGTTGAGTGGAAGGAACTCTTTCAAGCAACAAGCGTACCAATTCGTCGCCATAAGAAAATTCAAGCTGAGGCAAATCCCTACGATAAAGAATGGTATGCCTACTTTGAAAAACGTAGATCAAATAATCCTTCTCTTCATGAGGATGATAAGATATGATTAACGTTAATCCTAGTAAGGAATTTGAAATGCCAGAATATTTGAAGGAAAATGTTGCCGGTTCTCAAGAAAAGGACTTAAGATGGCTCGAGCCGTATGAAGGGAAACTTTCAAGTACGGTTCCTAGAGGAGGGTTTAGTGGAAGATATCTTAGTCCACTAAACTCTTACTCGTTCAAAAGAATATTTGGCACCGAAAAGAATAAAGATATTCTCATTCATTTCTTAAACGATATTTTAGGCTTTACTGGCTTAGCTGCTATTCACGATGTTGAATTCTTAGCTACCATCTTGGATCCTGAGATTGCCGCTAAAAAGCAAAGTATTGTCGATGTTCTTTGTAGAGACTCTCAAGGTTCAAGATATATTATAGAGATGCAGTTCACTAAGACTAAGGGCTTCGAAAAACGTGCTCAATATTATGCTGCTAAAGCCTACTCAAGTCAAGCTGATCAAGGTGATGATTATCATAACCTTAAAGAAATTATCTTTATTGCTGTTGCTGATTGTATTATTTTTCCAGATAAGGCTGAGTACAAATCTAATCATGTCATTTTAGATCAAAATAGCTTTGAACATGACTTAAAGGATTTTTACTTCGTATTCATAGAACTACCAAAATTTACAAAGACCAAAGAAGACCAACTAGAAAATATAGTAGAAAAATGGTGTTACTTTTTTCGCTATGCAGGAGAAACAAGGGAAGAAGATCTAGATAAGATAGTTGGTAGTGACGTAATAATAAAACGAGCTTATGAAGAGATGAATAAGTTTAATTGGTCAGAAGAAGAGTTACTAGCATATGAACAAATGAAAAAACGCATAATGGATGAGGTAGCTGCTTTAGCTCAAAAATTTGATGAGGGTCTTAAAGTAGGTCACGAAAAAGGTAGACAAGAAGAAAAAATCGAAGTTGCAAAAAACTCACTCAAGGCTGGTGTATCTATTGATGTTATTTCCCAGACAACTGGCCTTCCTCAGGCTGACATTACACAACTTAAGGAAGAAACTTTTTAGTCTACTACCTTCTTCCAGCGACTAATTCTCTGGCATTGCCCGCAATTAATACATCATCTAACCTAGTTCTAGGTCCAGATAAACCTAAGCTTTGCGGTTCTTTTATATTATCCATTTTTAGTACGTTATTTTCATTATGTAGCATTTGGTGTATTGATTGATTTAGTGATACATCTAGCTTGTTATTAAATGTAGCCATAAACTTTTCAAATTTCTTCGGACTTAATTTACCAGCTTCTCTACTAGGACATGCCTTCTCTATATATGAGCTTAAAACCCCTGAAATCTCATTAAATTTACCACTCATGACTTTTCTAGTAATCTCTTTTTGCATTCCCATATAATCAATATTTAATCGATGCATTGATACACCACTTTTTAATCCAGCTTGCTCTACTACTTTCTCAAATCCCTTTGTAATATTGAGTGCATAGCCCTGTGCTTCTAGTGGAGATATAGACTGATCTACTGTAGAAATGTACTTCTGACCTGTAGCTTTTCTAATGAGCATGTCAAGTAACATTATTGTACCATTTACATCGATTGGTGCACTAATTTGTGAGATTGAACTTTGAGTGAATGTTTTCTCAGGTAAAGCAGCTCTAGAACCTAATAACCCACCTATAGAGCTCTTTACCCAACCAAATAAATCATTTATCCATGAAGATGGTCTTGTGCCACTACTTGCTTCTATCTCAGGTTGATTACTTGAATCTACAGAAAGGAATTTATGTGATGAGTGATTATGATTGCGACTATGATCTCCATGGTGATGACGGCGTCTGCGTTGTACAGGCTTTTCTCTTTCTTGATTAAGTTTTTCTTCTAAATATTTTACAATGTTACTATGTCCTCTGCCTCTAGCAATATCTAGTGGTGTCCTATCAGCTTCACATTTAGCATTAATATTGGCCCCTTTATCTATCAGGTACTTCACCATATCCAAATGACCGCTCCAAGAAGCCCAGTGCAGTGGTGTATGACCTTGTTTATCAGCACTATTAACTATTATCCCTTTATCGAGAAGAAACTCTATAATATTCCTGTGATCGTTTATAACAGCAAAATGTATAGGCTTTCTGCCAAGAATATCCTCAGCATTAACATTAGCTCCCTTACTAGTAAGAAACTTAGCAACATCTAAATGACCTTTCAATGTAGCCCAATGTAGTAATGTACACCCATATTTATCAGTAGCGTTTACATCAACATCTCTCTCAACAAGAAACTTGACCATGTTCAAGTTACCACTCCAAGCATAATAATATGCACCATGCCTATCTTTGCTCACATCCTGAGCAATAAGACCTTTAATTTTTTCAAGATAATTACCTTCTACAGTAGTCAATAATTCTTTATCTAAGTGTGCCTGCATTAAAACTCTTTTTGCATCTGAATTAAAACCAGAACCATCTAGAGGTGTTTTACCATTGTTATCTTTAGCATTAATATCAGCATTATTGCTTATAAGGCACTTCATTGCATCTAAGCAATTGAACCATGAAGTAAGGTGTAGAGGAGTTTTACCATACTGGTCTCTAGCGTTAATATCAACACCTTTATTTATAAGGTATTCTGCCATATCTGAGTAATTATAAATAGAAGCAAAATGTAATAACGTCCAGCCATAACTATCTTTAGTTTCTAAGCTAGTACCTTGACTTACAAGATTTTTGACTTTAATAAGATTATTTTCCAGTACAGCAATCAACAACTCATTATATTTTTTATATAGGCCTGATTGCGCTTGCTTTAAAATTTCTACTATATCTGTGTAACCTTTTTGATCAGCAATATCTAGAGGTGTTTTTCCATCTTTGTCTTTAATATTAACAAGATTAGCTCCTCTACCTATAAGATACTTTGCTACATCTAAGTGACCATTCCAAGAAGCCCAATGTAGTGGTGTCCAACCACTATTATCCTTAATGCTAGCATCAATTTTCTCCTCATCTACAAAATATTTTACTATATCCAGCTTACCGTTGGAAGCAGCGCAGTGTAGAGGAGTTTTACCACTATTATCTTTGACTTCTAAACTACTTTTTTCACCTGCAACGAGATATTCTACTACATCTAACTTACCTCCATAAGCAGCACAATGCATAAGAGTCCGGCCATCAATATACTTAGCACCTAAGCTAGCTCCTTGACCTACAAGACTTCTAATTTCATCAAGATTACCATATTGTGCTGCAATCAATAATTCTTTATCTAGTTGCACTTGTTTTAAATACCTTTCTACATCATCGTGTTTTTGATCAGTAGCGGCATCTAGCGGTGTTATGCCACCTTTATCTTGAATGTAAATATCAGCTCCCTTATCTATAAGGTACTTTACCATGTCTAAATGACCATTCCAAGAGGCATAGTATAGAGGAGTGCGACCATCTCTATCAGTATCATCAATGCTCATTCCTTTGCTGAGGAAAAATTCTATAATGTCTTTGTTATTATTTTCAGCAGCAACATGTATGGGTTTCCTGCCAAAAATGTTCTCAACGTTAATATTAGCACCCTTTTCTATTAAAAAGTTAGCAACTTCTAAGTAACCTCTCCATGCAGCAAAATGTAGCGGTGTCCAACCATTTTTGTCAGACTCATTAACATCAACACCTTTCCCAATAAGGTACTTTAGTATATCCAAATTACCACTATAAGAAGCATCACATATAGAGGGACCACAACGATGATCTTTACCCTCTAAACTAACACCATTTTCAACAAGGTATTTAAATATACCAAAGTGACCTTTTAATACAGCATTGCGCGAAGGAGTGTTACCATCTCTGTCTTTAGTATTAACATCAGCTCCTCGATTGACAGAATCTTTTACTTTGCTCATATCTCCAACTTTTGCAGCATCTAGCAATTCTTGATCTAATTCTTCTCTAGCATTACTGACAATATCTCTAACTTTTCTTACAGTAGACCCACAATCTTCAATTATCCACATCCCTTGCAGAACCTGACCTCCTGGAATCCAAGTAAATACTCTACGCCTATCATTGTCATATTTAGCATAATCAGCAGCATATAAATGTTCTTTAAGCTTAACATTCATTATAGAACAGTTGTTACCATCAGGTTTAATCATCCACACATCTCGTGCAACTCTTCCCCCTGAAATCCAAGTAAATACCATTCGTCTATCATTATCATAATTAAAATAGTTACTAGCAGCATACAAGGTTTCATTAAATGCAACATTCACTATATAAAAATTGTTACCATCAGGTTTAATCTTCCACCTAAACTTATCATTTTCTTCATTCTTTGGAGTCCAAGTAAATGCCATTCGTCTGTCATTATCATAATTGAAACATTTGTTAGCAGCATATAAATATTCATCCTGATAAACGTTCTTTATACATACTTTTGAAGCAAATATTGCATTCCTTACTGATTTTGGTAATCTATTTTCTAGCTTTTCAAGGCTAGATCTTGTTTCTAAAGGAACTTTAGGATAATACTTCATCTCCATTGCTTCTTTAATGTAAGAAGCTAACTTAAATATTGCATTATCATTTAGATCACCACTCTTTTGCATTGCATCAAATACAGCTATGTAACCTGAAATCAGCTGACCAATATAACCATGACTGCGTACACAGCTTAATATTTTTTTCGTATCTACTCTTCCATATGCATCATCTATAACTTCTTTAATTATATTATCAAATAAGTTTTTATCAAAATTATAAATTCTATTAGTAAGTTCAGTGGTCGAAGCACTACAATTACTCGATATATTACCATCCAGCTTTCTCTTTGCTTTACTTTTTATTGAATATCTTAACTCTTCTATAAAAGACTTTGCCCACTTTTTTACATTAGATGAAGCATCTACTTGATTTATAATTTCCTTCCTTATACTCTCAATCTTTCCCATCATCTTATCTGGGTCATTACTTTCAGACTCGATATCAACACTCTTATTAAGGAAGAATTTGACCATATCTAGATTACCATTGCAAGCAGCTACACGTAGAGGTGTTCTACCATTATTATCTTCAGCAATAATATTAGCACCTTTATCAACAAGAAGCTTAGCTATATTTAACTTACCTTCTTGAGCAGCCCAGTGTAAAGAATTACAACCATGAATATCTTTGTCTTTAACATTAACGGATCCTCTATTAAAAAGAAGCTTAACCACATCTAATCTACCTTCTTGAATAGCTACATATAAAGGTGTTAATTCGTGCTTATTTTCGGTATCAATATTTCCAATTCTTCTGATTAAGTCTTCAGCTTCACTGATGTTATTTTGTACTATAGCATTAAACATCTGATTTTTTAATACAACCACTTTTTCTTTATTAAGGTCCCCTATAATATCTTCTGAGTTACAAGTAGAAATTATACATTTCGAGTTAGAGAGTATTGTATCATTAAAAGCAAATATCATCTCTCTTGCTGGCTGGTAGGTATTCCAATTCTCTACTTTTATTAGAGTATTATTTTTATGTAATAGAACTAAGCTATCATTAATAACTTCTGCATCAAAACCTAATATAGATTTATCTCTGAAATCGACTAAACCAATATCATTATTATTAATTGGCTGATTATGGTAAATCTGTAATCCTTGTTCATCTGGTTTGTAATATCTGAAAAAATTAGGATTTGTTTCTATATGTTTAAGTTCTAGATTTGCACTATCGATTTTGTAAAATTTATTGTTTATCCGCAATATAATGTATTGATGCTCTGGACTTTTTAAGTAATCAATTAAACCAATAGATAAAGACCATCTGATGCCCTTACTATCTAATATTGTAATATTTTGTATTTCTAAACTGTCTTCCGTAAGATCAGAAATTGGTTTGTTATAGCATTCGTTTATATAATTCCTTTCACCTTCCCTTATATTTATACTATTAATATCCATTACATTTAATTCAGCAAAATCGATAATGTCATAAGGTATGCTTTGATGAAGCACCGCTCTATTTTTTATCTTTAAATTAAGTCTTATAGGAGATGAAAGGGGATCATACTCTAATGTATGATTATATTCTGGTAGTTTGATAATATACTGATATTGCCCTTTTCCCCCTTCTACTATGATGTCTTGATAGTGATTACATTCTATCATATAGCGATTATAATCATACTTTCCTCTATTGTCGTGGTATCTTTGGTAACTACTTGCAAAATCGGAATTATTATAACTGAAATCAACAATTATCTGATCTGAATATACACCACCAATTATCACTTTTTCTGCAGGTATTCCCATGTAATTTTTAGTGACTTCTATTTTAGATACTGGAATGTTTAAATTATTATTGTTAGCAATATCTTTTGTAATTTGGTATGCATTAGGTAACTCTAGATTTAAAATATTTGCTTGTATAAATGCTTTTAATTTTTTTCACCATTTTGTACAACTTCTCCATCAATATCCTTTCCTAAACCATTTAACTCTTGATACCAGATATCCTTTACTATATCAGATAAAGACTTATCTTGTATTACTACAGATTCTGTTATTCCCTGATATTTTGCTTGAATTACTAAGTTTTTAAAATCATCTATTTTAGTACTCGAAACAATACTTTCCATATCATCAGCTAAAAGATTTAAACTATAGCCACCTTTTCCTATATCTTCACTTATCTCCAACTGTGTAATATTAGCACCTTGAACATCTATTACATCAAAGTTTTCTTTTCCTGTATCACTTAAATCACTCACTATCTTAGCGTTATCACTATTATCATTAACAATAAATATTGTTTGTTTTAACCCTCTATAATGCACATTTTCTTTATTTACTACTCTAACTTCATAATCTTGATCTTGACAATCAAATGAACCCTGATGCACTTCTGTATTTTTTACGTTAATTAACCTTGTTTTACAGTGAGTAGTAATATTTTGTTTGCTATCAGAGTTTGACACATAGTTATACGTATTAACTAATTTTATATTATTACTACCATAATGTATTACTCCTTCATGCAAATCTACTACAACATTATTAGCTTTAACATTCATTACTAGAGTATTTTCTTTTCCTGCTCCACCTTTGAGGGTACCAGACATAGAATTATTAATAATAAAAATAGTTTCATTGTTTTTAGAGCCAATATAACGTATATTACTACCCTCTGGAATATGCATTACTGCTGGATAATTTGCTGCTGCTGTTAACGTTTTTGGCCCTGAAATATATAATATCGATCCTCTAGGAAATGTTTGCTTTTTTGTATTGCCAGGATCTTTCCTTTTCGGATTAGTAAAAATAAAAGGTTCGCCTGAGAGAGTAAAGCTCTCTTGACAGTTTCTATAAATTTTGCCACTGTTACATGGAGCGAACGCATCGTCACCTTTGTGCTTTGTATTGATTATTTTGCTGCATTGAGATTTTTGTATCGGATTTGTTAATGGTGCATCTACAACTCTTAAACCAAGATTTTCATATTCATATTTTGTTAGATGAGGGATATGTTTTGCACCTGTATTAACAATATAAACTTTCTTTTCTTCGATCTCTTGATAGCATTGAGGACTATTCTTTATACCACAGATAAACCTTTCCCAACCTTCACTCATAACCAAAGTATAAGGTGTCATAGTCAATATCTTAGAGATATCAATAGAAGACAAATCTCTTTTTACACTAGAAGCTATATTAATCTTGTCAAAAGAGATATCTTTATATTTTTTTTCTAAATCACATGTCCACTTCATCTGCGTCGCACAACCAGGACCATACGATGATGGCATAATACATATAGGCTGTGCACCCATATTTTTAATCATCTCACTATGTTTCTCTTCAATGGAGATTACGTATTGTACAACCGCATCTATGTCATAATTGTCATTTAACAGTTTAATAGCTGCTTCTTTTACGTAAGTTAAATAACCTTTTATTCTAATTGTATCTTCATATTCTTTTTCTACATCTCTTCCTGTAAAAAACTTAATCACCCCTGCAAAAAATACTTCCGCTTGTTCACCACCAGGTAATAGAGGCACTTGCTCTGCTATTGCTTTAGTATACTCCATTCTTTCATGAATTTTTACGCCCATTGTTATCAATACATCAGCAACCATAGTAACTACTGCTGCCCTACCTAAAACTTTGCCTGCAGCAGATAAACCCCTTAAAATCTTAGTAGTAGCACTTACACTTTTTATCGTAAAACTAACCCCTGCACTTATAGGCCTTATGCTCATACTTGCTAGTTTTACACCACTACTTGTTGTCCAATAATAATTTAGTGGATGATTATTACCTTGAGCTATTTCGTTTATACTGTATCCAAATTGATAAGCAATGGTTGCAAATGTAATACTTTGAACTACAGGATTACTGATAACCTTAACAAAAGCTTGACGTGCAGGCCCTGGTATTTTACCAATCAGTTTTCCTACTTTACTACTAGGAGAAATATTTACACTCGTCCTAACATCATCCATAGCATCTAGTATACCATTGATACCAAATACTTGCTTTAAAGCATCATTATCATGCCGTCCAAGTGTTGCTGTATCACCTATACTATCAAGCAAGTCATATATAGCCATAAGGGAGAAAAACTTTCCACCTTTTACTCCTTTTATTTTTGCTGAATCAAATTTATTACGATCAAATGCAATTCCTTTTTCTTTAAGGCTGCTTTCTACATTACTAATATAATCTGCAAAAACTTTTTCACCAAGATCATCAAAATGACTTTTAAACCTGTCGAAAGTATCTTCCCTAACTCCTTTTGCTAATAAATTCTGTTTAATTTCCTTTACAATATCATTGTAATCTTGATTAGTTTGAACATCACCTATGTCTTCAATGTATTTTTTATTCTCTAACAACTGCTTATCATTTGATAGTTGATGTAATTTATCAAATATTACTTCTTTTCCATCTTGAAATATACTATCTAGCTTTATTCTATAATCATCAATTTTTAAATAATATTCGCTACCTTGCTCTTTAATTTCTTCTATTATAGCATACTCTTTATCGCTGCTTACTTTTAACTTTATCTCAAGATTTTTCTCATCCAGTATATAATTTTCTATACTCTTAATATTTGCAGCATCATCTATCATTAATTCTTTATCATTACCACTATTGTCTTTGAATTTTACATTTACTTTACCACCATCAATCCTCACTTGAGGAGAATCTATTGTTATAATTTTTGTGTCATGAGCTTCAATACCAAATAACTCTTTAATAAGTCTTTCTTTTTCCTCCTCTGTAATCTTTTCTTCATCAAACGAATCTATGCAGGCCATACTTACACTTCTTTCTCTTCTTGGCTTTTTACTTGGTGAATACTCCGGCGATGAAGATTTTCTTTTAGAACACTGCCCTACAGTAGGCAACATATGATGTGAACTATGAACTACTCCAACAGGAATAAATCCTTCCTCAGCTGTCCTACTTGTTAAAATAAGTTTATTCGGATTATTAGATCCTTTATCGAAAACAACACCGATAAATTTTACCTCATCACCATCTGTAAGTGTTTTATAGGTAACACCTTCTTTGTACTCTTCATTTATTTGATCATTTGCTTCCCTCAATAAAGCTTGAGCCCCTTTACCCTGCCTTGATGCCTTAAGTTCCAATCCTATTGGAGTATACTCTTCAGCATTTCCACCTTGAGCTACAAACTTAATACCATGAACTAGCATATCAATGCGTTCCCCTCTACCAGTTTGAAACTCAGTTAAAACTAATGCTCTAGTTTCTGGTGATTCTTGTAATTTTAGGTCGCTATAATAACTAAATGCTCCATTCAATATTCCCTGGAAATGAGCTTCTTTATTAACGAGGCTCTTAAAAGGGAATATTCCTTCTCCAATTTTTTCTAATAATCTACTATATCCTCTTATTGATAAGGATTGGATATCTAGTGCTTTATCAAATGTTTCTTTTAACTCATTAGGATAAGTAACTTCTTTAAAAGTACCTTGAAATCTATTATCTCCGTTGTTGTACTCTTGTAAAGAATTGTATTTTTCAGTCCAAATAGTAAGATATCTTTTAAAATCTGACTTATATCTAGTATCAAAATTAAGATTTAATTCGACTATTTCCCTATTCTCTATTTCCTTATTTAATCTATCAAGAGGAAGCACTTCATTCATCCCGTTCAAAACATCTTTTCTGTTAGCTTCAACAATATTTATTACATAAACCAACTTTTCTGTATTTTCTGGAATAAGCACCATTGTTACAACTGCATGACTCGCATCAAGATTAGCTGACAGCCTCTCCCTGGCTCTTGCAGCTGCTGTACGTCCAAGCCCACGAAGATTAGGATGTACCTCGGTAGGTATATTGTTTCCATAGATAAAAATGTATTTTTTGAAACCAGTTTTTAAATCTTCAATTCTATTTAACAGTAGTGATTGCCCCAGTAAAAACCTGCTAAAATAATGATTATCTCCCTTCTCCGATGTACCAGGAAACGTATGATAAATACGCTCTAAATTATCTTTCACCTGTCCTTTTAATTCTATTGTTCCAATCCTTTGCGTATCCCAGTCATCAGCAGATTTTAGCATATCTTGAAAAAGAGGGATTATTTCTTCTCCACGATTTGATACTTTAATATCAGAGATAGGAGATGGATTATCAAGATTTACACCAACACATAAAATGTTATCCGCAGTAGTTAAAACTCGCTGAACGTTTGGCTGGAAGCCTTGTGCATACTTTTCTGCTTGTTGCAAAGCTTTATCTGGAGTAGCATTAGTACCTGCTCCCGCTTTTAACTCAATAATAATAGGAATAGAGTCTAATGCACGATCAGGACCACGAGCTAGCAGGATAATATCTGCATAACCCCTACCTGCAAATTGCTCTGGATAAACTCTAAGATTATACCTATAGTGGAAATTCATGAAAACGCCTACCATAAATCCATGATGTGCTGCTTCACGTGCACTACTATCATAGGTTAATGAGTTTTCATATTTAGAATGAACTTTACTAATCTCTCTAAGAATTCCCTCAAGAGATTCTTTAGCTGCTTCTTTATCAGAATTAGCAAGTTTTTCTATATCACCTTCTGGATTACTCCATACTCCTTTTTCTATTTCATGAAATTCTTTGCTAGTAGCAGAATCAAGTATCCCTTTAGTTTCCATATTAACAAAAATACCATCCTTTCCTTTATAGATCTGTACTAATCTAGATTCCATTTTACCATTAATTTCATTCTTAATCTCTTCAATTCTATTCTCAATATCTTGTTCAGTCAGTCCCTTAGACGCTATGTTCTCCTTTAATATGCTCTCCAACTCATTAACAGTAAACTGATGGCCACGCTTACCTTCTGAAATGGAAAATAAATCTATATTATTAATAGCGTCTTCAGCATTTCCAATTTGACCATTTTTAACAATAGCTACTTTTAAAGTTTTCGAAGTATCAAAACTAAAATAAATCTTTTTAATATTTAACTTTTCTGCAATCCCTGTATCCAGCAAAGTAGAAAAGCTCCCTAAGAAGAAGTGAGTAAAAAATCCTGCTTTTTCTACAGAGTGTAAATAAGATGGAATCTGATCCACAAATGACTGAAATCTTGTTTCAAAAGATCTAAAATCCTCTTCTTGCTTGCTTGTACCAACTTCTGTACCTGCTTCTTCTATTAATAACTGTATTAACTCAAAGTCTTGTGGCCTTACTTTACCCATGACTCTTTTTAAGCCTTTTGCAAGCTCTTTATCATTATCAACAATACTTCTTTCAAGACCAAAATTATAATGGTTTCGTTTACCTGGTGCACCAACATGAAATAATTGTATTTGAATATCCCCATTACCATATGAAGGAAGTTGCACTTCACCAAAAACACTAATTGTTGCACTAAGCATCCCACTCATTGCTCTTATTTCAGGTTCACCTCCCCAAGTATTAAGTTTTCTCATGTTTTCTAAGTAATCTTTGAAACTTAGTCCACTTTCACCTTCAACAAAATTTCTAAACTCGCTTTCATGATAACTTATGTGATCAACTACTCGATTGCGAAATACATTTCTTACTAAGTTTGCAAATGTATCATCATAATTCGCAGTACCTAAATTCCGAACCAAACCTCTAATATGATCTAAATTTTGGGTTACAGTTCCATCATTTCCAAATAGTACTTCATACCTTTGTCGAAATAAAGCATCGTCGTTTCTGACGGGTATTAAGTAAGCCATAGTAACAGACCAAAACAAGCAACTACCGTCTCCTGGAACATCGATTCTCTTAATCCGACTTCCACTTTCGGAATCAACATCAGATCTCCGATAACGCTTGAAATGAGGAAATTCTTTAGCTTGCCCTATATATTCTATCTCATCCGATGATTCAGTAATCTTTGAATTAACACCTTCTTTTTTTAAATGATCTGTTGGATATTGTATCTTGAACATAAACCCCCTTCATTATATTATACTAAACCTACTATACCAAGCTTATTATATAACAATTAGAGATATCAATAATAAAAGCTATTTTTACCCATATGCTGGCTTATGTATATAACATTTGTATTATAATGCAACATCTTTTTGACAGAAGCTAAAGTAGTAACAAGAAACCACCACCTGCTTTATAGAATTGCCTTATAATACTTCTCAATTACCCAAACCTAATTGCTCACATGCCTTGCTTAATTTAACCTCAGTTAAGCTAGCAGGCTCTTCAGATCTAGGCTTACCGTATGATGAAAATTTATTTAGTGAATCAACATCTCTTTTCTCTAACACAGATCGTATATACTCCGCTTGCCTAGAATCCATAAATTCTTTGATTTGATCAGGATTAGCCTTATCTAGTATTGCCCATACTGGTACCATATAACCTTTATCAATTAGAGGTACTAATAACCTTCCTTGAAATACGGAATTACTTCTCATCTCTTTATTTAACAATAAGGTACGATGGCTATTAAATCCATCTCTCATCCACATATACATAAAAAGATTTACTCCTTCATCTATACAAGACCTTGAATAATTTTCTAATTCTTTTATATATTTCAACCAAATATAATAATAATCTTCTGAAATACTACTTGGCTTTAAGCAGTCAAACAATTTTTGAAACTGATCAAAGCGAAGTGCACTCTGTAGCGTGCCTAAACTACCATAATAACCATTTTCAGCTAAGTCTCTTTTTAGAAATTCTGGATATTTATCAGGGCTTATCTGGCTGAAACAAAACTCGAATATTTCAGGATAACTATTACAACGACTACCTGCTGCATACACTGCTGTTTTCATGAAGATCTCATCCTTTTTCTGTTCGCTCATCTCACTTTCAGGTAATGATTTTATTTTATTCCAGAAGAATTCCACTGCCTGCTCTTGCTTAAAACTCATAGCACACTTAAGCCCGTACTCATATGGATGACAGCCATCTAAATTTAGTTTAGAGATGTAACCACTGATAAAATGTGACCAAAACTGCGCTAAAAGACCTGACCCGCAACACCTAACTAAGTGCTCATACTCCAATAGACTACTCTTACCTTGAGCTGATAGGCTTTTTTTTCTTTCCTCAAATAAAGCAATAATATCTTCTTCTAGACAGTACCGACAGGCAATAGCATACTTATCAAAGAGATTACCTGAATCTGGCGCAATTAACTTTTTGCCTACCACTTGCCTATCAAGCTTAACTCCACGTAAATTGTCTACTTTTTTCCAACAATCCTCACTAGACAGAACTTGTGCAAGAAAATTACGTCCTTTCTTGCCACTTTTTTGATGTAAACGCCAATTTGCATAGCACCAGCGTTCAATTTGAAAAAGCTTAGATGCTCTATAGGGATCATCCTCTTTAATAGACGAAAATAAAACTTTTGGAATATCTGAACGCAGCATGATCACCTCTCTATCAATGAAAAAACATGGAAACTGTTACATCTAACATACACTATAGTAACTTGATACCATTTGAAGTAAGATATCCCGTTTCTAAGTTTTGTCAATCCTTAATTTGAATTTTTTTTAGACTTGAATAACCTTCGACAAAAGGCGCTTAATAGGTCCAATATATAGTCTTTTATTACTTTTAAATTCTGTTTTTATTATAAGTTTACCTTAATTATTCTTTCTTAGGTAAATTGCTATTAATTTAGCAATATACATCATTAATAACTTAAACAACACAGCCATTTCCAGCACCCAAAACCAGCAAGCGTGAGAACAATTTTTCTTGGAATCGGTTGGACTACCATGTGTACCGTTCGAACTTTTTTATATGGTGATTCCATTATACGGCAAAACCAGCTACATTGGCTTACTTTTGCTAAATTTACATACGAACTGGTTTACCTAGCTTTACTGCAAACAATCTCGCACTTTTATTTTCATAACCCTATTTTTACGCTGCTTGTTCTCACAAATATATGATGTTTTTTATGTCTTTGTAGAAAGTAAATAATCAAATTTGTCATGACACTAATAGACTGGCATTTTTATAAAATCTCTTCTATATTAGAAAGGTCTTTCAAAATTTTTAAATCTTTCATATCCACCAAGAAGGTCCTACAATTGGTTCATGACTTACGTTGTTAAATGCAGAACTTGGTATTTGCAGTTGTTTTACTATCTCTTCTACCTCTACTTTTTCTTTTTCTACTTTCCTCTTTTCTTTCTCTGCTTCATCCCTTGCTTGTACTACTCTCGTTACTATGCTCAGCTTTAATCTATCAATCTCTTGGTCTTTGCATTCTGGTACATTCTCTCTTTCTTTCTTCTCTCCTTCAATAAAACTTCTGCTTAGCTTCTCAAACTCATTTGCAAGTTTTGATAACCTTTCAAAGTCAGGCTCTTTCACTTCCCTCTTCAAGTCCCTATACTCTCTACAGAGATTCTTAAATTTCATTGTGTAACCTTCGTTTAAAACCAGAAAAGTATACTGGCACTCTAAAAACCTCTGCACTTCCTTGTTTTGTTTTATTCTTTTCCTCGATATTTCTTGATCATCTGCTTCATCGTATAGTAAATCAAGAGCTTTCTTCTCTGCTCTTTCCATTTCAACTTTTGCTTCTGCTTTTTCTCTAGCTCTTCTTTCTTCCTCTTTAGCTCTTCTTTCTTCTTCTGCTCTCACTTCTGCTTCTTCTGCTTTTACTTCTGCCGCTCTCTTACCTTCACTCAATCTATTTTTCTCTACTTGATCATCCATATTTCGTTGAACTAGCTCCACATTCACTTGATGCTGCTCTACTGTTGCCTTTCTTATTTTATACTCATCTTGTTGCTCAGCTATGTACTTTTTACGATTCCCAATAAATTTTTCTGCTAGCTCTCTAAATGATAACGTCTTTTTTCTTGAATCATGTTGAGTTTTGTATACACCGTCAAACAATGCTTTATTTACCTGAAATACCCACATATAATTAGAGTTTTTCTTGATATCTTCTACTGCTTGATAGAACAACTCATCATCTCCTGTAGCAACACTTTTCTTCAAAGCCTCCTCACATATTTTAAGACTATGATTCTCTCTTTCTATATAAGATTCCCAATAAGAAGGATGGAACAATTTTGGCAAGCGAAATTCTTTTCTAGCTTTCTTTTCTAATTCATCTTTACAAAAAATTAACTGATTTACCAATCCTTGAAATTCATTATCTATTGAGGATAATAACAATCTTTCCAATTCTTCACGCTTTGGTTTATCTAGTTTTCTTAGTTGCTCTTCAAGTCTTTCACGGAATGTTACATCTTTCTCGCTTTTGATGTTATCATGAATAAAGCTTTTACATTCAACAAAACTTTTTATCTCTTTATACTGTCCATAATAAATAGGATGAAAAAGCCTTTGCATAAAACTAAACTCCAGTTCTTGCTCCAATTTATATAACTTCTCTAAATTTTCTTGCTTTCCAAAAACTTTATCAACTATGTCCTTTTTTACCTTCTTTACTACCTCTACATACTTGTTCAAGCTTTCTACCATACTCTTTAAAATATCTTCAGTGATAGAAGCAGGAAAGGCTTCTTTTATTTCTTTCAATTCTAATAATGGTAACCTCTCGCATAGCTTATGTGACTCAAATTCCCCTTGCTCTTTAAACTCTATTGAGAGCATATCTTTATATAAACGCTCAATCTCTGAAAAACTCAAGTCCGTTGGTAAAGAAAGCTTATCTTCAAATTCTCCTCCATTGCATATAGATAGCAACTCTAAATCTTTCCTCTTACTGTGTCTTTCTCTATGATTTGCTGCTCTTTCTGCTATTTCATTCAACATTTCTTGCTCTACTGCAGTAAGAAGAGATACATCCATTCTGTCCACTATGTACTGTAAACCTCTTTCTACATCATCATTCAAATTATTTTGTACAATTGACTCACTTAAGATCACCTCATTGGCTCTACTAATAATCCTATGATTTACTGCCTCATAATTCATTCTTCCTATATAATCATCAATATCAACACATTTCATGTAGGACAATAACGATTCTTTTACTCCAAAACTAGTTGGTAAAATCTTAAGGTAATCATTCACTAATTTATTTATTACTCTTCTAACTGCTTCTTTATTAAAGGAAGTACCTAGCTTGCTTTTTGCACTATTAATTTTATCTTTCATATAGGGAGAACTGCTCTTTACTATTTCTTCATGTAGTATATGTTTCTTATTCATTTCTGCTTCACAAAGAACTTCGTACAATAACTTTATATACCAGCTATCAAAAAAGGTCTTGTCCTTTATTTTGAGCAATAGAGGTTCATTATCCTTAACTGTATTACGTGCTTTTTCTCTTTTGCTATTATACTGTAAGTTTGTTTTTTGACTTTCTATATACGAGTACCTATCTTCCATTTCCTTGGCTTTTAATAGTACTTTCTCTAAGTTTTTTACCTCTTCACGAGAAATATAGTTATGATAAATTTCAATTACTTTTTGTAAGTTAAAAGTACACAAACTTGATACATCTGTTTCTTGAACATAACTTTCTAAATCAGAGCAACTATTATTAGTTAGAGATTTTAAATTATTACTTGACGATGGCAAAAGTGCTTTTTGGCGTAATCTATCCTCATTACCGCTTATTTGTCTTTCTATATCCCTTTTTATGTTGTCTACAAAAATCTCTTTTCTGCTTTTTGATATTCAGTTAGCACGTTAAGCAGAGCACTATATGCTTGATACTTTGCTTGTGCAATAACTGTTCTAGTAAGAAAAAAGCTAGAACAATATAATGATAACCCAATTGGTGCCCTTGTACCAATTAGTGCCTGCAGTAATTTTAGATCCCCCGTTCTCATTATTTCTTCTACTTGTTCTGTAAACGGTTTATCAAAAAAACTCGGCATACTACCTCTCTAGCTATACAATGAGCATACCTTAACTATCATTAAATCACAAATCAACAACTTTTTTTTTGCATAAATTTTTAATTAATTTTGAGTTAAAGTTTAATAAGAATTTCTATAGCAGCTCCTTTGTGGTATTTCTTATTTTTCAGTAATAAACTGAAATATTTTCTTTTTTCATTGTCATCTCTTCTTGTTACTTTTATAAACGTTACATCGCTAAGCCATAAAATTTCTTCACCTGCTCACTCCATAACATTGGTATTTCTCTTAAATCAGATAGCTTTAAACCCCTTGGCTGCCTCCCATTTACTATGTCTTCTTTAATTTTTGGTGCTAAATAATTCAACCTTAAAATTTGCTGTATACGTCTTGTACCTATATTAATTTTCATGCTCAGCTCCTTTACACTTCTATATTTTCCCTCTTCTAATTGCCGTTTCCAGGAATGGGCTCTCACCACTGCTTTGAGTAACGCATTATTTGTTTTTCCTTCTGGCTCTACTACTGTACATTTGTTTCCTTTCTTCTTCATTGGTATAAGTTTCTCCTCTGATTCAGAACGCACCTCTATTCCATCTTCTCTTATCATTACTCCTTTTATTAACTTTTTCACTACTTCTTTCTGTTTTCCAAAACTTAAATTTTTCCATTTTTCTTCGGTCTTTTCTTTCCCATTTTCATATAGCTGCTCTGCTTTCTTCATTACTTCTTTTTCTACTTCTCCTGCTACTACATTTCGATTTACTGATTCGCAATTTTTTCCTCTTAAATGGTTATTACATATATAATATCGGTACCTTTTATTCTCTTTTTTTGCGTACGTTAGCATCATGTTTACATCACAGCTTTTGCACTTAATTATTCCCCTAAGCAACGCTTCCTCATATTTTGCTTTTCGATACGGCTGATTTTTTATCAATTCTTGTGCTTTCTGCCATTTTTCTTCTTCTACTATCTCTTCATGCTTTCCCTCATATTCTTTCTCATAATGCCGTATTTTTCCCATATATATTGGATTTGTTATTATTCTTCTCACCGTTGCCTTTTTAAAGATATCTGATTTTGGTCTGTAACCTTGACTATTTAGCTCCCTTGCCAGTTCTGCCATTGACTTCAGCTCCAAATATCTTTCAAATATGTGCTTTACTGTCTTTGCTTCTTTTTCATTTACTATTAATTCTTTATCTTTGACATCATATCCAAGCGGCAAAGTTCCTCCCATCCATAGACCTTGTTCTTTTGATGTTGCTATTTTATTTTTTACTCTCTCTACTATCATCTCTCTTTCTAATTGTGCTGCTCCTGATAACACCGTTTGTACAAATTTTCCCATTGGTGTGTTATTGTCAAATATTTGTGTTACTGCTATAAAATTTACTCGGTGCCTTCTAAAAAATGATGTCACTTCTATGCTGTCTTTTGTTTCTCTTGATAGCCTGTCTAATGTATATACTACTACACAATCTACTTCCCCCGCCTTTACATCTTCAAACAACTCCTTTATCGCTGGTCTTTCTAAATTTTTCCCTGAAAAGCCTCCATCATCGTACCTTTTTGCCAATGATACCCAGCTCTCTCTGCTTTTTATGTACTTTTCACATGCTACCCTTTGCGCGTCCAAGCTATTAAACTTTTGTTCTAGCCCATCCTCATTTGATTTTCTTGTATATATCGCACACCTTACCTCTTTTAGCATTCTCTCTCCTCAATTTCCACTTTTATCACGCATCCCGAATAATAAAGGTCCGTTGTATCTCATTCCCATTATTTTTCCGGCTACTGCTGATAATGACGTATAAAACTCTTCTCTGTAGATTAAACCCTTATCTGTTACCCTTACCGCGTGAGTCTCGTCTCCTCTCTCTAACCCCAGTTATGGATTAGAAAACAGATAAAAGTAGAATTAATAAAGAGGGAAATAGGGTAAACTCAAGTATTTTAACAATAATTTAAGAGGTTACCCATGAAGAAAGATATTACAGAACTTTACTGCTGCGTCGAGGATTTTTGTCGTGTAGTAGATGAAAATTTTGCAAATAAGTTCTTATCAAATGGCAAAAAACCAACCAGAGTACCAGAAATAGCGCACTCAGAAATGCTAACCATAATCCTGTTATACCACCAATCGCCATGTAAAAACTTCAAGGCTTTTTATCTTTGTTACCTTAAGTTACTCTATAGATCAGAATTTTCAAAGATGCCTTCATATCACAGATTTATTGCCTTAAAGCCGAGAGTTTTACGGTATTTAGCATTACTTCTTCAATGGTTCTGCGAACAAGCGAAAATGACAGGTACTTCCTACATTGACACTTCTACGATTGCCATTTGCCACAAGAAAAGGATCTCTAGGAACAAAGTTTTTGATGGTTTAGCAGAAATTGGTAAGAGCACGTATGGTTGGTTTTTTGGCTTTAAATTGCACTTGGTGATTAACGAAATTGGAGAAATTCAATCACTTACTCTAACCAAAGGTAACGTTGATACCTGTGCCAACTATAACTAAAAGACTGACAGGACTTTTGTTCGGAGATAAAGGCTATATCAAGAAGGAGCTCTTTGAGGAACTCTTCGATAGAGGTTTAAAGCTTGTCACTAAAGTGAAAAAAGGCATGAAAAACGCACTAATCTCACTAAAAGAGAAGGCTTTATTGAGAAAAAGGTCGATTATTGAGACAGTCTTTGGTTGTTTAAAAAATAAATTTGAGCTTGAACATACACGGCACAGATCGCCAATAAATTTTCTGGTACATATTTTTTCTACATTAATTTCATATTCCATGCAGTCAAAAAAGCCTTCTATTTCTAAGCCTTACTGTGTTGGTTAATCCATAACTGGGGTAAAGAGTTCAAACGCTACGCAAGACCAATCCACCCCGCAGCGGTTTTGGTTGCTGGAAGTGATCATATTATTTAAGTTTTTAATAATATATGATACTGAGTTAATAACAATGAATTTTAAAATAAAAAGAAAATTCAAGGAAAACTTATAGTGAATTTTTATATATTCTACCACTACACTCTTGACCATATATTAGCATTATACCACTAGATTTGACACATAAACTCTCAATAACCCTTATCTACCAGGAAGATCATCTGCAGAACTATGCCCTAAGTTGTCTTTTATACGAAGAATATCCTTAACTGATATAAGAGTATTTGGCCTCTGCGCACGATCATTGAAGATGGCGTACGTTAAAACTACTGTATCCCCGTCGGTAATACGCTTATATCCTCTAGCATTAAAATAACTACCTAGCTGAGTATTTGCTTCCACAATTTTTCGCTGTAGCTCTCCAGTACCAGCAAACTTTAACTCTATTACAATTGGATGGGTACCATCTCTCGCTTCCACAGATCTTAACAGAACCAAGTCCACTTTCTGCCCTCCTCCCAACTGAAACTCAATAATTACCCTAGCTGGATTACTACAAGCGTGAAATAACCCATGCAATATAGAATGAAACCCTGCTTCCCTAGCGTTATCTCTATTTACTGTCCACCTTAATGGAAATAACACATTAGAGATGGCTTGGAATACTTGTGCATGACGATTTTGTACTTGCCAACCAGTATTCATCATTATGCCTGCAGCACTGTGCACATTACTAACACCACCTACTTGTAAAACGTTACCTTGAAAAACAGCATTACCTCTATTCTGCAGATAATTAGCAGGTGACTGGAATGGTATTATATTAACAGTTAGGCCTAAATCATCTTCATTCCTTCTATTAGGGTCTAATTGGCACATCACTTCATAAACCGTAGCATTTGGCCATTGTGCTAAATCTAATCCCACATTGGGAAATTGGTGAACTAAGATATGACGAATATGAAATACAACAACTCTCTCTTCCCTCCCTAATAACACATGTAAAACCATAGTTAAAGCACGATCTCCAACATTTACTTGTGCAATTCCTCCTTGCGGACCTAGCATCCTATCGTTATCGTGATACTCAAACAAGTAATTAGTTACATATACCTCATTTCCATCTCTTAACACAACTCTTCTTCTTGTAAATGCAGTATTTCCAAAAGTAAACCCAGTTGTATAGAGAAATACTCTTCTATCTCTAGCGCTGACACCACCTCTACTCCTCACACCAGGTACAGCAGGTACACCAAACGATGGATGGAGTAAATAATCTCTAACATTTTCTTCAACTTCTTGATTTGCTAAGGGTTCAAATAATCTTTCTACTAAAGAATATTCCCTTTCTAAGAAATTTTCTGTACTAAGCTGAAAACGTCTACGATTAAGGTCAAAGTTCAGTCCCACACAGACAGCATTGCCTGATGAGGTATGGATAGACAGTGATGAAACAGGACATCTGTTAACGTAGTTCTCTGCTTGCTCTAACGCATCTGCAGCACTTCTTCTTCCTGCCTTAAGCTCAATTATGATAGGCACAGAATCCCCTAACCTCTGCACACCACGCACAAGAAAAGTAATATCTGTATACCCTCCTCCTATAAACAATTCAAGATAAATGCCAACTACATGACGGTACCTAAAATTCATCAGAAAGCCTGACAAAAAGCCATGGTAGTCAGACTCGATACCATTAAAGTTTAACGATTGGTTATACCTATCATATGTATCCAGAATATACTGTAAAACATCTTCAATATTATCTCTTATATTAACTGCATTATTGTCTGCTAACCCATTTATTAAATTTGGTAAATAATTATTTTGCAATCCAGGTGTTCTGGTAATTTCATCAAAGCCATCACACGGAGATGCTGAATTTCCAGTAAATGCTTCTCCCTCACGAAATTGCATGCACCTTACTGCTTCTTCTTCCTCATCTTCCCCCTGATTCCATGCCCATACAAATGTTTTATACTCCTGCCAAGCTATTTGCCTTCTTCTAATACCCTGCCTCTGCAGCTCGTCTTCTACCCACTGCCTCTCTTCTTCACTAAATCTTGAGCCAAAACTGTTTTGCCTATCAGCAATAGTGTAACACCTTACAACTCTGTTATTTCTTTGATCTACCTCATTAGTTAAAACAGCAACCTTTAAATTTCCCCTTCTATGATTATCTGGATTATTATCAAAGCGAAAAAAAATCCTTTCATTATTGTTTGCAACATCAGAATCATGTGCAGTAGCAAACATACCGAAAAAAAATGCAGGAAAGAAACGGTCTTTACCGACAGAATGTAAAAAAGATGGACTCTGATCTAAAAAAGATTCAAACCTTTCCACAAAACCTTGGCAATTTCCATTTAACAGACTTCTCATTAACCCAATGTTTTCACCGTTACCATGCATATAAACACCTCTATCTTCTGTGACAAGAAAATCCACTAACTCCAGCACTCCCTAACATAGACTGTGGATCACCAGAGCCACCACCTTGAGGAGGCGTAGGTGCTTCCTTCTCTAACTCAGAAAATAGCTTTTCTGCCAATTTATCATAATCTATATCATCTTTCATACCAGCTCTGCCAACCATCTTTAGATTTTTAACTATAGACTTTTCAAGATTTTTAAAGTCTGTAGCTGAACAAAACTTCTTAGCAAACTTCAATATTTCTAATATTTCACTCTTTTTTACATTTGCAACACTACCTATTCCGCTACTCAATTCCAAGTCAATGATCAATCCTGCAAGAGCATGTTTGATTGGCACTGTGCCATTGGAAAAAAAGACTGCAGTCTTTTCTTCCTCTCTTTCGTGGCTATTAAAATTACCACACTTTATAAGATCTATCATAACCTTTCTAGCTTGAGTACTTAAGGTAGGACTTTCAACGATCTTATCCGAAAGGGAAGAAAGAAGAAGAGCATAATCCTTAGGTGAAAGTATTCTATCCTCTAATATTTTATTTTTAAACATTGGAACTATAGTTTGAACTGTATCAAAAAAATTTTGGTGTATTAACACGCTAAAAAGAGAATATATTCCTTTGTCTTTTTTTGATAACTCAGAGTTTTTCAACAGTTTGTTTTTTCCTTGAGCATTCATTTTGTTCAGACAAAAATCTAAAATAACAGCACCATTATGATTACATTGAGCAGAGGATAAGGTAGTAATTGCACCGATAATTTCCTTCTCTCTCTCTTTTTCACTTAAACGGTCATAAAAATATTCTACTCCCTCGCTCCATCTAAAACCTACAGCTCCTCTAAAACCTTCTACATTGCTATATTCTTTTAATTTTAATCCTTCAGATTCTCGGTCAATCCAGAAACTAAACACAGGATCATAGCTTTCCATAGACCCTAATAGATCACTTCTTATGTACTTGTTGTTGCTAGCTGCAGGTCTACCATCACTATCTACTGCATCAGGAGAAAACCTACCCTTATGAAATTCAAACTTCTCCTCAAAAAGCCGAGGAATTTTATCTATCACACAATACCTGCATGCCATATCATATCTAGAAAGTGGATTCTTTATTCCACCTACTTTTTCTTCAACTAGTTTCTGACCTAACGTTACATTATTCAATTTCATACCTGACCAACAACTTTCATCTTGGAATACATTGTATAAAAATTGTAACCCATCATCTTTAAGATATTCTACCTGTCTCATATAGGTTTTTACCCACCTTTCAATAGTTAAGCGCCTTCCAGCAGTAATATTAGAATCCGTATGTCTAACATTATCTTGTAGCTTCTTAAGTATTGTAGCGTGACGTTCTACTTTTTTCCTTGGCATTATAAACCCTCCTATTTAAAATTCATGATATTATGTAAAAATTATAATCAAATTACAACACTAAAATTACCAAGATATGGAAGAATTGCATGCAAACTCAGGGAAGTAAAAGTTAGTGTCCCCCCTCGGGGATTATCTCGCCTTGAGGCGAAGGAAAAGTTACAATAGTCGCATATGCGACGTTATGGATACAATACGCACTCTAAGTATGATATACTTGGTATGGATTCCCGAATATCGCAAAAGGATTCTGATAGGCCAAATTGCTGTAAGAGTTAGAGAACTGCTAAGACAGATTGCCATAGAAAATGAGATCCAAATTATCTCAGGCAAGGTAACTGTAGATCACATTCATATGTTTATATCATATAAACCACAGTAAAGTATTAGTAAAATTGTACAACTTTTTAAGGGAACGAGTTCGAGGTTGCTGATGCAAGATTTCGCAAGTTTACGAAAACAATTTTGGGTTATGGGCTAGAGGATACTTAGCAGTGAGTTCTGACAGATGAAGTGATACAAAAGTATATATCAATACAGGAAGGTGAGCCGATTCATGACAATGATCAATTTCAAATTGATTGAATTTTAACCCTTCACCTTATAGGTGATGGTTGTTGAGTTTTTCTGTACTTGTCTTTCAAGGAGAATCTCGAACAAATTATGGTAAATTTTTCAAGAAAAATCTTTAAGCTATTGACCTCATTATTTAATATTCCCTAATTTAAATTAAAATTCAAGAATTACTTTATATAAATCTTTATAATAGTTTATTCCTCAAGGCTATGTAAAAACATAGCCTCCGATCAAGAACGTCCTACGGATGTCGTCTTGTTATTTTTTAATTTATTCACCCAAGAAAAGGTCTCACTACTTTTAGAATTTTGGTCACCCCACCTTCCACACCTAGTAAAACTGCCTCTTTCTACTGCTTCTTTAATAGACATTCCACCAAATAAACACCCCTGTCCTATGATTTCTCCTATTTTTTGCAACTCATTCCACATTTCTTCGTTTTCCACCTCAACTTGTACTTGATGATAGTCTTCTGTGTCATGATATACCATTAAATTTAGCTCTCCTAGGCTAGTATAAAATGTGACTGCAAAAGCACTGCTATCTGATATATCCACGTAGTCTCTTTTGCCGTCCTTCCCAGTTTTAACTTCAACTTCACCATCACCTATTTTTATGATATTGCCACCGAGATTTAAATCTCCCTTGCTCAGGCCCAAGTTTTTTGCGCCTTCTACAACTTTGGCAACATCAACTATGCAGCTATGTGAAAATTCCATATAGAAGGTCTTATTATCAATTTCTACATTTTCAACAGTTCCTTCTATAGTAGCGTTCTCTCCGATTTCTCTGAGCTTTTTGAGCCTACTATATATTTGTGGCTCAATTTCTTTTTGCACTTTTTCAGCTATTTTCTTATCAACTTGTACATTAAAATCTGCTCCATGTAAGGCTAACTTCCTGATTATATCTTCTTGTTTATTTCCTTTGAACTCATCACGATACATCTTAAACATTGTAACGTTAGCAAGGCTAAAGCCATCTTTGTTGCAAGCATTTATTCTTATCCCTAAGTCCAAAGCTTCATCGATAACTTTACTTAACTCGTTTACATTTCTAGCTGCAATGGTTTTCTCCAAAAATTCATTTAGTTTCATATTTTCATATTCATTTAGCCTTATCTTGCATAAAGCTGATCGAAATGGATTGAGCTCTTCAGGATATTCCAATACAGGTAATTTACTAATCTTTTTATTTGCTGTTGGAACAGCTTTTATAAAATTAGGTAACAACCCTTCTTTTGCTATTCGCTCTACCGCTTTTAACATTTTACTAGACAATTTTTTACCATTTATTTTTTTCATTGTAACCCTCACTTAATTTCATTACTATTCGATCATATCGTGATAAATATTATTTAATTGTTAATATTACACGACTTATTGATTTACTTTGAGTTATAATAACAAGTTTAACGGGCATTTACACTAGAAAAACACATCTTGTAAAAATTATTTCAATTTCAATCAAAGTTGGGTATTGTGATTGTAAAACTGAAAGAAATGGATCTCTTGTCTTACTCCACTGAAAAGTTGAAGAAGCATTGTCAGCTACTTGATAATGAAGAAAAAATAATTCTATATGAGCAGCTGCTAGACAAGGCTAAAGACATACTTGAAAATTCAAGAGATAATGTTTCTGAGCTGAAAAAGATCAGTAAAGCTGCTGTAGCGATAGAGGAAATTACCGATAAAGAGTTGTTAGAAAAGTTTAATGATGATCACCCCCTAAGGGAAGTAGACATTTTAATCTATTCTCCTCAAGGAAACACTGAAGTGGCAAATTACCTGTTCAGCATAGATAACTCATCAGAGCTTTATGATTTAAAAAAAGATAAAGAAAAAGCTCTTTATAACCCCAGTTATGGATTAACCAACACAGTAAGGCTTAGAAATAGAAGGCTTTTTTGACTGCATGGAATATGAAATTAATGTAGAAAAAATATGTACCAGAAAATTTATTGGCGATCTGTGCCGTGTATGTTCAAGCTCAAATTTATTTTTTAAACAACCAAAGACTGTCTCAATAATCGACCTTTTTCTCAATAAAGCCTTCTCTTTTAGTGAGATTAGTGCGTTTTTCATGCCTTTTTTCACTTTAGTGACAAGCTTTAAACCTCTATCGAAGAGTTCCTCAAAGAGCTCCTTCTTGATATAGCCTTTATCTCCGAACAAAAGTCCTGTCAGTCTTTTAGTTATAGTTGGCACAGGTATCAACGTTACCTTTGGTTAGAGTAAGTGATTGAATTTCTCCAATTTCGTTAATCACCAAGTGCAATTTAAAGCCAAAAAACCAACCATACGTGCTCTTACCAATTTCTGCTAAACCATCAAAAACTTTGTTCCTAGAGATCCTTTTCTTGTGGCAAATGGCAATCGTAGAAGTGTCAATGTAGGAAGTACCTGTCATTTTCGCTTGTTCGCAGAACCATTGAAGAAGTAATGCTAAATACCGTAAAACTCTCGGCTTTAAGGCAATAAATCTGTGATATGAAGGCATCTTTGAAAATTCTGATCTATAGAGTAACTTAAGGTAACAAAGATAAAAAGCCTTGAAGTTTTTACATGGCGATTGGTGGTATAACAGGATTATGGTTAGCATTTCTGAGTGCGCTATTTCTGGTACTCTGGTTGGTTTTTTGCCATTTGATAAGAACTTATTTGCAAAATTTTCATCTACTACACGACAAAAATCCTCGACGCAGCAGTAAAGTTCTGTAATATCTTTCTTCATGGGTAACCTCTTAAATTATTGTTAAAATACTTGAGTTTACCCTATTTCCCTCTTTATTAATTCTACTTTTATCTGTTTTCTAATCCATAACTGGGGTTTAGAAACGTTTCTATTACTTCACGATCAAGTAGAGCTTTACCGTTGCTTTCTAATGCTCTGAATTCTATTTCTTCTCTACGATCTTTCTTATTATTCATAAAAATTACCCTTCACTAATAACAAAATGTTTTTATATATTTACTGCTGTTTTTTTGTCAGCATTGGCATAAGGCCATAGCTTTTGAGTGAAGTCAAATCAATTTTTAAATCTTTTTTGCTTATTTTTTTATGAATAGGTAAAGATATTAATATATGGCGATTTCTTTATTTTAAACTTGTTGAATTTCGTCCAAAGAGATGTCTACTGTTTTTAAAATAATATTGATAGAAATTCCTTCCTTAACTAAATTCTTTGTAATTTTCATCTTTTCTACTCTCTTCACTTTCTCTTTGCAAACTTGTATGCTTTCAAACAGAGATTTTATTAGTACATTACGTAGTTCTTGGCTTTTAATCTTTTTGTATTCTTCTATTAACCTTGATAGTTCCACTTCACTATTCTCATTTTCTGTTGTTTCTGGAAGTAGGTCTGTAATACTAATTAATAGTACCTTTGCTATTTCATCTAACATTTCAAGTGAAACACCAGCTCGTCCTTGTTCATATTCATATATTCTTTGATTTATTATACCCACTTTACTTGCTAAATCTTCTTGAGTGTATCCTCTTCTCAACCTCCATTCTTTTATTCTTTGACCTACTTTATACGGAATGGAAATTTTTTTCTCATCATTATCATATTCATCAATAGATAAACTGGTCGTTTGAGAGATAACATGAGCAGAAACTCCTTCCTTAACCAAACCCTTTGCTACTTCTATTTTTACCGCCTTTCCACTTTCTTCCTCACTAATACGGATGAATTTAGTTAATAAATAAAACGTTTCACGTAATTCTTGATCCTTAATCTCTCTATGTCTTCTTACTAGATTTAATACCTCTTCTCCCTCATACCTTCCCTCATTTGATACTTCTTGTACGCAAGCTAGATCTCTAGCAGTTGTTGATAATGCTTCTGCTAATTCATATAACTTCTTAATTGAAATTCTGCGTGTTCCTTTTTCATATTGCAGTATTACCTGATATGTTGTATCGATTTTTTTTGCTAAATCTTTTTGAGTATATCCCTTTGCTAACCTACGATTTCTTACTTCCTGTCCTATTACTTTGTAATCTAAAAAATTAGAGCATTTATTCTCTTTTTTCACATTTTATACTCATAATCAGAAGAGCCGTTACGTATACTTAATTGGGAACCTTTTTGACAAACTGAACTCATCTCCTTTCAAACAATTTTTCTATATCACTTAGTTTCATTTCTATATACGTTGGTCTTCCGTGATTGCATTGCCCAGCATACGGTGTTTCCTCCATTTGTCTCATCAACTCATTCATCTCCTCCAACTTCATTTCCCTTCCAGCTCCATGGCACGCAATGGTAGCTAACACTTTTTCTTCTATAGGTAGCGTATCTCCTATCTCCATTAATCTATCAACTATATTCATCACCATCTCTTTCACATTTATTGTTCCTAAAATTGCAGGTATTTCTTTCACCCTTACTTTATCTTCTGATTCTATTTCAATACCAAAACCCATTTCAAAAAGCTTATCTTTATAAGTTTCAACCATCTCCATCCCTGCTTGGTTTTTAATCTCAACTATTTCAGGAAGAAGAAGTTTTTGTCTTTTTATGCTTGATTTTTGCTTTAAGCACTCGTATATCAATCTCTCATAAGCTGCGTGCTGATCTACTATAATTAATTTGCCTTTAGCCTCAGCAATAATGTAAGTATTGTAGACCTGACAGCGTGCATATCCCAGAGGATAATCCTCTATTAAATCAATTTGCTTCCTTTCTAAAACCATCGTTCCCTTTTGGGGTGGAGATTCTCCATATTTAAACGTTTCTGGTAAGCTTTGCCTTCTTTCATCTGGTGCATTGAATTCTTTCATTAGACGATTTTCTAAAAGACTTGGTCTCTTTTCATAAAACTCTTTTTGATCTTTTTTCTCTTGACTATCAACCTGCTCTTGGCTTTTACTATCATTAAAAATTAGCTCCTCTTCAATACCTTGATCACCCGCTGCAAATCTCGTTGATAGTGTTTTTATTATCCCTCTTCTCACTATTTCATATATTAGCCTTTTATTCTGAAATCTTACTTCCGATTTATTTGGATGCACATTTACATCTACTTGGTCATATGGTACTTCTAAATGCAACACTGCAAAAGGATACCTATTGTTTGGAATAAAATCGTGATACGCATATCTAATTGCACCAACAAGTAGATTGTCTTTTATTGGCCTTCCATTAACAAACGTATAAATCTGAGTTGAGTTGCCACGATTGACATTAGGTTTACAGATGTGTCCCTTAAGTTTGATGCCTTCTTCTTCCTCTTTAACTTCCAGTGAATTGCTTTGAAATTCTTCTTCTATTTCACATAATCTGTTGAACAGCGAAGTTTGCTTAACATATTTTAAGAGCTTTTTATTACCAGAAGTGAGAGTAAACCCAATACTATAATTAATCATCGCTAAGTTATTCACAATATCAACAATACTTTGTGTTTCTGCCCTTTCGGTTTTTAGAAACTTTAGTCTATTTGGTGTAGCAAAAAATAAGTCACGAACTTCAATATATGTACCTTGCAACAAAGAACAAGGGGTAATCTCTCTTATTTTTTCTCCTCCCTCATACCTTATAGACCATGATTCCTTTGCTCCACTTGCCTTAGACGATAATTTCATTCTGCTTACTGCTGCAATTGAAGGTAAAGCTTCTCCCCTAAACCCAAGGTGCTTGATTTCTATTAACTCACTATCGCTTAATTTTGAAGTGGCATGCCTCATAAATGCTAGTTCTAAGTCGTCCTTTTCTATTCCATTTCCATCATCTGTCACAGTTATAAGGTTACGTCCACCACTTTCTATTTTGATCTCTATCTCTGAACTTCCAGCATCTATTGCATTTTCTACTAATTCCTTTACTACACTCGCTGGCCTTTCTATTACCTCTCCCGCTGCTATACGATTTATAGTTTTTGTGTCTAAAAGAATTATTGCCATATTTTCAACTCTCAGTCTGATCAGTTTAATATCAATTAAAATCAGATTGTCTATTAAATTCTATTCTAAGCCCTTTCATGAAGATCATTAGAATTATGTATAATTATTAATGCTTTTTAAGTGGATTTCCTATTGTTCTTTCTAAGTTCCTTGGTGCACGTAACGATTATTCTTTAAAAAGAATATTGGCTACTGAGAAGAATGAAGACATCTTCATCAGAAAAAAAGGGGCAAAAACAGAGAAAATTGACGTAGCTACTTAAGGCAGGTGTCTCTATTGCAGCTGAGACAACTGATCTACTCATGATCAAATGAAAAAGTTATAAGCATACAGATTGGATTACAGTATCTTTTTTAAGAAGAAGATTTATCTTGCTTAAAAACTTGTAGATACTATATTTTACATAAATTCTTCATGCGAGGCCTTTATGTTTACTAATAGAATATCTAATAATCTGGATCAGCTGCAATTTTTTGTAGAGTTTTTAAATGAAAATTATGAAATTCAGAAACATCTTAGTCTTACACCACTACATTTAGCAGCAGGAAATGGTCAGTTGGATTTAGTCAACACTTTATTAGGAGAAGGTTTAGATATTAATTCAGAGATTAAGTACGATGGCTTTACGCCACTGTATTTTTCAATTGCAAAAAATCGCTTAGAGATGGTTAACTTTCTTATTGCTCATGGAGCAGATGTAAACCATAAGACCATTCTAGGCTTTACACCTTTAAGTTTTGCATCCCAGCAAGGATATTTAGATATAGTCAACACCTTGATTGCAAATGGAGCAGATCTTAGTACTAAAACAGATAAACTTAATACACCTTTACACCTAGCAGCAGAGAATGGTCATCTAGATATAGTAAATGTTTTTATTGAAAAGGGATTAGATGTTAATGCTGTAAATAATGATCGAGCAAGACCTTTGCATTCTGCAGTACAAAATGGTAACCTCGAAGTAGTTAAAGCTCTTATTTCACAAGGGTCTAATATTAACGCTGGATCTTCAGGCATAGGTAATCATAAAGTTGATGCAAACATTACACCCTTACATCTGGGAACACAAACTGGTAGGTTAGATATAGTTAAAGTTCTGCTTGAAGCGGGAGCAAACGTTAATGCAAAAACAGATGATAAGATTACACCTCTACATTTAGCGTCTCAAAATGGCTTTTTAGAGTTAGTAGACATTTTACTAAAAGCAAAATCTAATGTTAATGCTAAGGATTATGAGAATCTTACACCTCTACATTTAGCAGCAGAACGTAATCACTTTGGAGTAGTTAAGTCTCTTCTTCTCGTAAGGGGAATTGATGTTAATGCTAAGGACCACGATAATTCCACAGCTTTACATATAGGATCTCAGAATGGTCACTTAGAAGTAGTGAAGCTACTAATAGAGAAAAAAGCCAATGTTAATGCTAAAAAAAACGAAGGTTTTACACCTTTGCATCTAGCAATTCAGCAAAGTCATTTCGAGGTGAGTGATTTTTTAATTAAAAATGGAGCAAACATTAACACCGTGGATGATCAGAATTGGACTCCTTTACATAATGCAGCATATAATGGTTTTTCTTTAAAAATAGTAGAGAGCTTAATTGCAAAAGGAGCAAATATATAGCCTTTCTTATAATAGTCCGAATGCGATAAGATATGTGTTTATGGCTATAGCAGGCCAGTAGCATATTACGGTCTGTTCGGATTATTGTAAAAAGAGCTATATCATTAGCTACACTACTAAGTAAGCTAAGTATAAACCAGATAACCCCAAACAAATAAGCTCTCAATCTGTAATCCATAAAGCTTCTGATTTAATAGATACGATGTACTCATATAATTTTACTACAAAACTAATAATATAAAAGTTTTCTGATGTACGTCCCCAGAATGTGATCGTAAGGGTCCATTATAAATAATTCGGGAAATTTCGTCTCTGTAGACATATTAAGAGCTATGTAACGAACGTTTGTATTTGTGAGTAATAGTAAGGCTCAAGGTAAGGAAAATGCTAGTGAGGTAAAGTAGAATAACGTTGATTTGATAATTTAAGCTCATTCCCTCTTGCTACATCTCTCTTTAAATATCTCCTCTTTTGCAGCAGGTCTATAGAATTATACAGAGTATTTTATCTTCCAATACAGGCAATCTTGACGTTCTTCCATGGCATTTCTTCTGTTCTTGAACTTTTTCCCACTCTGGGCGCACTTTTTCTACAACCTTTTCGAATTCTTCTATTTTCAAACCTGTTACATCTCGAAAATTTCTCGGATGTTCTTTTAGATTATGGTAGTTTAAGCTCATCTTCCCTCTCTATTCTCTTGCTATACCTCCCTATTTTATAACCATTCCTACTCTTTTGCAGCAGGTTTAAAGAAATACTAAAGGCAAAAGATACGCTTGCGTAGTTCGAAAGCTTTCTATAGGATAAGTCTCACCTGATTTACAAATAGAATTGTTATGTTAGATGTTTGCTATTTATTCTTAAGCTCATTTTAACAGCATTTTGCTTTTTTTAGTATGTAGGGGTTTTCTAGGAATTATCCTATTGAATTCTATGATATTATTTTTTGTAACATTGTTATACATATCATGAAACTGAAGCTATTTATTTATCTTCGCAATCTGTGCAGGTTAATGACAAAAAACTTAGGGTATTTGGCGTCTCATGTTTAATTTTTCGCACTACGTGCATCGCATGTCTTTAAAAATTTCTAGGTTTTTACCTATATAAGCTGAAACGCGCTTACAAAGCGTTTAAGACAGCAAAAAACGTCAAATTGACAAGGGAGAATTTGAATACTAGCTACCCTAGGGTTTCTTTGCCTTTTTTCCTGCTTGGTAAATTTCTTAAACACTTGCGGTGTAGGTTAGTTGCAAGTTAAAAGCAGCTAAATCGCTCTTAATCAAGCGTTTTAGAATAAAAAAAACGCCGATATTTTAGTACATAGTAAATAGCCAACCACCATGGGGCTTCTTTTGCCTTTTTTTTCATTTGGTAAATCTTTTAATATTTATACGGAAGGTGTCATTCCAGCGCGTGACGCTGGAATCCAGCCTTTCTGCAATCTCATCGAAAACGTTTTTCTATGCTAATTTGCTTGCTCACAAGCAAACTTTCCTGGATCCCAGTGTCAAGCACTGGGATGACAGCTAGCCTGACAACCGTCATCCCGCTACTTGTTAGCGGCTGAGATACTGCGGCGGTATGACGTAGATTGCTGTCATTCCGCTACTAGTTAGCGCCGCAGCGGTATGGTGTAGGAAAATTAGCTATATAGCTAACTTGCACCACACGTTAAAGCTTTTAAAGAGGTCTTGGTTTACTTACTCCATTATTTTCTTTATTATCAGATATCATTTTAAATAATATGGAGGAGCAAATTGTCAGCAATTGCCATTATTGATTTTGGTTCACAGTTTACACAGCTTATCGCAAGACAAGTAAGAGGAATGGGCGTTTATTGTGAGATATTTCCAAGCAACATCAGTTTTGAAACAATATCAAAATTCAATGGGTTTATTCTCTCTGGAGGACCACAATCTGTAAATGATGATTGTTCTGAAACAAGTAGAGTAGTACATGAAATTATAAAACTTAATGAGGCAACAAACGTTCCTATACTTGGAATATGCTATGGACAGCAACTCATTTGTCATTATTTTGGAGCAAAAGTAAAAGAGAGTTTCAAACAGGAGTTTGGTAGAACTAAAATCAAGATACTAAAAGAATCCCCCATTGTAAAGGATACCTGGGATGTTAATTCTGAAGTGGATGTATTAATGAACCATGCGGACAGTGTTGATACTATACCACATGGATTTACTGTTATTGCATCAGGTGTGATAAATCAAACAATTGCAATGATTGTCAACGAACAGCGGAAGATTTACTGTACTCAGTTCCATCCTGAGGTTAAGCCCACAACAAATGGCAGTAAATTGCTCTCTAACTTCTTGGATATTGCAAATTGCGAAAGGGACTGGACAATGAAGTCGTTTATTGAGGAGCAAAAGGAAAAAATCAAAAATGTAGTAGGAGAGAAAAAAGTAATCGCTGCAGTGAGTGGTGGGGTTGATTCAAGTGTTGCAGCGGCTCTCACACATAAAGCTATAGGAAAACAATTGAACTGTATTTTCATTGATACTGGGTTGTTACGCAAGAACCAGACTATTGCTATGTTGAAAGAGATTCCGATAAACTACGTTGATAAATCAAATTTATTTTTGAGTAGGTTGAAGGGAATAACTGATCCAGAAGAAAAGCGAAAAATTATCGGTAACACTTTTATTGAAGTGTTTGAAGAAGAAGCAAAAAAAATAGGTGATGTGGATTTTTTGATGCAAGGTACCATCTACTCTGATGTAGTTGAGTCAGGGCATGCCTCAGACAACACTAGTACAATTAAGTCTCACCATAATGTTGGTGGGTTGCCAGAAAAGATGAATCTGAAGTTAGTGGAGCCTTTACGTTACCTCTTTAAAGATGAGGTAAGGCTACTTGGAAAAGAAATTGGGCTTTCAGATGAGATAATATTTCAACATCCATTTCCTGGACCCGGACTTGCAGTGAGGATTATAAGTGAAGTCGATGAAGAAAAGGTGCAAATATTGCAACAAGTAGATGAAATATATATTAATACGATGAAAAATTACGATCTATATGATAAGATATGGCAAGCTTTTGCTGTATTATTACCAATAAAAACTGTAGGCGTTATGGGAGATGGTCGTACGTATGGATATGTTTGTGCTTTAAGGGCTGTAACATCATCTGATGGTATGACAGCCGATGCATTTCCATTTGAAGATAAGGATCAACACTTGCTAGTATTTTGGGATTTTTTACGCAATGTCGGCAGTATAATTGTTAATAATGTTCCCGGAGTAAATAGAGTTGTTTATGATATCACTTCTAAACCACCCGCAACTATTGAGTGGGAGTGAATCAAAAAGATCCCGCTGCTTGTTAGCTGGATCTAGAGATACCGCGAATGAATCGCGGTATGACGGTTAATTTTCTTTATTTTGCTTATAATTTCCACAAGCAGTGCAAACATAAATGAAGAATACAAATATCCTTTTGGTAATTCTATATGAAATCCATGAAGTATGAGGTACACACCGACAAGTAAAACAAATAAAATGGCGATTATTTTTAACCCTGGGTTAGATTTGATTAACTGGGCGGTATAACTTGATAAAAACAGCATTGCTAGCATGGAAAATGTAAATGCTGTAGCAATTATTACCATGTTATAAGTTAGTGCTATAGCAGTTAATATCGAATCAACCGAAAAAACTAAATCTATTAATATAATTTGTAGCACAACTAAAAAAAATTTTGATTTAACGTTTGCTTTCCTTTTATTTTTCTTACATACAAAGATGTCATCCCGTAACTCCATAGAGCTCTTAACAATAAGGAATAATCCCCCTGCGATCATAAGTAAATCCCTTGCTGATGCAGTGTGAAATATAGGTTTTTGCATTGACAATATAGATGATGTAAAAAATAGTATTACAAAACGCATTAATAGTGCTAATCCAAGGCCCATAAGGCGCACTCTTTCTCTCAGCGCATTTGGTACCTTATCTATTGCTAGAGAAATAAAGATTAAATTGTCTACACTAAGTATAGTTTCAAGTAGTGTAAGTGTCAGTAAAGTCCAAGCATCAGTTAACATTTTTGTTTCAAATTCGGTTCTTCTTACTCTACAATAGATGTGTAAAAATTAAGTGACTTCACTCAGAAGTTTTATAGCAGTTCTCCAGAAAAACAGGATATATAAAGTTCAGCAGCTTCTTCTATTTTCGTTTTTGAGCAAAATCAATAATAAGAGAGTTTCTTATTTTCATGCACGCAAATAAGATAAAGCCTTATTTTCATTTTTGACTTTATTTGAAAATAATATATACTATAAAAATAGTGTGCTAGGTTGAATGAATGTATATTAAAGGATCACCATCAGGCAAAGTATTCGCTGGTTATCAGGCATTTATACCAAGCCCCTTGCCACCAAAATTTGAATGGGACAATGATTTAGTTAATAGTCTTTAAACCCTTACTTTACTATAAGGAAAGTGGTTGAAAACTTAGGTGTCGTATTTACAACAGCCCAAGGAGCAATCGTAAAGCTTGAAGATTTAGGCATCGTTTCACAAACTTCTCAAGAAAAGAGAGATCGGGTTTATTGTGCAACTGATATTTTGAATATTCTAGAAGAACCAACTAAGATTACAGAGAACTTCGATAGCACATTGTAGCTATTATGATGAATAAATTCAGCAAACAGCAAGCTTAAAGAGTCTGATCCAATGGACATGCTGAACAAAAAGTAAGGAGCTCCTTTTGGAGGATTGTATTAACTTATTAATTAATTGCTTGACTTTTAGCAGGATTTATTATACTATTTATTAATGAGTAATGCAATCAAACCAAGGAGGATAGCATGATAAATAATTTGGATTCAATAATTCTTGGAATAAAAGATGGTGAAAAGGCGATTGAAGATTTAAGGGTTGTTCTTAAAAAAAGAAAAGAAGAAGTTATTACTACACAGACATTTAATTACGCTTTACAATGCCCACAAACTACAAAGGAAGCGATAGTACACGAAATTCTGCTTCATTTTATACAAAATCCTGGCGAGCAATCACTAGAACAAGTAATACAATACTTAGATGGAGCAATACAATCTAGGATATATGCAAAAAACAACCCAATAAGAAATCTAGATGAAGAATTCCGTACTCATATAAACTTTAAAGATGAAGAGGGAAATACATTACTACATCATGCAGTTATAGGTAATAAAACTGAAGAAATAACCACCCTGCTTGTTACATATAGTGCAAATCCTTTGATACAAAACGCGGATAATAAAATTCCTTCAGATTTAGCTCAAGGAAAAACAAAAGAAGTGCTTATTAAAAGTATGAAAAAACAAGCTAATACGAAAAAAGAAAGCGCTATGGTAGGCAGTTTGGTGCCTGGCGTAATAATTGGTGGTTTTCTTGGTGTTGTACTTGGAGCTGGTGTGTGTGTTGCAGTAAGTCTTTCTGGTGGTATGATACTAGGTGTAATGATAGCATCTTCTCTTGTTGCTAGTATAGCTATTGGACTGGCCATGTATTTTTTGAGTCAAGACTATGAACAGGCTAAAGCGATAGAAAAAACTATTAGCACTGTTAGCTCTGAAATATCTGTTGATGATACAACTGCCGCTAATAAAAATAATAAAGAAGGGCCACAACTTACATAGAAAAAGCTATAGTATTTTTCAAACTAAATAATAAACCTTGTAATTAGGATATTCTGGATTCCAGCGTCACGCGCTGGAATGACAACTGCGTTTTTTGTTTTTTTGTCATCAAATACTCCTACTCTTTATGTCATCCAAGTGTCCTGACTACTTGGATCCAAGAAATTTAATTGTTTTAAATTTTCCCCTCTATACACCTATTTAAAATTTATGTTATTCACATGTGCAATATAATCTATAATAACGTTTATCAATACAATAATTTAAAAATATTATGAGCTTCGTAAAAGAAAAAAACACTCCTGTGATGGAGCAGTATTTGAACCTGAAAGCTCAATACAAAGATCATCTGCTATTTTATAGGCTAGGAGATTTTTATGAATTGTTTTTCGATGATGCTATTAAAGCTGCGAAATTGCTGAATATAGTGCTCACTAAGAGAGGTAATTCGTGTGGGCAAGAAATACCAATGTGTGGAGTGCCAGCACACAGTAGTGAATCTTACCTGCACAAGCTAATAGATTTAGGATTCAAAGTAGCAATCTGTGATCAATTAGAAACTGCTGATGAAGCAAAAAAGAGGGGCTATAAATCCATAGTAAAACGTGATGTAGTGCGAGTTGTAACTCCAGGTACAATTATAGAAGATTCACTACTGGAGGATAAAAGCAATAATTATCTCGCGTCCATAGTTGAACAAAATGACGAATATGCTATTAGTTGGCTTGAATTATCGACGGGAAAATTTTTTCACACTTTAACGAGTTTGAAAGCTCTAGATAGTGATTTATTGCGTATATCACCAAGAGAATTATTAATTTCTGAAAAATTCACTGAGGACGAAAAAATTAGATCGATTTTAAAAAATTATAAAATATCAATTACGCAACACGCACAGAGCTTTTTTGAGTATAGTAAATCTCACAGAACGTTATGCGAGTTTTATAAAATCAGGGAACTTGGGAGTATAGGAAATTTCAGCAAAGTAGAAATCATGGCGTGTGGTGCACTGCTTGAATATGTCAGAGTAACGCAAAGGGGCTCCATTCCAAGGCTTGAATTCCCAAAAACCTATAAGCAACAAAATTTCATGCTTATTGATGCTTCAGCAAGGAGAAATCTTGAGTTGTTTTCAACTCAATTTGGTGAAAAGAAAGGTTCACTAATTTCAGTTATTGATCATACAGTTACAGCTTCTGGTGGACGCCTGCTCAAACAAATGCTCGCTTCACCCCTTGCTTGCTCCAAGGCAATCAATTTGAGGCTCAGCACCGCTCAATTTTTTGTAAATAATCATGATTCACGCAGAAAAATACGAGAGATATTATCTAACATTCCGGATATTGAAAGGTCTTTATCGCGCTTAATACTAGGGCGTGGTTCACCAAAGGATATGAACCTATTGAAAATAGGCCTAGGAAAGACTTTAGAATTGTCTGAGTTCTTATGTAAAATTGAATCAGGTGAAAATGGATCTCTCCCACAACAATATGTCATCCAAACTGAGATCCAGCCAGCGTCACGCGCTGGAATAACAGTAAAATCAGACGAGAGTGAACTAAGCACAATACATAAGAGCCTTGGTAATCATAAAGACCTATTTGAACTGCTAAATAGTGCTATACTTGATAATAATCTCAGTTCCGTGAAAGAGGGAGGGTTTATCTACCCAAAATACAACTCAGAATTATCTGAGTTATCTTATATATTGAACAACAGTAACAAGTTGGTAACTAAGCTCCGTGAATCTTATCGCGACCTAACTGGCATTGCCGCACTCAAAATATTACACAACAACATACTTGGTTATTACGTTGAAGTGTCGGCAAATCACAAAATAACTTCGGATATATTTATTCATAGGCAAAGCTTAGCAAATAGCATGCGCTACACTACTAATGAATTGAAAGAACTAGAAAATAAAATTCTTACGGCACGTGATGCTGCAATCGGCTTAGAAATGAAAATTTTTAGTGAACTGTATAGTGAAGTTGCTAAAGAGTCTGAAAAAATTGCTCTTGCTGCAAATGCTTTGGCAAAACTTGACATTAGAACCGCGTTTGCAGAGCTTGCAGTGCAAAATAATTACGTAAAACCCATTATTGATGACAGCAAAGAGTTCAATATCTGTAGCGGAAGACACCCAGTGGTTGAAGTTAACGATAAATTCATTGCAAATAGCATCAATTTAGCTGGTATACATCTAATTACTGGTCCTAATATGGCTGGAAAAAGCACTTTCTTGAGGCAAAACGCTCTCATTGCAATTTTAGCTCACATGGGGTCATTTGTGCCAGCAGAGAGTGCACATATTGGAGTGATTGACAAGATATTCAGCAGGGTTGGCGCAACGGATAATATAACAGCTGGTTATTCTACCTTCATGGTAGAGATGATCGAAACAGCAACGATAGTAAATCAGGCAACGGACCGTTCCTTGGTGATACTTGATGAAATTGGTAGGGGCACAGGGGTGTATGATGGATTATCTATTGCACAGGCGGTGATTGAACATATTCACAATGTAAATAAGTGCCGCGCCATTTTTGCAACTCATTATCATGAATTAACTAAAGTAAGCAAATACTTGAAGAACGTGAAATGTTTTTGTGTAAAAATAAGAGAGTGGAACGGAGAGGTTATTTTTCTACATGAAGTAATTGAAGGCATTGCAGATGAGTCATATGGAATACATGTAGCAAAACTTGCTGGTTTTCCTGATTCTGTTTTAAATAGAGCAAGTGAAGTGTTTGAGGAGCTGAAGGCTTGAATCATTATTATAAGTGAAGAATTACCTATACAATCGTGGTAGTAGCTATAGAAACGAAAAACTTACTTGACACCCTTCGCCAGCGCCCTTATCATGATAGTGAAGCTATTGTATTTGCTTTCGCCAATCTGCAGATTAAAAGGTAAGGATTACTTAATGTATCGGCGTCTTATGTTCAATTTTTTGCAGTATATAGATACTGTATGTCTTTACAAAACTTCATCTACATCTAGATTTTTATCTAAATAAGCTGAACGCGCTTATAAAGCGTTACAAGACATCAAAAAATGCCAATACTCGACAGAGATAGTAAAAGACTAGCTAACTCGGGGATTCTTTGTCTTTTTTTCTGCTTAGTAAATTTCTTAAACATTTGCAGCGTAAGTTAGTTGCAATTAAAAGCGGCTGAATCTCGCTTGTCAAGCGTTTAAAACATAAAAAACGCCAATATTTTAAAGCGGATAATAACCCCAGGGCTTCTTTTGCCTTTTTTTTTATTCGGTAAATTTCTTAATATTTATAGCTAAACGACAATCGTCATCCCGCAGCGGGATCTAGAGATACCGCGGCGGTATGAAGTAGGACTGCTGTCATCCCAGTGCTCCTTTTTTTGTCATCCCAGTCTGGGATCTATTTTGCATGTAACTCCAATTGTGTTTTGGCATAAAACGCGACGCGTATTAGACTTATTTGCAAGCAAAGCTTGCTAGATCCAAGTAGTCAGGGCACTGGGATGACAGGAGAAGGAAGCACTGGGATTGGGATGGAAAAGGCTATTTGTGTGATGCCAATGAGTGATAGAAAGTTCTGCAAGAAGTCATTAATTGCAAAAATTTAATATAAGTGGTAAAGTAGAACCACTGAATAAAAAACATATGTTAATTAATACAACGTCGGAGCTGGAGGACATATGTGAGGGGTTGATAGCAAAAAAGCCAAAATTTATAGCAGTTGACACGGAGTTCATTAGAAATAATTTAATCTACTACCCAAAATTATCGTTAATTCAAATTTCTTACGGAGAGAAGAGTTTTATTGTAGACGCACTAGTGCCAGAAATTGATTTATCATTCATTAAGAAAATAATGCTAAATCAGGGGATAACCAAAGTGTTTCATAGCTGCCAGCAGGATATAGAATCCTTACTCACTGTGTTTAAATGTATTCCCACTCCCATTTTTGATACCCAAGTTGCTGCTATGTTTTGTCATTATTATCATGACTTTATTGGTTACTCAAAAGTAGTGGAGCAATATCAAGGAATAGCACTGGATAAAATTAAAGCTAAAAATTCAGATTGGTTAAGGCGTCCGTTGTCCGAGGATCAGTTAGACTATGCAATAAACGACGTGATACACCTATATGACCTACACCAAATATTGTGCAATAAACTTGAAGAAAATAATAGGATGGGTTGGTTTCAAGAAGAGATGGAATCAATAGTTAATATAAATAAGTATTTACATAATCCAAAAGATGCATGGAAGAGGATGAAATTTAATTATGAAGTAAATCCAAGGTTGATACTAACTGTTAAAGCAGTTAGTGAGTGGCAAGAAACCTTAGCACAGCGCTATAATATGAACCGTAATAAAATAATCAATAACGCTGTAATAGCTGGTTTTATTGAAAAAAATATAGAGCATGTTGATGAGATTTTAGATGATCTCAAGAGGAATGCAAAAAATATAAAAGATGCAGATTTACTAGAGTTTGTGAATATTTTTAATGAAAATGAGGGAAATTGGATGCAGCAAAACAATACCTTATCGAGTAATTATGACAAATCTGTACTTGATATACTCTCAATTATTTTAGATAGTAAATGTAAAGAAAGTAACATATCAAGGAAATTAGTTTCTTCAAAAGATGAGTTAACCTGGTCAATATCTAGACAGACAGATAAATTATTCAAGGGGTGGAGATATGATTTTTTTGGCAGGTCAGTTGAATCATTTTTGAACACAAGCTCAAAATTTGAGATTTCAGCAGTGAAATCCGCAAATAATATAACCAAAATTCAGAGTAATTTGGTAGAGAATAACTGTTGCTAAAGTAACTTAGATTTATCGACAATCGTCATCCCGCTACGTGTTAGTGGCTAAGAGATACCGCGGCGGTATGACGGTTAAGTAGGGTGTCATTCCAGTGCTTGACACTGGAATCCAGGAAAATTGATTGTAAACGAGCAAACATTTTCGATAAAATTACCAAAAAGCTAGATCCCAGACTGGAATGACACCACCTACAAATTGCAATGTTCGTATAGTTATGTGCTTGACACTGGGATCTAGAAAATCTAGTTAATATATATAGAGAAACCTTAGCTATAGTTTCGAAAGAAGTCTAATGTGTTTTTGTTATATGATTATAGGTCTAACAGGCGGAATTGGGGTAGGAAAGAGCTTTGTAACTAATTGCTTTCAAGAGTTTGGTGCTGCTGTATTTGATGCTGATTCTGTTGTACACCAACTTTATAAAGTGGATAAAAGCATAATAAGTTATGCAGAGAAAAATTTTCCTGGAGTGGTAGTAAATGGTGAAATAGATAGAACAGTACTGTCTAAATATTTCTTAGCCTACGATGAAAATTGGAAACAATTTCAATCTTTGGTTCACTCTGCTGTGCTGCGTGAATTAGAATTTTTTATTGCCAAGGAAAAAAAGATCGATAGAAAACTTTTAGTTTTAGATGTGCCACTTCTATTAGAAACAAAATTTTATTTATATTGCGACCTTATTGTTTTTGTTCATGCAGATAGCGTTGTGCAAGCTCAAAGACTTAACGAACGCAACATAGATAAAGAAAAGCTTAATCTAATCTCCGATGTTCAGTTATCTATTGAGGAGAAAAGGAAGATGAGTGACTTTATTATCGATACCAGTGTAAGCAAAGAGTATGTTTTTTCTCAAGTAAAAGATATAGTGGATTCATTAAACCTAAACACGTAGCTCTACGTCATACCGCCGCGGTATCTCTAGATCCCGCTAACAAGCAGCGGGATGACGGTTGTCAGGATCCCAGCAGCCTCCCTCCCCTGTCATCCAAGTAGCCCCCTATGGTGTCATCCCAGTGCCCAGACACTGGGATCCAGGAAAATTGATTGTGCACTATAGCAACATTTTTGATCAAAAACTGGATTCCAGTGTCAAGCACTGGAATGACACCCTTCCGATGGGAACTGCTCTCAAACTACAACAGCATGAGTAGCTACAGAAGCTTTAATGATACAAGAAAAAATAAACAGCTATCATTTTTTTAGTAATTAAGTAAAATAGAGTGAAAGATTGCGAGGAAGTTTTGAAAAATAAGATAAAAAAGATAGTAATTTCAGGAAAGGAAGTGTGGCCAATCATCGAAGGTGGTAAAGGCATTGCAGTTAGTGATGGGAGATCAAGCGGAGCATTTGCTGCAGCAGATGCTGTGGGTACGTTTTCTGGTGCAAATGCTAAGCTTATTGATGATAACGGCGAGTTGGTGCCGCTGATTTACAAAGGCAGAACAAGAAATGAAAAACACAGCGAATTGATTGAATATAGTATTAAAGCTGGAATTAGTCAGGCAAGAATAGCAAATGAAATATCAAAAGGTCATGGAAGAGTACATATGAATGCACTTTGGGAGATGGGAGCAGCAGAACGCGTGCTTCATGGCATATTAGAAGGAGCGAAAGGTTTGATTCATGGTATTACCTGCGGTGCTGGTATGCCTTATAGGCTTGGAGAAATTGCAGCTAAATATCAGGTTTATTATTACCCTATTATCTCATCGGTGCGTGCTTTTAAAGCATTATGGAATCGTACTTACCAAAGAATATCTTCCTATTTGCTTGGTGGAGTAGTGTATGAAGATCCATGGCTTGCTGGAGGGCACAATGGACTCAGTAACAGTGAAGACCCAGAGCTACCACAGGCTCCATTTGAAAGAGTTGCAGAGCTTAGATCTTTCATGAACGAGGTCGGTCTCTCAGAAACACCAATTGTTATGGCAGGAGGAGTGTGGCATTTGAAAGATTGGGAACATTGGTTTGACAATCTGCAAATTGGACCAATAGCTTTTCAGTTTGGCACTCGTCCACTTTTGACGAAAGAAAGCCCAATTTCTGCAGAGTGGAAAAAGAAGCTACTCACTTTAGAAGAAGGTGATGTATTTTTAAATAAATTCAGTCCAACAGGGTTTTATTCATCTGCGGTGAGGAATAATTTTATACGTGAGTTACAGGAACGAAAATTACATCAAGTAAATTTTTCAGAAAATGCCAGCGAAGAATCCAATAGTGAATTTGCAATGGGTAGCAGAGGTAGGAAGATCTACCTTACTGCAAAAGACAAAGAACTGGCAAATACATGGACTAAAGCAGGGTACACAGAAGCAATGAAAACCCCAGATTCAACTGTTATTTTTGTGACGCCAGATAAATTTAAACAAATAAGAGAAGATCAAATCAATTGTATGGGATGTTTGAGCCATTGTTTGTTTAGCAATTGGAAAGATCATGGTGACCATTCAACAGGACGAAAGCCAGATCCGCGTAGTTTTTGCATACAAAAAACACTGCAAAACGTTATACACGATGGTGATATTGAGAACGAACTCATGTTTTCCGGGCACAATGTGTACAAATTTAAGCAAGATCCATTTTATGAGAATGGCTACGTACCGGCAGTAAAAGAACTGGTGGAAAGGATATTGACTGGGTATTGAGTCAGTGACCTTACCCAGAAAAAGTGGAGAGAAAGTGTGGAATGTTTTTTACAAAAAGAATGATGCATCAAATTGTTCTGGAGTGCAATAGTTAATAGTGACGTTGTTTGTTATAAAAAATTTCTATGTATTCAAATATTGCAGTTCTAGTGTGTTGAGCAGAGTGTTGTGAAGTATCAATAAGTATTTCTCTTTTCAATGAGCTAAAGAAGCTTTCTGCAACAGAATTGTCGTAACAACAGCCTTTATTACTCATCTATATTCTTTACAGCTAAGAGATATTGATACCCTTGCGCAGTATATTGTGAACCTTGGTCACTGTGCAGCAGTAGATTTTTAACAGGTTTACGCCTATTAATGGCCATTAATAAAGAGTTCATAACCAATTGTTTATTTATTGCACTACTCATTAACTACCATACGTGAGAATTATTGCTGCCAAATATAGCCATCCCTACCCCTACAACAACATTGCAAGCATTGATTTTTCTCCATATGAAAAGAGTCTGGAAGCTCTTTTACTCTAAACACAATGTTTACATCCTCAAAATTAATCTCAATTCGCTTAACTAACGTTCTAATAATATCACGTTTAGTTAGCCAGTCTGCATTATTAAGACTTGAGTTAATACTAGAGGAAAACCCCTCTAAATTTGTTACTACTAGAGTTAACTCTTGTGTGAGTTTTTTCTGATCAAATATCTTTTTCTTTTGTTCTTCAACCATTTTTAAGTTTTGTTTCATTGCTTTAATTCTTGGCTCAAATTCTTCTTGATCAATATATTCTTGAGCATAACTATCAATTAACCTTGCAATACCTCGTTTTAACTTATCTTCTTGTATTTCAAGCAAAGCACTTTTTTGATCTAGTGGTGATTTTTTAAGTTCTGAAAGTCTACGTTTATACTCCTCTAATATTCTATTTGGATTTTTTAATAGATGTTTTACCTCTTCCCACACAGCCATGTCTAATGTATCTGTACGAATTAATTTGTTGTTACACATTTTATTACCGCCAAAACGGTATGAATCCGTGCCAACACAACGATAATATACCTGATTATTAGTTTTTTCCCCCTCCTTATTCCTTGCAGTGCTAGTACCATAATATGCATAATTGCAAAGCTTACATACTACTAAACCTTGCAATAAATGTCTTGCTCCTCTTTGTCTTGTTCTTGCTATTTTTCTATTCTCAGCTAATTGTTCTTGAACGATTTCAAATAAATCTTCGCTTACTATACTAGGTACTTTAATATAAATCCAATCCTCTTTTGGAACAGGATAAGTAGAATAATTATCTTTTGGATGCTCGCAGGAGTTTTTTTTCGGTCTTATATGTTTTAGTTTGACACCAAACCTTGTTTTACCAAAAGCTGCTTGTCCTTTATAAGCAGAGTTTTTTAACATACTCAAAACTACAGCCCTATCCCAATACTCTTTTCCAGTTCTCGTCATAATGGACATAGCACTTAGCCTACGACATACTTCTCCTATACTGGCTCTTTCTCTTCCTACCCAAGAAAATACTTTACGAACAACTTCAGCTTCTTCTTCATAAATCTCAAATAAGGCCTGTCCTGTTTCTGTATTTTTGTTTATATAACGATAGCCATAAGGAGCAGCACTCATTACACTTATACAACCCTTATTTGCTGCATAAATCTTTCCTCGACGACTTCGTTCCATGATTTTTGCACGTTCGTATTCTGCTATCATACCTTGCATTTGTAATAGTAATTGAGATTCTGGATTATCGCTAATTTGATGATTTAAAAAAATGACTTCCACTCCTAATTTCTTAAACTCTTCAAGTAATATCATCTGATATGCATACTTACGAGATAAACGATCAGGAGAATGAATATAAACCTTATCAATGTTACCTTCTGCTATTTTATCACGTAATTTTTCCAAACCAGGACGGATTATGTTAGAACCACTATAACCATTATCAATAAATTTATATTCATTTAATAATTTATGTCCATCCATACTAATTTGATTCTCTATAGTAGCAATTTGGCTTGCTATTGTATCTTCTTGTGCTTGCTTCCCTGAAGAAACTCTTGCATATAAACTAACTGTTACCATTTTACCGTCCTCAAATCTACTTTCTTATATTCAGAGTTTTCTTCCTTTTTGCTCGCTTTTATTGGTTTACTTAACACTAATTTTTCATATGCATCTAATAGATACAACTCTGCTAATCGATTTACTTCATAACTACAACTAATACGAACTATTAATTTCTTGTTGCCCATGAGCTCTACCATATATTATCCATCGAGACATATGGTTATTTGATCATTAGCTCTATAAATAAATTCAACTCTCCGTTCTTTTTGTAGAAGCTTTCGGGAAATAGTCTTCTCAAGTTTCAGGTTTATTGCAATATTGTTGGCGGAGTCCCTCCTTGGTTTTGATGTAAGTAATCCCATACTTTATTTGGTTGATCAACAATAAAGTTTTGATCTAGTATATTGGGAGCTACAGCTCTATTATCTGTTTGTTGTTTTTTAATTTTAAACTTTCTTCTCAGTATAGCCCTGATGTCATTTTTCTGCATAATACTTTGCACCGTTTTCAAATTGCAACTTTTACCCAAAGCCTTCAATTCAGCATGAATTTTAGGAGCTCCATATCTACATTTAGAAACTTGATATATTTTTTGAATAGCTGCGAGTAGCTCTTTATTTGCTGATTCTCTACTGCTTATTTTTCTTGTGGTCCACTTATAGTAGCCACTAGCAGAAAATCCTACATAATTCCTGTACTTTATAGCAGTTACTATATAAAAAAATATTTTACTCTTTTTGACTGGCCAGGGCTTTTTTTTAAATGTCTCTTTCCCTTGTTACTCTTGCTTTGTAAATCAAACCTCTCTTTGTCGTAAGGAGCCATGTTACCTCTACCTGGAAATGCATCTGCTGCCGACTTTTTTTCGTTGTGTTTCTTTATCCATTTTCCTAATAAACCACCCTTTATTCCTAAATCTCTTGCTATTTTTGTAATTGTTTGACCTGCCTTTCTTTGTTCATTTGCCAGTTTAACAGCTTCCAATTTGAATTCTGCTGTATATTCTCTTACCATTTCTAATCCTCCAAAATTTTATTTTACCCGAAAAAACTCCTTTCTTTCTCTCCACTTTTTCTGGGTAAGGTCACTACTGCTATTCCACGTCAAGAACAACCATAAGTTCATTAGGGTTCACATAACCTAAAGCATTTTTTGCTTGCTCATCAAGCAGATCTAAATCTAAGCTTTTTTCATATAAGCCAAATACTTTGTTGTCCAACTTTTCCTTTTCAGAAGAGACATCCTTTAGCAAAAGTTTATTGTACTCGATTTCTTTTTTTAAATCGATTAACGTCAATAAGCCACGTTTACCTGTAATTGTGCTAATGCTGAAATATAATGTAAGGGAAGAAATGAGTAAGGCTGCGCTTAAACACAGTAACTTTTGCTTCTTTTTAGATATAAGCACCGTACTTTCACATATAAAAAATATATAACATGAAAAGGTGAACAAAAAGCTAAGAACCTTGACGCGCTTTACACCTTGGCTTTACCTTATTTATAATGTAAATCTTACCACCCCTTTTCACAACTTTACAATTTTTATCTCTGTTACGATGAGATTTTAGCGACCCTTTGACTTTCATATCTATAGTAAGAATTAAATTACTTTACATTATAATCACTTATCAAGAGTTAGTCAATTGATAACATTTTATTAAAATATTGTATAATTGTTGCTGATACTTCTTCGATCGACTTTTGCGTGACATCGATAATTGGCCAGTTATTCTGTTTAAAGAGCTCCTCTGCTTCTTTAATTTCCTTTTCTACTTTCTCAGGGTTAGCATATATATTATTATCTTCGTTGTTAATTGAAGTAAGTCTATTTTTGCGTATTTCTATTAGCCTACTTACGTCTATTGTTACCCCTATCGTTAGTTTATTTTTTAATTTTGCCAAGTCAACATAAAAGGGTACTCCACTAACAAAAGGAATATTTGCAACTTTATAGCCTCGGTAAGCTAAATACGTACTGGTGGGAGATTTTGATGTACGTGAAACTCCAACCAAAATTATATCTGCTTTATCAATATCTTGAATATTTTGTCCATCATCATGATTAATAGTGTAGTTTATTGCCTCAATGCGCTGAAAATATTCGTTATTTATCTCAGTATGCAAGTCAAGCTTTTCGTCTTTTTCAATTTCAAGATAAGACGAAATTTCTCTAATAATATGTGATAATATTGCTCTATAGGGAATTTTCAACTTTATACAGTTATCTTTTAGATATTTTCTTAGCTCATCATCAGTAATAGTGCATATAACAAAATTATGCTCATCACTTTTCCTATTAATTTCCTCCAGAATTTTGTCAATCTGCTCTTCTCCTTTTACAAAAGACCAAACATATTCGATCGTTTCTACAGAACGAAAGTGTTTCAGAGCTGATTTTGCAACTGATATAACAGTTTCACCACTTGAATCTGATACTAAGTGTAGATTAAGCTTTTTAAGGGTCATATACTAAAAATAATAGCTAGCAATCTGCTACTGAAATTATGCTAATTTGTTGACCTACGTAAATATAGAAAAACTATCCTGTTGATAAAACTCAAACTAATTGGTAAATTCTTAACACAATTATTCTCAAAATGAATGTTTTTATTAAAGCCTACAAATTTCTCTTATTTTTCTAAGAAAGCTCTACCTTGGCTTGGGGTGATTTGTTTCGCATGTTTTTTAATTGGAATGTCTTTGGCGTTATTCTTCTCTCCAGAAGATTATAAACAAGGAGAAATTGTACGAATCATGTACATTCATGTGCCTTCTGCATGGCTTGCTCTTGGAATATATGGATTAATTGCATCACTTGGTTTCATTTCATTGGTATGGAACAATAGCATTGCTAGTGTCTTGGCACATGCTGCTGCTCCTGCAGGGACAGTCTTTTCGGCAATATGCTTAATCACAGGCAGCATCTGGGGAAAAGGAACCTGGGGCACTTGGTGGGTATGGGATGCAAGGCTTACTTCAATGCTGATTTTATTTTTCCTATATGTTGGCTACCTTTCATTGTGGAGCGCTTTTGATAATGAAGCGAGGGCAGAAAAATCAGCAGCAGTATTTGCCATCTTTAGTGCTATAAATATTCCTATAGTAAAATTTTCCGTGAATTTATGGTCCACTCTCCATCAGCCAGCAAGCATTTTGAGAAAAGGTGGAATAGCAATAGAAAGTTCCCTGCTGTTGCCACTGGTTGCAATGTTTATGTTTTGTGCCACATTTTTTTTAGTAGTGTGGATACTGTATTCACTTTACTTAATTAATTTATATAAGATAAAGAGAGAAATCAGTATGCGGTATTAGGCCGAGAGATGAAAATAGAACACACCACATCACCAAGTAGCAAAGACATTGAATTCCTACTCAAAAAGATTAATGAAGAAACCGTTGATAAAGGTACGTGTAACCCATTTGCTTTTTTTATTCGCGATGATACTGAACAAATTATTGTAGGTTGTAGCGGTTTTGTTATCTATGGTTCAATTTACACTGACTTGCTTTGGGTGCACTCTGATTATAGAAGAAAAGGTATGGGAAAGCAGCTAATGGAAGAAGTTCATGATTATGGTCGTGAGATGCACTGTAAAATAGCAACCGTTGCAACCATGAATTTTCAAAAAGCGAAAGTATTTTATGAAAAGCTTGGGTATAAGTGTGATCTTGTACGTCCAGGGTATGTTAACATGTATATTTTTGAAGAAAGTGTTGTGAGATGCACTGTAAAATAGCAACCGTTGTAACCATGAACTCTAAAATATTTAAAGAGCCTACTAATATCTTTAAGGTAAATGTTCATGTGATTCCGCAGAATAATTCTGTTTTTTGATTCTATCTGTCCATTTATCATTTTCTATATCTTGTTTGTTGGTTGCTTTTTTTTCTTGCTCAACAATTGCCTTATCTATCTCCTTATGAATTGCATCAATTGCATTAATCGCACCTCCTTTTTTGTATACTTCGCTTTTCCCTTCAATAATTATAGCTCTTTTTACAATAATCCGAACAGACCGTAATATGCTACTGGCCTGCTATAGCCATAAACACATATCTTATCGCATTCGGACTATTATAAGAAAGGCTATAACTTAATAAAAGTATTTACAACAGACTGCACTTGATTATGATTAACCTGACCTTTTGTCAAAGAAGGTAAAGAGCCTAATTCCATCAATACTTCTGGTGCTGTTTTATCTTGAGTGGAAAGTCCTAAATTATCTGCTACTTTACTTATTAATAACTCTCTGTGTTCTTTATTATCTTCCAATTTAGCATAATCACTCAATAGATCTATAACGGTAGATACTCTGACTTCAACAACATCATCAACATCTTCATCTTCTAGAGCAACTCCTGACCCCAATAACCTCTCTCTGAGATTTTCGCTTAAAAGATTGATAAATTCTTCATTTGCATCTGATCCTGTGGTTGATATTGTACCATCTAAATAGTTACTTTGAGCACCGAAGCCATGCTCTATTTGTATTTTTGTCTCAGGTTTAAATCCTAATTTTGCACAGAATTTCTGAAAATATTCTTTAATAATGTCAAACAAGCTCTTGCCATTATCTTTATAATTTTTTAACTCTTTAGGAATAGTAAGTGACAATTTACCATCTCTGTATGTTACAAAGTCTTCACCATTGTGAGATTCAATTGTAAATTCCAATGAACTAGACAGATTACATATCTTATCGCCATGCATAACTTGATTTTTAACAGAGAGTATTGGTAGCCTCATATCAGATCTAATTCTCACATTATTTTGGTTAGCACAATCAATATTTATTACTTTTTTAGGATTTTCTACTATGAACGACTGTCCAAGTGCAAGTTGGGTTTGTATAAATGGAGCAGCCTCATACCCTGCTTGATTACAATTGGTAACTAGCTCTTCTAAAATAGCATCACTTGGAACTTCTGCCCCAGCGTATCTGAACATTTTTTTGAAAACTTCTTTCGCAAAGGAACGGTAATCCTTGTTTTCATCTTTCTCTGTTGGTAATAGATGGATATACCTTTGGCCAGCATTGTAAAATTCTTCAAATTCTTTCTTATATGAATCGGTTTTTTGATGATTGGCAGTTTTGGAATTTTCACAGTGATTTTTCCATAGCTCACCCAATGCATTACTTACAAGCTCTTTCTCAATATCTTCGAGTACTGAAGCAACAAAAGCTTTGCCATGATCCGTATCTATTTCTCTTGTTCCTTTTTTGTTAAATATTTCGTCATTATATATATCATCACTATTAAAAAGTTCGCTTTTGCGGTGCTTAGCTCCTTCCTTAAATGCAATAATAAGATTTTTATCTATTTCTTTTCCGTTAATAATAAAATTCATCCTTTGAAAATCTAAGAACATTGTTTCACCGGAATTCGCTAATTTATTATCTTGATCTGCTCTTAATTTACTAAAATTGAACTCTTTAGCTGTGGCCTTTAATCTAACTACTGGACTCTTATTATTTTTTCCTTTTGTCTCTTTCATAAATAACACCTTACTGTAAATATGCTGTAAGTTATATCATATAATGATGAATAATTTGGTAATATATTAAGAAAATCGACAGTATATTTCTTTATTTAAGGGGTGTAGGAAAGGCGTAGATTTCTCTTTCCATTTGTAGCGTACTGCATTAATATTTATGTATTAATCTAGAAAATAATGATGAATAACATTGTAATTGTTGGTCTGCAATGGGGTGACGAAGGCAAGGGTAAAATAGTAGATTATCTTTCTGAGAATGCAGATGTAGTTGTGAGATTTCAGGGAGGAAATAATGCAGGGCACACTATAGTAGTAGATGATGAGGTTTATAAATTAAATTTACTGCCCTCTGCTGTTTTGAGGCCAGGCAAAATATCTATCATAGGAAATGGCGTTGCTCTTGATCCACACGCTCTAATCTCAGAAATAGAGTCATTGAAAGTTAAAGGAGTAGACGTAAACTATAACAACTTGATGGTATCCGAGAGCTGTCCATTAATACTTAGCATACATAAGGACAAGGAAAAGCTATTTGAAGATTTAAATGGAAATCACAAAATTGGTACAACAAACAAAGGGATAGGGCCATGTTATGAAGATAAAGTTGGAAGGAGAGCTATACGCCTTTGTGACTTAGAAAACGCAGATGAGCTCAATAAAAGAGTGGATACTCTTTTGAATTACCACAATGCTATCAGGAAAGGCCTTAACTACCAGGTGGTTAAAAAAGAAGAAATATTAAAGGAAATTCAAGAGATTTCAGAAAAAATTCTTTCATATAAAAAACCTGTGTGGAAGATATTAAATGACTTGATGAAAGAAGGTAAGAAAATAATATTTGAAGGTGCCCAAGGCGCATTTTTAGATATCGACCACGGAACTTACCCTTTTGTTACTTCAAGTAATACTGTAGCATCGCAAGCAATAACAGGCTCAGGGTTATCCTCCAATGCTTACATTATTGGTGTGGTAAAAGCTTATACAACAAGAGTGGGCAATGGCCCATTTCCTACTGAGCAGAAAAATGAAGTAGGAGATAGCTTGTTTACTATAGGTAAGGAACTTGGAACAGTGAGCAATAGAAGAAGGCGTTGCGGATGGTTCGATGCAGTTTTAGTGCGCCAGGCCGTACAACTCTCTGGAGTTTCAAGCATTGTATTAACCAAATTAGATGTGCTTAATTCTTTTGATACAATTAAAATATGCACTGGTTACAAGTATAGCGGAAAAATGTATGATTATTTACCCGCATCGCATTCAATACAAGGGGAATTAGAGCCAATATATGAAGAGTTTCCTGGCTGGAAAGAAAACACTCAAGGTAAAAGGTCGATTGAAACATTGCCTATCAATTTAATAAAATATATAGAAGGGTTAGAAAAATTAATAGGTGTACCAATTCATCTAATCTCAACTAGTCCAAAGAGAGAGGATGTTATTAAGCTTAAAGATTTCTGAAAACGTCTTTGTATCTTAGAGCCTGTACGTAATCTCAAAAAAGAGATAAAGTGAGAGGATAAAGTATATAAAGTAGGATATGCGAAGTTTATAACCAAGTGACATAAGTCGAGAAAAGTTTGAGATTATTGTAGCAGATCTGGAATCTTGCAGAAAGAAGACAAAACCAAGAACACTTGATTTACATGATATATTTTGTGGAGTGTTATACGTGTTAAAAAGTGGTTGCCAGTGGAGAATGGTATCAAAAGAGTTCCCAAAATGGCGCAATTGTTACGACTATTTTAAGAAGTGGAGTGAAAAACCAGATGTAAATAAAGAAAGTGTTCTGGAGCTGGTATTAAAAAAAAATAATTGCGACAAAACAATGGTCGGAAAAGCTTCTGCATAATTGATGCACAGAGTATAAAAAATGCAGATACTGCTGAAGCTATGATGCAGGCAAGAAGATTTCAGGGCCGTATTGCAGTAGATACGCAAGCATGCAATTTATACAACAACAGCAGAGATAACTGACCGTAGCAGTGCTGTGAGAATGGTCGAAAATGCAAAAGAAAACCTCTCGGGAGTTAAAAATGTACTGGTTGATGCAGGCTATACTGGAGAGAATTTTGTAACTCAAATAAAAACGATTATTGGTGCAACCGTTGAAGTGATCAAAAGAAATGAATTACGTTCCTTTGTTGTATTGCCCAAAAGATGGGTTGTGGAGCGATCTTTTGCTTGGTTAGAAAAATGTAGAAGATTGTGGAAAAATTGTGAGCGAAAACTCAATACTAGCCTACAAATGGTAGTTCTGGCTTTCACTGCCTTACTTCTGAAAAAATTATGAACAGGCTCTTACTAACTCTTATCTAATAAAAAAAATACTTGTGTAACTTCGAATAGTCTATTATGCAAGACAGCAGTATAAACATGTAGTAAGAAATGTATAATGAAAAATAAAAGCTCAAGTTTAACACTTGCAGTTATTTTTACACAATTAAGTAATCATAAAAGTTAGTGTAGGGCGAGGTTATACAGTTTGATTTCTTTTAATATATGTTAATTGGTATAATATAAATATAGTTAAGGAGGTGTATTATGATTGGAAGTTTGGCTAAAGAAGAAAAAACAGCAGAGGCAGGAAAAACAGGTGATCGACTTGAAAAGTGTATTGGACCAACTTCACTGAATAGGGAGGTTTATTACTCTACGCTTATCTACTATACATTAAAAGAGTTATATTCACAATTAGGTGATATCTCTTATGCTAATAAAACAAGATCAGAAAAAGAAATAATCAATTTTTATGTTCTACCTCAATTTGCACGCTTTAAAGAAATTATTGATGAAGATATAAAAAAAGATCCTTCGTTTGCAAATTCTGCTATTGTAAAGTTTTGCTCCTCAATTATAAAAAATAACAAATTACTTAAAGAATTAGAAGAAGTTAGTATTCCTGCCAAAAACTCTAGTGTAAAGGCAAGGGTAAGCTTTCAACTGAAAAATCTGAAAGAAAAGGTGTGGTTCTTAGGAAAACTAAAGGAAAAAAAGAATTTCACTTACGTGCAGAGGGCTTTTGGGGATAAGTGGAGTTTTTATGACCTAATAAATGATGGAGATTTTAAAAAAACGTACATAGATAAAGCAGTAACAGAGTCTGCTAATAAGAGCTTTAAGGAAGATATAGATAAATGCATAAAGTTGGCAGAGCAGGGAAAAGAAGCTGCAAGTAAATATCTTGGAGAGAAAGGCGTAGAGTTTCGAGCTTATTACACAGAAACTGATAACACTCATAGAGTTTTGAATATCAATCTTATTAATTACAATAGAAGTGAGCAAACCAGGATTAGTGACATTTTACAGCAAGAGAAAGATATTAAAGAGCTGAATATCTATTGCAATAAAAAACATGAAATACACGCTCATCGGAAAGGTAAGGAAAGATATTATGAATTTAAAGAGGGCGCATATTATGAAATGAAAAGCACTTGGCCTGTAAAGGATGGATCCGAAATGTGTACCATGATTATGAATGTGAGTAGCGATGGCATAACTGAAGTACTAAAATTTAATGATGAAGATTTTGTGCTATCGGATGAGATCTTAGAATTAATAAAGCAAAACGATGAATTATATATTCAAGGTCTCTCCTTATATGATGCTGTACTAGAAAAAGGTAAGGCTGCTGATGTTGTACCTACTGCTAATAATAATTTTCAAAATGAGTCTATAGCGGCCTATCGCGAGGAACCAGAGGGGGAATTAGACCCTAAAGTTGATGCTGACAATAGCCTTCCTCCTTCTATTAATAGCAATGCATCAACTCAAACGGAAGTCAATTTACAACACACTGAAACTCAAACAGAAGTTGCTTCACAACAAATCGAAACTAAAACGGAAGTCAATTTACAGCACACTGGAACTCAGACAGAATTTGCTTCACAACAAATGGATGAATTGATTTTAAATAATCAGATGCTGTCCGAAAAAAACGTTGAATTGAAGCAAGAAATGTCAAATTTGAAAAAAGAAGCTGTTGAATTGAAGCAAGAAATAGAAGCAGGGTTGCAAGTGATAAATAAAAAGCACCATGAATTAATACAAGAAAATCAGCGACTACAGGAGAAACTAGAAACAACCCAAGCAGAAGCTAATCAAACAATTGTAAAGTTAGAGAAGCAGAATAGCAATTTACAAGACAGGTTTGAAAAAGAGGAGCAAAAAAACACGGAATTGCAAACTGAACTGGCACAAAAAAATGAAGAATTAGCAGGTGTGTTAAAAGAGCTACAAGGGAAAGCACAAGAACTTAAAGGTGTATATGAAGAAAAAAGAAAGCTAAAGGAAGAGCTGAAAATTGTTAATGCAGGAAAGAAGAATTTGGAAAAAGAGCTAAATCAAGCACGAGAAGATGCGGAACAGATAATGGTTGAACGACGCCAGCAGAAAGAGCGCTTGAAAGATCAGCTAAGAGAATTAGATCAGGAATATAAGGTACAAGTAGAAATTGAGCAAAAGATTAAAGAATCAGATAGGCAAGATAGCGATTTACAAGATACACTTGGAGAAGAGAGACTAAAACTCAACATTGAAGAACTAGAAAACGAGTACGAGGAATTTCCAGGAGATAAGGTGCTTACACTTGAACTCACTAAAGATGAAGATAAAGTCGAAGAGTTAAGAAACGAGCTAGAGCGTGAGAAAGAAAAGTGTAAACAATTATTAGAAGAAGAAAATGAATGGGGTGATGAATTGGTAGGAATGCTTGATGGACTGGAAGAAAAAATTCGTGCTGATGAACAAAGGAGCTCCAACAATCAATTAACGGGAGAAATTTCTAATGAGTCTGGTAATGCTCCACGACAGAAGAAAAGGTTATCCAAATCTTCAAGCGTTGATAATGAGTCTTATGTTCCACTGAGAGAGAAGACAACATTACTCAGATCTTTAAGCGTTGATAGTGGACTTGATAGCGATGAAGAAAATTGTGATAATGATTTATCTTTCAACATAAGTCCTATAAGTTCTATTGAGAAGGTGGCAGAGAGTAGAAACGTAGGTAGGGTATCATTGTGAAGATGGTTGGGGTTAAGTTGCAACTTAAGTGGGGCGCAAAAGGTCTTTTGTGTTGATAATAATTTAAAATCTATAGTAGACTAAAAAAGATTATTAAATTATAATATAACATATGATAAAAGACGAGAAATCGAAAACAATTTTTGAAGTGGAAGGGGCAGTAACTGCTTTACTACCTGCAGCAGAATTTAGAGTGAAACTGGACAATGAACATGAGATTATCTGTCATGTATCAGGGAAAGTGAGAAGAAGTAAAATACGCATCATTATAGGGGATAGGGTGTTAGTTGAGATGAGCATTTACGATAGGAATGCGAGAAAGGGTAGGATCATTAGAAGGCTTAAAGGTACAAGTGACAGAACGATCTCTAAATAATCTTATTCTTGCTTCATCATCGAAAAGGCGTATAGCTTTACTAAAACAAATAAACATTGAGCCAGGTTTAATTTTGCCAGCAGATATAGATGAAGCCCCTTTAAAAAAGGAACTTCCGAAGGATTACTCAATCCGTATGGCAAAAAGTAAAGCTGAGAAAATACAAAGTTTAAATCCAAATTATTTTGTGCTTGGTGTTGATACAGTTGTTGCTTGTGGTAGAAGGATATTGCTCAAAGCTGAAAACGTTGAGCAAGCAGAAAAATGTATCCGCTTGTTATCAGGAAGAAGGTATAGAGTATACACCAGTGTATGTCTATTAACTCCCGATCAATCTAAACAACATATCAGGACTGTGGTTACAATAGTGAAATTTAAACGTCTCAGTGAACAAGAAATTAAGTATTATTTAGCATCAGAAGAGTGGAAAAATAGGGCGGGGGGATGCAATATACAAGGCCTAGCTGGAGTGTTCGTATTGTTCTTACGCGGCTCCTACTCTTCCGTTATAGGGTTACCATTACATGAAACCTATTGTTTGCTAAGCAATTATTTTAACTTCAATTTATATTGAAATACCTTTATTAGTATCTTTTTTTTGTTGTGACTCAGCAACCTGTTTAGCCCAATCTAGTGGTCTTTTATTTCTGTTAGCTAATGCAATTCTATTGCGATCATAACCATCAGTGTGTTCTGTTAAAGTATCTCCTCTTTCTTCTTCTATTACTCCAGCTTTCAGTTGTGCTTCATCTTTCTCTAGTAATTTATATAGTTCGCTATTTTTATCTACAGTTGGATTAGTGTCATTATTTTCTCGTTCTGCCACTGTTTTTTCTAACCACTTACGTATAGGGTCATATTGTTTACCTTCTCCTATCTTTTCTAAAATGTTTTCTGAGAATGAATCTTTAGGAATATTTTCTTTAGTAGCCTGTTGTGCCGGTTCTCTTAACCCTTTATCCGGGTTTCCCAATGCTCCTTTTAACTCACTCGTATCTCCGATTTCTTTTGGTTCAATGTTTTCTAAGCTCTTCTTTAACTGTTCAGGATTTACTTGAGATTGTTCATTATTGTCATGAGTTGGAGATGAATAGCCCGAATCGTTTGCTTTTATGTCTGTTGAGCTGTCTTTTAGCAACCCAACTTCTCTCAAGCGTTTTTTAGTTTCTTCGCTAATCTGACTCTGATCAGCTGGTTTTAACCCGAGATTTTCTTGACCTAATGTATTTTTAAGTTCTTCAAATAGAGTTAGATTACTTTGTCTAATATGTTCTTCTAATTTCCTTCCTACCTGTTTTAAATCTGTTTGAGATTTACTATCACTATTAGTTGGAGATATATAGCCTGAATCACTTATACTATTTGGTGTTGAAGCAGAGACACTAATAGTTGGACCTTCCACTATTTTTACATCTGCTAAATCGTCTTTTTGCAATCCATCTTCTTTATCTTGTGACAGTTTATCAGTAGGATCAACTTGCCTTAATCCTCTATTATCCTGCTGTGATCTATCTCTGATTTCTTTAAGAAGATTTTCAGGTGGAGTTTGATCACTTTGTTCAATGTTCTCTAAGCTCTTCTTTAACTGTTCAGGATTTACTTGAGATTGTTCATTATTGTCATGAGTTGGAGATGAATAGCCCGAGTCACTTTTATTATTGAGTGCTGTAGCAGAGAGCGGCTGTTCACTTTCTTTCCACTTAGCATCACTAGCATCTTGGTTATCACTGTTATCTGGAGAAGATGAATAAGGAATTATGTCCTTTAATGTCTCTAACGGTGATGGGTTATTTTTTCTACTTCCTGCAATTGATGCTTTTCTATCATCAACATCAATGTGCCGTAAGTTGTTTTTCTTGAAATTTCTGATGTCTTGTAACAGATCGCCTTTGCTATTTCCTTCTTGTTGCTGGGTTTTAGGTTGTTGCTGATCATTAGGTGTTTGCTCACTTCTATCTGGTTTTTGGCTTCCAGGTACAGCATGTCCAAATGTAGGATTGTCATACCGTTCATCTTCTTGCCTATTATCTTGATTGTGGCTTACAGACTTGGTGAAAGTAGAACTATCTGAAGAATCAGAAGTTGCACCTTTTTGCTGATTATTAGGTGTTTGCTCATTTTCGCGCAAGTCATCTGGTTTTTGGCTTCCAGATTTGGCTCCCCCTTGCTCATCGAAAACACCTTTTTTAGGTGGTAGTGAACTAGTTCTAGGTGGAAGTGGCGGAGGAGTTTTTTTGTTCTGAGGATTCTCCTCAAAAAGCGATTGTAGGTTATAAACTTGACCTCCCGAATTTGCTTCTCGTGCTGCTTGTCTAAGCTCACGCTTTTCTTTAGCCTCCTGAGAATTAATTTTATCGTCAAAATCTTTTCCAATTCCGCTATCGTAAGACTGCCTTCTGCTGTTAGATTGTAGTCCAAAATGTGAATGGTGGTCTTCTTTTTTTTGAGTTATATCAGTAGCTTGAACGCTAACACCTCTATTAACATCAATTCTTGTTGTAGTTTCAGATGATAGCTCGTTACTGTCTTTATTATGTTGCATCTCATTCGCTTTTCCTTGTCCTTTCTCCCTGAATTGTATTTCATGCAAGAATAAACCACCTATTTTTACATCTCTGTTTACTTCTAACCGTTCTAGAGAAAAATCATCACCTTTAACAAGGTCTACACCGTTAGCATCAATCTTAATTTTGATCTTACATTCCTTCCCCTCCGCATACCACTTTAAAGTCATTTCATATGAACCATCAGTTACGACATAATGTCTTATTTTTTTCCCTTCTTCCTCGGCAACAAAACCATGCATTCCGCTCTTTCCATCACTATGCAATGTTGAAAATCCCGAGATTTCATTCTTCTCACAAAAATCACTATTTAAAAATTCGCTGATTTTAAACTCTTTTTTGTTATTTCCCAGCGTAATACTTGCGTGATTACCGTATATTGAAACTCCTGCAACATCATCAACATACTCTTTCAACCTTTCTTTAACTTCACTTTCAAGGTCTTGTCCAGCTTTCTTTGTCTTGTCGCATTTCTGAAGAATAACTCCATATGCTTTATCTTTGTTTTCTTCTTCGTCCCAATTCCAGTTGGCGTGTTTTGTTAAAAACTTTACTGTGTTAAAATCAACTCTAGCATTATAAATTGGGTCGTCTTCCTTTTTTATTTTACCAAATAAAGGAAAAATTTCTTGAATGCGCTCATTATAAATGTGTTCTTGTTGTGTATCGTTAGTGTTCATATACCCCTCACTAATAACCCTCTGCCTTTAGTTCTAGCTAATACTAGCTAATATAATTATCACGAGCATTGGTTGAATTTTTATTAAGGAAGGTTGTGTTAGATGGCAACTTTTAGTTGGCGCCTAATTTCAAGTATCTGTCACTCATAGTAAACACTTCTGGATCTTGAGAGGTTAGCTTGAGTATAGCGAGTATGTTGATAAACAACAAAGCGGCGATCGAAATATCAGCAACATCCCATAGCAATTGAACTTTACCTATCGCACCAAGCGGAATAATCAAGGTAAAAATTACAACCCAGATTTTAGTGTATTTATTATCCATAGACACATAGCGTATTGTCTGTTTTGAGCAAAAAAACCAAGTAAAAATAGTAGTAAAAGCAAAACAAAACATTATGGCCATAATTAAATAGTCAATATAAGGCCAATTCATTGCCTTTCTAAAAGCAAATATGCACATGTTAGTGCTCTCTAAATCAGTAATCCAAGAATCTGTGACAAGCAGTACCATTGTTGTAATAAACACTATAAACGCAACTATAAAAGGCGATATTATCGTAATTAGACTCTGCTCAATAATAAATTTATTGTTATTTTTCTTAGGAACAATTGAAGAATGTACGATTCCTTCAAGGCCAAGCCCTATATCTGTTGCAAAAATACCTCGCAAAGTTCCAACTTGAATAATAGTCAACATTTCTAAAATCAAACCTAAAGATAAACCAGAGTTAAAGCTACTGGTTGTAAAAAAACTGCTTGTTATTAGTTTTAGAGAAGGAAGAATATTTTCACTAAATTTAAATAATATGATACCGCAAAGTGTGAGGTAACTTACCGTCATTATCGGTATCATAGCCGATATAAAAATTTTAATTTTTTTTAAGCTGAGAGCTGCAACAACAAAAAATATTATGGCCATTACAATGCCACCAATGACTACAGGCACATCTATCATGTTAAGTGGTATTGATAGAGAATTTACCTGAACAAGGTTACCAACTGTTATTGAAACCATTATCATAACAACTAGAAACACAATTGTAGCTTTTCTAGAGTTAAATGCATCAGCCATGTAGGCTACAGGGCCACCTATAAACCGTCCGTTCTTTTCCTTTCTGGTTTTTATACTTAGATAACAAGTGACATATTTTATCACAGAAGTGATAACAATAATTATCGCCATCCACAAAATAGAGCCCGGTCCTCCGGTTTTTAGAGCAACAGCAGTTCCTGAAATATTTCCTACTCCCAAATTTCCCCCTAAAATTGTAAACAGAGCGGCTATAGAAGAAAATTTATTTTCTCCTTTTTTAGCTCCAAGGAGTGAAAGGGCGTATGGTAATCTAAATACCTGTAGCCATTTTAGTTTAATCGATAGGTAAACACCAGCAACTAGCATGAGTAATATTGTTGGCAGTAATAAAACAAACTTTACTGTATCCATCTGTAAAAGTGAGATTTTTATTTGAGTATACAACAAAAATTGAAAATACCTAACCTATTTTCTATGTATGACTTCGTTTCCGTCATTCTAGAAACCTTTTCTTGTCATCCAAGTAGCGTGACACATAACTGTACGAACATTGTAATATGGTACAATGTTAAGACGATGTCATTCCAGTGCTTGACACTGGAATCCAGCTTTTAATGCAACCCCTCACCAAAAATATTGTGTTTTAACATAAGGTTAGCTACTTTTATACTCACCAACTTAGTGTCCAATCTGGATCCCAGTGTCTGGGCACTGGGATGACATCTTTTTTCTTGGTACAAATTACTCTTATATCTCAATGTTCGTACAGTTAGTGCGTGACACTGGGATCTAAATTTTTTATGCGAAACCATTATGTTTATATACTTGTAGGCCCAAGTTCCTCACATAGTGAACAAAAAAGTAAATGAGATTCCAGTGTCACGCGCTGGAATGACACCTACCCCATGAGAACTCTATTTTTCATACCACTCATTTATAAGTTTATTGATATCAGAATCTATAAAATCCTTTAATGGTTGCCTGATTTTTATCTCAACATTTTTAGGGATGCACCTATCTTTACATATCGCATAATTTATATGGAAGTTAAGGTCAATATACCCTTGATTTAAAAATATATTCATCTTAAAGGGAAATAATACCATATCCTCATATACGTTACTTACAAACGTCTCTCTCCCTACTTTATCTTTATGTTCCTTTGGAATAGGCCAGTGAATATTTATATCTGATGCATTACCTTTGTAACTAATAGACGTGGGAAGGCCAAAATCTCCAGGATCTTTATAATATATGTGCCAGCCTGGTTCTACTGTAACCTTTATTGCACCTTTAAGAGTGAAGCTTGCTTCATTTATCTCGCCAATAAGTAAATCAAATTTTGCAATTTCCTCGTCAGCATATAGTTGAGTGCAAGAAAAAAATAAAAACAATATTAAATATATATGTATTTTCATTAAGGTAAATTTCTCCTTTTATAGAGAAAGTAATTTAGATTTTAATTATTATATTTAATAGTATTATATAGATTATTTATTAATATAGCATTATGCTATAGCTAAACTGACTTACGACAATCTGAAAAACGACAAATTCGTCATTCCGCTACTTGTTAGCGGAATCTATGCCGAGATACCGCGAATGAATCCACAACTGTACGAACATTGTGATTTTGGCCCATAAGGAGGGTGTCATCCCAGTGCTTGACACTGGGATGGCTTTGTTGCATCACACTTTATGAGATGGTGATTTATGGTAAATTCATGTAACTATCTCAAATTTAGCCATACCAATATCAGTGAATTTATTAAGCAAATAGCATTTGATTAGCAGTTCTTTTTCTCGATTTATCTCAGATTTATTCCTAAAACTAAATCCGAATATTTGCTTTAATCTTGAGAAAAACCCTTCAATATAAGATCTTTTCCCATAATTTACTTCTTTTTTCCATTCTTTCATGCCATCTTCACCGTATAATTTTATTAACCTAATAGCAGTATTCCTGTTAGACATATAATCTATTTCTGGATGTTCTGCCGCATTGTTTATTGGTGGAATTTTTGTCTTTATATCATATTCGTTACACAACTTATAAAACTTGTGCCTATCACATGCTCTATCTGCATATAGTGCTTTTATGGCATGCTGAAAATCAACTTCTTTTAGCAAATCACAAGCTCCATAGTGATCAGAGTAGACACCGTTACTGTATTTTACAGCTATGGCTTTTTTGTTGTTTATATTCAACATTACGTGCAATTTTCTCGTTTGCTCATAGCCACGATATTTTCTGTCAGTGCTATTTTCCTTACTGTGTGTTGTTGTATATACTAATTCCTGTACTGTCTATAGCAATTTCGATATCTTCCATATTATTTTCTGCAATCATTTATCTTAATATTAAGTTTCTTAAACCTTCTTGATGCTTGTGAATAGCTGATAACTGCCAAATCTCTTCCTATTTGTTGCAAATACCCTTTTATAAACCCGACTGTTTGTCTTAAACCAATTCTAAAGAAACTGACGATTATATGCACCAAAATCACAACTTTATCACTATAAATATAGTTGCCGCCCTGCATTTTTGGACAATTCTCGTACCAATTTTCTATGGCGTCATTGATATAACAAAAAATGCTTCCTCTTTCTTGGAGAAATTTGTTATATTCATGGCAGTTACTGACTCTCATTTTTTGTGGCATATTTTTTCTTCAACAGTTAAATGGCTATTTATAATGAATTTTGTCAGTAACTGCCAGTTCTTTTCACTTGAGCGATGCAATAAAGCCCACTGGGATCCAGAAAATTTGATTGTGTACTATACAACATTTTCGATTAAAAGCTGGATTCCAGTGTCAAGCACTGGGATCTGGTAGACAATGTTCATACAGCAGCTACTCGGATGACACCTTGTGCTTGCTGGCTATAATTGCTAAGGATTTTTATTTAATTTAACTGCATCTTTTGCCTTATCCAATAACCCATTAATAAAACCAATTTCGCTTGGTTTATCAAGTAAATCAGATGCAATGTTAGTATATTCATTAATGACAACTGGAACTGGCGTATCACAATTAGCTAACTCACATATTGCAACACGCAAAATAGATAAGCTTATAAGATTTAACCGTGAAAGGGACCAACTTGGGTGTAAATAAGACTCTATTATTTTATCATATTCTTCACTGCTTTTTATAACCTTATATAACAAGTTTTCTAAGAACTGATGTTCAAATTCTTCACATTCAAATATATCTTTCAACTTATTTATGTAGTCCTTAAGCTCACAATTTTCCAGTTTAAAAGTGCTTTTGTTGTAACCTACGAAAATATTTGAATAAGCAATTTGTACAGCAAGAAATCTTGCCGTGCTTCTTTTTATGCGCCACTTTTTATCTACTGGTTTTTCCTCCATTATTTTAATTTATTGTGTAAATCTATCATACGCAAAACAGTTGAGGCTGCATGGCCACCAACGTTCTTTTTGTTTTTATCAGCTCTAACTAGTGCTTTATCTTTGCTGTCAGCGGTAATTACACCCATACCAAGGGGTATTGCATAATGCATAACAACCTCATTTAAGCCTTCAATTACTCCTTTACAAACATATTGATAATGATCGGTTTCACCGCGAATTACGCACCCAAGAGCTAAATAACCATCATAATTAGTATGCCCACTCTTGACTGCAAAAAGAATTGTAGCTGGTATCTCAAATGTACCAGGAACCTCAACTACATCGTAACTGGCATTACTGCCTTTTAATTTATCAATTGCACCTTCAAGCAAAAGGTTCGCTATTTCAGTATAATAAATCGAATTAACTATTAGTATTCTCGACATTTACTACCACTTTTTTTGTTAAAAACAACTTTATTAATGACTGTTGAATTAGAGTTATAATATTACTAAATATCCAATATATTACCAGGCCGGCAGGAAAAGAAGAAAAAATAAAGACAGAAATGTAAGGTAAAAACTTCATAACATTTACTTGAATATCATCTTTACTGGTTTGATCTTTCTCACTTAGCTTCTGCTGAATTATCATGGTGGCACCGAAAATTATAGGTAAAATGCCTATAGAAATAGGAAAGTTATAATTAAACAACCCAAATAATGTAAAGATGTTCGTTGGGTCAGGAGCTGAAAGATCCTTAATCCATAAAAAAAAAGGAGCATGCCTCATCTCTATAGTAACAAATAATACTTTATATAGAGCAAAAAATACCGGTATTTGTATTAGCATGGGAAAAATGCTCGACATTGGATTTACGTTGTTTCTCTTAAACAATGCAATTGTCTCTTTATGCTGCTTTAAGCTGTCATTTTTATACAACTCTTTTATACGAGTTAATTCAGGCTGCAGGCTTTTTACCTTAAACATCGAAATATATGATCTATTAGATAAGGAAAGCATCAAAAGTTTGATTACTAAAGTCAGCAATAATATTGCTAAGCCAAAATTTTTTAAAACGAAGTTAAAATATTCAAGCAGTAAAAACACTGGTTTAGTTATAAAGTAAAGAACACCAAAATCTACAGCTTTATCAAACAGGGGTATATTGAGAGTGTCCTTATAAGAATCCAGTAAATTCAACTTTTTTGCTCCAGCAAAAAAATAATTCACATTAGAAACGCTTGCACCAGGCAGTATGCTCTTGTAAGGTTTGACAAAATCTACTTGGAATTTATCAGTATTATTAACGTTTGTGTGTTTAATGCTTACATTTATTTTATCAGATTTTTCAGGTATGATGGCTGTGAGCCAGTATTTATCAGCAAAACCAAACCAATTTTTTTCACTCGTGCTTGCTTTTATTAAATGTTTTTTGGAAATATCCTTATATGTCCACTCCTCTAGTTTATTATCAAATGCACCCAGTACTCCTTCATGGGATATCCAATAAGATTCGTTGATATTGTCACGTTTACGGTTAATTTTACCATAAGGAACCAAAACTACATTATCCTTTGTATTATTTTCAACAACTTGCTCAACTTTAAACATGTAATTATCGTCGAGGTTAATTTTCATTCTAAATAAAATGCCATTCTCATTGTCCCAAGATAAATTGACCTCTTTTTGATTAAGTTTATCTGCTCGCCAGACTGCTTTAGAATCTGGAACTTTAATCTTGTTACTCGGATCGAGCCACCCAAATTCTGCAAAATATACATCTTTTGATTCTGCAGGTGACAGTAACACCACTTGTGGAGAAGAAGAACTCGGTTCTAAGTGGTAATTAGTTAAAATTAAGTCATCAAACCTTGCACCTTTCAGAGAAATTGATCCTTTAATCATGTTATTGGTTAAACTAACCCTCTGTTCTCGAGTAGAATTAATAATTTCAGAACGATTTTGGTATATTATAGGAGCAAGGTCGTTAAAAGATTCGATATGTTCAATATTTTCAATCAATGGCTGGTTTTGGTTTGTACTAAAAAAATTATCATAAATAATACGCCAAGACACCATGATTAACATGGAAAGGATAGCTGCCAAAATTAAACTTTTTGCTTCTGACATGAAATTAAATCAAACATATCTTCTTAAAGTGTATACTAAATATTGTACTAAAACAATGAAATTTACTTATTTTTAATAATAACTTTTAACGCTGATCTTTAAAATTTATTTTAATAGCTTCAAATTTTAACAATATGAACGCGGTGAAAAATCTAGTTATTTGGTTGCTAATAATAGCCACTACTGCAATGCTTATTGATTCACAAAGGGACAAACTAAGCGACAGATTTCTCAGTACTTTTTTACCATATAAAGGAAGAATTCAAAATAGCGGTCAGAATAGTGGAAGTATTGAATTTACGAAGTCATATGATGGACACTTTTATATTCAGGCTCAAGTCAATGATCGCAATATAACGTTTTTGCTTGATACTGGAGCAACCGATATTGTTCTATCACAAAAAGACGCATTACATGTTGGTATTAACTTACAAAATGTTCAGGATTTTAAAATATATGAAACTGCGAAAGGTCAAATAAAAGCTGGAATGGTTCAAATACCTCAAGTTAAAATAGGAAATTTTTTGATTAATGATGTACAGGCAAGCGTTAACACTCATTCTATGTCTCATTCACTACTTGGAATGAGCTTTTTAAGGTATTTTCATTTCACTATAAGAGATAATAAGTTGATATTATACCGCGACTAAACACTTCTACAATCTACTTATCAAAGCTCTGTAGGTCAATATAGGAGCAGAAATAAATATTGCAGAACAAGTGCCAATCAAAATACCAAAAAAAATGATCAAGCTGAAGTCTCTCACTGCATCTGTGCAGATTAATACCAAAGGAAGAGCAGCAAGAAGGGTTGTACCAGAAGTTAATATAGTGCGAAATAATGTAGCGTTGATACTTGCATCTACTACCTCACTCATCCGCCCACTTTTACCACTCCTGCGATACTCTCGAATCCGATCATATATAATTACTGAGTTATTGATTGAATAACCAATGACAGTAAGGAGAGCTGCAACTGATGAAATATTAAACTCAATGCCAGTTAGGCTAATAAAACCAACAGTTAAAATCACGTCATGAATCAGTGCTGTTATTCCACTGAATCCACATTGCCAATTAAATCTAAACCAAACGTAAAAAAATATTCCAACAATCGCGATCAACATGGATAACATTCCTTCAAATATTTGTGTTGAGCTTATTTGTGGGCCAACATAGTCTATTTTACGATAGCTTATTGAGCTCCCCAGCTTTTCTTCTAGTATGCTTTTTATCTTTTTGATTTTATCTTCATCTCCTTCATCTTTAAAACGCATGACTAAATTATCACCCGCTTTTGAACTCTGCACTGTAAAACCATTTTCTTTTAATGCATCGAGAATAGAGTGATTCTCATCTGAAGATTTTATCTCTATCAAAATTCCGCCTGCAAAGTCTATGCCTAAGTTCACTCCACGCAGCACAACAGTGAATATTGAAAAGATGATAAGAATAATGCTAATTAATGCAGTCAAATCCCTATATTTACTAAACTTGATATCGAGGTTGTCTGGAATGAGTCTAAGTGCCATGCTATTTACTTAAACTTGAATTTTATATACTTTTCAAAAAATTCACTAGTTTATTCTGTGATTGTTTGATTATGTCAATTTTTCCATCAGTTAATTCTTGTCTGTCAATTAAGTTCTATCTAGTGCAAACTTTGCAATTTTGAAGTACATTACAAGAGCAAAATACCGCCAATTTGGCCCATCATTTTATCTCTGCAAGCTTATCCCCCCCTTGCTATGTTAGCAACGCAACCTAAGCTAGGTTCCTTCATAGCAGTGTTAGGTACACTGCCATATCTTTCAAAACTTTCATGCTCTATAGCTTCCTCAACACTTTTTCCTCCTAAAAGACAGTTTTCCCCTAAACTTTTTCCCCTATTTTTTAACTCATTAAACCTTGCTCTGTTTTCCCCATCAATCTCCACTTTTATTTTATTGCTGCCTTTCTCACTAGGACTTAGATAAATACTTATCTCTCCTACCTCAGTAGTAAAAGACATTTCAATACCACCTTTTGAGACATCCATGTAATTTCTTTTTCCCCCTATTTCTTCTACATTTTCAACTCTTACTATACTTTCTCCAATTTTGAGTATGCCAACTCTTAAATTTAAGTCTTTGGCTTTTTCATTGTTTAGGATTTCTGCAACTTCAACAATACTATCTTGCGAGTATTCTATACAAAAATATCCATTATCCTTGTCTACTCCTAATACATTTTGAGTCTGCTTGCTTTTGTTTACAATACTTTCATATGCTAAATTATTAAGTCCTAAAATATTTTTATTCCTTTGACTTAAAATCTCTTTTTCTCTGTAAATACAATTTACATAATCATCGTACCTCTCTTTAGTAAATTTATTTAAAGTTGCACCCTCCGATATTACTTGTAATATCTTTTTCTCCTCTAGAAGTCTAGAATTCTCAGTAGAATCGACCCAATATAGTTCTTGTGTTGTATTAATTATACGGTCTACAAAGGACTCGCCGTCTTTATATGGAAAAGTGAACATAATTCCTTGTTCCAGTGCTTGGCTTATAACTTCATCAAGTCTCCCTTTCAACTTCCCAATATCATCTTCTTCACATTCACCAGCTTCATCTGAATTACTAAGGATTTTATCCATTTCTTGCCAAATACTTTCATACTTTTCCTTTTCTGCTTTATTCAGTTCTATTTGGGCTAAAGAAAAAGAATCTTTTTTTATTATGTTTGTGTTTTCATCATGAAAACTCAGATGACTGTAGCGTTTACCACAATCTGTATCATAATGACCAACATCATTATCACCACAGTCCGAACTATCTTCTGAGTTCCCATCACTATCTGACCAATTGTCAACTTTCGGAAATTCTGAGCTTTTCTGTTCACCTTCAAAAGTCTGATTACTACCGCCAGCGCCCTTTGTCAAATTTTCTTTACTTTCACAAGAATGACCTAAAGAATAGCCTTGACCCTCTTCTTGATCTGAAGCACTTAATTTGCTACAAGTCGCTTGACTATAATCATTGAAGTTATAACCTAAACCATTACTACCATGCTGTAAAGGATCGCTTTTAAAAATTTGTGGATTATTACTTCCGTCTGGCAAATTACCTGATAAACCAGTCTGATGATTATTTTCACCTACCCAACCATCAGTTGTTGTTGGAGTACATACATTTCCTGTATATTTTTGGTTATTTTGTGCTTCTATTTTCCTCTTCTTGTACAACGGTTCAAACTGATCAATTTCAATCGATCGTACTCGTTTCCTTGAAGGAAAGTCCTCTGGAATCTGATCCTCATCGTCAGAATTGTGACCTGAATCAGTACTTTCAAAAATTTGTGGATTATTACTTCCGTTTGGCAAATTACCTGATAAACCAGTCTGATGATTATTTTCACCTACCCAACCATCAGTTGGTGTGGGAATGCATATTCCTGTATATCTTTGGCTATCAAGAGAATCATTAGTTAATTGTACTGCTGTATAAGTTGTCCGGTCATCCTCATCATCGGAACTAATACCTGAATCATGGCCATCACCTTCTTCTGAATCTGAATCACCTGACCTATGATTATTACTGTTATCACTTGTACAAGAATCATCGGAGTGCTGTAGAGGAGTTTGTGCATTACTTTCAAGATTTTGATGCCAATCGCTGTAAGGCTCCTTAAAATCGAAAGCAGTGCGTATAGCTTTTTCCTTGCCTGATACCCCACCATTCATATTGTATAACCATTACTCACTAATCCCTTAGTGAATATCGTAATATATAGGTCTGTCAATAAAAAAATATAACTTTCTTTGGTTCTAACCTTTGCAAATCAGTATCTATAGCCCGGTAATTTCTCATATATTGCACTCTGGACCTAGGAGCGTTGTTAATAAATCCACGACAGCTAGACAACCTTCGCCCGTTTACTAAAAGGAAAAGCAGCAAAGAGCGAACCAAAAGCGATAAGAAAGGATCCAAGCCAGATTATAGACATTCCAGGTTTATAGTGCACTTTAGCTGCGATTTTGCTCTTACTCTTATCAATTTCTCCAATTACAACATAAATATCAGAAAATAAATTGTGGTAGATACTGCTTTCAACATTTTTCTGACCTTCCGCAAGGTAAAATCTATATTCAGGAGTTACTTCACCCAATATCTTGTTATTCAGCAAATTCCTGATATCCATTGTACCCCTCACTGCATGGAAATTTTTTTCTTTTATTAGCTCAATATTTCGTAAAGTAACTTTAAATTTATTGACTGTTATGCTATCCCCTATTTTTAAGTAATTTTCTTTTTTCTCCTGCCAACCAACTGAATAAGCTATACCAAGCACTAGAATTGCCACTCCAGCATGAGCTGCCATCATTGCATAGTAGGATTTAGAAACTTTTCTTGCTAATAAAATTGATTCACCAAATGCTACCTTAAATAAACAAATTCTTTTACTGTATGCTTCTAAAACAAAGATTAATAATGCTATGGAGATAGTAATTGATAGCACAATTATTAGCTCCATGTGAAAAATAAACGGCAAAATAGCTGCAGCACTACAAAATGAAAATCTATATTCACGGAATATTGGCAATAGACTATTTCCCTGCCAACTGCAGTATTGCCCAATTATCGTGAGGGCTAGAATAGCCAGTGCAATAGGATTAAATAAAGAATTGTAATATGGTGCTCCAACTGAAATTAATTCACCGGTTAAATATTCGAGCACTGTAGGGTATAAAGTGCCAACGAACACAATGAAAAAGGCAGTGATGAATAATAAATTGTTCATCAGCATCATCGTAAGGCGTGAAAAGAATCTTCTACCCTCTGTCACTTGAGTAGCAGGTTTCTTTTCAGATTCCAGTGTCAAGCATTGGAATGACATCGCAGACGTGTGATTTTTTCTCGTAAATACTACAAATATTACTAAGCTACTGACTGTAATTACACCAAGTAGAGCTAATATATACAGTCCATACCTTGGATCATCTGCAAACGTGTGCACTGAGGTGAGTATTCCTGAGCGGACTAGAAATGTTCCAGTCACACTCAATATAAAAGTTGTAAGCGTAAGTAAAATAGCAAAGTTCTTTAAAACATTGAAATTCCGTACCACGAGCAACAAATGTGTCAGCGCTACTGCAATTAGCCACGGCATCAAAGAAACGTTTTCCACTGGATCCCAAAACCAAAATCCACCCCACCCAAGTTCGCGATATGCCCACCAGCTACCCAAGCTGATGCCCAAAGTGAGCAGCGACCAAGAAATAAGTACCCAAGGCCTGACAATTTTAGCCCAAACATTTCCTTCAACTTTTGCAATTAATCCAGCTATAGAGAGCGAAAAAGGAACGCTAAACCCAAGGTACCCCAAATATAATATCGGTGGATGAATAGCAAGGCCTATATCTTGCAATATCGGATTAAAACCCAGTCCATCTGTTTCAATGCCTGGCATTTTAGTGAAGGGGCTGGATTCAAGTAAAGTGAACAGTAAAAAACAAAAGCAAATCAAGCCTTGGGTGATAAGAGATATTTTTTTTAATTTACTACCATTAGTTCGTTCTGGTGTCATTCCAGTGCTTGACACTGGAATCCAGTTTTTATTATACTGCCATTTGATGTACTCATTTGCAATTAAATTGTCTGGATCCAAGTAGTCAAGCACTGGGATGACAGAAGGTATATAAATATCCATTAGTAATAAATACATGGTGAGCACTAAGGTCCAAAGCAACATAGATCCTTCTTTATTTCCCCAAACACCACAAATCTTGTAGATCAAAGGTTTTGTTGTGTGTGAGTGGTAGTATACGTTTTCAAGTGAAAAATCATTTGTAATGTGGCAGTAGATCAAAATAGCCATTGATGTTGATACACAAAAAAATATGGCAGTGGTAATAAACCGACAAGAACTAAGCGGTAAAAACAAATATGTCAAAGACAATAAGCAGGCTAGCAATAGCAATATATTCCCAAGTTCAGGCATAAAAAATTATAGTTTTTATATAAACAATATTACTGATGATAAGTTAGAAGTTAAAGTGTTAATTGATGCTAGCATAATGCTCCCGTAGTTAGCTGTGCTAGTATTAATTAAAAATTAAATATCAAATCTTTATACTTTTATAGATAGCGTTAATATTGAGGTAACATTGTGGGTACAACTAAGATTAGTAAATTTCCATTCAATATAAAAGGTAAAGTGGCAAAACAACATGCCGAACCAATAATCGAAAAAAATCTCTATACTATTTTAGGATTCAAAGATATAGAAGATTTTGAAAATAAGACAAGTAAACTTGTTAATAAAAAAGTTTGGCAATCATTTGTTGACTGCTTTGCAAAAGAAATAGATTATGCAGCAACCGAAGAAGTTGTAAAAAACATCGTTTGTAACATTGCAAAGAGTGATCAAGGTAATGCTTTTACCAAAACTGAACATCTCATATTAAATGAAAAGCAAGATAATAAAAAGAGAGAAAAAGCGATTAGAAAAGCTATTAGTATTTTGAGAAAAATCAATCCAGAAAAAGCCTTTAATGAACTTTCAGTAATAAAAAAACAAGCTGAAGATTTTTTACAAACCGATTTTTGTAAAGCACAGAGTAAATCACTTCAAGGATTTGCTCCCTCTGGTGGACAGCTCTTTGCGGAAACTCTGAAATATATAGAAACACTAGAAAGATTATCCGAAGTAAAAAAAGAAGGGCTAGTTAGAGATTTCTTGTTAAATCATGTTAGTTTATTGAATAAAAAGTATCCTAAATCACAAGGTAAAAGGGAAGATGCTATAACAATACTATCAAATGATGAGTTGAAGAATTTTTACAATAAAGGTGTAAAAGAAGGAATGTTACAACCAATGGCATCTTACAAAGGATGCAGAAACCTGTATGACAAAATGAACCAGATAAAAAATGAATCCAAAAGTATAATTAAAAGAGAAGAACGGGAAGAAAATTTAAAGAAAATAGATAAGTCGATAATCAGCGCAATTAATGACATAAAAAAACATAGAGAAGCAATCCTTAACTGTAAAGACTTTCAAAATTCTTACATAAAAGAGAAAAAAGAACATCCATTTAGAGGCAACGCATGTCAAAAAATGATTGATATATATCAAGAGAGAATTGTTGGATATCAGGAGAAAATTCGTCAAAACTTAAACCAAATAAAAGCGATATTAAAAAGTGCGCCGCAAGAAATGGATGATGTGGAAGAATTCGAGGAAATAATTGATGATATACATGAAGCAAAGCAGTGTGATGAAATTTTTGATTCAGCTTTAATTTGTTTATCGAACATACAGAATGAGCTAGATATTCAGCTGGAAAATCCTTCAACAGAACTCAGAGCTTCACACATTAACGTTAAAACTGAGCTAACTAGGTTATAAGAACCAAATCTTTAGGATAATGAAAGCACTTTAATTCAAGACAGCTCTTAGTCTGTGTTTTAATTTGGTTGTGTTTTATTAAAAAAACTTTAGATTTATTTTATAATCGATACTCAAATATAATGACTCAAACTTGGGATTTGTTGCAAACAGGGCAAAAGGAAGGCTATAAAATTGCGTATACTAATGCTCGTATTATCGACCCGGAAACTAAACTTGATATAAAAGGTTCATTATTGACTGAAGGGGATAAAATTGTTGACTTTGGTGAATCATTATTTTCAACAAGTGGAGTTGATGAAACAATAGACTGTAAAGGGCTTGTTCTAATGCCAGGCCTTATTGACATTCACGTACATTTTCGTGAACCAGGCCAGGAACATAAAGAAACTATATATACAGGCAGCAAATCTGCAGCTGCGGGGGGAGTTACAACTGTAGTTTGTCAGCCAAACACTGTTCCAGCAATTGATAGCGTTATTTTGGCTAAATATTTGAAATATAGAGCACTTGAAACTTCACATGTAAACGTTGAATTTTACGCTAAAATCACCACTTCGGAAGAACACCTGACTGAAATGGCACTTTTAAAGGAAGCAGGTGCGGTTGGGTTCACCGATGATGGCATGCCAGTTATGAACCCAATGATTATGAGACAGGCGCTGCTTTATTCAAGTATGCTGAATGTTCCTATTGCTCAACATGCAGAAGATTTAAATTTATCAGCAGGTGGTGCAATCAACGAAGGTAAAATTTCTGAAGAATTGGGAGTAAAGGGGATCTTAAGTGCGTCAGAATCGGTTATGGTAAGTCGCGATATACTGCTCATGAAAGATATGGAGAATGTGCACTACCATATTTTACATGTCTCTTCAAAAGATTCACTTGATGCTATTAAACGTGCAAAAGATTTGGGATTAAATGTTACGTGCGAAGTAACCCCTCATCACTTCACTTTGACTGAAGATATAGTAAAACAACATGGGGCAATTGCAAAAATGAACCCGCCACTTCGCACTGAAGAAGATCGTTTAGCTATGATTGAAGGTTTAAAGACAGGTGTGATTGACTGCATTGCAACCGATCACGCTCCGCATGATCGTAGTTCTAAAGATCTACCACTTGAAAATGCTGCATTTGGTATTGTTGGTCTTGAAACAATGCTGCCCCTTTCACTTGAACTCTATCACAGTGGGCAAATGGGTCTACTTGATGTGCTTGCAAAATTGACATATAAGCCTGCAGATATAATACACATACCACGTGGTCGTATACAAAAAAACCTTGCTGCAGACTTAATTTTAGTTGACCTCAATTATGAATGGGAAATTAAAACTGACAACTTTGCTAGTAAATCAAAGAATTCTCCTTTCGATGGTCGCAAAGTAAAAGGACACGTAGTACGTACTGTTGTGTCCGGCAAAACTATATACTCGCAGAAGAGTTAGTTATCATATCTTATCTATTCCAATTTGTTATCACCAGAATGGGCTAAGTGCACCTAAATTTAAATTAAGAAATCTTACACTGTCTCCGAACAAACACATCCTCTTATCTTTCCCTAATCTGTAAAGTTATTTTGTCTATCAATCTGATTCCAAAACAGCAAAATTATTGTATAATGTTACTTTGAAATTTTATTTTCAATGCACAAGTTTGCAATACTTTTTTCTATACTGCTTGCAATAGTTGCTTACTACCTAAACAATGAAATCATATTTGAAATAGCAAAGCTATTTAGTGATATCTTTATCAGCTTGCTCAAATTAATAAGCTTACCTCTGGTTTTTTTATCCATAGTTTCCACAATTTCCGGGCTCAAAGACTCAATTGAAATCAAAGTCTTAGTTAAGAAAACACTATTTTATACTCTGCTTACAACTATTATAGCTGCGTTTGTTGCATTATCGTTTTATTTGTTAATAGATCCAGCAAGAAAAAATTTCATAAGTAATACAATAGGGAGTATTAACAGCAATAACCACAGTTATTTTTCATATTTAAAATCACTCATTCCTTCTAATTTTGTGCAAGTTTTTCTTGAAAATAATATGATTGGTAGCATATTAATCGCTTTTTTGATGGGTGGAGCTATTGTTTCACTTTCAAAAGAAAAGCAGGATATATTATATCAAGTATTCTCTGCACTTTTTGATACGCTACTTAAAATTGCTCAAGGGTTATTAAAATTTATTCCGCTTGCTGTTTGGTCTTTTATTACATGTTTTTTGCATGAATTAAAAGGCGGTAGTGAGTTCTACAATCTTTTATGGTATTTTGTTTGCATAATGTCTGCAAATTTTGTGCAGGCATTTCTGATTTTACCGCTATTTATGTGGTATAAAGGCATATCACCAATTCAAACGCTGAAAGGGGTTATGCCAGCACTCACACTTGCGTTTTTTTCTAAATCATCCAGTGCAACATTGCCAACAACTATAGAATGTGTGCAGAACAAGCTAAAGGTGCCAAAGAAATTATCGTCTTTTATTTTACCAATATGCACAACAATTAACATGAATGCATGTGCTGCATTTATACTAATCACTGTAATGTTTGTTGCAGAAATGAACGGATACGTATTTTCCTTAAGCGAAATGTTGATATGGATTTTTTTAGCTACAGGGGCTGCAATTGGTAACGCTGGAGTGCCGATGGGGTGCTATTTTATGGCAACCAGTTATCTCATGTCGATGAATGTTCCTCTGCATATTATGGGACTGATTTTGCCTATTTATACAATCATCGATATGTTTGAAACTGCAATAAATGTGTGGTCTGATGTTTGTATCACTCAGATAATTAATAAAGAATGTAATAGTGAAACTTAAAAAATGATATTAGACGAAAATAACCTAATAATAAAAGAATTTAAAGAAGCAGAAGCAATTTTGCATGGGCATTTTGTTTTATCATCCGGGCTGCATAGTGACACATACATACAGTGTGCGAAGATTTTTGAAAATCCAAGCAGAGCCATGAAAGTTTGCGCATTATTAGCAGATAAAATAAAAAAAGAATTAAATAGCTCCATAGATTTAATATTATCTCCTGCAATTGGTGGAATAATTGTGGGTTATGAGATCGGCAGGCAGCTTGGAATAAAGACAATGTTTTGCGAGCGCGTTAATGGTAAGTTTGAATTACGCCGTGGATTTAAGATCAAAAAGGGTGAGAAAATATTGCTCATTGAAGATGTAATAACCACAGGTAAATCTTCACTTGAAGCAGTGGAATGTGCAGAAGGGGAAGGAGGTAAAGTTGTTGCTGAAGCTTCTTTGATAAAGAGAAATAGTGAAACGAAACTGCCTTTTCCTGTCATATCTTTGATTGAACTGAACATCAAAAACTACAGCGAGGAAGAACTTCCAAGTGAATTAAAACAACTACCCATAACAAAACCTGGAAGTAGGGAATATTTAACAAAATAATCCTATAACATCTTGGAAACACAGCACAGCTTTAGTTATTTACTCTAAGTGTATTTTATGTATACTTATTACTAAATTAATTTTGAAATGATAGAAAATGAACGAATTTAAATCGATCCGAAATATAGCAATAATCGCACACGTTGACCACGGTAAAACTACTTTGCTTGATAACATGTTAAAACAAAGTGGCACGTTCCGCGAGAATCAAGAAGTTCAAGAGCGAGTTATGGATAGTGGCGACCAAGAACGTGAGCGCGGGATTACAATACTTGCAAAATGCACATCAATAATGTGGGGTGATGAAAAAATCAATATTATTGATACGCCAGGGCACGCAGACTTTGGTGGAGAAGTAGAAAGGGTATTGTGCATGGCAGATGGTGTGTTGCTGCTGGTTGATGCTGCAGAAGGTCCCATGCCACAAACTAAATTTGTGTTGTCAAAAGCACTAAAAGCAAATCTGAAGCCAATTGTAATAATCAATAAGGTCGACCGACCAGACAGCAGAATTGATGAAGTATTAAATGAAATATATGAGTTATTTTTTAACCTTGATGCAACCAACGAGCAGCTAGATTTTCCAGTGTTGTATGCTTCAGGTAGAAATGGCTGGTGTGCTAAGGAGCTTTCTGATGAAAGAAAAGATTTAAGCCCATTATTTTCAACGGTTATAGATTATATAAAACCTTCTGTTTATAATCAAAATGCACCTTTTGCTATGTTGGTCACTCTACTTGAGTCTGATAAGTTTCTTGGCAGAATATTGACAGGAAAGGTTTATCAGGGCATTGCAAAAGTCAACTCAGATCTTAAGGTGCTTGACCTCGATGGTAAAGTAATTGAACGAGGAAGATTAACTAAGTTGCTCTCATTTTCTGGCTTGAAACGCATTCCAGTAGAACAAGCTGTGGCGGGAGACATAATTGCAATTGCAGGACTTGAGGAAGCTTCAGTTTCAGACACTATAGCAGCACCAGAGGTTACAACTGCAGTAAGCTCAACTCCAGTTGATCCGCCGACAATGGCGATTACTCTAAGCGTTAATGATTCGCCTTTTGCTGGACAAGAAGGTACAAAGCTTACCTCAACTGCTATAAAGGATCGCTTATACGCGGAGGCAGAAACAAATGTTGCAATTACTGTAACTTTGGCACCAAGCGGTGAAGCGTTTGAAGTAGGTGGACGTGGTGAGCTACAGCTTGGGGTGTTAATTGAAAATATGAGGAGAGAAGGTTTTGAGCTTTCGGTATCACGCCCTCGAGTGCTATTTAAGGAAGAAGATGGCAAAAAACTTGAACCTATAGAGGAAGTAGTAATTGATGTAGATGATGAATATAGTGGAATCATCATGGAAAAACTCAGCTTCCGAAAAGGTGAAGTGACTGACATGAGACCTTCTGGTAATGGCAGGACAAGATTAACGTTTTTAGTGCCATCAAGAGGATTAATTGGTTATCAAGGAGAGTTTTTAACTGATTCTCGGGGTACGGGCATAATCAACCGTTTATTTCACAGTTATGCTCCACATAGAGGTCCAATTTCTGGAAGGCGCAATGGAGTTTTAATTTCCACTGATAAGGGTGAAGCAGTAGCATACGCAATTTTCAATTTGCAAGATAGGGGAATTATGTTTATTAAGCCACAGGATAAGGTATATTGTGGCATGGTTGTCGGCCAGCATAGCCGTGAAAATGATTTGGAGATAAATGTGTTAAAGGGTAAGCAATTAACAAACGTAAGAGCTTCAGGTAGTGATGAAGCTATAAAGCTCACTCCACCAAAGATAATGACACTGGAGGATATGATAGCGTATATAGATGATGATGAATTGGTGGAAGTAACTCCAAAATCTATACGTTTACGCAAGAAATTCCTTGATCCAAATGAACGTAAGCGTGCAGGAAGGGCAAAGAATAAGGAGTAATCAGAGGTTGAACATTTGCGAAAAATAGTGTATAATTATTCGTCTCCTAATTGTATTTAATTATGGCCTTTTCGAAATTTCTCGATCCAAAAAACAATTTCGCGTTCAAGAGAATATTTGGCACTGAGAAAAATAAAGATATTCTCATTCACTTTCTCAATGATATATTGGGCTTCGCTGGCAAAGATGAAATAGAAGAAATAGAATTTCTCAGCACTATCATGGATGCTGAGATTGCCTCTAAAAAACAAAGTATTGTTGATGTTTTCTGTACTGATTCTGCTGGAACCCAGCTAATTATTGAAATGGTGCGACCTGAAAGTCTTCGGTCATATTGTTTAAAAGGAGAGGAATTCCTTCAGAAAGAAACTAAAAGAGTTCTAAAACTTATTAAACCAGATGTTTTGCCATCTGAGTCTACGCATCAGTGCGAATCGGGTAACCGGTTGGTGCCAAGCGATGCGGACAATGAACCTCCTCTTGAAAAAGAAGATGCTCAATCGTGAAAGGAGCATAAACTACAAGCATCATGTGGTTGGAGAGCTAGGCTTAGTGGTATGGTGAACGTAAGTGAAGCTTCATAAGTATCGTAACGATTAAAGAGCTAAAGATGCTGATAAGCTCCGACCAAAAGGTAATGTGACATTTTTCATTTCTGGATGTACGCAAATCACCGGTATAGAGAAGTCACCTAACCCACTGTTGTATGAAAGAAGGAACAGGGTAAGCCTGTATTTCCGCCTATATGGCAAGCAAACCGCAAGGAACGCTGATGAAAATGCAGGTAAAGGATAATGGAGAAAGCGAATGCCATTTTGTAACGAAATGTATAGAATTTGTAACATTAATTCGCGTGAAAACGAGCAGATTTCCATTTGGTCCCTCGTGACAAGAAACTTTGTTAACCACTTGAGGTAGAGAAGCAGATGACCTTACCCACAGAAATGATGAAGAAATTAGGAATATTTTTTACAAAAAGGACAATACTAACAAAAGAACTTTATTCTATTTAAAATATAAAGTTACAATAAATTTTCCTGTCATCTCCAAATAAATTACATTAACTTAGTATTGTATATTGTTAATAACTTAAATAATACAACCATTTTCAGCAACAAAAACCAAAGGTCTTGAGATACAAGACATTTGTATGGTTACTATGATAGTTCCTTTTTTAAGAAAGTTTTAAATTTCATACCTAACAATAAACAACTTTAGGTTTAAATTTATGAAATCAGTTGTTATATACATCAGCAAATACGAATTTAACTGGTGTTATGGACTTAAATAAATTTACCGAAAAAGCAAAAAGTCTAATTCAAAGTGCTCAAATGAAAGCGTTGGGAGCTGGGCATCAGATTTTTATGCCTGAGCATTTACTAAAAGTGATGCTTGAAGATGAATCAGGTTTAGTTCAGGATTTGATAAACGCTTGTGGTGGAAATGTGCAGAGTATTTCCGATGCTGTGGATAGTGCAATAAAAAAGTTGCCAGTAATTGAAGGTCCAGGAAGTGGTGGCCTTCAACTTTCAAGAGAAATAGCAAAAGTTTTTGAAGATTCAATTGGTATTGCAAAGAGAAATAAAGATTCATTTGTTGCTGTCGAGCGTTTACTGCAGGGCCTCACTGCACAAAAAGATGATACTGTAGGCAAAATTCTGGCAGAGAATGGTGTGACTCCACAAAAACTGAACTCAGTTGTTGCAGAAATGAGAAAGGGCAGCAGTGCGGACTCGCCAAACAGTGAGGAAAAATTAAACGCAGCAAAGAAATATACAAAAGATGTTACAGAGCTTGCTATGCAAGGAAAGCTTGATCCTGTCATTGGTCGTGATGAAGAGATCAGAAGAACTATGCAGGTATCACTGAGGCGGACAAAAAATAATCCAGTGCTGATCGGTGAACCTGGTGTTGGAAAAACTGCAATAGTTGAGGGGCTTGCAAATAGAATTGTTGCAAACGATGTACCACTTGGTTTGCATGATGCAAAGGTCTTAGCTTTGGATCTTGGAGCACTAATTGCTGGCACTAAGTTTAGAGGAGAGTTTGAGGAAAGGTTAAAAGCAGTGATTAATGAGATTTCGAGAGCGGAGGGAAAAATTATATTATTCATCGATGAATTGCACACTTTAGTTGGAGCAGGAGCAACAAGTGGTGCAATGGATGCCTCGAATCTGCTGAAGCCTGCTCTTGCGCGTGGAGAAATTCGCTGTATAGGAGCCACAACTTTAGATGAATATCGTCAGCATATAGAAAAAGATCCTGCACTTGCAAGGCGTTTTCAGCCTGTGTTTATCTCTCAACCAACTGAAACTGATACCATTTCAATACTCAGGGGTTTGAAGGAAAGATATGAGGTGCATCATGGTATAAGAATTACAGATGGTGCAATAATTGCTGCTGCAACGTTGTCCAATAGATATATAACAGATAGGTTTTTACCTGATAAAGCAATTGATTTGATTGATGAAGCAGCAAGCAGGGTGAGAATTGAAATGGATAGCAAGCCTGAAGTTATTGATGAACTTGAGAGAAAGGTTATACAGCTAAAGATTGAAGCAGAGGCTTTAAAAAAAGAAAGTGATGAAAATTCTAAACAGCGTTTAAAAAAGATAAATGAAGAGATCGAAAATCTAAACAGTAAATTTGCTGACTTGAACAGCAAATGGCAGATGGAAAAGAATAAAATAGCTAGAATACAAGAAACAGCCGAAAAATTAGATAACGCTAGAAAAGAGTTGGAATTAGTTCAGCGTAGTTGGAATTTGGGAAGAGCAGGAGAGCTGATGTATGGTGTGATTCCTCAGCTTGAGAATGAATTAAAAAATCAGGAAAAGGTTACTGATAGTTTCTTAAAGAAAGAAGTGACTGGAGATGATATTGCAAACATTGTTTCAAAGTGGACAGGAATTCCAGTTGATAACATGATGCACAGCGAAAAGGAAAAACTTCTTAACATGGAGAATGAAATAGGAAAAAGAGTAATAGGGCAAAAAGGCGCGATAGAAGCAATAAGTAATGCAGTTAGGCGCTCTCGCTCTGGTGTGCAAGATACTAATCGACCTTTCGGTTCATTTTTATTCTTAGGCCCAACCGGGGTTGGTAAAACGGAACTGGCAAAAGCCCTTGCTGAATTTCTGTTTGACGATCAATCAGCGCTTTTGCGTTTTGATATGTCAGAATATATGGAAAAACATTCTGTTTCAAAGCTAATTGGCGCGCCTCCAGGGTATGTTGGCTATGAACAAGGTGGCAGATTAACTGAAGCGGTAAGAAGAAGGCCATATCAGGTTATTCTGTTTGATGAAATCGAGAAAGCAAATCCAGATATATTTAATCTATTGCTGCAAATCTTGGATGAGGGTAGACTCACTGATAGTCATGGCAAATTAATTGATTTTCGCAATACCATACTGATTTTAACTTCTAACCTTGGCGCTGAGATAATGCTTAAAGGAGCAAAAGAAAATAGCTCTCTTGAAAAGCCCTCTGTCATCCCAGTGCTTGACACTGGGATCCAGGAAAAAAAGTGGATTCCAGCGTCACGCACTGGAATGACACCAGAGAGATCAAATGAAGTGATGCAAATAGTTAAATCAACATTTCGTCCAGAATTTTTAAACAGGCTGGATGAAATTATTATATTTCACAGTTTAACCAGAGATGACATTTATAAAATTATAGATGTTCAATTTTCTTATTTACAAAAAACACTTGCTAAGCGTAAACTGAGTATAAGTTTGTTACAGGAAGCTAAAGAACTAATAGCACAAACTGGCTATGACCCTGAATATGGAGCAAGGCCCCTAAAAAGGGTTATACAAGAGTATATTCAAAATAATTTAGCTAAATTAGTTTTATCAGGGGAAGTAGTAGAAAATGATGAGCTAATAGTGTACGCTCTTAATAATGAAATCTTAGTTAAAAAGGTTTAAGTTCACTGTGTATTTTTGTTAAAAAAAATGTGTATAGATCATAATGTTGACACTGAGTCTTTATTTAAGTTAGCTGATCAAGAAAATCAGCAAGATAAAGAAAAAATTAAAAAATTTATTAAGTATTTTTATAGTTTTGTTTATAAAAGCGACCTAAAAGCCAACGATAAGTTTTTGCTATATATTGTAAACGATGCTTACAATTTTGTTTCTCAAAAAGAGAAAGATGAAAATAAGTTAGTAGTAAGTAATATAGATGATATACCAGGAATAGAAGGCGATTTTACCACGATTAAGATAACAAACGATGATATGCCATTTTTGGTTGACTCCGTTATTGCAACTATTAAGTCGCACGATTTAACCATATGCTATTACAGCAACAGCATAATTAACATTAAAAGAAAAGATGGCCTAATAGACGAGATTTACCCTTTGGAAGAAAGCAATGGAATCAAAGAGTCAGTTATATATCTAATTATCAAAGGTATAAGTGACAGTTTTGTTGATACATTAAAAGAATCTCTACAAAAAACGCTGAAAGCAGTTAATTGCGTTGTGAAAGATTGGCACTTAATGCTTAAGAAACTTGATGAGGCAAGTCTTTCTGTAATCCCAGTACTTGATACTGGGATCCAGGAAAAGGACACGTGGATTCCAGTGTCACGCACTGGAATGACACCAGACCGAAATCAAGAGCAAAAAGATTTTCTAGTTTGGTTAAAGAATAATAATTTTGTATTTCTAGGTTATCAAGAATATATTGCTGGTAAAGATGAAAAACTCGTCTGTGATGGCAAAAAGGACCTTGGCCTGATGAGAGTAGGTCAAAGTACGTTGATTCCTTCTGCAAACCTTGATTCCCTATACATATTGAGATCAGATCTAATCTCAATAGTCCATCGGCGTACATACATGAATTGTATAGGAGTAAAAGAATTTGATGACCAGGGTAATGTAGTAAAGGAACGGCGTTTTTTCGGGCTATTTACTTCTGTAGCGGAGGTCCAAGATATTCGAACTATTCCAATAATAAAAGATAAAGTTAAAGTTATAGAAAAAAATGCAGGATTTGTAACCGGGGGCCACAACAATAAAGCTTTGATTTCTATTTTGCAAGTGTTCTCTTGTGATGAATTATTCCAATCAAATGAAGACGAATTATTTAAAATTTGCATTTCGATCATGTCTCTTGCGATTAGGCCAAGGGTCAGATTATTTTTAAGAAGAGTCGGGGATTTTATTAGTTGCATAGTGCTGATACCGATGCGTTATGCTAGCGCTAGGCTAATGTTCAAGATACGTGACATATTGAAGGATGAGACAAGTGCAGGAAGTTCAGATATTTATAACAATCACATTATCAATGAATATGATTTGATGAAATTGCATGTAGTGCTAAAGACCAAAAATGCTAGCGTTCTTGATGATGAAGTTTTGCATATCGAAAACAAATTAAGAAACATTACAGAAAAGTGGGAAGATCGTTTTATAGACAATTTATACAATACTTTTAGCACTGTTGAGGATATATTCATCCGTTATTGCAAGGCATTTCCAATAAGCTATCAAGAGAGTTTCGAACCTCATGACGCATATTACGATATGAAAAAATTGGAGATAGTGAGGAAGAAAGGAGTTAGCGAGGTCGATTTAAGACTTACTCGTGATAATCTTAATTATCAATTAAAGGTTTATACTCCAAACAATGGAGGCCTTGAATTATCGAAGATATTAAGGATCACTAAGAATTTGGGAGCTAAAATTCTATCTCATAATGGCTATTACATAGAAATTAACGGTGGAATATGGATACACCATTTTGTGTTGTCAAGAGTCGATGAATTAATAGACAACATTACTCTAAAAGAGCAATTTGAAATAACACTTGCGAAAGTGTTTAGCAAGGAAATTAAAAATGACTATTTCAATAGTTTGATCATTATTGCTGGGCTCAAGTGGAAGGAAGTGCTTCTGATTAGAGCGCTAAGTGCCTATCTAAAGCAGACGTCATTTAACTACAACCCAGAATATATCCAAAAGGTAGTCTCAGAGTATCCAAAAGTAGTAAAGTATTTGATACAACTATTTCATGCAAGATTTGATCCTAACATAGACATTGATAGAGCAGAAACTACAGACATTGTCAGAGAAAAAATTGAGGAACTTCTAAAAGAGATCAGCAATGTTTCACATGATTACGTTTTGCGCTCGATATTTAACTTGATAATGGCTATTTTAAGGACCAGTTATTATCAAGATAATAAACCCTACTTATCCATAAAATTTGACTCAAGTAAAGTGAATGGTTTGCCTGATCCTCGTCCGTATCGTGAATTATATATTTATTCAAACCTTTTTGAGGGAATACATCTAAGAGGAGGGAAATTAGCCCGTGGTGGCTTAAGGTGGTCGGATAGGACGGAAGATTTTCGCACTGAAGTTTTGGGGCTCATGAAAGCTCAGATGACAAAAAATGCGGTTATTGTCCCTGTTGGCGCAAAGGGTGGGTTTGTAATTAAGCAAGTTTATAAAGACAAAGATACTTTAAGAGAGAAAAGTGTTGAGTGCTATAAGAGTTTTATTAGAGGAATGCTTGATATTACTGATAACGTGGTTGATGGTGAAATAATTCCACCAGAGAATGTGATTAGGTATGATGAAGACGATCCATACTTGGTAGTTGCAGCAGATAAAGGCACTGCTTCATTTTCTGATTATGCCAACCAGATAGCCTCTGAATACAATTTTTGGCTTGGCGATGCATTTGCATCTGGTGGATCAGCAGGTTATGATCACAAAAAAATGGGTATTACAGCCAGAGGTGCATGGATTGCAGCACAGAGGCATTTTTGGAAAATGAATAAGGATATTTACCAGGATACAACTGTTATTGGAATTGGAGATATGGCTGGCGATCTATTTGGAAACGGTATGCTGCTTTCAAAAAATATACATTTAATCGGCGCATTTAACCATATGCATATTTTTGTTGACCCAAACCCTGATGCAGAAAAGAGTTTCACAGAGCGTAAACGTCTCTTTGAGTTACCATTTTCAACTTGGATGGATTATAATAAAGATTTGATTTCTAAGGGTGGAGGAGTATTTGAGCGTAGCAGTAAGCAAGTAAACATTTCTCAAGAAATAAAAAAGTGCTTTGATATAACAGAAGATATGCTACCTCCAAGTGATTTGATTAGATATCTGTTGAAAGCAAAAGTGGACTTCATATGGAATGGAGGAATCGGCACGTTTGTTAAGGCAAAGAGTGAAAATCATAGCATGGTCGGTGACAAAGCAAACGATGAGTTAAGAGTGAATGGTAAAGATATTAGAGCTTCTATGTTTATAGAGGGTGGAAATCTTGGTTGTACACAGTTTGGAAGAATAGAATATGCTGAAAAAGGTGGATATATCAATGCAGACTTTGTTGATAATTCAGCCGGAGTGATATGTTCGGACCTTGAAGTTAACATTAAGATTGCATTTGTTTCAGCTATGAAAGCAGGGGGTATTTCTTTAGAAAAAAGGAATGAAATACTGGCAAGTATGGTGGATGAAGTTGCATCCAAAGTGCTTGAGAACCACAACAAAATTGAAACAAAAGCATTACTTCTTGAGTGTTTGCAAGCTAAAGAGAGATTGGAGCAGCACCACAGGTTACTACTCAGTTTAGAAAAATCTGGGCTGTTAAACCGAAGCGTAGAATTTCTTCCAACTGAAGAAGAGATAGCAAGGATGTTAACTGGTGCAAAAGGTTTCAGTTCTCCTCAGCTCTCTGTTCTAATGTCTTATGCTAGAACAGCAATAAAAAATGAAATTATACATTCCGATCTGTCTGAAAAAGATCTTATATCTCATGACTACTTGCTAGGTTATTTTCCTAAAAAGATGGTAACAAAGTTTAAGGATTTCATATTAAAACACCAACTTCGTAGAGAAATTATCTCTACTTGCATTGCAAATGATGTAGTGAATAGAATGGGCTGTATATTCATCAATAATTTGGCTGAGAACACTGGAATTAAGATACAAGAAGCGGTTAACATATATATTGTTGTTAACCACCTGTATGATTTAAACAGCCTGTGGCAGAAAATTGATGAATTGGATGGAAAAATTGATGTTAACTCATACTTACAAATAGTGAGGAACGTGCAGAAATTTATTGGCAGAGTATCATTTTGGCTAGTGAAAAATCTTGGCAAGCTTAGCTTTGTAGAATTGGATGATGTTACAAAATTTAAAGATGCAATTGAAACTTTAGGCCAGAACTTAACTGATGTTTTAGATGAACACCTATTAAAGATCTATAGCCATGGATCAACTTCTTTAGTAGAACTTAATATAAATAAAGATCTAGCAAAAAAAGTTGCTGATCTATGCGTTCTTGCTTATGCACTGGACATTATATCTGTTGCTGAACAGACATCTTTGTCCATTCTTGATGCTGGTAAAATATACTTTGAGTTAAAGTCGCTGTTAAGATTCGATCTGATTAGAACAATTGCCATCAAGATGAAAAGCCGCTCTTCTTATTGGGATCGCAGCTTAGTTAATGATTTATTGGACGATTTAAGCAATTACCATCACAAGCTAGCTGTTAAAGTCATAAAAGCTACTGATAACCCCGAAGATAAGGTTCAAACCTGGGCTTGTGATGATAAGGACTACATAGAACGTTATAATAGTTTTTTAGATGAGATGGTTGCTTCTAAACTTGATTTAAGCAAATTAATATTTATAATCAGAAGGATTAAAGTACTTGCTTCATAGGAAAATGTTCAATATAGGTCTTTCAGAAATTTTAGTTGTAGCTTTAGTGAGCATAATTGTTCTTGATAAAAATAAGGTACCTGTATTTATTGATTTTATTAAGACTATATATAGGTATTTTACAATTGTAAGGTTAAAAGCCAGAAGGTTATTGAAGGATGCCGGAATTGAAGACTTATATAAAGAGTGTAATACTGAGAAAGTAAATTACATAGTTGGTAAAAATGGTAAGCTTTATCCTACTTACGATATAGATAATACATCTAAAGATAATGACAGCGAAGATTCTGGTAGTAGATGATGTACTATCTAATGTCAAGCTTTTAGAAGCTCGACTAAAAGCAGAGTACTATACGGTTATCGTAGCTCATGATGGTGAAGAAGCTATAGATTTAGTAGCAAAGCAGCAGCCTGATATTATATTACTTGATATCATGATGCCAAAGATGAATGGCTTTGAAGTTTGTAAGGAGCTAAAGAGTGATCCCTTGACAACCCATATTCCAATAATTATGGTAACTGCGCTGCATGATACTCATGATAGAGTGCAAGGTATTAATGCTGGCGCGGATGATTTTCTGACTAAACCAATAAACGAAACTGCTTTATCTGCACGAATTAAGTCTCTCACACGCTTAAAGATGATTATCGATGAATTGCGTTTGAGAGGAGAAACTAACGCTGAGATTGGTGGAGTCGCAGGAAACAGTATTATGGATTATTCCAATCAGATTTTTGATGCTAACATACTTGTTATAGATGAGGATGTTCATCAAGCAGAGCAGATATATAATATATTAAAGCAACGCTTTAGGTCAATTAAAATACTGAGTGATCCAATGGAAGCATTGAAGGTTGGTATTGAGAATGGTTACGACCTGATCATTTCTGATATGCAATTTTCAAAAACTGACGGCTTGCGTTTGTGTTCTGAGTTTCGTAGTAAGGTGGAAACACGTTATACACCAATTCTGATTCTTTCTGAGGATTATGATAAAAACAATTTAGTAAAAGCACTTGATGTAGGTGCTAATGATTATTTAACAGTACCTTTGGATGAGGGTGAGCTAATAGCAAGGGTTAATTCGCAAGTAAAACGCAAAAGATATCAAGATGCCTTGAGAATGAATTTATTTAATAATGCGGAAATGTCTATAAAGGACCCATTAACTAACTGTTATAATAGAAGATATTTTGATGCACACTTAAGAAACATTGTTAAGGACTCTGTGGAAAAGGATAGAAGGTTGTCTCTTATGATACTTGATATAGACTATTTTAAGATAGTGAATGACAGTTTTGGGCATAGTGCTGGAGATGAACTTTTAAAGCAAATACAGAAAAGAATTTCTGAAAATATCAGAGTGACAGATTTACTAGCTAGGTTTGGTGGTGAGGAGTTTGTTGTTGTAATGCCAGATACCAATGTATCAGATGCGTATACTATTGCGGAGAGAATACGAAAAATTATTGCTAAAGAACCTTTTGTACTTGCGGATAAAAATACAACCCATAATGTAACTGTGAGCATTGGAATTGCAGAAATGCAAGGATCTGACTTTGATGATATTAAAAAATTTATAGTACGTGCCGACAAATATTTATATAAAGCAAAAAACAGTGGTAGAAATAGAGTGGTTACTGGCTATAGCTAAAGTGGCTTAAGTTTACCGACAACCGTCATTCCGCTACTCGTTAGCGGAATCTATGCTGAGATACCGCGCACAACTGTACGAACGTTGTAGTTTGGGAGCAATTCCCACCAGTGGGATGTCATCCCAGTGCCCAGACACTGGGATCCAGCTTCTATGCAACTTAATTAAAAACGTTTGTTTTAGCGTAAGACAACTACCTTTAGCTCATCAGCTCAGTTATAAGCAAAATTTCTGGATTCCAGTGTCAAGCACTGGAATGACACCATTTGCTGTGCAATTTACCTTCAAAAATGAATGTTTGTACAGCTATGGAATGAATCGCGGTATGACGTGTTGCTTGGGTTAGCTATAGATTTCTGAAATGATTTCAAAAAAATGATAACTAAGATTAAAGCGACAACATGAGGTTTCTCAGCTCTGGAAATTTCACGTTTAACTGCAAAAATAGATACTTATTTAAAAAATATCCTGTGACTTTCAGTCCTAACTGAAATTCTTGGAATGAGTAGCTGTTTTGTAGGGTATTATTGTATACATCATGCAACATTTGTGGAAAAGGTAGGAGTTTATCTGCATAATAATCTCCTACTTTTTTTGACACTGCTCTACCAGTTTTTGGAGAAATAAATTGCAGATTTTCCTTAACACCTGTTACAGCGCATTTGGATAAGTCTAACTTGAATCCCAATTGCGTAAGAAGCAGAAGCTCTAAGTTAAGATAATGGCTTTGCCAAGACTGATTGTTGTGTTTAATTACATCGATGAAATATCGAAAATTGTCATACAGCATGGCACAGGGTTCACTTTCTGGAAGCACTTTTTCTAAAATAGAGGAGAAAGAAACAATAGTAATGCTTTTTAACCTATCTTGAAAGAAATGATGGAATGGAGATTCGATTAATTCGCACTTAAAAAAACCTAGATTTTCAGGTAACTTAGCACTCCATTCTGCATGTAATAGATTACTTATCTGAAACTTATAATTGCTATTGTTTGTTAGCTTAGTTAATCCCCTGCGCTTTCCATGATTTTTTGTAAACAGAGAAAGAATTAAGTTTTTATCGCCGTATTTTTTAGCAGCTATAATGATGCCTTCATCTTTCCATCTCATTTAGAGTGTATTGACCGTATGATATATAGGATAGTGCACCTAGAGCGTGTAATCCATAAAAATCACTTACTCCGTTACTGTTTGCTTCCAAAGTTTCAAGGCTATGAGAGAGTAAGTTATTGGCTGCCACTCTTCTTCCTGAGCCTGATGCATTTCATACTGAGCTTTTGGTTTGCTAAATAATTGTTTGAATGATTTTAGTAACATTACTTTTCCTCGTCTGAAATTTTGGATAATTCAGCTTCTAATTCTTCTATCGTCGGTAAAGCTGTTTTTATGTTCTCTGGTAGATTTTCAGTTATTCGATATTCTGCTAGCCCTATTGGCTTGTTCATGTCTCGGAGTGTATATTTAGCAAGTACATCGTCTTTAGATTTACATAAGATTAACCCTATAGAAGGTTGATCTGTCGAGTGCTTCAGTAAATCATCAACTGCAGAAAGATAAAAATTCATTTTACCAGCATATTCCGGCTTAAAATCCTTATCTTTTAGTTCAATCACTACGAAGCAACGTAACTTTAAATGATAGAATAATAAATCAATATAAAAGTCTTTATTACCAACATCTAAATGAAATTGTCTACCAACAAATGCAAATCCTTCACCGAGTTCTAACAGAAATTTTTCCATATGCCCTACGAGTCCTTTTTCTACTTCTCTCTCATGAGCATCCTTACCTATACTTAAAAAATCAAAAATATACGGATCTTTTAATGTGTAATGTGCTAGATCGGATTGTGGAGATGGTAATTTTTCTTTAAAATTAGTTATTGCTTTTCCTTGACGTTTATGTAGTCCAAGTTCTATCTGCATTACCATAATGTTACGTATGTTCAATAGCTTTTTTTACATAAAATAATCTTATTTCATGACTTTCTATTTTTTCCAAAAGAGTGATATTGTGATACCAAGTTAATTGTGCAAGAGGCTCCTGCACAAATTCAACATCAGGATATTCTTCGGCAAACTTACGCATATACTTCAGATTTCTCGTGCTAAAGCCTTTCATTTCTGGAAATGTACTTCTCAAATCCTTACTTAATTGATCAATTACCTTAGCTCCCCAGATTTTGGCGTTTTAGGATCTCTGTACCAATATGGTGGTAAAGCAAAATAAGCTTACTATTTACTGCAAGTGCTGCTTTATAACGGTTTGTTGCAATATGATCCTTCAATTGCTCTAAAAATTCTGTATATTCTTTTGCTATAATTTTTGTCATACGGTTCCTTTTAATCCATTATACAATTCCTTTGTCTGTCGAGAAGACAATCTTTCGCTTGCCTTCAGCTTTGAAGGGATTCCTTATTGACTTCAAACTCGTCCATCAACTAAAATATATTGACTTTACGTGCAATATTAGCTTTAAACCAGTAAAACAAGCTGCTTAACATATGCGTTTTTTCTATTCGAATTATATTCTTTTTTTGTCTTTATGTTGTTTTTTGCTTTTTTCGTTATCTTCAACAAAAGCCCAAACGAATGATACGTTAGCTGTTCCTATACCACAAAGGAAAAAAGAAATAGTTGAGCACACTGTTGTAGCACAACCGAGGCAAATTATCGAAATGCAAGAAGAAGTCATTATTAACGAGGGTAAAGAATTCATTCCAATTCCAAAAAGAAAAAAAAGTGTAGAGAAAAAACTAAGAAGGGATGTTAGAGGGGCAAAAAATGAAATAGGAAACGAAAAAAGCGTTGAGAGCAAAAAGGATGAATTAGTTGTAACAGAAATTATTAACTCTATAAGAGACAAGCTCACAAAATGCTGGAGCATTCCTGAAAGCATAGCTTACAAAGAAAATTTTAATATAAAAATTAACTTATTGTTATCCAGTCAAGGCGAGATAATTATGGCGGATGTAGCAGACAGTGATTCCTATCGAAATAATCCACTTTTCAGGTCGATAGCAGATAATGCAATGCGTGCAGTATATAAATGTAGCCCATTGACCGGCTTGCCTACTCAGCACCACCACATTTGGCGTGAAGTAACACTAGATTTTATTCTATAGCTAAAGTAATTCTATAATTTAATAAGCCCACTGTATCCGTTCAGGATAGCAGCAAGGTAGTATAACCATAGAGTAAAAGTGAGTTTACAACAAATGGTGTCATCCCAGTGCTTGACACTGGGATGGCTTTGTTGCATAGCAACTGAAAAAATCTGGTGGCTACTGACAAAATTCATTATAAAATAGTCATTTAACCTTGAAAGAAAAAATATGCCACAAAAAATGAGGGTCAGTAACCATAGCGAATATAACAAATTTCTAGAAAAAAGAGGAAATATTTTTCATTATATCAACGAAGCCATAGAAAAGTGGTACGAGAATGGTCCAAAAATACCAGGTGGCAACAATATTTATAGCGATAAAGTTGTAATTTTGGTGCACATAATAACTTGTTTATTTAGAATAGGCCTGAGGCAAACAGTTGGGTTTATAGCAGGATACCTTGAGCAAATTGGGAAAAATTTGCAAGTTATCAGCTATTCACAATCATCAAGAAGGTTTAAGAAACTCAATATTAAGATCAATGATTGCAGAAAATAATATGGAAGATATCGAAATTGCTATAGACAGTACAGGAATTAGTATATACAACAACACTCCTGGTCATAGCAAAGAAAATAGCGAAGATAGAAAGTATCGCAGCTATGAACAGACAAGAAAATTGCATGTAATGTTGAATACAAACAGCAAAAAAGCCATAGCTGTAAAATACAGTAACGGCTGATCACTATGGAGCTTGTGATTTGCTAAAAGAAGTCGATTTTCAGTATGTCATAAAAGTACTATATGCAGATAGGGCATATGACAGAGAAAAGCTCTATAAGCTGTGTAATCAATATGGTATAAAAACGAAAATTCCTCCGAAAAACAACGCAGCAGAGCATCCAAAGTTAGACTATATGGCTGAGAGAAATTCTGCAGTCAAGCTCATAAAGTCATATGATGAAGATGGTATAAAGAAGTGGAAAAAAGAGATGAGTTATGGAAAAAGATCTTATATAGAAAGTTTTTTCTCGCGACTGAAACAAACATTCGGGTTTAGTTTTAGGAATAAATCTGAGACAAATAGAGAGAAGGAACTACTTGTTAAATGCTATTTGCTCAATAAGTTCACTGATATTGGTATGGCTAAATTTGAGATAGCTTCATAAATTTATTGTGCGTTACCTACTATCCGAAGAGCGATGCAACAAAGCCCACTGGGATCCAGTTTTCTTTACAAATTCACCAAAAGTGCTTCATTCTATAACGCAAAACCCATACTTACCAAACCCAATGCATTACTTGCAATTAAGTTTCCTGGATCCAAGTAGTCTGGGCACTGCCGTCATAAAGGAACTAGTGTCAGCTACTTTCATGACACCCTTCTGGTAGGCCCAAATCGCAATGTTCGTACAGTTATGGAATGAACCGCGGTATGACGTAGGAAGATCTGAGCAAACTTTCAATCAGAAACAGCCAAAGATCTCTCTAAGATGTCAGTTTCTTTTGTATCTTCAACTTTACCGTCCTGGTCGAATGAAATTTGCAGAGACTTACTACTATACTTCCTTTTTCCTAAAAAATTGGCTTGTTTAATTTTATATGAGACATAGTACCAAACATTGTCATCGAACTTTGATACTAATGTTGGTGATCCTAAAGTGTGAACCACTTTTTCTTTATCGTCACCTACTTTTATCTTGCTCCACAATTCAACACTAATGCCAGGAGCTCCGTGATTGTGAATAGTGTGAGTGCAGCTCACTGTAAATAATAAAATAAAAGATATTAATACTCGCATTTCTGTTGATAAATTACTTGAAGCTATAATACACAATAAATTATCTGCCGTCAAATTTCAAAAAAGTTAAATTGACTGATTCTCAATATCACTTAATATAATATTTACTTTAGAAAATAATAGGTGTCTTATGTCATTGTTAGAAGCAGATCCAATATACAAACCTTTTAATTACCCTTGGGCGTATGATGCGTGGCTGCAGCAACAAAGAATCCATTGGATACCTGAAGAAGTTCCGCTCGCTGATGACGTGAAGGATTGGAAAACTAAACTTTCAAGTGTAGAAAAAAATCTACTAACCCAGATCTTTAGATTTTTTACTCAGGCAGACATTGAAGTAAATAACTGCTACATGAGGCATTATTCAAATATATTTAAGCCAACAGAAATATGCATGATGCTTGCAAGCTTTTCCAATATGGAAACCATACACATTGCAGCTTATTCTTATCTTTTAGACACAATTGGCATGCCAGAAAGTGAGTATCAAGCATTTTTAAAGTATGATGCTATGAGAAAGAAATATGAATATATGTTGGAATTCGAGGAAAGCAAAAAACACGATAAAAAACATGTAGCTAAAACTCTAGCAGTGTTTGGTGCATTCACTGAAGGGTTGCAGTTATTTGCATCATTTGCAATTTTGCTCAATTTCCAACGTTTTGGAAAAATGAAAGGAATGGGGCAGATAATCGCCTGGTCAGCCCGTGATGAAACTTTGCACACCAATTCAATTATCATGTTATTTAATACATTTATTAAAGAGAATAATGAAATTTGGGACAACGAGTTTAAAGAGGAATTATATTCTGCATGTCGCACCATCGTTGAACTTGAGGACGAATTCATAAAGCTTGCCTTTGATTTAGGAGATGTTGAAGGACTATCCGCAGAAGAAGTGCGCAATTACATACGCTACGTAGCAAACAGACGGTTAATGCAATTAGGTCTTGAGTCCATATATGATGTCAATGATAATCCTATTCCGTGGCTTGATGAAATACTAAATGGCGTTGAACATACGAATTTCTTTGAAAATAGAGTAACAGAGTATAGCCGCGCAGCAACTCAAGGCACGTGGGAAGAAGCTTTTACTGAAAATGACACGAATAATAAGTGAATGCTAATTTCACTCTTTTTTGTCATTCCACTTTCATTACACCATTTGCTGTGCAGTTTAGACAGTTTTGCTTTACTTAACAACTAACTTACCATATATATGTCCATAGGACATTGGTATATAAGAACGTGCTACAACTATTAATCTTACTCACGGTCATCACTTCAGCTGCATTCTTTGGTCATTTAGTTCCAATGGAAATAAAAACCTTCTTGTACTCAGTGAGCCTGAGTATAAAAGAGGTTTTGCTATTTATAATGCCTTTTGTTATTTTTGCGTTAATCTTTAGCAGTGTTAACAATCTTAAGCAGTCAGCTATAAAGTTCATATTGTTACTTATTATAATGATCTTCTTGTCAAATCTGGCTTCAAGTTTAATAGCTTATTCTGTTGGGCATTTTATCATACAAAACACTCATTCAATACAAGATATAACGTATGAAGAAACAATTGTTCCCTTATGGTCGTTTAGGCTGCCTGCATTGCTTTCTAATTTTTATGCCCTTGCCTGTGGATTTGTGTCCAGCATAGTAGTGTCCACACTGCTACCCAAGAAAAGCAAAGAGCTTTCGAACAAAATGTTAGATTTAACTCTCTTTATTTTGAAGACGTTTTTGACGCCGATTATTCCAATATTTGTACTTGGGCTTGCTTTAAAAATGCAGCATGATCAAGTTTTATCTATAATATTTAAGGATTACTCAATAATTTTCATTATTATAGCATCTGCAACCTACCTTTATGTTTTCCTCTTATATGGAGCAGGAAATTCATTCAAGATCACAAGCTGGATAGCTAGTATAGGCAATATGATACCGGCATTTATTACTGCAATGAGCACAATGTCTAGTAATGCAACTATGCCACTTACTCTTGAAGGAAGCAAAAAAAATGTAAAGCAACCTGACATAGCATCGTCTGTTGTACCAATAACTGCTAGCTTTCATTTAGTAGGTGATTGCTTTTTTATTATAATATTATCAATGATAATTGCCTCCGGTTATTCATTGTGCACAACAGACTATGTAACTTTCCTTCTCTATTTTTTGTTATTTAAGTTTGCTATCGTGGCAGTTCCGGCAGGAGGAATTATGGTAATGCTACCTATTCTTGAGAAATACCTCAAATTTTCTCCAGAAATGCTTTCGTTAATCACAGCACTGTATATAGTGTTTGATCCAATAATCACTTCAGCAAACGTTATGGGTAATGGTGCCTTTGCTATAATGTTTACAAAACTCTATGATAAGCTTAAGTAATGTCTATTTTAGCGATTGATACTGTAGGTATTGGTAGTTCAATAGCAATAGTTGATTATGATGGTAACTGTTTTGTAGAGCACAATTCCGCCAGCAACAATCATGCAGAATCATTTTTTCAAATTCTGAATACTTTGTTTGATAAGCACAACTATAATTATGATAAAATAGATCATTTAGTGGTAGTAGTTGGACCAGGAAGTTTCACTGGAATTAGAGTTGGTATATCAGCTGCACAAGGTATAAATCTTGCTACAAATAAGCCATTATACGGAGTTAGTGCGCTGGAAGTTCAAGCCTACGCAATATCTTTGCTTTGTACGAATAACAAAAAAAATATCAGAGCTATAGTCAAAAATGCTCAAGGGTTTTATACGCAGTTATTTGATTTCAATTTATTGCCACTATCTGCACCTGGATCCCAGTGTCACGCTACAAGCAGTACACATATGGATTGCAATTTAAATGCTAGCCATGCAGGGCTATTAGTCCGTTATAGATTAGAGAACAAGCAAAAATTAAATGAAGTTGAAGCTCTATATTTAAATGAGCCTCAGTATATGAAATCATTATAGACTATTCTTTCGCGTATATGCAATGTTACTAAGCTTGTGCATCTGGTTTACTATCTCTTGAGCTACTTCTTTTATACTCATATCTGAATTTTCTATCTCTATGGCACTTGGTGGTATAAATAAATCGTCAGTCCTAAATTTCTCTACAATGCTATTTAGATTAATCACCTTCCTATTTTTTCTTTGCCTTTTTAATGCAATACGCTTTTGTAATGTCGGTAGATCACACCTAAGTACCACAGGAAGGATTTCTGTGTTCATTTTTTTACTAAGCCTTACTATTGAATCATACATCCTCATGTTCTGGTCATTATTTTCCATCAACTCATCAATAAATATGTAATTTTTTGAGTGAATCGGATAATTTTCTATTACCTGAAGCATAATTTGCATAATGCCATATATTCTATCTTGAACTTCTTTAGGTATTTGATCACGTTCAAAGACACCATCGTATATAGAGCAAGCTTGAACATTGTTATAGAACTTACTATTTACAATTAATGCGTTTATCATATTAGATAATTCTATTGCTGTGGAAAGTTTACCACTTCCCGAAAGACCAGAGAGATATATGAAAAATCCTGCTGGCTGTTTTTTTGTGTTAATATTTACCATATTATTTTCAATCTTGAAACTTACATTTATAATAACATAAAAATGAAGCTTTAAAACATATGAAACATTATATAGAAAATTATTTTTGTAGTTAAGATATTATGTAATTTAAAAACATAAATTCTGTATATAAACTCTATAATAACGATAACTATTTTTAAGCAAGCTACAACACAAAAGTGTTTGGTATTCAGAAAGCAAGACAGAGTGGCATAGACTTATTAGTTTACTACAAGTCTCTTTTCGCGTATAAACCTTCAGAAGATTCTAACAGAGGATTGTGTTGTTAACAAAGAGCAGAGTAAAAAGGGATCTAGTCTATGCCTATCAGATTTTGTCCTACCTTAAGTTCGATGATCATACATATACTCACCTTTCAGTGCGTTCTGAAGATCAAAAGTCGTTTTATATTTATCCGTTTGGTATGCGTTTTGATGAAGTAGATGAACGTTCGTTAATGAAAGTATCATTTGATGGAGATGTAATTGAAGGCAAAGAATATCAATATAATAGAACTGGCTATATAATTCATGGTTTTGTTTATCAAGCAAGGAAAGATATTCAAGCAATTTTTCACTTGCATACACCTTCTATTGTAGCGGTTTCTTCTCTCAAAGATGGGCTGCTTCCTATAAGTCAATGGGCACTGCACTTTTACAATAAAATCTCTTACCATAATTATAATTCCCTAGCACTTAGCGATACAGAAGGAAAGAGGTTAATAGCTGATCTGAAAGAAAATTTTGTCATGTTAATGCGTAATCATGGATCTATAACGTGTGGTCGGACTATACAAGAAGCAATGTTTTACTCGTATCATTTAGAACAAGCGTGCAAAACTCAATGTTTAACGTTAGCAATGAATAAGGAGTTATCAATTCCAAGTGAAGAAATTTGCTCAAAAGCTGTAAAGGATCTCCTATCTTTTGAAAGCAATCTTGGTGAGAGGGATTGGCACGCATGGGTTAGACTAATTAAAAGTAAGTTGTAAGAGACTTTCGCACTACTATCTGTCATCCAAGTAGTGACCTTACCCAGAAAAAGTAGAGAGAAAGTTAAGACGTTTTTGGAGTAAAATAAAACGTTTTTTCAAAATATGACAAATAGAAGAGAATATACAGCAGAATTCAAATTAGAAGCTGTTAAGCTGGTTAAAGAAACAGGTCAAGCAAGTACAAAAATAGCAAAAGATCTAGGTATAGATGGCAGTATGTTAAGTAAGAAAATATGATGGAAAAATGTCTGGAGCATACGCATTTCCAGGCAAAGGCTCCTTATGACAAAGAAAGATTTAATCTAAAAAAAGAACTAACAAGAGAAAGAGACATCTTAAAAAAAGCCCTGGGCAAAGAAAAAGAGTAAAGTATTCTTTTATATAGAAATTGCTATAAAACACAGGAACTATGTAGGGTTTTGTACTGGTGGTATTGGTTGCTAAGGAAAAAAGCAGTAAAGAATTAGCAAAAGAAGGGCTTCTAGCAGATATTCAAAAAATACATCAAGCTTCTAAATGCAGATATGGAGCCCCTAAAATTCACGCTGAATTAAAAGCTTTAGGCAAAAATTAAAACAGTACAAAGTGTTATGCAAGAAAATGGCATTAAAGCCAAGCTTAGACGAAGGTTCAAAAATAAAAAACAGCAAATAAGCAACCGAGTTGTGGCTCCGAACACATTGGATCAAAATTTTACTACTGATCAGCCAAATAAAGTTTGGGATTACCTACATAAAAACTAAAGAAGGTTGTTGGCGGCAATAATTGACCTATATTCACGCATGGTGGTTAATGAGTAACATGATAATTAGTTATAGATTCTTTATTGATGGCCGTTGATAAACGCAAGCCCGATAAAAATCTGCTGTTACATAGCGATCAAGGGTCACAGTATACCTCTCAAAATTACCAATTTCTATTGAATACAAAAAACATCATTTCCAGCATGAGCCATAAGGGCTGTTGTTACGATAACTCTGTTGCAGAAAAGTTCACTTAAAAGGGAGCTGCTTATTGATACTTCTCGCTCAACAAACCAGAACTGCCATATTTGAATACATAGAAATCTTTTGTAACAAATAACGTAGACATTCTACTATTAACTATTGCATTCCTGCACAATTTATTCTCATGATAAAAACGTCTTAACTTTCTCTCTACTTTTTCTGGGTAAGGTCAATTTGGGTCTGCACCATTTTTGAGTAATAGTTTTACTTCTTGTGCATTACCATCTTCTACAGCTAGGAATAATTGTTCTTCCTGTGTTTTTACGCGTGTTTCCACATTAGATATAAAAAATAACAATACTAAACATGCAATACCAATAATGCTAATATATTTTATAACTTTTCTCATAAGATATTTTACAATGCTTCTAATAATATTAGATATCATCTATAAAATTAAAAAATCCATGAAAGGGGATGAAAATATGTAAAAAAGTATTATTGATTAATTAAAAACAGATTTTGATTTGATAATACTAATAAAATCGATTTATCTTAAATTTACGTTGATTTTTACCTGTTATTTTTTGTAGTTTATCCAACGTAAATTCCAGGTAAAACAAAGTCGTTATCTCCAACCGTTACAACCAACTCTCCTTCTTTAATTTTTATTTGATTAGGTGTATGGTCCCATACCATCACACTCTGGGATCATACACCTAAAGTACTCCGACACTGGGATGACACCCCGGGGTTTCTGGGATGACAAAAAAGAGCCCCCTGAGCAAAAATCTTATAGCCACTTGAATGATAATTGACTTTTTGCCTAAAATAACTAAGAAAGAAACTTCTCATCAAGATAACTTAAATATATACTAATTCTCTTATTTTTAAACGATTTCTCATCATGAATTGCACGATCAAAAACCTGAATTTGACTTGTTATAATGCTACAATTATTATTTGCAACTTCTAATACGCCACTATCAATTACAACCTTCTTTTCTGTTTGGTTACTCATTTTAACAGTAATCATACCAGGCAATAAATAAATTAAGTAAGGAGCATGGTGAGCTAAAATCATAAGCTCCCCTTCGAGCCCAGTTACTGAAAGAGAAACCACTCCACTGAATGAAATTTGATCATCAGGAGAGAAAAATTGCACTTTAAAAGTATTCATAATCTTTAACTTTTATTTAGCTTCAGCTTGTATTAATTCAGCCTTTTTTATTGCTTCATCTATATTCCCCACCATATAAAAAGCAGCCTCTGGTAAGTGATCATATTTGCCTTCAACAATCCCTTTAAAACTGGAAACAGTATCAGAAAGTGAAACAAATTTACCAGGCATGCCAGTAAATATTTCTGCAACGTGAAAAGGTTGAGAAAGAAATTTCTGAATCTTACGAGCCCTATCAACAATAATTTTATCTTCATCAGATAGCTCATCCATACCAAGTATTGCGATAATATCTTGCAGTGATTTATAAGTTTGCAATATACGTTTCACCTCAGAAGCTACATTATAATGTTCTTCACCAATGATTTCAGCAGATAAAGACTGAGAAGTTGAATCAAGTGGATCAACAGCAGGGTATATTCCCATTTCAGCTATTTGCCTTGACAACACTGTGGTTGCATCAAGGTGAGAGAATGTAGTTGCTGGGGCTGGATCAGTCAAATCGTCCGCAGGAACATATATAGCTTGCACAGAAGTAATAGAGCCAGAAGTTGTTGAAGCTATTCTTTCTTGCATTGCACCCATATCAGTTGCAAGGGTTGGCTGATAACCAACAGCTGACGGTATTCTTCCAAGTAAAGCAGAAATTTCAGAACCAGCTTGTGTAAATCTAAAGATATTATCCACAAAAAATAGAACATCTTGGTTTTCACGGTCACGAAAATACTCTGCCATAGTAAGTGCTGTTAAAGCAACTCTAGCCCTTGCTCCAGGAGGCTCATTCATCTGACCATAAACCAAAACAGCTTGAGATTTTTCATGCTCATTTATATTTATTACATTTGAAGTGATCATCTCGTGATAAAGATCGTTACCTTCACGCGTTCTCTCCCCTACCCCGGCAAACACAGAAAATCCTTTATGAGCTTTTGCTATATTATTAATTAATTCCATTATTAGGACTGTTTTACCAACACCGGCTCCACCAAATAAGCCAATTTTTCCTCCTTTAAGATAAGGTGCAAGAAGATCTATAACTTTTATTCCCGTAACTAAAACTTCTTCCTGTATTCTCTGTTCAGTAAAACTTGGAGGTGCTCTGTGTATAGGCTCTAAGTTATACTTTCCCTTCAGTGGACCACACTCATCTATAAGCTCTCCAACAACATTAAAAATCCTTCCTAAAGTTGAACGCCCAATTGGCACCGATATTGGTGCACCTGTATCAACAAATTCATCCCCCCTTGACATGCCATCTGTGCTATCCATAGCAATACAACGAACTATATTGTCACCTATATGCTGCGAAACTTCTAAAACCAGCTCCTTATCCTTATATTTTAGTTTGCTTTTTAAAGCATTAAATATTTTAGGCAATTCACCTTCAAATTTTATATCAACAACTGCTTGAGTTACCTTAATCGCTCTACCTATATTCATCTCTTTATTTTTATCACCTAACACTATAATTCCATAAAAGAACTTCTAAAGAAAATAAATTTTATATTATTAATAGAAATTTTGCAACATTAAAACGCTTACTAGTTACGCTTCATTACAAACAATGCAAATGCATTTAATAGCCAAGTAATAATAAACAATACTAAACTAAGCGCATAAGCAGCAAGAGTTTGTACACTATTGAAATCCTGATCTCCGGTAAGTAATGTAGCGATCTGCACGGTAATGGTAGTAACTGAATTAAGAGGGTTAAAAGTCAAATTTGCGTTGATTCCCACAGCCATTAGCACAATCATTGTTTCACCTATCACTCTTGAAATTGACAATAAAATTGCACTTAAAATTGTAGGCATTGCATAAGGTATTGTTATATGCCATATAGTTTCCGCTGGAGTTGCACCAAGTGCCATGAAGCCATAACGCAAGCTTTTTGGAACAGATCTTATGGCATCTTCGAGTAAAGAAATAATAAAAGGAAGAATCATTATCCCAATCGATAAACCGGCAACTAAGGCACTTTCTGAGTGTATACTTAAACCAAAAAAATTTGCTACCTGCTTTATAAAGAAAGACAAAAACACAACCGCGAAATATCCATATACAACCGTAGGAATAGCAGACAAAACTTGCAAAGTTGTATTAACAATATAACGCACTTTCTCACTCGCATATTCACTAATATATATTGCAGAAAATAAACCAAGCGGAACGACAACTAACATTGCTATAATAGTTATAAGTAATGTACCAACTAAAAGCGGCGCTATACCAAAACATCCTATCTTCTCTTCATTGATAGTAACTACATTGTGGCCCCATTTCAAGCAAAACAAGAATTCTGAAATAGCTACTTTATTAAAAAAACTAATGGATTGAATAAAAATAGACAGCATTATAAATAAAGTGATAAAAAATGATATGGCCAAAGCCACAAATAACGAAAGTTTTATTATCTTATTTCTTTTATTTTTAAAGATAAAAGCAAGCATGAAAAAAAGTAACGCTATAGAAATAAAAGTTACAAAACAATTATTATAGAATACTAACAACCAAGTTAGCATCCATACACAACTAAGATATAGATAAGATTTAACCTTATTTACTTCTTGAAACCTACTAAAACAAAATAAAAGGATTAGTAAGACAGGTATGACTATCACCGAATTCATTCTTCCATGCATCAAATTTTATTCTACGAAAATGTCATACAAGTTCACCATTATTTGACAATAAAGTAAAACAATTTAAAATAAATAATTATATTAATATAAAAACAATGAAGAGAACATTTCAACCAAAAAATTTGATAAGAAAGCGCAGACACGGATTTCGTTCACGTATGGCAACAAGAGCTGGAAGAAAAATCCTTAATAGGCGCCGTTCATTAGGGTGTAACAAATTATGCGCATAGTAAGTATAAAAAAAAAGATTTTTCTTCTGCTTTCAAAAATAAGTTAGCACTCAACAGTCTTTTTTATCGTGGGCTTTATATATCACTGTACGCTATAAAAGAAAGAGAACCTGAAAAGTACATTCATACTATTAGAGTAGGTCTGGCTATCAGTAAAAAAACCGGAAAAGCAGCAAAAAGAAATAAAATAAAAAGGCAACTACGAATGCTTGCTAAAATTAGCATTTTAAATATAAGTAATATAGGGCACTACTACATAATACTAACTCATAGAAACATTATGCAAGCAAGTTATAAAAACTTACAAAAAGATCTAACTATTTGCTTAAAAAAGATAAAATAAAAAAAATCTCAATTAAGGTATTTACAATTATATTTTTTATGATAATATAGGTAAAATTTTTAAAAATAGTTAATGGGTGTGGTGAATGGTAGAGCATATAAAAGAGGTAAATAACACAGGCTTTGGTCAGATGTATCAATTCTTATTTCTTCCTAAAGGAACAGGAACAGATTGGAGGTCAGCATTTCGCCAACAAGAAGAATTATTTAAAAAAGTGGGAGGTAATGTAATATTACCAGAAATCATTAATTCTCCTTCAAAAGGGAATCAATTAGGGGAAGTAGGAACAATGCTAAATAATGTAGAAAATGACCAAGAACATATAAGAAAAAAAAGATATCGTAGTTAAAGTAAAAACTTAAAGAATAGTAACAAAACAAGAAAGTTAAAATATAAGTATACCTACTGTCTAATTAACAAAGAAATTTTTATAAACTTGGCGGCGACCTACTCTCCCTTTTCAAGTACCATCAGCGCTAAAAAGTTTCACTTCCGAGTTCGAGATGAGATCGGGTGGTTCATTTTTGCTATAGCCACCAAGTCAATAAAAATTTCTAACTTAACAATTTTAACTTAATATTTAACACTGCATACACACATATAGAAAGCAAATAAATCAATCAGGCTATTAGTACTAGTTAGCTTCACATGTTACCATGCTTCCACACCTAGCCTATCAACGTGGTAGTCTTTCACGGCCTTAATTGGGAAATCTTTTTGAAGAGGGTTTCTTGCTTATATGCTTTCAGCAATTATCCCATCTATACATAGCCACCCAGCGATGCTATTGGCATAACAGCTGGTACACCAGAGGTATATCCATCTCGGTCCTCTCGTACTAGAGTCAGACCTTCTCAAATTTCCTTCACCCACGGCAGATAGAAACCGAACTGTCTCACGACGTTCTAAACCCAACTCACGTATCACTTTAATCGGCGAACAGCCGAACCCTTGGGACCTTCTTCAGCCCCAGGATGTGATGAGTCGACATCGAGGTGCCAAACGGTGTCGTCGCTATGAACGCTCGAACACCATCAGCCTGTTATCCCCGGCGTACCTTTTATCCGTTGAGCGATGACCCTTCCATACAGAATCACCGGATCACTATGACCGACTTTCGTCTCTGCTTGGCTTGTCAGCCTCGCAGTCAGGCAAGCTTATGCCATTATACTATCAAGCTGATTTCCGACCAGCTCTAGCTTACCTTCGCACGCCTCCGTTACTTTTTAGGAGGCGACCGCCCCAGTCAAACTACCCACCATACAATGTCCTAGTTCCAGATAATGAAACATAGTTAGATATCAAAAGTGTAAAGGGTGGTATCTCAAGGTTGACTCCATTATAGCTAGCGCCATAACTTCAAAGTCTCCCACCTATCCTGCACATCACACTTTTAATAGCAATGTAAAGCTATAGTAAAGGTGCACGGGGTCTCTTCGTCTAACCGCGGGTACCCCGCATCTGCACGGGGAATTCAATTTCGCTGAAGTGATGTTGGAGACAGTGGAGAAATCGTTACGCCATTCGTGCGGGTCGGAACTTACCCGACAAGGAATTTCGCTACCTTAGGACCGTCAGTGTTACGGCCGCCGTTTACTGGGGCTTCAATTCGGAGCTTGCACCCTTCCTATTAACCTTCCAGCACCGGGCAGGCGTCAGACCCTATACTTCCACTTACGTGTTTGCAGAGTCCTGTGTTTTTAGTAAACAGTCGCTACTCCCTATTTTGTGCCACCTACTCATAGTTGCCTAAAAGCAGGTTACCCTTCTTCCGAAGTTACAGGTATAATTTGCCGAGTTCCTTCAACATCATTCTTTCAACACCTTAGTATACTCTACTCATCCACCAGTGTCGGTTTGCGGTACGGCCTCATAAATATAAGTGCTATTTCCTGGAGCTTCTTTTAAGCATAGATCAATCCAATAAGATCTATACAAATACGAAACCCGTCACACTTAAGAGGTTTAGGAATATTAACCTAATTGCCATCGACTACTCCTTTACGGACTCGCCTTAGGAACCGACTAACCCTACGCAGATTAACTTAACGTAGGAACCCTTAGATTTTTGGTGAGAGTGTTTTTCACACTCTTTTACGCTACTTATGTCAGCATTCTCACTTCCGATATCTCCAGCAGTTTTCACAAACCACCTTCACAGACTTACGGAACGCTCCGCTACCGCGCCTATTGATCGAAATCAATAAGCACTCACATCTTCGGTATACAGCTTTAGCCCCGGTACATTTTCGGCGCAGAAAAACTTATTTAGACAAGTGAGCTGTTACGCTTTCTTTAAAGGATAGCTGCTTCCAAGCCAACCTCCTAGCTGTAATGGTTTTTCTACTTCCTTCCCCACTTAGCTGTAATTTTGGGACCTTAGATAGTGATCTGGGTTGTTTCCCTCTTCACCACGGACTTAGCACCCGTAGTGTGCCTGCTGTATAATTAATTGTTGGTATTCGGAGTTTAGTTAGATTTGGTAAGACGGTGAATCCCCCTAGTCTATCCAGTGCTCTACCCCCAACAACATACATACAACGCTCTACCTAAATAGATTTCGCGGAGAACCAGCTATTTCCAAGTTTGATTGGCCTTTCACCCCTAATCACAACTCATCCAATAATGTTGCAACATTAACTGGTTCGATCCTCCAGTGTGTTTTACCACACCTTCAATCTGGTCATGACTAGATCACTTGGTTTCGGGTCTAATCCATAAAACTAAAACGCCCTATTCAGACTTGCTTTCGCTACGCCTACACCTAACGGCTTAAGCTTGCTTCATAGATTAACTCGCTGACCCATTATGCAAAAGGTACGCTGTCACTCTAAATATCAATAAATTGATATAGAGCTCCAACTGTTTGTAAGCACTTGATTTCAGATTCTATTTCACTCCCCTCCCGGGGTTCTTTTCACCTTTCCCTCACGGTACTTGTTCACTATCGGTCGTTAAGGAGTATTTAGGCTTGGAGGATGGTCCCCCCATATTCAAACAGGATTTCACGTGCCCCGCTCTACTCAAGGATTTAAAACTTTCTACTTATACAGGACTATCACCTTCTATGGTTACTATTTCCAGAGTATTCTAATTCTTATTCTTAAACCACTAGCCTTTTCCGCTTTCGCTCGTCACTACTAACAGAATCTCGGTTGATTTCTTTTCCTTTGGCTACTTAGATATTTCAGTTCACCAAGTTTGCTTTACATACTTAGTACGTAATAACTAGCTAAACTAGTTGGGTTTCCCCATTCGGAAATCTGCGGATCAAAATTTGTTGACAATTCCCCACAGCTTATCGCAGCCTGCCACGTCCTTCATCGCCTCTTAACGCCAAGGCATCCATCAAGTGCTCTTAATAATTTATTTATCCGACTATATGCAGAATATGCAGAGTTAAATATTATTAAAATTGAATTGAGATTAAATTAATCTCTACCATAAAACTTGTCAAACATCTAAAAACTAAATTAATCTTTTATATATTATAACCTAATAAATAATATGTCAACGCCTTTTTGCACAAAACATTTACTTATATTATCAACAACAATATACTAGCAATCCTAAACAGTATAATCTGAGAAATATGTGGTAAACTTATATATACAGTAAAAATTAATAAAAAAGATATTTTGTAAGATAAAATGTGTTAAAATCAATTGCCTAAAAATGATAATAAACATTCGGAGTATTTCTAACGTATGAAAAGTAATCTCTCTTTTATAAAAAACGTTGCTTTAAATTGTATGTCTAAGCTCATTGGCGTATTAAATATTAAGAAAGTAAAACACTTCATTGTGAATAAATATAATACTCTTCATAAAGAAATGACAGTGCTTCTTAAAAAATCTAAGAACCTGTTAAACACCAACATTGAAATCGGTTTATATCACTTTTATAAAGGTAGCATATCAGATGCAAAGTTACGATTTTGGTTAATTAGCATATTTTACCCCCATTTACCTATAGTCTGGTATAACATCGGAAGGTGTCATTTTGCGGTAGGGAATACTAACAAAGCTTATAATTATTTAACAAGGGCACTAAAATTAGATAATGACCACGAGGAGGCGTCTTACTATATAAAAAAAATGACAAACTCAGCGCCTATTACAGAATTGCCAAAAAACCTCATAAGACAATATTTTGATTACACAGGTGAATATTTTGTTGAGCATTGGTTGATTGCCAAACAATATAGAGGGCATGAACTTGTACACATGATAATTACAAAAATCTTCAACAACTCCACTTCTGAGCTCAATATACTCGACCTTGGTTGTGGAACTGGAATATGTGGTCATTTCTTGAAAATAAATAGTATTGGAAACCATATAACAGGAATTGACATTTCAAGTAGAATGCTAAATATCGCAAGAGGATGCTTTATAAAAGGTAAGCCTGTTTACAATGAATTAATACATATGGAAATGAAAGAGTTTCTTAAACAAGAGAAAAACCAGCAGTATGATGTAATTATCTTTGCTGAAGTGCTACATTATCTACATGACTTTCAAGAAGAGTTGGAATTAGCAAAAAGATCTACGAGCAAAAAAGGAGTTATTGTATGTTTAATAAGAAGAAAGGAAGGTGAAGGTATTGACTTTGTAAACAAAGGAGACTATTTTCGTCACTCAGAAAGTTATGTTCAACATGTTGCAAAAGAAATAAATATGCAAATAAGTTATATGAGTTACTGTAAAATATATGGCAGTCAGGTTGACGGTATCTTGTTTGCATTACAGCATCAACAAAAAAATCCGAAAAACCTAACTTAAAAATCGCTCAAAATGACTTTTAAGTACCTATATATAATAAAAGAATAAAAGGAACTTTATGAATAACATTACCATTAATTACGCAAAGGACAGCAAATTAACCGACTTTGGAAAAGCAGTTCTATCAGACAGGTATTTAATAGAAAATGAAAGTTATCAAGACCTCTTTGCACGTATTGCTAATTACTATTCTGATAATAAAGAACATGCGCAGCGTCTTTATGACTACATGAGCAACTTGTGGTTCATGCCTTCAACACCAATACTCAGCAATGGTGGCACTAAGAGAGGGTTACCTATCTCTTGCTTTCTTAATGAAACCGAAGACAGCTTGCAGGGAATAGTTGATCTATGGAACGAAAATGTTTGGCTTGCTGCACGTGGAGGAGGCATAGGTAGTTATTGGGGAAATTTACGCTCAATAGGCGAAAGCGTAAAGGGTAGCGGCAAAACATCAGGAATTGTTCCATTTATTGTAGTGCAAAATGCTCTAACGCTTGCAATTAGTCAGGGATCCCTAAGGCGAGGAAGTTCAGCAGTCTACCTTCCTGTATCTCATCCGGAGATAGAAGAGTTTCTAGATTTACGCAAGCCAACAGGCGGTGACCCAAATCGCAAAGCGTTAAATATACATCATGCTGTAATAGTAACAGATAAATTTATGCAGGCTGTTGAGAATGATCAAGAATGGAATTTAATAAGCCCTCACAACAATAAGGTTATTTCAACTGTAAAAGCGCGGGATATATGGATCAAAATATTAACAGCAAGAGTTGAAACTGGAGAACCTTACATTATTTTCCTTGATGCAACAAATAACAATAAGCCAGAATCTTACAAAAAGCTCAACTTAGACATCAAGATGTCAAATCTATGCAGTGAAATAACTTTAACCACAGGTTATGATCACCTGAATAAGTCACGCACTGCTGTGTGTTGTCTATCATCCGTAAACCTTGAGTACTACGAAGAATGGAAAGACAATAAACTCTTCATAGAAGATATAATGCGCTTTCTTGATAATGTATTGGAAGATTTCATAAATAAAGCACCGAATGAAATGCAGCGAGCAAAATATTCTGCAGCCAGAGAACGCAGTATTGGTCTTGGTGTGATGGGCTTTCACTCATTTTTACAAAGCAAAATGGTTCCTTTTGAATCAGTAACAGCACAACAATGGAATAAAAAAATATTTAAGTATTTACGCGAGCAAGCAGATATAGTTTCTAAAAAATTAGCAGAAGAAAAGGGAGCATGTTCTGATGCCAAAGAAGTTGATCTAATGGAAAGGTTTACACACAAACTCGCTATTGCTCCTACTGCCTCGATCTCCATTATTGCAGGTAATACCTCCCCTGGAATAGAACCATACGCAGCAAACGTATTCATACAAAAGACACTTACAGGTTCATTTGTAGTGCGAAATAAATTCTTGCAAAAACTATTAGCAGAAAAAAATCAAGACAATGATAAAATATGGTCTTCAATTTCAACAAACGAGGGTTCCGTTCAGCATTTAGATTTTCTTAGTGAGCATGAAAAATTGACATTTAAAACAGCGTACGAGCTTGACCAAAGATGGATTATAGAACATGCAAGTGATAGAACTTCGTATATTTGTCAATCTCAATCAGTAAATCTGTTCTTACCTGCCAACGTACATAAACGTTACTTGCACAAAATACACATGCTTGCTTGGAAAAAAGGATTGAAGAGCTTATATTACTGCAGATCACAATCAATGCAGAGAGCCGATAAGGTCTCGCATGACATATTCAAAAAAAGTGAAATATTGCAACAAAAAACAGATATTGACTACGATGAATGTCTGTCATGCCAATAGGGGCCTTACTCAAAAAAAGTAGAGAGAAAGTTAAGCAAATGGGTAAATAGACTTCTTGCATAACCATATAACGCACTTTTATTGGGAATAGAAACGAAAAAACTTTCTTGACAAACTCCGCCAGCCCCCTTATCATGACGTCCAGTACAATGTTGCAAATTAAAAATCTCTCCATCCTGTGCTGGTTCTTCGATTCTAAACGCCACTTCTACCTGGTCATAACCAATCTGAATTCGTTCTACTAATGCTTTAATGATGCCACGCTTAGTTTGCCAATCTAGCTGTTCCAAACCCCAGTTATGGATTAACCAACACAGTAAGGCTTAGAAATAGAAGGCTTTTTTGACTGCATGGAATATGAAATTAATGTAGAAAAAATATGTACCAGAAAATTTATTGGCGATCTGTGCCGTGTATGTTCAAGCTCAAATTTATTTTTTAAACAACCAAAGACTGTCTCAATAATCGACCTTTTTCTCAATAAAGCCTTCTCTTTTAGTGAGATTAGTGCGTTTTTCATGCCTTTTTTCACTTTAGTGACAAGCTTTAAACCTCTATCGAAGAGTTCCTCAAAGAGCTCCTTCTTGATATAGCCTTTATCTCCGAACAAAAGTCCTGTCAGTCTTTTAGTTATAGTTGGCACAGGTATCAACGTTACCTTTGGTTAGAGTAAGTGATTGAATTTCTCCAATTTCGTTAATCACCAAGTGCAATTTAAAGCCAAAAAACCAACCATACGTGCTCTTACCAATTTCTGCTAAACCATCAAAAACTTTGTTCCTAGAGATCCTTTTCTTGTGGCAAATGGCAATCGTAGAAGTGTCAATGTAGGAAGTACCTGTCATTTTCGCTTGTTCGCAGAACCATTGAAGAAGTAATGCTAAATACCGTAAAACTCTCGGCTTTAAGGCAATAAATCTGTGATATGAAGGCATCTTTGAAAATTCTGATCTATAGAGTAACTTAAGGTAACAAAGATAAAAAGCCTTGAAGTTTTTACATGGCGATTGGTGGTATAACAGGATTATGGTTAGCATTTCTGAGTGCGCTATTTCTGGTACTCTGGTTGGTTTTTTGCCATTTGATAAGAACTTATTTGCAAAATTTTCATCTACTACACGACAAAAATCCTCGACGCAGCAGTAAAGTTCTGTAATATCTTTCTTCATGGGTAACCTCTTAAATTATTGTTAAAATACTTGAGTTTACCCTATTTCCCTCTTTATTAATTCTACTTTTATCTGTTTTCTAATCCATAACTGGGGTGTATAGTACTACTACAGCGATAATAGCTAAACTTTTTTCCTTCAACTCCACATTGTGCACCACTATACGCATATCCACAGTTTTGACACACAACTAGACCTTGTAATAGATATTTCTTTTTTCCTCCCTCTCTCTGCATCCTTGCTCTTTTTCTATTTTCATCCAGTTGCTTTTGTACTTTATTAAATAACCCTTCATCAACTATTTTTGGTACTGGTATATAAATCCAGCTGTCCTCATCTGTGCGACAGATAGAAACCTTTTGTTTATTTCTTTCTCTTCTTTCAACCCTCTTTAATTTACCAAACGCTGCTTGTCCTTTATATGCTGGATTTCTTAATACCTTCCAAATTATTATTGGACACCACACCTTCTTTCCAGTTCTTGTTCTAATTGACTTATCTCTTAGTCTACGTATCACTTCCCTTATACTTATTCTCTCTTGCCCTACCCACATGAATAGCTGCTTTACTATTTTTGCTTCCTCTTCATTTATTTCAAACTTTGTCTTTTCTCTATCTACATGCTTTATACGATTATAACCAAAAGGTGCAATGCCAATTACACTTACACAGCCTTTTTTTGCTCTATGGAGTTTTCCCCTACGACTACGTTCCATAATCTTTGTACACTCATATTCTGCCACTAATCCTTGCATTCCCAATAACAATTTAGACTCTGGATTATTTTCAGTCTTATGATTTAAGAATATTACTTCTACTCCTGCTTTTTCAAATTCATCAAGTAGTATCATTTGATGTGCAGATTTTCTTGATAGTCGGTCAGGTGAATGAATATAAATTTTATCAATTTGATCTTCTCCTACTTTATCACGTAATGCATCTAAACCTTCACGTTCTAAACTCCACCCACTAAGCCCATCATCCTTAAATTCATACTCATTCAATAACTCATGCTTATCTGCAGCAATTCTATGCTTGAGCTCGGCAATTTGACTCTCTATTGTATTGTTCTGCGCTTGACTCTTCGATGAAACTCTTGCATATAAGGCCACTGTTATCATTTTTCTTTATCTCCTTTTCATTGTTTCTTTTTACCGCATACCTTAGTAACAGCTCATAGGCGTCTGCTAGATGTTGTTCCGCTAATTCATCTGGCTCGTATCGGCAAGTTAATGTTCTTTTTCTCATAGTTTCTCCTGCAAATGTTTTTGTAGTGCAAGGAGCCTTACCACTCCTTTTTTCCATCAATCCATTTACTCTTATGAAAAAGACCAACTTTTATCAGCTACAGCCTTCAAATTTGGTCTAGCCCTTCCTTTACCAACTGCTGTTGCGCTTTCTGATACGACTCTTATTTTTTTAACAAACTTTCCATTTTCTCTGTTTCTTTCTTTAATACCTCGGCTATTTCTTTGCTATTTTTCGCATAATCCATCGCTGTTATTCCAAATTTATCTGCTTGCTCTATTTCAGCCCCTGCTTTTACTAGCTCCTCCACTATTTCTTTTTCTCCTACCATACATGCAAGATGCAGCGGAGTGCATTTATTGCCATACTCTTCAGCATTTACATTCCCTCCTGATTTTATCAATTCTCTAACTGTTTCTAGACGTTTCTCCGTTATCGCTAGATGCAGTGCTGTATGTCCTCTTACATCTGCTGCATTCACATCTACTCCTTTTTCGATTAATAACCTCACTGTTTTTACCTCTACTGCATAATGTAGAGCTGTTCTTCCTTTTTCGTCTCTTTCATAAATATTTTTAAACGAGTTCTCTAATAGTGACTTATCTTTTTTACCCAGCTTTACCATAACTTACCCCACCTTTTCTTTAAACCTAAGCCTTCCTTTTTACCACCTCATCTATCATTTCATTCACTTGGCTGATTATCTTGCTTGCTAAATTTTGACATTCTTTCTTTATTAGCGATTTGTCTCTCTTCCTTATTTCTCCTATCTCTATTATTTTTAGCTCCGGCATGTAGCTTCCATTCAACATGTCTGCTATTTCTCCCACTAGCCCCTCTATTCCATAGCACGTCAGTTCTCTACTTTTTGTTATTCCTCCTTTTTCTCTCAGAAATTTACTCGCCTTTTCACTCTCTTTGCTATCACATAGACGATACTTTTCACTTTCCCAGATGTAATACATTGGCGTTGCGCCGTACTTATTCAGTTGATTAACTTCAGCTCCAGCCTTTACCAGCTCTTTTATTATTTCAACTCCTGCTCCTCCCATCTTGCACGCAGAGTGGAGTGGCGTACATCCAGTGACATATTGAGTGGCATTTACTTCTGCTCCCGAACTTAGCAGCACTTTTACATTTTCTAAGCTTTTCGCAAATACTGCACAGTGTAGAGGTGTATAACCATTTTTATCTCTTGCATTTACCTCTGCTCCTTTTTTTATTAATAATCTCACTGTTTTGTAATCAGAGATTTCTACTGCTTGGTGTAATATCGTTTCTCCTTCTTCATTTCTTTTATTAATGTTTTTAAACCCGTTACTTGATACTTCTTTAAAAAACTTACTCTTGCTAAAACTCATTTCATACCTCACAAAATTAGCTTTTCTAGCGCTAGATAAATTTCTTATGTTTACCTGCTGCTATTCAAGTCATGTCCTTTTTAGCATGAGAAAGCAAGTCTTTTTCTTTTTATTTCATACACTTTTACCTGTTATTAATATAATATATGAGTATCTAAATATAAGTACTTAACTTATTAGAGATATTATTCGACTATCTTTCCAACTTCTGTGCAAATGTCGATGTTCATGCCACTTCAGTACTCCCGGGTAAAATACTAAAATGTGCTTTTCTAATTCGTGTATTGAGTCTTTTTGCTCTGAATCCAAATCATTTTTATAGTAAACGTTGTGTTCTGCTAAAACATATTTTCTGACCTTCTGATCTGTATAATTTTCTACTTTATAGTTGTGAGTAACGCTAAACCTTTCTAAAATTGGTTTGTGTTTTAAATTCCAACGTTGCCATGAAAGTTTATCGTTTCCCAATACAAATTTATTTCCTTCTTCTTCTATGCTACCAACCGGAAAGCACGCATTTATTTCTTCTAAGTTCCAACTGTCCGATAATATAACTTGCGCCTTCGCAAACTTAATTTCTGGTAATAAACTCTGTGGTAATGGATATAGTGCTTTTAAGTTATACCACTGATGACTTCTTTCATAGACGCCTTTGTAATCTTTTGTATGAGGCTCTGTTTCTCCAAGTACTGCTACATCTAATCGATATATGTCATTACTAAATGTTTGTTCATAATGGTTGCGTAGATAACTCTCTATAACCTTAATTGACGTAACACTAAACCTGAAGAAATTTACTCTTCCAAACGATAACACCGGTCCATCTTTTTCTATTTTTACCCCTGAATAGTCAGAAAGAAGATCTCCAAATAAACTCTCATCCAATATAAATCTTTGCGCATTATAATAATCGTTAAAAATCCTCATCAATCTGGATCTTACAGGCAGTGATAGTTTTGCCAGCTCTACTACTGCATCTACGAAGAAGTCATTTGGTACCTCTTTTATCCCTACTTGCAACTCAAAAAAGTGTTTACCGGGTGGTTCTTCGATGATTGTAATGTCTTCTATATTTGCCCACTTGAGTGCTATTTTAAGTGATTTAGGTGTTCCTCGCAGTCTTTGAAATTTTACTCCTTCTACTATGGCTCTTCTTTTATCTTTTACCCAGAGTAGTATTTCTTCTAAACCATATTCTTCTATTATCCACGGCAATGTTTCTTCTTCCAATCTAAACTTAAATCCCCTGATACAGCTTGGATCTACTTTATAATCTATCGCATCTACTAGCGCTTTTTCCTGTTTTGTTGCATTTGGTGGCAGTAACATTAATTCAATCTTTAAATTTCGCAAATTTGCACATTCATTTCCTAGCACTACAACATCTTCTTTTGGCTCGATTAATTCCACATTTTCTACACCCTCTACAAATAGATTCGCTATTATCCATGATCTTGTCACACTCCATCCCAGCCTTCTATTTGCTTCAAACTTCTTAATGAACTGCTTCTTGATTTCCTCCTTCGATATCACAGGACTTATGCTCATTCTGCTGTGAATATCTATTTCCGTAATATTGCAACCAACTACTGTTACTGTATCTGTTAAAACCCTTATATCATCTCTAGTAACCTGCTTTTTTACAATTTCTAGTAGCTCTTCTGACAATATGCCAGTTGTGGATAATTGTGTTGATAAGATTGAAATTTGTACTTTTCCTGGTATAGGTGATTCTACTAATGCATCTTTTACTCTACTATCTGCCGACAGTGCATGATACCTATAATACTCCTTGCTTCCACACGTGCTTGAGCCTACTATCTTTGCTTTAATTCTTTTTCTAAATCGTTCATCATCTTCTTCTTTTTGCCTCTCCACTCCATAAAACTCAGCTAAATTATCAAGATCTTCTCCCGTTGCAAATTTTAGTAAATTACCCTTTACAGCTTCGTTTATCCTTTGTCTGAGTAACAACTCTCTCCATGCTGCTACTTCTAATACCTTCATTGCTGGATCCGATTCTACTAATCCTGAAAAGGTTTCATCTCTACGGACTAACTCTTCTTTCATTCTCGAAAAGATTTCTTCATAACTCAGCTTTTCTACAATATTTAGCTGCTTCATCTTTAAACTACAATTTCATCAAAATGAATGTTTTTCCCGCTTGGTAAGTATAATCCTTCTAGATCAAGCGTTACTTTTCCTTCTTTCACCTCTGTCATTTTTACTTTTTCTAGCTTAAATCTTTCCTCCCACCTTTGTAGAGCTTCTGCTACTGCTGAATAGATTTCCAAAGTTAAATCTCTATTTATTGGCTTATCTACTAATTCAAATAGTCTTGACCCATAATCTCTCCTCATTACTCTACTGTTAATAGGAGTGGTCAGTATATCAATTATTGATTGTTTCAGATGTTCTATTCCTTCTAATTCTTTTCCTGTTTTGGAGTCCATCCCTTTCATTTTTAGCCTGCAAACACGTTTTCACTGCCTTTTATTACTTTAAACCCACATGAAACTATATCTCCTACTCTTCCCGCTCCAAACCCATTTGCAAACACTGTTTTTGATCCTTCAGTTAATGCTCTTCCTTCACTAAATTTGTCTCCTTGTCTGCACATTGGCTTACCATTTACAGAAACATTGTTACTACCACTAATGCAAAAATGCGGTGTTACTTCTACACAATAATCTCCTACTCGTACAACCGATTTATTCATTTAATTAAGGTTTATTCTATCTGCTTTCAGTTTTATTTCGCTCTTCGTCATCTCTATGCTCGATTCCCCAGCTTTCAGTGTTATTTTGTCTACTACTTCAATCTCTAAATGATGCTTCTCTTTATCATATAACAATCTTGTTCCATCCTGAAACTTCACACTATTTATTTCTTTTTTATTCTCTGGTGCAGCATACTTCTGTTGATATATTCCAGCTAGTACTACTCCTAATGATAACTCTCCCAATGGTGACAATATTACTACCTGTTCATTTATGCTTGGTGGTAGCCAGCTTCTTTCCTCTCCTGCTCTAGAAGTTATCCATGGAAGAAAATCTGTTAAAAGTTCTCCTATCTTCACTCTTACTTTTGCTTTCTCATAATCTACTTCTTTTACAACTCCTATTCGTACAATGTTTGCTAACTTTCTTTGCAGCTCTGAAATAGCAAAATTACTCTCTAACATTTTCTTCTATTATAATCGTATGTGGCTTAATCTTATTTTCTGTCCATATCGATTTACCTAAATGAAGCTGATGACTCCAATCAACCATCCACACCAAATATGCATCTAATTCGGGTCTAAATCCGTCAATTTCCGCAGAGATAAATTCTCCTGGTGAAACATTTTTTATATTCCATGTATTTTTGTTTACAACTTTTGCCACCTCGGCAGCTAATGTTCTGACAATAAGAGGAGCATTTTCGATTGTGCTATCAATCACAATTCGTGCTTCAAATCTTGCTTTCAGTGCTAATTCCTCTGTTCCAGGATCTTTTCCCGATTCTAAACTCACAAGCTCTACAAATAATGCTGGCGCTAATAATTCTTTTCTTATCGATGGATAAATTTCACAAGTTTGAATTGCTGGTATTTCTCTCTTCAGCGTGGTACAAATTTTATCATGTAAATCTTTCAAATTCATCCTTTATAGCTCAATTCACGTTCAAAAAACTTTGTAAAGACTTCTTCAACTTCATAATTAACAAGATTCCCTATTATCCTTGAAGCCTCTGGTTCCAGTAGTAGTTTTACTTCCTTTATTGGCAATGCTGCTCTTCCTTCACGTTTAAAAATACCGCTATTTCCTTTTGGCATAACTGCTGCAAATCCTCCTATAAACTCATGCTTTCCTACTTTCGATCCTCTTCTTGTTTTTTGTATTTTGCCAATTGTCGATGCTCTAATGTCATAGAGATTTGCTCTAATTAACACGTCTAATCTGCTGGTTTTCGCCTTAAAAATTCTTAATCTCTTTCTTATCAAACTTAATTTTATCTTCTTTTCTTCACTGATTTCCTTAGCTGCTTGCGCTTTTAACCATAGTGCCGTTTTGTTTAACGCTTTTATAGCTGCCAGTTTTATTTTCTGCTCTTTTCTTTCAATATTGGAGATTATTTCATTAATATTGTTACTAATTTTAATATCAAACACTTTCTATTGGACAAGTAGACCGGTGGAACTTCCCCACCAGCCCCTCACAGAACTGTGCATGAACCTCTCGATTCACACAGCTCCCATTATTCAGTCCTTTGATTCCCATACTAGACTCCAGTGGTAGAAAGTATTCGGATTTTCTTTTCTCATTTTTCCTAGAAGTTCCCTCGCTAGTCTTTTTCCAATCTGATATTTCCTTTTTACCCACTTTTCTAGGTGCCTCTCTACATTATTAAGCAGTTTATACATCTCCGTTTGGTAAAACCTGCCATAATACTGACACCAGCCTCTGACTATTGGATTTACTTCCTTTGATATTTTCTCTAACTTTTTTCCTGTAAATTGGTGTATTTTCCACGACCTTATGGTTTGAGTGATCTTTTTCTTGGCCTCATTGCTAATCGCAGGTAGAAATCCAACGAAATATTTCCCTATTTTACTCTTTGCTTCTCTAGGTCTAAAAGTGTACCCTAGAAAATCAAAACTTTGTTTAGGAAATGCATTCTTACTGTTGCTATTCTTACAATATACTACCTGTGTCTTTTCAGAATGCAACCTCAGTTTAAACTCAGCCAATCTTTCTTCGATCATTACTTTCATAAATTCTGCCTGCCTGAGAGTTTTACAGTGTACTATCACATCATCTACATACCTCTCAAATGGTATTGTCGGGTACTTCTCTCTCATCCATTCATCAAATACATGATGCATAAATATGTTTGAGATCATCGGGCTTATTGAACCTCCCTGCGGAACTCCTTTATCCCTCACTACCCTACTACCGTCTGCTTGCTGAATTGGAGCTTTCATCCATCTTTCAGCATACATTATGATCCATTTGCAGTCTGTGTACTTTTTGATAGCTTGCAATGCCAACTCGTGGTCCAGATTGTCGAAAAATCCTGATATATCAAGATCTATCACCCAATTGTACCTCCAGCATCTTTTACGCGCTGTATCTACCGCATCCAATGCAGATTTATTTGATCTATAACCATATGAATCCTCATGGAATTTTGTTTCTACTAGCGGCTCCAGATACATAGCAGCAGCCGTTTGCCCTATCCTATCAAATACTGAAGGAACACCTAAAATTCTTTTTCCTCCTCCAGTACCTTTCGGTATTGCTACAGCTTTTACAGGCTCTGGAAAATAACTTCCAGATGACATCCGATTCCATAATTTGTAGAGATTATCTTTTAGATTTTCCTCAAACTTTGCTATCGAAACCTCATCCACACCAGCAGCTCCTTTATTCTTCGATACTTGTTTATAAGCTCTCCAAATAAGCTGCTTCGGTATGTTAAAAGACTTTGTTTTACTCATTAATTCCTCCCCTTTCGGTTGATAAATAATTAAAACTAAATAACCCAGCCCCTTCGCTCCATTTCCATTACAGAAACTTCTTCACTACTACGAGCTGATCCGCCCCTGTTCTTCGCATCGGTACTCTCATCCTTAGAGTTTAGCTCCTTGGACTTCTCCCTTATCATCGAAACGACAGGTTCCCGCAGTTCCACACAATAGCCTAAAATAGATTCACGCCACCTCTATGCCGGACGCCACCTATCCAGTAAACAAGTTCCTGATAGGTTTATCCCAAGAGATTGAGGAGCCCATGGTTTTGACGTCGTCTTTGGAATTTCGACACTTCATCAGTGGTTCATTTTCATTCGCCTCTCTATTTTACACATGATGCATAATTGCACCTTTTCCATAACGCTCACTACCATGGCTCTTTACCACAGCAGCTTATGGCTGTTTGAAGCCTGTTCTTGCAAACCGACTTCGAGGGGCCCACCCTCATCTATTGTGCAGCTTTGCACTTAGTTTGCTCATTTTTAAGCATTCTTTGTGTCCCTACGCCACACCCTAAACTTACCATAAAAACAGATGAATATAGAGCTGGTGGTATGGATATTCCAATAAATATTGACATGGGAATGGAAAAGCTTGAAGCAGATTTCACTTTTTCTGAATACGATACAGAACTCTTTCGGCTATTTGGGTTGATAAATGGAAATTCAGTATCTTTGACGCTCAGAGGTGGAATGCAAGGGAGTGGTAGTAACGATATTGAAGCTGTAGTAATCAATCTAAGAGGCATATTCAAAGAATTTGATTTTGGTAGCTGGAAACCTGCTGAAAAAGCAACGCTGAAGTGTACTATAGCTGCTCATTACTATAAACTTACTATAGGTGGTAATGAATTAATAGAGATCGATGCTGAAAATATGATTAGAAAGATAAATGGTGTTGATCAAATGGCCTTGCTACAAACGATTCTAGGGATCTAATATGGTTGACAAAATTACATAAAAATGTTAAAATATAAGAAGTTGTAGGTATATAGTTAATATGGATTCTAAAGCTCATACAAATTCCATAGAGCAGCTAACTGGTTTACTTGTTAGTGTAGCACAATCTCAAGACAAGTCCGTTTTAAAGTTATTAACTGAATTAATGGAAGAAGAAATTGAAGATATGGAATTATCTAAGATTGCTGACGAACGCTATAAAGAAAAGAGGGTTAAACATCAAGATGCCTTCTGGGATTAAGCCTTACAATATAGACTATTCAGAATCTGTTATAAAGAAAGACATTCCGGCTCTTCCAGCAAAAGTAAAGTTAATGATTAAGAAGGCAATAATGGAGCGTCTAACAGTTGATCCAATTGGACTTGGAAAGCCATTAAAGCATAACTTAAGTGGACAACGTAGTCTACGGGTGAGTACCTATCGTATACTTTATTATATAGATGTACCAGAACATACAGTAGTTATTACTTCAATTGAACACAGAAAAGATTCTTATCAAAGCTAATCCTATTTATAGCACCATACAAAGAAATTAGTTATGTAAAAGCCGATATAGACTTTTATTTAATTAACTTTTTAAGGAGGAACATGCAAGCTATAACACTTAATAACCCAATAACAGTTGATGGAATTTCTGTCTCAGAATTATCGATGCGTGAACCTAAAGTAAGAGATTTACTGGCTATAGAACGCATAGAAGGAGAAGCTTTGAAAGAAGTAGCTTTAATTGCTAATCTAGCATCCGTACCAAAAGAAGTAGTTGAAGATTTATGTATTAAAGATTATGTAGAAATACAGAAGGTGCTAAAAGGTTTTTTGTCGCCGCTGGAACAGAGGAGTTAAGATTCAATATTTTAAAACTTAGCTCAACAACAGGAAGTGGAATTGAGCAAATTATTAATATGAGTACAAAAGAGTTTCTAAAGTGGTTAGAAGTAAGTGAAGGAGTAACAAAAAAATGTCAATGCTTTCAATAAAAATAGGTGCAACGTTAGATGGCAGTTTTAATAGTGCAATGACAGGTAGTGCAGCAAAGCTTTCTAAGTTGGGTGATAGTATAAGGCAACTTGATTCGTCAATGAAATCTGTTTCCAAATTTAAGCAACTAAATCATGATGCCCTTGAAGCCATGAAGAATTGGAAGGAAGCGGAGAAGAAAGCAAAAGAATCAGCTGCAGCAATTGCTAAAGAAAAAAAGGAAAAAAAAGAACCAAGCAAAGCACTGAGAAATGAATTCGAAAAATTGAAAGCATCGGCATCAAAGGCAAAAGAGGCTTATATCAAAAAGAGAGATACACTTCATACATTAAATGAAGAAGTAAGAAAAAGTGGAAGAAATATTAAGTACTTAGTAAGTGACCAACATAAACTTGGCTCTTCTATTGAAGTATTAAAAGGTAAGTATGGTAAGCTTGGATCTGCAATACGTAGTCACCAAAGTTTTTTAGCAAGCAAAGCACATTTTAAGTCACAAATTATAGAGACTATTGGGCTAGGGCTAACGCTTGCAGCTCCAGTTAAAGTTGCAATTGACTTTGAAAGTGCTATGGCTGATGTTACAAAAGTGGTAGATTTTAAAAAAGGAACGGATGAAGCAACTAAATTTGCAAAGAAGTTAAAAGAGATGTCACGTACTATACCATTATCAGCCGCAGAACTGGCACAAATAGCTGCAAGTGGTGGTCAACTTGGTATCAAGAAAGAAGATCTTTTTATGTTTACAGAAACAGTGGCAAAAATGTCTACAGCATTTGATATGTCTGCAGAGCAAGCAGGTGATTCTATAGCTAAACTCTCTAACGTTTATGGAATTGATGTTAGTAAAATGGAATACGTTGGTAATGTAATCAATCACTTATCAGATAACACTGCTGCCAAAGCAAAAGATATGGTTGAAGCTCTAGCAATAGTTGGTGGTACTGCAAAACAATTTGGTCTTGACATCAAGGAAACAAGTAGTTTAGTAAATGCCTTCGTTAGTTTAGGTAAACAACCAGCAAAAGCTGCAACTGCTATAAATGCTCTACTTAGTAAACTTCAGACTGCTGAAGAACAAGGAGGGGATTTTAAAGCAGCATTAGAGCAAATGGGCATAACTGCAGAAGAAATAGTACAAAGAATAAGCGAAAACGGCGAAGAAGCATTACTCTACTTTTTTCAAGCTCTAAAGAAAATGGATAACCAGGAACGTTCTACAATCCTTATGAAACTTTTCGGTCAGGAATATCAAGATGATATTGCATTATTAGCTGGAAGTTTTAACAAATACGAAGATGCTATAAGGTTACTATCTGACACAGAAGAGTACAAGAGCTCGTTGCAGAAAGAATTTCAAAACCGTGTAGACACCACAGCCAGTAAATTACGACTTCTTCGCAACGCAATAGCTGAAGTTGGTATGAACCTGGGTTCAGTGATGCTGCCTACTTTAAAATCTATAGCTGAATTTTTACAAGAAAAAACTAGAAGCATAGGGTTATTTGCAGAAAAATATCCAACTTTAACCAAAGCAATCATGGGTACTGTAGCAGCCTTGATAAGTTTAAAAGTTGTAGCAGTGGGACTAGGATACGGATTTACATTGCTAGGAAGTACGATTTTTAGTCTGAAAGCAAACCTACTTGGAGTATTTTCATTTTTATCAGCTACAGTTTTTCCTGCAGTAGTAACAGGACTAAGAGCAGTAACACTCGCTATAATGAGTAACCCTATAGGACTTTTAATTACTGGACTTGTCACTGGCGCAGCACTTGTTATAACTAACTGGCAAAAGGTAAAAGACTTTTTCTCTAGCTTTTGGAAATCGATAATAAAACCCATAGAAGAAGCTTTTTCATGGATAGGTGAAAGTATATTTGGAAAAGTATTGGGAAATAGCCCACTGAAAGAGTTTGAAAAAAGAAAAACTGAAGTAAAAGCAGTGCACACTCCCCTAAAAAGTAATATTCTCAACAGTGGAAATCCTGTGCTAGGTAACAGTATAATTAAAGAATTTTCAAAGAGAAATAAAAATAGCTTCAGAGTCAAAAGCCTTATTGAGGAGAAAAAGTTTACAGAGAGCGATAAGATATTTGCAAGGAGTAAGTTTGAAAATAAAGAACAAAATAAAACTCAGAACATCACTAATAATTACACTATCAGCATTAAAGCAGAACCTAACCAAGATGTTCGTAGTCTTGCAGATGAAGTAATAAAAAGGATAAGAGAAAAGTCACGTGATGTTTTATTTGATACGGTAGAGACATTTTATTGATGCTATCTCTTGGTCCGTATAAGTTTGCTCCCACAAGTTTAAAGTATAGCAGAGAAAATCGTTGGAGCACGATTGAGTGTATTGAAAATATGCCACTATTACAAAATATCGGTCAAGGTGTAGAAAATATAGATTTAGAAGGAATGATTTATCTGCATAATCTCAACGTGCTAAATCAATTAAAGAGTGTGAAAGAAACTGAAAAACCACATATTTTAGTAGATAGTTTAGGTAATATTTTAGGACAATTCGTAATTACTAGGTTAGAAGAAAAGCAGATGTATTTTTTACCTAATGGACTACCGAGAAAAATTGAATTTAGTTTGAGTTTAAAAAGCTATAGATGACTATATACTATGTGAGTAAAGAAAATGAGATGTTAGATCTGATTTGCTGGAAACATTACGGATTTACTGATGGAGTAGTGGAATTAGTACTAGCAGAGAACTTGGGTTTGGCAGAATACGGAAGCTTTTTGCCCGCAGGATTAAAGATAAAGCTTCCTACTATTAAGAAAATAGTACAAAAGTCAAAATTAAAGGTCTGGGAATAAATGCAGCCAGATTTTATAATAGATAAATGTGAATCAATTAAAGATAGAGTTATATCATTGCACCTTACAGATGAATCAGGAATAATAGATGATGTAGTTGAAGTGTGTGTTGATTACAGGGATGAAGACATAGATATTCCGAATGAATTGAACATAGCACTAGGTTATAAGGAAATTGGAATCTTTCCAATGGGTATATATACAGTCAACGAAGTGACTATACAGGGTCCACCTAAGACTCTACTAATCAAAGCTCATGCAACAAATTTAAGAATATCTTTGAAGGCAAAAGTATCAAAAGAATGGCGCCAAATTACCATAGAAAACTTAGTAAAAGAAATAGCCCAAAAACATGGATATGGATACAAAGTCGCTGAGGAATTTAAGGATGTATTGATACCCCATATTAATCAGGCAGATGAAAGTGATATAAGTCTGTTAACAAAGATCGCAACAGAGCGTGAAGCAATGGCAAAATTAGCTGGTGGGTATATATTGTTTATTTCAAAGAATATGGCAAAATCAGCCACAGGAAAAGCTTTAGGAACAACGACTATTAGACCTCAAGATACAATTAACTGGAAAGTGCATTTTACCGTACGTGATAAGTATAATTCAGTAGTGGCAAAATGGCATAGCTATGAAAAGGGTGAAACTATTAAAGAAACAGTTGGTAGCGGCGAGCCAAGTTATATTATGTTAGAAATGTACTCAAATGCAGAATCAGCACTAAGTGCAGCAAATGCTAAGTTAAAACAACTAAAGCGAAATAATGCAGTATTGGATATCACTATACCTGGTAATCCAGAGTTATTTGCAGAAGCTAAACTTAATCTTATAGCTTTTAATCAAGCGGTAGATGGTGAATGGATAGTTAACAGAGCGGAGCATACTTTAAATAGCTCAGGTTACCTTACTATGTTGTCAGCATCTTTGAGTAAGTAATGTTAATAAAAAATGAGTAAATGATCTATTTAATATTAAAAAGATGTTGAATATGGATAAATTGGGTCAAGATACAAAAAACAAGCTGCATTTTTGGTGGCTTATAACAGTAATAGTATGTATTATTGCTACCTATTCCTACATGAAGGCAAGAGCTGCAGATAATTATAAAACGATGTTACGCATTGCTTCTCAAAATTGTAACTTAGAGACTGTAAAATTCTTAGTAGAAAATCTATTAGATATTAATGTGCAGATCCCTAAATTAACAGCACTACATTATGCTGCAGAAGAGGGATGTGCAGAGGTTGTAAAATTCCTAGTAGAAAAAGGAGTTGATATAAATGCTACGAAATATGAAAGATGGACACCTTTACATGCAGCTACATATGAAGGCAAATTGGAGATAATTAGATTTTTATTAGACAAAGGTTCAGAACCTACCATTAGAGACACAGATGGAAAAAATCCAAGAGATGTAGCTGTATTAAGGTCAAGGCACAATAAAGATAAACCTTACAAGGAAATCATAAAGCTACTTGCTAAAGCAGAAGATCAATACGAATCAACAAAAAGTAATCACTAAAGCTGTAAGTTTTCTATAATCTGTATATAAACTTCTAAAACTATCCATAACAAGTTAATATTTTCACATGAAAAAGCAAAAAATCCCAATAGCGGTAATAATAACAATAGTTGTACAGACTGTAGGATTCATATGGTGGTTGGCAAAACTTGACTTACGTGTACACATCCATGATAAATTTATAGAAAAAAACCAAGAACTAATCGAAATAGTCTATCGACTTGAAGAGAGAGTGAAAAACCTCACTGAAGAAGTCAACGAACTTGAAGCTATTCACAAACACAAATAAATTTTACAGTGACAAAGTACATTTTATCTGTAGATGGAGGTGGCATTAGAGGGATAATACCTGCCATTATTCTTGCAGAAATTGAATCTAGGACAAAAAAGCCAATTTCCCAGATTTTTGATTTAATGGCAGGCACCTCAACCGGTGGGATTATTGTTGCTGGACTTTGTAAAAGCAATAAACTTCAATACTCTGCCAATGATTTGGTTGAACTTTACCAAGAGTATGGAGCATATATCTTTCAATCATCATTTTGGAGAAAATCAATTGCTTCTTGGCTGAGTGGTTCTCAGTACTCGTATAGAAATATGGAATTTATTCTCAACAAATACTTTGGTGAAAGTACTATGGCCGATGTTGCGAGTAATCTACTGCTCACCAGTTATGACATTCACAATAGTTGTGAGTTTTTCTTCAAAAGTTGGAAAGAAGAAAACATTAAGTTGAAAGATGCACTCAGAGCTACAACAGCTGCCCCAACGTACTTTACACCAAAACGTCTAAAAATTAGCCAAACAGAGAGAGTGTTGATAGATGGCGGAGTGTTTGCTAATAATCCAGCGGCTTGTGCATATGCAAGTGGTAAGAGGTTATTTCCAAATGATGATACTCTACTGTTATCGATAGGTACTGGAAGAACAGATAGAAGTATAGCTAATTCAAGGAGATTTGGAAAAATAAGCTGGATAAAACCTTTGTTAAATGTGATGTTTGCCTCTGGATTGGACTGCGTAAATTATCAGATGAATCAAGTAATAGGCAATAGATACGTAAGAATACAATCGCAATTGAAAGTAGCATCGACTGAGATGGACAATATTACACTCAAAAATATCAAATCTCTTCAGCAAGAGGCAAATGCAATGATAGAGGACAACCAGAAATTAATAGATAAACTTTGCGATTTCATATCTTAATTTATACCAAGCAAAATTCAACTGAGCCAAAAAAGTTGGTTAGCAAATTCTGCTGGTTAAATCATTAATTAACTTTACTTATATCTTAAACACATTCAATTTTCACACTCACCCAACTCATCAGCAGTTAGGCCACTTGCTCGCACAATAATATCAATAGCAACACCTTCCTTAACTAGATCTTTTGCAATCTTAATTTTCTCTGCTTTTTTAACCTTTTCTTTACCAGTTTGCATTCCTTCAGATAAAGATCTGGCTACCGTATCCAGTAATTCTTGATCCTCAATTTTTTCGCATTTACCTATAAACCCAAAAACTGGCTCATTTTCATATTCTGTTAGTCCAAGAGCTTTAATGTTAACTGATAATGTCTTTGCTATCTTATATAATATTTCAATTGGAATGTCTGTATATCCTCGTTCATAGTCGTGTATTTCTTTAGGTGTTGAACCGATTTTATTTGCCAAGTCCTCCTGAGTGTATTCCCGTATTAATCTCTGCTCTTTTATCCTTTTCCCCACTTTGTAGAGTATAGAATCAGTACAAATTTCTTTCTCTATATCATCATATTCATAAGTAGATAAGCGAGTCACTTGGGAAATAATATCAACTGAAACTCCTTCTTTCACTAGATTCTTTGCTACTTCTATTTTCGCTTCTTCTTGGCTAATTTTCTCGCTAATATATACAAACCTTACTAATGGATACAGCTTCTTGCGTAATTCCTGATCCTTAATTTCTCTATGTATTTTTGTTAGATAGACTATTTCTTTATCCTCATCTTCATACCAACTGTTTTCTCTTAGTACTGTTGGTCCTGGAAGTAGATCTATAACATTGACTGACAATGCTCCTGCTATTATATACGATTCTTTGATTGTAATAGCCTTGCACCCTAGTTCAAAGTTATGTATTTCCTTATGTGTTAAACCAATTTTTCTTGCTAATTTTGCCTGAGTATACCCTTGTACTATCCTACAACCTTCTATTTTTTTCCCTAGCTCGTAGCTCAATATGCTCTGAATTATCATAGATAAATCCTCTAAAAGCTGTTTTTCCTACAGAAGCAAACATATATTCTATCACAAAAAAATCCACTATTGGCTAAGTTTTTATGAAATCACAAAAATTTCTCAATCATATAATTTGATAAGCCTGTCGTTTGCAAGATAATATCAACAGAAATTCCCTCTTTCACTAAATTCCTTGCAACTTCAATCTTCTTTTCCTCTCTGACCTTTTCTCTACAAACATGTATACCTTCAAATAAAGACTTGATTAGCATATCGCGTAATTCCCGACTCTCAATCTTTTTGTATTCTTCTATCAAATTTGATAGCTTTTCTTCCACTTCTTCATCTGATTCGGGAAGTAGATCTATGATACTGATTGATAATACCTTTGCTATTTCATCTAACATTTCAAGTGAAACAGCAGCTCTCCCTTGTTCATATTCGTATATTCCTTGATTTGTTATGCCAACTTTATTCGCTAAATCTTTTTGTGTATATCCTCGTATCAATCTCCACTCTTTTATCCTTTGCCCTACTTTGTATGGAACCGAAATTTTGTTCTCCTCATACTCACCAATAGATAGGTTAGTTGTTCGAGAGATAACATGAGCAGAAACTCCTACTTTCATCAAACCCCTTGCTACTTCTATTTTTACCGCTTTTCTGCTTCTTTCCTCGCTCAAACGAATAAATTTGGTTAATAAATAAAATACCTCGCTTAATTCTTCATCCTTATACCCCTTTACTAAATTTAATATTTCTTCATCTTCAAAATATCTTTTTTCATTTGGTAGTGTCTCTCCACAAACTAGACCTTTAACATTCACTGATAATGCTTCTGCTATGGCATATAACTTCTTAATTGGAATTTTACGACTCCCTTTTTCATATTGCAGTATTGCCCAGTACTTTACACCAACCTTCTCCGCTAAATCCTTTTGAGTATACCCTCTCTCTAACCTCCAACTTTTCACTTTTTGCCCTACTTCACAGTCTAGACTTTTTTCCATACAAAGAACCATACATATAATATCTTCTACTATAGCTCAAAGGCTCCAGATATAACGGCAAGAAAAAACCTCTGGAACCTTAAAGTTGCCTGTAGACGCATTAAAGTTCTCTAAAGGTTTCTTTACTACCTTCACGTATTCTATTTACCCACGGAGACAATACTTCATTATTGCTAACCTCTTTTATAGCATACTTTTCACTCCATATGCCACATCTAGTGAAATTACCTTTCTCTACTGCTTCTTGAAGTTTCACTCCTCCAAAAAGGCAGTTTTTTCCTATTTCTTCGCCTCTTTTTTGTAACTCAGCCCACATTTCTTTGTTTTCTACTCTCACTTGTACTTGATCATATTTTTTTACATCGTGGTACAATATAATATTTAGCTGACCAATGCTTGTAGGAAATTCTAATATAATAGAGCTTTCATCTGACATATCGATATAGTTTCTTATACCTCCCTTCTCACTTTTAACCTCAACTGCATCATTGCCAATTTTTAAAATATTACTTCCTAAATCTCTCAGTATTTTGGCTACTTCTATCTTACTATTTTCAGAGAACTCTATATACGATGTTGTATTGTCTATCTCAATATCTATTAATTCTCCTTCTTGAAGAGCACTTTCGCCAGCTTTCTCTAGTTCTTCTAGTCTCTCATCTATCTGTGGCTGAACTTCTGGCTGTAGCTCATTATAGATTTCACCTATCAATTTATTCTCCAATAAAGTATCATGAAACTCTGCACCGCTTAGCATTAATTTACGTATTAGCTTTTTACGATCAACCTTATCAAATTTATGAAAATGTGTACCTAATACTACATACTCTGCAAAACTCCATTCCCCGTCATCACATGCATTTATTCTTGCTCCTGAGGCTAGTACTTTGTCTATAACTTTGTGCAATTCATTTACATTCTTTGCCTCTACCACTTCACTTTTTAACCAGCTCAAAGTTTCTGCACTCGGCTTTATTTTTTTCAAAGCTGAAGCAAATGGATTTTTATCTTCTTGATCACTTACAGGTTTTGTGCCATAAACATAGTCAAATCCTTTCCCATAGTTGATTTTGTTTTCGCGAACTTCTCTACCAGGGAAAGGTGCTATTTCTTCAGGCTTTTTAGCCTTATTAATTTTGCTTACAAAGGTGGATTGCTCCTTAGTACGACCAATTCCTACAATAGCATTTAACACCTCACCTTTTGATAATCTATCAAGATCAATGTTTAACTCGTAAGTACCTCCTTCTTGATCATCAAAAGGTACAATTATTTTATTACTCATATTAGCCTCCGCTATTAAATATACTTTACTAAGTCTATAACCGACTTTATTACTTTATTATTAATTCAATATATACTTTCTCATTAATTAGAAGCAATGATTAATGTGATTACAAATACTTTCTTCATTCAAGTAGTTAAACAACTCATGAAAATCTTCAAACATCTGCTTTATAACAGTCCTTGCTCTTTAAAGCTAAAATACCCAACACTTGTGATGATAATGTGATCCAGCAACCTAATCCCTATAGTCTGACAAGCTTTAGCCAAGTCTTTAGTTACAGCTTCATCCTCATCAGATGGCTTTAACCTTCCTTCTGGGTGGTTATGCGATATTATTATTGACGTCGCTTTTCTTATTAATGCTTTTCTTGTTACTTCTCTTATGTAAAAAGGTACCTTATCCACTGTACCAGTAAACACTTCTTCCCCCTTTAAACGGCACTTTTGATCAAAATATATTATTTTCATCTTTTCCTCCTCTGAATAACCAATACTCACCCTTAAATATTTTACGATGGTTTCCAAGTTATCCATTATAGGTCCTTTCTTTAACTCTTCTCTTGGTACCCTCTTTGAAGCTTCCTTTAGGCATAAAATTACTGCTACTGTAGAGTCAGTTATCCCTTCTATAGTTTTCAAGTCATCTATTTCCTGGCCTAAAATTCCTCCTATTCCAAAACTATCTATTAGCTTTCTAGCAATAATTCGAGCTTCTTCCCTGTCATGCACTGCACTTAGAAACGTTTCTATTACTTCACGATCAAGTAGAGCTTTACCGTTGCTTTCTAATGCTCTGAATTCTATTTCTTCTCTACGATCTTTCTTATTATTCATAAAAATTACCCTTCACTAATAACAAAATGTTTTTATATATTTACTGCTGTTTTTTTGTCAGCATTGGCATAAGGCCATAGCTTTTGAGTGAAGTCAAATCAATTTTTAAATCTTTTTTGCTTATTTTTTTATGAATAGGTAAAGATATTAATATATGGCGATTTCTTTATTTTAAACTTGTTGAATTTCGTCCAAAGAGATGTCTACTGTTTTTAAAATAATATTGATAGAAATTCCTTCCTTAACTAAATTCTTTGTAATTTTCATCTTTTCTACTCTCTTCACTTTCTCTTTGCAAACTTGTATGCTTTCAAACAGAGATTTTATTAGTACATTACGTAGTTCTTGGCTTTTAATCTTTTTGTATTCTTCTATTAACCTTGATAGTTCCACTTCACTATTCTCATTTTCTGTTGTTTCTGGAAGTAGGTCTGTAATACTAATTAATAGTACCTTTGCTATTTCATCTAACATTTCAAGTGAAACACCAGCTCGTCCTTGTTCATATTCATATATTCTTTGATTTATTATACCCACTTTACTTGCTAAATCTTCTTGAGTGTATCCTCTTCTCAACCTCCATTCTTTTATTCTTTGACCTACTTTATACGGAATGGAAATTTTTTTCTCATCATTATCATATTCATCAATAGATAAACTGGTCGTTTGAGAGATAACATGAGCAGAAACTCCTTCCTTAACCAAACCCTTTGCTACTTCTATTTTTACCGCCTTTCCACTTTCTTCCTCACTAATACGGATGAATTTAGTTAATAAATAAAACGTTTCACGTAATTCTTGATCCTTAATCTCTCTATGTCTTCTTACTAGATTTAATACCTCTTCTCCCTCATACCTTCCCTCATTTGATACTTCTTGTACGCAAGCTAGATCTCTAGCAGTTGTTGATAATGCTTCTGCTAATTCATATAACTTCTTAATTGAAATTCTGCGTGTTCCTTTTTCATATTGCAGTATTACCTGATATGTTGTATCGATTTTTTTTGCTAAATCTTTTTGAGTATATCCCTTTGCTAATCTACGATTTCTTATTTTTTCTGCTATCTGATACCTTATAGAGATATTTGCCATAAATATTATACAGTTTAATACTACCAAATAAAGATATACAAAAGGGATGCTTCTTTCTATGTTTGAATTTTAGTTGAATATTTCTTCACAATTGTGTATAATTATTAACGCTTTTTAGGTTAATTCGTCATGGCTCTTTCTAAGTTTCTCGATCCAAAAAATGATATATCGTTCAAGCGCATCTTTGGCACTGAAAAAAATAAGGACATTCTTATTCACTTTCTTAATGATATCCTTGGCTTCACTGGCAAAAGTACAATAAAGGATATAGAGTTCTTAAGTACTATTCAAGACCCTGATATTGCTTCTAAAAAACAAAGCATTGTTGATGTTCTTTGTAGAGATGAAAATGGGCTGCAAGTCATAGTCGAAATGCAGGTCGCTAAAACCAAAGGCTTTGAAAAACGTGCCCAATATTACGCAGCTAAAGCTTACTCAAGACAAGCTAGTAAGGGTGATCAATACCATGACCTTAAGGAAATTATCTTTATTGCTATAGCAGACTGTATTTTATTTCCTGATAAATCTGAGTATAAGTCAAAGCATACTATTAGAGATGAAGACACTAATGAACACGATCTTAAAGATTTTTATTTTATATTTATTGAGTTGCCTAAATTTCCAAAAACCAAAGAAGATCAGCTTTCAAGTATAGTTGAAAAATGGGTCTACTTTTTTAGATATGCAGATGAAACTAGTGAAGAAGAGCTAGAGAGAATAATAGGAAGTGATCTAATAATTAAAAGAGCATATGAAGAACTAAATAGGTTCAACTGGTCAGAAAAAGAATTTATAGCCTATGAACAAGAGATAAAGCGTATTCGTGATGAACATGCTGTCCTTGCTCAAAAACTCGATGATGCTAAACATGAAGGTAGACAAGAAGGTAGACAAGAAGGTAGACAAGAAGGCATCCAAATCGGCCATCAAAAAGGTAAAATTGAAGGTAAAATTGAAGTTGCAAAAAACTCACTCAAGGCCGGTGTCTCTATTGATGTTATAGCTCAAATTACTGGTCTCTCTCATTCTGAAATTTTGCAACTTAAGAAAAAAGCATAATATCCCTACTTATTCACTTTAACATTTATGAAAACCTTTTCTAAGTGAGAAATATCCCCTAATTAAGAGTCTAATGAACTGTCTAAAACAGCTATGAAGATTGCACATAGAATTATATAAATTACTATCATAACGTTACCCAAACTTCTATATCAAAGCTACATACTGTAAGTTCAATATGGAAAACACATTAACCACTTAGCATTTAATGTCTACTTCATCCATGTTAGTATTAGGACCATCAAACTTGGTCTGGTATCTCTAATTATTTTGGCTACCTTCACTTTAAATTTTCCACTACTTGGCATATTATAGCTCCACCTCTTATATTATAACCTACCTATTGATATTACCTCCAAGCTTGGTTACTCCTATCTCAGAAAGACAAGTTGATACTTCTGAATGGCTGTGAACTGAAGCATTACTTAAATAACTTTGAGGCTCTAAACTCATTTGCTTTGCACCATCAACTTCTAATCTACCATCTCTGTTGTGTAATATCTGCTCTATTGATTGATTTAGCAGACCCTTATTAAATTGAGCTATAAACTTGTCAAATTTCTTCGGACTTAATTTACCAGCTTCTTCACCAGGACATGCTTTTTCTACATACGATTTTAAAATCCCTGAAATTTCATTGAATTTACCACTCATGACTTTTCTAATAATCTCTTTCTGCATTCCCATATAATCAATATTTAACCGGTGCATTGATATGCCACTTTTTAATCCAGCTTGCTCTACTACTTTCTCAAATCCCTTTGTAATATTGAGTGTATATCCCTGTGCTTCTAGTGGAGATATAGACTGATCTACTGTAGAAATATACTTCTGACCTGTAACTTTTCTAATTAATAAATCAAGTAACATTATTGTACCATTAAAATCAACCTGTGATAGATAGTGATCTCCCATTTCTAGTATTATATTTCCGCTACTAGGTTTAAATTTAACAGGTGTTTGCCTTTCACGCATTTGTTTTATATTTGCATTTACATAATCGATGTTGTCTCGAAAGAAACCTCCATTTTCTTGTTTTTTATCTGTACCATCAGATGGTAGTGTGGTACTTGTTGAACTACTACTACTTACCGAAGCTTTGGCAAATTGCTCATCAACTTGTGGTATTGAACTTGCAGTATTTGATGCTTCCTCAGATAAAGCAGCTCTAAAACCACCTACAGAACCTTTTACCCACCCAAACAAACCATTTATCCATGAAGATGGTCTTGTGCCACTACTTGCTGCTATCTCAGGTTGACCACTCGAATCTAAGGATTGACTTAGCAAATAACGGCGGTTACGTTGTACAGGTTTTTCTCTTTCTTCCTTGATTTCTTTTAAATATCCTACAACATTATCATGTTTTTGATCGATAGCAATGTCTAAAGGTGTTTTACGATACCAGTCTTGAGCATTGATATTAGCTCCTAAGCTTACAAGGTATTCTACTACATCGAGACGACCACCCTTGGAAGCCCAATGTAATGGTGTCCACCAATTCCCATGAGATCTGTAACCATCTTCCCAATTAACATCCACTCCTTTCTCGACAACAAAAAATTTTACAATATTTTTATGACCATGAAAAGCAGCAATATGTATAGGAGCCTGACCATCTGTAGTCTCATATTTCTTAGAATAGAAGCCAGCACCTTTCTCTACAAGGAACTCAGCAGCCTCTAAGCTTCCAGCTTTAGCAGCATAGTGTAGAGGTCTCCAATAATCATCACCACAATCATTAACATTTTCTCCTTTGCTAACAAGAAAACGTAGATTTTCCATATCATTATTTTCAGCAGCAAAATGCATAGCTTTTTTACCACGGGCATAATCTCTACTTCTTTCTTCCAAATATTGAACGATATCTGTATGTTCTGCACCTCTAGCAATGTCTATAGGTGTTTTACGATACCAGTCTTGAGCATCGATATTAGCTCCTAAGCTTACAAGGTATTCTACTACATCAAGATGACCACCTTTGGAAGCCCAATGTAATGGTGTCCACCAATTTCCATGAGATCTGTAACTATCCTCCCAATTAATGTCTACTCCCTTCTCGACAACAAAAAACTTTACAATACTTTTATGACCATAATAAGCAGCAATATGTATAGGAGCCTGACCATCTGTAGTCTCATATTTCTTAGAATAGAAGCCAGCACCATTCTCTACAAGGAACTTAGCAGCCTCTAAGCTTCCAGCTTTAGCAGCATAGTGTAGAGGTCTCCAATAATCATCACCACAATCATTAACATTTTCTCCTTTGCTGAGAAGAAACTCTATAATATTTTTATTATTGCTCTCAGCAGCAACATGCACAGGTCTTTTACCAGAGTTATCTGCAGCATTAATATTGGCACCTTTACGTATAAGGTACTCTACTACATCCAGATGGCCACTCCAAGAAGCCCAATGTAGTGGCGTCCAGCCGTCTTTGTCAACCTCATTAACGCTTACCCCTTTATTGAGAAGAAGTTCTATAATGTTTTTATTATCGTGCTCAGCAGCAATGTGGATAGCCTCTCTGCCATAAACATTTTGAGCATTAATATTAGCTCCTTTGTCAACGAGGAGTTGAGCAGCCTCTAATTGACTAAATCTAGCAGTGTAGTGTAACGGTGTCCAACCATTTTTATCAATCTCATCAACACTGACTCCCTTGCTGAGAAGAAACTCTATAACATTTTTATTATTGTTTTCAGCAGCAACATGTACAGGTTTTTTACCAGAGTTGTCTGCAGCGTTAATACTAGCCCCTCTGTCAACAAGAAACTCAGCAGCCTCTAAACCTCCTCTCCATGCAGCATAGTGTAGTGGTGTATTACCTACCCTTTCAGTATCGTCGATGCTTACTCCCCTGCTCAAGAGAAACTCTATAATGTTTTTATTATTGTTCTCAGCGGCAATATGTATAGGTTTTTTACCATAAATACCTACCTCTTGAGCATTAATGCTAGCACCTTGATTGATAAGCTCCCTCACTTTATCAAGATTATTTTGCCTTACAGCATTAAACAGCTGCTCAGTCGATAAAACTAATTTTTCCTTATCAAATTCCACTATAACATCTTCTGAGTTACAAATAGAAGCTATACACTTTGAGTTAGAAACTATTGCATCATTAAAAGCAAATATCATTTCTCTTGCTGGTTGATAAGTTTTCCAATTCTCTACTTTTACAAGAGTGTTATTTTTATGTGATAGCAATAAGGTATCATTCATAACTCTCATATTGAAATCTAATATAGACTTATCTTTCAAATCAACTAAACCAATATCGTTCTTGTTAACAGGTTGATTATGATAAATCTGTAACCCTTGCTCATCTGGTTGGTAATACCTGAAAGAACTAAATTCATCAGCTCTTTCTCCAAATTCTTCTGGTTCCATAACTCTATTGTTCAGTCCTATAGATAAATCCCAGTTTTTATGAACAGAAGAATAGTAATCCGATATTGATAATGCTCCTCTATCTGATAACAATAGCAAATCATTATTTAGCTTCAAAAAAAGTACTTTGTCTGAGTCAAATGTGAAACAATTATGATGATTTAAAAGGTTAGTACCATTAACACTAAACCTTCCATCTACTTTTAAGCTATGAGAGCAATAATCTCGCTCTAATTCTCCATTCTGAAGTTTGTAATATTCTTCCCCATTAAATGTAACTGTAACATCTTTATAATTTGATAGCAGGGTTACATTTAGGCCATTTTTGTTAATCTTTATTTCTCCTTTATTATCTTCTATAAATGGCATATCATTTAACGTACTATTTAGTAGACTAAAATCTAATATACCATTTGCTTGAGCAATCATAATATTAGCGTTTCTGTTATCGAAAAGATAAAGATGGCTTATATTACTTGGAGCTTTCCAGTAAAAATTATGGTGATCCTCATCAGGGTAAAAAATATGATTACTAGAACTACCTACAACACCATGATAATTAGTGTTTAATAATTGCTTTGTAATATTAAAGTTTGAATTGTCCATTTTTTGCAGATTATCCAACTTATTATCTAATTTTGTTATGTGCACATTTGTTACTCTATCAGTATTAATGTCTACTTTTGTTGGAGTTACAAACAAACCATCTGCTGTTTTTACCGATGTTTGTTTATCTACACTTATAAAAGCTCCACTTTTATTGTAGATATTTGTTATATTATTAGCGTGAGTCATACTACCTATATCACTAAAATTTATCGGCAATAATACTAAACCTTTCCCATAAATAGAATCACCAAAATAACCCTTTATTGCAGTAAAGTTTTTTGCTGTTATTACATCATTGCCACCTTTACCATCAACATAACCTGCATGAGAAACTTCTATATGATTAGCTTCGTTACTGCCAATGACAGAGTGTATATCCTCTGAATCTTTAAAATTCCCTCGTGTTATAACTGTATTACTCTGTCCAGCAGAAGAACCACCTAAATTACATACAAAATTATCCTTTGCTATGTAGAAAAAATTTGTTCCTTGTTTATGAACATCACAATTACTTAACTGATTTGTAAAATAATACCTATTCTGTACACTAGACCCTTGATTATTGATTCCATAACTATTAAGTAATATATTTTTACCATTGAAAATAACATCAACGGTATAATTAGAAGTCACATTTATAAAAGCATTGTTATTAGACATATAAAATAACATCTTTACAGACCCAGAAGGATTATTTCTGTTATATGAAACTGCATTATAGCAATTGGTCATATGTTCTTGTAGAAACCACCTTTCTACTGTTCTACTTAATTTCATGTTACTATACTGCGATGCACTACTGCATGATGCGCCACTTGGTAGACTAGCCAAGGTTTCTTTGCTTACAATTTGTACTGCAATATTGTCGTCATGTGGTCCACAAACAACATTATAGTTTCCAACAGCACTAGGAATTATTCTAGAATTATGCTTAATACCACTAGTGTAAAATGGATACGTAATATTTGTGCTTGATTCAAAATCAAATGTATCATCAACTATCCTTGTTTTAGCACGGCACTCATTCGATACACCATGCAAAGCTTGACCAAATGCTAGACCGTATCCTTCCAATTGTCTTTTATCTCGAGAACGAGCGCTAGTAGCATATTCTTCTTTTGTAACCAGTATAGAAGGCAGTGAAATAGCTATTGTATCATAGTTATTCTTAAATTGATCTAAGATCTTTGATATATACTGTTTATATATTTCTTCTGCTTCCATATCATGTTCTATATAATCTGGTACTTTTTTACCAAGAAAGAAATCCCAATAAAGATCATGCTTTTCCTGATCTGTAAGACTCATTTGTTCTGTTAACTTTTCTACCTCAAGCCCTGCTTCTACAAACTGTGATATGACAATAACAGCAACTGAGACAGCAGCACCAACTGGACCAGCAAATTCTCCTACTACTCCAGTTTCTAAGCCTGCTACTGACATTGTTTCAGTAACAACCGCAGGGACATCTGCAGCAATAAAGATAGAATTAGTTGCGATGTTTAGGTCATCAATCTTTATATCTACAGAATCTGTTGCACTCTGACGAGCCTTTATCGACTCTGCTAGCCCTAAAAATGCTGCCAAGTTACCTATGGCACGTCCCATAACTGGCGCAAACCCTTTTAGCATCTGAGAATCAAGCTTTGTTCCTAACTCTAATATTTTTCCAGAGATTTTTTCACCAATTTTTGGCATTACCCAGAGATTTAATGCATCGTAGCCTAATCCCTCCATGTCTCCATTTGCTATATGCTTACCAACTAAAAGTGCTGTAAAGGCAAGACCTGCACCTTCTGCTACTTTTCCTATTCTTTCTGCTACTCCTGATCTTCTCAGAATATTTTTCACTTCTTCTTTGTTCTCTATATTATCCTTCATTTCTTTCACAATATCCCTAATCTCTGGATCTATCGAATTTAGGTCTACATCCTTGATCTTTGCTACAAATGCTTCTTCAACATTTTTGTCTATAATTTCACCTTCAGATATCTTCTGAGAAACCTTAAAAAGCTGGTCATAAAACTCAATATTCTTTACTCTTTCTGCTACCTTGTCAGCATTAAATAACTCTTTGATACGCTGTTCTTTTTCTTCCTCTGTAATCTTTTCTTCATCAAACGAATCTATGCAGGCCATATTTACACTTCTTTCTCTTCTTGGTTTTTTACTTGGTGGATACTCCGGTGATGAAGATTCTCTTTTAGAACACTGCCCTACAGTAGGTAACATATGAACTGAACTATGAACTACTTCAACAGGAATAAATCCTTCCTTAGCTGTCCTACTTGTTAAAATAAGTTTATTCGGATTATTAGATCCTTTATCGAAAACAACACCGATAAATTTTACCTCATCACCATCTGTAAGTGTTTTATAGGTAACACCTTCTTTGTACTCTTCATTTATTTGATCATTTGCTTCCCTCAATAAAGCTTGAGCCCCTTTACCCTGCCTTGATGCCTTAAGTTCCAATCCTATTGGAGTATACTCTTCAGCATTTCCACCTTGAGCTACAAACTTAATACCATGAACTAGCATATCAATGCGTTCCCCTCTACCAGTTTGAAACTCAGTTAAAACTAATGCTCTAGTTTCTGGTGATTCTTGTAATTTTAGGTCGCTATAATAACTAAATGCTCCATTCAATATTCCCTGGAAATGAGCTTCTTTATTAACGAGGCTCTTAAAAGGGAATATTCCTTCTCCAATTTTTTCTAATAATCTACTATATCCTCTTATTGATAAGGATTGGATATCTAGTGCTTTATCAAATGTTTCTTTTAACTCATTAGGATAAGTAACTTCTTTAAAAGTACCTTGAAATCTATTATCTCCGTTGTTGTACTCTTGTAAAGAATTGTATTTTTCAGTCCAAATAGTAAGATATCTTTTAAAATCTGACTTATATCTAGTATCAAAATTAAGATTTAATTCGACTATTTCCCTATTCTCTATTTCCTTATTTAATCTATCAAGAGGAAGCACTTCATTCATCCCGTTCAAAACATCTTTTCTGTTAGCTTCAACAATATTTATTACATAAACCAACTTTTCTGTATTTTCTGGAATAAGCACCATTGTTACAACTGCATGACTCGCATCAAGATTAGCTGACAGCCTCTCCCTGGCTCTTGCAGCTGCTGTACGTCCAAGCCCACGAAGATTAGGATGTACCTCGGTAGGTATATTGTTTCCATAGATAAAAATGTATTTTTTGAAACCAGTTTTTAAATCTTCAATTCTATTTAACAGTAGTGATTGCCCCAGTAAAAACCTGCTAAAATAATGATTATCTCCCTTCTCCGATGTACCAGGAAACGTATGATAAATACGCTCTAAATTATCTTTCACCTGTCCTTTTAATTCTATTGTTCCAATCCTTTGCGTATCCCAGTCATCAGCAGATTTTAGCATATCTTGAAAAAGAGGGATTATTTCTTCTCCACGATTTGATACTTTAATATCAGAGATAGGAGATGGATTATCAAGATTTACACCAACACATAAAATGTTATCCGCAGTAGTTAAAACTCGCTGAACGTTTGGCTGGAAGCCTTGTGCATACTTTTCTGCTTGTTGCAAAGCTTTATCTGGAGTAGCATTAGTACCTGCTCCCGCTTTTAACTCAATAATAATAGGAATAGAGTCTAATGCACGATCAGGACCACGAGCTAGCAGGATAATATCTGCATAACCCCTACCTGCAAATTGCTCTGGATAAACTCTAAGATTATACCTATAGTGGAAATTCATGAAAACGCCTACCATAAATCCATGATGTGCTGCTTCACGTGCACTACTATCATAGGTTAATGAGTTTTCATATTTAGAATGAACTTTACTAATCTCTCTAAGAATTCCCTCAAGAGATTCTTTAGCTGCTTCTTTATCAGAATTAGCAAGTTTTTCTATATCACCTTCTGGATTACTCCATACTCCTTTTTCTATTTCATGAAATTCTTTGCTAGTAGCAGAATCAAGTATCCCTTTAGTTTCCATATTAACAAAAATACCATCCTTTCCTTTATAGATCTGTACTAATCTAGATTCCATTTTACCATTAATTTCATTCTTAATCTCTTCAATTCTATTCTCAATATCTTGTTCAGTCAGTCCCTTAGACGCTATGTTCTCCTTTAATATGCTCTCCAACTCATTAACAGTAAACTGATGGCCACGCTTACCTTCTGAAATGGAAAATAAATCTATATTATTAATAGCGTCTTCAGCATTTCCAATTTGACCATTTTTAACAATAGCTACTTTTAAAGTTTTCGAAGTATCAAAACTAAAATAAATCTTTTTAATATTTAACTTTTCTGCAATCCCTGTATCCAGCAAAGTAGAAAAGCTCCCTAAGAAGAAGTGAGTAAAAAATCCTGCTTTTTCTACAGAGTGTAAATAAGATGGAATCTGATCCACAAATGACTGAAATCTTGTTTCAAAAGATCTAAAATCCTCTTCTTGCTTGCTTGTACCAACTTCTGTACCTGCTTCTTCTATTAATAACTGTATTAACTCAAAGTCTTGTGGCCTTACTTTACCCATGACTCTTTTTAAGCCTTTTGCAAGCTCTTTATCATTATCAACAATACTTCTTTCAAGACCAAAATTATAATGGTTTCGTTTACCTGGTGCACCAACATGAAATAATTGTATTTGAATATCCCCATTACCATATGAAGGAAGTTGCACTTCACCAAAAACACTAATTGTTGCACTAAGCATCCCACTCATTGCTCTTATTTCAGGTTCACCTCCCCAAGTATTAAGTTTTCTCATGTTTTCTAAGTAATCTTTGAAACTTAGTCCACTTTCACCTTCAACAAAATTTCTAAACTCGCTTTCATGATAACTTATGTGATCAACTACTCGATTGCGAAATACATTTCTTACTAAGTTTGCAAATGTATCATCATAATTCGCAGTACCTAAATTCCGAACCAAACCTCTAATATGATCTAAATTTTGGGTTACAGTTCCATCATTTCCAAATAGTACTTCATACCTTTGTCGAAATAAAGCATCGTCGTTTCTGACGGGTATTAAGTAAGCCATAGTAACAGACCAAAACAAGCAACTACCGTCTCCTGGAACATCGATTCTCTTAATCCGACTTCCACTTTCGGAATCAACATCAGATCTCCGATAACGCTTGAAATGAGGAAATTCTTTAGCTTGCCCTATATATTCTATCTCATCCGATGATTCAGTAATCTTTGAATTAACACCTTCTTTTTTTAAATGATCTGTTGGATATTGTATCTTGAACATAAACCCCCTTCATTATATTATACTAAACCTACTATACCAAGCTTATTATATAACAATTAGAGATATCAATAATAAAAGCTATTTTTACCCATATGCTGGCTTATGTATATAACATTTGTATTATAATGCAACATCTTTTTGACAGAAGCTAAAGTAGTAACAAGAAACCACCACCTGCTTTATAGAATTGCCTTATAATACTTCTCAATTACCCAAACCTAATTGCTCACATGCCTTGCTTAATTTAACCTCAGTTAAGCTAGCAGGCTCTTCAGATCTAGGCTTACCGTATGATGAAAATTTATTTAGTGAATCAACATCTCTTTTCTCTAACACAGATCGTATATACTCCGCTTGCCTAGAATCCATAAATTCTTTGATTTGATCAGGATTAGCCTTATCTAGTATTGCCCATACTGGTACCATATAACCTTTATCAATTAGAGGTACTAATAACCTTCCTTGAAATACGGAATTACTTCTCATCTCTTTATTTAACAATAAGGTACGATGGCTATTAAATCCATCTCTCATCCACATATACATAAAAAGATTTACTCCTTCATCTATACAAGACCTTGAATAATTTTCTAATTCTTTTATATATTTCAACCAAATATAATAATAATCTTCTGAAATACTACTTGGCTTTAAGCAGTCAAACAATTTTTGAAACTGATCAAAGCGAAGTGCACTCTGTAGCGTGCCTAAACTACCATAATAACCATTTTCAGCTAAGTCTCTTTTTAGAAATTCTGGATATTTATCAGGGCTTATCTGGCTGAAACAAAACTCGAATATTTCAGGATAACTATTACAACGACTACCTGCTGCATACACTGCTGTTTTCATGAAGATCTCATCCTTTTTCTGTTCGCTCATCTCACTTTCAGGTAATGATTTTATTTTATTCCAGAAGAATTCCACTGCCTGCTCTTGCTTAAAACTCATAGCACACTTAAGCCCGTACTCATATGGATGACAGCCATCTAAATTTAGTTTAGAGATGTAACCACTGATAAAATGTGACCAAAAAACTATTAAAAGGTTCCCTGATAGAGTCTTAACTAAGTGAGAATACTCCAATAGACTGCTCTTACCTTGAGCTGATAGTTTATTTTTCCTCTCTTCAAACAAAGCAACAATATCCTCTTCTAGGCAATAACGACAAGCTATCTCATATCTCTTTTCAGCGCTAAATGGATTATTTGAACCTTGCGCAATCAATTTTTTGCCTACTACTTGCCTATCAAGCTTAAGTCCGTGTAAATTGTCTACTTTTTTCCAACAATCCTCGCTAGATAGCACTTGTGCAAGAAAATTACGTCCTTTCTGACCGCTTTTTTGGTGTAGACGCCAATTTGCATAGCACCAGCGTTCAATTTGAAAAAGCTTAGATGCTCTATAGGGGTCATCCTCTTTAATAGACGAAAATAAAACTTTTGGAATATCTGAACGCAGCATAATTACCCCTTTATGAATGGAAAAATATGAAAACTGGTACACCTAACATACACTACAGTAATTTAATACTATTTTAGGCAAGATATCCTATCTTTAAATTTTGTCAATCACTATTTTAGAAAAATTTTTTAGGCTTGAATAATTTGTGACAAAAGCCTCTTAAATAGTCAAAATACATGACCTCTTGTTTATTTTAAATTTTATTTTTGTCATAAGCTTGTCTTAATTCTTCCGCAAGTAAATCAATATTAATTTAGCAAAATATATTATTAAGATCTCAAGTAAAATAACCATTTCCAGCGTTTAAAACCAAGTGTGGTGAGAGCTTTTTGTTTTGGAATGCATTGGTCTTCCAAACGATACATACGAACTTTTTTATATGGTGATTTTATTATACGCTGAAATCACCTATATTGCCTTACTTTCGCTAAATCTACATATGAACTGTTTTGCCTAACTTTGTTGTAAAAATTCCAAGCTTTTACTTTTAAAACGCCGCTTTTGTTTAAATTGTTCTCACAACAGTACGTACTTTTTTATGCTTTTGAGACACAAACAGTAAACAAAAGAATTTGCTTCCACACTGGTTGCCATGGTATTTCTATAGAATATCTAATTTGCTAATAGCTCAAGATTAACCGTATGCAAAACTCTTGAGAAAAGAAAACGCACTAATTATAAGCTGTGGACCTTTTACTATTACAATAAGAGCAAATAATATTCCACACAAGGATACCAACACTCCAAGTATCGAGACAAGCCCGTCTTTATTCATAATACCAAGTGAAATAAGAGTCGTACCGATTGCTGGAATGAAGTGAGTCAACGGAAACGGATTGGCTATCACCAATACGCAAACCAGCATTATAAATGCCAAAATCTTTTCACCTGGCCCACAGAAGATAAAAGACATTCTCGGTTTCATGAACTTTTCTATTTTTTTTAATGCAGGTAAAGTTTTTTTAACCACAAGGGCTAATGTTGAACGTTTAAAGGATTTCCTTTCCAACCAACGTGGCATCCAGGGAGAATGAAACCCAAGCAGAAGTTGTAATGAAAACAAGATTAAAGGTATAGAAAGAATAGTTGTATAACCAGGTGGAACCGGTATAGGCACCGATAGCGGCAAGGAGAAGATGATTATTAAAATACCAAAACCACGTTCTTGTAAAGCTGTTTTAATGTCAAACAATGTCACTTTATCACTATCAGCAGTACCAGTACCTGCAACCTCTTTTAGAATATCAGATGCTAATTTTTTATCTTCAGTCAAATTCTTACCCCTTTTCACAATTACCTTTTAACCAAACGACCCAATAATTAGCATAATCACTACTATAACACAACATCTATTCTTGATTTAACTGATTCATTCCTCTTTGAATTTCATACTTATGGTCTTATCTGTTTCGATACAAATTTTCGTTATTAGAAGATAAATGAGGTATATTATGAATTTGCTTAAACTCTTCAATTACAGGCAAAAAGGCCCTTTATACTGTACTAATAATGGTATTAGCTACGTGCTTTAACGTTATTATAATATTTTGCATATAAACCTATTTTATAAAAATTCACAATATGAATTAGTAAATAAATTATGTTTAAATCAGTTGCGTATATAGTAAATATAATGCATTGTGTGCCTTTGTTAATAGAAAGGTATAAGTATGCCTAGTTCAAGGCAGGTAGTACAATATAACTCATTTGATAGTAATAACCTTGAAGACACTACTTTGCCTTGCGTATTTAAAGATTTTACGATTACTTCTGAAGAGATATTTGAGATTGGTAGTGAGGGTAACCAAGTAATAGATAATTCAGATGGTGAAATAGAAAGGCTGCAACAAGAAAACTTTGATCTCAAGAAAAATGAAAAGCTCTTGGAATGCTATAAAGGTATAGCGGAAGAGTATGATCAAGAAGTGAGTGAGCTCAGCAAGAAAAATCAGATCCTAGAAAAGAAAATTAAAGAGCTTGAAGCTCAATTACAAAGAAAAACAAGAGAATTAACTAAAAATGGCCAAGAAATTGAACAGCTAAAACAAGAAATAGAAAAAGTATTATTGGACGTGAAGAATAAAAATGACATAATAGGGAACTTGGACAGCAAATTAGAAGATATGAAGAGTGAAATACAGATGATAGACAAAAAAAATGAAGAGTTACAGCAAAGGTTAAATTTGGTTGAATCTAACTCAAGTAGACTAAGAAAAGAAAGTGTAGTGCTGGTAGACAGTATAGAGGATTTGAAGAGTAATTATGAAAACCAGATATTAGAAAAAGATAAGGAACTTAATGATGTAATAGGCCAGCTCTATGTTTATTTATCAGAGCGTGAAGAACTGTTTGCAGAATTTAGTTCATTGCAGAATGAAAATGAGAGTTTAAAACAGAAAAACTTCTATATTAGTAATGAAGTGTCTCTTGAAGATGAATTAAACAAAGAAAACGTAAGAAAAGAAATAGTAAGACCTCAGTCTACAACAAAAGTGGAAATGAGGCGTATCAATGATAATGATGACCAGGAATCAATATGGCTATATAGAGAAGCAGAAGATTATCAAACAGGTGAAGATAAAAAACCTAAAAATACTAACTACGACATTGGAGTATGGAATGAAGATGACGATGAAAGTAGCGATGATCAAAAATCAACCTGGCTGTACGAAAAAGTAGAAAACAATCAAGATTATCGAACAAGTGAAGACAAAAACCTTGAAAACACTGATTACGATATTGAAGTATGGAATAAAGATGACGATGAAAGTAGCAATGATCAGGAATCAACTAGTGAAAGTGACTATAATGTTAGCTATTGCTTTGATTATGATGAAATTGTTGGTAGGACCTACGGTCAACTAGTCTACAATGCAAACATAATACGTAAAAAAGATTCTTTTTCCTTAGCAAAAGTAAAATTAAGAGAAAGAGAAAGAGAAAAATATGAAAGTATTTGGCAAAAAATAGATAATATTCATGATGAATTGGATGCTTTGGGTAACTATGGTAATGAAGAGGATTATAAAGAGTGCAATAAAAGACTTGATAAAATTGTAAGCGAGGCGCTGAAACAAAGAGTAATGTTCACTCTTCCGTATAAAGCTAATATATCTTTAGTGGATCGCATAATTGATACATTGCAAAAGCTATATTTTTCTTACGATACTACCCGAATTTATGGATTTTTAGATGAGAAAAAGATATTGCAAATAGTATCAAGAGGTGCGTCTTTAAATAGATTTAGCGATGAAGAACATGGCGATTTCGTGAACATAATTTGCTCAGATAGATACGCTCTAGATCAACGAGAAAAAATACTTTTAGAACTTAAGGACTTGGTGTACAAAAGTATCGTAGACGTAAGTGTAAAAACTGATGATCATGATTTTGAGTTAGAGATGGACAATGGACACTTTTGTATAAAATATCCAAAAGATAGTGTTGTCGAAGTTGCAAGAATATTCAACAATAAAAAAGCTAAAAATTTAGGTCTGGAAATTGGTATGCTTCAAGTTGGAGAAAGTATAGTTAGAGTTGAAAATGAAGAAGGAGTTAGGAATTACACCGACATTTCGGAGGGTAGAATTGAAATGTCTTTTACTACTTACTTTGGGAAGGTCAGTGTTTATTTATCTACTAGTGATAGAGATAATAATAAAATAGAAGTAAAGCTCGCCAACGAAGAAAGCATAGCACGTTTTAGTAAGTTGGAGGATAAATCAAGTTTAGGGGGGAGCTGTCTTTTAGGAGGAAAAAATGTTTCTATAGGCATAGAAGATGGTTATTTTGAAATAAACAGTGACGTTTCTGAAGAGTTAGCTAAAACTATGAAACAGTCAGATTGTACAATAGAAAAATCATATGTTCCATCTAGCTTTATGAAAGAAGCTTATTGCAATCAGTTAGTAAATGAAAGGGGAATTTAAAAATCAGGCTCAAATATTTCAAAAATAACCATTCAAAGCAGCATTTTTTATACAACTTCGTTTTCAATCTATCTGGAAAGAAGATATCAAGTATTCAAAGTCCAATTCGACAAATCCATAGTCCATTCTTCCTCTAGCTTTTTTATCACTAATCCAAAATTTAGGTATAATACCAAATATCATAAATAAGTAGGCAAATAACTCACAGAACAAATAGTTTTGATCGAACTTTCCGTAATATTACGAATGAATGCACATATAGTATCCTCCAATAAACTAACAGAGTCATATATTCTATTTTTAATGAGATTGTCTTTCAAATATTGCCATAAACGCTCTACTGGATTTAACTCTGGTGAATATGGAGGTAAGTAGATTAAGGTAATATTTTGTGGTATTTTTAAACCTTTGGATCTATGCCATCCTGCACAATCCACAATAAGAAATGCCTCCCTTGTTCCTAAATATTGTGACATCTGCTCAAGGAATATATTCATACAATCAGTATTGACGTTTGGTGCGAATAAACTAGAAGTCTCTCCATTTCTAGGATTAACTGCACTATAGAGATAAAAGTTTTGCCTACCTAATTTCACCTTAACCTGTGTCCTAATGCCTTTTTTAAACCACCCGTGTCCAATCTTTGAATGTGTGCCAAACCGCGATTCATCGAAGAAAAATAGCTCTTTTTCGGGATACGTGACAATAGTTTCATTAAGATTTTTTTTTAAACTTTTCTTGTTTATTTTTATCCTGTTTATTGTGCACAGGCCTTGGAGTAATATACGAAAAACCTAACTTTTGCATCAGTCCATGTGCTGTAGACTTACTTACCTCAATAGAAAACATTTTCTCAATTATGATTTTTAATTTCTTAGCCGTTAGGTTGGCTCCTTCTTCTGCTATGACATTTTTAATTTCTTCTTGCTGCTTGTAGCTCAACTTCGGCTTTACTCCACGTCCTGGTTGTATTTTAAACGCATCGACTCCTCCTTCCTTAAATCTTGTAATCCACTTCATCAATGTAGTTCTAGTAATTCGGTATATTTGAGCAACTTTTGTTATTCCATATTCTTTTCCAGATATTATTGCCTGTAATCTTCTTCCTATCTCTCCTCTTATTCCGTGCTTCTTTAATTCCAGGTTACACTTATTATATCATTCTTCTCCTATTGCTTTACTTTTTCCTGCCATAACTCCTCACTAATTCTTAAATTGTTCTATTTTAGAAATTTTTCTTTATTTGTCTATTTATTTTTAGGAATTGGTATTAGTTTATTGGAGGATACTATATGTGCATTCATTCGTAATATTACGGAAAGTTCGATCAAAACTATTTGTTCTGTGAGTTATTTGCCTACTTATTTATGATATTTGGTATAAGGTATTGAAACTAACAAGTGGAATGATTACATAATGCACATATTAGTGAAAGGAGGTACAACATGAGTAATATAGTTCATTCAAATAAAAACAATAACCGTGATAACTTTAGTGTAAGAGGGTTACAAAGGGCCGTTGATGACATATTTGATAGCTTCTTTACAGGATGGAATCCAGAGCTTTCCAGAAGAAGCAACAGTCTATTACCAGCTTGTGACTTTTATGAAACAAAGGAAAGCTATTGCCTCTCATTAGAGTTACCAGGTATTTCCAAAGAAAGCATAGATATTAGTATATCTGGCGATAGCTTAATAGTGAAGGGTGAAAAGACATGTGATAACGAGTCAAAAGATAAGCAGTTTTATCATCGAGAAAGGTACTATGGCTCTTTCTATAGGTCTATTCAGCTTCCAGTAAATGTGGAGCGAGATAAAGTATCTGCTAGTTTTTCAGATGGAGTATTACATGTAACCATACCTAAGTCAGAGAAACACATCAAGAAGATTGATGTAAAGTAACCAGTAAGTGGTAGCAGGCTTCTAGTTTGAGGCTTGCTATTTTGAATCATTATAGATAGAATATAATAAAGTTCTATTGTCTTTGCGTATTTGTTGTACAGATGGTGTAAGGCCTTTGTTGCGTTTAGGTGTTGTTAATAATCTATTAATGGTTCTTATGTTATAATCAAGTTTAGGGGCTTTAATAAGTACGGACTATGACAGAAGCAAATCCAATAGTTACGTTGAAGGTTAAAATTAAAGAATTTAGCTTTAGTAAATTAAAGGCTGGCGAGAGCAATAAATCAGCACACTCTGGTGAAACAATGTATTTCGATCTTCCAAGAATGAACTTTGTTATTAATGGAAAGATTATAGATACAGTTTTAACCTCTGTGTTAATGGAAGGAGCGAAATATCGCAAAAGCAACCTTTTTAATAGTTATGATATATATAGCGCTGAAGCCGCAAGCAAAAAACAAAGAGAAATAGATAAAGATCATGGCAGGGCTTTTGTTAATTCAGTCCTTAAGGATCTTGAAAAAGAACTTGCATATAACGCGTTAAGTGAATTGTGGGAAAGTCATTGTGAAAATCCTGAAATTCCTGATTATCAGAAAACCAATTCGTACGGTAGAGATTTTGAGAGATTTTACAATGCTGGAAGAGAGCATATGCATCTATTACTCAAAGTAGGAGATGAGAATAAGAACTACCGACCATTTGTAAAGGAAGTTTTTAAGGAAATGTTTAAATATGCTGAAGCAGAAGTTCCGAGTGCCCCTATCTTAGAAGAACTAGTTACTAATTGTAATCAAGCAGGATACTTAGCAGGTATATTTATTGAATATCACTCTGCACTTAGCAATTATCGATTAACAACGCAAGACCCTGACAAAGTAATGAATATTGATTACACTGACCATAATAACATAAGAGTAAAGTCTGATATGGAAATACCTGTAATCAAATTTGATAATCCAGGGGAAAAAATATGTGGTCTATCCACCTCACTGGAATTTACACTTGAGTCTCAAGATGGAAAAGATGGTGTAACCTATAAAGACGGTAAATTATCACTCACTGTTCCCAAGGAATTAAAAAATTATAAAGAAGGAGATAGAAACTTGCTCTCTATTATTAGAGAATACTTTCAAAAATTCTGTGAAAAATTGGGATTTAAATTTGAGATGGAAACACAAAAAATAGAGCATGATTTAGACGATTTGCCGAAAGTAAACAGTCATCTTCAAGGCCTAAGAACGCCTATTTCCAGCAACGACCATATCATCGGTCATTAAAAGTAAGTATGTGTTGTCAGAACGAATGAAAGTTCAGTTAAGCTTTTTCTAAAGTATAGCATTTCTCCTAATAGTCCGAATAGGGTAAGATATGTGGGTAAGGTTATGTTTGACTTGTGTTGTTTTTTTGCTATTGGTTAATTTAATGTAAGTTAAAGATAAATTAAGTGGATAAGAAAAAGAAAGTATACTTATTTAAAGTTTCTCTAGACAAAAAAATCTACCGTGAGATGGAATTGAAAGCTGTCTTTATAAATTTGCAGAAACTATCATAAAGGTCTTTAGTTTTGAGTTAGATCATTAATTTGGTTTTTATAGTAACATAAACGATATTTATGAAAGTAATGAAGTATACACTTTATTTTATAATACTGATTATAGTTTATGCCTAATGAAAAAAGCGTCAAAAATTCTTATATCTACAAGGTTTTTGAGCCAGATAAAAAAATGATTTTTCTTTTTGATTATGGCGATAATTGGGAATTTTTAGTAGAATGTTGTGGCATTATTGAAGCAGAAGCTGGAACAAGATATCCAAAAGTTACTAAAAAGCAAGGAGAGGCTCCTCCACAATATCCTGACTACGAAGATGAGTAGTGTAAACAATATACCTATTAAGTTGATGGATTGCCTTGAGGAAAATAGCAGCAGGTTTAGTACTTGGTTAGTAAATTAGAAGTATTTCTTAGGAAATTATTTTAATATCTGTGTTTTTTAGGAATGTTCTCTTGCGTTGGATCGGAAGAGCTCTTCTACCTTCTCTAGCTTTGTACTCGGTTCTAGGGTACTGTACAACGCAAAGCTTATGCATGCCAATCCAGCAATCACTCCAACTGTTCCTATAGTAGGCATTTTCATAATATGTGATACAATACCACTTACCAGTAGCACCACCCCAACGGCACCAGTCAGAATCGCTCTCCGTTGCATTGCTTTTGTTGATGATTCTTCATCTGCAATTTTGAAAGATTTATCGTTAACACAAGGGTTAGAAGAAAAGATTCTTAAAGCATTCAGCTCTTTTACCACCGTTCTTCCTGAGTTAGCGAAATTCCCTTGATTTTCTTCATTCCTTTCATAATCTTCACCATTATTAATCTTCTTGCACGGCTGAGTGCCAGTTTCTGCGGTTTCTTCTTGTTGTTCTCCATAAAAATTTTCTTTATTCTTATCCGAAACTTCTTCAATATCTTCTGAAATATTATAAGCCACTGATCCTTCCATAATAGTTTCTATTAACGAGTTTTTTTCTTCTTTGTCACTTGTCATATTTGGATTCATCACTTCCTTATCATCCCAAGGCTCAAAACCTTCTACCCTTACTACACCATCTTTAACAGTACTATATGTACGTATTAATTCTCCATGACTTCCTAAGTAGTCCGAGACTATTTTCGTACGATTAAACTCCTTAAAAAGCCCATGTTTTTTAGCTTCTTCTAAAAGATCATTCTCAGCTTGCTTATTCTTGCAAAATCTAGCATAATGTAATAGTGTGAATACGTCTCTTCTACGTTCATATATATCAACTATTAGTATCCACGGAATCTTTCGTGTATCATGAAAGGATTTACTAATTTTTTCACTGATACTTTTACCCTCTTGTATCCTTTTTAATAGCTTAAAAAGCTCCTTTTTATCTTTGCTTGTTAACTGATCTTGATCAAATGGCAACTCATAGGTTATATCTGCTTCATTAGTTTTTCCGGTAATTAGTTTTCTCATATTATTTTTTTCTTTGTATCTCTTATGTAGCTAATTTGTATTAGTAAAGTATTAATCGTGTGATTTTTAAATCGCTAATTTGCAAAATTTCTTCATCTGCTCACTCCACAGCATTGGTATTTCCCTCAATTCAACTAACTTCAAACCCTTTGGCTGCCTCCCATTTACTATGTCTTCTTTGATCTTTGGTGCTAAATAATTTAACCTTAAAATTTGTTGTATACGTCTTGTACCTATATTAATTTTGGCACTTAGCTCTCCTACGCTTGCATATTTTCCCTCTTCTAGCTGACGTTTCCATAGGTGGGCTCCTACCACTGCTTTCAGTAACGCATTGTTTGTTTTACCTTCTGGCTCAATCACTGTACATTTATTTCCTTTCTTCTTCATTATTGGTATAAATTCCACCTTATCCTCCGAACCCATTTCTATTCCATCTTCTTTTACCATTACTCCTTTTATTAACTTTTTCACTACTTCTTTCTGTTTTCCAAAACTTAAATTTTTCCACTCTTCCGCTTTTTTTCCCCATTTTTCATATAGCTGTTCAGCTTTCTTCATCACTTCTTTTTCCACTTCTCCCGCTACTATAGTTCTGTTTATTGATTCACAACCTTTTCCCCTTAAGTGATTGTTACATATGTAATATCGATATCTTTTATTTTCTTTTTTTGAGTATGTCAGCGTCATGTTCACATTACAACTCTTGCACTTAATTATTCCCCTAAGTAGCGCTTCCTCATATTTTGCTTTTCTATATGGTTGATTCTTTATCAATTCCTGCGCTTTTTGCCATTTTTCTTCCTCTATTATTGCTTCATGTTTTCCTTCATACTCTTTCTCATAATGCCGTATTTTTCCCATATATATTGGATTTGTTATTATTCTTCTCACCGTCGCTTTTTTAAAGATATCTGATTTCGTATGGTACCCTTGGCTATTTAACTCTCTTGCCAACTCTGCCATTGACTTCAGCTCCAAATATCTTGCAAATATATGCTTTACTATTTTTGCTTCTTTCTCATTTATTATTAATTCTTTATCTTTTACATCATACCCAAACGGCAAAGTTCCTCCCATCCATAGTCCGTGTTCTTTTGATGTTGCTATTTTATTTTTTACCCTCTCTACTATCATTTCTCTTTCTAGTTGTGCGGCTCCTGATAACACCGTTTGTACGAACTTTCCCATTGGCGTATTATTGTCAAATATCTGCGTTACTGCTACAAAATTTACTCTATGTCTTCTAAAAAATGATGTTACTTCGATGCTGTCTTTTGTTTCCCTTGATAATCTATCTAGCGTATATACTACTACACAATCTACTTCTCCTTTTTTTACATCTTCAAATAATTCCTTTATTGCTGGTCTTTCTAAATTCTTTCCTGAGAAACCTCCATCGTCGTACCTTTTGGCCAATGCTACCCAGCCTTCTTTGCTCTTTATGTACTTCTCACATGCTACTCGTTGCGCATCTAAACTGTTAAACTTCTGCTCTAGACCGTCTTCATTTGACTTTCTCGTATATATTCCACATCTTATCCCTTTACACATTTTCCCTTCCCTTTTGATCACGCAAACCAAATAGGAGCGGCCCATTGTAACTCATTCCCATTATTTTTCCGGCTACTGCTGACAATGACGTGTAAAACTCTTCTCTGTAGATTAAACCCTTATCTGTTACCATTACCGCATGCGTCTCTTCTCCTCTCTCTAATATTAGCTCTGTTCCTGCTACTGGAAGTTTGTCACTACTTATTCTTTTTCCCTTCTCTAGCCGATCTGCCAGATACTCTAGTCTTTTTGTCCCCTTTCTTGACATTTCTCCATACGCTTTTTCCTGCATTCTATAAGCTAATCTTGGTATCAGATATTTCTTTGAGTATCTAGGCGCCTCTTCCCCAAATACCTTCTTCCACGTTTTTCTCAGCTCACCCAAAGGTTTTCTCTCTAAATTCATTACTTTCTTTTCTATTTCTTCCTCCATATTTTTAGCCTTTCATAAATAACTTTTCAATTCTGTCTGTTTCTTTCTTTAATACCTCGGTTACTTCTTTACTATAATCCATTGCTGTCATTCCAAATTTATCCGCTTGCTCTATTTCTCCTCCAGCTTTCACTAGCTCCTCCACTATTTCTTTTTCACCTACCATGCACGCAAGGTGTAGAGGTATGCATTTATTTCCATATTCCTCAGCATTTACGTCTGCTCCTGATTTTATCAATTCCCTCACGATTTCTAGACGTTTCTCCGTTACCGCTAGGTGCAGTGCTGTGTATCCTTCTATATCTTTAGCATTCACATTCGCTCCTTTTTCGACTAATAACTCCACTGTTTTTACCTCTACTGCATAATGTAGAGCTGTTCTTCCATTCTTGTCTCTTGCATAAATATTTTTATATGAGTTCTCTAATAGTGACTCCTCTTTTCCTTTTTTACTCATGACCTACCTCACCTTTTCTTTGAATTTAAATCCCTTTTCTAAGCCCTCCTTTTCACCACCTCATCTATCATCTCATTTACTTGGCTCATTATTTTGCTTGCTAAATTTTCACATTCTTCCTTTATTAGTGATTTGTCTCTCTTTCTTATTTCTTCTATCTCTATTATTTTTAGCTCCGGCATATAGCTCCCATTCAGCATGTCTGCTATTTCTTCCACTATCCTCTCTATTCCATAGCACGTCAGTTCTCTACTTTTTGTTATTCCTCCTTTTTCTCTCAGAAATTTACTCGCCCTTTCACTCTCTTTGCTATCACATAGACGATACTTTTCACTTTCCCAAATGTAATACATTGGTGTTGCACCATATTTATTCAGTTGATTAACCTCAGCTCCTGCTTTTACTAGCTCTTTTATTATTTCAACTCCTGCTCCTCCTATTTTGCATGCAGAGTGTAGTGGCGTACATCCAGTGACATATTGAGTGGCATTTACTTCTGCTCCTTCCCTTAGCAGCACTTTTACATTTTCTAAGCTTTTCGCAAATACTGCACAGTGTAGTGGTGTATAACCATTTTTATCTCTTGCATTTACCTCTGCCCCTTTTTTTATTAATAACCTCGCTGTTTTGTAATCAGAGATTTCTACTGCTTGGTGCAATATCGTCTCTCCTTCTTCATTTCTTTTATTAATGTTTTTAAACCCGTTACTTGATACTTCTTTAAAAAACTTACTAAAAGATTCTCTCTTTTCTTCGCTAAACTTCATACTTACCTCACAAAATTAGCTTTTCTAGCGCCAGATAAATTTCTTATGTTTACCTGCTGCTATTTAATTCATGTCCTTTTTAGCATAAGAAAGCAAGTCCTTTTCTTTTTATTTCATACACTTTAAACTATTGTTAATATAATATATGAGGATCTAAATATAAGTACTTAACTTATTAGAGATATTACTTGACTATTTTTCCAACTTCTGTGCAAATGTCGATGTTCATGCCACTTTAGTACTCCTGGGTAAAATACTAAAATGTAATTTTCTAATTCGTGTATTGAGTCTTTTTGCTCTAAATCATTTTTATAGTAAACGTTGTGTTCTGCTAAAACATATTTTCTGACCTTCTGATCTGTATAATTTTTTGCTTTATAGTTGTGAGTAACGCTAAATCTTTCTAAAATTGGCTTGTGTTTTAAATTCCAATATTGCCCTGAAAGTTTATCGCTTCCCAATACAAATTTATTTCCTCTTTCTTCTACGCTACTAACTGGAAAGCACGTATTTATGTCTCCTAAATCCCAACTGTCTGATAATACTATCTGCGCTTTTGCAAATTTAATCGATGGTAATAAACTCTGTGGTAATGGATATAGTGCTTTTAAGTTGTACCACAAATGATTTCTTTCATAAATACCGTTATAATTCTTTGTGTGAGGCTCGGTTTCTCCAAGGATTGCTACATCTAGGCGATATATATCATTGCTTAAAGCTCGTTCATAATGATCGCGTAGATAGTTTTCTATAATCCTAATAACTGGACCACTAGACCTGAAAAAATTTACTCTTCCAAATGATAACACTGGTCCATCTTTTTCTATTTTTACCCCTGAATAATCAGAAAGAAGATCTCCAAATAAACTCTCATCCAATATAAATCTCTGCGCATTATAATAATCGTTAAAAATCCTCATCAATCTGGATCTTACAGGCAGTAATAGTTTTGCCAGCTCTACTACTGCATCTACGAAGAAGTCATTTGGTACCTCTTTTATCCCTACTTGCAACTCAAAAAAATGTTTACCAGGTGGTTCTTCGATAATTTTAATATCTTCTATATTTGCCCATTTTAGTGCTATTTTTAGTGATGCTGGAGTTCCTCTCAGTCTTTGAAATTTTACTCCTTCTACTACGGCTTTTCTTTTATCCCTTATCCAACGTAGAATTTCCCCCAATCCATATTCTTCAACTAACCACGGCAATGTTTCTTCTTTAAGACTAAACTTAAATCCTCTGATACAGCTCGGATCAACCTTATAATCTATTGCATTAACCAGCGCTTTTTCTTGCTTTGTTGCGTTTGGCGGTAATAAACTTTTCATTTGTCTTTTCTTTCAAGTTGCTTTAATTTCCTTTATTTAGGTAGCTTATGAGTAAGCAAGAGATCATTTCAGAACTGATCAAAAATAAAGATGTTCTTAATATCGAAAACACTTTCCATAATATTTGACCATACTATCCATACTTTAAAAAATAAGTTACAACTTCTGGAAGAAAATCAATACTTTCGTCTCCCTAACATTGGGCATTTTTATCCAGTAAACCTTAAACCACTTATTGAACGCAATCCCCTCACTGGTACGATTCCACAAAACAAAAAAATACGTTTTAAATCCTATCTAACTTGACGTGGCCAAGCACTGCACACTCATTCCCCAATACTACAACATCCTCTTTTGGCTCGATTAATTCTACGTTTTCTACACCCTCTACAAATAGGTTTGCTATTATCCAAGATCTTGTAACATTCCATCCTAATCTTTTTGCTAATTCAAACTTCTTAATAAACTGCTTCTTGATTTCCTCCTTCGATATCACAGGACTTATGCTCATTCTGCTGTGAATATCTATTTCCGTAATATTGCAACCTATCACTGTTAATGTATCGGTTAAAACCCTTATATCATCTCTAGTAACCTGCTTTTTTACAATTTTAAGTAGTTCTTCTGATACTATGCCAGTTGTGGATAATTGTGTTGATAAGATTGAAATTTGTACTTTTCCTGGTATAGGTGATTCTACTAATGCATCTTTTACTCTACTATCTGCTGACAGTGCATGATACCTATAATACTCCTTGCTTCCACACGTGCTTGAGCCTACTATCTTTGCTTTAATTCTTTTTCTAAATCGTTCATCATCTTCTTCTTTTTGCCTCTCCACTCCATAAAACTCAGCTAAATTATCAAGATCTTCTCCCATTGCAAATTTTAGTAAATTGCTCTTTACTGATTCATTTATTCTTTGTCTTAGTAACAATTCCCTCCATGCTGCTACTTCTAATACCTTCATCGCTGGGTCACTTTCTACTAATGCTGTAAAACTTGCATCACACTTCACTAACTCTTCCTTCATCCGAGACAGAATTTCTTCGAAGTTCAGTCGCTCAATAATGTTAGTCTGCTGCATCTTTATACTATAAAGCGAATGTTTTTCCCACTTGGTACGTATAATCCTTCTAGGTCAAGCGTTACTTTTCCTTCTTTCACCTCTGTCATTTTTACTTTTTCTAGCTTAAATCTTTCCTCCCACCTTTGTAGAGCTTCTGCTACTGCTGAATAGATTTCCAAAGTTAAATCTCTATTTATTGGCTTATCTACTAATTCAAATAGTCTTGACCCATAATCTCTCCTCATTACTCTACTGTTAATAGGAGTGGTCAGTATATCAATTATTGATTGTTTCAGATGTTCTATTCCTTCTAATTCTTTTCCTGTTTTGGAGTCCATCCCTTTCATTTTTAGCCTGCAAACACGTTTTCACTGCCTTTTATTACTTTAAACCCACATGAAACTATATCTCCTACTCTTCCCGCTCCAAACCCATTTGCAAACACTGTTTTTGATCCTTCAGTTAATGCTCTTCCTTCACTAAATTTGTCTCCTTGTCTGCACATTGGCTTACCATTTACAGAAACATTGTTACTACCACTAATGCAAAAATGCGGTGTTACTTCTACACAATAATCTCCTACTCGTACAACCGATTTATTCATTTAATTAAGGTTTATTCTATCTGCTTTCAGTTTTATTTCGCTCTTCGTCATCTCTATGCTCGATTCCCCAGCTTTCAGTGTTATTTTGTCTACTACTTCAATCTCTAAATGATGCTTCTCTTGATCATATAACAATCTTGTTCCATCCTGAAACTTCACACTATTTATTTCTTTTTTATCCTCTGGTGCAGAGTATTTTTCCTGATATATTCCTCCTAATACCACTCCTAATGATAGTTCACCAAGAGGAGAAAATACCATTACTTGTTCATCGATATCTGGTGGAGACCAATTTCTATCTTTTCCTGCTTTGCTTGTTATCCATGGTAAATAATCTGTTAAAAATTCTCCTATTTTCACTCTTACTTTTGCTTTTTCACAATCTATTTCTTTTACAACTCCTATACGGACAATATTGGCTAATTTCCTCTGTAATTCTGCAATCGCAAAATTATTCTCTAACATTTATTTCACCGATTTCTATTTTGTGTGGCATAAATTTTCCTTCTTTCCAAATAGATCGCCCTACGTGTATTGTATGCACCCATTCTACCATCCACACAAGATATGCATCTAATTCAGGTCTAAATTCGTCAACTTCTGCAGAGATAAATTCTCCTGGTGAAACATTTTTTACGTTCCAAGTATTTTTATCTACTACTTTTGCTACTTCTGCTGCTAATGACCTGACAATAATAGCTGCATTTTCTATTGTGCTATCAATCACAATCCTCGCTTCAAATCTTGCTTTCAGCGCTAATTCTTCTGTTCCAGGATCATGTCCTTTTTCAAATCCGCTAAGTTCCACAAACACCGCTGGCGCTACTAATTCCTTTCTTATCGATGGATAAATTTCACATGTCTGTATTGCTGGTATTTCTTTCTTCAGTGTGGTGCAAATTGCGTTATGCAAATCTTTAAAATTCATACACTTCCTGTAATATAACTTAATTCACGTTCAAAAAATTTTGTAAATACTTTCTCAACCTCATAATTAACAAGATTCCCTATTATCCTTGAAGCCTCAGGTTCTAGTGGCAACTTAACTTCCTTTATTGGCAATGCTGCCCTTCCTTCACGTTTAAACATACCGCTATTTCCTTTTGGCATAACTGCTGCAAATCCTCCTATAAACTCATGCTTTCCTACTTTCGATCCTCTTCTTGTTTTTTGTATTTTGCCAATTGCCGATGCTTTAATGTCATAGAGATTTGCTCTAATTAACACTTCTAATCTGCTAGTTTTCGCCTTAAAAATTCTTAATCTCTTTCTTATCAAACTTAATTTTACCTTCTTTTCCTCACTGATTTCCTTAGCTGCTTTTGATTTTAGCCATATTGCTGTTTTGTTTAATGCACTCACTGTCGCTTTTTCCACTTTTTTCCTTTCAGCATCTATACTTTGTATAATACTACCGGTGTTAATACGCATTTATACTCCTGACGCTCGAATTTTCCATACCATTCCTGAATTATCTTGCAGCGGTGGAGAATATACTTTATATTTACGGTCACCTATAACAAAAATATCTCCTACAATTGGCTGCAGTACATCAAACGCACTTACTTCCAACACTAAAGTTTCTCCTACAAATTGCCCTTCACCAATCTCGTATAATTTATCTGGCTCTTGCTTTAATACTTGTACCATGTACGCCTTATTTTTCGACTCATACAAAGCTAACTCTCCTAAATGGGCAAAACAATCTTTAAATAATCTCTTTATATTTTTCTGCATACCATTTTTTCTAAAAGTCTTTACATATTATTTTAAACATATTGCATATCTTATATTTTTATGGTATATTTTTAAGGTCATAAATAGAGTTTTCTATGTGGGGACCCTACTATGTTGTTACTATTTTCGCTAAAACGGCCGGACGATGGCACATTGGCAGAGGATTTGACTGCGTATGTAAATCGGTCCCTCTATCAAATCTTCTTGGCTCTTGTTTTGCATAAAGCGGTTGTCCTAGTGTGTTTACCGTTTCATTAAAATCTGCTGGTGCAAAATATGTTGTAAATGTGCTCGCTGTTCCTACTGGAAAACAGTGCCCTGTATCTCTTTCTATAAACCTTCTTACGGTTCCTTCAGGATCAGTTGCTTGCCCTCTATATTCCTCAAACGTGATTCCACAAAACGTAAATCCTGATCTCATATCATTCCTTAGCGCTGCTCCTTCTTGCCATCTTTCATATGCTTCTTTTACTTTAGCATGAGAAGTGAGTGCATCAAAAAACTCAGGACTTACCAAGGCATGAATCCCGGTCATATATTCACCACTTAGATTATCTTCTATGTGCCTCAATACTTCCAGACACTTACGTTTTACATCTGTTGTTGCTGTTCCCAGTGCAAAATTTACTACTTTTGGTGTTATTTCAAATTCGTTGTACAGATTTAATAATTCTGACCCATCAGCATCTAAAATTATTCCTTTCAGCGCTCCCATTCTCAAATGCTCCAACGTTATTGCATGTTTGTTTCTCATTAGCTGCAAATGATCCGTTACTACATCTGCCAGCGCTTTAAGTTCACTCTCTGATCCAAATGCCCTTATTCCCTGTACTTCCTCTGGTAACACTACATCATCATGTGGAATATGTGGAATCGTAAACGTTCTTACCTTTCTTTTTCCTCTTTTTCCTACTGTTGCTGGTGCTCCTGGAACTTGTGTTGGCAACAGGCTTAAAACTCCATTATGTTCTTCTATGGTGATATGTCTAAATCTTACTGACCTATTTGGAAACAAGTTTAAATTTTCAACACGTCCATAATTTATCGGCAATATATTTATCGCATTTGTTAGCGCCGTCATGCTAAATGCTGTATTTGTAAATGGATTTTGCATTTTTTCTTTTCCCCCTTTTATATTTTTAATAGTTTTTTTAAGCTCCCTTGCGGATAATGATCCCTCGTGCTTCAAGTTGCTTTATTGCTTCAGCTTTCTGTTCTTCAGTGATATTTGCTGGCCACACAACTGCATGATCTGCTAGTATTGCACCACGAGTAATAATTACTGCTTTGGCATTTTCTGTCGCATTTACATCACTTACTATTGCACCTATTGCTGTTTGTGTGCCATCTGTTCCAGCAGGATTAAGTACTCTAATAAAACCATCTTCCGTCTTTTTGGCAACTACTGCACCAAGCTTAAGATTTTGACCTTTAGCTACTGTTATTTGGTCTCTTGAATATAGGTTGGACACTTCATATTTCAGAAGATCGCCTAAATTATTTCCTTCAGTTATACTTATCATGTCTTTTTCTCTCCTTTTTTTATTTTTTACAGCCGTGTTTATAACTGCTATACACCGCGGTTATTACCTTATAATTAGCCATTATGGCGCATTTTGGACACTTATTTACCGCAGAGCACTATATATGGCGGTTATAAAATTTAAATGCACCGACTTTTCGCTACCTGTGTCATCAAATCTTCCTGCGAATTCCGCGGTATTGCACTCAGTATCTCTGTCTTTTTCGTTCGCTCTGCAAGTAACTCCATTAAAACTTCCCGTGCTTGCTCAACACTTACGCCTTGCTCTATAAATTCTCCTATCTTTTCTGGCATCTTTGATACATTACATAATCTTATTATCTCTAAAATTTCTCTACGACAGTTCTCGTAGCTTTCCTCAATAGTTGTCATACTAACACTCCTACTTTTATGATTGTTGATAAATTCAAAAAATGTTGTAACTCCATCTGCAAGACCTATCTCTACTGCTTTCCCGCCAAAATATAGACCTGCTTCTGTTGATCGAATCTTTTCCATTGAAAGACCTCTGTTTCTTGCTATTAGCTGCAAAAACATTTCATATAGTCTTCCTACTTCTTTTTGTAAGCTTTCTAAACTTTCAGACGTCATTGGCTCATGCGGGTTTAAATCATTCTTTCGACTACCAGCAAAGATTGTGGTGTACTTAATACCTTGCCTTTCATCAAACCTACTTTGATCTATGTGACTTGCTATTACTCCAATACTGCCCACACCAGAAGTTCTGCTCACAAATACCTTCTCAGCGCTAGAAGCTATAGCATATGCAGCAGAATATGCATCATCATTTGCTATTGCAATAATTCTCTTTTTTGTTCTTGATTCATAAATAAAATCAGCTAGATCAAAGACACCGTTTACTTCCCCTCCTGGACTGTCTATGTCAAGTAGAATCGTCTCTATGCTTTTATCTCCTAAAGCACTCTCTATCTCTTCATGAATATTTTCATACGAAGTCATATCTAAAATATGATCAAAAGCTTCTGTTTTTTTTGTCAAAACTCCATAAATACGTATTATTGCTATTCCTTTTGGGTTTATATGAAAATGCTTTAAGTTCTTAAAGATAGGTTGTTTGCTGTTATATAATGATAGTAGTTCAAAGCTTCTTCTCTCTACCATTACTGGTTTATTTATCCACATCACCTTCCTTCCCTTTTATGATTAACATCAGAATCGAAACAAAGTCCAAAAGAATTAGCTCGCTTTTGATCTTCTGCTATTTCTTGGTCAATTTCTTCTACATCGTAACCCATTTCTGATACTACTTCTGCTCGACTCTTAAATCCATTTCTTACTGCCATTTGCTGTGCTTGCTGGTCTTTCAGTGGATCCACCCAATCAAATCCCTGTGGTATCCATTTTACTTCTTCTTTCGCTGCTTTTACTACTTTTTCATCTATACTCAGTTCTCCACAAAGTACTGCTAACTCTAGCCATCTACTCCATACTGGCCTGCAAAACTGAAATACTATAATGTTGTGTTGCAGCATAGCGCATCGACGACGAAACTCTATTAATCCAGCTCTGATTGATGAGTAATTAACACCTGTTAAATCTCCTGTTAGCTGCTCATATGTTATTCCTGTACCTATTGCTATTGCCCTCAGTTGCTGTCTCATGAATGCTTCATAACTTCCTCCAACATCTGATGGCTCTGAAAATTTTATGTCCTCTCCTGGGTCTAAAAGCTGCATTGTTCCAGGTTCCAGGCCAGATAGTGCTACTCCTTGCTCATTACTTTCACCTTCTCCCATGATATTTGCTTCTGGATCGAGTCTCGTAATAAATCCAGCAAACATTGCTGCTGTCTTTTTTCTCACTAATTCTGCATCATCGTATTGATCAAGTTCATAAAGCTTTAGCAGTATATTAGAAAGCCATGGCTCTCCTCTAATTTGCCCAGGTCTTAGTGGTCTATAGATATGTAAAACATCGTTTGCTGGTACTCTCACTGATTCTCCAAATGAGCCTTCTCCTGGATGTTCTCTAAATAAGTAATATGCTTCTCTTTGCCCAAGTCTATTGAACTCAATCCCGTTTCTTATTACATTACCATTTGCTAAAGTTTTATTTGTTTTATTTTCTAAATGTTCAGACTCAAGTACTTGCAGTTGTAATGGTACAGAAAATCTATCCTCTAGCTTTCTCGTTCTTAAACGTATAAAACATTCTCCTCCCTCTATCATACTTCTGCATACTAGAGCTTGTAATCCATAAAAATCACTTACTCCGTTACTATCTGCTTCATCTGTCCATCTTAGCCATAATTCTTGTACTTTCTTTCGAAATTCTCCATCTCTTGCTTTTGATTGCGGTTTTATTCCTGTTCCAATAGAGTTACTTACTATCGTATCAATTATATTTGCAGCGTAAGGATTTTTTCTCACCATATCACGTGATCTACTACGTAAAGTTTCAAGGTTTTGAGACAGCAAATTGTTTATACTTCCTAACTCTGGTTGAAAGTGAAAAAATCTTCTTCCTGAGCCTGCTGCATCCCACGCTGAGCTTTTTATCTTTGGTTTGTTAAATAATTGCTTGAAGGTTTTTAGCAGCATTTATAAAATTCCTTTACTCGTTGAAAAAACAATTTTCCTCTTTGGCTCCACTCCAGCAATCTTTAGCTCAGCTTTAATTCGTTGTCTTAAGCTTAGTAAATCATTTATATCTACTTCAGCATATCTTACAACATGGTCACCATATGCAATTGATACTACTCGCTCTCCGTTTTGTAGTTTCTTTATCGCTTCTTCGACTTGAATTAGATAATCTTCGTTATACATTTACTACTCGCTGATCCATTTGCTTTTCACTATTTTCTTTGATTTTTTACTTTCTGGTTTTTCACTTAAACTATTCCATTTACTCTCTGGCCATCTATCTATTCCCAGTGCTATCGATGCTGCTCTTGCATAAATCCTACAGTCTAATACTTCATTTCTTTCTCTTACCTTTTGCCACTCTTGTTTGGTATAACCTTTTACTACTTTGCTGACTAATTGCTCTGCCGTTAGCTGCTTAAAATATTCAGGTGCATACTCGGGAAAATGACAGTATCCTGCTGGAGCTTCTTCACCGTCCTTTAAAACATTAAGTAATTGAAAAAGTTCTGACTTTAAAATCGATACTCCCACTGGCCAGAGCTTTATTCCTCTCTTTAGCTTTTGACCACCGACTGTTATATCTACTCTACTTGGGCTGCTCAGTGGCACTAGGGCTTTATTTACACCTTTGACTGCCATTACTCTTCCAGATCCTTGATGACCTCTTACCCAGTTGTATACTTCTTGCGTTGCATATCCAGCATCTACTGCCATCATACTTATCATATATTCAAGATCATTTTCACCGATAAAATGATGATTGAGTAACTCTGAAAGCTTTCCCCATACTTCTCCTCCTCCAGTATCACCTTCAAATACTCGGTAGTCTATTGACCAACTTTCACGGCTTTTTCCCCATGCTACAACTTCTACTTCTAAACGATCTTTTTGGACATCAACACCTGCTGTGAGAACTACTTCGCCTTTTGGTACTGTGCCAATCTGAAAAAATTCTCTCCTGTTAAATAATTGCTTCCAGTCTGGTACTTCTCCTTTATCTACCCAAGTTTCTCCTAAAGTGGTATTTATCCAAACTTTCAGTAATTGTTCACTTTCCTTTGCATGGAGAAAGTCCTCTACTGCTTGTTGCCAACTATACCAACCAACTGGACTATAAAGACTTGAAAGATGAAATCCTTTTTTCTCACCTTTTACTCTATTAGTAGGTCTCCATTCTCCACGCTCAAGCATCTCTGTCTTTTGATGATTTTCTATTTTGCCGCTACATTCAGTACAGACATAATGTGCTGTTCTTGAGTCATTGTTTTCCCATTTTATTTGTGACCATTTTAAAACTTGATAGTAATTACAATGCGGACATGGAACAAAAAAGTATCTCTTATCTGTTGCTTCAAATTCTTTCTCAATTCTGCTTATTCCATGAATTGTTGGTGTTGATACTAAAAAAATCTTTCGCTGTGCAAATGTATTAGTTCGAGCAATACTAAGCAGTACTGGATCTCCTTCTCCTCCTGAATCTCCTGGGTAGGCATCTATTTCATCAAGAAAGAGATATTTTACTGGCATAGATCTCAGTGCTACACTGCTATTTGCTCCGGTTATTACTACTATTCCACCTGGAAATTCCTTACTTTGCACAGTATTGCCCGAATCTCTTGACCTTGGGTCTTTTACTTTATTTTTTAAACATGGCGTACTCTCTATTAACGGTGCAAATCTTCCCTTCGACCAACGTTTTCCCATTTCAACTGTTGGCTGTACTACTAGCATTGGACCTGGTGTTTGATCGATGATATAGCCTATCCAATTGTTACCAGCTTCTGTTCCTCCAATCTGCGCTCCTTTCATGAATACTACTTTTTCTGCAGTTGAAGACGGAGATAGTGAATCCATGATTTCTTTAAGGTATGGCGTTCTCTCTGTTCTCCATTTCCCTGGCTCTGATGCTGCAGTTGGCGCTAAAACTCGATACTCATTCGCCCACTCTGACACTTTAAGTAGTGGATCTGGCTTTAAACCTTCAGAAAAAGATGTAGCATATATCATATCGCTAGCTCTTCACCATCATTAGATGATACCTCAACATCACTTAAAATAGAACTGCACTCACTTGTTTTCTCACTTTCAAGTTCAATAAACATTTTCTTTTCAAGTGCTTCTTCTATGTACTTCTGAGTTAAATTACTCATTGCTATTGCAGCTATGAGCGCAACTATTCCCACCATTACCGCAGCTATAATGTTAGGGTAAATTCCCACTATCACTATTGCACATACTGTTATAGAAACACAGACGATATTGATATATTTCTTTATTTTTTTGTCTGCTATTTTCCTTTCTTCAAAATATTTATTGCTCAATAAATGAAATGTTGGAAAGTTCTTCTGTCTTCCAAATAACACTATTTCCTTCTCTTTGCTCAGTAATTTTATTAATTTTGCGTTGTTCGTTATTATTGCATACTGAAAAACATCCGTGGCATCTGCTCCTCTCTTTAGCAACAACTTTACTACGTTAAAGTGACCATGCTTTACAGCAACATAAATTCCCGTTTTTCCACTCTCATCTACAGCATCTATTTCAACTCCTTCACCAAGAATACCGTCTATTAGGTCTTCATATCCTTTTCTGGCAGCTAAATGAAGCAAACTGTTTTTATCAGCTCCGTATCTATTACTTGCTAAAATCTTTACTATATCTAATCTATTTGCTTCTTTTGCATAACAAAATGGTGTCTTGCCATTATCATCCTTAATTAAAGGATCTATATCTTCTCGCGTTAGTAAAACTTCTATTGTTTTCAGCCTTTCAGCATAATGTAGTGGCGTTTTATTTTCATAATCTTGTAAGTTAACCCCAGCATTAGGAACATTTATTAAGCATCTTACAATATCTAAACATAAGTCCCTTTCGTCGTAATTACTACTACTTATAGCTACGTGCAAAGAAGATAATTTCATTGCATTTCTGCCGCTGCCAACTACATTAACATTCGCACCAAGATTTGAAAGTAATTTTACTACTCCTAGCTTCTTGTTGTTTACTGCATAATGAATTGCTGCATGATTTCTCGCATCAAGAACATCTTTGTCCGCATTTCCTTCTCTAATTAAAATTTCTACTATTTGTTCATGCCCAGCTCCTGCCGCTAAGTGTAACGGTGTATGTAGTAAAGCATTCTGCTCATTAACATTAGTCCCTTTGTCGAGTAAAAACCTTACAGCATTTGCTTCATTCAACATCGCAGCTAAGTGAAGTAAGCTATCTTTCTCCAATCCATATTTGTGATTGATTAGTGCTTGTAATATCTCTTCTTTTGCACAATCCAGCGCACTTTTACCATTATCATCAGTGATCAGTGGATTAATATTTTTCCTATTTAGTAAGAGAGCAACCATACTAAGCTCGTTAATTTCTACTGCATAATGTAGTGGGGTTTTCCCATTTAATCCTCTAACATTTACATCCACTCCTGGTTGATTAATAAGACACTTTATTAATTCTAAACTTAAGTTAGCAGACATTATTTAAAACTTAATATTAGATAATTCTTGTAATGAGTTTGTAATCTCTTCGGTTAGCGCCATATGAATCTTTTCAGTGTCACTCAGTGATGCAAGCAGTGCTGAAACTCTATTTGGAATATTAAGCAAATTATTACGTACAACTCTTGCTACATTAAATGCATCGCGCTTTACTTCCTCTACTGCTACAAGTTCACCAATCTCAGCCTTAGCTTTCGCCTCAAGAAGTTTACCTCGTTCCATTTCATTTTTTATTCGAGTTTTTAGCAACATCGTGGAAAGGTTACTTGTATTTTCGTTTTCTGGATTTTTCCTCCTAAGTGGCTGACTTGGATCTCTTATTGCCGCTACTGCTTCATTTGCTTGTTCTCTATTGATCAAACCATCCTCCAACTCAACTATCCCTTTCTTTACTAAATAACAGACATATTGCTTTGATACTCCTATCTCTCTTGCCCATTCTGTTTGTGTTATTTTTTTCACTTTTTTTTTTCTTCTCTCTTTTTTGCCTATTTTTTACGAATTTTCTTCTTGAGTCTCTGAAAAGGTTTTACCAGTACCGGCTAAAATGGCATCTCTTCCCGTGTATACTTGCCAACGTTTTATCGTTACATCTACAAACTTTGAATCTAGCTCTATTGTTCTGCAAATTCTTCCTGTTCTCTCACATGCAATCAATGTGCTACCAGAACCACTAAATGGATCAAGTACTATATCTCCTGGTCTACTGCTATTAACTATTGCTCTTTCCATTAATTCTACTGGCTTCATCGTTGGATGTAGTGTATTGTGCGTTGGCTTATCATAAAACCACAGATCACTTTGATTTCTTCCTCCATGCCACTCACGTTTATTGCCGCTTTTCCATCCATAGAGCATTGCTTCGTATTGTCTTTGATAATCTGATCTGCCTAGCGTAAAGTGATTCTTTGCCCAAATGATAAATGTTGACCATTTTCCTCCTGCCTCTTCAAATGCTTTTTGCAACGTTGAAAACTCTGATGATGATATGCAAATGTAAATTGCACCTTTCGTATATGCTAAAATATGGGAACAGATATCGTAGAGAAAAATTTCGTACTTTTCACCTTGATTATCGTTTAATATTTTTTTATCTTGGCTACCACCATAATCAACATTATATGGAGGATCACAAACAGTAATGTCTGCCATTTTATCATCTAACAGCGCTTTATATGATTCAACTACAGAGCTATCACCACAATAGATTCGATGATCACCTAAAATCCAAAGATCACCTGGTTTTGTTACTTTTTTGTCATCAATAGCTAAGTCAGAAAGATCTTCTTTTTCACTATCTAAATCATCAAGGAAATGTTGAACTTTTTCTAATTCAAATCCAGTCATTTTAAGATCAAACTGTAAATCTTCTAACTCTTGAATTTCTACTTTCAAAAGCTCATCATCCCACTTTGCCCAATTAGCTGATTGATTGGCCAGTAATCGAAAAGCTTTGGTTTGTGGTTCATTTAAATTATCACTTAAGACCACTGGAATACTTTCCATACCAAGTTTTCTTGCTGCTTTAAGTCTTAAATGACCATCAACCACAGTGCCATCGCTTTTTGCAACTATTGGTATATGAAAGCCAAATTCCCTGATTGAAGCACACATTCTATTTACTACATCATCATTTTTACGAGGATTACGCTTATATTCGACGAGGTTTTCAACAGGATAGTAGTGGATTGCTAAATTCATATAATTTAAATCCTTAATAATTAAAAAGTTAATATTCAAAATATCTCTGACGCTAAAGAAGGCCTGGGGTTGAACCCACCAAATCCGCCATTCTGGCTGAAAGGACCCACTTTTTATGGATTTTTCGTCTTATTAATATCTTTACTAATATAGAACATTAATGCCAAAGCATCGGCCTCATTATCATCTCTAGGTGAAAAACTTTTTTCACGTATCGCTTCAATAACTTCACTCTTACTTGCATTGCCTTTGCCTGCTATAAAGCGTTTTATAGTTTTAACATTAACACCTTGGTAGGGAATATTGTTCTCTTCACACCAAGCAGACAGCACTGCAAGAAACCCACCGTAGCAATGGGCTGCATCAGTTCCTAAATGTCTTCTCACCTCCTCAAAGTACACTGCAGAAATGTCTTTCAAAGAATTGAGCCAATTGCAAAAGTTTAAGAAACACATTCCACCTCCGCTGAAACGACTACCATGAAAGCTTTTGCTCCCACTTTCAATTATTCCATCTGTTAGAATTGCCCAGCCTGTTTGCTTGCCGAGATCTAGCGTTAAGATTGACGTACAAAAACTCCTTTGTGTAATTAAAGTTCAATGCCCTGTATAATATATATGTACGATGACTCGCAAATTCGTCCGCAATTTTGAAAAAAAATTAAAAAAAATTTCATATCCTGCCATTTGAGTTTTTTTCATCTTTACTTATCTTAATAACTATTTTACATAACTTATATTACGCCAATATTTATATTATTATATTATCATATATTATATTTTACCTGTATTTAAATATATATATAATATATATAAGACTTCAGTAATCCGCAAACCCTCTTTACTGGCCGATTTTAGCCACTTAACTTTAGAAACGGCTTTTAGGAATAGAACATAAAAAAGACAATATTATCAATAACTTAACGATCACTGCTTTCTGAAATACTAATTAGTAACTCAGAAATTAGGTATGAAATTGGTAGTTTTTTACCTATGAAAAAGTAGCTTCAGTAGTGTATCAAAACGTTTAAATCTTATTTTAATTTTTAAAGATTTTATTCTTTTAGATAAAAAAATTATTACTACTTTTTTATAACAAATTAGTCATACAAAGTCTTGGTAAAAATCTCTATTCATGAAACTTTTGGAGTTTTTATGAAGAATTCTTATCAAGGAATCGATTCTACAATTGTTAAACATGTGAGATTTCAAGCTTCGCGCCTTAAATCCAAAAGCTGTTTTATTAACGAAAGTCTCGAAGATATAGAACAAGAGCTTTTTTGTCAGGTTTGGCAATATCTTAACCAGCACGATGAGAAAAGAAGTAGTTTTAGTACTTTCGTTGCTAGATTAGCTAATTATTGTGCTCGCAATATGTTACGCAATCAGTTATGTCTAAAACGTAATATAACTTTTGATGATATAAACGACGATATTCCAGATCATAGGAACTCGGAAATCGAAGCGATAATTCGCACTGATATAAATAATATAATTTCAACTTTGTCTGAAAAAGATAGTAATTTATGTCAATTACTTAAGGTATTTACTATTACTGAAGTTTCTGTAATAACCAAAATACCAAAGACACCTATCTATCGCACACTAGAACGAATACGCGATAAATTCTCAGTTTTAGAGAAGTTATAAGCTCTCGATTATATTTGCTCAAAAATTTTTTTTTGCAAATTGCGGACGAATTGCCTAGGTCATCGTACATATATATTTAGGTACTGGGAGAAAAATGAAAATAATGAACAGCAATGAACGGCTAAAAGTTCAAACAGGTATAAAAATGGTCATCTTTGGTCCTTATGGTATAGGTAAAACTAGTCTCTTAAAGACCATAAATGAACCAACACTTTGTCTTGATTTTGAGGCAGGTTTACTTGCTGTTCAAGATTGGCAAGGGGATTCTGTAAGTATTCGTACTTGGAATGAGGCAAGAGATATTGCATGTCTCATAGGTGGTCCTAATCCTGCGTTAAAATCTGACTCAGCATATAGCCAAAGACACTATGAGCATGTATCCAGTAAATACAAAGAGCTTGCTTCGGAGTTTCTCAAGTATCGATGTGTTTTTATCGATAGTATTACAGTAGCCTCGCGTTTATGTCTTTTATGGTCAAAAATGCAACCTGAAGCTTTTTCTGAAAGATCAGGAAAACAAGATATGAGAGCTGCTTACGGGTTACTTGCTCAAGAGATGATGGCTTGGCTCAATCAGTTTCAACATATTCCAAATAAAGACATCATTACAGTTGGAACTCTTGGGCAATACCTTGATGATTTCAATCGCTCAACTTGGCTACCTCAATGTGAAGGAGCTAAAACTGCAAGTGAAATTCCTGGGATAGTTGACGAAGTAATCAGTATGGTTGGAATCAAGAAAGATGATGGTACAGAGGTTCGTTCATTTGTCTGTCAGACAATTAATTCTTGGGGATATCCTGCTAAAGATCGAAGTGGATGCCTGAATATGGTTGAAGAACCGCATCTAGGAAAACTTCTTACAAAGATTAAAACCAAAGCTTTTGCAATTCAACCTATCACGCACAACATATAGGAGGTTATTATATGCTACAAAACTTTTTAACTATTGGTCAAAAAATTCCTTTTTTCAGTGTGAAAGAATACTTGGATGATCAATCGCCAATACCAGAAGATATAATCTCACCAAGAATTTTAATAAAAAGAGGCTTATTGGTACTGGGTGGCCCACCTAAAATCGGCAAGAGTGACTTTTTGATCTCTTGGCTTGTCCACATGGCCGCTGGGACTCCGCCAACAATATTGCAATAAACCTGAAACTTGAGAAGACTATTTCCCGAAAGCTTCTACAAAAAGAACGGAGAGTTGAATTTATTTATAGAGCTAATGATCAAATAACCATATGTCTCGATGGATAATATATGGTAGAGCTCATGGGCAACAAGAAATTAATAGTTCGTATTAGTTGTAGTTATGAAGTAAATCGATTAGCAGAGTTGTATCTATTAGATGCATATGAAAAATTAGTGTTAAGTAAACCAATAAAAGCGAGCAAAAAGGAAGAAAACTCTGAATATAAGAAAGTAGATTTGAGGACGGTAAAATGGTAACAGTTAGTTTATATGCAAGAGTTTCTTCAGGGAAGCAAGCACAAGAAGATACAATAGCAAGCCAAATTGCTACTATAGAGAATCAAATTAGTATGGATGGACATAAATTATTAAATGAATATAAATTTATTGATAATGGTTATAGTGGTTCTAACATAATCCGTCCTGGTTTGGAAAAATTACGTGATAAAATAGCAGAAGGTAACATTGATAAGGTTTATATTCATTCTCCTGATCGTTTATCTCGTAAGTATGCATATCAGATGATATTACTTGAAGAGTTTAAGAAATTAGGAGTGGAAGTCATTTTTTTAAATCATCAAATTAGCGATAATCCAGAATCTCAATTACTATTACAAATGCAAGGTATGATAGCAGAATACGAACGTGCAAAAATCATGGAACGAAGTCGTCGAGGAAAGATTTATGCAGCAAATAAGGGTTGTATAAGTGTAATGAGTGCTGCTCCTTATGGCTATCGTTATATAAACAAAAATACAGAAACAGGACAGGCCTTATTTGAGATTTATGAAGAAGAAGCTGAAGTTGTTCGTAAAGTATTTTCTTGGGTAGGAAGAGAAAGAGCCAGTATAGGAGAAGTATGTCGTAGGCTAAGTGCTATGTCCATTATGACGAGAACTGGAAAAGAGTATTGGGATAGGGCTGTAGTTTTGAGTATGTTAAAAAACTCTGCTTATAAAGGACAAGCAGCTTTTGGTAAAACAAGGTTTGGTGTCAAACTAAAACATATAAGACCGAAAAAAAACTCCTGCGAGCATCCAAAAGATAATTATTCTACTTATCCTGTTCCAAAAGAGGATTGGATTTATATTAAAGTACCTAGTATAGTAAGCGAAGATTTATTTGAAATCGTTCAAGAACAATTAGCTGAGAATAGAAAAATAGCAAGAACAAGACAAAGAGGAGCAAGACATTTATTGCAAGGTTTAGTAGTATGTAAGCTTTGCAATTATGCATATTATGGTACTAGCACTGCAAGGAATAAGGAGGGGGAAAAAACTAATAATCAGGTATATTATCGTTGTGTTGGCACGGATTCATACCGTTTTGGCGGTAATAAAATGTGTAACAACAAATTAATTCGTACAGATACATTAGACATGGCTGTGTGGGAAGAGGTAAAACATCTATTAAAAAATCCAAATAGAATATTAGAGGAGTATAAACGTAGACTTTCAGAACTTAAAAAATCACCACTAGATCAAAAAAGTGCTTTGCTTGAAATACAAGAAGATAAGTTAAAACGAGGTATTGCAAGGTTAATTGATAGTTATGCTCAAGAATATATTGATCAAGAAGAATTTGAGCCAAGAATTAAAGCAATGAAACAAAACTTAAAAATGGTTGAAGAACAAAAGAAAAAGATATTTGATCAGAAAAAACTCACACAAGAGTTAACTCTAGTAGTAACAAATTTAGAGGGGTTTTCCTCTAGTATTAACTCAAGTCTTAATAATGCAGACTGGCTAACTAAACGTGATATTATTAGAACGTTAGTTAAGCGAATTGAGATTAATTTTGAGGATGTAAACATTGTGTTTAGAGTAAAAGAGCTTCCAGACTCTTTTCATATGGAGAAAAATCAATGCTTGCAATGTTGTTGTAGGGGTAGGGATGGCTATATTTGGCAGCAATAATTCTCACGTATGGTAGTTAATGAGTAGTGCAATAAATAAACAATTGGTTATGAACTCTTTATTAATGGCCATTAATAGGCGTAAACCTGTTAAAAATCTACTGCTGCACAGTGACCAAGGTTCACAATATACTGCGCAAGGGTATCAATATCTCTTAGCTGTAAAGAATATAGATGAGTAATAAAGGCTGTTGTTACGACAATTCTGTTGCAGAAAGCTTCTTTAGCTCATTGAAAAGAGAAATACTTATTGATACTTCACAACACTCTGCTCAACACACTAGAACTGCAATATTTGAATACATAGAAATTTTTTATAACAAACAACGTCACTATTAACTATTGCATTCCAGAACAATTTGATGCATCATTCTTTTTGTAAAAAACATTCCACACTTTCTCTCCACTTTTTCTGGGTAAGGTCAGTCAAACCTCCATTTTTTTTATATCAATTTATTACTTTTTTTTCGGTTTGACACACTTTTTTGAACCATACGCGTCAAGTTAAGGAAATAAAGGTATGAAAGAGATAGAATAATAAGGTATAAGTTCTCCCAGATATACTTTTAGTGAGAGAACCAATGAATAAAATAACTTGCTTATCAAAAAAGCTCAAAGAATTTTTTAATGAAAAAGCAGAGAAAATCTCAATTACAACAAGGTTTATAAAAAGAAAGAGAAAGCTAAAAGGTTCATCATTCGTAAAAGCCATGGTCTTGGGTAATATAGGAGTTGATAATTGTAGCGTAGAAACAATGTGTCAATTACTAAACGAGGACTCGATAGATATAACAAAACAAGGTTTGGATTTTAGATTTACTGAAGAAGCAGTGGAATTTATGAAAAGGATGTATAATGAATCTGTGATTCTCTTTAAAAATATCTTGCAAGTTGATTGCAAAATCTTACAGCAATTTAATAGTGTTAAATTATTGGACAGTAGCTATATTACTCTACCTAACAGTATGGAAGAGATGTATAAAGGTTATGGTACTAGCTACAGTGGCTATGAAAGCAATACTAAGTCTGGAATAAAGTTACAATTAGTTTTCGACTACATGAATCAGATAATAGACCAACTTAATTTAACGGAGGGGGTAAGATCAGACCAGGGATATAGGAAACATTTAAGTAATATATTAAGCAATGATTTGCTAATATCTGATCTCGGTTATTTTGTGCCAAGTTCTTTTAAACAAATCAATGAAATAGGAGCTTATTTCATAAGTCGTCGATACCAACATATATGATGTAGAAACAAATCAAAAAATGGAGTTATTAGAATGTTTAGAGGATAAGTTATTTTTAGAAAACGAGGTATTGTTAGGAAAAGAAGCAAAAATTAGAGTAAGAATTATATGTCAGAAACTAACTGAAGAACAGTCTATGGCCAGAAGAAGGAAAGCTAATAGATTAGCAAGATCGCAGGGATATACATCCTCTAAAAGAAATCAAAAATTGTTGAACTGGTCAATATTTATAACTAATGTTCCAGAAAATAAAATTAGTGCTGAGCAAGTATTAACGATTTACAGAGTAAGGTGGCAAATTGAGTTATTATTTAAATTGTATAAAAGCCATATCAGGCTTGATAAGCTAAAAGGAAAGCCATGCAGAGTATTATGTGAACTATATGCTAAATTGTGCGCAATTCTTATATTTCACGGCATAGTTGGTTGCACAGAAGTGAAAAAGAATACAGAACTTAGCTTAACAAAGGCATTTATTGAGCTAAAAAGGCGGGTTAGAGAGTTATTTTTAGTATTAACCAAAATTAATAGTTTAAAAGCATTTCTTAAAAAACTCACTATAACTTGGTCGCGATTTTCATTAAAAGACAAACGTAGAAGGGCTAGAGTATCCACTTTAACCTCTCTAAATTTGCTCACAATCTCTTAACTTGACGCGTATGGTTCAAAAAAGTGTGTCAAACCGAAAAAAAAGTAATAAATTGATATAAAAAAAATGGAGGTTTGACAATGAGTCAGAAAGTAGTAAACAGAACTACCGGTTTGGTAGATTACAAAGAACTGGAAGCAAATATACTGTCATCAATAAGGGAAGGCAGACCATTAACAGGAAGGGATGGAGCATTTACACCACTTATAAAAAAGCTGCTGGAGGCAAGTTTGGAAGGTGAAATAGAAAATCACTTATTAGCTGAAAGTGAAGAGAGGGTTTGGTTGGAAGAAGTGGAGTAGCGAATGGATATACAAAACGCTGGGTCTATATTCAGACTACAGAATAAGGTATTACAAACCGAAAGCATCACCAGCACAATATGTTATAAACTTTGGTAAAGAATCTGCTAGGAAAGCGTAGTGCGGATGCTGCGTTTGACGAGGCGGGAGCTGGAAACGTTAACATGGGAATTTGGATTGAGGCCTATTGTGAAAACAATGGATCAGCCACCAAACCCTAAAGTAGGCGCGCCAGTTCTTGACCCTACATGTTTTTTTGAAGGTTAAATCCAGCTTAGGGTCGAGAAACTTAGATAAAGCCATAGCCAAAGTGTTTAAAAATATTAATAATTATACACACAATTATTCAACCATATTTTTGAAGATAGCTATGCCGCCGCGGTATCTCTTAGCCGCTAACAAGTAGCGGGATGACGATTGTTGGTAAATCTAAGTCAGTTTAGCTATAGGCAGCAATTTTCTGTATTTATTTTAAATTGAAGGAAGCTCAAATGAAAGATCATGTTTTGCTAAAAATCATAGAATGCAGTCTAACAGTGAACGGTTACGCTTTTGATCAAAAATGTTGTATAGTACACAATCAATTTTTCTGGATCCAAGTAGTCAAGGCACTGCCTTTGTGTTTGAGGCAAAATCGGCTATAACACTTAACATACTGCCTTTGCAAACAAATGTTCGTACAGTTATGTGTCAGCTACTTGCATGACGCCATTGCCTGAACGGGTACCAATGATTACCTATCAATCTCACCAAAAACTATATCGAGTGAGCCAATAATTGCTGCAACGTCAGCAAGCATGTGTCCTTTTGCCATAAAGTCTAAGGCTTGTAAATGCGCAAAGCCAGGTGCTCTTATTCGGCACCTATAAGGTCTATTGGTACCATCTGAAACTATATACACTCCAAACTCACCTTTTGGTGCCTCAACAACTGCGTAAGCCTCACCTTCTGGTACGTGATATCCTTCTGAATAGAGCTTAAAATGGTGAATCAGAGCTTCCATAGATTTTTTCATCTCTGCTCTTGACGGTGGAGAAATTTTTCTATCTTCAGTTTTTATTTGCCCTTCAGGCATTTTCTCTATGCACTGCTTCACCAAACTGATAGATTGCCTAATCTCTGCCATTCTAACTAGATAACGGTCATAACAGTCGCCATTTTGGCCGATCGGTATATCAAAATCTAGTTGATCATATATCTCATATGGCTGGCTTTTTCGCAAATCCCAAGCAAGCCCAGCAGCGCGCAACATTGGGCCACTAAAGCCCCAATCAAGTGCCTGTTTAATTGATATTTCACTAATTCCTACAGTGCGTTGCTTCCATATCCTATTTTCTGTTAAAAGTTCATCAACATCGTCTATATATTTTGGAAATTGCTCTATAAACTTTGCAATATCCTCAATCAAATCTTCTGGAACATCTGCTGCAATTCCACCTGGCCTGATGTAAGCTGCGTGAAACCTTGCACCTGAAGCTCTTTCGTAAAATTCCAGTATTTTTTCTCTTTCTTCAAAGAGCCATAAAAGAGGGGTCATTGCTCCAACATCAAGTGCTTGAGAAGAAACGTTCAGTAAATGATTTAGTATTCTCGTCAGTTCACAAAACAAGACACGTAAATACTTTGCCCTAATTGGCACTTCACATTGCAACAATTTCTCCACACAAAGTGAATATGCATGCTCTTGTGACATTGGTGATACGTAATCAAGGCGATCAAAATAAGGCAAAGCTTGAAGATACGTTTTATGTTCTATTAATTTTTCAGTACCGCGGTGCAAAAGCCCAATATGGGGATCTGCCCTCTCGATCACTTCACCATCCATCTCTAAAACAAGACGCAACACTCCATGTGCAGCTGGGTGTTGAGGTCCAAAATTTAACATCATTGTCTTTAGATCGGGCATGTCCAGTAGTTTAAGATATTAAAATTGTATAGGCTAAAATGCGCTCAAAGTCAATAAACTTCTTGCATAGGCTACAACTATCATTCAATAGAAACAAAAACTTTTACAATGGCTAATAAGTGTTGGTAAAACCAAGTCATTTTAGCTATAGAATGACAAAAAAGGTTTGCATTAGCCAAATTTTTAGTTGAAGTAGCATAAGAGGTTAAAGGAAAAGCTTTGTGTTAATGGATTCATTTCAGGTATAGTATAGATAATACCACAATACTTATAAAATGGATCATGTTGTTAATGCGTATAATAGACTTGACACTCCTATAGTCAGGGGAGAAGGGGCATATCTTTTTGATAAAGATGGTAAAAAATATTTAGATTTTGCTGCAGGTATTTCTACAACTTCTTTAGGGCATTGTCATCCATACATTACAGATAAGCTGAAAGAGCAATCGAGCTCATTATGGCACTGCTCTAACATTTTCACTATTCCCGAGCAAGAAAGGCTTGCCGAGCGTTTAACAACCCTTACTTTTGCAGATAAAGTTTTTTTCTGCTCAAGTGGGCTTGAAGCAACAGAAGCTGCAATTAAGTTTATTCGTCGTTACTTTTATTCAAAAGGGCAAGCAAAACGTAATCGTATTATTACAATTGAAGGAGGCTTTCATGGCCGCAGTATTGCTGCAATTTCTGCTGGAGGCAATGAAAAATCACGCGAAGGTTTTGCTCCGCTCCTTTCTGGTTTTGATAAAGTGCCAAGAAATGACATTAAAGCATTAGAAGAAAAAATCAACAATGAAATAGCTGCTGTATTTTTAGAGCCCATACAAAGCGAAGGTGGAGTATATCCACTAGACGTAGAATATCTTCAAAAAGTAAGGGAAATAACAAAAGCTCAAGGAATAATTTTGTGCTTTGATGAAGTGCAGTGCGGATATGGACGCATCGGTTCTTTATTTCATTATCAAAATGTCGGCATTGAACCTGATATGCTAACCTGTGCGAAGGCTATGGGTAACGGTTTTCCTGTAGCTGCATGTTTAGTGAAAGATTATATAGCAGAAGCAATTACTCCAGGAACTCATGGATCAACCTATGGTGGCAATCCACTTGCCATGACTGTTGGTAATGCAGTGCTCGATATAATGCTAAAAGAAGGCTTTTTTGATCATGTTAAAAGAATTAGTAAATATTTAAAAGAAAAGCTGTTGCTTTTAGCTAAAGAATTTCCTGAGATGATTTTAGAAGTTCGTGGAGAAGGGTTACTAATGGGAATAGAACTAGCAACTCTTGTAGCTGATAAAATTATTAGTCGATCTCTTGATAAAGGTTTAATAATAACTAGGGTTTTAAACAACAAAGTAGTAAGGGTAACCCCACCACTTATCATTGAGGATGAGCATGTGAACGCAGCGTGTAATATGCTTTATGATTTGTTTTTTAAGATTAAAGGTATATAAAATTCGGCAATATAAATTTAGGCTTGCAAATGCCTCTCATAACATGTAAAATTAATTTTATTTTTTATCACAATAACATCGTACTTTAATGGATTGGTTATTGGTCTTAGTATCATCAGCAATTTTTGTTTTGTTAGTTTTATCGTTTTTGTTCTCAGGAGCAGAAATAGGCTTAACCTCAATTAGCCGTTCTCGAGTTAATAAGCTAAAGCTAGACGGTAACAAAAAAGCCAGGGTAATAGATCGCTTATTAAATAGGAAAGAATTGACAATAGGAACGGTATTGCTCGGCAATACAATTATTAATATTACTTGCTCTGCTTTATTTACAGCAATATTTATCAATCTTTTTGGAAATGAGGGCATTCTCCTATCAACAATTATAATGACATTTTGTATTTTATTGTTCTGCGAAGTTCTACCAAAAACTTATGCTATTCAAAATCCTGAAAAATTTGCATCATTTTCTGCTTATTTTGTATTGTTTTTTGTAAAGATTTTTTCTCCATTGACACTAGGTATTCAATTTATTGTTAACCTCATCCTAAAATTATGTGGGCTGCATAAAGATAAGGAAGTGATATCTGCAGCGGATGCAATGCGTAATATGATTACTCTTCACCGCAGTGAAGGAACTATGTTGCAACAGGATTTAGATATGCTAAGCAGCATACTTGATTTGGCTGAGACAGAGATATCACAAATTATGACCCATAGAAGAAACCTATTTTCTCTTGATATAGATCGGAATAAAGAAGAGTTAATAAGAGAGATTTTAACCAGCAGTCACAGTAGAGTACCTTTATGGCAGAAGGAACCAGATAACATTGTAGGTGTAATTCACGTGAAAGCTCTAATAAATGCTTTGCGTGAAAAGAATAATAAAGCGGAAGAAGTTGACATTACCCAAGTTATGTCAAGGCCTTGGTTCATACCAGAAAGTACACCGCTCAGCGTGCAACTTCACAACTTCCGTAAGAACAGGAAACACTTTGCATTTGTTATTGATGAGTATGGAGCACTGCAGGGAATTGTAACTCTTGAGGATATACTGGAAGAAATAGTTGGAGAAATTTCGGATGAACATGATTTGATTACGGAGAATTTTATAAAGAAAATATCTGATAATATGTATCACATAGAAGGAAAATCTACTATTAGGGACATTAACAGGCAGTTATACTGGAATCTCCCTGATGAAGAAGCTACAACTCTAGCAGGTATGATTGTGAATGAAATAGAGCGCATTCCTGACGAAGGCGAGGAGTTTTCCATGTATGGTTTTCGCTTTAAGATTTTAAAAAAAGATAAAAATATTATTACTGTTGTTGAAGTGCAAGTAAAAATTGGTAATATTAGTGGCAGCAATTAATTAGTGGAGTTTCATGGAAGATACAGTAAAAATAACGGCTGAAGAGTTGAAGGGTTACATAGAGAGAATCGAAAAACTTGAACAAGAAAAGAGGGATGTGCAAGATCACATTCGTGATGTATATGCAAAAGCCGCAGATGAAGGTTGGGATATAAAAGTGATGAAACAAATTATTAGGCTGAGGAAGATGGATGATGATGACAGAGAGGAACAAGAAATATTGCTTGATACCTATAAACGTGCATTGGGAATGAGCTACGAAGAAGAGTTAAGTGAATAGCAGAATTGTAATTGGAATAAGTGGAGCATCTGGTTCTATTTACGGTGTGCGTATTTTAGAAGCGTTGAAAGACGTCGATTATGAAACTCATTTAGTGATAAGTCGTGCTGGGAAAGTAACTTTAGCTCACGAGATTAAAGAAAAACTTGAAGATATTACATCACTTGCAGATTTTTACTATTCTGAAGAAAAGATTGGAGAAAAAATAGCAAGCGGCTCATTTAAAACCTCAGGGATGATTGTAGCACCATGCTCTATGAAGACAATGTCTGAAATCGCATCAGGTGTTACTTCCAATCTATTGACAAGGGCTGCAGATGTAACACTAAAAGAAAGAAGAAAGTTAGTTCTTATGGTGCGAGAGTCACCACTGCATCTTGGGCATTTACAAAATATGTTAAAATTAACGGAGATGGGAGCAATTATTGCTCCACCAGTGCCTGCTTTTTATATTAAACCGAAATCGTTGGATGATATTATTAATCATTCTGTTGGCAAAGTATTGGATTTATTTGATATCAAATTACCCGACTTTAATGAGTGGCAAGGAAGTGACAATTATTATTGATGGTAAAAAAATAGCAAACGACCTATGTGAGAGGCTATCACAAAAAATTGATATTTTAAAGAGAGAGTATAACATTTTTCCTTGCCTGAAAGTAATTCTCATGGGTAGCAATCCAGCAAGTCAGGTTTATGTTCGCAACAAACAGAAAAAAGCAGAATCAATAGGCATAAGTTCTGAGACCATTGTTTTGCCTAATAATATTTTAGAAGATGAATTGATTGAGAAAATCAATGAGTTAAATGAAGATCCATCTGTGCATGGCATTTTAGTACAGTTGCCTTTACCAAATCATATTAGTGCAAGCAGAGTAATTAACACAGTAAGTGTTGAAAAAGATGTAGATGGCTTTCATGATGAAAACGTTGGCAAATTAGTTAAAGGTGAAAAAAACTGTCTTATACCTTGCACTCCTAAAGGTTCTTTGCATTTAATTAAGTCAATTGAAGAGAACCTTTCCGGTAAAAACGCAGTGGTAATTGGTAGGTCAAATATCGTGGGCAAGCCAACGTTTTACCTGCTATTGCAAGAAAACTGCACTGTCACCATCTTGCATTCACAAAGCAAGGATTTAGCTGAATATTGCTCTAAAGCGGATATAGTAGTTGCAGCAGTCGGAAAGCCAAATTTTGTTCAAGCAGACTGGATAAAGAAAGGTGCAATAGTGATCGATGTTGGCATAAATAGCGTTAACGTAGGAAAGCTTGTAGGTGATGTTGACTTTGAAGGAATAAAAGGGAAAGCCAAAGCTATGACCCCAGTACCCGGGGGCGTTGGCCCAATGACCATTGCATTTCTAATGATGAACACTGTTATTGCTGCTTGCTTGCAAAAGGGAGTTGATGCTTCTGATTTCATTAGTTGAGGTATGAAGAGGAAAGCTATATGAAGATAGAATGTACCATATCACAATTAATAAAAAATTGAGATTTTTGAAATTCCTCAGTAGTCAAATTTATTAAATATTTAGGATCATCATCTATTCTTTTTTCTCTACAAGTATAGCTAAAGTGGCTTAGGTTTACCTACAATTTGAAAAACAACAAATTCGTCATTCCGCTACTCGTTAGCGGAATCTATGCTGAGATACCGCGGCGGTATGACGTAGGGACTCCGCCAACAATATTGCAATAAACCTGAAACTTGAGAAGACTATTTCCCGAAAGCTTCTACAAAAAGAACGGAGAGTTGAATTTATTTATAGAGCTAATGATCAAATAACCATATGTCTCGATGGATAATATATGGTAGAGCTCATGGGCAACAAGAAATTAATAGTTCGTATTAGTTGTAGTTATGAAGTAAATCGATTAGCAGAGTTGTATCTATTAGATGCATATGAAAAATTAGTGTTAAGTAAACCAATAAAAGCGAGCAAAAAGGAAGAAAACTCTGAATATAAGAAAGTAGATTTGAGGACGGTAAAATGGTAACAGTTAGTTTATATGCAAGAGTTTCTTCAGGGAAGCAAGCACAAGAAGATACAATAGCAAGCCAAATTGCTACTATAGAGAATCAAATTAGTATGGATGGACATAAATTATTAAATGAATATAAATTTATTGATAATGGTTATAGTGGTTCTAACATAATCCGTCCTGGTTTGGAAAAATTACGTGATAAAATAGCAGAAGGTAACATTGATAAGGTTTATATTCATTCTCCTGATCGTTTATCTCGTAAGTATGCATATCAGATGATATTACTTGAAGAGTTTAAGAAATTAGGAGTGGAAGTCATTTTTTTAAATCATCAAATTAGCGATAATCCAGAATCTCAATTACTATTACAAATGCAAGGTATGATAGCAGAATACGAACGTGCAAAAATCATGGAACGAAGTCGTCGAGGAAAGATTTATGCAGCAAATAAGGGTTGTATAAGTGTAATGAGTGCTGCTCCTTATGGCTATCGTTATATAAACAAAAATACAGAAACAGGACAGGCCTTATTTGAGATTTATGAAGAAGAAGCTGAAGTTGTTCGTAAAGTATTTTCTTGGGTAGGAAGAGAAAGAGCCAGTATAGGAGAAGTATGTCGTAGGCTAAGTGCTATGTCCATTATGACGAGAACTGGAAAAGAGTATTGGGATAGGGCTGTAGTTTTGAGTATGTTAAAAAACTCTGCTTATAAAGGACAAGCAGCTTTTGGTAAAACAAGGTTTGGTGTCAAACTAAAACATATAAGACCGAAAAAAAACTCCTGCGAGCATCCAAAAGATAATTATTCTACTTATCCTGTTCCAAAAGAGGATTGGATTTATATTAAAGTACCTAGTATAGTAAGCGAAGATTTATTTGAAATCGTTCAAGAACAATTAGCTGAGAATAGAAAAATAGCAAGAACAAGACAAAGAGGAGCAAGACATTTATTGCAAGGTTTAGTAGTATGTAAGCTTTGCAATTATGCATATTATGGTACTAGCACTGCAAGGAATAAGGAGGGGGAAAAAACTAATAATCAGGTATATTATCGTTGTGTTGGCACGGATTCATACCGTTTTGGCGGTAATAAAATGTGTAACAACAAATTAATTCGTACAGATACATTAGACATGGCTGTGTGGGAAGAGGTAAAACATCTATTAAAAAATCCAAATAGAATATTAGAGGAGTATAAACGTAGACTTTCAGAACTTAAAAAATCACCACTAGATCAAAAAAGTGCTTTGCTTGAAATACAAGAAGATAAGTTAAAACGAGGTATTGCAAGGTTAATTGATAGTTATGCTCAAGAATATATTGATCAAGAAGAATTTGAGCCAAGAATTAAAGCAATGAAACAAAACTTAAAAATGGTTGAAGAACAAAAGAAAAAGATATTTGATCAGAAAAAACTCACACAAGAGTTAACTCTAGTAGTAACAAATTTAGAGGGGTTTTCCTCTAGTATTAACTCAAGTCTTAATAATGCAGACTGGCTAACTAAACGTGATATTATTAGAACGTTAGTTAAGCGAATTGAGATTAATTTTGAGGATGTAAACATTGTGTTTAGAGTAAAAGAGCTTCCAGACTCTTTTCATATGGAGAAAAATCAATGCTTGCAATGTTGTTGTAGGGGTAGGGAAACCTTTCTTGGGTTAGCTATAAAACTAATCAGCATCTTGTTTAGCACATATAAATTAAGTTTCACAAATATAGTGCTAAACCTTGAAAATATGTTATAGCTACTTCTTCCAATTTAGTGGTGGGTTTTGACAGTACACATGTTATTTTACTAGCTACCAACTCAAGTGTCACAGAAGTTGCAATCATTTTAAATGTCACAGAAGTTGCAATCACTGCATTTATATTCTGTACTTTAACATTTACTCTACTTTCTATTAGAGGCTTTACCCCCTTACATCATTACGTACAGCAGTATGATTTATTTCATTTTCAATTCCACTACTATGCTGCAACAAGATATCCCCATTAACTTTTATTTCAACATTTTTGTCACTACTACCATTGTTAAAATTTAATCCCTCATCTCTTCTACTTTGTCTTTTTTCTTTTAATTTTAATTCAGTTTCTCTTTTATCAAGGGTAGGAAATGGGATGTGAGTTTTTTCCTGACCATCTTGATTTATAGCTCTTGTTGTATTAAAAGCTTCGTTGCTTTTACATGATATTGTATAAGTAAGTGGTGTGTAGATTTTTTCTTCACTATCTGGATATTTTATAGTTATTGTTGCATTAAGAATGTCTTTCAGAATATCATTTTCTCTAGCTATGTCTAAAATTTTTTGAATAACTTTGCGATCATGTAATGCGGCAAGTAACTTATCAGTTACTTTTTGATTATTTTTATGTTTTATGGTTATTGTTGTGTTAAGAATGTCTTTCAGAATACCGTTTTCTTTAGCTACTCTTAACATTTTCTCAACAGCTATACTATCTTTACGTAGTATAGCATAAGCAAGTGGTGTGCAAGTTTCTTCCTGACCATCTGGATATTTTATAGTTGTTGTTGCGTCAAGAATGTCTTTCAGAATACCGTTTTCTTTAGCTACTCTTAACATTTTCTCAACAGCCATACTATCTTTACGTAGTATAGCATAAGCAAGTGGTGTAACAGTTACTCTCCGACCATCTAGACATTTTATAGTTATTGTTGCGTTAAGAATATCTTTCAGAATACTGTTCTCCTTAGAGATTTTTAAAATTTCTTCAATAGCTATACTATTTTCACGCAGTATAGCATAAGCAAGTAGTGTGTAAGTTACTTCCCGGCTATCTGAATGTTTTATAGTTGTTGTTGCGTCAAGAATGTCTTTCAGAATATCGTTTTCTTTAGCTACTCTTAACATTTTCTCAACAGCTATACTATCTTTACGTAGTATAGCATAAGTAAGCGGTGCGCAAGTTTCTTCATGACCATCTGGACATTTTATAGTTGTTGTTGCATCAAGAATATCTTTCAGAATACCGTTTTCTTTAGAGATTTTTAAAATTTCTTCAATAGTTTTGCTATTTTTACATGATATAGCGTAAGTAAGCGGTGTGTAAATTTCTTTCTGACCATCTAGATATTTTATAGTTGTTGTTGCGTCAAGAATGTCTTTCAGAATATCGTTTTCTTTAGAGACTTTTAAAATTTCTTCAATAGTTTTGCTATTTTTACATGATATGGCGTAAGTAAGCGGTGTGTAAATTTCTTCTTGACCATCTAGATATTTTATAGTTGTTGTTGCGTCAAGAATATCTTTCAGAATACTGTTCTCTTCAGCTGCTACTAGAATTTCTTTAATAATTTTGCCATCCTCCCAGAACATAGCATGAGCAAGTGGTGTGTAAGTCACTTCCCGGCTATCTAAATGTTTTATAGTTATTGTTGTGTCAAGAATATCTCTCAGAATACCGTTTTCTTTAGCTACTCTTAACACTTTCTCAACAGCTATACTATCTCTACGTAGTATAACATAAGCAAGTGGTGTGTAAGTCACTTCCCGGTCTAGATATTTCATGGTTGTTGTTGTGTTAAGAATATCTTTCAGAATACTGTTCTCTTCAGCTGCTACTAGAATTTCTTTAATAGCTTTGCTATCCTTCCAGAACATAGCATAAGCAAGTGGCGCGTAAGTCACTTCCTTGTTATCTGGATATCTTATAGTTGCTGTTGTGTTAAGAATATCTTTCAGAATACCGTTCTCCTTAGAGACTTTTAAAATTTCTTCAATAGCTATACTATCTTCATATAGTATAGCATAAGCAAGTGGTGTAACAGTTGCTCTCCGACCATCTGGATATTTTATAGTTGTTGTTGCGTTAAGAATATCTTTCAGAATACCGTTTTCTTTAGAGACTTTTAAAGTTTCTTCAATAGTTTTGCTATTTTTACATAATATGGCATAAGTAAGTGGTGTGCAAGTTTCTTCATGACCACCTGGATATTTTATAGTTGTTGTTGTGTCAAGAATGTCTTTCAGAATACCGTTTTCTTTAGCTACTCTTAACATTTTCTCAACAGCTATACTATCTTTACGTAGTATAGCATAAGCAAGTGATATAATAGTTGGTTCTTTACCCCGATGTTTGCTTACTTCCGTAGTAAGAATCCTTTGTTTTTCCTTTTTAGATATTTTTTCTAGTTCTTCAGCAATGCTACTTTTTTTGCCTTTTATTTTTGATGCTAATTTTAAAATACTTTTTTCATCTTTCTCTTTCAATTTCGAATCGTTTACCTGATGAGTCATTTTTTTTCTCAAGGTCTTTCTTATTAAACTAAGCATAACATTTTCTCTCTTCGTGGTTATAATATTTGCTTTTATGAATCAGTTGTGTTGATAATGTATTAATTGCATAGTTCAGACATTGTTTTATAAAGCAAAATTTTAGTAGACCACCTTACAAGAACGTTTCTTGCTAATTCTGAATCCGAAAAAAGGACGCAGTAAAGTTATTTGTAAGGGAAGAATGAAACTTGTAGCTATAGCTAAACTGACTTACGATAATTTGAAAAACCGTCATCCCGCTGCTTGTTAGCGGGATCTAGAGATACCGCGGCGGTATGACGGTTCGCGGCGGGATGACGATAAGCTCGTCATCCCGCTACATTAATATTGTATTAATAAAAACTTAATAATAATCCTTAATAATATATGAACTAACATGTTCGCAATTTCGTATGACAGAGGAAACAAAAGATGGATATGCTTCCTTATACGTTGCAATTCAGGAAGGTAATATTGAAGCTGCAGAACTACTAATAAAATGTGGCACAAACGTCAATGATCATTATGAACGCAATCGTACGCCACTGCATATTGCCATCGGACGCAAACAATTAGAAATAGCAAAATTGCTGATAAAAAATGGAGCAAACGTTAATGCAAAAACTCAAAATCATGGTAAAGATGATCTAACACCAATGCACTTTGCAGTTTTTGCAAATACGCCAGAATTTATAGAATTACTAGCTAGCCATGGTGCATTGATTAATGAAAGAGAAAGTACCGAAGGGTATACTCCTCTTCACTTTGCTGCTTTATATGGGAACAAAAATATAATACAAGCCTTAATTGATAAGGGACAAGATATTGAAGATGTGGACAATAATGGGCGAACAGCTCTGTTTTTAGCTGCTAGGCAGTGCACTGAAGCAGAAGATGATAGCAGAATAGAAATTATCAAGTATTTGATAGACAAGCTCAAAGCAGATGTAACAAAGAAAGACAATAATAACAATGCAGTACTCTTTCCTGCCGCTAATAATTGCCCTGGAAAAGTGGTAGAATTCATCATTGAGCAATATATAAAAATCTTTGAGTTAGAGAATTTTATCAACCACAAAAATAATGATGGAATGGATGCTTTGGATATTGCGCTGAATAGTGGAAACGAAAAAGCTATTGAAGTATTAAGATCATATGGAGCAGATATCAAGAATAAGGTAGATGGTAGCATTCAAAAAATTACTGCAGAAAAACCAAGTAGTACCCTAGACAGAGCAGAAAGTGCAGAGGTAGCACCTCCAATTAAGCAAAGAGTATAAAACTTTTTATAAAGCGATTATAAATTTCAGTAAGTTGCAGAGGCTCTACAATGGGAAGTGTAGTATGTTAGCAGATACAAATGACTAGATAAATTATATTTCATTAAAGTCATTTATCTTGAAACATAAGCAGGATTTTGTATAGTTGTTTCAATTTGGGTCTGTATATTGAAACAACGCGTGAAAATGACAGGTCATTGTACAAGAGGTACCTAATTCACCGACAAGAATGCTAGATAAAGACACTTACATTTCAATTATTTTACAATTTCTGTATAATCTTAAAAACTCAATTAGTGCGTTATGAAGATAATAATAGGTAATGCTAGTAAGGAATTAGGGGAATCAGTAGTTAACCGGCTAGATGTTCAACCATCCTCTGCTTGGATATCAAAGTTTACCGATGGCGAGGTAAATGTAGAAGTAGCAAATGATCTATATAATCAAGAAGTATATATAATACAATCTCTTTCTCCCCCTGTGAATGATAACCTTATGGAGCTTCTGCTCATAATTGATGCAGTAAATAGATTAGGAGCCAAAAGGATAGTAGTAATTATTCCTTATTATGGATATAGCAGGCAAGATAGAATTATCAAGAACAATAATGTGCAGTCTGCTTTAAGTGCCAAATTAGTTGCAAATCTTATTCAAACTGCAGGTGCAAGTAGTGTTGCAGTTATTGATTTGCACTCAAGTCAAATTGAAGGATTCTTTGATGTACCGATAACTAATTTGAACTGCTTTGAAGCATTTGTTGACTCTATACACACGGAAAATTTGGCAATTGTTGCACCTGATGTTGGAGCAATTGGTAGAGCACGTGCTTTTGCAAAGACTTTAGAGGAAAAGTACAAGATAGGGTTAAGTGATAAGATTATTGTAGTAGATAAATATAGGGAGAAAGCAGGCACATCTCAAGTAATGAACATAATAGGAGAAGTTGCAAACAAAAATTGTGTCATTGTTGATGATATAGTTGACTCTGGTGGAACATTGTGTAATGCAGCTCTTGCTTTAAAAAGTTACGGAGCAAAGTCCGTAACTTCATGCATCACACACGGTGTGCTTTCAGGAAGTGCAGTTGAGAAAATCTCTTCCTCTTCTTTAGATAAATTAGTGATTACGGATACCATACTTCACAAACTTGAAAAAACTGGTAAAATAGAAGTTGTTTCGGTTGTAAATATTTTAACTCACTTCATCCAAGGAGGTAGAAATGCCAGCTAAGTCAACAGAAGACGTTATTACTTCACTAATAGAATTTGCAAATAAGAGAAAAATAACAATTACCAAGGAAGAAATGCTTAAAATTGCACAGCTTGTAAGGATTAAGTTATCAAATGACGAGATTGATCACTACTCCAAAGAACTGACAATGCTGGATTGGATACATGATACTTTATTGCAAGTTAATACTGAAGGTGTTTCTCCTATGCGTTATGGCAGCATAGACAAGGACATTCATGTACGCGATGATGTTATAAATTCTCAAAACATTAAAAAAGAGATATTGTCCAATACAAAACCTGAGCATGGGTATTTTGTAGTGCCAAAGGTTATAAGCGATTAAAGTAAAATAAGGCTCATATCAAACCTATAATAGATCTACTTTCAAAAATAAGACCAATCCGGTAAAGAAGCATTTGTGGGAGTGGAAACCATTTTTTGATTTTTCTTTACTAAGTCTACTAAATATAGTTTAGAGTTGCTTGGTGATTCTGTTCTTGTAAAAATGATTTCTCTACCATTTGGTAGCCATGCCGGGGATTCAATTTTATGCCCCTCTGAAAGCAGACGTTCTTCTTTGCCATCTGGCTTCATAACTCCTATGTAAAATTTTCCTGACTGAATCTTTGTAAAAGCTATCAGATCTCCTTTTGGCGACCAAACAGGCGTAGCATATCTTCCACTTCCAAAACTAATTCTTTTAGGTTTTTTACTTTTGTTAGTAAAATCGATAACGTACAGTTGCTGACTCCCACTTATATCAGAACTAAAAGCCATATACTTTTGATCTGGAGAAAAAGAGGGAGAAGTGCTTATAGCTGAACCTTTAGTAATTTTTTTTGTTCGTTTACTACTTAAATCCAAAGATAATATATTCGTTTCACCACCCAATGAGTGGGAAATTAAAAGAGATTTACCATCGGGAGAAAATCTTGGTGCAGAAACAACTCCTTCAAATGCGCTGATTATTGATTCAGTGTTATCTTTTAAATTTTTTAATATTATATAACTTTTACCATTTGCGTACGAGATATAAACAATACCCTTTCCATTTGGTGAGAATCTCGGTGTTGACACAAATCTATCGCCATTTGTTAAGTATTTTATATTACTTCCATCTTGATTCATCACAGCAATTTTACGCACAGATTTGTAGTTGCTATCTTTTTCTTCAGCGATATACGTGATTTTTGTGTTGAAGTGCCCTTTCTCACCAATTAATCTATCATGTATCACATCCGAAACGAGGTGACCAATTTTTCTCCAGTCTTTTGCTGGAAAAACAACTGACTGAGTAAGTAATTCTCTTTTTGTAAAAGCGTCAAATAAACGAAATGATAGCTCTAATGCACTACCAGATATTTCGCTTAAACTTACTGTGACTACAGTATCGCTTTTCCAAGATTTAGATTCAGCTTCCGCGCCACGTTTTACATTAAATAAGCCACAATTAGATAAATTTGTTCCTATTACCTTTGCAATATTTTCGCTTAATTCGCTTTCCAACGCTGTTTTACATGTACATTTAGATACAACAAGACCAATGTTACCAACACTGCTTTTTTTTATATCAACATATAAAGCAGCTTTTGTAAAATAAGGAATAAATAACGAAATAAATAACACCAGATGAACGAATAGCTTCATTCATTTCATACCTGTTCTATCTGAACCTCAATTATAGGTCTTTTTAGTAAATATTCCTTTAAGATACTCAATATTGAACTTTCAATCTTATTTTTAATTTTTTTTGTTGGCTGCAAACTAAACAACGACTCAACTTTCTTGACAATTTTCTGTATGGTAGCTGCATCTTCTAGCACTTCAAAAACACCAGGTACAAATACTTTTGGTTTAGCAAGCAATTTATTTTTCTTGTTTACAACTGCTGTTACCACAATAACTCCGGCATCTCTCATTCTTTTACGCATTTTTATAACACTGCTCTCCGGATGACGTAGCAACATACCATCAATACCAAAGTAGTCAACATCAATTGAATCAACCTTTTCTCCGTTCTCCAAATTAACAATATCACCTGGTGCAATCATTATTGCTTTTGCCACACCGCACTCTTTAGCAAATTTTACATGTGCATGCGTGTGAATATATTCGCCGTGAACTGGAATAGACATCTTCGGTTTTATTAAAGAATACATTTCCTTTAGCTCTTCTCTTGTTGGATGCCCAGAAGCATGAACATGCTCTGTTTTTTCAGTAATAACTTCTACCCCCATCTCAATAAAGGCATTGAGCATGTTGTGCGCACGAGTTTCATTTCCAGGAATGATTTTTGACGAAAAGATCATGGTATCACCTTGCTGCATTTTAAATGCTTGATGACTCTTAGCAGCAAGTCTTGCGGTAGCTGCCAGTGGCTCACCTTGACAACCTGTGCAAAGTAGCACCAGTTCTTCCCTTGGAAAATTTACTGCTTCCTTTGCTTCAAGAAACTGAGGAGAATCAGTTAAATAACCACTATCTTGCGCAACTTTCACTATTCTCCATAAAGATCTACCAAGTAAAACTACTTTTCTATTTAGTGCTTTTGCAGCTTGGCTTATCGTTTCAATTCGTGCCACATTTGAAGCGAATAGCGAAACAGCAACTAATTTTTTAGACCGCTTTATTATGTTATAAATATTATTATAAATTTCACCTTCTGACTCAGGGTGATGCTTGCTTAATATATTGGTTGAATCGCAAATTGCTGCAAGCAGGTCACCTTTATCGCCAATTTCTTTTAGACGCTCGATATTAGAAGTTAATCCAACAACAGGTTTTGGATCAAATTTCCAGTCTCCGGTATGGAGTGCACTACCCATTTCAGTGCTAATTAATATTGAATTTGCCTCAGGAATTGAATGAGTTACATTTATAAACTCGACGGTAAAAGGACCCAAATTTATGCTGCCATTTATGTCTACCTCTTTCACAGGCACTATACCTTCCAATCGAAATTCTTTTAGTTTCTCTTTAAGAAAATTAACCGTAAACTTTGTTGTATATATGGAGCACTGCAACTCTTCCCACAAGTGGGGCACTGCACCGCAGTGGTCCTCATGTGCATGTGTAATTATTATTCCAAGTAAATCTTTTTTTCTTTGAGCAATAAAATCTATATCAGCAATGAGCAGCTCAACACCTGGCATAGTTTCATCTGCAAAACCAACACCAAGGTCGATCATAATCCACTTACCTTGGTAATGATATAGGCTAACATTCATCCCGATTCTTCCTACTCCCCCAAGCGGAAGAAATAAAAACTCATTTTTGTTTATATTCATTAAATTTAAATTATTAAAACCTGAGAATAGCAAAACTTCGACCTTAAATAAAGAAATTTATTGCTTTTACATAGTTTTAAGGAACTAAGAAGTTTCTGTTGGCTAATAATAACACTATTGTTAAGTTTTCCATTAATAAGGTCAAAGAATTGCAGGATTAAATGAAAACCCGTAAACAGTTACCCCTTTATGTCATTTAGCAGATTTCTTATTTTTTTTTTACTTTACTAAAAAACCCTTCAGATTGCTGTTGTACACTTGCATTTTCCTCTTCTTCAAGCGCTTTTAATAGTTCAATTTGCTTTTTAGTTAAATTTTTTGGATTTAAAGTCTCAACTATTACCTGTACGTATAAATCACCACGAGCATGTGAGTTCATATATGGCATACCCTTTTCCCTACAACGTAGTTTGGTACCAGTTTGAGTGCCTTCAGGGACCTTTACTTTTATTTTAGCTCCATCAATTGATTGAATATCGATTTCACCACCAAGCACTGCTAGTGTCATTCTTATAGGCACTTTACAGTGTAAATCTGCTTTATTTCTAGCAAAGATTTTATGGAAAATTATTTTCACGTATACGTATAAATCTCCACTTTTTCCACCTTTTGTTCCAGCTTCTCCTTTACCACTTATCCTTACCTTAGCTCCTTCTTCTATGCCTTTTGGAATTGAAACGGATATATTTACTTCATCTCTTCTACGTCCACTTCCACCACATTTCTTACATTTGTTTTGTATTATTTCTCCTTCCCCATAGCATGTAGTACATGTTCTTTCGATGGTAAAAAAGCCTTGTTGAGTTCTAATCCTACCGCTTCCCTGGCATGTGTGGCACTGAACTGGTTTAATTGCTCCTTCGCCACCTGTGCCTTGGCATGTATCACATTTTACATTTGTCACATAATGTATAGGCGCTTGTATTCCTTTAAATGCATCTTCTAAGGTAATTTCAAGATCATAACGTAGGTCTGCTCCAGATACTCCTGTTGTACTTCTTTTTGCTCTCGATCTACTTGCACCACCACCGAATCCTCCACCAAAGAAGTCATTGAATATGTTGCTAAAATCTCCTGCAGAGCTAAAGCCTTGAAATCCACCAGAAGCACCTTCGTGGCCATAACGGTCATAGCCTGCCCTTTTCTCAGAGTCAGACAGAACTTCATATGCAGCTGTTACTTCTTTAAATTTTTCCTCTGCTTCTTGATTGCCAGGATTTCTATCAGGATGATATTTTAACGCTAATTTTTTATACGCTTTTTTTATCTCATCAATACTGGCATTTCTGCCTACTTCCAGTAGCTCATAGTAGTCTTTTTTGCTCATATATAATAGTTTAGTGCTTAACCTTTAAAGATAGGTATTGCATATATTAATTTCAAGTGTGACTTCTGCTTCCTATAAAATGTGGTGCACCCTGAGCGACTTGAACGCCCGACCTTTTGATCCGTAGTCAAATGCTCTAATCCAACTGAGCTAAGGGTGCTTTCATAAAGTTAACTTTAGCAGATTTTGTGGCTTGATTCAATTAATTTGGCTAAAAATAAAACTATTGATTTCTATCATACGTGAACCCCTCACAATTCTCAAACTGCCGTTTCGCATTAGAATTATCAAATTCACTACAAGGAGGAGCAGTTGGAGTAGTATTAGGATCTTGAGAAAAGTAAGGAGGTGGTGCATCATAACGAGAAGAATCTCCATAACCATGCCCTTGTCTAAGACAGCTATCTACCGCTCCTTTAGCTTTCTCGATATTTTCTGATTCTTCCTCATGCTTCATATGAAAAGCTAAACCACCAGTAAAACACACAAGAGAATTAACGCCAAGGATAACTAAACCCCACACTGGTAAGACTGGGTAAACAGCACAAGCTACCAAAGCTGCCAAAGAAACAGCGCCAACCGCAAATTCTATATTTCTGAACGTTTTAAATTTACTATCCAGGTAATCTATTTTTTCTTCTTTTCTAGCCACTTTTCTGCTGCTGTTATACCAAAAACACATACCAGCATGGAAAGCAACACACACAACTGCAGCTACCATACCTAAAGCTAATAACTTTCTATTGTCTTCTGAGTCTTTTTTCTTATCTTCTCTGCTTTGATGGCTACCACTACTGAAACCAGGGTTATTTATAACTGTAGTATGACCACCAAACAGGCTGCGAAGTAGTAAATAATCCCAAAAATCTAAACCTCTATCATTGTATACATGTATATGTGTAGTCTGAGGGCCTGTAGGTTGTGTGTTATTCCCTGCGTTATATTGATCATTTCTGCTTCCTGTATCGTGCCTATTGCTTGAATTTGGATATGTAAATTCTTCATACACATTTTTAAAATTCTCCTTGCTCCAAGTTAAATTCGGTGTATTATTACAATACTGTAGAAACCCTTCAATATTATTATTATTACCTAATTTCTTTATATAGGCTAACGCATACCTTTTTAAAACACTGTCACTTGCTACCATAAATACCCTCTTAAGTTAAGATTAAATTAATAAATATTTATTATAACAAGATAACATCTACTTGTCAACTTGAGCCTGATTCAAGTATCCGTTCAGAGTGTGGCAGAAGAACTTATTCAAATAAAGTAGGTGGTAAAATATAAACATTTTATAAAGTGAAAAATAGACTTTTCAGACCACTGCCGAGCTAAAAAAGCCCTGAAAAACGTGATACTTAGGCCACTTCTTGCTTAAGCTGTACAATTTCAGCTTGAGAAAGGCCAGTGGATTCAGCTATTAAATTAACAGATACACCAGCTTTAAGTAAATTTTTTGCAACTTCGATTTTTCCTTTCTCTATACCTTCCTCAAGTTTGTATTCAAGAATGGCTTCTTCCTTACGTAGATCCATTATTCTTTCTTCATATGCTACTAAATCTTTCTCATTCCAGCAAAACTTGTCTAACTCATCATATGCTAGCTTTACTATTGGTGATTTTTCTGCTATATTCCTTAGGTCTTCATCTGTAGTTTCATCTGCATACTGTTGTCTAAGTGAAGAAGGTCGCCCCTCCTCACTCGACTTCAAAACCGTACGTGAGACTTTGCGCCTCATACGGCTTCTCTCTAATTTGGTGCTTGTCATGCACACCTCCTGTGTAATTCATCGTGACAATGCCCATGTAACAAAGATAAATTTTTGATCATATTGTTTCGTCTATTCCGGTCTTTATGATGTATTTCTATTATATCATCACTTTCAAACCATAGTCTACATTATCACATTTACTTTGTTGTAACTTCAATAGTTTTATTACTCTTAATGGCTTATCTGGTATTTTTCTCAGAAGTTTACCCCAATATACCCAATCACCATCATATGGAGATCTGGTTTTTTGCACTTTGTTTAATAACATGATCGCTGTGTATAGTAAGACGTACCTTGTTACTTGTCATAAAGCGCCAGTTATCGTTATTATACTTTTTAAAGTATTTTCTTTTTATCCAGCATTTCCCTTTGTTTGGGTGCCTAAAGACTGCCCACTTCCAGAGCTTTCTATGTATAGTATTATCCAATGAGCTAAAGATTTTACATGAAACTACCGAAGAGTAATATTGACTCCATCCTCTGTTTATTGGATTGAGATTCCTTATTATTACTTCCTGTGGCGCCCCACGCATTTCTCTAAGTTTATGTTTAATAGCAAATGTATGCTGCTTTATAGAATTACGACTTGGTTTTATTAATAATGTGTAACCTTTTTTACTTTCTTTTGTTGGATATTGTCTTATTGAAAATCCAAGAAAATCAAATCCTGGTTTTGTTTCGTCAATGGTTCTTAATGTATGAGAAATTCTTGTTTTAGAGGGCTTTAATTTTAGTCCAATGGTTTCTAACCATTCTTCAACTAAAATTTTTGCTTTAAGAATAATCTCTTCGTTTTCATGTATGATGACAAAATCATCACAGTAGAAAATTACACTAATAGACTTTTGCGCGTTTTTATGCGATATCCTACCATATTTTCTTTTCATGCATTGAAAGAGTTCGTTTGTTAATGCTTTTTTGACATGTTGCTCTAATCCGTGTAATGCAACACAAGCTAGCAACGGTGCCTCCTTGAATTGTACCACGTTTTGTGGATTGAAACTTTCCATCTTCCATAACGCCTGCCCTTAACCATCTTCTTATGATTTTCTTTAACGTTGGTGTGGTTTTCAAGCAGTTTATTATGGTTAATATTGTCAAAACATCCAGAAATATCAGCATCTAATACATATGCTGTTTTCTGTTTTAGCACATCAAATATGGCTTCAATTGCATCATGACATGATCTACCAGGTCTAAAACCATAAGTGTTTGGCTCAAGTTTTGCCTCCCATTCTGGTTCCAACACCATTTTTACAAGTGTTTGTTTTGCTCGACACGATATAGTTGGTATACCAAGCGGGCGATATTCCGATGGCTTACCAGGTCAGACACGTCTTGATGGCTTTGCTTTCTCTCTTATATCTAAGGAGTTTGCCAATTGCAATCTTTCTTTTTGACTAAGGTTAGCTTTTCCATCAATACCTGCAGTTTTTTTCCCTCTGTTGTCCTGAGTTACCCTTCTAACTGCGATCGTTCTTGCACTTGTTGATTTGAGTAATAATCTCTGAAGGTTGTGCATCTTTTTGATATCATTACATTTAGAGGCTTGGTACATTCGTTTTTGTAGCTTAAATGAAGATTTCTTCAGCTTTCGCCAAGGAATTCCATTCCATTCATACCTAGCTTTTTGCTGGTCCATAACATATTCACTACTATTCACCACTTTACCTTCCAAATTAAAGTGTTTACGTCTGCATATCCCAGATATTACTTTGGGCATTAGCTTCTTCTTCCACATAGCGGCTTGTGGTTGGCTACCTACTTATATTTAATGAATATAAGAGCTTTTATGTGGTTACTCCGTTCCATAGCTTCGTTTCACGTTAAACTTAGATTCCTACTATTTGCCGGAAGCTGGGAACATCAATAACTAAAGTCTTCAATCTTTAGTTCCCCTTTTGCTTCGTACCATTTTGGTCTATGCGTAGTTCAACCTCTTTTCGCATACTATGCTTTGACGACAATTCAAACATAGGTTCCTCTCGTAATCATATCTAACTCTGTTTGCAGGATGAGGTTTAGTGTTACCTGCTTTTATCTCATGCTTGCATCCCAAAGGTTGCCATCCTTTGAAATGTGAGACATACATTATCCCCGATGTCTAGGGAAGATGGAATTTAACCATCACAAAACCACGGCTTTCCGGGTCGCACTGAAGAAAAATAACCAACGATCCACTATGCTTTCTAGCTGTTCTTCCTTATTCTTAGGAAATTTAGGTAGTTCAATAAATACAAATTGAAAATCTTTTAAGTCATGTTCATAGGTAATTTTATCAAAAGTAACGTGATCAGATTTGTAAGCCAGCTTGTTAGGAAATAAGATAAAATCGGCGATAGCAATAAAAATAACTCCTTTAAACCCCAGTTATGGATTAGAAAACAGATAAAAGTAGAATTAATAAAGAGGGAAATAGGGTAAACTCAAGTATTTTAACAATAATTTAAGAGGTTACCCATGAAGAAAGATATTACAGAACTTTACTGCTGCGTCGAGGATTTTTGTCGTGTAGTAGATGAAAATTTTGCAAATAAGTTCTTATCAAATGGCAAAAAACCAACCAGAGTACCAGAAATAGCGCACTCAGAAATGCTAACCATAATCCTGTTATACCACCAATCGCCATGTAAAAACTTCAAGGCTTTTTATCTTTGTTACCTTAAGTTACTCTATAGATCAGAATTTTCAAAGATGCCTTCATATCACAGATTTATTGCCTTAAAGCCGAGAGTTTTACGGTATTTAGCATTACTTCTTCAATGGTTCTGCGAACAAGCGAAAATGACAGGTACTTCCTACATTGACACTTCTACGATTGCCATTTGCCACAAGAAAAGGATCTCTAGGAACAAAGTTTTTGATGGTTTAGCAGAAATTGGTAAGAGCACGTATGGTTGGTTTTTTGGCTTTAAATTGCACTTGGTGATTAACGAAATTGGAGAAATTCAATCACTTACTCTAACCAAAGGTAACGTTGATACCTGTGCCAACTATAACTAAAAGACTGACAGGACTTTTGTTCGGAGATAAAGGCTATATCAAGAAGGAGCTCTTTGAGGAACTCTTCGATAGAGGTTTAAAGCTTGTCACTAAAGTGAAAAAAGGCATGAAAAACGCACTAATCTCACTAAAAGAGAAGGCTTTATTGAGAAAAAGGTCGATTATTGAGACAGTCTTTGGTTGTTTAAAAAATAAATTTGAGCTTGAACATACACGGCACAGATCGCCAATAAATTTTCTGGTACATATTTTTTCTACATTAATTTCATATTCCATGCAGTCAAAAAAGCCTTCTATTTCTAAGCCTTACTGTGTTGGTTAATCCATAACTGGGGTTTTGGAAAGGGTGGAGACGTCTCTTTGATCTAGCAGAAGGATGGAGACTTGCTCATGAACCTCATATTTGTGGGTAATAGTAAGGTTTCTAAGGGAGGGAGTAGTAGTAATACTGCTTCCTTACCTGACCAGTTTGCTCGTGATAAAGGTTTTGAGAAACGCGCTCAATACTATGCTGCTAAAGCTTATTCAAGTCAAGCTCACAAAGGTGATCAAGATCTTAAAGACCCCAGTTATGGATTAACCAACACAGTAAGGCTTAGAAATAGAAGGCTTTTTTGACTGCATGGAATATGAAATTAATGTAGAAAAAATATGTACCAGAAAATTTATTGGCGATCTGTGCCGTGTATGTTCAAGCTCAAATTTATTTTTTAAACAACCAAAGACTGTCTCAATAATCGACCTTTTTCTCAATAAAGCCTTCTCTTTTAGTGAGATTAGTGCGTTTTTCATGCCTTTTTTCACTTTAGTGACAAGCTTTAAACCTCTATCGAAGAGTTCCTCAAAGAGCTCCTTCTTGATATAGCCTTTATCTCCGAACAAAAGTCCTGTCAGTCTTTTAGTTATAGTTGGCACAGGTATCAACGTTACCTTTGGTTAGAGTAAGTGATTGAATTTCTCCAATTTCGTTAATCACCAAGTGCAATTTAAAGCCAAAAAACCAACCATACGTGCTCTTACCAATTTCTGCTAAACCATCAAAAACTTTGTTCCTAGAGATCCTTTTCTTGTGGCAAATGGCAATCGTAGAAGTGTCAATGTAGGAAGTACCTGTCATTTTCGCTTGTTCGCAGAACCATTGAAGAAGTAATGCTAAATACCGTAAAACTCTCGGCTTTAAGGCAATAAATCTGTGATATGAAGGCATCTTTGAAAATTCTGATCTATAGAGTAACTTAAGGTAACAAAGATAAAAAGCCTTGAAGTTTTTACATGGCGATTGGTGGTATAACAGGATTATGGTTAGCATTTCTGAGTGCGCTATTTCTGGTACTCTGGTTGGTTTTTTGCCATTTGATAAGAACTTATTTGCAAAATTTTCATCTACTACACGACAAAAATCCTCGACGCAGCAGTAAAGTTCTGTAATATCTTTCTTCATGGGTAACCTCTTAAATTATTGTTAAAATACTTGAGTTTACCCTATTTCCCTCTTTATTAATTCTACTTTTATCTGTTTTCTAATCCATAACTGGGGTTTAAGGGTGAACTAGGCAAAACAAAAACTAAAACAAATGAAGTGTCGCTAGAAAAAGCAGGAAAAAGACAAATGAGTTTCTTAAAAGTTGCTTCTGTGAATCTTGTAACTATGTTAACAGTAGGTGCTACTCTCAGTATTGCTTTCGACTTGTCTGTTCTACCAATAATTGTAGTTTTTGTAACATCTGCATTGATAGCTAGCGGCGTTACATATGCAATATCAACGAAACCTACCACTGAATTGAAAGAAGTGGATATTCAAGGTTCAGCGCAACATGGTGTTTGTAAAACTTAGCACCCACAGTTGTACGAACATTGCAATTTGCAGATGCAAGTATAGCTCTTTTACAATAATCCGAACAGACCGTAATATGCTACTGGCCTGCTATAGCCATAAACACATATCTTATCGCATTCGGACTATTATAAGAAAGGCTATAGCTGCACTGGAATCCCAAAAAAGGATGATGTCATTCCAGTGCTTGACACTGGAATCCAGCCTTGCCGTAATCTCATCAAGAACGTTGTGTTTTAACATAAAACGGCTACTTTTATGCTTACCAACTTAATAAAATTCCTGGATCCCAGTGTCAGCTACTCGGATGACAAGAAGAGAGGGTACTTGGATAAGAGTCATTGCCCTCCTGGTAGGCCCAAATTGCAATGTTCGTACAGTTATGAGTTACACAGTAGTGCGAATTTTTTACTTTGGTAGTTTTTTTATTACAGTTATAATCATAAAAGTAGTTGAGTTTAATTGATATGAAAACTTTTACGAAAAATTTTAAAAATAACGAAAAAAAGCTAGAGGAGTTTAATAAGGAAATTGAAGATATAACAACTATAGCTCAAGATAAATTTGCACATGAACTTGAGAACATCGCATATGACAGTGTGCAGAAATTTCGCAGTCTGCTTGCTAAAGAGTTAAACTCCATCTTCAACAATATTCATTCTCAAAATGTTAATCTACTAAAATCTAGCCTAGTTGAATATGCTATAAGTTCAAATTTTATCAATAAAAAAGGAGAAACAGCTTTAATTCGCTCTCTTCTTAATATATTCATACGATAAAGCACTCAGAGTTGTTGCTGCGCCAATCTAACTTAATGTTGAATGCAAGCTGTATAGCTAAAGTAAGTAAGATTTGCCCCACGCTGTCACGAGGTAAACCTTACTTATTCTAGCTATATCAAAAAGGAGGGTTATTATGTCAATAAGATCTACTTCACCAAGAATATCTGTGCAACGTAAATCTAAGCTTAAATCTTTTCCGGTTACTTTAGAAGAGGTTAAATCTTTTTTACGCATTGAGAACGACCAGGATGATAAGTTGATTTCAGATCTAATTTTTATGGCTAATGATTATGCTGAGTGGCATATGGAAAAGTCACTAGTAAAGCAAACATGGCAAGTTTCATATGAAGATTATGTACCTCGTAGGATCTATTTAAGCTATGGCCCTGTGAGTAAGATAGTATTGGCTACTGCAATGATGTCTAAAAATCAAGAGAAGAGAACACTTAAGTATTATTTTAGTGATGTAGGGGGCTACGTTGAGTTTTTCAATTGTTTGAATGCAATAAGAGTTGATGTTGTATACGAAGCTGGTTATGACAATGTTCCTGAGCAGATAAAACTAGGTATTATGCGGCATGTTTCTGCTCTTTACAAAAATCGTGAATCGGAGGTAAGTAGCCATTTATCTGAAGTGAAGAAGGTATATTCTCCATTTCGCGAACCAAAGGTTGTTTTGTAGATAAGGATGAAATATAGCTAAAGTAAATAAGACTTGCCAACGTCATACCGCGATTCATTCGCGGTATCTCTTAACATAGATCCCGCTAACAAGCAGCGGGATGACGAGTTTCTATATATCTTTCGAGGGTTAATCATGGAAAAAATTCAAGCTATAAACGAGTTGTACAATAGCGTTTATGCAGCACTAAAAGCAAATTCTGATTTAAGGAAATATGTTACTAACATTTATGACTACTTACCTAAACAGGTCACCATTCCTTACTTGAGATTGCGCGCAGTGAATTATAGCAACCTGCATATGCTGTCCAATTTTGCTACAAAGGCAAGATTTTCATGCGACATATATACTTATCATATAGACAGTATGTTTGCCATTATAAGGCATATTAACTTGATACTTAAGAGTATTAAATATTCTGATAATGAAACTATTTTGGAAAGTAATTGTGCTATGGATCAGCACGATGAAATTTTACATTCAACAATTAATTTTGATATTTTAATAAAAGGAGGTGATAATGAGCAAATTACAGCTAAAAATTAAAGATCATGACAATAATTTTATTGTGTTAAATAATATAAGAAACCTAAGGTTTACTTTGCGTAATAACAGAGAAGAGGTGAGAGATATTTCTTCTTTTGGCTGGAGAAAAGTATTGGACTCTGCTGGAAGCAGACATATTACGATAAAAATTAATGGAATTTTAGACTCTGTATTAGCTGATGAATTATTACGTAATTCTGCTATGCTGAACTCTAATAATGATTATGAAATTAGTTTTAATGCTAAAGAAAAGATAAGGCTTAGGTGTTCAGTTGAACTGTATGAGAGGTATTATGACCCCGCTGCTTTTGACAGCTTTACTGTCGTTTTAGCCAGTGCTGAAGTTGTAAACGCTTTTCATTAATGTTAATTTAATCTTTTTATATACAATAGTAACTGGTGAGAATTTTAACTAAATTAAAAAAAATCATGAACGACAAAGACCTTTTCGAGGAAGACGGTGATAATATTGAAGAAAATAACGATGATAAAAGAGAGAAAAGTTTAGAAAATGAAAATCAGCAAAATCAAGAAGAACAACACAAAGAGGAAGATAAGCAATACATAATACAGTATATTCAAGACTATTTGAAAGTTTTTGAGGATATTCTAAATCAGATCGACGAAGGAATTGATAATTCGGATAGTTACGAAAGGACTATGCAAATAAAGCAAAGCATAGACAGGCTCATAGAGACTTTATATAGTCAGGCTGCGTCTGAAGATATTGATGCAGAATTTGAAACTACCAAACACACTCGCGATAAATCAGAATCTATGAAAAGAGTTAGAGAGAAGAGAAGAAAGCAAGTGATAGAAGAAGTATTAAGTAGCATGTTTGCCCAGCAACAAAAGGAGCTAATGAACGCTAAACACTTAAGTCATGGACATGAAACAGCAAAAGATGGGGATGTCCACGAAGCAAAGGAAAAAGTGAAGTCTTCAATCAGGGGAGTGTTGTTTTCGGTGATTGCTCATAGGATGGATCCAAGAAGGAGGGCAGGGGAAACTGCTGACGGTAACGAAAAGCAAGCTCATATATATGGCAGGGAAGCAGTTGGTGGAGCTTTAGGTGCATTGTTAAAAACGTTTTTAACAGCAGTTATTGCCGTTGTGCGTGAAATTGCTAAGCCACTTCAGAAACCGGAAACATCTTTTGCAAAACAAGTTGAAGAAAGCAGAAACGCAGATTCACAAAAGGGTCGATCTGTGTAGATTTCTCCTTGTAATAATCTTTCGATTCTACTGTCTGTTAATTCAAATTAGGGTTATAAAATTTTAGAAGCCAGCTCTTATATAACCAATTTATAGCAAGAAATTACGATACAAAAATCAGCGTCCGTTAGAAAATAAACATAACACAGGGTGATAGAGTTGCCCCTATCCATAAGCGTCAGTTAAGCTCAAAATTGTAAGCTTAAAATATGGTTGAATAATTATTAATAATAGTATATAATTATTAACGTTTTTCAGGCATTTTTGTTATGGGTGCGCCAAGTAAGCGTTTAGAATACAATTGGTGAAAATCCAACTGACCTTACCCAGAAAAAGTGGAGAGAAAGTGTGGAATGTTTTTTACAAAAAGAATGATGCATCAAATTGTTCTGGAATGCAATAGTTAATAGTGACGTTGTTTGTTATAAAAAATTTCTATGTATTCAAATATTGCAGTTCTAGTGTGTTGAGCAGAGTGTTGTGAAGTATCAATAAGTATTTCTCTTTTCAATGAGCTAAAGAAGCTTTCTGCAACAGAATTGTCGTAACAACAGCCTTTATTACTCATCTATATTCTTTACAGCTAAGAGATATTGATACCCTTGCGCAGTATATTGTGAACCTTGGTCACTGTGCAGCAGTAGATTTTTAACAGGTTTACGCCTATTAATGGCCATTAATAAAGAGTTCATAACCAATTGTTTATTTATTGCACTACTCATTAACTACCATACGTGAGAATTATTGCTGCCAAATATAGCCATCCCTCCTTGGTTTTGATGTAAGTAATCCCATACTTTATTTGGTTGATCAACAATAAAGTTTTGATCTAGTATATTGGGAGCTACAGCTCTATTATCTGTTTGTTGTTTTTTAATTTTAAACTTTCTTCTCAGTATAGCCCTGATGTCATTTTTCTGCATAATACTTTGCACCGTTTTCAAATTGCAACTTTTACCCAAAGCCTTCAATTCAGCATGAATTTTAGGAGCTCCATATCTACATTTAGAAACTTGATATATTTTTTGAATAGCTGCGAGTAGCTCTTTATTTGCTGATTCTCTACTGCTTATTTTTCTTGTGGTCCACTTATAGTAGCCACTAGCAGAAAATCCTACATAATTCCTGTACTTTATAGCATTTATAGCCTTTCTTATAATAGTCCGAATGCGATAAGATATGTGTTTATGGCTATAGCAGGCCAGTAGCATATTACGGTCTGTTCGGATTATTGTAAAAAGAGCTATACTATATAAAAAAATATTTTACTCTTTTTGACTGGCCAGGGCTTTTTTTTAAATGTCTCTTTCCCTTGTTACTCTTGCTTTGTAAATCAAACCTCTCTTTGTCGTAAGGAGCCATGTTACCTCTACCTGGAAATGCATCTGCTGCCGACTTTTTTTCGTTGTGTTTCTTTATCCATTTTCCTAATACACTATCCCTTATTCCTAGATCTCTTGCTACTTTTGCAACTGGTTGACCTACCTTTCTTTGTTCATTTGCCAGTTTAACAGCTTCCAATTTGAATTCTGCTGTATATTCTCTTACCATTTCTAATCCTCCAAAATTTTATTTTACCCAAAAAAACTCTTTTCTTTCTCTCCACTTTTTCTGGGTAAGGTCAGTCTTTAGGCACCCAAACAAAGGGAAATGCTGGATAAAAAGAAAATACTTTAAAAAGTATAATAACGATAACTGGCGTTTTATGACAAGTAACAAGATACATCTTATTATACACAGCGATCATGTTATTAAACAAAGTGCAAAAAACCAGATCTCCATATGATGGTGATTGGGTTTATTGGGGTAAACGTCTGAGAAAAATACCAGATAAGCCATTAAGAGTAATAAAACTATTGAAGTTACAACAAAGTAAATGTGATAATTGTAGACTATGGTTTAAAAGTGATGATACAATAGAAATACATCACAAAGACCGGAATAGACGAAACAACATGATCAAAAACTTATCTTTGTTACATGGACATTGTCACGATGAATTACACAGGAGGTGTGCATGAAAAGCTCCAAATTGGAGAGAAGCCGTATGAGGCGCAAAGTCTCACGTACGGTTTTGAAGTCGAGTGAGGAGGGGCGACCTTCTTCACTTAGACAACAATATGCAGATGAAACTACGGAAGAAGACTTAAGGAAAATAGCAGAAAAAGCACCAATAATAAAGTTAGCCTACGATGAATTAGACAGGTTTAGCTGGAATGAAAAAGATTTAGTAGCATATGAAGAAAGAATAATGGATCTGCGGAAAGAAGAAGGCATCCTCGCTAAAAAACTTGATGAGGGAAAGATTGAAGGAAAGATTGAAGTAGCAAAAAACCTACTTAAAGCTGACATCTCTATTGATATTATCTCTCAGACAACCGGCCTTCCTCAAGCTGAGATTAAACGACTTCAGGAAGAAATCACCTAAAAGGCTAATGATCAACGAAGAAATTGTAAGAGAGAACTTAAAAAAAGTCATAGAGCAAAAAAGCGGTAAAGATGTGATCGCTCTTGGCATAATATCCTCAATCATTATTAAAGGCTGGGACATTGGTTTTGCGCTTGAAGTTGCCGGTGACACGCAAGCAAACGAAGAATTAAGAAGAAATTGTGAGCAAGCTGTTAAAGCTATACCGGGGGTGACAAAAGTGACCGTGGTTGCTACTTGTCAAAAACAAACTGGGCAACAAAAAGCTAAATTACATATCGAAGGAGTGAAAAATATAATTATTGTGGCCTCTGGTAAAGGAGGCGTAGGTAAATCCACAGTTGCGCTAAATCTTGCTCTCTCATTAGCAAAGTTAAAACACAAAGTTGCTCTGGTTGATGCAGATATATATGGTCCTTCAATTCCTAAAATGCTTAGCACTGAAAAATTAAAGCCAGAAATACAGGGTGGAAAAGCAATACCTATAGAAAGGTATGGACTGCATACTATTTCAATCGGCTATTTTGTTGACAAGGATCGTGCAGCAATATGGCGCGGACCTATGATCACAAAAGCACTTTATAATCTGCTCATGGGAACAAAATGGTCCGATATAGAGTATTTGATAGTTGATACACCACCTGGAACTGGCGATGTGCATTTAAGTCTTATGGAAAATTTTAACTTAACCGGGGCGATAATAGTTTCAACTCCACAGGAGCTCTCTTTAATCGATGCTCGCAAAATTTATGATATGCTTAAAAAGCTCAGTATACCGATTATTGGCATTGTGGAAAATATGAGTTATTTCATTCAAAATGACTCAGAAATATACATATTTGGAAAAGACGGCGCAAAAAGAATGTCTGAGGAGCTGAGCATCAAACTCCTAGGCAGGATTCCTCTGGATCCACAAATATGTCATGCTTCTGATTGTGGAAATCCTTTAATGCTAAGTGAAGATTTGGCAGAGATTTATGAAGACATTGCTAAAGATGTTATAGCTAAAGTGGCTTAGGTTTACCTACAATTTGAAAAACCGTCATTCCGCTACTAGTTAGCGGAATTTATACCGCGAATGAATCCACAACTGTACGAACATTGTCTACCAGAAGGGTGTCATCCCAGTCTGGGATCCAGGAATTTTATTAAGTATAAAAATAGCTGTTTTATGTTAAAATACAACGTTTTGATGATTATGGAAAGGCTGGATTCCAGACTGGAATGACATCATCCTTTTTTCTGAATTCCAGTGTCAGCTACTTCCATGACATCATTATAAAGTAAAATAAGATCCCAGTGTCACGCACTGGGATGACAAGAAGAGGGCTACTGGGATGACAGGGGAGTTGCCTTTTTTCTACTTAGTTTGGGTTATGCAAGAAATCTAATATGATTACTTCTATGCTTAGCCATTTTCAAGACAGGTTCTAAGAGACTTAATTTGTATATAGGAAAACCTTAAAGTCTTTTACTCATAGTATACAAAGTTTGTTTAAACTATTTTCAAAATAGATAAAATATAATTTTACAATTAGCGTAAATAAAATGAATTATGATGTAATCACTTCAGGTGGTGGGTTGCTTGGTCTTATTACTGCAATTGGCCTCAGTTGTAACTCTGTGTCTGTAGCTGTAATTGAAAAAAATAGTTTGCCACGTGTAGTAGATGATAATCGAGCATTTGCTATTTCTCAAGGCTCGAAAAAAATATTGGAAAAATTAGGGATTTGGCAGTTTATAGAAAGCGAAGCTGAGCCAATACTTGATATATGCATATTAGATGCGGTTACTGTGCATTACAATCATAAAATGGTTGGTGAAGAACCAATGGGTTATGTTATTAACAATGCTACTATATGGAATGCAATCAACAATAATTTTCTGAATAAACTAAATATATACTCTCCACATTCCTATAAAACAATTGCTTGTGATTCAGGATATGTGGAAGTTATTCTTGATAATAACCAGGAATTAATATCATCGCTACTTATCTGCGCTGAAGGCAAAAACTCTAAACTACCAGAGTTATTTTCTATACCGACAGTGAAATTTGATTATAAACAAAGTAGCATAGTATTTAATGTAAAGCATGAACTGCATCACCAAAACTTAGCTGTAGAGCGTTTTTTTCCTGGCGGTCCATTTGCAATTCTACCGGTGAAGGGTGGCCATACTTCTTCAATAGTCTGGACAGAAAAATCTGAAATTTCAAAAATGCTAATGGATCTGTCTGAAGAAGAATTTATTATAGAGCTTAAAAAAAGATTTGGTTCTTATTTAGGAGAGATAAAACTAGAGGGTGAAAGAAAACTTTATCCTTTAAGTTTTGTTTTCGCAAAAAAGTTATATAAGGGTAGAGTTTTGCTTATCGGCGATGCAGCACATTCAATTCATCCAGTTGCAGGTCAAGGGCTTAATCTTGGAATTAGAGATGTAGAAAGTATTATAAAGCACGTAGTTGCCGCAAAAGCATCTGGTATTGATGTTGGCAGTAGTTATTTATTAAAGAAAATTTCACGTAACAGATACTTTGATAATTTTACAATGGCGCTTGCAACTGATGGATTAAATAGGATGTTCTCCAACAGAATATTCTGCGCTAAAGCACTAAGAAATCTTGGCTTGATTGCAGTTGAAAATTCAAATTTTCTCAAAAAAAGCTTCATTCGGCATGCTATGGGGTTTATATAAACCACTATTTTATAGTTAATGCAAGTCAGGTTTCCCACGTCATACCGCCGCGGTATCTCTAGATCCCGCTAACACGTAGCGGGATGACGGTTGTCGTTTAGCTACAAACATTAAGAAATTTACCAAACGAAAAAAAAGGCAAAGAAGCTCCGTGGTGCGAGTTTTGACCCTTTAATACTTTAAATTGGCGCTGTAATAATGTTCTGACGCTTAGTTTAAGCGCGATTTGGCTGAATGTAGAAAAATTTTAAAAGACATGCAGCCGCTATAATTTTATGTAATCCGCCAAAAGATACCCTGAGTTTTTTACTGAATTTTGTCATTGAACCTGCAGGTCAAAAACAAGTTTTGAGTCATAAACACCCTTAATGCTATAATAAGGAGGTTGGCGGAGTTTGTCAAGGAAATTTTTCGTTCCTACTGAATGACAATTGTGGCTTATGCAAGAAATCTGTTATTTTAATTATGTGAAATTTATTTTTGTGTTTCGTAGTATTATATAATCGAATTGATAAAAGCTGTATTATCTCCTTGCAGCATTAAGTGTATATTTTTCGCTATTTTTTCTACTAAGGGAGTAACATTATCAAAATTTGAAAATTTTGATAATACATAATCTGCTAAGCTTTTTTGATCTTCAGGTCTACCCACTCCAAATCTCAAGCGCCAATAATCGTTGCCAATAAAACTATCTATGGATTTAAGTCCATTATGTCCAGCAGAGCTACCACCTTTCTTTACTTTTATTCTTCCAAGTTCCAAATCAGCGTCATCGTGTATGACAACGATATTATCTAGCGATAATTTGTAAAAGTTTCGTATTTTTGCAACAGGGATGCCTGAATTATTCATAAATGAATAAGGCTTTATTAACATGATTTTATTATCATTAATCATGCCAGAGGTTATCAGATAATCGGCTTTTTTAGAGAACAACTGAAAACCCCAATATTTGCAGATTGCATCAACGGTGATGAAGCCGATATTATGATGAGTTAACTCATATTGACTACCAGGGTTACCAAGCCCAACTATCAGGTGCACTATTCCTCTGTTTCTGCTTGAGGTTCTTCAACGTCACTATCGGCAGCAGAAATTGTAACAATGGTAAAATTTTCTTCTTCATGGGCTACAAACTTAACACCTTCTGGTAATTTTACATCATTAATATGTATAGACTGGCCAATCATTTTACCGGATAAATCAACTTCAATAACCTGAGGTATTTTATCAGGAGAGCATTTAACAGCAATAGAACGACACAAAACATTAAGCACTCCACCTAACTTGATCCCTGGGGCTTTACTTTCATTCACAAATGATAGAGGTATGTCTATTTTAATTTCGCTGCCTTTATCAACAAATTGAAAATCAACATGTTGCACAGTATCCTTTACTACATGCAATTGGATATCGCGAACAAGAGCATATTCCTTTTTGCCCGAAATATTCAGCTCTATCAAATGTGCAGAAAGAGAACCTGACTTATATTGCTTTGTGAATTCCTTTGCAGACAATGTCAAATTTACATTATTATGGCCCTTTCCATATATGATTCCAGGGATGTTTCCTTTCTTCCTTAGAGAATGCATCGCTTTTGTTTTTGTTATGTCACGTAACTCTGCATTAATTGTTACTATTTCCTGTTGCGTCATCGGTTACTCCTATTCAGCTAATCCTTTTAATATAATTTAATAATAATATAACATAAAAATATTTATTTCAAACTTCATTCTTTCATACTAATTGTTTGTGAAAGGATTTATTTGGATATATATTTAAGCTTATTTAACAAGAACTATGGGCATTGACGATAAAGTAGTTTTTAGGATTTATAGACCAACAAGAACTGCAACACAATCTGGTTTAGGTAATACAAATTTCTGGCACCTAAAAATTGAATCTGGTTCTTACTACATTGAACCTTTAATGGGGTGGGTTGGCTCAAAAGATCCAAAAAAACAGATTGTATTAAAGTTTGATTCTCTTGAAAAAGCAGTATTCTACGCAAAAAAATGCAACGTTAAATACATAATTGAAATGCCAAAAAATGTTAAGAGGCTGCCAAAATCTTACGCAAGCAATTTCATACTAAAGTAAGGTTTATTGTGGTGTGCTTGTCTGTAAAAGGTAAGGCTTAATATAACCAATTTAATTCTGGGTTTTAAGTTGTGCTAGCACGCTGCTGCCATTTAAAGAGTCAAGATTTTTAACCTGGCTAGCCAGTATTAAAGAGTTATTTTTCAGGTATTTCTTTACAAGACTTGCAAGCCTTTTTGGATTATTCAAATAGCTCCATTCTGCTTGTAAAACTTTTATATCACTTTGCACTAAATTAATTTCACTTTTTATTTTTATTAGCTCTCTATTTAATGACTGAACATGTAATTTTACCTTAAATAGTCCTACAATGCTAAGAAAAAACATAACTATTGAGATGATGCAGAAAGTTCTCACGACAACCTCTGTATAGCTCTTAGTTTTGCTGAGCGTGAACGCGGATTTGCACTTACTTCTTCTATACTTGCTTCGATCACTTTTTTATTTAGCAGAGAGAATGTCTTGCAATCAGTAGCACATAAATCTTTAAAAAAAGTTTTGACTATACGATCTTCTAAGGAATGAAAGGTGACGACAATTAATTTGCCATTCTCACTTAAAATCTCAGATGCAGCTTTAATGCCCTTTTCAAGTTCTCCCAGCTCATCGTTTACCCATATTCTGATTGCCTGAAATGTTCTGGTTGCAGGATCAATTTTGCTTTTTCCACGAAATACCACGGAACGTACAATATCCGCAAGCTCAAATGTAGTTTTGATAGTTTTCTTCTTCCGTGCATTTACTATTGCTCTTGCGATTTTGCGAGAATGACGTTCGCCTCCGTAGTTATATATAGTATTTGCGATTTCTTCTTCGCGTAAAGCGTTAACAAACGTTGAAGCGTTTATATAAGAAGAGTTATCCATACTCATATCGAGTGGACCATCATGTAAAAATGAGAACCCTCTATCCCCGTTATCAAGCTGCATAGATGAAACTCCGATGTCAAAAACTATTCCATCGATACCTTCAATATTGTTGCTATCTAATAAATTTTTAATATTACTAAACTTCTCAATGAATAGTTTTATTCTATCTGAATATCTAACGCTTAAATCATCATAAAACTTAGTTACCGTTTCATCTCTATCAATTGCATATACTTTGCAATCAGCTGACTCCAATATTGCTTTGCTATACCCTCCAGCTCCAAATGTGGCGTCCACGTATATGCCACCATCCTGCGGTGATAGTAGTGATAGCATCTCTTTTAACAAAACTGGAGTGTGTGTCATATCAAAAAATTTAAGTACAGTTGGTGTAGATATCCTACTCTACTCTTCACATCAATTTTATTTATGTACATAGATTTTCTTGCCAAAATATGGTATCTTATCGGAATATATGAGCAATAATATTAAAATCAAGGTTTAATATTGTTAATATAATATTCACATAACGTTCACATTTTTTTTTATATATAAGATCAAACAGGCTATAGGGAAATTATGCAGCAAATAACAAAAGTAATATTTTCAAGTTTGATTTGTAACACTTTATTGTGGTATGACCACATGCTTTTTGGCCACTTAATAAACATAATAGGTGGTGTGTTTTTTCCATCGGATGATCAACTAACCAGCGTATTGAAGGCTTTTGGAGTGTTTGCAGTGGGTTTCTTAATGAGACCAGTCGGTGCTGCTATATTTGGTCACATTGGTGATAAACATGGCAGAAGAGTTGCCTTATTGCTCTCGATTATATTAATGACTTTATCAACCGTATTAATTGCTTTTGTTCCAGGTTATCAAAGCATTGGAATACTAGCATCAATTCTGGTAGTTTGTTTAAGGCTATTGCAGGGTATATCCCTTGGAGGAGAAGCAGGAAATGCACCATTTTTAATAGAACATGCTCCTAAAAACAAAAAAGGATTTTTTGGCAGCATTGAAGTATTAAGCGCAATTTTTGGTTCAGTATTAAGCCTGATAGCGGTACTCATATGCAAAAAAGTATCTGATTTTGAATCTTGGGGGTGGAGATTACCTTTCATTTTCAGTTTAGCAATGGGATTAATTAGCATATATATGAGATATATACTTGATGAAAGCCCAGAGTATAAAAGACAAAAAAATCCGTCTAAATTGCCACTAAAAGAGTTATTAAACAATTACAAAAAGCCTGTTCTAATATCAATAGGTATTGACTTGGTTGAAAATGCGTCTCTCTATATATATTTGGTATTTTTCAATGTGCTTACGAATAAAATATTAACAGTAAATACTCATTTTAATCATATAGTGGAAATACTGAGTCAAATTGCGCTCGGAGGATTGACAATATTGTTTGCAATACTTTCTGATAAGGTAGGAAGAGAAAAAGTTATGAAATTTGCATTTATAGCTTTTGTAATAGTGAGTTATCCAGTTTTTTCAATGTTATGTAGTGGCAATTACTTGCTGGCACACATTCTTTTTATAATTCCAATAGCTGCATCGCTTGGTCCTGTCAGTGCACTTATGTGCGAATTATTTCCAACAAAGGTTCGGTACAGTGGATTTGGTTTATCAAGAAATATAGCTGCTGGATTTTTTGGCGGCCTTGCACCATTTATATGCACAACAATTATCAAGGTTACAGGACAAGAGACTTCAGCTAGTTTTTACATGATTTTCTGTGCATTAATTGGGCTAGTTGCTATATCGCAAATTAAGGGTGAGCTTTCTTCAAAATTACCCAAAGTAAACCAAGTATAGTTGCAGTATAGCAGAATTTAAAAAAATCTAATTATAAGGTGGGAAATGCCAATTCTTAGGTGATAATGTGAATATTTCAGCACCATCTTTTGTTACTCCAAGTGTATGCTCAAATTGAGCAGAAAGTGAAAGATCGCGTGTTGTTACTGTCCAGTCATCGAGTTTACTGAGCAGAGTCTCATGTTTTCCAGCATTAATCATTGGCTCTATTGTAAAAAACATACCTTCCTTTAAGACAAGATCTTCATCTTGATCATAGAAATGCACTACATTTGGTGGAGCATGAAAGACTTTTCCTATACCATGTCCGCAGTAGCTGCGTACGATAGAATATCCAAAATCTCTAATATATTTCTCTATAGCAAGCCCTATTTCATTTAACTTATTGCCGGGCTTAACTTGTTTGATTGCTTCCATCAACGCATTATAAGTAGCGTCACATAAACGTTTTGCTTTTATTGATGGCTTGCCAACCCAAAACATGCGACTTGTATCACCATGCCAGCCATTTAAAATCACCGTAACGTCAATATTCAAAATATCCCCATCTTTAAGCGGTGTATCATCAGGAACACCATGGCACACAACGGCATTTTTTGAGGTGCAGATTGATTTTGGATACCCCCTATAATTTAGTGGTGCTGGAATTGCACCTGCATTAATTATAAAGTCATGGCATAGATCATTTAATTCATTAGTTGTCACCCCTACCTTTACGTACGGTGCAATGAAATCAAGAGTTTCAGCAGCAAGCCTGCCAGCCTTGCGCATAAATTCAAAATCTTCTTGTGAGTGTATAGTTATGTTCATATTTTCCATGTCTTATTGTAATTGGTACGCTTACTCGCAAGTACATAAACATAATAATTTTACATATTATAAAAATAAGTCCTATGGATCCTAGTGTCAAGTCATTTGTATGAAAGGTGGTAAAACAGAAATCTAGACTGTAACTTTTGATTTAACCCAATTATACAATTTACTCATTTTACCATCCTGACCTAAAATACCAGAATTATTTTTATAAAAAGTGTCAACTATTAGCTTTATAGAGCCTATAGCAGCAGAAAATACAGGATTTTTATCATATTCGCCATCAAGACCGCTACAAGACTCAGGGCACCCAATTCGAACTTGCTTATTGAATATATAGCCTGCAATTTCCTTCATGCTTGTGAGTTGACTAGTTCCACCTGTGATCACTACTTTATTAATTGGATCTTTCTGCTCTTGAAATTGCTCTCTTACCATTTCAAGTATTTCTTCAACTCTTGGTCTTATGATGTTAATAAGCTCAGATTTGAATACTTGAGTAGGTTCATCATTTTCGTTGTTTTGCATTGTAATGTACTCATTCTCATCTATTGAAGTTACGATAGTGCTGCCATACAGTATTTTTATATACTCTGCACGTTCTATGCTTGTGCATAGCCCGTAAGCAATATCTCGAGTGATATGAACACCACCAATTGGAACGCTGCTTGCATACACAAGTTTCCCTCTTTTGAAAATTCCAATTGCAGTGCACCCACCGCCTATATCAACAATAGCAGTCCCGAGCTCTTTTTCATCTCCACTCAGACAGGCAAGACCTGCAGAATATGCAGAAGCAATACAACCTGCCATATTTAATCCACCATTATTGGTAATACAGTTTTCAATATTGGTAAGCGCTGGACGCGAAGCAGTGACAACATTAACATCAGCAGATAGTCTTTTTCCGTACAATCCACCAACTTCTTTTATGTCAGTCATGTCATCTAAGTGATATTTTAGTGGTATATTGTGAATGATAACATTGTCTTCAATATATTTCTCAAATGTTTGAAAAACTACACGTCTTATATCACGCTCAGAAATCTCATGGTTAGCTGCAATAATTTCATTATGTACATTGAAAGATGAGATGCCACATCCAGCAATGTTCACATATATCTGATCTATGGTTTCTTCTGATACTTGTTCAGCTAAACCTATAGTTGATGAGATGGAGTAATTTGCGTGTTTTACATTAGTTATTGATCCACCGTTTACACCTTCTGCAATCTTATAACCCGTTCCTGTTACTTTATAGCTGAAGTTGCCATTTATCTTAACGATTAGACAAATAATCTTTGTTGTACCTATGTCTAAAACAGCAAAAACATTTCTCTTTGGTTTTGCTATTACTGCAGAGTACATTAGTTAACCTTATTACGCAATTTCATTTAAATTGTAGCTTTCTTTAATAATTTATATTTCTATTATAGATATAGCAACATTTTAATATACACTAAATTCTGGACAAAAGGAAAAGCAAAACATAGAATTATAATTTTTATGTCCATATTACCAATTGTAATTGCCCCTGATGAAAGACTAATCACACGTGCCAGTGAAGTAACAGATATAAACGATAAAATTAAAGAATTAGTAAACGACATGTTCGAAACTATGTATGATGCAGAAGGTCTTGGCCTTGCTGCAGTGCAAGTTGGAGTGTTAAAGAGAATTTTTGTTATGGATATTCAGCTAGAAACGATTGAAAATGAGCCAGCAGGATATGGCTCAACTGGCAAATTTTACATGATTAATCCTGAGATTACAGAATTATCCGATGAACAAGTAATTCTCAAGGAAGGATGCCTTTCAATTCCAGAGCAAAGTCATGAAATTAAGCGTCCAAAGTATCTAACTGTGGAATACAGAGACTTAAATAACGAAGAACAGACGCTAAAAGCTAGTGGTTGGCTTGCAAGGTGTATTCAGCATGAATTAGATCACTTAAACGGCATATTATATATTAGACATTTATCTAAATTAAAGTATGATATGGCCATGAAAAAAGCACAAAAGGTTAAAAAGCATTATGAGCAATAAAGACCTAGAATTATTAAAATTTTACCATGAAGTGGGCGTTGATTGCACACTAATGGAGGGTGAAGAGGAAAAAAAATTGGAGAGCAAAGAGAGTGTACAACCCTCTGTTATCCAAACTGGGACGAAGAAGAAAGATGCAGATACGCGCTGGGGTGACACTAAAGATGGAAAAGACATGTTTCCAAGTGACTGGATAATCGAAGCAAGGAAACTTGCAAGCAAATGTAATAGTGTGGATGAACTAAGAAGTGCAGTTGAATCATTTGAAGGTTGTGAGATAAAAAAAACTGCAACTAATACTGTCTTTTCCGATGGTAATCCAAACGCAAAAGTTATGCTCGTTGGTGAAGCTCCAGGAGCAAATGAAGACCTTCAAGGCATACCATTTTGTGGTGCAAGTGGAATGTTGCTCGATAAAATGTTAAATGCAATCAATCTTGATCGCACTAAGGTATACATAAGCAATACTGTATTTTGGCGCCCACCTGGCAATAGAAAGCCAACCGACCTAGAGCTTGATATGTGCAGACCATTTGTTGAGAAGCATGTTGCACTGGTTTCACCACAAATTCTAATTTTAGTCGGGGGAATCGCATGTTATAGCCTTCTTGACAGCACAAAAACTATATCGAATTTGCGTGGTAGATTTCATACGTACACTAACCAATATTTGTCCAATTCAATCACCACAGCCGCTATATTTCATCCAGCTTACCTACTTCGCCAACCGGCACAAAAACGTTTAGCCTGGGAGGACTTGAAGAAGATTAGGGAGTATCTTGATAACACCAATAACTGCACAAATACCTAATAAAGTGGTAGACCTCTTGCATAGTTTTTTGCAGCATGTTAACAATCGTTAGAAACGAAAAAACTTCCTTGACAAACTCCGCCAGCCCCCTTATCATAAAATTGAAGCTATTGTATTTGCTTTCGCCAATCTGCAGATTAAAAGGTAAGGATTACTTAATGTATCGGCGTCTTATGTTCAATTTTTTGCAGTATATAGATACTGTATGTCTTTACAAAACTTCATCTACATCTAGATTTTTATCTAAATAAGCTGAACGCGCTTATAAAGCGTTACAAGACATCAAAAAATGCCAATACTCGACAGAGATAGTAAAAGACTAGCTAACTCGGGGATTCTTTGTCTTTTTTTCTGCTTAGTAAATTTCTTAAACATTTGCAGCGTAAGTTAGTTGCAATTAAAAGCAGCTTAATCTTGCTTGTCAAGCGTTTAAAACATAAAAAACGCCAATATTTTAAAGCGGATAATAACCCCAGGGCTTCTTTTGCCTTTTTTCGTTTGGTAAATTTCTTAATGTTTATAGCTAAACGACAATCGTCATCCCGCAGCGGGATCTATGCTTTGAGATACCGCGAATAAATCGCGGTATGACGTAGAGCTCGCGTTAGCTACACTTTTATGCTTACCAACTCAGTATCCAATCAAAACCTGGATTTCAGTGTCAAGCACTGAAATAACACCGAAAGGGCTACTGCTGTCTTGGATGGAAACCAGTGTCAGCTACTTGAATCTGCCACGCAAATTGCCTGCAAATTGCAATGTTCGTACAGCTGTGCGTCATGCGCTGGAATGGCATCAAGGGGTAACTTTTTATTTAAACAATGATTGTAAAATGATTATAATAAGAGATCTATTGAAATTTTAAAGTTATTAAATATTGACGCTATATACTTAAGTGTTAAAATAGAATGAAAAGTTTTTAGGAGTTTATATGGCAGCAGGTGGGAAAGCAAAGACAGCTAGTAAAAATAACCCTACTCAGCGTAAGAAAGCTGAGCAAAAAATGTATAAAGATAAACCGGTAAAACCTGTTAGATATATAGATCGTGATTCGCGCATGAATTATATGTCTGCTCAATATGACAACGGCAATCTGGTTGAAGATGAGGTAAGCGGCAATCCTATAAAGTGGGAAGCTGTATAATAGTTGTGGTTAAAGTTACTATTAATTCTAAGGAATGTGAAGTAGAGCATGGGCTCACTATAATTCAAGCTTGTGAAGTCGTGGGCGTTGAAATTCCACGTTTTTGTTATCATGAGCGTTTAGCAATTGCTGGTAATTGCAGAATGTGTTTGGTTGAAGTGGAGGGTGGACCTCCAAAACCAGTAGCCTCTTGTGCAATGCCAGTTGCAGAAGGGATGGTTATTCACACTGATACCCCTAAGGTTAAAAAAGCACGTGAAGGTGTGCTTGAGTTTTTGCTAATTAACCACCCGCTTGATTGCCCAATTTGCGATCAAGGTGGTGAATGCGATTTGCAAGATATCACGATGGCTTATGGGAAAGGAACCAGCAGACTTGATGAGCATAAGAGGGCTGTGCCAAAAAAACACTTCGGACCACTGATTGAGACTGCGTTGAATCGATGCATTCATTGCACTCGGTGTGTTAGATTTTTGTCTGATGTTGCAGGTACAAATGAACTTGGAGGAATCGGAAGGGGAGAAAATGTAGAGATTAGCACTTACATAAAAAGGCATATTAGTTCTGAATTATCTGGAAATATCATAGATCTCTGCCCGGTAGGAGCTTTAACTTCAAAGCCTTACTCCTTTACAGCGCGTCCATGGGAGCTATCACATTGTGAGACTATAGATGTGCTAGATGCTGTGGGTAGCGCAATTAGAGTTGATTATCGTGGCCCGGAGGTTATGAGGATATTACCAAGGCTGAGCGAAGAGGTAAATGAAGAATGGATATCAGATAAAACCCGCTTTGCCTATGATGGACTAAAAGTTCAGCGTCTTGATCGACCTTATATAAAAAAAGATGGTAAATTAGCCCCAGTTGATTGGAATGAGGCATTAACTGTTGCTGCAAAGAAATTAAAGAATACAAAATCAAATAAAATAGCTGCAATTGCAGGTGATTTAGCAGATTGTGAGTCTATGCTTCTACTTAAAGAAATGATGCAGAAGCTCGGCTCGGGAAATATAGATTGCAGGCAGGATGGTGCAAAACTTATACCAAATAATCGTGGATCGTATGTGTTCAATACCACTATTGAAGGTATAGAGAATGCGGATTTGTGTCTGCTTATAAATACAAACCCAAGGATAGAAGCACCGATCATTAACGTAAGATTGAGAAAGAGATATTTACAGGGCAACTTTCCTGTTGCAAGTGTTGGTCCTAACATTGAATATTTGTATCATGTTGAGAAATTGGGCGATAATCCTGATATTTTGAGTGAAATAGCAAATGGAAATCATAAGTTCTGTAAGCTGCTGAGTGCTGCTCAGAGCCCTATGCTGATTATCGGTCAAGATGCATTAGTAAGAGACGATTCTGAATCAATTCTAATTCTAGCTGGCAAAATTGCAGAAGAATTTAACATGGTCAGAGATGACTGGAATGGCTTTAATGTGCTGCATAAAGCTGCAGCAAGAGTTGGTGGGCTAGATATTGGGTTTGTTCCTAAAAAAGGCGAAAGGGATATTAATCAAATATTGGAACATGCAGAAAGTGGTGAAATAGAAGTTGTTTATCTTCTTGGTGCAGATGAAATTGACACATCAAAGTTAGAAAACACATTTGTAATTTATCAAGGTCATCACGGTGATAAGGGTGCACATGTGGCAGATGTTATCTTGCCTGGTGCTGCATATACAGAAAAATATGCAACTTATGTAAACACTGAAGGTCGAGTGCAAAGAACAAATTTAGCTGTATTTCCTCCAGGTGAAGCAAAGGAGGACTGGTTAATTATTAAAAATCTCTCGCAATATTTGGATCTCTCCTTACCATATGATAGTTTATTTGACGTGAGAAAAAAATTAGATACTATCGGTCCACAGTTTAGAAATGCTGATCAAGTGATAAAAAACACATGGGTGCCAATTAGCAATGGTAAAATAAATTTAAGTGATACACCTTTTACTTTAAAGGAGTGTAATTTTTATATGACGGATTCAATAAGTCGCGCTTCAAAAATAATGGCAGATTGTACTAAAGCTTTTTATGAACACGCTAGTTAATATTTTATTTATTTTAGTACCGCTACTACTTTCAGTTGCATATTTGGCATACTTTGAGCGTAAGGTCCTTGCTGCAATTCAACTAAGGCACGGCCCGAGTGTAGTTGGACCTTTTGGGCTATTGCAGCCATTTGCAGATGCTATTAAGCTACTGATTAAAGAGCCGATAATACCATTTAGAGCGAGCACCATACTGTTCATTATGGCTCCAATGCTTACCTTTATCTTGGCATTAATTGCCTGGGCAGTTATACCGTTTGGTGCTGAAGTAATTGTAGAAAATGGCCAGCAAGTAGTTATTCCTAAGGTTATAGCAAATATTAATGTTGGAGTGCTTTACGTGCTAGCTATATCGTCGCTGGGAGTATACGGCGTGATTATTGCAGGCTGGTCAAGCAACTCCAATTATGCATTCCTTGGCGCTATACGGTCGGCTGCTCAGATGATTTCATATGAAGTTTCAATAGGCTTAATAGTTGCTGCAGTCGTTATTACCACTGGAACATTAAATCTTGGAGAGATGGTGGTAGCGAAACACAATATGCCATTTTGGGTTGATTTGCTACTAATGCCTATAGGAATAATATTTTTTATTTCTTTGCTTGCAGAAACTAATCGTCACCCATTTGATTTACCAGAAGCTGAAGCAGAGCTTGTCTCTGGATATAACGTTGAATATTCATCCATGCCTTTTGCCCTCTTTTTTCTTGGAGAATATGCAAATATGATTTTAGCAAGTGCTATGATGACGATATTCTTTCTAGGAGGGTGGTATCCTCCGTTAGAACTTGGTTTGCTTTATAAAATTCCAGGTTTAATTTGGTTCGTTTTGAAGATAATTATACTTTTATTCGTATTTATTTGGATTAGAGCAACAATACCTCGTTATCGATATGATCAGCTAATGCGCCTTGGTTGGAAAGTGTTTCTGCCAATATCGGTGCTTTGGGTGATACTCATTTCAGGGGTGTTGCTCTTTACTGGGAATTTACCTGGATCCAATGTTTAATTTTCCAAATACAAGATTAAGGCGCAGGCGCTCGAGCAAATGGGTTCGCAATTTAACAAGTGAAAATAGTTTATCAGTAAATGATCTGGTTCTTCCTCTGTTTGTTCATAACAGAGAAGAAACAACTGAACCAATTTCTGGCTTACCAGGCGTAAAGTGTTATTCAATAGATGGATTAGTGTCTATAGTTAAGGAAGCTAAAGATTTAGGAATTAATGCTGTTGCAATTTTTCCTGTAGTTGATAGTAAACTAAAATCTGAAAACGCTGAGGAAGCATATAATTCTGACAACTTAATCTGCAGAGCAATTTGTGCTGTAAAATTAAAGGTACCTGAAATTGGTATTATTGCAGACGTTGCATTGGATCCATACACTATTCACGTCCATGACGGCATTTTAAAAGCCAATCAGGTGGACGTAGAAAACGATGAAACCATGTCGATATTATGTAAGCAAGCACTTGCTTTAGCAGCATCAGGATGTGATATAGTTGCTCCTTCTGATATGATGGATGGTAGAATAGGAAGAATCAGAAAATCATTAGATGATAACAACTTTCAAGACGTATTAATATTATCTTATGCAGTAAAATACTGCTCTAGCTTCTATGCTCCATTCAGGCAAGTCGTTGGTTCATGTGGGCTATCACATTCTATAGACAAAAGTGGTTATCAAATGGATTATAAAAATGCGCGCGAAGCAATGTGCGAAATTGAAATGGATATAAATGAAGGTGCAGATTTTATTATGATTAAACCAGGTATGCCATATTTGGATATTATCAAAACAGCAAGTGATAAGTTTAATTTTCCGATTTTTGCTTACCAAGTAAGCGGTGAGTACGCAATGATAAAAGCTGCTGCAAATAATAGCTGGCTAGATTATGACAAGGTGATTTATGAGTCTTTGATTGGTTTCAAACGTGCGGGTGCAAGTGCAATATTCACTTACGCTGCACTTGATATTGCAAAAAATTTAAGTGCATAAGCCCTATAAAATTATTAAATTTTTGGCGCACGTTCTTCTACTGTTGCTGCATATTACCTAAAATCTTCCAATACATGTTTTAAGCTATTGATAAGTCTATTACAATACAGTATTATAAATAATATAAACCAAGTGTTACTTAGAACATGGGGATTTTTTTTAAATTTTTGGGGAAGATGCTAGGCAAGGTTTTTCCTGCTAAAACAGTAAGCTCTCTTTTAGGAATAGGATATTTACCAAGTTGGCAAAACTATTGGTCTTCTTTTTTAATATTATTTATTGTCGATGTTATATTAATTCTTACATATGGAGGCGAATACTTACTATATAAAATGCCAGACTCAGGAATAGTCGTAGCTGCTGTTTTTACAAAATTGGCAATAGTTATGTTAGTAATGCAATTAATTGGAATATTTATTTTTCATGCTCAAGACCCTTCAGCAAACAGTGGTGAAGAAATAGTAATACAAATAGCGTCAGGGCAAGTACTGACTGTAGCACTTTCAATGCCAGCAATGATGTCGATTTATTATGCTGTAAGTAAACTCTATGGGAGTATATGTAAGCAGATGTTTCAATGCCCATTTTGGTTTAATGATTTTATGCACTTTTTCTTTTTTCTTATGATACCTTACGTATTTTTTAATGTCGTAGAAGTGATAAAACCATGGCCAATAAGTTCAATACAGCTCAGCTATAATAATGCAATGTCAATTACATTTGAGGGGATTTTTCACACATTTTATGCGGTGATTTTACTGTATTTAACAGCATTTATATTCTGCGATTTAACTATGCATGATGCAATTGTCCTAAATAAAAGCATAATTCAGTATGTGAGGGAAAGTTCAGCAGTTTTAGGTGATTATTTACATGATACTGTTAAAAAAATAGGTATTGAATAGTACTTATTTATTTATATATTTAGTATAAAAAGTGTGCAATTTGTGTGAACTTACAAAGTATAATAAAAGAGTTACAAGATTTTTGGGCTAGTGAAGGATGTGTTATACTTCACCCATACACATCTGAAGTTGGTGCTGGCACATTACATCCTGCAACAATTATGTCTGCAATTGATACAAAACCGACAAAAATTGCATATCTACAACCAGTAATTAGGCCAGCAGATGGACGCTATAGTGATAATCCTAATCGCTTGTATCAACATCACCAATATCAAGTTATAATAAAGCCATCTGGTAATAATTTACAAGACGTCTATTTAGATAGCTTAAAAGTTCTTGGCATATCTACAGAAAAATATGATATTAAGTTTGTTGAAGATGATTGGGAAAATCCGAGCGTTGGTGCATCAGGACTTGGATGGGAAGTTACATGCAATGGAATGGAAGTAACACAGCTTACTTATATACAGCAAGTTGGAGGGATTGACTGCAAGATGATTCCTGGTGAGGCGGCATATGGGTTGGAACGTTTAGCAATGTGCATACAAGGTGTAGATAATGTTTACGATATAATTTGGAACGATAACGGTGTAACTTACGGAGATATTTTTAAACAAAGAGAATATGAATTTTCTTATCTAGCGTTAGATTATTATGATACTAAAGTGGTACAGCAGCAATTCGAAGATACGGAAAAATTGTGTAAGTTCCTTATTGAAAAGGAGCTACCAATGGCAGCCTATGACCAATGTATTAAAACTAGTCACCTACTTAATCTGCTTGATGCAAGAGGTGTGCTTGGTGTAAATGAACGTACAGCTTATATTGGTAAAGTTAGAGAGCTAACAAAAAAATGTTGTGAATTGTACATGAGTAAATAGCGTATGTCGTTGCAGTTATTATTTGAGTGCCTTTCAGAAGAAATACCACCGAGAATGCAGAATGTAGCTGCAACTCAAGTTAAGAGCTGTATTGCCAATGTTTTTAACAAAAATAATGTAAAATTTACATCAATGGAGGTTTTTATAACGGCACGTCGCATTACTCTATTTGTTGACAACATAAATGCTTTGGAGCTAAAGGATTCCAATAACGAAGTTAAGGGACCAAACATTAACGCACCAAAAAGTGCTATCGAGGGTTTTTTAAGAAAATATCAGAAAAATGAAGAAGATTTGCTCGTTCGAAAAGTAAATAATGAGGATTTTTACTTCATTAAAAGAGAAAGCTGCTCATTTAACATTCAAGAGTTTCTTAAAAATCAACTAGGAGAAATATTAAAAAATTTCTCTTGGCCAAAAAGTATGAGATGGGGCGAAGGAAAAGAAAGGTGGGTTAGGCCAATTAAAAACATTTTATGCATTTTAAATGATGAAATAATACCTGTATCTTTTGCATGGATCACAGCATCTAACACAACATATGGCCATCGATTTCTCTCAAGTGGTACGGCGCTTACTGTTAAAACACCTAAAGACTATTTTGAATTGCTAGAAAAAAACAGTGTAATTCTCCAAATGGACAAAAGAAAGCAATTTATACTAGATCAGATTAATAAATTCACAAAAGAGCAGAATTTACAACTTGAGAAAAATGATTATTTACTAAATGAATTGACAGGGCTTATAGAGTGGCCAATCGTACTGTTTGGTGAAGTGAATCAAGAAAAGTCATTTGGATTACCGAAGGAAGTAATACTTAGTATAGTTAATACACAACAAAAATACCTTGCTTTAAGTAATGGAAAGAGAATTTCACACTTTGTCACTGTTGTCAACGTCAACAATGGTGAAGTTGTTAAAGGACACGAAAGAATATTAGAAGCACGTCTTGCTGATGCCCAATTTTTAATGTCTCAAGATAAAAAGGAAAATCTAGATTATTATGTCAAAAGATTAGGTTCAATATTATTTCATGCTTCACTTGGCAGCGTGGGGGAAAAGGTGAAGCGTATTACGGCTTTGTCAAAGTATATAGCTATATTTATTCCACATGCTTCGCTGATAAAAGTTGAACGTGCTGCATATTTGGCAAAAGCTGATTTGGCAACATCGATAGTAAGAGAGTTTCCAGAATTACAAGGAGTAATGGGTGGATATTATGCTTCTTATTTTCAAGAAGATAGAGAAATAGTGGAAGCTATAACTGAGCATTATAAGCCAATCGGGCCAGAGCAGGAGTGTCCTAAATCTCCTTCTGCAATTGCTGTGTCAATTGCAGACAAAGTGGATAGCTTAGTTGGTTTAATTGCAGCAGGTGAGAAAATCTCTGGTTCGTATGATCAATTTGGTTTGCGGAGAATGACAATTGGTATAATTAGGACAATACTTGAAAATAATTTGCATGTTCCAATTAGGCTAATGATAGACAAGTCAGTATCTTTATATTCAAGGCTTCTATTTAATAAAAATACAGCGTCAGTTGATAAGCCGAATAGAAAACAAATTTCAGAACTAGTATTTAGATTTTGCTTAGAAAGATTCAAGGTTATTTTAAAAAATAGAGATATAAGGCAAGATGTTGTAGATTCAATACTATATAAAATCGATATTAATGATCTGCTGACAGCAGAAAAGCAAACTGTTATATTGGATCGTTATCTTAGTACTCCAGAAGGTGAACAAATTCTAAGCACTTACAAAAGAGTCAGTAACATGATGAGCAAAGCAAGGAAAAGTGATGGCACTACTTATAGTGCATCTTACGGTAAGAGGTTTTTGATTGAAAGTGAAGAAATTGCGCTATCAAATTGTGCTATAACTGCTTGTAAAAACATAAAACAAGCGATAAAAAATAACCACTTTAATGTAGCACTTGATGAACTTGCTGGTTTTGCTCCGTTTATCAATCAGTTTATGGACAGTATAAAGATTAACTGTGATTCTGATAAGCTGAGAAGAAACAGATTATCTTTGCTTGAAAATGTAGTTTCCATCTTTCATTTAGTAGCAGATTTTAACCTCATACAGGTTAAGCAATGGATAAATGCTCAGGCAATATAAAGAACAAATCAAATCATCTCCACAGTCCTGTGGCGTGTATAAGATGGTCGGAGATAAGAATAAAGTTTTATATGTTGGAAAAGCAAAAAACTTAAAGTCAAGGTTATCCGACTACCTTCAATTCGAAAATCTTTCTGAACGAATTAGAGTTATGCTCTTACAGGTTATTAAGGTTGAAATATTCATCACTGAGAATGAAATCGAAGCACTGCTTCTTGAAGCACAGCTAATAAAATCATTGAAACCACTTTATAATATTGTGCTTAAGGATGGAAAATCTTATCCTTATATAACAATTTCCAAGCACGATTATCCAAGAATAGCAAAATATAGAGGCAAATTTAAGAAGAATGAGTTTTATTATTATGGTCCCTTTACATCTGCCGCTGCTGTTAAGCAAACTATATTGTCATTGCAAAAAGCTTTTCTCCTAAGAGTATGCTCAGATCAATACTTTTCCTCAACAAAAAGACCATGTATTGAATATCAAATTAAGCGCTGCTCAGCACCATGCATAAACAAAATCACAAAAGACGACTACTGCCAATCAGTAAAACAGGCACGAAATACATTGCTTGGAAGAAATAAGGAAGTGAAAGAACAGTTACTTTTCACAATGAGAAAGTGCAGCAGTGAAGAAAACTATGAGCTTGCTGCTATATATAGAGATCGGGTAAAGTTTCTTGAGCAAATTCAAATACAGCACACGGATTTTTCTTTTGAAAAAGATGCAGATTTCTTCAGTATTGTACGTGAAGAGGATCTAGTATGTATTAGTGTGTTATCGTTTAGAAATAAAGACAACTACGGCAGCACTCCTTACTTTGCCGAGAACTGTGGTGATCACTCAAATGATGAAATTTTATCCACCTTTTTGGTCAATTTTTATAATTCAGCTAACATACCTCCAATACAAATTTACGTTCCAGATTCTATTGTGGATAAGGAAATTATAGAACAAGCACTATATAAGGTTGCTCAAAAGCCAGTAAAAGTTCTGCATGCAAAGAATAAAAAAGAGCGTGATTTATTGAAATTTGTTTATGATAACTCTCAGCATAGCTTAGAGCAGAAGCTTATCGATTATAGAAATAACCTAGAAAAGCTTGAAGAGCTTAGCAAAGTTTTCTTGTTACCAAGTATTCCAAAGCGTATCGAGGTTTATGATAATAGCCATATTTCTGGAAGCCAGCAAATTGGTGTGATGATTGTTGCAGGGCAGGAGGGTTTTTTAAAGAGTGAGTACAGAAAATTTACTATAAAGGAAAAATTTTCAGGCGATGACTATAAAATGATGAGGGAAGTGCTAACCAGACGTTTCTCCGGCAATATAAAAGGCATAATACCTGATTTTTTACTGATTGATGGTGGACCAGGACATGTTTCCATAGTACAGAATGTACTGGAAGTATTGAATATAAACGTTCCTTTTGCTTGTATGGCAAAAGGTCCTGATCGTAACGCAGGGAATGAAAGATTTTATATGCTGGGCAGGGAAGAATTCAGTCTGGCAAATGACAGCAAAGTCATGCTTTACTTACAATCGCTGCGTAATGAAGCCCACCGTTTTGCGATAACTTCACATAGAAAAAAACGCGATAAACAGTTTATAGTTTCACAATTAAGCAAAATACCCGGCATTGGCAACAAAAGAAAAAAAGCGTTGATGTCTTATTTTGGTTCAGTGAAAAATATAAGCAAAGCTTCTCTGGCTGAAATTCAAAACGTACCTGGAATTAGTAAAGGTTTAGCAGAAGTCATTCTTAAATACGTGAATTATAAGAGAGGAGTACTGGAATGACACAAAACCCGTTTTATTATTAGGGAATTTATATCTTAAAACCGCAAAAAAAGGTGTGCGTATTTGTGAAAAAAAATCTCCATAAAATTTAATGTGGTGGGACTAGTGCGATTCGAACGCACGACCTTCGGATTAGGAGTCCAACGCTCTATCCTGCTGAGCTATAGTCCCGTGTTTCCTACCATTCATGTAAAGTTATAGCAAAAAATCCTTTCTTTTCTAGATTTCTTGCATAACCAATTTATGACGACAAAAAACATTTCTGTACTTCTTGAGTATAATGCTATTATATTTAATAACATGGTTTAAGTAAGATTAATGCTAGTTAACAATATTGGTTATTTCTATAACAATCAAAACGACTTTGCTTTAAGCAATATAAACATTAAAGTAAAGAAAGGAAATGTTGCATGTTTATTGGGGCATTCTGGCTGTGGCAAGTCAACAATTTTGAAATTAATTGCGGGAATAGAAAATCCAAAATCTGGAACTATTTTTATAAATGATAGGTTAGTTGCAAGTAATAAGGCATCAGTCGCTATAGAGCATAGAAATATCGGATTGATTTTTCAGCATTCTGCATTATTTCCTCATAAAACAGTAGTAGAAAATATAACCTTTGCTATCCGCAGCTCTTCCAAGAGAGAAAAGCACCTAATTGCATTGGAAATCTTGAAGTTACTCAATATAGAAAAATATGAAAATATGTACCCTAACGCCTTATCTGGAGGACAGCAACAATTAGTTGCAATAGCAAGAGTGATGGCACAAAACCCTGATGTTGTGTTGTTAGATGAACCATTTTCTAATTTAGATATACTGCTCAAGTGCCGAATAAGACAACATATATTGTCCCTTTTCAGAAGTAAAAATATCCCTGTGCTAATGGTAACTCATGACCCGCAAGAAGCATTGAAAGTTGCAGATTTTATCTACGTAATGAAAAATGGTAAAATTATTCAATCAGGAGTTTCTAGCGATATATACCATAAGCCTAAAGATGATACGCTAGCAAAGTTTTTTAGTGAGCTCTCTTCTACTCTACAGTTAAGCGAAAAGTTTCCACTTATTCGCTGCAAGAAAATAATCTAGTTTGGGATTGTTATAAAATAATTAAAAAACCTTGATTTATAATTAAATAAAGGTGATATAATCTATGTGTTACTTGACTTCAGTCAAGTTTTAATATTTAAAGGTCAATATTTTAAATGGAGGTGAAAATGAGTTTAGGACCATGGCAATTGTTTCTAGTCTTAATAATAATTTTAGTTCTGTTTGGTGCAGGCAGATTACCGCAAGTTATGGGTGATTTAGGAAAAGGCATCAAAAACCTTAAACAGGAGCTTAAGGACTCAGAAAAATTATCGTCTAATGAACCAGATCGTTAGCGTCCTCATACTTCGTGACATGCACCTTAGTGCATGTCATCTGTTTAAAAACTTAGTCAGGTTAAAGAATGAAAGAGATGAAGTGTTGGTATGAAATAAATAACAAATATTGAAATACAGCAACAACTATGTTAGCTTAAGAGGAATATTTTATTAAAGGATAATTGTGCAAAAAAGTGAGAAACTAACTAAAGATAAAAAACTAGCTTCTGATATTCTAAAAGAGGTTGCAGATACCAATAACAATGATAGCAATAAAGTAACTTTGTTTGACATTAAAACAGCTTTGCATGAGCGCGGTTTTGGTATTTTAATAATCATCTTCTCCTTGCCGCTATCGGTGCCTATACCTGTTCCACCTGGTTATACAACTATTCTTTCTATACCTTTAATCTTATTCTCACTGCAGCTTTTATTTGGATTTGATTCTCCTTGGATGCCCAGTTGGCTAGAAAGAAGATCTTTTCAGCGTTCAACACTAGCTCTTGTGGTAGAAAAAACTTCCCCTGCATTAGAAAAAATAGAAAAATTCATGAAGCCAAGAATGTCTTTCATTTTCTATGGGCCTGGTGAGAAGATTCTGGCTTTTATGATGTTGCTTTGTGCAATAATAATAGCTCTTCCATTGCCTTTTACTCACTTCCTTCCTGCAATTGGCACAACTCTTATTTCACTTAGCATTATGAGTAAAGACGGGTTTCTATCCATATTGGGAGTTTTAGTATCATTGTGCGGGTTGTTGCTTACTCTTGTTGTAATAGTCAAAGGACCACAACTTATAACCGGAGCACTTTCTCTTCTTAAAAGCTTTACAACACTTTAATAAAAGAACGAATTACTAGCGCAAAATGAATAATGCATATTGAAATAAAACAATAATTGTGTTAAGAATTATTTTTATCAAAGGTTTTTCGTGTCAAAAAATGATAAGTTGACTAAAAGTGATAAATTAGCTTCTGATATTCTAAAAGAAGTTGCAGATACCAATAACAATGATAGCGATAAAGTAACTTTGTTTGACATTAAAACAGCTTTGCATGAGCGTGGTTTTGGTATTTTAATAATCATCTTCTCCTTGCCGCTATCGGTGCCTATACCTGTTCCACCTGGTTATACAACTATTCTTTCTATACCTTTAATCTTATTCTCACTGCAGCTTTTATTTGGATTTGATTCTCCTTGGATGCCCAGTTGGCTAGAAAGAAAATCTTTTCAGCGTTCAACACTAGCTCTTGTGGTGGAAAAAACTTCTCCAGCATTAAAAAAAATAGAAAAGTTCATGAGACCAAGAATGTCTTTTATTTTCTATGGGCCCGGTGAAAAAATTTTAGCTTTTATAATGCTGCTTTGTGCGTTATCAATAGCTCTTCCACTACCTCTTACTAACTTCATTCCTGCAATTGGTACAACTCTTATTTCGCTTGGTATCATGAGTAAAGATGGGTTTCTATCCATATTGGGAGTTCTAATATCATTGTGTGGGTTATTGCTTACTCTTGTTGTAGTAGTCAAAGGGCCACAACTTATCATTGGGGCATTTTCTTTTCTCAAAAGCTTCGTATATGGTTAGGCTTTACAACACCTTAACAAAAAAAAAGGAACTTTTTACACCAATCGATAAAGATCATGTGAAAATGTATGTTTGCGGACCAACAGTATATGACACAGCACATATAGGCAATGCACGGTCTGTTGTTGTGTATGATGTGTTATTTCAGCTACTTAAGTTTTGTTATGGCAAAGTTACCTATGTGCGTAACATAACCGACATTGATGATAAGATAATTAATGCAGCAAGTGAAAAAAATAGCAACATAGAAAGTATAACCACATATTACATTAAAGCTTTTCATGATGATATGGAAAGCATAAATTGTAAAGAGCCAACACACGAGCCAAAAGCAACGGAAAACGTAGATTATATTATAAAATTAATTGAACATTTACTGCAATCAGGCCATGCTTACGAATCTGACAAACACGTGTATTTTAATATAGAATCTTACCATGAATATGGTGCTTTATCAGGAAAAAAAACTGATGAATTGGTTCCAGGTAGCAGAGTTGAAGTTAATGAAAATAAAAAGCACCCTGGAGATTTTGTGCTGTGGAAGCCTGCAAATGATATTGACTACAAACTTTCAAGTTATTGGAATAGCCCATGGGGAGAGGGCAGGCCTGGATGGCATATAGAATGCTCAGCAATGTCATATGCTTACCTTGGCAAAGATTTTGATATTCATGGTGGCGGCATAGATTTACAATTTCCTCACCATGAAAATGAAATTGCACAGAGTAAGTCCGCATTTGCTGGATCAATGTTTGCAAAATACTGGATACATAACGGCTTTCTTACAGTAAATGAAGAAAAAATGAGCAAGTCCTTATTTAATATAGTCAAAGTAAGAGATTTGCTAGATAGTGGAATAAAGGGTGAAGTAATACGCTATGCACTGCTCAAAACTCACTACAGAAAACCACTTGATTGGACAGAAAACGTTATTTCTGATGCACAGGAAACCTTAAACAAATTTTATCGGTTATTACGTGGTTTAGATATAACGAATATTGATGAAAGTAACGCAGAGATTTCTAAAGATTTTATAGACGCTTTAAAAAACGACTTAAACATCCCTGAAGCTCTAGCTATATTACATGAAATGGCTGCAAAAATTAACAAAATGAGTAATGAAAGTGAAAAGCTTAAATTAACTGAGAGTTTTGTTAAGAGTGCCAGATTTATTGGTCTTCTTGAGTCAAGTTATCAAGAGTGGTTTACTGCTGGTGTGAGTCATCAAGAAATAGAAAGATTGATAGATTTAAGAAGAGCAGCAAAACAAAATAAAGATTATAATACTGCAGACAAAATAAGGGACCAGTTGAAACAAATAGGGGTTACAATTTCTGACAATGAAGATGGTACAACAACCTGGTAAATTCATATGGAAAACTACTTCCTGTTATTCACAGATAGTCTAGTATCATCATTAGTCTTACCCATACATCAAGGTTTTGTGTTCAATACCATGCTTTATTTCAGGTCGTATCACACTCCACTACTGATGTTATTTTTTGGAGTACTAGGATCAAGTCTTGGTGGAATAGTTAATTGGTACTTAGGTAAAATAACAATCTCTATACGAAAATCATATCACAAACTAGAAAACGAATATACAAAGCCAAAAGCCACAAAAAACTTGCTAATTTTTGCAACTTTATTACTTTCATGGGTGCCAGCACTTGGAAGTGTGATTCAAATTTTATCAGGTTATTTTAAATTAAACCTTTATATCCTTGCCCCTTTAATCATTCTATCTAATTTCTTCTATTTGTTATATCTAATACTTACTTTTGGAGTATAACAGCTATAGTACTGCAGCTATTAAAGCCCAAGTCATAGGATGGATGCACCATGAGCTAAAAGTAACTCCACAAGGTCCCTATGATTGAAATCAGTGGCATAATGTAATGCTGTTCTTCCTTCATTATTTTTAGTGTTAACGTCTGCGTTGTACTCTAATAGTATCTTAACTACATCAATCTTTCTCTTCATAGCAGCGAGGTGTAGTGGTGTGTTGCCGTCTTTATCCTTAGCGTTAACATCAGCACCTCTTTCAATAAGATATTTTATTGTTTCTAAGTTTCCATCTCCAACAGCGATGTATAATGGAGTTTCATTATTTCCGTTTTTAACATTAACATCAGCACCTTTGTTGATTAGATATTTCACTATACTTAAGTCCTCACTAAAGGTAGCCATATGGATAGCGAGGTGTAACGGTGTTTCGTCATTTTTACCCTTAGCATTGACTTGAGCACCTTTTTCAATAAGATATTTCATTATTTCTAAGTCTCGATTTCTTGCAGCATGATGTAATGGAGTTTCATTGCACCTGTTTTTAACATCAACATCAATACCTCTTTCTATAAAATATTTTACTACTTTTAGTTTTCCACTTTTAACAGCAAAGTGTAATAAAGTATTACCAATTTTAGTCTTGATACTAAAACAAGTATCCTTTCTAACAAGATATTCCACTACTTTTAAGTTTCCACTTCTAGCAGCATAGTGCAACGGAGTTTCATTATCTCTGTTCTTAACATTAATATCAGCGTTATATTTTAGCAGTATTTTTACCATATTAACCTTTCCCTTCATAGCAGCAAAATGGAGTGGAGTGTTGCTATACTTATCCTTGGCATTAACGCCAGCATTTTCTTGAATGAGGTATTTTGTTGTTTCCAACATTCCATTCAAATCATCTCCCCATAATAGACGGTTATTCTTGGCAATCAAGTGTAATGGTGTCCAGCCATGTTTACCTTTGGCATCAATATCACTACCACCTTCAACAGGACATCTTACTATAGCTCTTTCCATAAAAGTCCGGATGTGATAGGATAAGGGTAGATGATGATAAGGAGGTTGAATGCCAGCAGCATATAGTTATGATTTAAGAAAAAAAGCAATGGAAGCGCTAGACGAAGGAGAAAGCAGAGAAACAGTGGCAGCAAGATTTAAGATTGGACGAACTACTTTATGGGAGTGGCAGCAAAGAAGAAAAGAAACAGGAGACTTTCAATCAAAAAAACTTGGAAATGGGGGTTACAATCACAAAATCACCGACTGGGATACCTTTGCCAAATTTGCCAGAGAACACGGAGGAAAGACTCTATCGGAAATGGCTAAACTTTGGAACAACGTTAGTATCCAAACGATCTATCGAGCCCTTAAAAAAATTGGATTTACGCGCAAAAAAAGACATATGGATACAAGGAAAGAAACGAAGAAAAACGTGCTGAATTTTTGAAAATTATAGCGACAAAAGAACCTAAAAACTTAGTGTATATAGATGAGTCTGGCATTGATAACACCGAAGACTACCCCCTACGGATATTGCCAGAAAGGACAGCGGTTTTATGCCTTAAAATCTGGAAAGAAAACTCAACGAATCAGTATGGTTGCAGCCTTAAGTGGAAGAAAGATAGTTGTTCCGTTAACCTTTGAAGGCCACTGTAATATGGATGTTTTTAATGGATGGTTTGAGCAATTTTTGACACCGATCTTGGAACCTGGACAGACTGTCATTCTTGACAATGCTACTTTTCATAAGTCTGATAAGATTATCGAGCTTGCTAAAGGGGTTGGTGCAGAAATTTTGTATCTGCCGCCTTATTCTCCAGATTTCAACAAAATTGAGCATCATTGGTTTGCTATAAAAAACAGAGCCAGGAAAAACATTCCTCTATTCGAATCCTTTCGTCGTGCTGTTGATTCTGCCTTCCTATGACCTGTTCGGACTATTATGAGAAATGCTATACCTTCAAGTTCGCGTACAGAACTGCCCAGTGCAATGGTGTTAGATCATTATTACCTTTAGCATTAACGTCAGCACCTCGTCTTACAAAATACCTTACCACATCAATCTCTCCCCTGGTAACAACCCAATGTAGTGGAGTATCACCATATCTGTCTTTAATATTAATATCAATTCCTTTACCAACAAGGTACTTTACCGCCTCTAGTTTTGCAAACCTAACAATCTCATGAAACATAGTTTTGCCATTGCTGTCCCTAGTACTAACATCAATACCTTTTTCTTTCATAATATATTTTGCTATATCAAAATTTTCGCTCTCAACAGCCCAGTACAACGGAGGCCAGCAAAACCAATCTTCAGTGTCAAAATTAGCACCCTTACCTATAAAATACTTTACTATGTCTAATTTTCCATACCTAACAGCCCAGTATAATGGTGTCTGATAATAATAGTCCCTAGTATCAACATTAGCACCTTTATCGATCAGGTATTCCACTATGTTCAACCATCCACTTCCAGCAGCTAAATGTAATGGAGTAACGCTATACTCACATTTAGCATTAACAACCCCTCTAAATTTGTCTGAATATTTTTCTTCCATATGCGTTAATATGGCCTTAATTGCTTTATAATTACCATTTCCCGTAAGTAAATGTAATGGTGTACTACTGTATTCGCCGTAAGTGGAATTAAAATAAAAGTCACCAATTAACTTACCTTGTTTACTTACATATCTCCAAATAGATGTAGCATGACTTGCACTGTTTTGCGCCGCATTACCACTATTTATCAATTCTAGAGCTTTTCTGAGGGTTTTCTCTTCTTGTCGGTTCTCTTGTAATTTTAATCTTGTTACTTTCTGTACTAACCTATGGACATTTAATACACTTTGGTTTTGTTCATCGCCCACCATGGAATATCTCACAAGTAAACGGATGGCTAGCTTTAACTGCTTTTTCTTATAATCACTTACCAAATTTAAGAATATTTCTCTAGCGATTTTATCAGGTGCAAAATAAGCCAAAACATCTAAAATCTCTGAAGCTAATGGTCCATATTGTTCATCACTTCTTACTTTATCCATCGTAACTTCCCAAGCTGTAAAAGTTGTTTTAGTATAGTCATTATCAATTCCTTGAAATATTTTAGACTTAAGTAACTTCTTAGCTTTCTTTTCATACTCTTTTAGATAATCACTAATTTCGAACTTCTCTGTTATTTTCTGGTCTTCGATATATGATACTGCTTGTTGTATAGCTAAAGGAAAGCATTGCAACCTTCTTACCAAATTTTCTATCTCCCAATCTTGCGATTTATCTTTTTTTGGTATATTAAATCCTTTTTTAACAAATTCTATAGCGTCTTTTAGTTCCAATCCCTCTAGTACTATAACATCTATCCCCTTCTCCAGTTCTTGATCATGTGAAGTAATCAAAATATGAGGCTTGTTAAGATCAGGAGATAAAGAAAATGGCAAAAATTTACTTATCTTTTTGTACTCTTGAACGTTATCGAAAATGAACAGGCTCCTCCTTCTTGCAAAGAAAGCAAATACTTCTCTAACAATAGTTTCTATCGTTTTGTCGTTTCCGTACTTATCTTTGGGAGAAATACCTAGTCTATTATCTCTAGCTAATCTCAAGAAAGAATCTTTCATAGTTTCAAAGTTTTCAGCGTCTATCCATATAACATTGCCGTCATAATATCTTCTATATTTACAAGCATGTTTTCTAGCCAACTGGCTTTTTCCCATCCCCCCAGGACCACTAATAGACGTTATGTATGAAATTACAGCACCTTTGGGATTGCGTCGTAGCGAATCATGTAGCATTCCCAATTCCTCATCTCTTCCTGTAAATAGTCTGACTGGACCTCTGACATCAAACCAAATCGCTCCTAAAATTTCCTCTCTTATTTTTTCAAAAAACTCATTTATTTCTTCATGTGATAGAAACTTTCCCTCTCTTGCTTTCATCCAATCCAGAACTTCTACCAGAAAGCGACCATAAACGTTCTTTTTATCGATATTATTAAATTCTTTGCCTAACTCATTCTCAATGATTTCCGCTAGTTTTATCTCGTTAGGTTGATTTACTGCAAATACTAATTTATCAAAAAATTCCCTTATATTCTCTTCTAACTTGCCTTCATTTGTCATTCGCTCAAACTCACGTTGCCATACCTGATTTCTTTCCAATTTTCTTTTTGAGTTTTGATCTGATTTACCTTGAAGTTCTTTTATCTCCTTTTCCAATTCTTCTATTGCTTCTTTTACAGCACTCTTAAATGCCGGTTGCACTATTGAAATCATGTTATCGTGAGTACAAGAGAACTTGTATCTCGTACCGCCGTATTTAAAAAAAATATCACTAGTGCTTATTACTTCAACTGCAATTTCTATTCCCTTGTTTGGTCCCGAAGTTTTTGCTTTCAACTTTTTTATTGTATTTTGTGTTGTACTTTGAGCTAGATCGAAACCGATATTAGTACAGATAGTAAAGTCCTTTAGGTCACCATCTGCAAAATCTGGATTAATTTTAATCTTTAGATAGGAAACAAAATATTTTGGAACGCTAAATTCACCACTTTTATTTTTTGAAAGCAATTTACCTACACCGATTTTTTCGCATTCATTTTGCTTGTGTTTGTTTTGTATAAACCTATGTACTATTTTTTCATTTTTCCTATCCTGAAAAACAATATCATCAAAACCCGTAGCTGATTCCATTTCTGTAGCTAAACGGAAAGAATATCCAACATCTACTGCACGTTTGAGAAGCAGCATTACCCACTTTAGTTGGTAGATATCACCATGAAGAGACCGCTTTCTTCCCCAAGCAGGATAAGTTTCAGGCATCCTCAACCTCACATAATTTTAAAAATAGTACCAACAAATGGTAAAAAAGTTATATGTCATGATATACAGATATCGTAACAAAGACCTTGGAATATCTACGAGATGTGCTGTTATGTAAATAAAAAAATGTGACTAATTACTTAATCTCTCACTCAAAATTGAATTCACAACATCAGGGCTGGCTTTTCCCTTGGTGAATTTCATGACTTCACCAACAAAGAAACCATATAATTTTGTTTTACCGCTTTTGTATTCTTGAACTTTATCTTGGTTGCTATTGATGATTGTGTCGATAACTTCTGATATTTGACCTCTATCGGTTATTTGCTTTAGGTCCTGCTCTTCTATGATGAGAGATGCAGGTTTGCCAGTTTCAAACATACTATCGAACACTTGTTTGCCAAGTTTAGCAGAGATTGTTCCATCAACGATAAAATCTAAGAGCTCGGACAGGGCATTGGCTTTGATTGGGGAGCTCACAATATCAATACCTGCTTTATTCAAACGACCAAAAAGCTCTACGGTTAACCAGGTAACGGCGAGCTTTGAATCATGTTTTTTTATCAATTCCTCAAAATAATTAGCAATTGCTTTATCGGAGGTAATGACGTTTGCATCGTATTCGTTGATACCCAATTCCTCAATGTATCGCAGCTTTTTTTGATCTGGTAACTCGGGTAAAGATGATTTAATAGAATCGATTTTATCCTGGATTACCTCAACAGGTAATAAATCAGGCTCAGGGAAGTATCTATAGTCGCTTGCATCCTCTTTGCTTCTCATCACTTTTGTTTTTCCCAAAGCAACATCAAATAATAAGGTATCTTGACTTATTTCTTCTCCACTTTCTAAAATTTCAATTTGTCTTTGTATTTCATAGTCTATAGCTTGCACAATATAACGTATCGAGTTCAGATTTTTTATTTCACAACGAGTGCCAAATGTACTACTGCCTTTTAGGCGAACAGAAACATTTGCATCACAACGAAGTGATCCCTTTTCCATATCACCATCACACGAACCAATGTAACGCAAAATCTGCCTCAATTTTTTCATGCATTCTGCAGCTTCCGCAGATGAACGGAGATCTGGTTCTGAAACAATTTCCATTAAAGCAACCCCTGCACGATTTAAATCTACATAAGTTTTGCTTTCCTCATGAACGCTCTTTCCTGCATCTTGCTCTAAATGAATTCTCGCAATTCTTATTTCTTTTTCATTGTCGTTGATAAATACTCTACCGTTTTTAACTATTGGCTCAAAAAACTGAGTTATCTGGTAACCTTGTGGTAAATCAGGATAAAAATAATTTTTCCGATCAAAGTAAGAATACTTATTAATTTCTGCAGAAAGTGCAAGACCAGTGCGTATTGCTTGCTCTATGCAGTAATAATTTAGTATTGGCAGCGTACCTGGCATTGCCGCATCAACTAGAGAAACTTGAGTGTTATGCTCAGCACCAAATTCCGTTGATGAGCTAGAAAATAGCTTCGTATTAGAAGAAACTTGAGCGTGTACCTCAAGCCCAATTACCGCTTCCCAATCCTCTTTCGTCATGTATTTTATTTAAATGATAATCTTAATATTCTGCAAAATTAGCACAAAAAGTCAAAACAAAACTCATGTTAGCTAAGTGGTATGCAGATTGTTTTACCCATAGAAACGGGTTAAATGCAAAAGATTACTTGACAAACTCCACCAGCTCCCTTATTATGAAACTGAAGCTATTTATTTATCTTCGCAATCTGTGCAGGTTAATGACAAAAAACTTAGGGTATTTGGCGTCTCATGTTTAATTTTTCGCACTACGTGCATCGCATGTCTTTAAAAATTTTTAGGTTTTTACCTATATAAGCCGAAACGCGCTTACAAAGCGTTTAAGGCAGCAAAAAACGTCAAATTGACAAGGGAGAATTTGAATGCTAGCTACTATGGGGTTTTTTTGCCTTTTTTCCTGCTTAGTAAATTTCTTAAACACTTGCGGTGTAGGTTAGTTGCAAGTTAAAAGCAGCTAAATCGCTCTTAATCAAGCGTTTTAGAATAAAAAAAACGCCGGTATTTTAGTACATGGTAAATAGCCAACCACCACGGGGCTTCTTTTGCCTTTTTTTTCGTTTGGTAAATTTCTTAAATATTTATAGCTAAACGATAACCGTCATCCCGCTACTTGTTAGCGGCCGAGATACCGCGAATGAATTGCGGTATGACGTAGGATTGCTGTCATTCCAGTGCCAAGCACTGGGATCCAGCCTTTATTATTTGGTTGAAATTAAGTCTTCTGGATCCCAGTGGGCTTTGTTGCATCGCTAGCTATGATGGATTAAAGATAAAAAAGGTGGAGAATATCAGTAGCTTATTATTCTGGTATTTATAACAAGAACGGTCAGTGAATACCTAAATTTGAGTAAAAGAAATTTCACTACCACTCACTAATCCGGCTAAAATTCAAGAATTTCAATGCTTTAGCTATTTTCAATAGAATTAAATTTATTAATATAAATAATAAATTACTATTCTTAAATTTGATCAGATTGATTGCAAAAAAACAAGATTTTCAATAGGTTGCTTATAATCCTAATTATAGTTAGCCTTTCATAAGTAGCGATGCAACAAAGCCATCCCAGTGTCAGCTACTTGGATGACACCATTCTTTTTCCTGGATTCCAGTGTCTGGGCACTGGAATGACATCCTCCCTTGTGGAGATTGCTCTCAAATCACAATGTTCGTACAGCTATGCAAACACAAAGGTGTCATTCCAGCGCGTGACGCTGGAATCCAGTTGAGCTATTTCAACAAAAATACTGCATTTTGAGATGAACGTCTATTCTCACCAGACTTATTTACAAGTATAACAATTAAAGTCTGGATCCCAGTGTCAAGCACTGGAATGACATCATAGGGGCACTGCCCTTTTGGATGGAAACCAGTGTCAGCTACTTAGATGATACCTTTTTTCTACTTAGTTTGGGTTATGCAAGAAGTCTATTGCATTCCTGAGCAATTTGATTCATTATTCTTTTTGTAAAAAATTTTCTTAACTTTCTCTCCACTTTTTTGGTAAGGTCACTTTAAAGGAAGTCTAATAGATGCTACATAGAAATCCAGATGAGTTTCTAAAGTCTATTCCAAAAGAGAAGCGCATAATGTGCCTTGACATGGGAGAAAAGCAAATAGGCATAGCATTTAGCGATAAAACACAGCTCATAGCCACAGCTCATAGCATATATCACAGAAAAAATATGAGCAAAGATTTAGGTTATCTGCATAGAATATTCAAAGAAAATGAATCTGGATCAATGGTAATAGGACTACCATTAAAAATGGACGAGCAAGAAACTAAATGGTGTAAAACTATAATCCAATTCGCAAATAAAATAATAAAAAAATATAAAGTAAATATATACTTACAAGACGAAAGCTTCTCAACATCTATCGCAACTCATACACTAAAAATTACTGGAATATCAATCACAAAATCGAAAAAAATAGATGATAAAATCTCCGCATGTATTATTTTGCAACGAACGTTAGACAAGATAAATACAATCAAATAGTTTTTCCAGATCTGGAAATCTTCAAACTGAATCCCATATAAAAGTTACTCAACAAAACAAGAACCTTTCGTATAAGCATGACAAATTGCTACAGCAAGAGCGTCAGCAGCATGGTGGCATTTTATACTCAAATTTTTAACTATTTGCTTCACCATAAATATCATCTGATCCTTATCAGCATGGCCATTTCCGGTAATGCTTTTTTTTACATAGTTTGCATCATATTCATTCATAGTTAGCTTTGTTATTTTTAACGCTAAAATTACAACCCCTCTTGCATATCCTAAAGTTAGTGAAGATTTAGGATTTTTATTAACAAAAATTTTCTCCACCGCAGCTTCATTCGGAGAGTATAGGGAAATTACTTTCTTTAATTGTTCAAAAATTATATGTAGGCGTTCACCTGTACCCAATTTACCATCAGTTGATATGGTACCGCCGCCCAAAAATTCAATATTATTTTTTTCGTTCAGGCTGATAATGGCCCACCCAGTCTTGCTTATTCCTGGATCTAGACCTATTATTTTAACCACTTAATAAACGCTTAACCAATAGACAAACAAAAATAAAAATATCCAGACTACATCTACAAAGTGCCAATACCAGGAGGCAAACTCAAAGCACAAATGGTCCTGAAGTGTAAATTGGCCTTTCCGTGCTCTAAATAAACACACTGATAAAAATATTATTCCTATTATAACGTGTGCGCAGTGAAAACCGGTAATCATATAAAAATTGGATGTATAAATAAGCTTTTCTCCTGTTTCTTGTAGAGAAAAACTCGCTTCATGATACTCTATTGCTTGCACTATTATAAAAAAAACTCCAAGCAATATAGTTATGGACAGCATTTTAATCATGCTCTTTTTATCATTTTTAAGTAAAGAGTGATTTGCCCAAGTAATTGTTGTACCAGAAAGCAATAATATTAATGTATTCATGAATGGTAGTGACCACGGATCAGGTGGCAAAATTCCCTCAGGGGGCCATTCAACTTTTTTTGCAGGAGAAAACGCCTCAAATAAAAAAACTGGATCAAGCCAGGCTTTAAAGAATGAACAAAAGAACACTATAAAAAATACGACCTCCGAGAGAATAAACAAGTACATTGCAAATTTGAGTCCATGTTTTACAATGGCAGTGTGACATTTGTCATAAATGGCCTCCCTTATTACATCTCTCCACCAATAAAACAGCACCCCTGATACTGCGGAGATTCCCAAAACTAAACAAAACATTCCGACAATTTGTTTATGAAGCGCGCCAACTAATCCAAGTGCAAGAATAAGAATTGCTGCTGATACAGCAATTGGCCAAGGGCTTGGATCCACTAAATGAAAATCATGTTCTTTACTTTTCATAGCATTTTAAAAAATACTTATTAAGGATACAAATTAGCTTAAAATTGTCAATGTTCCTTAGGAAATTGATTGAATCTTGAAAAATTATATGCACCGTTCAAAAAATCTAACACAAATTGTGCAGTTATTCTAAACAACTCAAGCATTCTGCTCTTTTCGTTTTCTCTTGCTCTGCTGCAATATCCATCAACAATATTTTCCAAAATAATGCATCCAGACTTTACTGAATCACTGTAACAAAAATTAAACCAATCCCTATATCTATTATTTTTCTTGAATCTATTTTTCATGCTATCAACGACAGTCTCGTATATAAACATGCAAGAATACAAAACCGTCATAGCCTCATAGGTATTACTATGCGAGATGGATAAAAGAAAATTAGTGAAATTAAAACACTCAAGAGATTTCTTTTCGCGACTTATACCGTACATAGTAAAGTAGTAGTCATATAACATTCTATTAACAGTCACTGCTCTTTGGGCTACTTCAGCAAGCAAGATAATACTACTATAATCTTCCATTCTGGATGCAGCAATTAAGGTGGCACGAATATAATCACCTAAGAGCAATGCCTCTTGTTGAGTATAGAATTTGAAGTTCTCTATATTTAGGGTGTTATTCACTAACTCAACATTAAAAGGATGCTAAATTATATCCTTTAAAAGATTTGACCCGTAACAGCTCCTAATTATGCCACTGAACACTGTAGTTACCGATAAAAGATCAAGTTAACGTAAATAATCCGCTGCTAATATTCTTTGCTAGATATATTAGAGTAATATGCCTCATCCCAAAACATTATTTCTAATTCCAGCCCTTTCTTAAAAAACTCATACATCCTCTTTTTTTCACAGTCACTAGCTTTTTTATATAGCTTATTTGTAATATCAGTAACCTCATCAATTACAGCATTTACTGTTTCGCTACTATAAATGTTGATCCACTCTTTGTATTTGTTATTTTTAACCCCTTTAGTTGTTATCTCATTTACCATATGGCGTATAACGATTTGGTATATGTTAAAGCAAGAATAAGATGCTACTAAAGCTTCATTAACAGAATTGTGATATGCGGCACTCATGAAAAAGTCAGTAAAGGCAGAACAAGCTCTTGACTTTTTGTGATCATCAGATAGATCACAATCTTCAAAATATTTTTTATACTGTTCTCGAACATAAAATGCTCCTTGTGCCAAATTGATTAAACTACTCATCATTTCAATATCATCAACTCTAGCTGCAACAATTAAAAAAGCACGAGCGCAATCTATACAATACAGAAAATCCTGCTGAAGGTAGAATTTGAATTTTTCATAATCTAATGTATTATTTATCAATTCAACATTAAAAGGGTGTTCTTTTATTTTATCAATAAGATCAGAAAACTCTTTTACAATTACGTTGTACAGTTCTCCTTCTATTTCGTTATACACTTTATAAGCCTCACAATAAAAATTGAATATAAAAATTATTACTAATGTGGTATAATTATTATGAAAAAGCGTGCTATGCTTTAACAATAAGCTAGTATATAAATATGGGGCTGTAAATCAAAAATTTTAGCAATCTAAAGAAATTTTACTATTACCTTCTATATTGAATTCTCTACAAAGATCAGCAGATAAGTCCATGTTTTCCCAAGAAAATCCACCGTCCCTTTCCGACTGTTTACCAAAATGTCCATAACAGGCTGTACGTTTATATATAGGATGATTAAGCGATAAGTGCTTGATTATGCCTTTTGTTGATAAATCTATATTATTCTCGATAAACTTTTTAATTACTCTTTCCTCTACCTTATTCGCACCAAATGTATCAATATAGAATGAAGTAGGTTTTGATACACCAATTGCATAAGAAAGCTGCACAAGACAACGTTCAGCCAAACCTGCAAAGACAATATTTTTAGCAAGATATCTTGCCATATAAGCCGCAGATCTATCAACTTTGGTTGCATCTTTTCCGGAAAACGCTCCTCCACCGTGTGGAATATAACCTCCATAAGTATCAACCATAATTTTTCGTCCGGTTAATCCACAATCACTAACCGGTCCACCAATAACAAATCTACCAGTTGGATTGACTAAGAGATTTTCCTCAGGACACATCCATCCTTCAGGTAAAGATGAAACTATGTAAGGGTAAATTATTTCTTTTACTTTTGATTGATCCAAATCCTCAGGGTGCTGTATTGAGACAATAATACTTTCAGCACGTACCGGGAGGTTATTCTCATATGCCAAAGTGATTTGTGACTTTGCATCTGGACCAAGTTTTGCTTCTTTAACTGCGCTCATGATATTTTTCAGAATCGAGTGTGCATAAAAAATGGGTGCCGGCATAAGGTTTTCTGTCTCTGTTGTTGCATAGCCATACATTATGCCCTGATCTCCAGCACCTTGATCCAACCCTATTGCAATGTCATTTGATTGCTCATGCAGCAATATATTTACTTTCACTTTTCTCCAGTGGAACCCATCGTGCTTGTAACCAATATCTTTTATTGTATTCCGTACAATACTTTCAATCCTGCTATTTTTGATGTTAGGCCCAAACACTTCCCCAGCTATAATAACGTTATCTTTGGTGACTAAAGTCTCTATTGCAGCTCGCGCAAAAGGATCAGTAAAAAGGTACTCATCAAGTATTGCATCTGAAATTTGATCTGCTACTTTATCTGGATGACCAGCCGCCACTGATTCACTGGTTACTAAATTTTTATATAAACTCATGTTTTTGCTTATACAATATCAAAACCGCTATAGAAAACACAGTTAGTAACTACTAAATGGTGGGTCTGGGAAGAGTTGAACCTCCGACCTCACGCTTATCAGGCGTGCGCTCTAACCACCTGAGCTACAGACCCATGATTTATTCAAGCTGAAGCTTTCATATTATCTGTAGGCACGATATCAATAAAAGTCTTTTTATTTGCTGACCTTCTAAAGCTGACCCAGCCTTCTATTTTAGCAAAAATCGTATGATCTTTACCTATACCAACATTCTTTCCAGGATGGAATTTTGTGCCTCTTTGGCGCACAATTATGTTACCAGGAATAACCTTCCCATTCTTCTTTATTCCTAACCTACGACCCGCTGAATCTCTACCATTACAGGAACTACCACCTGATTTTTTAGTTGCCATATCTTACCTCTTACTTTTGAAGACTAATTTCATTTATACGAAGAACAGTTATATACTGCCTATGACCAGTTTTCCTACGGTAATTTTTTCTTCTTTTCTTCTTAAAGATTATAATTTTTTCCCCCCTGCACTGCTCCAACACTTCAGCTTTAACAGTAGCATTAGATGAATAAGATAAGCCATTATTTGAAATACAAATCACCTTATTGATTTCCACCTCTTTTTTTTCTTCAGCTTCTAACTTCTCTACCTTTATTATACTACTTTCTTTTACTAAATATTGCTTTCCACCAGTCTCAATTACTGCAAACATGATAAATATAAATTATTGTTATTAACTTTAATCGTAAACGATGTCATATACGCTGTCAATATAAATAAAAAGCATGACTTAACGTTCTTTTTGAGCTACTAAAATACTTCTATCTGTTTTCATCTTTTATCTACCTTTTCTCAGACAGTAGACTTCTTGCATAACCTAAGCAGAAAAAAGGCAAATAGTTATTATAGCTCTAAGTTTACCGACACCGTCATGCAAGTAGCCCCTTCTCCTGTCATCCGAGTAGCTTGACACTGGTTTACCTTATGATGATGTCATGAAAGTAGCTGACACTGGAATCCAGCCTTTTCATCCAAGACGGCAGCGCCTCCTTCTTCTGTCATCCCAGTGCCCAGACACTGGGATCCAGGAAAGTTTGCTTGTGAGCAAGCAAACTAGCATAGAAAGTGGTTACAACATTTTCGATGAGATTATATGGAAAACTGGATCCCAGTGTCAAGCACTGGAATGACATCATAGGGGCTCGGGTGACAAAAAAAGGAGCACTGGAATGACACCTTCCTGCCCAGTTCATGTTGCCATAAATATTAAGAAATTTACCAAGCAAAAAAAAGGCAAAAGAAGCCCTAGTCATTGTCTATTTTCAGTATTGGCGTTTTTTATGTTTTAAACGCTTGACAAGCGAAATTCAGCTGCTTTTAATTGCAACTAACCTACGCTGCAAATGTTTAAGAAATTTACTAAGTAGAAAAAAAGACAAAGGACCCCCGAGTTAGCTAGTCTCTTACTATCTCTGTCGAGTATTGGCATTTTTTGATGTCTTGTAACGCTTTATAAGCGCGTTCAGCTTATTTAGATAAAAATCTAGATGTAGATGAAGTTTTGTAAAGACATACAGTATCTATATACTGCAAAAAATTAAACATAAGACGCCGATACATTAAGTAATCCTTACCTTTTAATCTGCAGATTGGCGAAAGCAAATACAATAGCTTCACTGTTATGATAAGGGGGCTGGCGGAGTTTGTCAAGGAAGTTTTTTTGTTTCTATTCCCAATAAAAGTTTGTTATATGGTTATGCAAGAAGTCTAATATTAAAAATGACACAACAACATAATTAAATTAGACTACTTTATTCTCTTAGTTACTTGCTTTTCTCTTGCTATTGCAAGGCTTTTTTCTGGTACATTCTCAACTATAACACTACCTGCTGCAATTACAGATTCATCATGAATATTAAGCGGCGCAATTAGTGAGCTATTGGCGCCAACAAAGCAATTGCTCCCTATATTCGTTTCATGTTTATTTTTCCCATCATAATTACAAACAATAGTGCCTGCTCCTATATTACTCTCCTGCCCTACTTTAGCATTTCCTATATAACTTAAGTGTTTTATTCTAGTGTTTTGACCAACTTCACTTGTTTTCACTTCCACAAAATTTCCTATTTTTGCCTTATTACCAATTGTTGTGTTTCCGCGTATTCTGGTAAATGGACCGACCTCAGCATTACTTTTAATTAAGCAGTTTTCTAAATGCGAAAATGGCAGTATTTTCGCACCAGACTCTATTTTCACTCCAGTACCGAAAAAAACATATGGGTAAATCACTGAATCTCTGGCAATTTGCGTATCAAGAGAAAAGAAAACAGTCTCTGGTGCAACAAGCGTTACTCCGGAGTCGGTAAAAATTTTTCTTTTATTTTCTTGAAAGTAAAACTCAGCTTTTATAAGGTCATTTCTGTTATTTATTCCCGTTGCTTCTCCTCCACCGGTAATAACGTAACCGACATTTAAATTACTCTTCACTGCAATGGAAACTATATCGGTCAAGTAATATTCATGAGTTGAGCTATTGCACTCTATTTTCTCCACCAATTCACGTAAATTCTTTGCACATGCAACCATTATTCCAGCATTTGCAAGAAATTCTTCATGATTATTTTTATCACTCTTTGCTTCTACGATTTCTCTTAAGGAACCATTCTCAATAATTAACCTACCGTATTCTTTATTGCTTGTCCTAAAACCTAGGCAAACTAGAGCCTTGCCTTCTAAGCAACTAACCATTTTAGTTATTGTGCTGCTTTTTATGAGCGGAGTATCTCCATACTGCACAACAACTATGTTCGAATCTGGCAATTCTTTCAGGTTTCTCATCGCAGTTTTGACTGCATCTCCCGTGCCGAGTGTTGATTCTTGTGTAATTAACTGTATATCCTCAAAGCACTTTAGTCTTTCAATTAAAGGCAGATCAACTACAACAGCTATGTTTTTAGGATTTAACTGTTTTGCATTGTAAATGACATGCTGGAGCATGGAAAAATTGCCTATTTTGTGCAGGACCTTAGGCAAATCTGAATTCATCCGCCTGCCATGCCCTGCAGCAAGTATAACGAACGTATGAGTTTTACTTATCACTTATCTTAAAGATGAAAAATGAAAACCGTAATGATCAAGCCAGCTGATTTTGTTGTCATAAAAGCTCCTCAGGTCGCTAATTTGATATTTTAGCATTGCAAGCCTTTCTATACCAATGCCAAACGCAAAACCGTTGTATTTAGTATGGTCTATTCCAACATTTTGAAATACATTTGGATGCGTCATACCGCATCCCAGTACTTCTATCCATTTACTACCTTTATAACTTATGTCCACTTCCGCAGAAGGCTCGGTAAAAGGGAAAAAACTATTACGAAAACGTATCTTCAGCCCTTTATCGCCAAAGAACTTATTAAGGAAGTGATGAATAGTAAATTTTAACTGGCCCATATTGACATTCTCATCGACATATAACCCCTCTATTTGATGGAACATAGGGGTGTGAGTTGCATCAAAGTCGTTTCTGTATACTCTACCTGCGGCTACTATTTTAATTGGGAATTTTTTTGTTTTTTCCATGGTTCTAATCTGTACAGATGAGGTGTGAGTGCGCAGTACCATTCTTTTATCATCTATTTTATTCTTTAAGTAGAAGGTATCTTGCTCCTCTCGTGCAGGATGATGACTTGGAGTATTCAGTGCATCAAATACATGAAATTCATCTTCAATGTCAGGGCCATCAACTGCCTTAAAACCCATATGTGCAAAAATAAGCTTTACTTCATTTAGAACCTTACTGAGTGGATGGACCTTGCCAATTTTTTCTGGCCTCGCAGGCAACGTGATATCAACTGCCTCGTTCTGCAATTTAAAGTTAACTTCTTCGGCTTTTAGTATATTCTCCTTATTCATTATAAGCTGATCTAGCTTATTACGTAAAACGTTGATAACTTCGCCTAAATTGCGCTTTTTTCCTGCGTCTTCCATCTCTTTTAAGTTGTCAAAATAAGCTTTAATTACACCCTTTTTTCCCAAATATGATAGCCTAACTTTTTCTAAATCTTGTAAAGAAGAAGCATTCTCAATTTCGGAAACTGCTTTATCTTCAAGTGAAAGTATGTCATCTAATAACTCTTTATTCATCTTAAAAACGCTGGCTTAAACTTTCATTATAGTGAAATTTTAAATATCATCAACAATCCGAAAAATTGCCCTATTCTGATTATTAATTTATTGACTAATTAATCTTTTTTATTTACCTTTGCGTTGATGAATTTGCTGTATCAACTATGCACAACAGTAACACTGAAACTAAGAATAAGTATAAAATAGAGGATTTACCTAAGCTCTTTAAGGAAAAATCCACAAACATAAGTAAAGCATTTTCTAGCGAAACAATTAAGATCAGTGCTATTCGCTCGAGAAGTATTGAAAGCAATATACAAAAATTTTCATTTGAGCTAACAGCAACAGATAAAGACACCTTTAATATAAGATTATTTCGAATAAACCCTTTAATTGATTTTTTCAAAATCTGCCTTTCCCGGGAAAAAAAATTTACAGCCAACATAAAAGTGCCCAAAGAAAGCAGTGAACTATATAATAACTACTGTAAAACTAACAGTTATAAAACTGTAGAAGAATTCGTAAATAGTGCTCCGCCTCAAATCCTTCTGCAGGGCACAACGATAACGCTACAAACAGACGTTGAAAACATTAACCTGGACAACTTGTACCAAATCGAATTATTTCTAAATGAAAAGCTACAACATGCAGAAAAAACTGAAAATGAAGACAAAAAAGAACAGAGTGAAACTAACAAAAAAAATGCACAAAATAAACAAATCGTACCAGTTACAGGCCTGTTTGGCTATAATTTAACAAGTAGTAAAAAGCAAGTGATGCGGGTTCCAATAGTTGTTGCTGCAATGCGTGACAATTTTTTTTGGTTTGGATCTTCTTTTCGGCTATCCAATTTTTTTAATACAATACAATTCTTCTTTCAACAGCCACCAAAACTGTCCATACGAAACCAGAGGGCTTTGACTTACCATCCAACACTTCAAGAGACAAAACAGGACAAGGTAACACAAAAAGATGGAATCGACGAAAGAAGAATAGAAGACGTCACAATGCTTATTTCTGATTTCGGTCAAACTACTTCGCACACAGAGTATTTTAAGGCTAACAGAAAAAAGAAGTCAAAAAAGCAGACCAAAGAATTATCAGAGAAAGAAAAACCATTAGCCATAAAACAAGCACAAAATGATGCTAGAGTAGCTATGATAGATAACCAAATTGAGCACAGGGGGAAAAAACTCGATAAAATATTTATTGAAGTGATGAGTGGATACAAAAATCAAGATCCAGAAACATTTTGCAATATTTTCAGCTCAGTATTCAATATTGTTTACTTTCAAGATAAACAATTACATGCAATATTAGAGCCAGGCGAAATATCAGAAGTATTACAGATACTCGAAAGGCCACAACCTCTTAGTAACTCACTTTTAGGTAAAGAATATTTACAAAAACAAGTATATAGAAAAAAAGAGCAATTGCTTAAATTAGTTTCAGGTGTTTATATACAACAACCTTCTCCACAACATGAAAATACTCCTCATAAATCTACAAACCCTTTACCAATTAAAGATCTTTCACCAGCAACAAATGAAGCTAAAACTCTACCACCTACTAACATTACACTCAAATCACCGTTAAAAACTGTATTTTCCTCAAAAAAGGCTTATTTTTGTCTATTTATAATAGTAGCATCTGCATCAACACTTTGCTTATGGCATTTTCCATTAGGAAAAGTGTCAATGTTAAAAGGATTAGTGCCACCAGAAAAAAGGGAAAGTATTGGGTTAGCATTGAACATAGGGTTGCCAATATTAATCGCGCTGTGTATTTTGAATTTAGCTCGCTTTATATATTCTGAATATTCTATAGAATCTATTGAACAGAACAAATCTCCTTCTCGCATTTAAACTTACCCAAAATGTAAACAAGTTGTCCTAAGAGATCTTTCATGGTAAAATTATTTATTTTCACCATATGTTTAAAGGAATTATCACGGATATCGGGACTATAACTGATACTACCACTCACTCCAACTCTGATCAAATTTTCCATATCAAGACACAAAATTTATCCTCTATAAATAAAGGAGATTCAATAGCTTGCTCTGGTGTGTGTTTAACTGTTGTTGATATAATGAGCGATATATTTACAGTCCAAGCATCTCAAGAAACTATGAAGGTTGCTAACTTAAATACGTGGAGAATAGGAAAAAAAATAAATCTCGAACAAGCAATGAGATTAAGCGATAAGATCGATGGCCACCTGGTTCAGGGTCATGTTGATGGGATAGTAAAATTTTTAACAATTAATCAAAATTTAGATTCTCATGAAATCAAACTATCGTGCCCACAAGAATTAATTAAATTTGTTGCAAAAAAAAGCTCCGTTACACTAGATGGGGTTTCCCTCACAGTGAATTCAGTTATTAATCAGGAATTTACAGTAAATATCACTCCCTATACATGGGAAAATACAACTTTTCAGTACAACAAAGTAAATGATTATTTGAATTTAGAAATTGACATGATCGCTAGGTATTTAGATCAATTGATGCAGCATAAATACAATTAATTTTACAACCTTGTTATTTACAACTATTATATCTTGAAAACCATATAGATATAAAACATGCTTTTCGATAGCCTAATTATCTTCATTGTTGTTCTATGCGTAATAATCTCGGTAACTAGAGGCTTTATAAAAGAGCTATGCGCACTAATGTTTCTATTTTTATCGGTCTTTCTGACAGCTAATCACTATGATTTTTTCACTCCAAATTATAGTAAATATTTTGATTCTAAAGTTACACTAAACATACTTTCTACAATCTCTGTATTTATTATACTTAATCTTATATTCATGATAATAAATAACTGGCTAATGTACATATTATTACCCATAAGGTTGGGGTTTATCGATAGAGTTACTGGAATCTTTCTCGGAGTGCTTAAAGGAATATTGCTCTCTTATGTATTATTTTTTGCTGTGCACTTATATTGCTACACAGTATATGACAAAAAAGAGGGAGAGTATAAAATAGAAGCAGAAGACATATTGCCTAATTGGATAATAAATTCACACTCTTATCAGGCTTTATTTGTGACAGCAGAAGAAGTAATTGACATGTATGTACCAGAGTCGTTGATACTAAAAATAAAAGAGATCGGTGGAGAAATGGTTGATCAAGAAAAACCTAAAAACAATAAAAAAGAAGAGTAAATATTTTCATTGGGAGTATTCAAAAAGCCATATGTGTCAGGTTAAGAGCACAGAATTTTTTACTGGAAATATTAATTTTGTTTTAGCAATAAATCAACTTAAGGTCATAATATCTTGACATTTATTTAATGTTGCTATATAATAGCTATGTACATTTTGTGTACTATAGCAATAAAATTACCTTGTAATAGGTGTATTGGACCCGAGGGCAGTACTCGGCGCCTCCACCATGTTTTTTAATTATACGGGGGCGATTAAGGATCGACATGCATAGTAAAGATGGTAGCTTTGCTCGGTTAGACACCACCGCTAAGAGTTCATAATTTAAATGCAAACGATAATTTTGCTGCTGAAGAATATCGTGTTGCTGCTTAATTTAGCACAACCGGTTTATTACTAAAGCACGGTTTAGGGAACGCCGGGTAACAGAAGTTCCCCCAAAGTTTACGTATGTGAAAGTTATATGGAGCAAACAGATTACAAAAAACTGCTTAATTCTGCTAAGTTTCAAGTTATCAAAAAGACTTTAGATGTTATATCAGGTAATGGTTTTATCCCTCACTTAGAAATATTATTTTTCACATATTTTAATGGTGTGACCATGCCAGATCGTTTGAAAAAGTCATACCCTACTCAAATGCTTATTATATTACAGCATCAATTCTATGATTTAAAAGTTTCTGAGGATAAATTTAGCGTCAGTTTGAGTTTTCAAGGAAAACAAGAGCGAATTACTATACCGTTTTTTGCTATTAGTGAGTTTCGTGATAAAATTTCAGGAGATGTTTTAATATTTGACAAAATCAGTATCGACTCTGATAAAGAATACAAAAGTGAAAAATGTACTGAAAAACTATCAAACGGTAGTATTATATCCATAGATCAACTGCGTGATGAGTAACTGCTCATCTTTATAAACAAAAAATATTAATAGAAAAAAGTGGTCTAACTTAAGTAATAGAATAGAGGGTAGATAAATATGCTAAATCTTTAATTATTTATTAACGCAGGTGGCAAAATTTTTCTTACATATCATCAACTTCCTTTATTGAAAAATTCAGAAAAATGTTGTATAATTATTAGTAGACTTTGGTAAAACATATGACAGATTCAGGAATTAGTATAACTTTTGACCCAAAAACTTCACATAACCTTACTAAGTTAGCTGAAATCACCAAGGAATCCGTTCAAGAACTAGCAAAAAGGTTAGTCATCGAAGGAATCGAGTGCGAAGTAGAAGATATTGCGTTATATAAAACTATTAAGGAATGTGAGGATGTAGACTGGAACACAGTACTATCTGAAAGGGAGAGGACATAAACTGAAATACGATATTGTCTACTCAAAAAACTTTACTGAAAGAGATTTTCTAAATCTTCCAAAAACAATAAGATCAAGGATTACAAAAGCGATAAACGAGCGGCTTACAACTGATCCAATTAAATTTGGTAAACCATTACGTGGCAGGCTAAAAGGGTATAGAAGAATAAGGGTTAGTGATTATCGAATTATTTATACTGTAAATATTGCAAAACATAAGGTGTTTGTTGCTACAGCAGGACATAGAGACACCATTTATGAGAAGGCTACTTGATAAACATTAAATATATTTTTATACAGCCCTCCTTCCTTTCTTTATTGAAAAATTAAAAAAAATGTTGTAAAATAGCTATAGTAGTAGACTTTGGTAAAACTTATGGTAAATTCAAAAGTTAGTGTAACTTTCAACCCAGAAACTTCGCAGCATCTTGTTGAACTAGCTAGAGCCACCAAGCAGTCTGTTCAAAAATTAACAGAAAAGCTAGTCAAGGAAGCAATCGAACTTGAAGCGGAAGATATTGCATTTTCCAAAATTATTAGGGAGTTAAATTCTGATGATGCAGAAGAAGTAGAGGATAGTGAAGACATCTGGAAATAAGCAATACACCATTAAATATCTAAAGCATGTTCTTAAAAGAAATTTGTCTTCCTTGCCGGAAGATGTAAAGCCAAGTATTAAAGATGCAATAAAAGAGTATCTTGAGACTGATCCTATTGGTAACGGTGTGTTGCTACGCAAGAGATTAAAGGAACATAGAAGAATAAAAGTTGCTGATGATTATCGTATTGTCTACCGTGTAAATACTGCAAAACGTATAGTAATTATTGTTTCAATAGGACACAGGGACAATATTTACAAGCAGGCAATATTGGACCTACTGAAACATTAAATATATTTTTATACACCACTCCTTTCTTTATTGAAAAATTAAAAAAAATGTTGTATAATTATTAGTGGACTTTGGTAAAACATATGGCAAATTCAGGCATTAACATAGCTCTTAGCGAAGAAACTTTAAAGCATCTTGCTGAATTATCTGAATTTACTAAACAGCCCGTTCAAGAATTAGCAGGAAAACTATTTAGAGAAGCAGTTGAGCTTGAAATGGAGGATTTTTTAGTATCTAAAATTTCTGATGAGCGTGATGTTGAAGGTGCAGAAACAGTTGATTTTGAAGATATTAAGTGGGATTAGAGTGTTACAAGGTTAAGTCTCTAAAGAGTGTTGTTGAAAAAGATTTACCAAACCTTCCAAAGACAATAAGGCTAAGAGTTCAAAAGGCTATAAAAGAACGTCTTACAGTTGACCCAATAAATTTTGGTGAACCACTACATCATAACTTAAAAGGACGTAGAAGGCTAAGAGTTGGTGACTATCGTGTAATTTACAGAGTAAATCAATTAGATCATATAGTAACTATCACAGAGATAGGACATAGAGATGATATTTATAAGAAATAAATATCAACATTAATATATATTATACACTCCTCCTTCCTTGTCCATTCTCTACTTTAGGTGGCTTTGCGCAGCTCAAAAAATGAAGTTTTTTTTGGTTCAGCAAAAACAACATTTTGAGTTTGAAAAGGCTAAATACTTGTCTTTTATATAACTTTCGTGTAATAGATATGTATGCATCCAATCATATATCTACTCAATACGTTACTTGATCTTTATAGCTTCATTCTAATATGTTGGGTTGTCCTAAACTGGCTGGTTAAACTTAATATGGTGAACATATATAATGAAACTGTCAGTAGCATAATGCACATCTTGAACCAATTGACATATCCACCACTAAAGATTATTAGAAGATATATACCACCGTTCAACGGATTAGATTTATCTATAATGATATTGCTAATAACAATTCACTTTGTAAAATATACAGTAGCTTACTACTTTAGGTAGATGTTAAAAAAATATCTAAAATCAGCAATATATCTATCCCTTTTAATATATATATATATATCAGTTTTTAGCTATAACTATAAAGATCCTTCCTTAAACACGGCTACAAATGAGGAAGTGACAAATTTAGGTGGAATAGTAGGTTCATATTTAGCTGATATATTGGTTCAATTTCTCGGATTAACTAGTGTTACAATAGCTACAACCATAGTTTACTTGTTGATCTTCAGGCCAGCAAAAAGGCTGCTGAAAATTCTCTGTTTAATATTAATCAATTTAGGGATATGTGCTATATTACCACAACTTTCGCTAGGCGTCATTGCAAGGTACAGACACAGTGGAATAATAGGGAATGTACTCGTTAATCACTGTCCGTTTTATGTATTTGTGATAGTAACATCAATAGGTCTTGTAGGATTGGTTGGTTGGAAGAGAACAACTTACTCTATATTTTTCCTATTCAAAAAAATAGCTTGCTTATTTGTAAATGTTCTATTCTTCAGATCACGTAAAACTGCTGAATATTCAGTTGCACCATTAGTAGTAGAAGAAAAACATAAAGCTCAAGTCACTACTAGACAGCAACCAAGAAAAAGACAGACTGAAGAAATTTTTAAACCTTCCAGTGAGTTCGAGTTTCCAAGTATCCATTTACTTTCTAAAGCAGAAGAGTCTTTGCAGAGAAAGCAGCTGAATGAGATGGAGAGCAATAAAAATTTATCTCTGCTGGAACAAGTCCTGAGTGATTTTGGCGTGCAAGGAAAAATTATCAGTGTATGCTATGGGCCGGTTGTGACTTTATACAAACTTGAACCACAAGCTGGTACGAAATCTGCAAGAGTAATTGGCCTTGCAGATGACATTGCACGTTCGATGAGTGCACTCTCTGCACGTATTTCAATAATTCGTGGGCAAAATGCTATGGGAATAGAGTTGCCGAACAAGGAACGGGAAATTGTAATGCTGCGTGATTTGCTTGAATCACCAGAATACCAAAATGCAAACTTAAATCTTCCAATTGCGCTTGGCAAAGAAATAAGTGGAAAACCAGTTATTGCAGATCTAACTAAAATGCCTCACTTGCTCGTTGCTGGAACTACAGGGTCTGGTAAATCAGTTGCGATTAACACTATGGTTCTTTCACTCGTTTATCGATTAAGTCCTGACGAATGCAAGATGATAATGATCGACCCCAAAATGCTTGAGCTTTCAATATATGATGCAATACCACATCTAATAACGCCAGTAGTAACAGAGCCAAAAAAGGCTGTAGTCGCTCTTAAGTGGATCGTGAAAGAAATGGAAAACCGCTATCGCATGATGTCGTATTTGAATGTACGCAATGTTATAAACTATAATCAAAAAATCACAGAAGCGATGAATAGTGGAATAGAATTGGAGCGCGTTGTGCAGATTGGCTTTAACTCAACAACAGGCAAACCTCTGTTTGAAAAAATACCAATCAAGATGGAAACATTTCCATATATTGTAGTGATCGTGGATGAAATGGCAGATTTGATGCTTGTTGCCGGCAAAGAAATAGAGTGCTCTATTCAACGCTTAGCTCAGATGGCTCGTGCTGCAGGAATACACATCATAATGGCAACACAACGCCCATCTGTGGATGTGATCACAGGTGTGATAAAGGCGAACTTTCCAACGAGAATCAGTTTTGCTGTTACTTCTAAGATAGATAGCCGTACAATACTTGGCGAACAAGGGGCTGAACAATTGCTCGGCATGGGTGACATGCTCTATATGGCCTCTGGTGGTAAGATCATTCGAGTTCACGGCCCATTTGTAAGTGATAATGAGGTGCAAGATATAGTTGATCATCTGAAAATGCAAGGTGAGCCAAACTACATGGAGGAAATCACTAAAGAAGATGAAAATTCTTCTACAGAGTCACACGATGAAACGGAGGATGAAGAAAATGACCTCTATAACCAAGCAGTGGCCATCATTCAAAGAGATCAAAAAGTTTCAACCAGTTACATTCAAAGGCAGCTTAGAATAGGCTATAACAGAGCAGCAAACATCGTTGAAAGAATGGAAAAGGAAGGTATTGTCAGCGCTCCAAATTACTCAGGGAAAAGAGAGATATTGGTTGAATAACAATCTTGTAATACCTTAATTTAAGTTTCCGCACTTTCAAAAAGCAAGTCAAACAAAATTATTAAAAGGTCAATACATAATGACAGTTAATTTAATAATAATTTAAACATTGGGAATGTAAAATTATAATATATTAATTAACTAGGGGGTTAAAATGGTAAAAGGAATTTTGTGCAATTGGTTAGGTGTAACAGAATTGCAAGAAAGTCAAAAAATCGATGCTGAGCAGTTTGAAAAAGTTTTTGGTGCATTAAAAGAATGGCAAGAAGCTCAAAAGATAGATGCTAAACAGTTTGAAGAGGTATTTAGTGCATTAAAAGAATGGCAAGAAGCTCAAAAGATAGATGCTGAGCAGTTTGAAAAAGTTTTTAGTGCATTAAAAGACAAGATTGGTACTGAGCAGTTTCAAGGTATGCAAGAGCACTTAAACGGCCTGCAAAAAAAAGTGGAAACACTTGCAGAGGCAGTAGCAGATCAAGAAAAAACACTACTAATTTGTACCATAGCCACTGCTGTTGCCGTAATAGCGGTAACTAGTTTTGTTGCATTCTGTATCTATCAGGGAGTTAAGTGTGAAAGGGAGAAAGAAAAGAACTTGTCTAAAGATACACCAGACGCAAAACTTAATAATGTAGATGCTACCGATGGTACTAAAAAACTACGGAATGACTTAAAAGTTGACAAACATATAGCTGCATAACACTTTTCTTGAAAAGGTGTTACGCAACTTGTAACACCTTCCTCTTCTCTTAGCCTATGTAGATTTTTTGATAGTAAACATATCACTTTTTAGAAAAATATTTGTATTGTAAAGTTAGTAAAGATTCTGGTTTACTTAAAGTTTGTTAATTGCTATCTTTTAAAACACGATATTTACTATAGCACCATATGCTTAGGATTTTTTCTAAAGTTTTGTTTATATTAATGTTTTTGGTTTCTAGCTTTTTTACTGTGCATAGTGCTGGAGCTAAATCTAAGCTCAGTAAGAGATACATACCTCCTGGTAACCCTGGTGGTGCAAACTTTCATACAGATGAGGATTTTGCTGAGTCATATAAACTGTATGAGAAGCGTAGGGAATTGCTCAAGAAAAAAAAGTCACAAGATCGAGCTATAAATAAAGAAGATCTAATCAAAAAATTAAAAGAGAAAAAAATTGCTAGTCTTGATAATGAGCCAAATGACATGGAAGTGTGCATAGTCGACGATGAAGAGAGCGCTATGATAAATCAGCATGGTATTAATATCGCACGTTTAAAGGGTGCTGTATTTATAGATCAAGAGCCAGTTTCTCAGTATGAAAGTAAGCAGCATGAAAGTGAACAACAAGAAGGGAAGAAAGTTACTTCAACACGAGAAAAGAAAGTTTCTCCTATAAATATCACTATAAAAGAAACTCCTTCAAGAAGAACGTGCTCACATGATTCTATTGCTAATTTGGATAACGTAGATGCTTATAGTTTGAATGGTTCAAGTTCGTTTGGCAGCGTAGCTGACACAGTAAAATAGTATCACAATTAATAATATGCTAGATACAGACCTGATATTGAATGACGATGCATGTGAATTATCGCCAATTTCCAGGCACAAAACTCATGTTGTAGAAGTTGGAAAAGTAAAGATAGGCGGAAATAATCCTGTAGTTGTACAATCTATGGCGCTTGGTGTGCATATAGATTCTGATAATATAAAAAGTAGCGCAAAACATTATGCAAAAGAGATAACAGAACTAGCGCGTACAGGTTCAGAATTGGTGCGAATTGCCTTGAACTCAGAGGAGGTAGCAAGAGCAATACCTTATATAGTAGAAGAGATAAATAAAGAAGGTTTTGACGGTAAAATATTGGTAGGCTGCGGTCAATATGAGCTAGATAAATTAGTTCAAGATTATCCAGACAACATCAAAATGCTGGGTAAAATTAGAATCAATCCAGGCAATATAGGCTTTGGCGACAAACGTGATGAGAAGTTTGAAAGGGTGATAGAGTATGCAATAATGCACGATCTTCCGGTTAGAATTGGGGTAAATTGGGGTAGTCTTGATAAATACCTTTTGCAAAAATTGATGGATGAAAACTCTTCGCTTAGTAATTCAAGGCCTTCTGATGTTATACTGCGCAAAGCACTTGTAATGTCTGCTCTTGATAGTGCAAAAAAAGCTGAAGGAATTGGTCTAAATTCAAACAAAATAATCATTTCATGTAAAGTTAGCAAAGTGCAAGATTTAATTTTAGTTTATATGGCACTTGCAAAATCTTCCAATTATGCGCTGCATTTGGGTTTAACTGAGGCTGGTATGGGCAATAAAGGTGTGGTAAATACCGCAGCAGGGCTTACTTATTTATTGCAAAATGGCATTGGAGATACAATACGGGCTTCTTTGACTCAACGTCCTGGTGAATCGCGTACTAATGAAGTGGTGGTGTGTCAGGAAATATTGCAGTCTATAGGCTTGCGATACTTTAACCCTCAGGTTAATTCATGTCCTGGTTGTGGGCGCACGAGCAGCGATCGTTTTCGTATATTAACTGAAGAAGTGAATGGCTATATAAAAACTCATATGCCGATGTGGAAGAAAAAAAATCCAGGTGTAGAGCATATGAACATTGCTGTTATGGGATGCATAGTAAATGGTCCTGGAGAAAGCAAACACGCAAATTTGGGAATCAGCTTACCTGGATATGGAGAAAAACCTGTTTCAGCAGTCTACAAAAACGGCAAATATTTCAAAACTTTACAAGGTGATAATGTCTCTGAAGAATTTAAGGCAATTATTGATAATTATGTGAAGAAGCATTACACGTAACCTTTCACGGTTAATTAATAGATAAATCGCAAATAAAAAAGAAAATTAAACCTTGTTTTTCTTTTTTCGTTGGGAATGTTCAAAAAAGCATACGCGTCAAGTTAAGAGATTGTGAGCAAATTTAGAGAGGTTAAAGTGGATACTCTAGCCCTTCTACGTTTGTCTTTTAATGAAAATCGCGACCAAGTTATAGTGAGTTTTTTAAGAAATGCTTTTAAACTATTAATTTTGGTTAATACTAAAAATAACTCTCTAACCCGCCTTTTTAGCTCAATAAATGCCTTTGTTAAGCTAAGTTCTGTATTCTTTTTCACTTCTGTGCAACCAACTATGCCGTGAAATATAAGAATTGCGCACAATTTAGCATATAGTTCACATAATACTCTGCATGGCTTTCCTTTTAGCTTATCAAGCCTGATATGGCTTTTATACAATTTAAATAATAACTCAATTTGCCACCTTACTCTGTAAATCGTTAATACTTGCTCAGCACTAATTTTATTTTCTGGAACATTAGTTATAAATATTGACCAGTTCAACAATTTTTGATTTCTTTTAGAGGATGTATATCCCTGCGATCTTGCTAATCTATTAGCTTTCCTTCTTCTGGCCATAGACTGTTCTTCAGTTAGTTTCTGACATATAATTCTTACTCTAATTTTTGCTTCTTTTCCTAACAATACCTCGTTTTCTAAAAATAACTTATCCTCTAAACATTCTAATAACTCCATTTTTTGATTTGTTTCTACATCATATATGTTGGTATCGACGACTTATGAAATAAGCTCCTATTTCATTGATTTGTTTAAAAGAACTTGGCACAAAATAACCGAGATCAGATATTAGCAAATCATTGCTTAATATATTACTTAAATGTTTCCTATATCCCTGGTCTGATCTTACCCCCTCCGTTAAATTAAGTTGGTCTATTATCTGATTCATGTAGTCGAAAACTAATTGTAACTTTATTCCAGACTTAGTATTGCTTTCATAGCCACTGTAGCTAGTACCATAACCTTTATACATCTCTTCCATACTGTTAGGTAGAGTAATATAGCTACTGTCCAATAATTTAACACTATTAAATTGCTGTAAGATTTTGCAATCAACTTGCAAGATATTTTTAAAGAGAATCACAGATTCATTATACATCCTTTTCATAAATTCCACTGCTTCTTCAGTAAATCTAAAATCCAAACCTTGTTTTGTTATATCTATCGAGTCCTCGTTTAGTAATTGACACATTGTTTCTACGCTACAATTATCAACTCCTATATTACCCAAGACCATGGCTTTTACGAATGATGAACCTTTTAGCTTTCTCTTTCTTTTTATAAACCTTGTTGTAATTGAGATTTTCTCTGCTTTTTCATTAAAAAATTCTTTGAGCTTTTTTGATAAGCAAGTTATTTTATTCATTGGTTCTCTCACTAAAAGTATATCTGGGAGAACTTATACCTTATTATTCTATCTCTTTCATACCTTTATTTCCTTAACTTGACGCGTATGCTTTTTTGAACATTCCCTGTTAAGATGCCTAATCTACTTTCAGCTCCTCAGTATGTAAACTGCGTGGTAAAGACTCTAATTCCTTTGCAGCACTTAAACTTTTATTTTTTGCATGTATACCAAGCTTATTGAATTCTCGAGCAGCAGGAAACACCCTTGCTTCAAGAGAGCCAGCAGTTTTATTATAATGATCAACAGCACTTTTTAAGCTCCTGCGCAAATTATCAAAGTTTTCACCCATTGTGCAAATGCGCTCATATAAAATATGACCTAGTTCACTGATTTTCTTTGCGTTTTCAGCTATCATCTCTTGCTTCCATCCATACGCTATTGCTCTCAGCAACGCAATTAGAGTGATCGGTGTTGCAATGATCACTTTTTTTTCCACTCCAATCTCTATCAAAGCAGGCTCATATTCCAGTGCTGCGCTAAAAACCCCCTCCCCTGTTAAGAAAAGCACCACAAGTTCTGGCGTATTTTCAAATTGATTCCAATACTCTTTTTTACCCAAATCATTTATGTGTTTTTTTATTGCCAGGGAATGGTTCTTTAATTTCTCCTTTTGTATTTGCAAATCATTTTGTGATATAGCATCCATGTAAGAATCAAGCGGCACTTTAGCATCTATTATTATTTGCTTTCCAGATGGCATTTTGATTATTAAATCAGGACGCAATAAATTATCCTCGTTTTTATCAATCACTGACGGCTGAGTAAAAAAATCGCAATACTCAATCATTCCTGCCATTTCTACCACTCTTTTGAGTTGCATTTCACCCCATTTGCCCCTAATGTGAGGTTTCCTCAGGGCATTAGCAAGGTTGGAAGTTTGGTTCATCAGCGCTCCAATTTGCTCCTTTAAACCTTCATAGGCCCCTACCCTCTCCTTCTCTAGCTCACGTATTTCATTATCGAATTTTTCTAATTTTTCTTTTATTGGAGTTACAACTTCGTTGATCGTTGCTTGTCTTTTTTTGAAATCGCTTTCCGTTTCTTTTAATTTACTATCGATTACTTCCTTTGCTAAGTTCAGAAAATTATTGTTATTTGTTTGCAAAGCATCAAGAGAGAGCGCTTTAAAAGTGTTTGTTAATCTCTCCTCTGCTTTTGTTAGTAATTCTATTTCCTTTTTCTTTTCCTCACGTTCTTTTTGCAGAGTTACTTCAAGTTCTGCTTTTTTGACCCTTAAATCAACTATTTCTTCATTCTTCGTAAGCAAAGTTTGCTTTGTTTCTTGAAGTTCTTGCTCTAATTTACATAAATTACCCTCAAGGTTTGCTTTCTTTTCGCTCAGTTTTTTTACGATAATGTAGAAAAATAGTAATAGAGAGACAACCAGAGCTATAGAATTGAAAAGCATCAGAATAAAAAAGCTGTATTTACAATTCTATATGATTTTTGTGTGTATAAGAAAGAAAAAAGGAGCACCTAAAGAGGTGACCTTACCCAGAAAAAGTAGAGAGAAAGTTAAGACGTTTTTATCATGAGAATAAATTGTGCAGGAATGCAATAGTTAATAGTAGAATGTCTACGTTATTTGTTATAAAAGATTTCTATGTATTCAAATATGGCAGTTCTGGTTTGTTGAGCGAGAAGTATCAATAAGCAGCTCCCTTTTAAGTGAACTTTTCTGCAACAGAGTTATCGTAACAACAGCCCTTATGGCTCATGCTGGAAATGATGTTTTTTGTATTCAATAGAAATTGGTAATTTTGAGAGGTATACTGTGACCCTTGATCGCTATGTAACAGAAGATTTTTATCGGGCTTGCGTTTATCAACGGCCATCAATAAAGAATCTATAACTAATTATCATGTTACTCATTAACCACCATGCGTGAATATAGGTCAATTATTGCCGCCAACAACCTTCTTTAGTTTTTATGTAGGTAATCCCAAACTTTATTTGGCTGATCAGTAGTAAAATTTTGATCCAATGTGTTCGGAGCCACAACTCGGTTGCTTATTTGCTGTTTTTTATTTTTGAACCTTCGTCTAAGCTTGGCTTTAATGCCATTTTCTTGCATAACACTTTGTACTGTTTTAATTTTTGCCTAAAGCTTTTAATTCAGCGTGAATTTTAGGGGCTCCATATCTGCATTTAGAAGCTTGATGTATTTTTTGAATATCTGCTAGAAGCCCTTCTTTTGCTAATTCTTTACTGCTTTTTTCCTTAGCAACCAATACCACCAGTACAAAACCCTACATAGTTCCTGTGTTTTATAGCAATTTCTATATAAAAGAATACTTTACTCTTTTTCTTTGCCCAGGGCTTTTTTTAAAATGTCTCTTTCTCTTGTTAGTTCTTTTTTTAGATCAAATCTTTCTTTGTCATAAGGAGCCTTTGCCTGGAAATGCGTATGCTCCAGACATTTTTCCATCATATTTTCTTACTTAACATACTGCCATCTATACCTAGATCTTTTGCTATTTTTGTACTTGCTTGACCTGTTTCTTTAACCAGCTTAACAGCTTCTAATTTGAATTCTGCTGTATATTCTCTTCTATTTGTCATATTTTGAAAAAACGTTTTATTTTACTCCAAAAACGTTTTAACTTTCTCTCTACTTTTTCTGGGTAAGGTCAATTTACCGCCGCGGCGCTAACTAGTAGCGGGATGACGGGTTACCAAATTGTAGAAGTTGCTTTAGCTATAAATTCAAGTTTTATCAATGTCTTGTGTTGTTACCCAAATAATGGTTGTGCAAGCGCTTAATTTTTTGATCAAAAAGGAACAAGTTTAGTAAAAAATAATGATATTATTAGTGGAACATAAAACAGTCCCACTGCAGTACTGATTAGAAGCAACAGAGTAGCTTTATCTGGTTGATAATTCAAAATATTAGCAAGTATTACACTGGACCCAGAAACTGGAATAATAGCCAGCAACATCAGTGCTTTATATATGCTCTCATCGTATATACCTATAACATGCTTGTCTAAAAGGACAATTCCTAAAACAAACAGTGGCCAGAATACGTACTTTGCTGTAATAGTGATCAAAGCAAGCTTCCAATCTATTTTAAAGCTTGCAATATTCGCAATGCTCACTCCAAGTAGCACCATTCCTAATGTGACAAATGTACTTCTAATGTTCATCATAACATCTGTTAAAAAAGTAGGTATTTGTATATCGTATATACTTAAAAAGAAGCCCAGAACCATCGCATAAAGCGAAGGAAGTTTGAACAACTTTAATATGCATTCTTTTGCGGTATAAATACCATTTGCAGCTATGTAAAATCCTAAGCTGTTTTCAAATAGCGCCATTCCTATATAACAAACAACATATACAGATACTGAATCTTCATCAAATAAAGCCATGGCAATCGGCAGGCCAAAATAACCCATACTTGTGCTACCCGAGCTAAATGCTAATATGTTTCTCGTGTTATCCTTAAATAAAAAAGAAGAAAGATAATACACTGATAAGGACATAGTGCTACCTATAAACCATATCAAAATCGGCAGAGAAATTACTTTTAAATTAACTTCTGTATGAGAAACTCCATATAAAATCACTATTGGATTAGCTATATAAAAGAGTATTTGAGATATAGTGTTTCTATCAATTTTAAGACATTTTCCTGCTAAATAACCAATAAATATCGTAATATAAATAGGTAATATTTTTAGGAAAAGAGTAAAGAACATACTAGCCTATTGTGATACTTTTGACTGATAAAGTAATATTAGATCTTAAGGTATTGTAAAAGTAAACAAAATTTATTTTCCAATTTATCCAGCTCATAGTTAATTAAATTAGTGCCAAAATTTGTTTTTACATAGGACTTAAGAATGACATTTTTATGATAAAATTATGTTAAGTTTCTATAAAGCTTCTTGCATATTTTTAAATAATGACATATTTACTAAAAATTAAACTGCTTGTAGTAATTTAGACGAACTGTTGAAAAAGTAAGAGGAAATAAGTAAAGTTAGGACAGAGAGTAAGAGCTTTAACATAGTTGTCATATTTTTCTCAATTAACTCTGGTGTCCAATTTATCCACCACCTCTTTACGTGAGGTGTTTCTAACCATTTTAATAACAGTAAAAAATGTTCTTCTTTCAACGCTTTAAATGTGATATTTTTATTCATTAATTGAAAATCTCAAATGTTACTACCATTTCTATTAATCCTGTCTCTAATTGCCAAGTTCATTGAAATTGACATTTCCGTACCTAGTTTTCCTGATATGGTGCGCTATTTTAACGTATCAGAAGGAACAATTCAATTAACTATTGCTTATAATTTTTTAGGCTTTTGCATAGGAGGGTTGTTTTTCGGTCCATTGTCTGAATGCTACGGCAGAAGGAGAATTATGATCATAGGTAACACTTTGTTATTAATCGGCGCTGTTGGTTGTGTTTTTGCACCGTCGATTTTTTGGCTTTTAATCTCTCGCTTTGTTCAGGGCATTGGTGTCAGCACATCTGTAGTTGTGTTTGCAATCGTTGCAGACAGCTATAAAGGTGACGAAGCGGTGAAATTTATTGGAATCATGAATTCTGTTCTTACAGTTGTCATGGCAATTGCGCCAGTGTTAGGCAGTTTCATCAATGAAATTGTAGGATGGCGTGGTAATTATGCAACTGTTGCAATACTTTGTTTGATCTCTTGGGTTTTGCTGCTTTTAGCGTTACCAGAAACAAAAAAGGACCGCGATATTTTCAGTTTGAAAAAAACGATAAAAGATTACAGAAAACTACTATCTAATCCGAGGTTTGTTACGTTGTCTTTGATGTCAAGCCTCTTTTCTGCTGCTTATATGTCATTCATCACTTGTGGACCTTTTCTGTATATGAAGACTTTTGGTTTATCTAGCACTATTTATGCACTACATCAAGGTGCAATAGTTGGGTGCTTCTCACTCATCAGTCTATTTGCTGGCAAAATCTTGCAGAAACTTGGAGCAATAAAGTGTGTAATTTCTGGTACGAGCGTGGGTGCTATTGGGTCTCTATTGCTTGTAATATTCAGTATAATTGTACCCCACTCTTTCTACTTAGTAACACTGTCTATGATTATTTTTTCTATCGGTTGTGCAATTTTCCAGCCAGTGATTTTTAATGCATCAATAAATGTTTTCCCTGAAATTAAAGGCACAGCTTCTTCTGCAGTCTCGTTCATTAGAGCTTTTATCATGGCTATTTTTATCGGCTTAACAAGCTACATTTACAATGGTCAAACAATTAGTGTAGCTGTTCTTGTTTTATCCGCGATAGTACTAGAACTTGTTTTTACTGTCTATCTATTACGTTTAAAAGATCCTATGTAATTAATAAAGATATTCCATTGTAGGCTGCTAACTTTCCCCTGCCAATCTTTCTGCTTCATTACGTGAGATTAATGCCTCAATAAATTCATCTAGTTCGCCTTCTTTTATAATCTGCTCTAGCCGATGTGAAGTTAGATTAATTCTGTGGTCTGTTATTCTTGATTGTGGGAAATTATATGTTCTTATGCGCTCGGAACGATCACCAGAGCCAATCTGACTTTTCCTCATTGTTGACCTTTCCATTTCTTTTTTTTGTCTTTCAATTTCGTATAGCCTTGCCCTCAATACTTTGAGCGCTTTAGCTTTATTTTTATGCTGCGATTTTTCATCTTGCTGTATCACAACTATCCCTGTTGGCAAGTGGGTGACCCTTACTGCGCTGTCAGTTGTATTCACTGATTGCCCTCCAGGACCACTGGATCTATAAACATCTATTCGTAAGTCTTTTTCTTCTATTTTAAAGTCAACTTCTTCTACTTCAGGTAATATCGCAACAGTAGCGGCAGAGGTATGCAACCTTCCTGAAGATTCAGTTTCTGGCACTCTCTGTACTCTGTGCACTCCTGATTCAAATTTCAACCTTGCAAAAACTTCTGTTCCATTAATGAGTGCAGAAGCTTCCTTATACCCACCTATACCTGTATTAGAAATGCTTATTGGCTCGAACTTCCAATTTCTTCTTTCTGCATATTTTTGATACATACGAAATAACATTGCTGCAAATAATGCTGCTTCTTCTCCGCCTGTACCTGCTCTAATTTCTAATATTGCATTTCTTGAGTCATCTTCATCTTTGGGCAATAATGCTAACTTTAATTTTGCTTTTATTTTTGGTAATAATACCTTGTGCTTTTCGAAAAATTCTTCTTTTGCTAACTCTTTTATATCACCTTCGCTGTTTTCATCTTTCATTATTTCTTCTAAGTCTGAAATTTCCTCTTTCAGCGTGTTATATTCATCAATTATCTTGATTATTGGCCTGAGCTCAGAGTATTCCTTTGAAAGGGTAATGAATTCTTTTTGACTTAAATTGGTAGGATTTTCCAAATTCCTCTCTATATCATTAAATTTTTTCTTTAAGTCTTGTAAATTATTTTCCATATCCATATAGCACAGATCTAGCTAAGTAATATATACTGAAATAAAAAATTTCTTATATCAAGCAATAACACTATAATATACCTACTACCTTCTAGTTGAATATAATGGCAAAACAGATAACATCAAACTGCAATTTCATATTTGGAGCTTCGGACATAAAATCATTACCAAATGAGTCGGTTCCAGAGATTGCGTTTGCTGGTAGATCAAATGTAGGAAAATCCAGTCTGATTAACTTACTGATAAACAGCAAAAAAGCTGCCAGAGTTTCCTCTAAACCTGGATGCACTAGACAAATAAATTTTTACTCTATGTACAATGATAAGTTCAGGCTTGTTGACCTACCAGGGTATGGTTATTCTCATGCAGGTAAGGAGGAAATTATACAATATTTAAACTTAATTGAGTATTATCTAATTCAAAGAAGAAATCTAAGAAGAGTGTTTGTGTTGATAGATAGCAAGGTAGGATTAAAAGAAATAGACAAAGACTTCATTTATTGGTTAATATATAATAACATTAACTTTAACGTTGTGCTAACAAAAATAGATAAAGTAAGTCAAAAAAGCTTAGGTGCTGTTATAGAAGATATTCAAAGATGGATTAATAATGAGAATGTGTCAATTCATCAAATGAGCATCCGTGTTAAGCATAAAATAACCAAGGTAAGAGATGAGTTTTTCAAGTTTACAAGATAAAAAAATGAAGAGTAGTGAATTCTTAAAGGGTGAGGTATCATTTGAACAAAAAGCAGAAATATTATTTGAAGTGCTATCTAATATACCTAGCTTTGTAGGCGAGACTTTTGTCATTAAATGCGGTGGTACAATAATCTTAGATGAAACACTATTTAACACTTTTGTGCATAATGTTGTCTTGTTGAAGCAGCTTGGTATAAATCCGGTAATAATTCATGACGGAGAATATGAAATTAACTCGGTGTTAAAAGTGCTGGGTATGGACAGTAAATTTGTGAATGGTATCAGACTTACAGACAGAGACACTATGAAAATCATTGAAATGGCACTGTGTGGCTCAGTTAATAAAAAAATTGTTCAGCATATAAATTCTGCTGGTGGTTCAGCTATTGGATTATGTGGAAAAGATGGTAACTTAATTAAAGCCGAAAAAATAACCGCTACGCTTAGAGAAGATAGATCAAATAATATCGAAAAGATATTAGACATGGGGTTCATCGGTAGACCCACTGAAATCAATCCTGATATATTATTTTTTATTGAAGAATCAGATTTTATACCAGTTATTGCACCAATTGGTCATGGAAAAGATGGGGAAACATATCATATTGATGCCGATAGCACTGCAAGCGCAATCGCAATCGCAGTTTCTGCATCTAAAATGATAATCTTGAGTGACACAGATGAAGAAATAGATAAAATTGGTGGCAGGAAGATATCTGTTAAAAATTTAAATGCATCGATTGATTGTGGGAAAATTAAAGGGGAAAAATTTATTGAAAGGCTTATGGCATACGTTAAAATGGCGGAGGAATGTGCTGGAGTTGTTCACATAGTTGATGGTAGAATACCTAACATTATGCTTGATTTATTTACTGAGAGTAATTCAAGCATATCGATTGTGAGTGATTTATAGCTATACTGCTTGCAACTACACGAATACCAAGAGGGTGTCATTCAAGTAGCTGACACTGGAATGACAGCAATCTACGTCATACCGCGATTCATTCGCGGTATCTCTAGATCCCGCTAACAAGTAGCGGGATGACGGTTGTCAGGGTGTCATCCCAGCGCCCTTATGATGTCATCCCAGTGCCCAGACACTGGGATCCAGAAGACTTAATTTCAACCAAGTGGCTGCATAATAAGGACTAGATTCCAGACTGGAATAACATCATAGAGGCACTGGGATGACAAAAAAAGGAGCACTGAACTTGTCAAGGAATTTTATGGCCTAGCGTCACGCGCTGGAATGACATCATTTACATTTATCACTTTTGCAGATACAATTTACATGCTATAATTGAGTCTTCATAGATGGTAAATTGGAGTGCAAAGAAGTAAAATTAAAGTAGAAATAAAAAGATTATCACACGGAGAAGACTTGTCTCTTCCATGTTATGCAACTACGCAGAGTGCTGGCATGGATCTTTATGCTGCATTGAATGATTCTGCTGTTTTAAATCCACTTGAAAGATTACTTGTTCCAACTGGAATTGTGATTGCAATACCAAACGGTTTTGAGGGGCAAATCCGCCCACGTTCTGGTCTTGCTGCAAAACATGGAATCACTGTCTTAAATTCTCCGGGTACTATAGACTCTGATTATCGAGGTGAAGTTAAAATTTGTCTAATTAATCTAAGTAATCAGCCATACGAAATAAAAAGAGGAGATAGAATCGCACAAATCCTTATTTCTCCTGTATCTCAGGTAATTTGGGATGACAGAGAAGAATTCTGCGCAGAAGAAACCGGTCGCAATGCAGGGGGCTTTGGCTCAAGCGGCAGGTAGCTTACGAAAAAGCTTGACTATGACAGTTCTTTTATACACAATTTAAGCATATTAATATTTTATTAAATGAAGTCGTTTATGCTAACTTTCAAAAATCATTGTGGCCAGCTCCACAAAGCAAACACTGTATTTGTTGCATTTACTGCTATACGTTATAGGTGGATTAGCAATACTTTCAACACCGCTTTGGAGGCCTTCAACTTGCAAGCTAGCAGCTTTTGCAGCTACACCACTTGGAATGGGCGTTTTAGCATTTGTTGCTGCTGCGCTGACTTATTTAGCAATATATGCTATCAGCAAAAATAACGAAATATCTGAGTTGAAAGCTCTGAAGGTTATTAAGGATGGGTTGCTAGTAACAAAAGACGCATTTAGGGAAATTGCAAGGAATAACCAAGTTAAAGATGAAGAAGGTCAGGTAGAAAAGGATAAACATTATATAGACTTCAGCTTAGAAGGCAAGAACTACCGTATTATTGTTGATATTAATCAGTTTACCAATAAGCTAGGCAATACTTCACTCTTCGAGATAGATTCACTAGAAGTGAAAAACAAAGAAGGTAAGTTCGAGACAGTAGATAAAACAGAATGGAATAAAACATTAGGTTTAGAAAAAGAGGGTGCTAAAGAGGTTAACACTTATTTAGGCTCGCTTATTGTTGAACAAGTTGCTTCTCAACAACAGACAGTATAGCCAAGTGAAATAAAAGAGGTAGATTAAGTCTGCCTCTTTGTTTTTTTTGATTTTTAGTGTTACGCGCATAACTGCATGGATGTTGCGATTCTCAAGGCAACGTATCTGTTTAGATGCATGGCTAATGCTGAAACAAAAATTCCAGTGTTCCCTTTCTTGTCATCCCAGTGCTTGACACATATAGCATTTCTCATAATAGTCCGAACAGGTCATAGGAAGGCAGAATCAACAGCACGACGAAAGGATTCGAATAGAGGAATGTTTTTCCTGGCTCTGTTTTTTATAGCAAACCAATGATGCTCAATTTTGTTGAAATCTGGAGAATAAGGCGGCAGATACAAAATTTCTGCACCAACCCCTTTAGCAAGCTCGATAATCTTATCAGACTTATGAAAAGTAGCATTGTCAAGAATGACAGTCTGTCCAGGTTCCAAGATCGGTGTCAAAAATTGCTCAAACCATCCATTAAAAACATCCATATTACAGTGGCCTTCAAAGGTTAACGGAACAACTATCTTTCTTCCACTTAAGGCTGCAACCATACTGATTCGTTGAGTTTTCTTTCCAGATTTTAAGGCATAAAACCGCTGTCCTTTCTGGCAATATCCGTAGGGGGTAGTCTTCGGTGTTATCAATGCCAGACTCATCTATATACACTAAGTTTTTAGGTTCTTTTGTCGCTATAATTTTCAAAAATTCAGCACGTTTTTCTTCGTTTCTTTCCTTGTATCCATATGTCTTTTTTTGCGCGTAAATCCAATTTTTTTAAGGGCTCGATAGATCGTTTGGATACTAACGTTGTTCCAAAGTTTAGCCATTTCCGATAGAGTCTTTCCTCCGTGTTCTCTGGCAAATTTGGCAAAGGTATCCCAGTCGGTGATTTTGTGATTGTAACCCCCATTTCCAAGTTTTTTTGATTGAAAGTCTCCTGTTTCTTTTCTTCTTTGCTGCCACTCCCATAAAGTAGTTCGTCCAATCTTAAATCTTGCTGCCACTGTTTCTCTGCTTTCTCCTTCGTCTAGCGCTTCCATTGCTTTTTTTCTTAAATCATAACTATATGCTGCTGGCATTCAACCTCCTTATCATCATCTACCCTTATCCTATCACATCCGGACTTTTATGGAAAGAGCTATAACTGTACAAACATTTATCTTAATATTAAGTTTCTTAAACCTTCTTGATGCTTGTGAATAGCTGATAACTGCCAAATCTCTTCCTATTTGTTGCAAATACCCTTTTATAAACCCGACTGTTTGTCTTAAACCAATTCTAAAGAAACTGACGATTATATGCACCAAAATCACAACTTTATCACTATAAATATAGTTGCCGCCCTGCATTTTTGGACAATTCTCGTACCAATTTTCTATGGCGTCATTGATATAACAAAAAATGCTTCCTCTTTCTTGGAGAAATTTGTTATATTCATGGCAGTTACTGACTCTCATTTTTTGTGGCATATTTTTTCTTCAACAGTTAAATGGCTATTTATAATGAATTTTGTCAGTAACTGCCAGTTCTTTTCACTTGAGCGATGCAACAAAGCCCACTGGGATCCAGAAAATTTGATTGTGTACTATACAACATTTTCGATTAAAAGCTGGATTCCAGTGTCAAGCACTGGAATGACATCACAGGGGCACTGGAATTTTTGTTTCAATATTTGTACATTAGCCATGCATCTGAACAGATACTGTAAATTAGCTATATTACATTAGCCCATCAGATGAGTTGTAATGGTTATAATTGTCTGAGAAGTGATCTCTAACATCGTGACCTAACTCATTGGCATCAGGCTTCACTTCGTGATCTAACTCATTAGCATCGAGCTTAAACAAAGAAGGATTATCATCAGATTGTTGATTAGACTCTTTCTCTTTCGACCCAAATAACCATGAAAAGAGTGATGAGATAGAATCAATAATGGATTTAATTGCTGAAAAAATATTGGATAAGAAATTACTGGGTTGCTGAGTATCCTCTTCGGCTGATTCTGGTTCAGGCTCTTTTCCTGCTGTGTGACCTTACCCAGAAAAAGTAGACAGAAAGTTAAGACGTTTTTGCTATGAGAATGATGAATCAAAAAGCTCAGGAATGCAATAGTTAATAGTAGAATGTCTACGCTGTTTATTATAAAAAATTTCTATATATTCAAATATTGCGGTTTTAGCTTGTTGTGCAGAGTGTTGTGAAGTATCAATGAGTAACTCTCTCTTAAGTGAACTAAAAAAGCTCTCTGAAACAGCATTATCATAACAACAACCTTTGTGACTCATACTAGAAGTAATATTTTTTGTACTTAGTAAAAATTGATAATTTTTAGAGGTGTATTGCGATCCTTGATCGCTATGAAATAGTAGATTTTTAGCAGATTTGCGCCTACCAATAGCCATGAATAACGCATCTATAACTAATTGCCTATTTACTGCATTACTCATTGACCAGCCAATCACCATGCGTGAATATAAATCTATTATTGCTGCCAAATATAACCATCCTTCATTAGTTTTTATGTACGTAATATCAGTTACCCATATCTTGTTAGGTTGATCAGCGATGAAATTCTGATTTAATATGTTAGGAGCGTCGAACAAGAAAAAAATCTTGTTAAACCGGAAAGAAACTATTTCTTCACTTCCATAGCAATTTTTATATATAATTTATCAAGAAGTACTTCTGCAGTTATAACCGACTGATCAATGGTGCTTAAGTGCCCGTTTAGGAGCGTGGTTTTGGAGGAACGGTTAAACCACTGATGGAGTCTATTATGACTACCTCGATTAGAAGATTGTATAATCTAACCGTCCCAAGCTTAAGTGCTTCTCCATTATAAGTTATAGTAGGATAATTACCATGATAAAGGCAAAAAGTAAACTAGAAATAGTGAATCCTGATACAGCAGGAATTGATATCGGCTCAGCTGTACATTATGTATGTGTACCTGAAGGAAGAGATGAACAACGTGTCAAAAAATTTGGATGCTTTACAGTTGATCTTCATAACTTAGCAGGGTGGTTAAAGAAATGTAAAGTTAGAACAGTAGCTATGGAATCAACAGGAGTATATTGGATTCCTTTGTTTCAAATACTTGAGTCATATGGATTTGAGGTAAAATTGGTAAATGCACGATATATTAAGAACGTGCCTGGTAGAAAATCCGACGTTCAAGACTGTCAATGGTTACAACAATTACACAGCTATGGATTACTCCATGGGTCGTTTAGACCTGATGATCAAATGTGTGTGTTGCGTAATTACGTTAGGCAACGTAGCAACCTGATTGAAAGTGCATCCACACATATTCTACGTATGCAAAAAGCGTTAATTCAAATGAACGTTCAATTACACAAAGTCATAAGTGATATTACTGGAGTGACCGGTATGCAAATTATCAAAGCAATAATTGAAGGTGAAAGGAATCCTGAAAAATTATCAGAATTGAGAGATGTACGGATAAGAAATGATAGATCTACCATGGCAAAAGCGCTAAAAGGCGACTACAGAAAGGAACTCTTATTTGTGTTAAAGCAAGAATTTGAATTGTATAATATTTATCAGGAAAAAATAGCAGAATGCGACAAAAGCATCGAACAATATTACAAAACATTTGAAACAAAATCTGACGAGAATAAGCGATGCAGCAAAATAAAGAATAGGTTTTCAAAAAACAGACCAGACTTTCCTTTACACGAAGAACTGTATAGAGTAACCGGTATTGATTTTACTAAAGTTCCTGGGCTTGATGTGCTAACTATACAAACAATTATCTCAGAAGTTGGTTTGAACCACGATAAATGGCCATCAGAGAAGCACTTTACTTCTTGGTTGGGGCTAAGTCCTGCTAATAAAGTTACAGGGGAAAAAGTATTTGGGACGAGAACTCGCAAAGTTATTGCTCGTGCTGCAAATGCTTTTAGGATGGCTGCCCAGTGTGTGTCAAGAAGCAACAGTGGGATTGGTGCATATTGCAGAAGGTTAAAAAAACGACTAGGAGCACCGAAAGCGATTACCGCTACGGCTAGGAAATTGGCGTGCATTTTTTATAGTATGCTAAAGTATGGACAGGAATATGTAGAGAAGGGCATTGATTACTATGAAAAGTTATATAAGGAAAAAATAGTGAAGACTCTAAGCAAGAAAGCTAGTGAATTTGGTTGTGTCTTGATTAAAAAAGAGCTACTAGCAGAAAGAGTTTCTTAGAAGTTATAACTCTATTGTCTATTTGTGGTTTTTTACTTTTAAACTTTCGTCTAAGCTTAGCTTGAATGCCATTTTTCTGCATAACATTTTGCACTGTTTTGATGTTATAATTTTTACCTAAAGCCTTTAATTCAGCGTGAATTTTAGGAGCTCCGTATCTGCATTGTGATGCTCGATATACCTTCTGAATATCTTGTATGAGCTCTTCTCTTATTGATTTTTTGTTGTTTTTTTCCTTAGTAATCCATTTATAATAACCACAAGCAGATACGTTCAAAAATCTGCATAATTCCCGTATTTTATAGCAGTTTTCATGTTCTTTTATAAAAGAATATTTTACTCTTTTTGGTTTGCAAAATATCCCAGGGCTTTTTTTAAAATGTCTCTTTCCCTCGTTACTCTTGCCAGCTCTTTTTTTAAATCAAACTTTTCTTTGTCACAATGAGATACTTTCCCTTTTCCTGGAAACGCATCTACTCCAGACATTCTATCATTGTATGTTTTTACCCATCTGCTTAATGAATCACCGCTAATACCCAAATCTCTTGCTATTTTTGCTGATGATTGACCTGTTTCTTTTACTAGTCTTATAGCTTCAATTTTGAATTCTGCTGTATATTCTTTTCTTTTTGTCATACCACACCTCTTTGAAAAAACGTTTTATTTTACTTCAAAAACGTCTTAACTTTCTGTCTACTTTTTCTGGGTAAGGTCAGTGTCATCCACATCTTGTTCAGGCTTACTTCTGCTTATGAGTGTCTTATCTAACCATTTGGACATATTCTTGTCTGGATTATGAAAATACATTTTCTCTATGTCCTTGTTTTCATCAACAAAAATTACTACAGTTGCATTCTGACTTAATGACCCTTCATTTAATCTATAACGTTCACTAACGAGCGATTCATGAGAGTTCTTTATATCTTGAATCAATCGAAGTTTTTCTTCTTCTACTAAAAGGTAACCTCTGTGTTGTATAGCATAATTGGTCCCTTTGTACTTAAATTGCAACATTCCTGTAATCTCTGTGTAGTCATCACCTTTTTGTTCTTCTTCTGGCTCTGGATTCGTGCGGTTTTCATTTACCTCTTCTTCAGACTTACTTCTGCTTATAAACCCCAGTTATGGATTAACCAACACAGTAAGGCTTAGAAATAGAAGGCTTTTTTGACTGCATGGAATATGAAATTAATGTAGAAAAAATATGTACCAGAAAATTTATTGGCGATCTGTGCCGTGTATGTTCAAGCTCAAATTTATTTTTTAAACAACCAAAGACTGTCTCAATAATCGACCTTTTTCTCAATAAAGCCTTCTCTTTTAGTGAGATTAGTGCGTTTTTCATGCCTTTTTTCACTTTAGTGACAAGCTTTAAACCTCTATCGAAGAGTTCCTCAAAGAGCTCCTTCTTGATATAGCCTTTATCTCCGAACAAAAGTCCTGTCAGTCTTTTAGTTATAGTTGGCACAGGTATCAACGTTACCTTTGGTTAGAGTAAGTGATTGAATTTCTCCAATTTCGTTAATCACCAAGTGCAATTTAAAGCCAAAAAACCAACCATACGTGCTCTTACCAATTTCTGCTAAACCATCAAAAACTTTGTTCCTAGAGATCCTTTTCTTGTGGCAAATGGCAATCGTAGAAGTGTCAATGTAGGAAGTACCTGTCATTTTCGCTTGTTCGCAGAACCATTGAAGAAGTAATGCTAAATACCGTAAAACTCTCGGCTTTAAGGCAATAAATCTGTGATATGAAGGCATCTTTGAAAATTCTGATCTATAGAGTAACTTAAGGTAACAAAGATAAAAAGCCTTGAAGTTTTTACATGGCGATTGGTGGTATAACAGGATTATGGTTAGCATTTCTGAGTGCGCTATTTCTGGTACTCTGGTTGGTTTTTTGCCATTTGATAAGAACTTATTTGCAAAATTTTCATCTACTACACGACAAAAATCCTCGACGCAGCAGTAAAGTTCTGTAATATCTTTCTTCATGGGTAACCTCTTAAATTATTGTTAAAATACTTGAGTTTACCCTATTTCCCTCTTTATTAATTCTACTTTTATCTGTTTTCTAATCCATAACTGGGGTTTATAAAGTGTACCTTTATATTTAAATTTAAACATCCATCCATGGCCTTCATATTCATCTACACCCATCTGCTTGCAAATAGCTTTATAATTTTTTTCTTCTACCTCTCGTCCAATGACATTCGCTATGAGTTCAGTATCCAGAATATTCAAAGTTTGGACTGTTGCCGATGGTGAAAAACGCAATTGAAATATGTGGCCTAGCTCATGACCTAGAACAAAATCCATGGCACTTTGCTTATATGTCAGAATATTCTGACAATCTGTTACTCCTCGTGTAATATATCCTGAACCACCATCTTCATCTAAGCCGAGAAGATTGTTATACTTTGTATAATCGCTTCTATTATTAAAAATGTGAACCGTTATATTGTAACTTGCATTACTATTTTTCAAGCAAAACTTTTCTTTAAATGCTTCATAGGCAGTTTTAATGTCTGTTTCTATTTGGTTTTGTTCCTGCTCAGATAAGTTGTCGTATTTTATAGTACAATTTATATACCCGTATTTAACGGTAAAGCTGTTAGACAAAACATCATGTATATTTGTGGAAAAATAATTGAACTGCTTTGACTCAGCTTCCTTATACAATTGATGCCCATATTTATCCCTAGAATACTTTGGTAGTTTAGGTACTTTGGCAATTAAGTTTTTGTTACTATCAAAAAAAGAAATATCAGAATTACCAATCCTAAAATCCTTTATAGATTGCCCGCAAGTGCCATCATTTGCACAATCATGATTATCTTTCTTATTAAACCATGCGTTGGTGTATTTTTCCATTTTGATACCTCACTACCAAACCTTACTATATTATTATCTTGGTAAAAATCATAATAATTCGTTAACTTGTATTTTAAATCTGTATCAAATGTGCTTTTCTCGTAAGGTATCAATTGTGAAGTAATTAACTTTATTTGTTTAAAATTTTGCTAAAATAGCTCTTTTTATACTATGTTTTATATAGCTAAACTGACTTAGATTTACTGACAATTTGAAAAACAAAAATTCGTCATTCCGCTACTATAGTATTTTCTAAAACGAATGATAAACGTCTAAAATGGTATTACCAACTAAAAGGTGTAAGTTTGTACATTGATGCATTAGAGGTCTGAGGCGACTTTTGATGGTGTGCCAACAATGCTCTATCGGATTTAGATCTTACTATTACCCACAAATATAAATGTTTGTTGCATAGCTCTTAATGGCATAACTTTTGCTTGAAATAACTGTTTATATGGTGCAATTTACAGCTTTTAGTTGCTAAAATTATAACTCTTAGTTTAATAATTTTAATCTAATAAGCTTTCAGGTTAATAAAATTAAATTATTTGAGTAAATACAATACTATGTTTTTATTTGTGGGTAATAGTAAGGCTTAAAGCAAAATGTAGTACGAACGGTAGGTGGATCTAAAAGATCGAATTACAATCCTGTATACAGCATTTTGCATTATTGTTTGATTATATTTATAGGTACAAAAATGGCTAGAATAATTTTCATGGGAGTAGATGTTTCCAAGGAAGCATTGGACATCTCAATTAATGGCAAGCATAAGCGCATAGCAAACGTGAGTGATGCTATATCTAAGTTTATAGAAACAAATATAGTCGATTTACCCATCAAGTTATGTGTAAGCTGGTGGCTATGAAAAGCTCATTATAAAATTGTTGCAAGATAACTGTCCATAAAGCTCACCCGAATCGGGTATATGCATTTGCCAAAGCTTGCAATCATTTTGCAAAAACTGACAAGTTAGATGCTAAATTACTGGAAAAATACGCTGAATTTGTCAGTAAAGACGGTGAAGTAAAAGGATGTATAATTTCACAAAAGCAAGAGGAATTAAAGGAGCTGGGGGCAGTTGAGCGTAATTTAAATGATGCAATTCATGCAAACAAGTGTCGCCTGCAAAGTGCGACGGGAAAAGCTAGAGAATACATAGAAAGACAGATAGGGTTTGCTGAAAAACAATTGAAAGAAATTAGGCAAGACATAGAAGACGCAATAGCTGAATTGAAAGGAAAAAATGAGCTTTTAATCAGCTATAAAGGTATTGGATCAAAGACGGCGAGCGTTCTACTGACAGAGGTGCCTGAGCTTGGTAGATTAGAGAATAGAGAAATTGCATGCTTAGTTGGAGTTGCACCTAAAACTAGTGAAAGTGGAAGAAAAGTTGGCAAAGCTCAAATCAAAGGAGGCAGGTTTTATGCAAGGAAAGCACTATACATGTCAGCTCTTGTTGCTATGCGCCACAACAGAAAAATGAAAGCGTTTTATCAGCGTTTGGTTGATTCTGGCAAAGCTGCTAAGGTTGCATTAGTTGCTGTCATGAGAAAAATTATCGTTTGTTTAAATGCCATGATAAAAAATAACAACTTTTATCTTGACTCTTAAGACGGTAGATGACAGACCATTGATTGTATGGGTTCCATCTGTTATATATAATCTTTTTGAATACGAAGAAAACTGATGAATGAGTATGATATTACGGTTATAGGTAGCGGTCCTGGTGGTTATATAGCGGCAATTAGGGCGGCACAGCTTGGGTTTAAAACTGCAATTGTGGAAAAAGAAAAAAATTTAGGCGGTATATGCTTAAATTGGGGATGTATACCAACAAAATCACTGCTTAGAGCATCTGAGGTTTATAGGCTAATAAAAAGATCAAAAGAGTTTGGTATAGAAGTAAAGGAAGCGAATTTTGATATACAATCAATAGTGAAATACTCAAGAAACGTTGTTGATAAATTGTCAAGCGGTGTTGCATATTTGATGAAAAAAAATAATATCAAAGTTCATCAAGGTTTTGGTAAACTTGCAGGCAATGGTACTATAAAAGTCGTTAGCGATAAGGAAGAACAAGAAATTGTTTCCAAGCATATCATTTTAGCAACAGGCGTGAGGGCACGGAATCTGCCTGGAATAGAGGCAGATGGAGATTTAATATGGAATGCGCAGCACGCTATGACTCCAGAGAGATTACCAAAATCGCTACTAATTATAGGGTCTGGTGCAATTGGAATAGAATTTGCAAGTTTTTATAGTACTTTGGGTGTTGATGTAACAATCATAGAGATAAAGAGCACTATTTTGCCGCTGGAGGATAAGGACATTTCAGATTTAGCACAAGAAATATTCACAAAACAGGGGATAGAAATATATACAAGCAGTAGCGTAAAAGCTCTTACTAAAAGTAAAGACTCTGCTCAAGTGCTACTAAGTAGTGGTGAGAGCAAAGAATTTGAGAGGGTGATTGTTGCGGTTGGAATTCAAGCAAATATTGAAAATATAGGTTTAGAAAATACAAAAATTAAATTAAGCCCTTCTGGCTTTATTGAAACGAATGAATGGTATGAAACTAGTGAATCAAATGTGTATGCAATAGGTGATGTAGCTGGCCCACCATGTTTAGCACATAAAGCGAGCCATGAAGCCGTGATCTGCATTGAAAAGATTGCTGGTAAAAATGCTCATGCGTTAAAAAAAGAATGCATACCAAATTGCACTTATTCTCATCCACAAATAGCGAGCATCGGCCTTACTGAGGAACAGGCAATAAAAGGTGGGTATGATATAAAAATAGGAAAATTTCACTCTAACTTTAATGGTAAGTCTGTTGCACTCAGTGAAACTGAAGGGTTAGTGAAAACGATTATAGATAAAAAAACCGGAGAAATTCTGGGTAGCCACATGATAGGTGCAGAAGTAACGGAGTTAATTAGCAATTTTGCTCTTGCAAAGCAACTAGAAGGAACAGACTTCGACATAAAATCTACGATTTTTCCTCATCCAACCATTTCAGAGATGATACATGAATCAGTGCTTGCTGCAGATGTTAAATAGTTGAACTAACGTTCCATCGTTTTAGAGTTGTCAATGTCTTGAGTAGTAGTTTGATTAGGCACTTTAGTTTCAATAGATTGATTACCACCAGCATCAGAATTCTGTAACTCTTCTTTCAATCCCTTAGCTGCTTCTTTAACTTCAAGCTTTGCCTTTGGATGAAGATCTTCTGGGCCTTTTCCTTTAGTATCCAAACCTTGTTGTAGATTAGTGCTTTTCATTTTATTATGCTGCTCGTGCTCAGGTAGGTCAATGACCGAATTGAAAAGAATTTTTATTATATTTTTTAGCAGTTCTAAAAAACCTCCGCTTCTGCCTTCTCTTTGTTCTTGAGGTTTATTTTTCTCATTAGGTTCTTTTTTACTATTACTTTTAGGCATTTTTAACTCAACTATCATAACGCTTAATAAAATTCTACGTGCAAATTGTTAAATAACAGTTAACAATCTAGGATTTATTATTTACAGATGGATATTATTTTAGCAACAGGTGGCACAGGTGGGCATATCTTTCCGGCCATAGCTTTAGCAAAAGCACTAAAGACACAAGGATACAATTGCATATTATTCACTGATAAAAAAACAAATAAAAATACCGACATAGAAAGCTACACCTTACCATTACGTAAACCAAGCAGCAACAAATTTAAGTTTTTCCTTTTCTTGATATACAGCTCTATGTTAGCACTGTATCAAGTAAGAAAATTAAAACCAAAATCGGTCATTGGTTTTGGTAGCTATGCTTCTTTTCCAACTCTTCTTGCAGCAAGAGTTCTTTCTATACCTATAATTTTACATGAACAAAACACAGTTTTAGGGAGAGTAAATAGATTCTTTTTCAAGAGTGCAAAATTAATTGCAACCAGCTTTCCGGAGACTAAATATGCAGAGGGCAATAAATGTATTTTTACAGGAAATTTTGTTGATATAAAAGCACAGAGCCATTCTAGCACTGAGAAAATCCTAAATATATTGGTCATAGCAGGCAGCCAAGGTGCAAATTTTTTTGATGATGTAGTAAGCAGCGTAATTTGTGATTTACCTATTAAAATGAAAAAGAAAATTAGAGTGACGCAGCAATGTACGAAGAAAAATGTAAACAAGGTCAAAAGTCTATACAAAAGTGAAAAGATCGATTGTGAATTGAGTGAATTTTTTGATGATATGGAGAATAGACTGGCCAATGCTCACTTGGTAATTAGCAGAGCAGGAGCAACTTCAATAGCAGAGATCACTCTTGCTAGGCGTTCTGCTATATATATTCCTTACCCTTACTCAAAAGATAATCACCAATTTTATAACGCAAAATATATTGAAGACTCGAGAGCAGCTATAATAGTTAAGCAGAATAGTGAAGCAAAAAAAAATCTAACAGAGGTACTATTTGATCTATTAAATAATTCTCAAAAATTGCGTGATATGACCAATAGTACAGAAAAAACAGGGATAAAGAATGGGACTACTGAGTTTGTTAAGGTGATTGTTCACAGGTTTAGTTGATGGCTGCTTGCTTTTTCTTCAAACACGTCCCAAAGATCCTTTTCTAGCGATATATTATACAATTTATTGATATAAACTACTCCCGTGGGTGAAGTTGTGTTAATTTCGAGCAGGAAGTCATCTATAATATCAATACCAACAAATATTAGCCCTCTTTTCTTTAATTCAGGACCAATTTTGTTACATATTTCATTGTTTCTATCGTTCATTTGAGCGGGCTCAAAACTTGCTCCAAGTCGCATGTTTGTTCTGATCTCTCCACTGATTTTTGGAATTCGTTTCATTACACCAATTGGTTGGCCATAAAGTAGCAATATTCTTTTATCTTTATCTATGTTTTTACAAAATGATTGTGCAATCACAGGGCATTCGTATTTTGCTATCATGAGATCCACTACTACTTGAATACTATTCTCATCTTGTATTCTTATCACATCGTTTCCTCCATAACTATACAATGGCTTCAGAATAATATCTTGATAGTTGTAGTAGAAATCTCTAATCATTGATATATTTTCAGTAATCAAAGTTGGCGGAATTAGCTCTGGAAATAATGAAGTTATCAATTTTTCAGGACAATTTCTTATTTCTGTTGGATTGTTAATTACCAATGCGCTGGTTTTTTCTAAGATATATGTTGTTGTAATATAACGCATATCAAAGGGTGGATCCTGTCTGATAAATATGATGTCCATTTCATTCAAGTTGATTGCTACATCCTCTTTAGAGATAAAACTAACATCATCAACGCTGACTTTCTGAGCCAGAGCAATTGGATGGTTTAGCTTTAGTGCTAAATTGTTAGGAGCATAGACAAAAACTTCGTGCTTCCTCCTTTGTGCTTCCTTTATTAGCACGAATGTAGTGTCAGTTTCAAAATTTATATTTTCATCCATCTGAAAGGCAACTTTCATTTATGTTCTCTACCTATTGTCACAATTGTACAAATGTTATAATTTGAAAGCGATTTTTGCCTAATGGCGTAACTTACTGTACCTATATCGTACATAACTTACAACTTGTTTTACTCCCTTTACTTTTCTTGCAATTGCTATTACAGCTTTTAATTCCGCTTTATTTTGGGCTATACCCATCAAATAAACAACTCTATCAACCGTATTAACGCTATAATTAATTGACTTAATATTTCTTTTTCCCAGGAGTCTTGTTCTTATTTCCGCTGTTATCATGCCATCTACAGTGGTGTCTAGCATGGAAGCCATTTGAATTGGTATTACTCTTATTTCATTTATCACTTCTTTAATTTCTTTTTGCTGCCAAGCTATTTTTTCTGCTGTAAGTTGTTTTTCAGGAGTGTCAACACTTCCAATGAGCAATACTCTTCCTTCACTTACTTTAACCTTTATGGATGAAAATAGCCCATGTTTTAAGAGCCCCTTATTAATTCTGATGACCATAGTCGTATCATCAATGATATTTCCCAAGGATTTGTCCTGCATTGTTATTGCTGTTGCTGTCGCTGTAGCCACCACACCACCTATTATAAGGGTTGTGCAACCACTTTGTGTAATCAAAAAAATTGCGAGTAAGAAGCTTGTTATTAATCTCATTATTGATTTTCAGGGTTTAGAGCTTTCATTAAGAAATGTTAATAAGCTTTTTTGATTGTGTAAATACCATAAATTAAGTAAGACTTTAAACCTTGAATATTTTTAATGGAATACCTATAATAGGGTACTGAAAATTTCTTGCGGATATGGCGGAATTGGTAGACGTGCCAGGTTTAGGTCCTGGTGAGCTTGCTCGTGGGGGTTCAAGTCCCTCTATCCGCACTTTAAAGTCATGTAACTTAGGTTTTAAGGGAAAATTTATAATCACTAAATACACTTTTGTTTGTGTAAAAACCTGTTCTTAAGGATTGTGTTTAACTTAAATTCTGGTAAAATGACTCTATTAAGATATGAATTAAAATGTTAATAAATGAATTATGATGTCTAATAATATACCTCAAAATACAGTCGAAGTAAGTAGCGTATATACCTACAAAGAGCTTAGTATAGATAAACTAAAGTATGAGTATGAAATCACAGTTGGTAGTGATTATATAAAACAAAAGGTAAATTCCAGGTTGCAAGAGATAGCAGAAAATGCAAAATCACCTGGATTTAGGGCTGGAAAGATGCCCTATGACCTTGTTGTTGCAAATTATAAAAACGAGGCTTTGGAATATGTGATAAATAATACAATTGATTATTGCTCAAGTGATTTGATGAAAAAAATTGAAGTCAAGTCTCACATTTATCCTAAGGTTGATGTTATATCATTACCAGATCTGGGCAAAGAAAATGAGGAGGGCAATTTTGTATACAAGCTATCTTTTGAGTCGATGCCTGAAGTACCGATGATAGATCTTGACAAAATAAACTTAAAGAAAATTGAAGCAAAGATTGAAGAGGAAGATATAAAAGAATTTATTGATTCTATCAAAACAAAGTTCCCCAATTTTGCCTCTGTTGATGATGCTTCTTATCAAGCGAAAGATGGGGATAAATTGATAATTGATTTTGAAGGGCGGATTAGGAATAAGCTCTTTCAAGGTGGAAGTAGCAAAGATTTTGCCGTTAATTTAGGGTCTGGCACATTTATTAATGGTTTTGAAGATCAATTAACTGGTATGAAAAAGGGAGAAACAAAGAACTTTAAGTTGAAATTTCCTGAAAATTACCAAGCCATTTCCCTTGCAGGACAGGAAGCTGATTTTTCTGTGCGAGTTAATGAGATTCAAATTGCCAAAGATTTTGAAAATGATGATGAAATAGCTAAGAGTATTGGGTTTAAAGATTATTCTTTGCTAATAAATCATGCAAAAAAAATGATTGGTGATCAGTGCACCGAAATGAGAAATCTCTTAATTAAAAAGGAGCTGTTTGATTATTTGGATGCTAATTATAGTTTTGATTTACCCACAGACATAGTAAAACAGGAGCAACAAAGAATGGAAGGAGAATTGGGTGCTCAAAATGATTCTCGTAAAGAAGCTGAAAAACGTGTAAAGCTTGCTATGTTATTTATGAAATTTAGTGCAGAACATAAAATATCATTAACTCAAAATGATGTTTTGAGTGTTATTGTAAATCAATATGTCAGTAAAGATGTGCAATTTGACAGAGTACTTAAGCATTTTGAATCAAATAAACAATTTCAAGAATTAGTTAGAGGGCAAGCGCTTGAGTATAAAGTGACAGATTATATAATAGAAAAAGTTAGTAAAGAAGAGCAGATTGTTTCTGTGAAAGAATTAAAGGAATTATTTGATAATATTTAATAGGAAAAGGTATGACTCTTATACCAATTGTAGTTGAACAAACTAGTCGCGGTGAGCGCGCTTATGACATATATTCAAGACTAGTGAAAGAAAGAATAATTTTTGTAACAGGTCCTATTGAAGACAATATGGCCAGTGTAATAGTAGCACAGCTTTTATTTTTAGAATCGGAAAATCCCGATAAAGACATTTGTATGTACATCAACTCACCAGGTGGTGTTGTAACTGCTGGTTTGTCGATCTACGATACAATGCAGTATATAAACCCAGACGTTTCAACTTTATGTATAGGTCAAGCTGCGTCTATGGGTTCTTTATTGCTTGCAGCTGGTACAAAAGGTAAGCGCTACTCTCTACCTCATTCAAGAATTATGATACATCAGCCATCTGGTGGTTATCATGGTCAAGCAACTGATATAGAAATACATGCTAATGAAATTTTGCGGGTTAAGAAAAAACTAAATCAAATTTATGAAAAACATACTGGAAATTCACTGAAGAAAATTGAAGGAATGATGGAAAGAGATAAATTCATGGATCCTGAAGAAGCAAGGAAAATTGGCTTAATTGACAGGGTGATAGCTGAGCGTACAGATATTGAAATTGAAAATATTAAAGTTAAACAAAAGGTGGGTTAATGGATAACAATAATGATTTACACTACTGTTCTTTTTGCAACAAGGCGCAAGATGAAGTAGATAAATTGATTACTAACTCTTCGGATGGTTTAAAGGTGTTTATTTGTAATGAGTGCATAGAATTATCCCATAAAGCAATAAGTCAAAAGAAAGATAGATCTTTTAATTCAGATCGTATATCTGATATGAAGCTATTACTAAAGAAACCTGAGGATATAAAAAACTTTCTCAGCAAGCATGTTGTAGGTCAAGAACACGCGCAACACGTTTTATCTGTAGCTATGTATAACCATTGTCAATCCATGGTACAATTTCATGCTATAAGTGATATTGAAATCGAGAAGTCAAATATAATGCTTATTGGTCCCACTGGTTCTGGTAAGACTTTGCTAGCCAAAACACTTGCTAAAGTTTCAGATGTGCCATTTGCTATGGCTGATGCGACAACTTTAACTGAGGCAGGTTATGTGGGTGATGATGTAGAAAGCGTGTTGTCGCGTTTATTACAAGCTGCAAATTATGACGTTGTAAAAGCACAGCGTGGTATAGTGTTTATAGATGAAATAGACAAGATTACAAGAAAATCTGAAAGCACTTCAATAACCCGTGACGTTTCAGGTGAAGGGGTCCAGCAAGCTCTGCTTAAGATTATGGAGGGTACAGTTGCTTATGTTCCGCCACAAGGAGGGCGAAAACACCCACAACAAGAGTTTATACAAGTGGATACTAGTAACATACTGTTTATTTGTGGAGGAGCTTTTGAAGGCCTCGATAAAATTATTGAAGCGAGAAAAAAGGGAACGTCAGTTGGCTTTGGAGCAGATATAAGTCAGTCTAAAGAGCAAAAGAAAAAGAATGCTTTACATGATGTTCAACCTGAAGATTTAATCAAATTCGGTTTAATACCCGAATTTGTAGGGCGGGTTCCAATAACTGCTGTTTTAGATGAGCTGGATCATGAAGATTTAATACATGTGTTGACAGAGCCAAGGAATGCACTAATAAAACAGTACAAAGCATTGCTTGCGTTTAGCAAAGTAAACCTTGAGTTTTCAGATGAAGCAATATCAGCTATTGCTAAAAAGGCTATAAGCTACAAAACAGGTGCAAGAATGTTACGTGCTATCTTGGAGTCACTTTTGCTTGACATTATGTATACATCTGGAAACGGAGGCTTTGAAGGTAGCACTATAGTAATCACTAAGAAAATGGTAGAATTAGGAAAAGCAACGGTTAATCATAATAACAATGGCAATGTTATAACGGTTAATGATTAATTTGAGGCATATATTATGAACATTGAACGTGCTGTAAGCTCTAGTTTTACTGCATTGCCAGTATTACCTTTAAGAGATGTAGTAATTTTTCCAAATATAATGGTGCCTTTATTCATAGGCAGAGAAAAATCTGTTAATGCACTAGAGTATGCAATAAGTAGTAGTAATCACCAAAATGAGATTTTTCTTGTAGCACAGAAAGATGGCTCTGTTGATAATCCAGAGCCTGAAGATCTTTATGAAGTAGGTGTGTTAGCAAGCATTGTACAACCGTTAATAAAATTACCTGACAATGCAGTAAAAGTTATAATCCGGGGGATAAGAAGGGGAAGAGTTGTAGAATATATTAGCTCTCATACTTTATTACAAGCCAGGGTAGAGTTAGACAATTATTATAAAGAAGATGAAGACAATATTGATTTAGAAGCTTTAAGGCGGTCTGTTGTAGACGCGTTCGATAGCTGGTGTAAGCTAAACAAGAAAAATCAACCCGAGGTTGCCATTAACTCCATTGATCAAATCAAAGAAGTTAATCAACTTGTAGACACGGTAGCTTCACATTTAAATATAAAAGTATCAGATAAACAAAGTATACTTGAGGCTTATGACCCAGAAGAGCGTTTAAAAAAAGCTTTTGCTTTTATTGAGAGAGAAATGAGTATTTTGAACGCACAAAACCGTTTATATAAGACAATTAAATCGCAAGTTGAAAGCACTCAGAAAGTTTACTACCTTAACGAGCAATTGAAAGCTATACAGAAAGAATTAGGCGAATTTGAGAATGGTGATGAAGGGAATATACTCAATGAATTTGAAAAAAAGATAAATGAAACAAAGCTTTCTCAGGAAGCAAGAGAGAAAGCTATAACTGATTTGAAGAGATACAAGAAAATGAATCCCATTTCTCCTGAAGCTACAGTTATATCTAGTTACTTGCATTGGTTGCTTGAGTTGCCATGGGGAAAGTACAAAGATGCAAAAATTAACTTAAATGCAGCTAAGAAAATCTTAGATGAAAATCATTATGGCATAGAGAAAGTAAAAGATAGAATAATAGAATTTTTAGCGGTATTAAAAAGAGTAAAAGAGATAAAAGGTCCTATACTTTGCTTAGTTGGACCGCCAGGTGTTGGTAAAACTTCTTTAGCTAAGTCTATGGCAAGAGCAGTAGGAAGAGATTTTGTTCGCATAGCTCTTGGTGGTGTGCGTGATGAGTCTGAGATACGAGGGCATAGGAAAACTTATATTGGCTCAATGCCTGGTAAAATCATTCAACACATGAAAAAAGCTAATTCATGCAACCCGCTTTTTCTGCTTGATGAAATAGATAAGATGGGTTCTGATTCGCGTGGCGATCCTGCATCTGCATTACTTGAGGTTTTAGATACTGAGCACAATAAACACTTTACGGATCATTACTTGGAAGTTGAGTTTGATCTTTCAAGTGTAATGTTTGTAGCTACGGCAAACAGCTTAAATTTACCACATCCTTTGCGTGATAGGATGGAAATTATACAATTGTCCGGGTATACTGAAGATGAAAAAATCAGTATTGCTACACACCACCTTATTCCGAAGTTAAAGAAGGAGCATGGTTTGTATCAGAAGGAATGGGACATAACTAATGAGGCGTTATACGAGTTGATACGTTTATATACACGTGAAAGTGGTGTGCGGAGTATGGAAAGGGAGCTTGCAAAGCTCATGAGAAAGGCAGTTAAAGAAATATTGACTGATAAAAATAAGAAAATATCCGTAGGGGTTGACAATTTACAAGATTATTTAGGGGTACGTAAATATACCTTTGGCATTGCGGAAAATGAGAGTTTAGTAGGAATAGTAACTGGGCTCGCCTATACTGAAACAGGTGGTGATATTTTGATGATAGAATCAGTCCTAATTCCGGGCAAGGGAGAAATAAAATACACAGGAAAGCTTGGAGAGGTTATGCAAGAATCTATAAAAGCTGCGTATAGTTATATTCGATCAAATTGTTTGTTTTTTGGTATAAAGCCCGAAAAATTCCAAAATAATGATATACATTTACATGTACCTGAGGGTGCAGTACCAAAAGATGGCCCTTCTGCTGGCGGCGCGGTATGTACGTCTATTGTTTCTCTTATGACGAATATACCAGTTAACAAAAATGTTGCTATGACAGGCGAAGTGACATTGCGTGGTAGAGTTTTAGCTATTGGGGGCTTAAGAGAAAAATTGCTTGCAGCGCTCAGAGGATCAATCAAAACTGTGATTATACCAAGTGAAAATGAGAAAGATATGCAAGAGATTCCGGCAAGCATCAAAGAGGGGATCAACGTAGTTTTTGCTAAGAATATTGATGAAGTTATGAAAGTTGCTTTAATGCACCCTACTACTCCAATTGATGGTGATGATAATCAAAATAGTGTGCCTTCCTCTATAGAAAGTAAAGATGATACTTTTCCTATGTCGGAAACATTGAAGCATTAGATTAAAAAAATATTATCAATCTCCATTTCTCTTTTATCCGGCAAAAATCCACCAACTTGTGCATCCCATAAGGATATGACTTGCTTTGTTGTTATGTCATTCATATTTTTTACTTATTCTATCTCCCAGTTTAATTCAAGTAGATGATATATTATAATAGTCCTTTTCATGGAAACCTTTTCTGGTAGATTGCTTTCTAGAAAAACCTTGGTCAAGGTGCTAACTGTGGTTTATAATAATATAAATCATATCATAGTTGATTTGCGTTTATCAGAGCTGGAGTAGAGGTATGTTTTATCTTACAAATTTTTTGCCTATTTTACTGTTCCTATTTCTTTTTGTAGGAAGTGGTATATATTTTACTATTCTTGGCGTGTCAAATGCTTTTTATCAGTTATCTCCACTGGTAGCCATTGTTCCTGCCATAGCTCTGGGTTGGGTTTTATACAAGGGCAATACTGAAGAAAAAATGTATGCCTTTCTAGATGGGGTAAGAGATCGTAATATTATCACTATGTGTATCATTTTCTTACTTGCAGGTGCATTCAGTGAAGTAACTAAAGCAATCGGTAGTGCTGATGCCACAGTTAATTTGGCTCTTTCATTTATACCAACACAATTTTTACTCATAGGATTATTTTTTGTAGCAGCTTTCATCTCCACTGCTATTGGTACATCAATGGGCACCATTGCAACAATTGCTCCTATTGCAGTTGAACTGACACAAGCTGGGATTTCTCCTTCCTTAGGAGTTGCAACCGTTGTAGGAGGAGCAATGTTTGGCGACAATTTATCTATTATCTCTGATACTACAATTGCATCTGTGATGTCTCAAAAGGCTGATATAAAGAAAAAATTAAAACTGAATGCAAAAGTGGCACTAATTGCTTCTATATTCACAATAATTATATTATTTTATAGCTCAAGCAATAGTGCTGCTATTTCAGTTAAGGAGTATTCTTTATTGCTTGTGACTCCTTACATAATACTTATATTGCTTGCAAACTTTGGAATAAATGTATTTACGGCATTGGTTTTAAGCATAACTTTTGCTGGAATCATTGGATTTATAAATAACAACAATCATGGTTTATTGTTTTTAAGCCAAAACATCACTAAGGGGTTTATGAGTATGCATGAAATTATGCTACTGTCATTGATGGTTGGCGGGCTTTCAGGACTGGTAGGTAAAAATTCTAAGGAGTTTGCAGATAAACTTTCATCTTGGGTTATGATACAACGTGGTGGACAAAAAACAGCGCAGTTATTTATTGCAAAAATAGTCAGTATATTTGATATTTTACTTGCAAATAATACCATCGCTATAATTTTTAGCGGTGAAATTGCTAGAGATATTGCTAAGAAATATGAAATACCGCCTCACTATAGTGCAGCATGGCTAGGCATATTTTCTTGTGTATTTCAAGGATTAATACCGTATGGCGCTCAATTGCTTTTGGCTAGCACTATTGCTGGAGTTTCACCTTTGGCAGTCGTGCCACACGTATACTATTGCTATGTTTTAGGTATTATTGCAGTGTTATATATTGTATTGAACAAAATTGAGAAAAAAGATTGTGCTTAATATACAAGACAACGCTCCGCTCTGTAGAAAATGGATGTTCTTGGCAGTATGTGCTCTTGCTTGCTCTGGGTTACTGTCAATAATTGTTATTTTTCTACGATTGCCTTTTATCTCCTCTCTTGTTCCTTCTGCACAATATATTTTTGATAATGCGCTGGTAATACACGTGAACTTGTCAATTTTAGTGTGGATGTGCTCTATAATATCTCTGCTCTTTATCATAAACCTACAAAATACCAATAGTTGGTTTAACTTTTCATGGGTTCTATCAACCCTTTCGATGCTGCTCATGTTTATATCCGCATTCGTTCCAAACACTGAAGTTATCAAAAGTAACTATATTCCCGTATTACAAAACAAATTATTTTTACTTGGACTCAGTTTATTTATTGCCAGTATATTAGTAAATACAATGCTAGCATACACATCAAAAAAAGAGGTTTCATTTCTCTCTGTTGGGCAAATTGGGCTAGTTATTATACTTGTATCGTCATTTCTTTGCTTTGTTTTAGCATATAATAATATGCCTCCAGGTCTATATCACTCAGATAATAATTTATTTTACGAATATCTCTTTTGGGGAGGCGGACATTTATTGCAGTTTGCTTTTACTCAAGGAATGTTTTTAGTCTATTTAATAATGCTAAGTTCCAATGATATTAGTTTAGCTTCAAACAATAAAATTACTATTTTACCACTATTTATAAACACGATTTTAGCTGTAGGCGCACCGTTTGTATATTTTGTTTATCCAGTTGATAGTGCCAAGTTAATACAGTTTTTTACTTGGCATATGAGGATTGCTGGAGCAGTTTTGCCGTGCTTTTTGATAATATTAGTGTGCTACAACATCAGAACTTTTATTAATGATAAAAGCAACTATTTATTACATTCATTTTTGTTGTTCACTTATGGAGATGTGCTCGGAGTGTTGACTATTGAAGGTAATGTCACGATTCCTTCTCATTATCACGGTTCTGTAGTTGGGATCACTATAGCTTTTATGAATTTCATTTATTGGCTGTTACCCAAATTAAACTTTGAAGAGGTAAAAAACTCCATGGTAAGATTACAGATTTATGCCTACAGTGTAGGGCATTTTCTCCATATTACTGGCCTTGTGTGGCTTGGTGGATATGGTGCTTTAAGGAAGGTTGCAGATCTGCCAAGCATTTCGTCAATGTTAGCACGCACGTGCTTCATTATAGGTGGCGCTATATCAGTTGTTGGTGGAATGTTGTTCGTAATAATTGTGCTTTTACATCTGTTAAAAGGCAAAGCGCGTACCAACTGACCCATAGAAACGAAAAAACTTCCTTGACAAACTCCGCCAGCGCCCTTATCATGATACTGAAGGTATTCAGTTATCTTCATCTGTGCAGATTAAACAGCAAGAAAACAACGTAGTTGGCGTCTTATTTTTAATTTTTTGCACTATGTGCACCTTATGTCTTCACAACATTTTTAGGTTTTTACCTATAAAAGCTGAAACGCGCTTATAAGTCGTTTAAGAAAGTATAGTACGCCAATTTGCAGGATTAGAGAGTGAACACTAATTACCACGGGGTTTCTTTTGCCTTTTTTTCTGCTTAGTAAATTTCTTAAACATTTTAGCTAAAGTTAGTTGCACTTAAAAGCAGCTAAATTGCAGCGTTTAAGACTTAAAAAACGCCAAATACTGAAAATAGACAATGACTAGGGTTTCTTTTGCCTTTTTTTTGTTTAGTAAATTTCTTAATGTTTATAGCTAAACGACAACCGTCATCCCGCTGCTTGTTAGCTGATGAGATACCGCGGCGGTATGACGTAGGACTGCTGTCATTCCAGTGCTCCTTTTTTTGTCATCCGAGTAGCTGACACTGTCCTCCTTTGTCATCCCAGTGCCCAGACACTGGGATCCAGCATTTCACGCAATCCCATCAAGAACGTTGTATTTTACATAACACTTTTATGCTTACCAACTTAATAAAATTCCTGGATCCCAGTGTCAGCTACTCGGATGACAAAAAAAGGAGCACTGGGATGACAGGAGAGGGAGGCTACTTGGATGACATCATAGGGGCACTGGGATGACACCATTCTTTTTCCTGGATCCAAATAGTCAAGGCACTGGAATGACAAAAAAAGGAGGCACTGGGATGACACCATTCTTTTTCCTGGATCCAAATAGTCAAGGCACTGGAATGACAAAAAAAGGAGGCACTGGAACGACAAAGTGGAGTGTCTGCTTCTGTCATCCTATGATAGCTAAAAAGACCTGGTCACGCGCTGGAATGACACCGAAGGGGCTACTGCCCTCTTGGATGGAGACCATTGTCAGCTACTTAGATGATACCTTTTTTCTACTTAGTTTAGGTTATGCAGAAGTCTAATACAATTATAGAACAAGCTTAAAAATTCTGGTAAAGTAGTTTTATTTACAAAGAAAGAATATGCTACTTGAAATTGAAAAGCGCAGCATAACAAATGCATTGTGGAAGTTGCAAGAAGCAGATCAAAGGCAAATCTTAACTCTTACACAGAGATTTGAGTTACCAGAAATATTAGCAAGAATATTGGTTACTCGTGGTGTTAACATAGAAAATGCAAGCGACTTCTTATATCCACTAATCAGATCGCTATTACCAGATCCCTTTCACCTTCTTGATATGGATAAAGCTGTTTCTCGTATAATACGGGCAATAAAAAATGATGAAAACCTTGCAATATTTGGTGACTATGATGTTGATGGTGCAACGTCGTCAGCATTGATTAACAGATACCTGAGAGCAATCGATATACACTCTATAATCTACATTCCAGATCGTGTTGATGAGGGTTATGGATTAAACACAGATGCTTTATTACAACTTAAAAAGAATGGAATTGATTTATGTATTTCCGTTGATTGTGGTACGCTTGCATATCAACTAATAGAAGATGCAAAGGCTTTTGGTCTTGATATTATAGTTGTTGACCATCACCTTGGTACGGAAAAATTACCAAGCGCCGTAGCAGTTGTGAATCCAAACCGCCTTGATGAGAGCTCTCCTTATAATAACCTAGCAGCAGTTGGAGTGTCATTTCTGCTAATTGTTGCTCTTAATAAAAGCCTACGTGAGCAAGGATTTTTTACCAACAAAAAAGAACCAGATTTATTTGATCTGTTGGATTTGGTTGCCCTGGGAACTGTCTGTGATGTTATGCAGATCACAGGCCTCAATAGAGCACTTGTCTCACAAGGATTAAAAGTTATGTCAACAAGAAAAAACGTTGGCTTGCGTGTTTTATTTGATGCTTTGGGAATCCTTGAAAAACCAAGTGTTTCTCGATTAGGGTTTAGTATTGGGCCATGCATAAATGCTGGAGGAAGAATTGGAGAAGCATCGCTTGGTGCAAGGTTGCTTTCCACCGATGATGATGAAGAGGCACATTCAATCGCGCTAAAATTAATAGATTTGAATAATGCAAGAAAAGTGTTAGAAAATGAGGCTCTCTTGGAAGCTACAGCACAAGCGGAAAAGTCTGCCCAATCAGGTGCGAATTTTATAATGATAAGTGGCAATTGGCACCAGGGAATAATTGGTATAATTGCATCAAGGCTAAAGGAGCAGTTTCACTTGCCAACAGTAGTGATATCTTTAAATAATGGAATAGGAAAAGCAAGCTGTAGATCAATTTTGGGAGTTGATATCGGTGCTGCAGTCCTTTCCGCAAAGTTTATAAATTTGATTATTGAAGGTGGTGGCCATAGTATGGCAGCAGGATTTTCAATTAAAGAAGACAAAATAAATGATTTGCATGATTTTTTTACTGAAAGATTTTCAAACTCTATAAATGAGAAAACTTTAAAAGCTGATAGTATAGTAACTGCTAAAGCAATAAATTTGTCTTTATGGAATCAATTGCAACGCTTGGGACCATTTGGAGTTGGAAATCCTGAACCAAGGTTTATTATCCAAGGAGCAAAGATAAGAAAGCCTGAAGTTATAGGAGTTGACCATATAAAATGTTTTATTGCTGATGATAATGTTATGGTAAGAGCTATTGCATTTCGTTCTGCAAATACTCATCTTGGCTCTGCTATCATGCAGGGTAATGTTAAAGCTATTTTGGGTAAAATCTCTATGAATTACTGGAATGGCAATGAATTTGTACAATTTTTAATAGAAGATGTATTGACCATTAGTTGAGTGTATCTGTTCAGCAGAGTGGCAAAATAGGTAGACAAGATAAACCAAAAAATCAAGAAGAAGTGAGTGTGCACTTGTCCGTAAAGTCTTTCCATTTCTCCCATTTCTTCGATTATTCTCTTCACTTTCAGCTAATAAGTGATTTTCTATTTCACCTTCCAAACTTGCCTCCAGCAGCTTTTTTATAAGTGGTGTAAATGCTCCATCCCTTCCTGTTAATGGTCTGCCTTCCCTTATTGATGACAGTATATTTGCTTCCAGTTCTTTGTAATCTACCAAACCGGTAGTTCTGTTTACTACTTTCTGACTCATTGTCAAACCTCCATTTTTTTTATATCAATTTATTACTTTTTTTTCGGTTTGACACACTTTTTTGAACATTCCCGGAAATGCAGAAAAAAAATGTTCAACATTATATCAGGAGTCCTTGTCGTTTTAATCTGCACAGATTGCGAAGTTAAATGAAATAGCTTCACTGTTATGATAAGGGCGCTGGCGAAGGGTGTCAAGCAAGTTTTTCGTTTCTATATGCGCTACCTTAAGACTTCAACGTCTTAACGCACCTAACTCCATCTGCATATAAATTTGCATGGCTCTTTCCAGTATTAAGCAATGCAAATCCAATGTTGTCTACACTAGAGCGCAGTTCCCCTATTTCCTCATTGTTTTCATTTGTCACTTTAGTGCCAATATCTGGAAGTGCGTTATCCCCCTCAACAAGGTAAAGTTTTCTTCTGAATATTTCTTGTCTGCTCATTCGATTTACAACTTCCTGACCTATATAACACCCCTTATTAAAGCTTATACCGTTTACTTTATCGATTAAAAATTGCAGCGGAAACGATGAATTCTGCACCATATCTTTCGCTCCATCTGGAACGAGATTTTGAATTCTGACTTTTTCATACTGAGTAAAATCCCCAACCGGCTCTTTTATTTCATCTTTATGTATGATCCTCATTCCTAGCAGCTTGTGCCTTGGATCTTGAAAAATAACTTGTGACTTACCACTACACTCCGCCAACTTAGTATTAAACAAAACTCCAACCTTATATAGTGCGCTAACGTCTTTAATCTTCACTCTCAAGTAAGTTTTAAGCAAATCCAGTTTCTCGATTATTTGCTGCAAGTGCATGTTTTCGCACTCTAAGAGGGTGTATTTACCATATTCAATAAGAAAAAAATCATATAGATATTTTCCCTGAGGGCTAAGCAATAAAGAGTAAATGGCTTTTTGGCTATCCAACTTATTAATATCATTGGTTATAATACCCTGCAGAAAATCTCTAGTGTCAGGCCCATATAGCACTATCACACCACGACTTAAAAATGGTATATAACTCATGAAATCTCTATAAATAAATCTAAATTTTATTATATAACATTAGGCTCTTTTAGAAACTGCTTTTGGCGTGCATATTTTACAAGCTCCAGCCCTTGAAATCTAACTTACGAGTATATATATAAACTTATAAGTTAATTTGTTGATGAGGAAAAACAAATGTCAAGTATAAGTTTAAATGTATTAGATGATAGCGTGCTGATCAAGCCTATTAGCGAAGAAAAGCAAGGTGGAATTGTGCTTCCATCAAGTGCTGAAAAGAAACCTACTAAAGGTGAAGTTATAGCAATTGGTGAAGGTTCACGCAATTCAAGTGGCGAACGCGTAACTTTAACTGTGAAAGCTGGTGATAAAGTGTTCTATCGCCAATGGGCTGGTACAGAAATAGAACATAATAATGAGAAGCTTATCGTGATGAAAGAGTCCGATATACTTGCTGTCATTAAGTAGCAGTCTTTATTTTACTAAACTAAAACAAAGCACGACATAGTGCATTGTAAGTAATTTTATTATAGTTTTCTAAATTTTTTATTAACAAGAGGTGATAAAAATGACTAATGTAGTAGTATCAGGTGAGCAGTTGCAAGAAGCCTTTCGTGAAGTCGCAGCAATGGTAGACTCAACGGTGGCAATAACTGCGGGACCTAGAGGAAAAACAGTAGGGATTAATAAGCCCTATGGAGCACCAGAAATTACAAAAGATGGTTATAAGGTGATGAAGGCTATCAAGCCTGAAAAACCATTAAACGCTGCGATAGCAAGCATCTTTGCACAAAGTTGTTCTCAATGTAACGATAAAGTTGGTGATGGTACAACAACGTGCTCAATACTAACTAGCAACATGATAATGGAAGCTTCAAAATCAATTGCTGCTGGAAACGATCGTGTTGGTATTAAAAACGGAATACAGAAGGCAAAAGATGTAATATTAAAGGAAATTGCGTCAATGTCTCGTACAATTTCTCTAGAGAAAATAGACGAAGTGGCACAAGTTGCAATAATCTCTGCAAATGGTGATAAGGATATAGGTAACAGTATCGCTGATTCCGTGAAAAAAGTTGGAAAAGAGGGTGTAATAACTGTTGAAGAGAGTAAAGGTTCAAAAGAGTTAGAAGTTGAGCTGACTACTGGCATGCAATTTGATCGCGGTTATCTCTCTCCGTATTTTATTACAAATAATGAAAAAATGATCGTGGAGCTTGATAATCCTTATCTATTAATTACAGAGAAAAAATTAAATATTATTCAACCTTTACTTCCTATTCTTGAAGCTATTGTTAAATCTGGTAAACCTTTGGTTATTATTGCAGAGGATATCGAAGGTGAAGCATTAAGCACTTTAGTTATCAATAAATTGCGTGGTGGTTTAAAAGTTGCTGCAGTAAAAGCTCCAGGTTTTGGTGACAGAAGAAAGGAGATGCTCGAAGACATAGCAACTTTAACTGGTGCTAAGTACGTCATAAAAGATGAACTTGGAATCAAGATGGAAGATCTCACGCTTGATGATCTTGGTACGGCTAAAAATGTTAAAATTACTAAAGATAATACCACAGTTGTCAGCGAAAATAGCGATTCTGACAGTGTGAAAGCTAGAATCGAGCAGATTAAATCTCAAATTGAAACTTCAACTTCTGATTATGATAAAGAAAAGCTAAGAGAACGTTTAGCGAAATTATCAGGTGGCGTTGCTGTGCTCAAAGTTGGTGGAGCAACTGAAGTGGAAGTTAAAGAACGTAGAGATAGAGTCGAAGATGCGCTGCATGCAACAAGAGCTGCAATTGAAGAAGGTATAGTTCCAGGTGGTGGGGTTGCGCTTCTTTATGCTTCATCTGTTCTCGACAAATTAAAAGGTGCAAGTGACGAGGAACAAATAGGCATAAACATTATCAAGAAAGTTCTCAGTGCTCCAATTAGAAGGTTAGTCAAAAATGCTGGTCTTGAATCTGCTGTTATAATTGACTATTTGATTAAGCAGAATGATAAAGAGCTTATATACAACGTTGAGGCTATGAATTATGCTAATGCGTTTACAGCTGGTGTGATTGATCCAGCAAAAGTGGTGCGTATTGCTTTTGAAACAGCGGTATCTGTTGCGAGTGTGCTGATAACTACTGAATCTATGATAGTTGATGTACCAAGCAAAGAAAATGCTTCATCTCCTATGGGTGCAGGAGAAATGAGTGGCATGGGTGGATTCTAAGTAGAATGAAACCGTGGAGCAATTGCTCCACGGTAGTTCCAAAAAATCTCACATTTTACTATTCGTTAAAGGTAATACGTTTGGTGCAGAAATGCACTACTGTTTGCATCCGTTTCACTCCTTTATATTGTGGTTGTCTAATAACAAAAAGGCAGCATAAGAAAACTATAACCCCTAGTATATTTATACTATAGCTGACCCAAGCAACACGTCATACCGCGATTCATTCCACAACTGTACGAACATTACAATATGGCACATAGTAAACGATGTCATGAAAGTAGCTGACACTGGAATGACACCCTTTTGGATGGAAACCAGTGTCACGCACTGGCATGACACCCATTTGTTCCTATAGTTGTCTTTTCTCGTCTACCTTATTTTGCCACTCTGCTGAACAGATACAATTTACAACCACCCCCCTACCCTTTTTAGTTGTTCAGCAAATATAGAGAGGTTAAAGGGAGTGGTATTACTTAAACAACTAAATAAAAAACCAGGTAGATCATTCTGAAATTCTTGCATTTTTGTCCATAATTTTGTTAAATAACTTCCCTTTTGGTCATATCGAACCAAATTTCTTTTTCACACCACCTTTTAAGCCACTTTCGTTAGTTTTTGTCATAATGCGATCAAACACTCCCAATAACCTCTTTAATAGGTTTGGAGTTAGCGAAGAGATAAGATCAACAGATACGTTATTGTTTTTGTCATCACCATTTGCTTTATAGTCTATTGAAACGATTCCCCTACTTTTCCCACCAGTAAGAAGTTTTCCAATTATAGGAATTTTTAACAAAGATTTATTAATTGAATATGCTGGTATTACTTGTCCTGCAACCTGGAATTTATAATTTCTAATATCGAGCTTACCACCAGTGCTAATACCTAACTCCGCCCCTTCAAGCCAAGATTCTTCAATTTCAATAGTGCCATCTTTGTATGAAAAAGGTGCATTACATTTGTAAAAGTATACACCTTCATTTTTTATGGCATTTACAATGCCAGGCAATGAAGACATCGACAATAAAGTAGTAAGTAGTGGAGCATCTTTGATGTAGAAATTGCTAATGGATAACGTACCATAATGTTCTCCACTTTCTCTCTGAGGAGAGAGATAAAAAGACAATTTGCCGTTTTTAATTGATTTACTAATGCCTAAGGAACGCAAAAGCATACCTGAATTATCCGCATATATTTCGAGCCCTATTCCACTGTATTCTGCTAGTATGTTGCTGCTATCTTCCAGAAACTGCCCTGTAAATTGACTTCCATTGCAATTACCTTTAGTACAGGTTACATTCAGCTTAGCATTTTTGATAACGATGCCTTCTTTCATAATTACATTGTCAACATTCATACTAATCTCTATATCTTTATTTAATCCATTACTGTTTTTGCCAAGCAAGCCTAAAATATCACTTAAGTTAATTTCCTCACCATAAATAGTTATGGCATTTTTCTCCTTACCTGATTCAATTTCTATACTAAAATCATTATCAGGCAATTTAAAGCTACTAGAATTTAAATATAAATTTCCATTTTCTACTCTTCCGCTGAATTTTATATCTAGGTCATTTCCTACAATGTCTAATTTATCTACTAACAATTCACCTGCTCCTTTTAACCTTGTAGAAAACAAAATTTTATTGTGATCTTCAAAGCGATTTTTCCACCCTAAGTAGCTTGAATGTGATTCAAATTCTGATAAACCTATATCACCATTAACATACCCCGTCTTATCTTGATTTATCACTGACTCTAAATTTGCACTGACATAGCCACTATCAAAATTAAATATTTGAGCGGGTAAATCTCCGGTCAAATTCCAGGCGAAACTTTCATTCCTATTGCTACTTTTCAGGTCAAATAATAGCTGTGTGTTATTCACCATACCACTACCATTTAAATCTATAAAGTCACTGCCAAAACTAAGCTTAATATCATATTTACCAAGACTTGCATTATAGACGGCCAAATTGTCAATTTCAGAATGAAAATTTGCTGAGAAGTCTACTTTTTTGTCATCAGCATTTAGATTAAAAATGCGAAAATTAAATACGGATTTTGCCATTCCACTTACTTTATCCCTTTCAACCTTCACCACATCATCCAGCTTAAATCTTATAGGCTCATATAAACCATACGCATCACTTACAGCTTTGCCATTAATGGTTAGAACTGAATCTTCCTTATTTAGAGATTTCATTTCAATATCACCACCATTAACAGTGAAATTCTGAAACTTAGCGCTATTTACAGTAATTTCAAGATCGTTATTCTTGATGATCAAATCACCCTTTAATTCCTTTACTTGCTCAAAATCTTCATCAAATTTTACGCTACCGTTTTCTATATCAGCAACAATTACAATGTCTGAAAGATCGTCATCAACCAAATTGTTAATTTTGCCATTGAAACTTACAATGGTATTTAAAACATCCCCATCAATATTATCACAATACCAGCTTTTAAATTTACTATTTACTACACTATCTGGTATATAAGTACATAAATCCTTTGCAGCAAACTTACTAATATTAATTCTAAGCAAAGCATGACTTGTACCAAAGTTCATTTTGCCTATTAAAGAGAGATACGTGTCATTTAACTTAAAATGGAAGTTTTTTACACTAATAATTCCATTACTATATGTTAAATTTATATTTACATTAGTTAAGGCCAAATTTTTGTTCAAATAATTTTCTGTATTTAATACGTATATATTTCCATCTACAATTTCATCCTTTTTATTAATTTTCACTGAGAAGCTTCCTTTGAATCCTATATTTTTGTCCAAATTGTAGCTTTTAACTAATGTAGAAAACTTGCTCAATAGTCCCAATTTTAGATCATAAAATGTCCCGTACACATTTAGCAAATTGTTGCGATTTTTTATCGTAATTGATAAATCATCCAAAAATCCCTTTCCATCTTTTGTATTCACATGAATATCTAAAACATTAAAATCTTCCCCCTTCCCTATATATAATTTATCAATAAAAAATTCATCTTCTGTGCTTTTATCAATAGCGATGTTAGTAAATTCAATTTTTGAATCCGCATTTAAGTCAAAAAAAAATTCCCTTATTGTTTTTAATAGATTTTTTGCACTACTTTCTGTCATCTTGAAATTCTTCCCTGTCATCCCAGTATCTTTTTTTCCTGTCATCCCAGCACTCGTCCTTGTCATCCAAGTAGCTTGACTACTTGTTTCTTTTTTTCTAGATTCCAGCGTCACGCGCTGGAATGACACCGAAGGAAGGCGGTTACTACTTAAATAATGATTATCCAAAAGGTCTAATGAGTTTTGCGGATTAACATTAGTTTCTTCTCTCTTGATACATACATGCACATTATCAGCTGAAACCTGAGAGAGATTTGTGCTAGCTTTAAATAAGGAACTTAACTTAAAATGTACAAAAAGCTCAGGAACTTTTATAGTAAAATTAGGGTTTGCTATTGCCAAATCCGTAATGACTAAATACGGATCTTTGCCATCTTTCTGCCAAACAACTGAGGTATTCTCCATATTAACGCTTGAGCCAACAAATATTTTTGATATTTTATGTTTAACATAAAAATCAATATAATTAATATTGATTTCTAAAGGCTTAAAAAAAATAAAGAAGCACAATATGAATAATAAAGCTACGGAAAATAATATAGTAATTTTTTTAAGCATCGATTATTGCTTTTCTTGCTAAACTATCAGCCTCCTCATTATACTTATCGCCACTGTGTGCTTTAACCCACTTCCAATCAATTTCGTGTTGTGAAGCAACGTTGTCTAGCTCTTTCCACAATTCCATATTTTTTACTGATTTTTTATTACTTGTTTTCCAGCCATTCATTTTCCACTTATTTATCCATTCTGTTATGCCATGCTTAACATAAAGACTATCCGTATATAAATTAATATTACAAGAAAATTTCAATACTTTCAGCCCATTGATCACCGCTGTTAACTCCATTTTATTGTTTGTGGTATTTTCTTCTCTACCATAAATGTCTTTTCTGTAATCTTGAAATAATATGATAGCTGCCCATCCTCCCGCTCCAGGATTACCAGAACACGCCCCATCCGTATATATTGTCACTTCTTTTTTACTCATCTTTGTTTATATCGGTTAACAAAGTATATAGTTGCTTTTATGAAAGCACAATTTCTAAAGGTAGTTTAAGCTGCACCTTTAAATTTTATTATAGAAACAAAAAAAAGTGTGACAACGAGCATTACCAAAAGGAAAAGTAAAAAATAGTTTTTATGCTTCTGCCGTTCTTTCATAACTAAAATAAATCAATAGAACAAAAAATAATACTGGCGAATAGGGAAAATAGATAAGAAATTGAGTAAGAAAACATTTGTTTCTGTGAGTTGTGGTTCTTGAATCTGAGAATTGATATAGCGTACCAAATAAAGATGCAACCTGCAAAAATTGCCATGCTTAGATAAAGTAAAGCCTTTTTCAAGAATAGAGCTGGAAGCAAGCTAGTTAGCACCAGCAAGACACTATAAATTAATATATATTTTCTTGTTTTTTCCGGACCATAAACAATATTGAACATTGGAATCGATGCCTTTGCATAGTCTTCAGACTTATTTAAAGATAGGGCCCAAAAGTGTGGTGGAGTCCACATAAAAATTACTAAAAATAAAATGAAACTTTCCCAATTTACAGAATTAGTCACAGCTGCCCAGCCAATCATTGGAGGGAAAGCACCTGCTGCACCACCGATAACGATATTCTGCGGAGTACGCCTTTTTAGCCAAATTGTATATATGAAAACGTAAAATAATATGCTAACAGCAAGCAAAGCAGCAGAAATATAGTTTACTGCTATTGCCATGATAAATACTGACAATATTCCAAGAGTTATACCAAATTCAAGCGCACTTTCTGCAGAAACTCTACCTGAGGGTATAGGGCGGTTTTTTGTCCTTTCCATGAGCAGATCTATGTCTCTGTCATACCACATATTTATAGCACCTGCAGATCCTGAGCCAAGAGCAACACATATAAGAGATATTAGTGCTAGAAAAGGGTGCATACTACCTGGTGCAGTAACCATACCAGCAACTGCAGTAAATACCACAAGATACATTATCCTTGGCTTCAGCAAACGCCAAAAATCCAGTATTGTTGATTCAACATTTAGCAAAACACTTGTGTACATTCTATTTTACCACTGGTGGTTTTTCGAAAGTATGAAAAGGCGGTGGTGAAGATACCGTCCATTCCAAGGTGTCACCTCCCCAAGGATTATCTCCAGCTTTCTTGCCCCATTTAAAAAGATGTATAACTATAAACACAAAAAACATAACTGAAACAAAGGACATATACGAACCAATTGAGGATATATAATTCCAAGGGATAAACGCATCAGGATAATCAGGTATACGCCTTGGCATACCAGCTAATCCTAAGAAATGTTGAGGTAAAAAAGTGATATTGGTGCTAATAAAAGTAAGCCAAAAGTGGATTTGACCTAAGCGCTCATTATATTGTTTACCCGACATTTTACCAATCCAATAATAAAAGCCAGCAAAAGCTCCAAATAATGCAGCAAGTGACATGACATAATGGAAGTGAGCAACAACATAATAGGTGTCGTGCAGGAGCTTATCTATTCCACCATGAGAAAGAATTATTCCCGTTATGCCACCGCCAACAAACATAAAAATAAAACCTAGTGCAAATAGCATAGGGGTTTTAAACTCAATTGCTCCGCCCCACATAGTTGCAATCCAGCTAAAGACTTTTACACCAGTTATAACACCGATAAAAATTGTGGTAGTGCTAAAAAATGCAGCAGCGTCAGCACTAAGCCCAACAGTGAACATATGATGAGCCCAAACCATAAAGCCAAATACTGCTATACCTATCATTGCATAAACCATCCCTATGTAACCAAATACAGGTCTGTGAGAAAAAGTTGATACAACCTGACTTATGATGCCAAATGCAGGAAAAATAATTACGTAAACTTCTGGATGACCAAAAAACCAAAATAAATGTTGAAATAACACAGGGTCACCACCACCTGCAGGATCAAAAAAGGAAGTACCAATATTGCGATCAGTAAGAAGCATAGTTATAGCACCGGCAAGCACCGGTAAGGCAACAATCAACATAAATGCTGTTAGCAAGACAGACCAAACAAATAGTGGCATCTTAGTCAACGACATGCCTTTCGCACGCATGTTAAATATAGTAACTATAAAGTTGATCGCCCCAACAATTGACGACATACCAGCAACATGAAGTGCAAGTATAGCAATGTCAACTCCTGCACTTGGATGGGACATTACCTGTGATAAAGGTGGATATAAAGTCCAACCTGTACCTGGACCTTCACCAATAAACACTGAGAGAATGAGCAAAATAAAAGATGACACTAATAACCAAAAACTTAAATTATTCATACGAGGAAATGCCATATCTGGTGCGCCAATCATGAGAGGTACAAACCAGTTACCAAATCCTCCCATGAGGGCTGGCATTATCATAAAAAACACCATTATCAACGCATGCCCTGTAACCATTACGTTATATAATTGATAGTTATTGTTAAGTATATTAATGTGCATTAGCTGAGTGCGAATAATCACCGATAATAATCCACCAATAATTCCAGCTAATATGGAAAAAATAATGTACAGTGTCCCTATGTCTTTATGATTAGTGGAAAACAACCAACGCTTTATGCCCCTTGGTACGTCACTCATATCTATACTCCAAATTTAACTCACTAATTTTCTATTTTCAATCCACTTATTAAAATCTTCTTTGCTTACTGCTTCAACAACAATTGGCATAAATCCATGGCCTTGACCACACAATTCATAGCACTGCCCGTAATAAACACCAGACTTTTTGATATTAAACCACGCCTCATTCAGCCTACCTGGTATAGCATCAATTTTTACACCAAAAGCCGGTACTCCCCAGCTGTGTATCACATCTCCTGCTGTAACTTGTAAACGAACATTAGTATTAATGGGTAAAACGATGTTGTTATCAACAGAGAATAGCTTTAAATCTCCTTCGATAAAGTCTTCTTTTCCCTTAATATAACTATCAAATGACACACCTTGATATTCTGGATATTGGTAACTCCAATACCATTGATGGCCAATAACTTTCAGTGTTATATCAGCTTTCGGTATTTCTTCCTGTAGCTTCAGTAATTTAGCGTTTTCAAAGGCTAATATTCCAACAATGATAGTTGGTATAACAAACCAAATAATTTCTAAAGGAACACTATGGGTAGTTTTACTTATGTTTGTTACTTTGCTTTTACGAAAGCGAAACGCTATATAAGCAAGCAGCGCCCACACAAAAAGCATTATTGTAACCATCACAAGCATCACAAACGAATGTGACCTAACTACAGCCTCCATTACTTCAGTTGCAGGAGCAGGAAATCCAAATTGCCAGGAAGTAGGAGCAGAGGCAACAGATATATTTGAGTAAAATATTATCAATAGTGCAAATAACTTCACCATATCTTTTTTTTATTTGCTATAAAACTAAGTGATATACTGTATAATAGTATATATAAACTTACTATGCAAATAGAGATTAGTGATGGTTAATAATTTTTTAGCATTCAACAAGTATAATAGTACAATACTAATTGAGGAAAAAAGCATTTACATAAATCTATTGTAAGTAAAAATATTATAATATTTTAAATTAAGTATTTACTTTAAGTAAATTCTATAATAAGTTTAATAGTGTCTGTTACTGCTAATAACCCTCTAGCCTCACACCTAAAAGCAGTAACAGACACTATTAAACTTTATGACAAGTTTATAATCTGTAAGATCAAAGTCTTACAAGTTTCTTTATTTCATTATACATTGCAGTTTGTTAATTAACTTTTAATGCCTATGGTAGCATTTACAGCTTGGACCAAAGGTTTATGTATTATAGAAAATAATTATAAAAAAAACACACTATTTGTATACCATACAAACTTTTTTTATTCTGCATAGCTGAGTTACTAGATTCTGTAAACGAAATCTTTAGAGAAGCCAAATGGGCAAAGTTTCATGAAGGTCTTTTGCATCTCTTAGCATAGATCCCTTACTTAACCATCATACCGCGATTCATTCGCAGTATCTCAAAGCATAGATCCCGCTAACAAGTAGCGGGATGACGATTGTCGTTTAGCCATAAACATTAAGAAATTTACCAAATAAAAAAAAGGCAAAAGAAGCCCTGGGGTTATTATCCGCTTTAAAATATTGGCGTTTTTTATGTTTTAAACGCTTGACAAGCGAAATTCAGCTACTTTTAATTGCAACTAACCTACGCTGCAAATGTTTAAGAAATTTACTAAGCAGAAAAAAAGACAAAGAATCCCCGAGTTAGCTAGTCTTTTACTATCTCTGTCGAGTATTGGCATTTTTTGATGTCTTGTAACGCTTTATAAGCGCGTTTCGGCTTATATAGGTAAAAACCCAGAAATTTTTAAAGACATGCGATGCACGTAGTGCGAAAAATTAAACATGAGACGCCAAATACCCTAAGTTTGACTCGCGACATAATGTTGAACATTTTTTTTTGCATTTCCAGAGCAAGTTCTTGAAACCTAAACATTATATGTACATCATCATGATCAATTCTAATGCATCTAACTAATGCTATGATGACCTTACCCAGAAAAAGTGGAGAGAAAGTTTGGAATGTTTTTCACAAAGAGAATGATGAATCAAAATGCTCAGGAATGCAATAGTTAATAGTGACGTTGTTTGTTATAAAAAATTTCTATGTATTCAAATATTGCAGTTCTAGTTTGTTGAGCAGAGTGTTGTGAAGTATCAATAAGTATTTCTCTTTTCAATGAGCTAAAGAAGCTTTCCACAACAGAATTGTCGTAACAACAACCTTTATGACTCATCTATGTTTTTTATGGATAAGAGATATTGATAACCTTGCGAAGTATATTGTGAACCTTGATCACTATGTAATAGTAGATTTTTGGCAGGTTTACGCTTGTTAACGGCCATTAATAAAGAGTCCATAACCAATTGTTTATTTATTGAACTGCTCATTAACTACCATGCGTGAATATAGATCGATTATTGTTGCCAAATATAGCCATCCTTCTTTGGTTTTTATATAAGTAATCCCATACTTTATTTGGTTGATCGACAATAAAGTTTTGGTCTAATATATTAGGAGCTACTGTCCGTTTGTTGTTTCTTAATTTTAAATTTTCTTCTCAATATAGCCTGAATACCATTTTTCTGCATAATACTTTGCACTGTTTTTAAGTTGCAACTTTTACCCAAAGCCTTTAATTCAGCATGAATTTTAGGAGCTCCATATCTACATTTAGAAGCTTGATATATTTTTTGAATATCTGCTAATAACTCTTTATTTGCTGATTCTCTACTGCTTATTTTCCTTGTAGTCCACTTATAGTAGCCACTAGCAGAAAATCCTACATAATTCCTGTACTTTATAGCAGTTACTATGCTCTTTTATAAAAAAATATTTTACTCTTTTTGACTGGCCAGGGCTTTTTTTAAAATGTCTCTTTCTCTTGTTACTTTTGCTAACTCTTTCTGTAAATCAAATCTCTCTTTGTCATAAGGTGCTACATCTGGAAATGCATTTGCCGCTGACTTTTTTTCGTTATATTTCTTCATCCATTTTCCTAATACACTATCCCTTATTCCTAGATCTCTTGCTACTTTTGCAACTGGTTGACCTACCTTTCTTTGTTCATTTGCCAGCTTAACAGCTTCCAATTTGAATTCTGCCGTATATTCTCTTACCATTTCTAATCCTCCAAAATTTTATTTTACCCGAAAAAACTCCTTTCTTTCTCTCCACTTTTTCTGGGTAAGGTCAATTCGGAACTCTATTTCTTTTTTATGATCTTTACTTTTATTCTTATTGTTCATATAATATACCCTTCACTAATAATAAATTATTTTTAAATGGTTACTGTTATTTTCTTAGCAGTATTGGCATAAAGCCATAGCTTTTGGGTGAAGTCAAATCAAATTTTCAATTTTTTTTGTTTATTTTTTTTATGAAAAGGTAGAAGATATTAATAGCTGCTAATTTCTTTAAACGATGTTGTCGTAGATTCGTATTTTTATACACCAAAAAGGGTATCTTTGATGTCTCCTACAGCTCCAAACTCATAGCATCCATTTGCCAGCCTTTTAAGGCGCTTTATAGAAGGGTTAATAAAAGATGTACAAAAGGACGTCTAAGGTGCGTAGTAGCATTCTAAAGCCATCTATGGGAGACATTTTTTTCATCAACGCATTCAAAACTTAAAAAAATAAAAAACTTGAACATTTCTTCAGAATTGTGTATAATTATTAATGCTTTTTAAGGTTCTTTCTTATGACTTTTTCTAAGTTTCTTGATCCCAAAAATGATGTATCGTTTAAGCGTATCTTCGGTACTGAAAAAAATAGAGATATCCTTATTCACTTCCTCAATGATATTCTTGGCTTTACTGGTAAAAATGAAATAAAGGATATAGAGTTTTTAAGTACTATTCAAGACCCCGATATCGCCGCTAAAAAGCAAAGTATTGTTGATGTTCTCTGTAGAGATTCTACAGGTGCTCAATACATTTGCGAAATGCAGGTCGCTAAAACTAAAGGCTTTGAAAAACGTGCCCAATACTATGCTGCTAAAGCTTACTCAAGGCAAGCTGATAAAGGTGACCAGTATCATAACCTTAAGGAAATTATCTTCATTGCTATAGCAGATTGTGTACTGTTTCCTAATAAATCTGAGTACAAATCAAAGCATACTATTCGAGATGAAGACACTAATGAGCATGATCTAAAAGATTTCTATTTTATATTTATTGAGTTGCCAAAATTTCCAAAGAATAAGGAAGATCAGTTGGAAAATATAGTTGAAAAATGGGTTTATTTTTTTCGATATGCAGATGAGACTAGTGAAGAAGAGCTGGAAAAAATAATAGGTAGTGATGTAATAATTAAAAAGGCCTATGAAGAGCTAAATAGATTCAACTGGTCAGAAAAAGAATTTATTGCCTATGAACAGGAAATAAAACGTATTCTTGATGAACAGGCTGTCCTCGCTCAAAAACTTGATGATGCTACTGAAAAAGGTAGAGAAGAAGGTAAAGAAGAAGGCATCCAAATCGGACATGAAAAAGGCAGAAAAGCAGAGAAAATCGAAGTGGCAAAGAACTCACTTAAGGTCGGTGTCTCTATTGATGTTATCGCTCAAATTACCGGCCTTTCGATAGATGAAATTCAAAAATTAAGGAATTAATACTTTACCTTGACCTCTAGCTTGAGTTAAATGACATTGAACAGAAGTATTATTTAGATAACTTTTAGGCTTCAAGCTTATTTGTTGTTCTTTTACGTCACTCACTTCTAATCTGCTTAACATTTGTTGCATTAATTGATTTATTACTGGGTCTATTCTTCTATTAAATTCAGCCATAAACTTATCAAACTTTTTCGGACTTAATCTACCGGGATCTCCGGGTTCTCTACCAGGCAATGCTTCCTCTGCGTATGATTTTAAAATCCCTGAAATTTCATTAAATTCACCACTCCTAATTTTTTCATTAATCTTCTCAAATAATTTCTCAAAATTAATATCTAAGCGGTGCATTTTTATACCACCTTTCGATTCAGCTTGCTTCTCTAATACTTCCTTGAACGACTTTATAATATCCGATGTGTAAAAAAGAGCCTTTACAGGATTAACATCAGAAAACTTAGGAAGAGGACACTTTTTATCTAGAAAAGCTTGTAACAAGAAAAACATCAAGCTAGCATTATTACTCGCACAAACTTCACGACTAAATTGGCTAGTATATTGGATATTTGGGTTTCTTACTGTATCAGAATGATTGGAGCTACTTCCTGCTGTACCAGAACGGCTAGAGCTATTTTCTGAAAATGAAGGCAACGCAGCCCTTAAAACCCCAGTTATGGATTAGAAAACAGATAAAAGTAGAATTAATAAAGAGGGAAATAGGGTAAACTCAAGTATTTTAACAATAATTTAAGAGGTTACCCATGAAGAAAGATATTACAGAACTTTACTGCTGCGTCGAGGATTTTTGTCGTGTAGTAGATGAAAATTTTGCAAATAAGTTCTTATCAAATGGCAAAAAACCAACCAGAGTACCAGAAATAGCGCACTCAGAAATGCTAACCATAATCCTGTTATACCACCAATCGCCATGTAAAAACTTCAAGGCTTTTTATCTTTGTTACCTTAAGTTACTCTATAGATCAGAATTTTCAAAGATGCCTTCATATCACAGATTTATTGCCTTAAAGCCGAGAGTTTTACGGTATTTAGCATTACTTCTTCAATGGTTCTGCGAACAAGCGAAAATGACAGGTACTTCCTACATTGACACTTCTACGATTGCCATTTGCCACAAGAAAAGGATCTCTAGGAACAAAGTTTTTGATGGTTTAGCAGAAATTGGTAAGAGCACGTATGGTTGGTTTTTTGGCTTTAAATTGCACTTGGTGATTAACGAAATTGGAGAAATTCAATCACTTACTCTAACCAAAGGTAACGTTGATACCTGTGCCAACTATAACTAAAAGACTGACAGGACTTTTGTTCGGAGATAAAGGCTATATCAAGAAGGAGCTCTTTGAGGAACTCTTCGATAGAGGTTTAAAGCTTGTCACTAAAGTGAAAAAAGGCATGAAAAACGCACTAATCTCACTAAAAGAGAAGGCTTTATTGAGAAAAAGGTCGATTATTGAGACAGTCTTTGGTTGTTTAAAAAATAAATTTGAGCTTGAACATACACGGCACAGATCGCCAATAAATTTTCTGGTACATATTTTTTCTACATTAATTTCATATTCCATGCAGTCAAAAAAGCCTTCTATTTCTAAGCCTTACTGTGTTGGTTAATCCATAACTGGGGTTTATAAATATCACAAGAACCTTTCAGAAGAAGAAAAATTTAAAGCTATACAAAATGTCAAGAATATTTGTGAACTAGTAGATGAATATGAAGATCATGGATGGATGTTTAAATTTAAATATAAAGATACAACTGGTAGTATATACCTCAAGGACCTTTCAGAAGATGAAAAATTTCAAATTATACAACGTGTCAAGAATTCTGGACTAGATGAATATGAAGACCATGGATGGATATTTAGTTTTAAATACAAAGGCACCACTTATAACGTAAGATGCAAGTACTTTTCAGAAGAAGAAAAATTTCAATTTATCAAAGACATTAAGAACTCTCATGAATCGCTCGTTAGTGAATGTGATGGATTGGGGAATGAGAATACAGTTTTATCGATTCACGTTGATGAAAATAAGGAGATAAGTCGAATGTATTTTCGAAACTCCGACAAAAATATATTCAAACAGCTAGATAAGACACTTATAAACCCCAGTTATGGATTAACCAACACAGTAAGGCTTAGAAATAGAAGGCTTTTTTGACTGCATGGAATATGAAATTAATGTAGAAAAAATATGTACCAGAAAATTTATTGGCGATCTGTGCCGTGTATGTTCAAGCTCAAATTTATTTTTTAAACAACCAAAGACTGTCTCAATAATCGACCTTTTTCTCAATAAAGCCTTCTCTTTTAGTGAGATTAGTGCGTTTTTCATGCCTTTTTTCACTTTAGTGACAAGCTTTAAACCTCTATCGAAGAGTTCCTCAAAGAGCTCCTTCTTGATATAGCCTTTATCTCCGAACAAAAGTCCTGTCAGTCTTTTAGTTATAGTTGGCACAGGTATCAACGTTACCTTTGGTTAGAGTAAGTGATTGAATTTCTCCAATTTCGTTAATCACCAAGTGCAATTTAAAGCCAAAAAACCAACCATACGTGCTCTTACCAATTTCTGCTAAACCATCAAAAACTTTGTTCCTAGAGATCCTTTTCTTGTGGCAAATGGCAATCGTAGAAGTGTCAATGTAGGAAGTACCTGTCATTTTCGCTTGTTCGCAGAACCATTGAAGAAGTAATGCTAAATACCGTAAAACTCTCGGCTTTAAGGCAATAAATCTGTGATATGAAGGCATCTTTGAAAATTCTGATCTATAGAGTAACTTAAGGTAACAAAGATAAAAAGCCTTGAAGTTTTTACATGGCGATTGGTGGTATAACAGGATTATGGTTAGCATTTCTGAGTGCGCTATTTCTGGTACTCTGGTTGGTTTTTTGCCATTTGATAAGAACTTATTTGCAAAATTTTCATCTACTACACGACAAAAATCCTCGACGCAGCAGTAAAGTTCTGTAATATCTTTCTTCATGGGTAACCTCTTAAATTATTGTTAAAATACTTGAGTTTACCCTATTTCCCTCTTTATTAATTCTACTTTTATCTGTTTTCTAATCCATAACTGGGGTTTTATAGAGGTAGGTGATTCTAATGTTCCAGGTACGTCATCATAATCAGATAGTTGCGTAGAAATTGAATTCGTCCTAATACCCTGAGATGTACCTTCTTGAAAATGAAGTAATTTATTTTCCAACTTATCTCTTGCTTCTCTAAAACTGTCCAATTTTTTTTGCAAGCTAACACTTTCTTCTTTATACTTTGAAAGTGTTAAATCGATAAAATGATTACACAACACTATTAGACCTGTAGCACTAGAAAATAACAACAAGAGAGGATGAATGGTAACACCTGGCATATCTCCACTTCTTGCATCATGAAAATTTTTATACATATTAAGACAAGAGCCAAAAGCTGCAGAGCATACAAAAGCAAGTTTTGTTCTGCACAGGAAATACTCGACTTGCGCTAATTTTTCATTGCAATGTGCTAATTCTTTACGCAAATCATTAATTTTATCACTATAATACTTAATAAACAATTGTTTTGTTTCTTCATTATTAACATATTTCCATGCTCTGTAAGATCTTCCATCTATGAGCTCAACGTTTACATGCTCTGATTCTAGAAGCGCACTAATTGCGTTACTACTTCTAGAACGCACAGCTTCATGTAGAGGTGTGTAATCGCTTTTAACATCTTTCCTTCTGTTAATATTTTCATAAGTTAAATACTTGAAAAGAGCCGAAATACATTCTGGGTCATTACCTTCAATAGCCAGAGTAATTGCATCTTTTCCGTCTTTATCCTTAGAATTAATAACTTTAGAAAGCGGCTTTTCATTTTCTTGCTTATCTTCAAAATACTTGCACTTATACACCTTATTCGAACGATATGGCTCCTTAAGAATACACAAAAGTTCTTTTACAAGATCAACCTGATTTTCTTTAATAACCACATGCAAAAGTGTGTTTTGATTTTCCTCATCTTGTAACAGTAAAACATCATACAAATAAGCATTTTCATGTAGATAACTAATCTCTTTATTGAAACGTGTTTTATCTATACCTTCTCTTCCTCCTTTACAGATACTGAAGAGTCGTAAACTACCTTCCAAAGCATTGTGATCAATTGCAGAGGCACGTTGCCTTCTGTATAAAATTGGCGCTCCTTCTACGCAAACACTTCCGAAGTAACGAGCAATAGGGGAATGGATACATGCACTTAAAAAATTAGTAAGAGGGTTACAAGTGTTCACACCATTCCTACCTTCAAGCAGTCTAACTACATCTAATTTATTATACGAATCAGCATAATATAAAGGATCCCGATCATAACAGTCCTTAGCATCAATTATAGCATCACATTCAAGAAGAAGTTTAGCTACATCTAAATGACCTTCCCTAGCAGCATAATGTAAAGGTGTTCTAGCTTTTTCATCCATGGCCTCAACTTTAGCACCTTGGCTTATAAGAAAGCTAACCATACCCTCTCTATTGTAGTAAGCAGCATAGTGTAGAGGAGCTATACCCAAACGGTCTTTAGCATTAATTATAGAATCATGGTCAAGAAGAAGTTTAGCTGCATCTAAATGACCTTCCCCAGCAGCATAATGTAAAGGTGTTTTATCTTCTTCATCCATGGCCTCAACTTTAGCATCTCGGCTTATAAGAAAGCTAACCATATTTTTTCTATTGTGGTAAGCAGCATAGTGTAGAGGAGCCATACCAAAACAGTCTTCAGCATCAATCATAGTACCACGGCCAAGAAGAAGTTCAGCTACATCTGAATGACCTTCCCTAGCAGCATAATGTAAAGGTGTTTTTCTACTATCATCTTGAACGTTAACCTTAGCATTTCTACTGAGAAGAAGTTTAAGGACATACAAATTACCCTTACAAGAAGCTACACACAAAGGCGTTTGATTGTTTATACCTTTAGCCTCAATATTAGCACCTCCATCAAGAAAATCACTAACCTTTCTAATATCTTTTCTTTCTATAGCAGAAAATAAATATTTATCTAGCTTTGCTCTCAAAAAGTTTGCTACTTCTGTGTTACCAAGCTCATTTACTATGCGTAAAGGTGTCTTAACATTATTATCCTTAGCTAAAATGCTGGCACCTTGATCAACAAGAAATCTAACCATATCGTATTGACCTGCACTAACAGCATAGTGTAGAGGTGTCCAATTTTGGTCACATCTAATGTCAATATCAGCACCAATACTAAGAAGAAGTTGAGCTACATTTACACTATTTTTACAGGCAGCCCAGGACAGCAAAGGCAACTTATCTAAAAATTCACGATTAACATTATATTTATCAATATGTTGATCAATATATTCCTCCAACCGTTTAAAGTCGTCATTTTCTATAGCATGCGTAAAATCCGTTGTAAGGCTCGTTTGATCTTTCATAAACTATATAAAAAAAACTATTTTCCTACTCAGTACAATACTCCATTTTTAAAACTTATCAACCCCTATTTAGAAATTTTTTATGGAATAATTTTTGATGAAAGTCTTTAATATATTGCTACTAATTTAGCAATATATACTGTTAAAAACCTAAACAATATAACCATTTCCAGCACCCAAAACCAGCAAGCGTGAGAACAATTTTTCTTGGAATCAATTGGACTACCATGTGTACCATACGAACTTTTTTATACTCTGACTTTGCTATACGCTAAAAGTAGCAATATTAGACCATTTCATCCATATCTACATACGAACTAATTTGCTCAAGCTTATAGAAATAATTTAAATCTTCTATTTTTATAACCTTATTTTTACGCGGCTTGTTCTCACAAATATACGACCTTTTTTGCAATTTTAGGAAGAGTCAATAATTCAATTCTTTATAACACTAATTATCATGGTCCTCTCATTAGAGTTATCCTTTCAAAAAGACTATGAATTATCCATCTGCTTTATATGGTATCATAATATTTTGCATATAAATCTATTCTGTGAAAATTCACAATACTAATTAGTAAACAAATCATGTTCAAATCAATTGCAATTATTGTATATAGAACATACAATACGTTATCTGTTTATTTTAGTAGGGGGATATAGGTATGCTTAATTCAAATCAGATAGCACATGGTAGTAATGATTTTGAAGACACTACGTCTCGTGAATTTCCATATTTTCCTGAGGATGTATTTGAGATTAGCAGTGAAGAAAATCAAGTAATAGATAGTTCGGAAAGTACAATAGAAAATCTACAACAAGAAAATTTTGATCTTAAACAAAAAGTAGAGTTACACAGACACTATAAGGGAAGAGCAGAAGAGTATTACGAAGAAGTAAGTCAGCTTACCGAAGATAAGCAAACCCTAGAAGGGAAAATTAAAAGGCTTGAAGTTACAATGGAGAAACAGGAAAGAAATGCACGTAACATCTATGAAGAAAATGAAAGATTAGAACAACAGCTAGAAAAATTAGAAGGATGTCTGCGAAATGGGGTCTCTATTAAGAATTCTACAATTAACCTCTTAAATGAGGAGTTAAAGGATAAGAAAGATGAAATTCATTTCATGAACATAACAAATAAAAAGCTAAACAAAGATTTAGATCAAGCTGAGGCTTTAATAAGTAGGTTAAAAGATCAGTCTGACGAGAAGGAAAAGCAGCTGGAAGATTTAATGAAGTTACCAGATGACAATAAGTATTTACAAGAAATTGAATATCTGATAGGTGATGTAAATCAGGAGAAATTAAAAAATCATGATTTGATTGAAGAGTTGAATAGATTAAAAAAAGAAAATGAAGATCTAAAATTAAAAATTCTACATCTTCAACCCGGAAGATCACTCTTAGATAAGCTCAGTGAAGCAAAGATCAAAGCAGATAAATTTACTCAAATGGAAAATGGCTATGATAAAGGTGAGTGTAGTCATGAGTCAGATTTAGGTTACGCCTCTTTTTTTGATGGAATAAAGCCAGAGTCGAGTTCTAAGCAAAAGTGTCTAGAATCAAATAGGCCATTAAATTTAGAAAATCAGGATTTAATTAGAGAGTTAAGTACACTACAAAAAGAAAATGATGATCGCAAGTCTAAACTTCTATGCTTTCAGACTAAAATGTTACTTTCAGATGAACCAAGTGAGGTAAAGATCAAAGCAGACAAATTTACTCAAACGGAAATTAGTTATGATAGAGATAGTTGTCGCCAGGAAAAAATTAATGAAGAAGGTAAATTACTAGATAAAGATTATTACAGTTTTTCTGAGCAAGGAAAAGAATTAAATTCTGAGCAAAAGTGTTCAAAAACAGATAAAACCTTGAAAACACCACTAAAAAAGTCCAAGGAAGAACAAGTAAATGACAAGTATCAGCTGATTAAAGAATATTTATGTTCTTCGTTTGAACGTTGTAGTTTCACATTTCGTGATTGCTCTTTAATGGATATTACTGAAGATACGTTTGATAACTTAATGCGTATATGGTTTGTTCACAGATCTAACTTAATAAAAAGTGAAAATGAAAAAAAGTTAAATGAAGAATTGTTAAGTATTTTAAGCTCTACAGGAAATAATTATGCTAAGAATCTTGAGAGGTTTTTACTCGACAACAAAGACAATCAAGATTTAAAAACTGTTCTGAATCTCAGAAGGGGAGAGTCTAGATTAACTGTACTACATGCATTATCAAGCGTAGCTGATAAAGATAAAGACTATGATAATGCTGTGGGTTTGCTTTTAAAAGCAGGAGCTGACCCTAATATACATAATGATAGAGGGCAGACACCCTTGCATTGTGCTAATGGATTTAACAGTATAGCTTCTCTTCTAAAAGCAGGAGCTAATCCTAATCAGCAGGATAATCAAGGGAAAACTCCTTTGCATTATGCTGCTAAAGTTGGGTTAGATAAAGAAAGTATAAATTTGTTTCTAGAGAGCAGGGCTAAGCTCAATATACTTGATAAACAGGGAAAAACTCCTCTAGATGTTGCAATTGGTAATGATAACAAATATATAGAGTGCTTTTTCACTGACAATCAGAAAAGATTAAAAAAGGAATTATCTAATGAGTTGCACTTTCAAGGTGATTCAGTTGGCCTTACTGAAGGTCTCAAGCAGTTTTTACATAAACATAAAAATGATCAAGATTTAAAAGTGGTTTTCAATCTTTGTGAATTTGCAATCGTCCCTGAAGTAAGAAGATTACTTTTTTCAGAAGTAGGAGTAACTTACAAAATGGGCTATAGAATGGAAGAATATGTTCCAGAATCTAGCTTATGGTATAGTTTAACATTAAATAAAAATATGGAGCTGGATGAATTATTTAAAAAAGCATCTAAAGTTCAAAATATGTACCAACTATCAGAAATTGTAGATCAAGCTATACGGTCTGGAGTAAGATTTAATTTTCCCAGGTCATTTTATGATGAATTTGGAGAAGAAATATATAATTTTATGGATCTTGTAGTAAACAAAATTGGCAAATTAGACAGTAACTTTGAGATTGCTAGTGAAATAGTATGTAAATTGTTATCAAGAGGAGCAATGTTATATAGCGTAGATGCTGAGGATTTATTTGATACTCTGGAATGGGAATTTGAAGGCCACAAAACCAATACAGTAAAAGCCTATGAAGATTATATCAATCGTACTACAAAATTTATGGAAATTGCTAAAAGTGCAACCAATGGTAGGATAAAAAATGCAAAAATGGATAACTCATCTTTTTATTTAGAATATTCAGAGGATAGCACGATAGATGTTGCGAAGATTACAGATGGAGAAAGAGATTTAGGATTCACTCGGGAAGTAGGGTGTGGGAGAAATATAATAAAGATTGGTGAAAGTGAGGTAGAAATTATTACTCAAGGAGGAATAAGAAATTATACAGACCTTGCAGATGGTAGTGATATAGTACTGACTTTCTATACTAGTTTAGGAGAATTAGAAGTTAGGTTATATCCTGATGAGAAAAATGAAAATTGGATAAAAGTAGAGGTGAGTGAAGAAGGCCTACTTCTACTCGATGAAATAGACAGTTATAATAAAGCAATAGAAGATTGCAATGAAGGAATAGAAAATTATGAAAAAATAGGACAAAATTGCTTGTTGGGAGGTTTATCGGTTATTGAAGCCATAGACCGAGGTGTTTTTGCTAGATCTGGTGGATTAATGCGTCCTGAAGTAATAAGCGAATCCAATAAGCAGAAGGGCTCATGGGTAAAACGTGAAGAGTTAAGAAGGGATTCTAAGGAGGAAATTGCTAAAAGGCATAAGTTATTACAAGATTTATGTAATATTGAATCTAGTATTGTTAAAAAGGAGAAGAGCTTTGACATAAAAACTCATCTGGTAGATATCTTTAAAACTCTATCTAGGTTATCTGAAGAAAAAGAGGATATTTCTAAAATAGATTTAGTTAATACGGCAGAAAGAGAGAGTAAAAGGTTAGGACTAGAAGGTAGATACAATTGGAATGGGATTTTTAATTTAGAGAAAGAAGATACTGAAAAAGCAGAAAAACAAGGTGATAAAGAGCAAAAATCAAACATACCTGATGACTTCTATTTAGGGCACGCAATCAATAATGGAAGCTGTTTTTTTGATTCATTCAGGCAAAGTCTGGAACAACAAAAGGGAATCAAAGTTACTGTAGAGCAGTTAAGGAATGAGTGTAAGAGATTTGCGCAAGACAATCCTCCAGAGTGGTTTATAAGTAAAATTGGCAATGACTTTGATGAGGTTGAAGGTGAGTTCGTAAATCGTGGAATTACGTGTAACCAATATATCAATAGCATTGGAAAGAATGAATTTTGGGGACGTTACGATATCGAGGGCAGAGTACTTTGTAGTAAGTATGGTGTGAAATTGCATGTTGCAGAGAGTAATCCATTGCACACTATTGATAAGCAACAAGATCCGTTCTTGCATCAGTTAATAGATAGCTCAGGATCAAAAGCATGTAAGATAGATTATAGTCACAATAGTGTCTTACATATGGTAAATGGAGGCCATGATCATTTTCAACCCCTACTTTATAGAAATAAGGTCTTGGCAAAACAAACACAAGAACAAAAAGATTCCTTGTTCTATTCAAGCTTGCCAAGCTGTAGTATGGATGAGTTAAAAATAGAAAAAACATCTCATCAACAGAAGGCACTGCTTGTAAGTAGACCATAGCTTTGTATATGATTTGTTACACAGCAATGATGGGAGAAGTTTATTTAGTAAGTTGAAAAAGAAACTATTTTATTTAAAAAGTTTACTTAATGTTTATGGATTTTCAAGTACACTCTCAGATTCAAAAGGGGCTATAGATTGCTCAACATGTACTACTTTCTGGAGTTGTGTGCTGTGGTTTAGAGTATTGCTTTTTTTGATGTTTACAGAATTTTCCTCCAAATCTACCATTAAAATATGCAGCTAAAATTGGATACATTTTTTATCACTATTGCATCTGATATGCTAAAATCTTCATCATTTACATTGATATTTTCATATAATTGATTCTGTAACATTGATTTACTTTTCTATATCAATCTCAACATCTTTTGGCATGGCCCTTTTCTGTTGCTTTTATAAATCAAGACCGTAGAATTTCTCCAATTGCTCACTCCACAGCATCGGTATTTCTCTCAAATCAACTAATTTCAAATCTCTTGGCTGTCTCCCATTCACTATGTCTTCTTTAATCTTCGGAGCTAAATAATTTAATCTTAAAATTTGTTGTATGCGTCTTGTACCTATATTAATTTTGGCACTCAGTTCCTTCACACTTCCATATTTTCCCTCTTCTAGCTGACGTTTCCAGGAATGGGCTCTTACCACTGCTTTCAGTAGCGCATTATTTGTTTTTCCTTCTGGCTCTACTACTGTGCATTTGTTTCGTTTCTTCTTTATTGGTATAAACTTTTCCTCTGATTCAGAACTCACTTCTATTCCATCTTCCTTAACCATTACTCCCTTTATTAACTTTTTCACTACTTCTTTCTGCTTTCCAAAACTTAAATTTTTCCATTTTTCTTCGGTCTTTTCTCCCCGTTTTTCATATAGCTGCTCTGTCTTTCTCATCACTTCTTTTTCCACCTCTCCCGCTACTATAGTTCTGTTTATTGATTCACAACCTTTTCCCCTTAAATGGTTATTGCACACGTAATATCGGTACCTTTTATTTTCTTTTTTTGCATACGTTAGTGTCATATTTACACCACAGCTCTTGCACTTAATTATTCCCTTTAGCAACGCTTCCTCGTATTTCGCCTTTCTATATGGTTGATTCTTTATCAATTCCTGCGCTTTTTGCCATTTTTCCTCTTTTATTATTGCTTCATGCTTTCCCTCATACTCTTTCTCATAATGCCGTATTTTTCCCATATATATTGGATTTGTTATTATTCTTCTCACTGTCGCTTTTTTAAAGATATCTGATTTTGTTCTGTAACCTTGACTATTTAGCTCCCTTGCCAATTCTGCCATTGATTTTAGCTCCAAATATCTTTCAAATATGTGCCCTACTATTTTCGCTTCTTTTTCATTTATTATTAATTCTTTATCTTTTACATCATATCCAAGCGGTAAAGTTCCACCCATCCATAACCCCTGCTCCTTTGATGTTGCTATTTTATTTTTTACTCTTTCTACAATCATTTCTCTTTCTAGTTGTGCTGCTCCTGACAATACCGTTTGTACAAATTTTCCCATTGGCGTATTATTATCAAATATTTGTGTTACTGCTACAAAATTTACTCGGTGCCTTCTAAAAAATGACGTTACTTCTATGCTGTCTTTTGTTTCTCTTGATAGCCTATCTAGCGTATATACTACTACACAATCTACTTCTCCTGTTTTTACATCTTCAAATAATTCCTTTATTGCTGGTCTTTCTAAATTTTTCCCTGAATATCCACCATCATCGTACCTTTTTACCAATGCTACCCATCCTTCTCGGCTTTTTATATATTTTTCACATGCTACACGTTGCGCATCAAGACTATTAAATTTTTGTTCTAGACCATCTTCATTTGACTTCCTAGTATATATCGCACATCTTACCTCTTTCAGCATCCTTTCTCCTTATCTCTCATTCCAAATAGAAGCGGCCCATTGTAACTCATTCCCATTATTTTTCCGGCTACTGCTGACAATGACGTGTAAAACTCTTCTCTGTAGATTAAACCCTTATCTGTTACCATTACCGCATGCGTCTCTTCTCCTCTCTCTAATATTAGCTCTGTTCCTGCTACTGGAAGTTTGTCACTACTTATTCTTTTTCCCTTCTCTAGCCGATCTGCCAGATACTCCAGTCTTTTTGCTCCTTTTCTTGACATTTCTCCATACGCTTTTTCCTGCATTCTATAAGCTAATCTTGGTATCAGATATTTCTTTGAGTATCTAGGCGCTTCTTTCCCAAATACCTTCTTCCATATTTTTCTCAGCTCACCCAAAGGTTTTCTCTCTAAATTCATTACTTTCTTTTCTATTTCTTCCTCCATGTTTTCAGCCTCTCATAAATAACTTTTCAATTCTGTCCGTTTCTTTCTTCAATACTTCAGTTACTTCTTTACTATTTTTCGCATAATCTATTGCCGTCATCCCACATTCATCCTCTTGCTCTATTTCTCCTCCTGCCTCCACTAACTCTTCCACTATTTCTTTTTCACCTACCATACATCCTAGATGCAGCGGTGTGCATTTATTTCCATATTCCTCAGCATTTACGTCTGCTCCTGATTTTATCAATTCCCTCACGATTTCTAGACGTTTCTCCGTTACCGCTAGGTGCAGTGCTGTATATCCTTCTACATCTGTTGCATTTACATTCACTCCTTTTTCAACTAATACCCTCACTGTTTTTGCGTTTATTGCATAATGCAGAGCTGTTCTTCCATTCTCGTCTCTTTCATAAATATTTTTAAACGAGTTCTCTAATAGTGACTCCTCTTTTTACCGAGCTTTACCATAACTTACCTCCACCTTTCTTTAAAATTAAGTCCCTTTTTTAAGCCTTTCTTACTACTACATTTTCTGCCTCATCTATCATTTCATTCACTTGGCTGATTATCTTGCTTGCTAAATTTTGACATTCTTTCTTTATTAGCGATTTGTCTCTCTTCCTTATTTCTCCTATCTCTATTATTTTTAGCTCCGGCATGTAGCTTCCATTCAACATGTCTGCTATTTCTCCCACTAGCCCCTCTATTCCATAGCACGTCAGTTCTCTACTTTTTGTTATTCCTCCTTTTTCTCTCAGAAATTTACTCGCCTTTTCACTCTCTTTGCTATCACATAGACGATACTTTTCACTTTCCCAGATGTAATACATTGGCGTTGCGCCGTACTTATTCAGTTGATTAACTTCAGCTCCAGCCTTTACCAGCTCTTTTATTATTTCAACTCCTGCTCCTCCCATCTTGCACGCAGAGTGGAGTGGCGTACATCCAGTGACATATTGAGTGGCATTTACTTCTGCTCCCGAACTTAGCAGCACTTTTACATTTTCTAAGCTTTTCGCAAATACTGCACAGTGTAGAGGTGTATAACCATTTTTATCTCTTGCATTTACCTCTGCTCCTTTTTTTATTAATAATCTCACTGTTTTGTAATCAGAGATTTCTACTGCTTGGTGTAATATCGTTTCTCCTTCTTCATTTCTTTTATTAATGTTTTTAAACCCGTTACTTGATACTTCTTTAAAAAACTTACTCTTGCTAAAACTCATTTCATACCTCACAAAATTAGCTTTTCTAGCGCTAGATAAATTTCTTATGTTTACCTGCTGCTATTCAAGTCATGTCCTTTTTAGCATGAGAAAGCAAGTCTTTTTCTTTTTATTTCATACACTTTTACCTGTTATTAATATAATATATGAGTATCTAAATATAAGTACTTAACTTATTAGAGATATTATTCGACTATCTTTCCAACTTCTGTGCAAATGTCGATGTTCATGCCACTTCAGTACTCCCGGGTAAAATACTAAAATGTGCTTTTCTAATTCGTGTATTGAGTCTTTTTGCTCTGAATCCAAATCATTTTTATAGTAAACGTTGTGTTCTGCTAAAACATATTTTCTGACCTTCTGATCTGTATAATTTTCTACTTTATAGTTGTGAGTAACGCTAAACCTTTCTAAAATTGGTTTGTGTTTTAAATTCCAACGTTGCCATGAAAGTTTATCGTTTCCCAATACAAATTTATTTCCTTCTTCTTCTATGCTACCAAACCCCAGTTATGGATTAACCAACACAGTAAGGCTTAGAAATAGAAGGCTTTTTTGACTGCATGGAATATGAAATTAATGTAGAAAAAATATGTACCAGAAAATTTATTGGCGATCTGTGCCGTGTATGTTCAAGCTCAAATTTATTTTTTAAACAACCAAAGACTGTCTCAATAATCGACCTTTTTCTCAATAAAGCCTTCTCTTTTAGTGAGATTAGTGCGTTTTTCATGCCTTTTTTCACTTTAGTGACAAGCTTTAAACCTCTATCGAAGAGTTCCTCAAAGAGCTCCTTCTTGATATAGCCTTTATCTCCGAACAAAAGTCCTGTCAGTCTTTTAGTTATAGTTGGCACAGGTATCAACGTTACCTTTGGTTAGAGTAAGTGATTGAATTTCTCCAATTTCGTTAATCACCAAGTGCAATTTAAAGCCAAAAAACCAACCATACGTGCTCTTACCAATTTCTGCTAAACCATCAAAAACTTTGTTCCTAGAGATCCTTTTCTTGTGGCAAATGGCAATCGTAGAAGTGTCAATGTAGGAAGTACCTGTCATTTTCGCTTGTTCGCAGAACCATTGAAGAAGTAATGCTAAATACCGTAAAACTCTCGGCTTTAAGGCAATAAATCTGTGATATGAAGGCATCTTTGAAAATTCTGATCTATAGAGTAACTTAAGGTAACAAAGATAAAAAGCCTTGAAGTTTTTACATGGCGATTGGTGGTATAACAGGATTATGGTTAGCATTTCTGAGTGCGCTATTTCTGGTACTCTGGTTGGTTTTTTGCCATTTGATAAGAACTTATTTGCAAAATTTTCATCTACTACACGACAAAAATCCTCGACGCAGCAGTAAAGTTCTGTAATATCTTTCTTCATGGGTAACCTCTTAAATTATTGTTAAAATACTTGAGTTTACCCTATTTCCCTCTTTATTAATTCTACTTTTATCTGTTTTCTAATCCATAACTGGGGTTATATAATATTCCAGGTATTTTAAAGTCCGATAAAGTTGTTCTGGTTGAGGGAGAAAAATGTGCAGAAGCGCTGATAGAGAAAGGAATAATTGCAACAACAGCAATGTCAGGAGCAAATGCACCTATTGAGAAGACAGATTGGACTCCACTTAAAGGTAAACACATTATTATTTGGCCAGATAATGATGAAGCAGGCAAACGATATGCTGAAAATGCTGCAAAAAAGCTGTTAGATCTTGGAGTTGCATCACTTGCTGTGCTTGAAATTCCTCAAGATAAGCCTGAGAAATGGGATGCCGCTGATTGTGTAAAGGATGGTATAAGCATTGAAGAATTTTTAGCTTCAACTCCTTTACTTACTATTGATACCCCATCTACTGACATTCCAAATACTTCAAATATGAAAAGTTTAGAAAGATCTACAAAACAGCCGCTTAACATTTTAGACTGGAGTGTGAGTCGTTATTTAGGTTCAGTACCAATACAAAGGTTTCTTGTTGAAGGTTTATTTCCTTTAGGTGTTACCTCAATAGTAGCTGCTATGGGAGATACAGGTAAAGGTATGCTACTCCTTGACTTGGCACTTAAGGTTGCAAGTGATGCAGATCAGATATGTGGTTTTGGTTCCCTTGTTACAGAGCATGGATCAGTGGTGATTTTTTCAGCAGAAGATGATGCAGGTGAGATACACCGTCGTCTTGATCGTCTTGATCCTGGTAGCAAGAGAGCAGAATATCAAAATCGATTATTTATTATACCTATTCCAAATACGGGAGAGCCCTTTTCTATAGTGAAAAGCAACATGCGTGGTAAATGTCCTGAAACTTCAGATAAATTTGAAGACATCTGTAGACAATTAGATAAAGTAAAAGATCTAAAACTAATAGTATTTGATCCACTAGTATCATTTGTCCATGCTAATATAAACTCAGATCCAGAAATGGGATATTACGCAATGGGGTTACTTGCAAACTTAGCAAATGAAACAGGAGCAGCTGTAATTGTAGCACATCATATGAGAAAACCCAAGTGCAGTGAACCGATTACGACTGTGGAACAGGCAAGAGATGCGATAAGAGGTACAACTGCACTTGTTGATGGTGTGAGGTGTTCTTTTGCATTATGGCCTGCTTCAAAAGAGCATCAGAATACTGTGTTTAATACATTAAAGGTTAATAAAGTTAATAATGCAGTATACCAAGGAGCTATAGTTAAGTCTAATGGAGCAACAGATAGGAATATAAGAACTTACTTACGCTCCTCAACTGGCTTGCTTGAGGATATATCTGAGGAATTTAAGCTTGGAAAATTATCTGATGAATACTTAAAAAAGATACTGATGCAAGCTATTGCAGTGTCAGCAGAAGAAGGTCATCCGTTTACTCATACAGGTGGACCAGGAGTGTTTCAACAACGGCATAGATTACCAGCTGCGTTTCATGGTGTTAGTAGGCATAGACTTGAACGTTTAGCACAGGAACTATTAAACGAAAGAAAAATAGTAAAAGGTATGGCTACAAACTCAAAAGAGGATAAATGGCTTGATATCAAAACTGGTTCTTTTGCCAGAGGAGAAGGTAAGTTTAAGCTAGGTGCAGGAAGGTTTGAAATAGGTAACTTCTAAAAAATACTTAAAGCTCACTTATGAAAGTTTTGTGGGTTCATTTTGTCTCTCTGAAAGTAAGGTTTTAAGAACAAAAAATGAATCCCACACAACCAAATTTCCATGATTTCCGGAAAATTTATCAAGATTTGGAAATTAGAGTATATTCACACTTAAACTATTGAAATTCATTGATTTTTAGCCATCTAATATAAGAAATATTACGTTTCCATTTCCAAAAAATTTAGCTAATTTGGTAACACTCAAACCCGCTACAGTGGCTGATTTCCACTTTCCGAGAATCTTATATATTATATATATAAATAATAATAAATGATATAATAATAAACTAATATAAAATACAATAACTATAGTAATGGTTCATAGTAACTTTTGAGCAAAAAGAAAGAAGTTTGGAAAAGTAGTCACTAATAGAAATACAACACAGAGACAAAAATACGAAAAACCTACTATTGCATTTTGAACAACTTGAAAAAAAAGATGAAGGACCTAAAAGTGAAAGACAAAACAATTTATAATAGCGTTTTAAAAAGACTCTATGACCCAAGGGTACAATTATACCACCTTGACCTAAAGAACGCTTATAACAGCCCTTAAAAGCCGATTAACACCATGTCCTAACTTAGAAGTAAACACCCCATGTTAATCTTATCACGTTTTACTTTAGTTGTAAAGAAATTTTTTTAATGTATGAGACAGATTTGTATAGTCGATATTTTACGTAACTTATGGCGCTTAATTGGTTACTTAGTATCTCTAAAACTTAACGAGTTGCTTTTATAACCAAAGTAAAAGGGTTAATACGGTAGCCATAATCTTTACGTGATGATCCAGGCCAACCAACTGTTTGAATCACATCATTACGTTCGATGTTTAATCCTAACTTTTTAGCTAATGTGGTTTTTATTGTTCTTTGGATTGTGTTTAGTGGTTTTCTGATGTGATGTTCTGGGTCTGCTTCTGGATCAAGATTTAGGCGCTTTTCTATTTCAGTTATGCTAAGCAACATGTGTTTTTCAGGGGGTAATTCTTTTTTACAATCATTCAAAAATTGTTCAAATAATATGCGAAAAACTTTCATACATGCTACAGCTTTCTTATTTAGAATCTCTATATTGTTTACGTAAAGTGAGCCCTCTATCAATTGCAACTTTAGTAATTCCTTCTCTTTAGGAGCGTCGAACAAGAAAAAAATCTTGTTAAACCGGAAAGAAACTATTTCTTCACTTCCATAGCAATTTTTATATATAATTTATCAAGAAGTACTTCTGCAGTTATAACCGACTGATCAATGGTGCTTAAGTGCCCGTTTAGGAGCGTGGTTTTGGAGGAACGGTTAAACCACTGATGGAGTCTATTATGACTACCTCGATTAGAAGATTGTATAATCTAACCGTCCCAAGCTTAAGTGCTTCTCCATTATAAGTTATAGTAGGATAATTACCATGATAAAGGCAAAAAGTAAACTAGAAATAGTGAATCCTGATACAGCAGGAATTGATATCGGCTCAGCTGTACATTATGTATGTGTACCTGAAGGAAGAGATGAACAACGTGTCAAAAAATTTGGATGCTTTACAGTTGATCTTCATAACTTAGCAGGGTGGTTAAAGAAATGTAAAGTTAGAACAGTAGCTATGGAATCAACAGGAGTATATTGGATTCCTTTGTTTCAAATACTTGAGTCATATGGATTTGAGGTAAAATTGGTAAATGCACGATATATTAAGAACGTGCCTGGTAGAAAATCCGACGTTCAAGACTGTCAATGGTTACAACAATTACACAGCTATGGATTACTCCATGGGTCGTTTAGACCTGATGATCAAATGTGTGTGTTGCGTAATTACGTTAGGCAACGTAGCAACCTGATTGAAAGTGCATCCACACATATTCTACGTATGCAAAAAGCGTTAATTCAAATGAACGTTCAATTACACAAAGTCATAAGTGATATTACTGGAGTGACCGGTATGCAAATTATCAAAGCAATAATTGAAGGTGAAAGGAATCCTGAAAAATTATCAGAATTGAGAGATGTACGGATAAGAAATGATAGATCTACCATGGCAAAAGCGCTAAAAGGCGACTACAGAAAGGAACTCTTATTTGTGTTAAAGCAAGAATTTGAATTGTATAATATTTATCAGGAAAAAATAGCAGAATGCGACAAAAGCATCGAACAATATTACAAAACATTTGAAACAAAATCTGACGAGAATAAGCGATGCAGCAAAATAAAGAATAGGTTTTCAAAAAACAGACCAGACTTTCCTTTACACGAAGAACTGTATAGAGTAACCGGTATTGATTTTACTAAAGTTCCTGGGCTTGATGTGCTAACTATACAAACAATTATCTCAGAAGTTGGTTTGAACCACGATAAATGGCCATCAGAGAAGCACTTTACTTCTTGGTTGGGGCTAAGTCCTGCTAATAAAGTTACAGGGGAAAAAGTATTTGGGACGAGAACTCGCAAAGTTATTGCTCGTGCTGCAAATGCTTTTAGGATGGCTGCCCAGTGTGTGTCAAGAAGCAACAGTGGGATTGGTGCATATTGCAGAAGGTTAAAAAAACGACTAGGAGCACCGAAAGCGATTACCGCTACGGCTAGGAAATTGGCGTGCATTTTTTATAGTATGCTAAAGTATGGACAGGAATATGTAGAGAAGGGCATTGATTACTATGAAAAGTTATATAAGGAAAAAATAGTGAAGACTCTAAGCAAGAAAGCTAGTGAATTTGGTTGTGTCTTGATTAAAAAAGAGCTACTAGCAGAAAGAGTTTCTTAGAAGGTTAGTCTCTCATACCCAAAATAAGTGTTTTTAAAGCTCTTTATAGCTCATGAATTCATTTGCTGGGGTTTATAGAGGGAGTTGTAAAAGATGATAAAATATAACATTAAGGTGCGTGGTAGCATTCTAGGGTCATTTATGAAGGTAATTTTCCCCAACTCTTGAAATTTTGCTAACTTTAATAGACTTTAGCATAAAAACGTTGAATATTTCTTCACAATTGTGTATAATTATTAATGCTTTTTAGGTTGATTTCTTATGGCTCTTTCGAAGTTTCTTGATGCACGCAATGATTATGCCTTTAAAAGAATATTTGGCACCGAGAAGAATAAAGATATCCTCATTCATTTCTTGAACGATATTTTAGGCTTCACTGGCTTAGCTGCTATTCACGATGTTGAATTCTTAGCTACTATTTTAGATCCCGAAATTGCCGCTAAAAAGCAAAGTATTGTCGATGTTCTTTGTAAACCCCAGTTATGGATTAGAAAACAGATAAAAGTAGAATTAATAAAGAGGGAAATAGGGTAAACTCAAGTATTTTAACAATAATTTAAGAGGTTACCCATGAAGAAAGATATTACAGAACTTTACTGCTGCGTCGAGGATTTTTGTCGTGTAGTAGATGAAAATTTTGCAAATAAGTTCTTATCAAATGGCAAAAAACCAACCAGAGTACCAGAAATAGCGCACTCAGAAATGCTAACCATAATCCTGTTATACCACCAATCGCCATGTAAAAACTTCAAGGCTTTTTATCTTTGTTACCTTAAGTTACTCTATAGATCAGAATTTTCAAAGATGCCTTCATATCACAGATTTATTGCCTTAAAGCCGAGAGTTTTACGGTATTTAGCATTACTTCTTCAATGGTTCTGCGAACAAGCGAAAATGACAGGTACTTCCTACATTGACACTTCTACGATTGCCATTTGCCACAAGAAAAGGATCTCTAGGAACAAAGTTTTTGATGGTTTAGCAGAAATTGGTAAGAGCACGTATGGTTGGTTTTTTGGCTTTAAATTGCACTTGGTGATTAACGAAATTGGAGAAATTCAATCACTTACTCTAACCAAAGGTAACGTTGATACCTGTGCCAACTATAACTAAAAGACTGACAGGACTTTTGTTCGGAGATAAAGGCTATATCAAGAAGGAGCTCTTTGAGGAACTCTTCGATAGAGGTTTAAAGCTTGTCACTAAAGTGAAAAAAGGCATGAAAAACGCACTAATCTCACTAAAAGAGAAGGCTTTATTGAGAAAAAGGTCGATTATTGAGACAGTCTTTGGTTGTTTAAAAAATAAATTTGAGCTTGAACATACACGGCACAGATCGCCAATAAATTTTCTGGTACATATTTTTTCTACATTAATTTCATATTCCATGCAGTCAAAAAAGCCTTCTATTTCTAAGCCTTACTGTGTTGGTTAATCCATAACTGGGGTCAAAAGGGCTTTATTGGTGTAATGCGTTTTCTATTGCGCCTGGCTGCAGTGCCCAGCGTCAAGATCTGATGAACAATGTTCGCTTGCCAGCTTTCGCTTCAATATTTGCACAATTGTGCTAGATCCCCTGCATAACCTGCTTTAAAATCTCCTCCTGCTGCTGAGTGTGAACACTAACATAACCACATGCAGGAGATGCAGCAGCAGGTCTTGCGATACACTTAGGTCTTTTTGCTTGGATATCGAGATTAGATAACACTTCTTCTATCAATGGGTTGACAAAAAACCATCCTCCCATATTTTTTGGTTCTTCCTGACACCATATAATTTCAGCGTTTTTGTACTTTTCAAGTTCATTACTTAGTTTATCTGCAGGAAAAGGATAGAATTGCTCCAAACGTATTACTGCTATATCGTTTATTTTTTGTGTTTCAAGCATTTCAATTATATCGTAATAAACTTTACCGCTGCATATTACAACTTTTCGTACTTTATCACTTGAAACTAAACCTTTTCTACATTCTGGAATCACCGTGAGGAATTTTCCTTCAAAATCGGATAGGTTAGAAACTGCTCTTTTATGACGCAGTAGCGATTTAGGTGTAAACACTACCAAAGGCTTACGAAAGTCTCTATGCATTTGTCTGCGTAAGACATGGAAGTAATTCGCCGGAGTGGAACAATTAACTACCTGCATATTATCCTCTGCGCAGAGTTGCAAAAATCTCTCTATACGTGCGGAGCTATGCTCAGGTCCCTGTCCTTCATAACCATGAGGCAGCAATAAAACTAGACCGCTTGATCGCAACCACTTTGTTTCTGCAGATGCGATAAACTGGTCGATCATAATTTGTGCACCATTTGCAAAATCACCAAATTGTCCTTCCCAGAGCACCAGTGAATACGGGGAATCAAGGCTATATCCATATTCAAAGCCCATTACAGCATACTCAGATAGTGCGCTATCTATGACCTCAAAGTGAGCTTGCTTTTCATTTATATTGTTTAGCGGAATAAATGCTTCTTCTGTTACCTGATCAACAAGCCTTGAATGACGGTGCGAGAAAGTTCCACGACCAGAGTCTTGTCCTGATAAACACACTCCTATTCCTTCTGTAAGCAGTGATGCAAACGCAAGACTTTCGGCAGTTGCCCAGTCTATATTACTACCGGAATTTATACTGTCTATTCTGCCATCGAGTATTTTTCTAACCTTATTGTTAATGTTAAAGTTACTTGGGATATTGCTATTTATATGCACACCTAATTTTTTCAGCTCATCTGGCGGAACACCAGAATCCGTGTAGTATTCGCTCAAATCGTTCAACTTTGCTCTTCTTAATTTTGACCACACTCCACCGAACCAGTCAGCTTTTTTTGGAGTGTAAGCCGCTGATTCAGCAAGACTTTTATCTAATTTTGCCCTGAATTCACTGCGCAATTTATTTACTTCATCGCCATCTAATACTTTCTCTGCAGTCAATTTTTCTTCATACAATGTTCCAGGAGTTTTATGCTTTGATATCGCCTTATACATAAGTGGCTGAGTGAAATTCGGTTCATCACCCTCATTATGGCCATATTTGCGGTAACATATTATGTCAATCACTACGTCCTTTTTAAATTTCTGCCTATATTCCATCGCCAAATTCGCAACAAAACTCACAGCTTCAGGGTTATCTCCATTAACGTGAAACACTGGAGCTTCTATTGATTTTGCTATGTCAGTGCAATAAAAAGAGGATCGCGCACAACACGGATTAGCAGTAAAACCAACTTGGTTATTAATGACAATGTGCACAATCCCATCCACTTTATAGCCTTCAATATTGCTTAAGGTTAAAGTTTCAGCAACCACTCCTTGACCGATGAAAGCCGCATCACCATGAATTGATATTCCAAGCACAGATCTTATATTCTGTTTTGCTCTTATTCTTCCAGCCAAAACCGGATTTACCGCTTCAAGGTGAGATGGATTAGGGCATAAACTTAAATGTATTTTTTTGCCACTGGCAAGTGCTCGATCAGAAGAATAACCAAGGTGATATTTAACATCACCGGACACCTCAAGACCACTTGGGTATGCAAGATTGCCTTGAAATTCAGACAGCATTGCTGCATATTCTTTTCCCATAACTTTGGTTAGAACATTGAGTCGTCCGCGGTGAGCCATGCCAAGGACTATTTCTTCAATACTAAAAGCTGCAGAATCACTGATGATTCTCTCAATTGCAACAATAGCTGATTCTCCACCTTCAATAGAAAAGCGTTTATATCCAGGAAATTTCATATGGAGAAATTGCTCGAACATCTCAGATTCGATCAAGTGCCTCAGTATTTCTTTTTTGTCTCGCGAATCCAGTTTGTAGCTCTGACTTTCTATTTTTTCTTGCAGCCACATTCTCTCCTCATAAGAGGAAATATGCATAAATTCAAAACCGATATTCTTGCAGTAAATATCTCTATAGATTTCAGCGTCACGTGCTGGGGATAAATTTGAATATTTTTGATAATCTATTTCTTGATTTTCATTTGGTGATAGCGGGTTAAGGTCTGCAAAAAAATGACCGTAGGACCTAAAGAAATTTGCCAAATCAGAAGCCGAATCATCCGTCTTGGTTACATGCTGCGGACTGCAGGTCTCCGTTTTCTTAACTTCTAAATTACTTGAAAAAATTCTGTTCCAATCTTCCCCGATTGATTTATCGCCCTGCAGATAACGGCTATACATCTCTTCTACAAATTCTGCATTATCACCATAAAGGCAGCTTAAACTCGACATAATCACTATAAAAAGTATCAAATACTTATAAGTATAACTTAAGTTTTTTAAAAAAGAACTTTTTTAGTTTCTATACGTCATACCGCCGCGGTATCTCTTAACATAGATCCCGCTAACACGTAGCGGGATGACGATTGTCAGGGTGTCATTCCAGCGCGTGACGCTGGAATCCAGTTTTTATTTGCAGTCTACTTGACTCGAAGCTAAGTTTTCTGGATCCAAATAGTCAAGGCACTGGGATGACAAAGCTATAGGTTGCAAGCGAGACGTCATACCGCCACGGCGCTAACAAGAGATCCCGCTAACACGTAGCGGGATGACGGTTGTCGTTTAGCTATAAACATTAAGAAATTTACTAAGCGAAAAAAAAGGCAAAAGAAGCCCCGTGGTTGGCTAATTACTTACATTATACTTTCAAGTATGGCGTTTTTTTATTCTAAACGCTTAATAACCGCGATTTAGCTGCTTTTTAATGCAACTAACCTTTAGTCATAAATGTTTAAGAAATTTACTAAACAGAAAAAAAGACAAAAGAAACCCTAGGGTAGCTAATTATTCACTATCCATTTTTTAAGTTGGCGTTTTTTTATGTTTTAAATGCTTTATAAGCGCATTTTAGCTTATATTAGGTAAAAACCTAGAATTTTATAAAGACATAAGGTGCACATAGTGCAAAAAATTAAACATGAGACGCCAGATTCGTGAGTTTTTTTGTCATTTAATCTGTACAGAGAAGATAAATAAATAGCTTCACTTTCATGATAAGGGGGCTGACGGAGTTTGTCAAGGAAGTTTTTTCGTTTCTATGAGCTACTTGGATGACGAGAAAGGAGCACTTACATATTTATGGCAACCTCATTACCTGCGCTCAAAAAGTTTTTCAATATCACTGAGTTTCATTTCTATATAAGTTGGTCTTCCGTGGTTGCATTGCCCGGAATATGGGGTTTTTTCCATTTGTCTCAGCAGCTCATTCATTTCATCTAACCTCATTTTTCTACCCGCTCTAATTGATCCATGACAAGCGATAGTGGCCAATATTTTGTTCACTTTATCTTCTACTGGCAATGTATCTTCTATTTCCGTTAATCTATCGACTATATTAATTAGCATCTCTTTCACATCTATTGCTCCCAAAATTGCAGGGATTTCTTTTACTATCACTTTATTTTCTGATTTGATCTCAATATCAAAACCCATTTCAAATAACTTATCTTTATAAACTTCAATCATCTCCATTCCGGCTTGATTTTTGATTTCAACCGTTTCAGGAAGAAGTAGTTTTTGTCTTTTTATACTTGATTTTTGTTTTAAGCATTCATATAGTAGCCTTTCGTGGGCTGCATGCTGGTCGACTATAATCAATTTGTCTCTTACCTCGGCAATAATGTAAGTATTATAGACCTGACAGCGTGCAAACCCGAGCGGGTGGCTCTCTATCAAATCAACTTGCTCTAACACCTTTTTTTCTAGAACCATAGTCTCCGCTTGTGATGGTAATTTCTGTATGCCGGTATAATCAAACGATTTTGACTGTTCTGATAAGCTTTTTACTCTTTCATTTGGAGAAGCAAATTCTTTTATTAGTTGATTTTCAAAAGGACTTGGCCTTCTTTCATTTTGAACATTAGGTTTATCAAAAGGATCTGGCAATGTTGAATCCATTTTCTGGTCATGCGCTAGAAAGGTGCCTATCCTTCTTGAAAATGCTTTAATTAATCCTCTTGTCACTATCTCATATATGAGCTTCTTATTCTGAAACCTTACTTCTGACTTATTTGGATGCACATTTACATCTACTTGATCATAAGGTATCTCTAAATGTAACGCTGCGAAAGGATACCTATCGCTTGGAATAAAATCATGATATGCATACCTAACTGCGCCAATAAGTAAATTATCTTTAATTGGCCTTCCATTAACAAACGTATAGATCTGAGTGGACTTACCACGATTGACGGTCGGCTTACAGATGTGTCCCGTAAGTTTAATGTCGTCTTCTTCTTCATTGATCTCCAGAGAACTGCCCTGAAATTCTTCTTCTACTTCACACAATCTATGAAATAACGAAGTCTGCTTAGCGTATTTTAAGAGCTTTTTATTACCTGAAGTGAGAGTAAACCCTATATGATAGTTAATCATTGCTAGGTTGTTTACAATATCAACAATGCTTTGAGTTTCTGCTCTTTCAGTTTTTAGAAATTTTAGTCTATTTGGAGTGGCAAAAAATAAATCTCGTACTTCAATATGTGTGCCTTGTGATAAAGAGTAAGGAGTTTGCTCCCCTATTTTCTCTCCACCCTCATAACTTATAGACCATGCTTCATTTGCTTCTCTTGCCTTAGACGATAATTTTATCCTACTTACTGCTGCTATTGAAGGCAGAGCTTCTCCTCTAAAGCCAAGATGCTTGATTTCTATCAACTCATTGTCGCTCAATTTTGAAGTAGCATGGCGCATAAACGCAAGTTCTAAATCGTTTTTTTCTACTCCGTTACCATCATCTGTCACAATAATAAGGTTACGCCCACCACTTTCTATTTTAATCTCTATTTCTAAACTTCCAGCATCTATTGCATTTTCCACTAATTCCTTTACTACACTTGCTGGCCTTTCTATCACCTCCCCCGCTGCTATACGGTTTATGGTTTTTGTGTCTAAAAGAATTATTGCCATAGATTTATTATGAAACTGGTTTCTCTTTTACTTCTTTGGTCTGTTTCTCTCTCCACTTTTTTAACCTACCTGCAATTTCACTGTTGGAAATTGACAATATAGATACGGCAGTAATGGCAGCATTATATGCTCCATTTTCTCCTATAGACATGGTTGCAACTGGAACACCCTTTGGCATTTGAACTATAGAGAGTAGGCTGTCCAGCCCATTTAATTGTTTACTATGCACAGGAACACCGATAACTGGTAAACAAGTTAGTGACGCAACCATACCAGGTAAATGAGCTGCACCTCCTGCACCAGCTATAATAACCTTAAAACCTTCTTCTTGTGCAGATTTAGCAAAATTGAAGAGCCTTTCTGGCGTTCTATGTGCAGATATTATGAATATATCATGTGAAACTTCTAATGCTTTTAACATATCAACAGTATGGACCATAGTGGTGTAATCTGACTCACTTCCCATAATAACAGCAACATCTTTTTTTATTTTTGTCATATTCAACACAATTTTACTTACTAACTAAATAATGTTCCAGCTAAAAAGCAACAAATATTTAAATTATATTATAAATATAATATATAGAATTCTCGTTAAAATAGAAATTTTAAAAATTTAAATAAATATTTATATTAAGATATAGAGATATAAACTTCTTATGTAAGATAAATTTATAAAATAATTATTTTTGTATTTCAAGCTTTGTAATCTTAGCTTGTTCTTTCTATAAATGGTTTTTTCAGATAGACTGATGGTAAAATGGTAATTTAAAATTACTAGAAATTTGATAAAAATATTAATATATAATCAACTTAAAGTTTTAAATATTGATATCATATAATTATTGACAAGTTACATGATATTAATATCTTAGTATATTAATATCATGTTATAATATTTAATAAAGTTAATTGATATGTGAGTGTAAGAATTATGGAAATAATATCGTTAAATAACTTAGACAGTGCAGGAATAAAAACAAAGTTGCTTTATATAATAAATAAAATTGTAGAAAAAAATGCTTGGACTCAGGCTTTTGCAGCTGAGAAACTTGGTATTGATCAGCCAAAGGTATCGCAAATTAAAAATGGTAAAATAGATGGTTTTTCTTTAGAGCGATTGTTAGGATTTCTAAAAAAACTTGATCATGAGATAACAATCACGATGAGAGAAAGCCAAGAAATAAAATCTGAGGCAGAAAAAGTAAAACATGAAGTTGAATCGCAATAGATACAAAGTTGACAACTTGTTTTTTGTGATATAGTATAAAACTTATTAAGGTAGTATCTTATGGCTGAGTCTATTGTAGAAAAGTGTATAGAACGGGCAAGTAACCGTTTCAAATTGGTTCTGTTGGCAAGTCAAAGAACACATGATTTAAATACAGGGGCAAGTAATCCAATTCAAGCAGCTAAGTTTAAAGGTCATAAAAATACCATAGTTTCCTTACATGAAATAGCAGGAAAACAGGTGGATACTCATGAGCTGTTTAGCCTTTTGGTAGGTAGATGCAAGGAATACATGAAAGGAAATATGAATAATGTTTACAGCAGTAATACAAGTAAGCTAGCGAATTTATTAAATTTTTCTGATAACACAGATCTTGATGCAAGTCAAGAAAGCCAAGATTATGAAGTGGATGGTGAAATAGATGATGAAATAAATGATCAAGATGGCGATGAAGAAGTATCCGTTTAGAAATCTACTGAAGTTACATAGTCTTTAAATGATTTGCATTGCTATCTATACACTGTTGTTCTGTATGAGTGTAATGTTGTGTTGCATAGTGTCTAAGTCAAATGATGTGTACAATAAGGTTTTAGCGTTCAATAATTTCTCAACGCAAGTAGTTGTACTTATAACAGCAATATCAATCATTCTGAATAATTTTTTTTTAATTGATATAGCATTGTTGTATGCTAGCGTTAGCTTTATATCAACTATAGCACTAATGAGATTAATGTTGTTTTGATAATTTATGATAGGATCCATTTTCATATTTTTAGGTATTTGTTTGATAATTATTTCAAATATAGGGGTGATCAGATTTCCTGATTTCTATACTAGGTTACATGCAGCAGGTATTACAGATTCTAGCGGTGCAACGTTATTGTTAATTGGTTTTGCTTTGCAGAATGGATTTTCAATCAATACTGTTAAAATAGTATTATTAATTTTTATAATATGGGTAGCTAACTCAACTAATAGCTATATTTTAGCGCGCACTCATTATAAAGTTAAGAAAAAAACTGTTAAAGAAGGCTAAGGTGTTAGAAATATTAAATGTAGTGTTACTTTTGTTGTTACTAACAGTTACGGTTTTTATAGTTTTCTCGCGACATTTAGTCGTAAGTGCTGTTCTAATGTGTGTATTTAGTTCACTGATTGCGCTTATATACTTAATTATGAATGCACCTGATGTTGCAATTACTGAAGCTTCTGTTGGTGCGGGGCTCAGTACAGTTTTTACGTTTGCAGCACTCTCCTTGATAAAGAATCATAAAGTAAATCTATCTCATAACCCTATAACGCTTTTTTTTATGTTATTTCTGGCTGTATGTTTGTCATATTTTATGATTCAATTGCCAGATTTTGGCAGCCACAATGCTCCGATCCACTTGCATGTTGCTCCTTATTATGTGGAAAATACCGAAAAAGCTACCGGTATTCCTAATATAGTGACAGCTATTTTGGCAAGCTTTCGTGGTTATGACACGTTTGGAGAAACTATAGTAGTTTTTACTGCTGCGCTTTGTATAACGTTGATATTAAAAGAAGAAAAAGAAAATGATTAAAGATCCGATATTAAATGCAGTAACATTTTTGATGATACCTTTTATCATTTTATTTGGTTTATACATACAATTTCACGGTGATTACACTCCGGGTGGAGGTTTTCAAGCAGGAATAATTATTGACTCCGGGATAATATTATATTCAATGCTATTTGGTGTATCTACAACTCTAAAAGCAATACCTTATTCTGTGATTAGATTGACTAACGTGTTAGGTATTTTAATTTATGGAGGAACGGGCGTTGCAACAACTTTACTTGGCCAAAATTTTTTATCTTATGATATCTTGTTAACCAATAATAGAACCGGTCAAAAATTAGGTATTTTTTTGGTGGAATTAGGTGTAGCATTTACTGTCTGCTCCTCTATGTTAATTATATATATAAATTTTGCTCGTAGGAAAAAACAATGACTTTATATAATTATACGATTATTATTGTATTAATGGTGCTAGGTTTATATATTATTATAAACGATAAAAATTTAATCAAGAAAATGATAGGGGTAAGCGTCTTCCAAGCATCTGTTTTGTTATTTTACATATCTCTAGGATATATAAAAAGTTCCTTGCCTCCTATATTGGTTTCAAATTTTTATTCATATAGCAATCCTATACCCCATGTTTTAATGCTTACTGCTATAGTGGTTGGAATTGCAACATTTTCAGTTGGATTATCCATAGCAGTAAAAATGGAAGAAAAGTATGGAACAATCGATTAAGACAAGTGTACATAAATTAACAGTATCTTAAACTATATGAAGTAACAAATAGCCACAAGTTAAAAGTAAAATTATAGACTTGCTCGTTGTAAGTTTGTTTGTTAATAAGAAATAAAATTATAAACTATAAAGGTAATGATGTCAACTATTAATGATGCAGAAGATAAGAAAAAAATTATCAAAGATCTGGTAACTAAGAGTATAAAAAAGGGTGGTTTTATTACCTTTGATGATATAAATGATAAATTATCAGATGAAAATTTTTCGTCTGACTTTATAGATGATGCTATATCTTTATTGCAGGATTCCGGAATTAATGTGCTTGAAAGTAGCGAAGATGAAGAAGATATTCCTTCCAACAGTGATGATAGTAAACTTGATGATGATGACACATCGCCAAATGTTACTGCAACTTTAGTACAAAATGATGATCCAGTGAGGATTTATTTACAAGACATGAGCTCCGTAAAGCTTTTATCAAGGGCAGATGAAATCGAGATAGCAAAAAAAATTGAATCTGAAAAGCATAACATGTTACGTGCAATAATTGAAACATCAGTAACATTAAAGGTGATAAAAGTATGGCGTGATGATTTAAGTAATGGAGCTCTCTTACTGAGAGAAATTATAGATCTAGATGCAATTTATAACTCTGATTTTAATGTGGTACCCAAAGAAGAAAGTGAAGAGAGTGAAGAAAGTGCTGAAGATGTTGAGGATTCTGAGGATGTTTCTGAAGATGCTGAGTACTGTAGTGATGATGAGAAAGACGGTAATAATGAAGATATAAGTTCAGTCAATTTAAATGTTTCTATTCTTGAAATGGAAAGTGACTTATTGCCAAAGGTCATAGTTGCATTGGATGAGATAATTACTTTAACAAATGAAGCGTTGATATTAAGAAAAAATTCTAAAAATTTCTCTAATGAGCTAGAAAATTTGTATAATCAAATATGGTCTATAGCATTACAAATTAAGTTAAATGATGCTGCTGTTGCCAGAATTACACAAGAACTTTATAAGATAAATAGATCCATTACGCTTGAAGAGGCTAATCTTATTGCTGAGGCTAGAAAATACGATATCGATAGAGAAAGTTTCTATAAAGTTTATGATGACGTGCTTTTAAAGCACGAATTGAAAAAGATAAGTCTTTTAAAGATCAATGAAAATCAGTCCTCTTTTACAGGTGAATTAAAAAACAAATTTTTAAGGTTTATAGACGATAACTCTGAACATATAGCTAGTACCTTGAACGGTATTAAGCAGCATATACAGGAAGATAACGTACAAGAATTTAAGGAGCTAATCAAGAGAATACAAAAACACGAACGAGAAGTCTCTGAAGCAAAGCAAGAAATGATTAAGGCTAACTTAAGGCTAGTAGTTTCCATTGCTAAGAAGTATTCAAAAAGAGGCCTTGATCTGCTTGATTTGATACAAGAAGGCAATATTGGTCTTATGAAGGCCGTGGATAAGTTTGATTACAAACGTGGATATAAATTTTCAACTTATGGCACTTGGTGGGTAAGACAATCAATCACTAGAGCAATACCTGAGCAGTCTAAAGTAGTTAGAATACCAGTTCATATGGTGGAAATTATCAGTAAAATCAACAGAGCATTAAGAAAGATGACTCATGAGATGGGAAGAGAGCCGACGTTAGAGGAATTGAGTGTAGAACTGACAATGCCACTGGAAAGAATACGCAAAGTTATGAAAATAGTAAGGGATCCAGTAAGTCTTGAAGCTCCAACAGGAAAAGATGATAGTAGTACCTTTGGTGATTGTATAGAAGACAAGCGAGTCTCCAGGCCAGAGGATGCTGCAATACTTGCTGACTTGCGTGGCATTACAACCAATGTTCTTGCAACTTTAACACCAAAGGAAGAAAGAATTTTAAGAATGCGTTTTGGCCTTGGTAAAGATGGGAAGGAACATACCTTAGAAGAAGTAGGAAAAATTTTTAATGTAACACGTGAGAGAATTAGGCAAATAGAGGCAAAAGCACTGCGCAAGTTGAAACATCCAAGCCGTGCTAGAAAACTTAGAGGGTTCTTTTAAGTATACGTGTCAAGTTAAGAAGAAGCTGATTTTGCCCGGAAAAAGTGGAGAGCAAGTTAGGCCAAAGTTGTATAATTTCACCGCTATTTTTCTTTTTCTATGAATCTAATGAAACAACATGCTAATCTACGGTAAATATTATGACAAACAAAAATGACAATTCTAATTCAAAGTATAGAAATTTTTATGTTCTGGGTGATAGCTTATCCGATAATGGCGCAATCATTGGAATTTTAAATAATTTATCCTTTGCAAAAAGCGTAAAATTTGATGATCCTTTTTATCAAGGAAGATCTTTTAGCAATGGCCCTACTGCTGTTGAATATATAGCAAAATATTTAGATTTAGATGAATTTAAACCTGGGTGGAGTTATTCATTTTTTGGGAGATGCCACGAACAGCAAGGTCAGAATTACGCAGTTTCATATGCAACAGCATCTGAAATTTTTGACCCTATTTTTTCTTATTTCTTCAATAAATTTCGTTTAGCTAACCAGCTAGATGCGGTAATTAAACATCATCCAGATATAGGTAAAGAAGATTTATTTTGCATCATAATCGGCGGAAATGATGTTATGGTTGCCACTGCTTATGACGATACTAAAGCGGAAGAAGTGTTGGAACAAGCAGTGAGTGAAATATGTAATGCACTTAAGGTTCTAAATGAACATGGTGTTAAGCATGTAGTTGTTGCAAATGCACCTGAAGTTGGCTCAATACCAGCTTTTAATAGAGATGAAGAAGCAAGGGAACTAGCTACAAAGCTCACGGAGAGTTTCAATGCAAAACTGGCTAAAGGCTTAGATTATATGAAGAAAAGTACAAATCTTGAAATAAAAGCATTTGATCTTAACTCTAAAATGAGAAGTATGTTTAGCGAATACAAGAGCAAAGGTTTAAATTGTCAAGATGCATGCACATCGAACATTGCAGACCAAGTTGGGAGATTTAAAGAAAATATAAAAATACTCTTAAAGTTGATATTTAAAGGGGAACTTGACGTTCACTATAACCCTGGGTGTAGCAAAGAAACACTAAAGGATTATTTCTTTTTTGATTATTTCCATCCAACTGCGGAACTTCATCATGAAGTTGGTAATGAAGTGTATGAGTTGATTTGACACAGTTTTTTGAACATATCCTTTTAAATAGTAACCAGACTGCATTCTGTGATTTTTAGCAAAACACGATCTTTCATTTGAGCTTTCTTCAATTTAAAATAAATACAGAAAATTGCTGCCTATAGCTAAACTGACTTAGATTTACCGACAATTTGAAAAACCGTCATCCCGCTACTATATAGTTATTGATATATATTTTCTTTTAAGCTCTTGGTTTTGATCGATAAATGTAATCATTTCATCTTCTAAAGTTTTAATTTGATTACGTAAAATTGCAAGAAGTTCCTCTATTTGTTTGATTATAGATGTATCAGTTACCTGTTGGATTTGGGTTTTTTGTATTTTTGCTATTTCTACAAGTTGGTTTCTACGAGATAATTTTTGTTTCAAGCAATCAATATTACCATTACTAACTGTTAAAGGAGTAACACGCATATCTGTATTATTAATATAACGTGAGATGATACTGCAGTCTATTTTATCAGTTTTTGTAGTAATACCAAGGCTTTTAGCATAGTCTCTCCCACCTTGGTTGAATGACGTACACCTCAAAACCATTGCTTAGTAAAGTATAGGCACATAATTTTTCGTATCCACCAGTTGCCTCAAGACCAATTTTGGTTACATTATGCAAACGTAAAAAGTCCAGCATTTCATCAATGGATTGTACATTGTTTTCAAATATTTTATAATGCTCAAGTGGGTGAATGTGGAGATCTAATTTACTTTTGCTAACATCAATGCCAGCAATAATGTTTGATGAATTCATAATTCCTCCGTAATAATAACATATACTGCATTTTCCAGCCTTATATACGAGCCTAAAAGCTCAATCAGTTGTTCGGAACTTTCAGTATAATAAACCAGAGAAGAGAACCTTGCTGAACAACGATTCTTATAATCAAGGGGCGTGACGGTTCCTCTTCTCTGTGTGTCTTTAATATCACTACTTTGATATTTATAAAGACTTGTTCTTAACATATAAGGGAAGTGTCCTCTAGGTAAGATTGTGGAGTATTCGTTGCAGCATTTGGCTGTTCAATTACGCTAGTTGATTCTTTAGGTATACTATTTCCTTCAAAATTTCCATCTTTTTATTATGTTCTCTTTAGCATTTTGAGAGTGAATTATTCTAGTTTTGATATTTAACCGTTTTGTATCTGCTGTAATGATTTCACTTCCAATTTGCTATTCTTTACATATTGAATTGCAAGCACTAACGCTTTACTCCCAGAAGCTGTGGTACTGTAAGCTATATTTTGCAAAATAGCAGTTCTGCGAATATCTTTGCTGTCTGAGACTGATTTCACATCTTTTGAGGTATTGATCACTAGATTTATTTTTCCATCTTTGAGCATATCAACTATGTGGGGTCTGCCTTCTCTCACTTTATTTACAGCTTTTGCAGCAATGCCGTTATTGTTCAGATACAAAGCCGTACCTTTGGTTGCATATATTTCAAAACTCAGTTCTTTCAACATTCGTACAACAGGCAATATATACTCTTTATCATCATCTTTTACTGAAACCAGAGCTGCTCCTTCTGTTGGTAACTTGTATCCTGCAGCCATGTGCACTTTTGCAAGTGCAGCTTCGAAAGATGAGTCGATTCCCATCACTTCTCCTGTTGATTTCATTTCAGGACCAAGTAAAGTATCCACTCCTGCAAAGCGGGTAAATGGAAAAACAGCAGCTTTAACTGCAAAATGATTGAAAGGCTTGTTTTCCTGATTCAATTTTTTACCCAAAATAACCTGAGTGGCAAGCTTTGCAATAGGAATATTGATTACCTTGGAAATAAAAGGAACGGTTCTACTAGCTCGTAAATTTACTTCAAGTATGTATACATCTCTCTCTTGAACAGCAAACTGAATGTTTATCAGACCTTTCACTTTTAATGCTAATGCTATTCTCTCAGTTTGGAGCTTGATCTCTTTTATTACTTCGTCGCTCAATGTATTTGTCGGTATTGAGCATGTTGAATCGCCAGAGTGGATACCAGCTTCTTCAATGTGCTCCATGACCGCTGCAATGAAAACTTTTTCCCCATCACATACAGCATCAACGTCAACCTCAACTGCATTGACTAAAAATTTATCAAGAAGCAGCGAACCATGCTCAAAGATTTTAGTTTGATCCAAGACGTACTCTTTAAAGCTCTGAGTATCGTGTCTAATCGACATAGACTGACCGCCGAGGACATATGATGGCCTGACTACTAGTGGAAACCCCACCTTTTCTGCGTTGGTTAACGCTTCTTCTACTGAATGGCAGATAGAACTTTCAGGTTGTTTTAAATTAAGTTGCAAAGCAAGGTTTTTAAATCTCATGCGATCTTCTGCAAGGTCAATAGAATCAAACGGAGTTCCCAGAATTTTGAAACCTCTCTCGTTAAGCACTTTGGCTAACTTTAAGGGCGTTTGACCACCTATTTGAACTATTACACCAACCAGTGTGCCATTTTCTTGCTCTTTACTTAGTATTTCAAGCACATCCTCTGCAATCAGTGGGGCGAAATATAAACGATCAGCGGTATCGTAGTCAGTTGAAACAGTTTCTGGATTACAGTTGATCATTATTGTTTCATACCCCATTTCTTTGGCGGCAGAAGCTGCATGTACGCATGCATAATCAAACTCAATACCTTGACCAATGCGATTTGGACCACTTCCTAAAATGACAACCTTTTCTCGGTCAGAAATGTCCGCTTCGCATTCTGTCCTATTTGTAATGTCTCCCTCATAGCAGCCATACATATAAGCAGTGCTCGATTCAAATTCAGCCGCACAGGTGTCTACACGCTTATAAACTTGTTTGATGCCAAATTTTTTTCTTGTTTCTTCGATTTGCTCTACTTTCTTATTGCTTAATTTCGCCAATCTTGCATCTGAAAATCCCATTTTTTTCAGCTCTAACATTTCATATGCAGTTTCAGGAAGGCCATTTTCCTTGATTTTTTGTTCAGCCAAGATGATTTGCTGTATATTTTGCAGAAACCATAAGTCATATCCTGTAATCGAATTTATTTCTTCTATGCTAATTCCGTGGCGCATTGCGTCAGCAGCAATCAGTAATCTGTTTGGTAGCAATTTTGCTAATTGAGATTTTATGTGATCAATATCAATGTTCTCAGGAAATACTTCATCAAGTCCTGTAAAATCAGTTTCAAGTGAACGGAAAGCTTTCTGTAGTGACTCATTAAAAGTGCGGCCTATAGACATCACTTCTCCCACTGATTTCATGGAGGTTGATAATTCACAATTCGTCCCCTTAAATTTCTCAAACTCAAATCGAGGAATTTTAGTGACGATATAATCAATCACTGGTTCGAATGCTGCTGGTATTATTGGAGCGCAGTCGTTACGTATTTCATCGAGCGAATAGCCGATAGCAAGTTTGGTTACAACTTTTGCAATAGGATAGCCTGTTGCTTTCGAAGCAAGTGCAGAAGAGCGAGAAACTCTTGGATTCATTTCAATTACAACGAGGCTTCCATCTTCTTTAGGATTCACTGCAAATTGAACATTTGCACCACCGGCACTAACATCAATTTCTCTCAGCACTGCTATAGATGCATTTCTCATCTGTTGGTATTCTACGTCACGCAGAGTCAAAGCAGGAGCAACAGTTATGCTATCCCCAGTGTGCACTCCCATCGGATCAACATTTTCTATCGAACAGACTATTATGCAGTTATCTTTACAATCGCGGATAACTTCCATTTCATATTCTTTCCAGCCAATAATTGATTCATCTATCTGAACTTCATTTATTGGCGAAATTTTGAGAGCACTTTCTGCGATATTGAAAAACTCCTCTTTATTATATGCTATACCACTACCTGCGCCACCAAGAGTGAATGATGAACGGATGATTGCTGGTAATCCAACGTAGTCCAAAGCCTTTTTTATTTGTTCTTGATTTTTTATAATGATACTTTTGGGGTATTTCAGTCCTATTCTATCCATGGACTGACGGAATAACTCTCTATCCTCTGCTTTTTTTATTGCTTCTCTATTTACCCCTATTAATTCTACATTGTATTTGTCTAACACTCCATCATCTGCAAGTTTTATTGCACAATTGAGCGCTGTTTGCCCGCCCATTGTTGGCAATATTGCATCTGGCATCTCCTTAATTATAATTTTCTCTATGATTTCAGGCAGTACCGGCTCAATATAAGTTGCATCAGAAAACTCAGGATCTGTCATTATAGTTGCGGGGTTGGAGTTAACTAAAATGACTTTATAACCTTCACTTTTTAATACTTTACAGCTTTGCGTTCCGGAATAATCAAACTCGCATGCCTGACCTATAACTATTGGGCCTGCTCCTATTACTAATATAGATTCTATATCTGTGCGTTTCGGCATAATTACAATAACGGTCTCTATTCAAGTAATGTTACCAATCTTTCCTGTATATGTGAATTTTTATTAAACCTATTAGCTAATTACTTTTAGGCTTGACGCATAACTGTACGAACATTGCAATTTGCGTGGCAGATTCCAGTGCTTGACACACAGCTGTACAAACATTCATTTTTGAAGGTAAATTGCACAGCAAATGATGTCATTCAAGTAGCTGACACTGGTTCCTTTATGACGGCAGTGCCCAGAGGTGTCATCCCAGTCTGGGATGGCTTTGTTGCATCGCTACTTATGAAAGGCTAACTATAATTAGGATTATAAGCAACTTATTGAAAATCTTGTTTTTTTTGCAATCAATCTGATCAAATTTAAGAATAGTAACTTGTTATTTATATTAATAAATTTAATTCTATTGAAAATAGCTAAAGCATTGAAATTCTTGAATTTTAGCCGGATTAGTGAGTGGTAGTGAAATTTCTTTTACTCAAATTTAGGTATTCACTGACCGTTCTTGTTATACATACCAGAATAATAAGCTACTGATATTCTCTACTTTTTTTATCTTTAATCCATCATAGCTAGCGATGCAACAAAGCCATCTGGGATCCAGAAAACTTAACTTTATAGCTCTTTCCATAAAAGTCCGGATGTGATAGGATAAGGGTAGATGATGATAAGGAGGTTGAATGCCAGCAGCATATAGTTATGATTTAAGAAAAAAAGCAATGGAAGCGCTAGACGAAGGAGAAAGCAGAGAAACAGTGGCAGCAAGATTTAAGATTGGACGAACTACTTTATGGGAGTGGCAGCAAAGAAGAAAAGAAACAGGAGACTTTCAATCAAAAAAACTTGGAAATGGGGGTTACAATCACAAAATCACCGACTGGGATACCTTTGCCAAATTTGCCAGAGAACACGGAGGAAAGACTCTATCGGAAATGGCTAAACTTTGGAACAACGTTAGTATCCAAACGATCTATCGAGCCCTTAAAAAAATTGGATTTACGCGCAAAAAAAGACATATGGATACAAGGAAAGAAACGAAGAAAAACGTGCTGAATTTTTGAAAATTATAGCGACAAAAGAACCTAAAAACTTAGTGTATATAGATGAGTCTGGCATTGATAACACCGAAGACTACCCCCTACGGATATTGCCAGAAAGGACAGCGGTTTTATGCCTTAAAATCTGGAAAGAAAACTCAACGAATCAGTATGGTTGCAGCCTTAAGTGGAAGAAAGATAGTTGTTCCGTTAACCTTTGAAGGCCACTGTAATATGGATGTTTTTAATGGATGGTTTGAGCAATTTTTGACACCGATCTTGGAACCTGGACAGACTGTCATTCTTGACAATGCTACTTTTCATAAGTCTGATAAGATTATCGAGCTTGCTAAAGGGGTTGGTGCAGAAATTTTGTATCTGCCGCCTTATTCTCCAGATTTCAACAAAATTGAGCATCATTGGTTTGCTATAAAAAACAGAGCCAGGAAAAACATTCCTCTATTCGAATCCTTTCGTCGTGCTGTTGATTCTGCCTTCCTATGACCTGTTCGGACTATTATGAGAAATGCTATAACTTTCACTTCCCCATCCTTACCTAAATATTTCATTCCAAATGTATAAACTGGCGGCTTAATATCTGATTTATTGCATAGGGACTTATCATTCCAAATTGCACCTGCCCATTTATCTTCTTGAGCTTCAACATATCTACCTACAAAATGCATACCACCTAGTTTATCGTTTGGCTCACCACAAAAAATATGTCCAAACCCTATAGTTTCTTTTTCACTTCCACTATTTGTAAACCAAATGTTAGCCAGTTCATCTTTAAGTAACTCCAAATCCGCATCTGGCGTAATCACTTATATATTCCTTTCACTACTTCTTGATGCTGCGGACAACTAAGTAAAATTTTGAAATCTTCTTTATCTGGATGTGCTCCCCAATCTCCACAAACTTTCAACACTCCTCTATCGAAGTCAGTTAATTCTGAAACGGTGGCTGGTTGTGAACTGAAAAATGGTTCAAAATTGACTTCAACATTTTCTTCTACATAGCCGGTGTGAAAATAATGATCCTTAATATAAAAAATAAATCCTATTATTGGTATTATTAAACACAAAATTAGTTTAACTGTCTTCGACATAATCACGTTCACAAAAAAGCTAGCCTATAAGAAATAATTTAAAAAAGTTTTAATCTAATCGTTTTTGCAGAGCAGCAACTCCCGGCATTTCATCGCCACTTAACCAATCTAAAAATGCTTCTCCACCAGTGGAAACATATGTAAAATCCTTATCGGTAAGGCCTGCAGCGCTTATTGCAGATAGACTATCGCCTCCCCCTATTATGCTGGTTAACTTTCCTTTGTGCGTTAAGTCACTTACGATTTTCATTACCCCTATTGTACCGCTTGCAAAAGCTGAATGTTCAAAAACACCAATAGGTCCATTCCACAGCAGAGTCTTACTGCTTGCTATTATACTGCTTATTGTACTCAAAGTTTGTGGTCCGATATCCAAAATTATATCACCGTCCAAAATGGACTCAGTTCTTCTTGAAATACTAGTGCTGTAATCAGAGTTTACTGCAACCAGAACGTCTTCTGGCACAACTATTTTGCAATTGTTTTTATTTGCTGTTTCAACAATATTATGTAGAAGGTCGTCAACACCATTTTGAAAGAAAGATTTCCCTATATTTACTTTGCTAAATGACAAAAAATTATTGGCTATTGCACCACCTAGAACTAGGTAATTAACCTTTTCTGTTAGCTTCATAAGCACTTTTATTTTAGTTGATATTTTAGCTCCCCCAACTATCGCAGTAATAGGTTTAGCTTTAAACGATACAGCTTTTTCAAGATACTTTAGCTCATCTTGCAAGCAAAATCCTGCATAGGAAGGTAAAAATTCTGTAATGCGTGAAATAGAAGCGTGAGCTCTGTGAGAGCAAGAAAATGCATCATTTACATATATATCCACTAGAGATGCTAATTGTCTGGCAAAGTTTGCATCATTCTCCTTTTCCCCTTCATAAAATCTTAGATTCTCTAGTAATATTATATCTCCTGCATCCATAACACTTACTGCTCTTTGTACTTTTTCACCAACGCAATCGTCAATAAATTTCACTTTTTTATTTAGTAACTGCGATAAAGTGTCAATTACATTTTTTAGCGACAGATTATTGTCTCTGGCCTTTGGGCGTCCGAAATGTGATATAATAATAATCTTTGCACTCGCATTCACTAAATACTGAATAGTAGGCAATGCTCTCAAAATACGAGTGACATCACGAATTTCTCCATCTTTTATAGGAACATTGAAGTCAACTCTGAGTAAGACGGTTTTATTGTGAAGATCACAATTTTCTATACTGGGTATATTCATTGTAAAACTAAAGCTATAAAGCCACTATACAGCAGTTTGACCTAAAGTAAAGTTTGAGTTTACGAACGTTTAAGAAAATTTGCATGCCAAACGCTTGACACTGGAACCTTATCGTCATGCCATCACGAACCGTCATACCGCCGGGTATCTCTTAGCCGCTAACACGTAGCGGGATACTTGACCTTTACAGGGATGACGGTTGTCGTTTAGCTACAAATATTAAGAAATTTACCAAACGAAAAAAAAGGCAAAAGAAGCCCCGTGGTTGGCTAATTACTTACATTATACTTTCAAGTATGGCGTTTTTTTATTCTAAACGCTTAATAACCGCGATTTAGCTGCTTTTTAATGCAACTAACCTTTAGTCATAAATGTTTAACAAATTTACTAAACAGAAAAAAAGGCAAAAGAAACCCTAGGGTAGCTAGTTATTCACTATCCATTTTTTAAGTTGGCGTTTTTTTATGTTTTAAATGCTTTATAAGCGCATTTTAGCTTATATTAGGTAAAAACCTAGAATTTTATAAAGACATAAGGTGCACATAGTGCAAAAAATTAAACATGAGACGCCAGATACGTGAGTTTTTTTGTCATTTAATCTGTACAGAGAAGATAAATAAATAGCTTCAGTTTCATGATAAGGGGGCTGGCGAAGGGTGTCAAGTAAGTTTTGCATTTGATCCGTTTCTATGACTTAGATGCCAGTGCCTGCTACTTGACTCTCGGCTGGGTCGAATTTGTATAGCTACATTGTCGGTAAATCTAAATTGCTTTAATAATTTTGATTGAAAAATAGTTTTTCTATTATATAAATGCTACTTTACGGTAATCAAAATGGAAGACGATAAATATAGCCTAGGTTTAAGGGTTATCCATTGGTTGATGGCTGTTTTTATTATCGGTATGCTTTGCTCTGGACTTTATATGAAAAGCTTACCACTTAGCAATGAAATTAAGTTCAACATATACGCTATTCATAAGGCTTGCGGTATCACTATTCTTGGATTAATCATAGTACGCATATTTTTTCGCGTCTTTACTTATGTTCCACCACTTCCAGAAAATTTTTCTCGGTTTGTAATCAATATAAGTAAAGCAGTACACTTTGGTTTATATTCTTTGATGGTGCTAATGCCACTATCTGGCTATGTCATGTCTTCTGCTTCTGGCAAACAGATCAAATATTTTTTTCATATCCCTTTGTTGATTAATCAAAACAAAGATCTAGCTAACACGGCTAACGAGCTACATTCGATGCTTGCATATTTTATGGTACTCTTTATAATCTTACATATACTTGGCGCCTTAAAACACACATTTATAGATAAACAAAACATTTTTAAACGTATGATATAGGTTATATGTTAAGTAGCCTCTGGAAAAAAGGAACAGATTTTCTTGGCAGTGAGTTTGCTATAATGGGTGGTGCTATGAGCTGGGTTTCAGAGAGAAACTTGGTCTCAGCAATCTCAAACGCTGGTGGTTTTGGTGTGATTGCATGTGGTGCAATGTTTCCAGACTTGCTAAAAAAAGAAATCATAGAGACGCAGCAATTAACTAACAAGCCATTTGGTGTAAACCTAATTACTATGCACCCAAAGTTGAGTGAGTTGATAGATGTGTGTATTGAAACGAAAGTGAGCCACATAGTTCTTGCCGGTGGACTGCCAACGAAGCCTAATATAGAAAAAATCAAGAGTGCGGGCATTAAAGTTATGTGCTTTGCACCAGCATTAAGCCTTGCGAAAAGGTTAGTAAAAATGGGAGTAGATGCATTAATAATAGAAGGAATGGAAGCAGGTGGGCATATAGGTCCAGTTAGCACTTCTGTTCTTGCACAAGAGATATTGCCTCATTTTAAAAATGAACAAATACCAGTGTTTGTTGCAGGTGGAATAGGAAGAGGTGAAATGATAATTAATTACCTGGAAATGGGAGCAAGTGGCTGTCAAATAGGTACATTATTTGTCTGCACTAATGAGTCAATTGCCCACAAAAATTTTAAGGAAGTGTTTATTAAATCGGCCGCACGTAATGCAATACCTTCTGTACAGATAAGTGCTGATTTTCCTGTAATTCCTGTAAGAGCTATAGCCAACAAAGCAAGCGATGACTTCATGAAGCGTCAAAAAGAAGTTATTGATGAATACCAAAAGGGACAGATCTCAAAAGAAGATGGGCAGCTTGAAATAGAAAAGTTCTGGGCTGGAGCTTTAAAAAGGGCAGTGATTGAAGGAGATGTTGAAACAGGATCTTTAATGGCCGGCCAAAGTGTTGGCATGGTTGATAGGGAAAAGCCTGTAAAAGAAGTAGTGGATATGTTAGTTCAACAAGCAAAGAATCATATTAATAGCAAATCTGTAGAAGTAGAAAGCCCAGAAAGCAAATAGTTAAGCGACCTTCCAATAAGCAAGTTGCCGCAATTATTTATAATATGGCATAATTGCCCAGTTTTAATGTAAAATTAACGCTAAAGAGGTATCTATACATTTTATTATGTATGGAGGAATGTTATGCACAGTCCCTTTAAAAAACCTAAGAGTAAGGAAGGAGATATTAACCAACAATTGAGCAACACTATATACAAAAAGGTAACAGCAGAAAATTATCAAGAAAATCAAGATGAGACTTCCAAAGAATGCAAAAGGTTGTTCAAGCAGGGAGCTAGTCCTAAAACATTGGCTGAATTGGAAAAAATATTGAGAGAACGACAAAATGAGCAGGCTATTGCAAAACACTTAGAGTCATCCAAGCAAGGAACTAGTCCTGAAGCATTAGCTGAGTTAGAAAAATCAGTGGGGAAAAAAAGAGAACATTATAATAATTATATCCAACACTTTCTTCCAGCGTTGAAAGCAGAAATAACAGAGTCAAAAAAACTAGACTCAAAAAAAAAGGCAGCAATAGTACAAACAATTTTGGATATTACTAACAGGAGCAGCAGTGTAAGCTCAATACCAAATGCTGTTGAAGAAAATATTGAAGATCAAATGCAGCTAAAACATATTGAAGAGCAAAACAACACACAAGAAACACCCTTGAATGTAGCTGAGAAAAAAAGTGGTGATAATAAAATACTTAGTAATTCCTCTGTTACAGAGGAAGTGTTTGAAAAATATAGCAAGGTTGTGAAAGAAATAGAGGAGAAGCAAACTTCTAAACTCAGTAGTGGCAATGACTCAGATAGTGGAATAGACTCACCTGGACTGAGTGAAAAAAACTCGATATCACCAATAAATAGTAGAAAAAACAGTTTAACATCAATAGCAAGCACTTCATCTGAGGAAAGTTTAAACTCACCATTGAGCTCTGTTGAAGAAGATAATGGCTTACAACCAGAGGGTGGAGAAAAAACTGAGTTATTAGAATCAAATTTGGAATCCCCAAAAGAAAACGAGACTCAAGTGCAGCCAGAGCAGACTGTAAAAAAAGAGCCAAAAATGCAAGAAAATGAAAACTCAGATGGTCAAGCAAATCCAGATCAAGTTAAGAAAGATATCCTACTTAAAAACCAACCCAATAACAGAAATCTTCACGTTGCACTTGTAGCAGGTTGTGCTCTCTCCACAATAGGGTGCATTGTTGCAGGAGCAATGACATCAGGATTGATAGGAGCAGGACTACTTGCTATGGTTGCAGTGCTTGCTATAGCAGCAGTAGCTGAATTGCATTCAAACTTCCTATCAAGTAAATTAACATCCATTAATGTGAGTCCTCTTGTTGATGATAAGAGCTTACAGCATGTTCACAGCGGTAAAAATTAAATATGTGTTACTTGTAGTGGATAAGTGAATTCAGTTCTTGCCTATTGATATAAAAGTTGTTATATTTGAGGAATGTTTAAAAGGTGTTTAGTTGATGCGCATTCAATTGAATAAAGTTTTGGTTTTTATAGCCTTATTAAGTTTCATTTTTGCATCATATTCTAGCGAAGCAAGTTCGGCGAGTGATGAATTAAAGGGTATACAAGAAACGGTAAAAAATTTTATTTCTTCATTTTCAGTTAAAGATACTGTAGAAAATATGAGTCCTTCAACAATCATAGGGTTGTGTATAGCTGCAGTGATACTTGCAGTAGTGTTCAGAGGTCTAATCCTTTTTATGATAATGTTTGGTGTACTGGTCCTGATGTTCGGTAGTACAGAAAAGGCAACAGACTACTTAAAAGAAAAATTTAACTTTGCAAAAGATATAAAATTACAATCCGATAGCGAAAAAAAAGATAAAAATTAAGATAGTATTTTTATCTTTTTTAATTACCTTTATTGAATACGCATATGCAGTTAAAAGTACCAACAGTTAACTCTAAGCTTAAAAAAAAGAACAACTTAGCATTACTAGAAAGCATTGATTTAGATTTTGTTCCTTATGCTTGTCATTACGATGAAGAAACCATACTAACAAAACAGGGAGAATTGTTAAAAATAATCAAGTTAGAAGATTATTCTTCTGTTGATAACTACAGCGACCTCAGAACTGAAATTAGAAAAAGCATATCAAAAAATATTAATAGCCTGTGTTTTACCGTTTGGATTCATACCGTTAGAAAGCGCAATAAACTGAGCTTGAAATGGAATAAAACTGAAGACTTCTCTGACAACCTACATTCAACGTGGTTTAATAAACTAACTGATAGTAAATTACAGTATATAAATGAACTATACATTGTAATATTGTTTAGCGATTTTGGCAAGCATACTAATAATTCGTTTTTTTTCAATAGAATAAAGAATAAGCATAAGTTGTCTTTACAAGAAAGCCATCAGGAGTTGCAAAAGATAACTGACGTAATTCAAAATGATTTAGGACCTTTTGGAGCTAAAAAACTGAGTCTAAGGTTTAGTAAAGGTAAAATATATTCTGAAATGATAGAATTTCTCCACTATATTGTTACATTAACGCACAAAGATTATCCAATACATGAAAGGGACCTGTCGCAATATATTAGAAATTTTAAAATAGCTTTTGGTTTCAATACGTTTCAAACAATATTTGAAAATCAACAGAAATTTGGCTCTATTTTCAGCATAAAAGAATACCGGGAAATCTCTTTAGGTAATATAGATAGATGCTTGCAGCTTGAATCTGAATTTATCATTACAGAAATAATGATATTTACTAGTAATAACAAAGCAATAAAAGAATTTAAAAAACAAATCAACATGCTGCAAATTAGTGAGGATAATACCTTACTTAAAAGCTCAGGAATTGAAGAAATAATAGAGCTTGAAAAGACCTCTAGTATAGACTTCTGCCAACAGAAAATTATTTTTACAATATTTGCAGATGATAGGAATAAGTTAGCTGAAAGTATTAGTGATTTATCTTCTATAATGTCATTAGTTGGCTTCATGATGTTTAGAACTGATTTACATATGGAAAGTCATTTTTGGGCACAACTTCCAGGCAATTTTGCTTTTATTACGCAACCGAAAAATATCTTAACAAAATACGCTTGCAGCTTTGCTATGCTGCACGATTTTACGTCAGGTACATTAAAAGGAAGAAGGTGGAAAGAAGCGGTAATGATTTTTTTCTCAAAAAAAGGAAATCCTTACTTCTTTAATTTTCATGGAAAAAGAAATAATGGCCATACTACGATACTCGGAGCTCCAAATTCAGGCAGAACTTCACTCATTAATTTTCTATTATCAGAATCAAGAAAGTTTAACCCAAGAATTGTCATATTGGATAACACTGGAAAATCAATAATTTTTACTAAAGCAGTGAGTGGTAAATATTACATAATCGATCCAAAATATAAGGACAAAAGCCTAAAATTTAATCCACTAAACATTGAAGATAGTGCTTCCAATCGCAATATGTTGGTTGAACTGATCAGAAGAATGGTAGCCGATACGAGCTTGGTGGACGTAGAAGAAAAGATAAGAAAAATTGTGGATTCTATATTTGCTATACCCAAGGAATCACGTTCTATTTCACAAATTTCTGAGGTGCTCTTGCTCCTTGGGGGTAAGATAAGTAGATGGTGTGACGATGGTGACTTTGCTTACTTATTTCAAGATGGTAATGAATCAGATATTGACTGGGAAACAAAAATTATATCTCTCAACACCGCAAACCTTACAAAACAAAAGGAATGTATGTCCGTGATACTTTACTATTTTTTATATTCTTTTGAGGCAAAATGTGATGGCTCGCCTGCAATACTTGTTTTGGATGAAGCATGGGAGATAAGTAATATTTTTCCTACAGAGAAAGAGTTTGATAACTGGATGCAAAGAATGACGGAACTAAATGTTGTAGTAATCCTAAGTACTGAAAATTTAAATCTCGCATTTGCTAGCAAATTTACTCAATATTTAGATAAACATGTTGATACAAGAATCTTGATGCCGAACGTCAATGCAAATAGATTATACATGAAAGCATTTTCTTTATCAAAAGAGGAGCTGAATATAATTCTGCAGACGCCAACGCAGGAAGGTTTATTTTTGATAAAACAGTATAAAGGATTAGTAACTTTAAATTTAGATTTAAAGAATATGCAAGAAATACATGTACTTTCAGCTAACAAAGAGACAATAAAGTATATGTACGAGGCAATAAAGGAAAAAGGAGAAGAAGTTAATGAGTGGTTACCGGTATTTTATGAGAAGTGTAAGGCTTAATTTCTTATTGATATTTTTTTTGATACTTGGTCTTTCGTATCAAGGATATGCTGATTGTCCAACATTTGTAGAAAGTAATACTTGTTGGGAAGCAATAGTTGGTGGAGATTGGGTAAAGGAAATTAAGGTGCAAGCAATAAAAGATCAAGGAGTTGATGGTTACTTTAATCCCAAAATTAGAGTATGTGCTTATGATGGACAAAGTTATTGTTATGACTTACAAAGTGGGGAATCCTGCCGCCAGATATATGGAACGCAAGGTACAGGAGCTGGAGTTTCTGCTGCAGCTTTTATCGACTGGGAAGGAGATAAAACAAAAGCTGGAGGAGAAATTGCTCGGGGTCTTAAATGGGAATGGGCAGACGGTGTTACTGATGAGGAAAAAAGAAGATTCGCTAACTCTCCTAAAATATGTGCTTGCAGTCAAAAAGGGGCTTGTATGTCAGGAATTTCTTCATGGGGTTCTAGAGTATTTTCGGGTGAGAATATTTTCCGTCCTGGGGAGATGGAAAAAGTCTGTGATACCTGCTACCAAACGGCAGTAAAATGTGCTCCTGTTCCACTTGCACCTGGCCCCCCTCCATTTTGTGAACAACTTGCAATGTCGCTTCCACAAGTTAGAATTGTTCCTATAACAGATAAAGACAATGATTACTTTAATCCTAAGGTTAAGGTAATCATTGGTGATCTGAAAGGAAAAGACGGAGAGATTGGAGAAAAATTAGATTTCCCTAAAGGGTATGGAGAAAATAAAGCTGAGTGGCGCTCTATTTTAGACAAAGATGGCATCACGTACTACTTCAAAACTTATAGAGAAAAAGATAAGCTCTGCGCTGAATACCTTGGAACTCAAAGTATAGATGAAAACAATCCACAGTTCATCCGCTGTTTTCCTGCACCACCTGCTCCAGAACCTGAGATAGTGGAGATAGTAAATGCAAATACATTGAAAGTAGAAATGAAGATGAGTGAGAGCACTTGTGCTAAAGCACATGGAACCTATAGTAATGGTTCCTGTACTTTTAATGTTAATACTGACCTCAACCATCCTATAAACATTGGCCCCCTATCTTTAAAAGTAGTAAAACCAGCAATAGTAGCAAAAACAACTGATAGTAATATTGATAATATTATAGAAGGTATATTAGAAAGTAATCCGCAACAATTTAAAGTTCTGAAAGAATATGGCTATGTTCCTGATGTGCAAATTAAATGTTCTAAAGGCGGAAGTTTTTATAGTTTTAATGATTTTGAGAAAAAGTTAAAAGACAAATCTATTCAATGTGAATTTAATAACTCTGGGCAGCCGGAAATAGAAGTAAAGTATAAAGGAAATTCTAACAGTAAAATGCTTTGTCTTTCTGGATGGCAGCCAGAACCAGAGGAGTTTGTTCTTAAAAGAGAAAATAAAATAATACCACTAAAATTAATGGGAACAAGATATACTAAATACAATGCTGTTTACTCCAAGGAATCAAATCAGTTCTATTATCTTCCGAGCAAGGAAAATAAAAGAGCCGATCTCTTAAACAGAGATCAGAGTGAGTTAGATAAAATAATATTCAATAAACAAGGGTATGTTTTCTTCCCTGATGAAAATGAGCAGAAGAAGGGAGAATGCAGTTACTGTGTAAAAAGAAATGATGAGATAGACGATACATTTAAATCTAGTAAAGGACTGAAAGTAGTATACAAATTGACGGATGTAGAGCATAGAGAAAAATGTAATCAAGGTGATGATGGTTGTATCTGCTTTAATGGAACATGCAGCCGTTCAACACGATATGTAGACAAAGAAAACACTCAACCTTTTTATACAAAGATTTCACAAAATACAAATGGCGTTGTCACACAACAAGAAGCACCAATTAAAGCAAACAGAACGGAGGTCTTTTACGCTGATAAATTGTGTAGGTTCGATTTAGAAGGTCTCAAAAAGAAATTAAAAGAAAAATTAAAAGAGATAATCAAGGAACATCTGAAAAATAAGAAACCAGATCTTGAAAAAAATAATGAAAAATCCTATGATCATAAAAATAAAGATGTTTATACAGATGACTTATCAATAAAATTTGATCGTATTAAAATAGAAGCGTGGGGAAGTGGTGAAGCAGGTCATATACAAGGTAGTGGCTGTGACAATCAAAAATGCCATTCTACTGAAAGCAGAGTAGGGATGCCAGGAGATTATATTAAAGCTAAACTGAAAATCGATCCTAATTATCCTATAATTAAGGTGCAAGTCACAGAGGGAGGGGGTAACCAGGAAAGTAACCTCTCAGATAAGGACGGGGGACCTGTTTTCATAGAAATGTGCAATTCGCAGAAGCAACATTGCCAGCAACTGATTACTGTTGCAGGTGGAGGTGAGTATAGAACATACGGTGGTAAGGGTTATGAGGAAACAGTAATTCATAAGCAAGATTTAAAGCTAGAGGAGAAAATTGTAAAGGCAGATAAACTGAAGTCTACACAAGACAATAAAATAGCATATATAGAAAATGGTGAAATCAAGTATGAAACAGTAGAGTGTGGAAGTGGTTTGAGAAGCAGTAGATCTGGTGCAGGTGGCTGCATTAATAAAAGCAAAGGAATTTATGGTAAAGGCTCTCCAGGGTATGTGAAGATTAGACCTATTATAAAGGAATTTGACGAAGAAGAAATAAATGCTGCTATTAAAAAAGTAATAGAGGATCTATACGATCTTGAAACTATGACTGATTTTTGGGTAGGGGATCTTAAAGTGAATATAAGTGGGATAATTAAAGAGGAAGTCAAAAAAGAATTGTTAAGGTAAAAAGATATAACTCTGAAAATTATGCTCTCGTTTTAATAATTAATTAAAGTAAAGCATGTAGTAAATGGTGTATCTTAACAAAAAGGTATAACGAATGTAAGGAGGGTACTTTATGTCTCTAAAGAATAAAATTTCTGAGCTAATCGAACAACAATTTAGCATTAAATACCATGACAATTATTTGGCTTACGCTATACATAAGTGGGCTGCAAGCGAAATATCTAATTCTATTGCTTTTTGCATAATTGGTTGTGGAAATTGCAAGATTGGATATCAAGATGCTGCAAATTCGTTCAACATAACAAAAGAAGAAATTGAACAAGGCAATATTGCAAGCATAGAAAGTAAAATAAAAAATGAAGTTGAAAAATCAGGTAGCGAGTTTTCTGAGTTGATTTCTAGAATGGATCAATCGCTAAAAGAGCAGAGTGAAAAGTCTATTGTACAAATTTTAGATTCATCCGCTGAGGAGATGTTAAGGAGTTTCTGTGATAGCCCTGTACAGTCTCCAGAGCCTCAAGAACCCTCTGCTTCATCTGAAGAGCATGCTACAGAAGGCCCAGAAACTAGTGTTAATTCAGATCTTTTGTCAACCTAATCAACCCCATATATATGTTTTTTTTGTACCCATGCTTTGCGTTTTGGGGTGGAAAGAAAGCACCATTCTTCGTTGCATTTTTCTATCTTCATCACAACAAACTTGTCTATTTTCATAGTAATCTTGCTGTCTACACTCTGTTTTTGATATCCATAAGTATCTTCTTTTACAATCGTGTAGCGCTTATCACTAAGAAGATTGCCTTTTATCCATCCGCAGTCTTCATCTATATCGCAGACCTTTTTCCAACTCTCAAACTCTTCTATCACTTTCAGGGGCAGATTTTTGCAAGTGTATATCCATTTTACAGGATAGTGAAACCCTGGCCCCGTTCTCATGTTGATCTTATTTGATTTGGTTGAAACAAAGTTATTAGCAAACAAGCTATGGCTAAATAATAAAAATAATAGGATAATAGTACTGAACCAAGATCCCAGTGTCACGCACTGGGATAACGTGAGGGATAGTGTAACAGACTTATTCATCATAATTCACGATTAGGTTGACATAAGATAAAGAGTAAATTAAAAATTGAATAGATCTTTAAATGCAAAATCAATGCCTATAGAAATATTAATGCCTGCTCTTTCACCGACAATGAGCAAAACTGGAGGAAAAATTGTAAAGTGGCATAAAAAAGAACAAGACAAAGTTGAAGTAGGCGACGTAATTGCTGAGATAGAGACTGATAAAGCCATAATGGAGTTTGAATCTATAGATGAAGGAGTTTTAGCAAAAATTTTAGTAACAGAAGGAACAAGTGGCGTGCCTGTAAATCAACCAATAGCTTTAATGCTGGAAGAAGGAGAAGATGAAAGTGCACTTAACAACTATACTTCAACTTCCATCAATAGTGCAGTTAAAAAGGAAGTGACAAAAAGTGCTGTTGATAATCAAAAATCAGAACACCAAGATTTAAACGGAAAGCCAATAAGTCATTCTTCGGTGTCATTCCAGCGCGTGACGCTGGAATCCAACCCCTCAATGTCATCCCAGTGCTTGACACTGGGATCTAGAAAAGAAGAATGGATCCCAGTGTCAGCTACTCAGATGACAGAGGGTTATGCAGAAGGTAGAACAAAAATAAGCCCATTAGCTAAGAAAATAGCTCAAAATGAAGGGGTTAATGTGCAGCAATTAAAAGGTACAGGACCATATGGTCGCATAATTAAGGCTGATGTGTTGGAGTCTTTAAGCAGTAGTATACGCACTGAAAGTCCTGAGATAGTTGAAGTAAGCAACATGCGCCAAGTGATAGCACAGCGCCTGACTGAATCAAAACAGAATGTTCCACATTTTTATTTAACTGTAGACTGCCAGGTTGATAAGTTAATATCGTTAAAAAACGAGATTAACTCAGCAGATGAAAACAATAAAGTAACAATTAATGATCTAATCATAAAAGCTGCAGCTTTCAGCATGAAAAAATTTCCTGATATAAATTCTTCGTGGATAGATAATAAAATACTGAGATATTCAAATATAGATATTTCAATCGCTGTGGCACTTGAAGATGGGCTAATTACTCCTATAGTAAAAAATGCTGATAAAAAGGGTATTTTATCTATATCAAAAGAAGTGAAAGATTTAGTAAGCAGAGCAAGATCTGGAAAATTGAAACCTGAAGAGTTTCAAGGAGGAGGGTTTACTATCTCCAACTTAGGGATGTTTGGTATAAAAGCCTTCAGTGCTATAATCAATCCGCCGCAATCTTGCATTATGGCAGTTGGTGCATCTAAAAAACAACCAATTGTTATGAATGAGAAAATAGAAATAGCAGAAATAATGACAGTAACGCTCTCTGTTGACCATAGAGCAGTTGATGGGGCACTCGGAGCAAAGTTTTTAAATGCCTTTAAGCATTATATAGAGAATCCTCTGGTGATGCTTATTGAAACTGCGGTAATCTATTAGCATTGTTATTACAAAATTAATACCTCTAAGTTTATACTTTTATTAGTTAATAGGTTTAGAGGTAAAAAAATGAATACTACAGTAGAAAAAAATAATCCAAAAATTTTTCCTCAAAATGAAGGAAAGATTAACTCAAAAGGCATGGTTGCCCCACCTGTTCCTCCGAAATCTTCCCAAGCTAAATTTGCTGGAATAAAAGCAATTTTTGAGCGAAATGTACCTCATTCTCAAGCAAATGATAGTAATAAAACAGTGAGTAGCAATCTTGGAAGAACATTTGGCCCAACAATGCAAAAACTCATGGAAGACAACATTCATAGCACTTCTAAGAAACTCTTTCTGCTAGTAGCTCTTTTTTAATCAAGACACAACCAAATTCACTAGCTTTCTTGCTTAGAGTCTTCACTATTTTTTCCTTATATAACTTTTCATAGTAATCAATGCCCTTCTCTACATATTCCTGTCCATACTTTAGCATACTATAAAAAATGCACGCCAATTTCCTAGCCGTAGCGGTAATCGCTTTCGGTGCTCCTAGTCGTTTTTTTAACCTTCTGCAATATGCACCAATCCCACTGTTGCTTCTTGACACACACTGGGCAGCCATCCTAAAAGCATTTGCAGCACGAGCAATAACTTTGCGAGTTCTCGTCCCAAATACTTTTTCCCCTGTAACTTTATTAGCAGGACTTAGCCCCAACCAAGAAGTAAAGTGCTTCTCTGATGGCCATTTATCGTGGTTCAAACCAACTTCTGAGATAATTGTTTGTATAGTTAGCACATCAAGCCCAGGAACTTTAGTAAAATCAATACCGGTTACTCTATACAGTTCTTCGTGTAAAGGAAAGTCTGGTCTGTTTTTTGAAAACCTATTCTTTATTTTGCTGCATCGCTTATTCTCGTCAGATTTTGTTTCAAATGTTTTGTAATATTGTTCGATGCTTTTGTCGCATTCTGCTATTTTTTCCTGATAAATATTATACAATTCAAATTCTTGCTTTAACACAAATAAGAGTTCCTTTCTGTAGTCGCCTTTTAGCGCTTTTGCCATGGTAGATCTATCATTTCTTATCCGTACATCTCTCAATTCTGATAATTTTTCAGGATTCCTTTCACCTTCAATTATTGCTTTGATAATTTGCATACCGGTCACTCCAGTAATATCACTTATGACTTTGTGTAATTGAACGTTCATTTGAATTAACGCTTTTTGCATACGTAGAATATGTGTGGATGCACTTTCAATCAGGTTGCTACGTTGCCTAACGTAATTACGCAACACACACATTTGATCATCAGGTCTAAACGACCCATGGAGTAATCCATAGCTGTGTAATTGTTGTAACCATTGACAGTCTTGAACGTCGGATTTTCTACCAGGCACGTTCTTAATATATCGTGCATTTACCAATTTTACCTCAAATCCATATGACTCAAGTATTTGAAACAAAGGAATCCAATATACTCCTGTTGATTCCATAGCTACTGTTCTAACTTTACATTTCTTTAACCACCCTGCTAAGTTATGAAGATCAACTGTAAAGCATCCAAATTTTTTGACACGTTGTTCATCTCTTCCTTCAGGTACACATACATAATGTACAGCTGAGCCGATATCAATTCCTGCTGTATCAGGATTCACTATTTCTAGTTTACTTTTTGCCTTTATCATGGTAATTATCCTACTATAACTTATAATGGAGAAGCACTTAAGCTTGGGACGGTTAGATTATACAATCTTCTAATCGAGGTAGTCATAATAGACTCCATCAGTGGTTTAACCGTTCCTCCAAAACCACGCTCCTAAACGGGCACTTAAGCACCATTGATCAGTCGGTTATAACTGCAGAAGTACTTCTTGATAAATTATATATAAAAATTGCTATGGAAGTGAAGAAATAGTTTCTTTCCGGTTTAACAAGATTTTTTTCTTGTTCGACGCTCCTAACGTTCTTCTAGTAAGATTTTCCTCCACTGCAATATTACCTCGTGCGGATAATGCACCATTACCAACGTATCCAACTCCCTCACCCATTATAGATTCTGCAAACTTTCCTTCTTTTGATACCCTACTTGGCGCGCTAAGATCACCATAATTAATAGCAATGCTTTTGATGCCACTGTCGCTTATCAGCTTATTTAAATCTTGAGTATTTCCAGTATTGACAAATATCCCACAAAATCCTGAGTATTTTCCACTATCTTGCTCTATTTCCTTAGCAGCTTCTATTGCTGCATTGACAAAAGCTATTTTTGCTTCTTTTTGCTCATCATTACTCAAACCACTCAAAAAAGCATTAGGTACCACAATGCTTAATCCTTCTTTATGTTTGGCAGCCATTAAGGCATTCAGTTTTACTACGTTTTTAAACTTATCTTGTAGCTCAGATTTTCTGCTACCTATTAACTCTCGACTTCTAGCAAAATACTTGTAGTCTAAGGTATTTCCTTTTAACTTAGGAAAAGTAGTATAATGAACAACGCTTTCTATAGGATCATTCAGCAGCTTTCCTGAATGATCTAAATGTTGTGTTACTTCAGCCCTTATAACTATATAAGAAGATTTTTTCTGTAGCTCTCTCCTATAATCTTCAAAACTTTTATATTTAGATGGTATTGTTACTCTTTTACCAGCCTTAAGAAGCTGAATATCATGCACTTCTTTTGCGCCAATACGATCCTTATCATATATTAAATCTATTTTTTGTTGTTTATTTTTAATCTCTTTTGCATATACTGTTTTAGTTGTGTTATCTATTACTATATCCGCATCCACTCCTTGTGTAAGCTGCACAATAGGGGCTAATTTATTATCAGTTATCATGCACTTCCCAGTGTACGGATTAGAACAACAGCCTTTTTTAGACCCTAGCCCAAACATTTCCATTAGTGGCCTTCGAATTTCATAATGCAATGAATAAGGAGTTGTGCAAAATGGAATTTCTTTTGTTTCTTCCTGAATTAGTCTAAGATTCATAACCTCCTCACTTTACACATTGTAGTATCATTAATGATAGCATTTTATAAATCAGGAGTCAAGCATTCCAAACAAATATAAGCTACATATACAAAGCACAAAGATTTTTGAAAATAGCTCTAAATAGAACTCTTGTATTGTGAATCAGATAGCTAAAATGCTGCTAGATAATGGAGAAAATGCTAACTTGAAAATCAGGATTGTGTACCATTACACCTTGCAGCTCAAAAAGGTTACAGAGAAATTGTCGAAATTCTGTTAAACAATAATGCAGATCCTGAATGGCTTTGTTGCATAGCTGTCAATAAGATGTAGAGATGGAAGGAATTTACAAGGCAAATTCGAAAAGAGGCATACCGATATCAGTAAATTTATTAAGTAATACCAATTCCCATTCCCACTATACAAAGAACGGATAGACAATAATGGAAAAAAAGCCATACTAAAGTAAGTGAAGTAGCGAGGTTTAAATGGCATTAAGATCAAAATTATTGGATGAAAAAGTGAGCAAAAGAAATGCTGAAGAAAGTAAGGAACAATGCATATGTTTCAAAAAAACTAAATGCTGTAATTGCGGCAAAAAAGCATAGTATAACGGCTGTAGCAAAAATATATTGCATTTCAAGAAGCGCACTAACTTCGTGGATAAAATTCTTAAAATTTGGCAGAGAAGAAAAACTGTTTGCTCCTCCACAACGCCGTAAAAGAACTAAATTAAATCAGGCTCAACTACAGCAAGTTGAAGCATGGATAGAAGAAAATCCTAATATTACCATTAAAGAAATGAGAATAAGAATCCAGGAAAAGTTCGGATTAAATATCAGCAAATCTACAGTACACCGCCATATACAAAAGATGAAATTTTCATATATTACACCAAGACCAGTACACAACGTACAAGATAAAAGTAAACAAGAGGAATTCAAAAAAAAATCTCAATGAAGTTATTGGCAAGTATCCAGAAAAAGAGCTATTTTTCTTTGATGAATCAAGGTTTGGCACACATTCGAAAGTTGGGCTCTGTAATATCTTTCTTCATAGGTAATCTCCTAAATTGAAAGAATTACTTGGAGTTTACCCACTTTCCAGCCTTTTTTCACTTCTTTCTAACCCATAGTTGGGGTTAATAGAATTTTTTTTGTGCCGTTAAACTTTACACAATTTTTTAGCTGTGTTTTATCTTGAACCGATAGAAAATCATAGTATATTGAGTATTTTAATCGGGTTAGGTAATGAATTACACTCTAATGCCATCACTTAAGCATAAAGCTCTTGTGGAAATAGCTATTACGTTATGGAATCAAGATGATGCCTGGGATTTAGCGTCAAAGTTTTACTTCTCATCACCAATCCTAAATGTCAGTGAAAGAAAAAGAGAATGGCAAAAGGTAGAGGATGAAGTGATAAAAAAGGTACTAAAACTTCCGCTGCCAGAATTGTTAAAAAAGGAACTATCAAGTTTTGTTGAAGCAATAGGTTGGCAGATACTCATATGGAAACAATATCATAAAAATCTTTTAGGTGGCAAAGATGCTAGAGCAAGCTTAAGCAAGCTTTGTTGGACACCACAAGGCACTATTGATAAAGAGAAAACAGCAAAGATATTAGTGCAAGATGAAAATTTAGATATTGCTAAGCGCTATAGATTAGCATGCACTTATTGTTTAGAAGATAACATTCTCACCCTATGGAAACAAATCAGTGGTAGGAAACTCTATGGAAAAGATCTTAGGAAAATAAGAATAAATGAATCACCTCTAGTATCGTTCTGGTCCCATCATATAGAAGAAGAAACAGCTCAGTTAGGCGATATAATAAGAAGATATTGTCAAGATGATAGTGTTACTCATTATGAGTATGCATTTCGACGTTCAGCAGTTAGTGGCAATGAAGCAGCAACCAGATATTTCCTACAAAAGTTAACTCCTGAAGAAAAAGATAAGGTCTTAGTAAGAACTGCAGAATATGTGGCAAAAAGACGTTGTGACTGTGTTAGTGAGTTTACAGATTTTTCCAGGGAGAATTATATTGATGTTTTGTGCTTTTTACTTTCAGAAATGGATAGAGAACAACAAATGGAAGTGTTCAAGAGCTGCTCTTATGAAGTGCTAAAGTGCTTTTTGGATTGGCCATGGCAGAGTTTTTTTATGGAAACAGCGCAGCATATGTGGGCTTTCCTTTCTGAAGAAGGTTATGATTGTTTATTGAGAGTAATCGTTAATAAGATGATAGATGGTAATAAAGATTACAATTATCAAAAGCTCTTTGGAATATTTTGGCAGCAAGGTCCTAGTACTCACACAAAACATGTAATAGATAAATGCGGATCAGGTGGGTTATTATTACTAGACTTATTTAAGGTTGAAGATGTGGAAAATATCAAACTGATCTTTCAAGATGCAACTCCCAAAGAGAAAGAAAGGCTTATTTTTTGTAGTAGGGGGCAAGATATTTGCCAAGATTTGATTTATGGTGATAGGGGGGGATTTATTGAGTTCTTCATTCGAGAATGTATATCATCAAAAAATGAAATGGTAAAATTTAGGGAGGAATTTAAAGAACGTATAACATGGTGTTGTTCAAGAGAGGAATTTACAAAGAGGAAAGATAAATGGGATAAGTTTTTTCAATTACTGGATAATCTTATTCAAGAAAATGATAAAAAGAGAGGAATAGAAGGAGAAGAAAGTAGTCCAGCAAAGAAACTTCGTAGTATAGAACTTGAGGAAGTGACACACAGTATGAAGAAATAGATAAGAAAATGCCAAGAGCAACAGCTGAAGCGAAACATATTGAACACAAGCTTGAGTTAATAGAATTATTACTCACTGAACCAATTAATCCAGGTAACGGTAAGGGTAACCCTGTTCTCTCAGTAAATTTCGATGCACCTAAGGGATTTGCTGAAAAGTTTAGTTTATTTCTTCGTGAAACTCCAAATATTGGTTCAACATCTAGTCCTGAGTTTTTTATTCATAGCATATTAGGATCGATTTTAACCCTTCCTAATAGTGGTCTAGTAGAAAAGCTTGGCATCAATAAGGTGTATATTAAGCGTACTAATTTGAAAGTAGAGGGATTGAAAAATGAGATTAGCATTGTAAAACTATGCTTTTTTCTTGAAAAAAGTGGAAGAAAACAAGTGGTTCTTAGAGCTTTTACAAATGATCAAATTACAGGTTATGGGGATTTAAAACGGAAATATTGTTATAATGATGATGAACTTAAAGAGATAGCAAAAACACTAGAGATCTCTGACATAGATAACACAGATATAAATGAGTATTCGTTTCATATGCGTACTGAAGAAGATTTAGGCAACCTGTCATTCGAGCTATATAGAGAACAAAGAGATAGAGTAAAAGAAAAATTTAAGGATTTGGTGTCTTCTCCATCTCAAACTAGTGAATTTGAGGAGATCAATATAGGTCGGTCTACAAGTCTTGAAGGTGCATTTAAACAGCTTTCTGATAAGAGTATAGATCAAGTAATAGTTGGTATTAGAGAAATTTTTCTTGAACTGGCCGAAATATACAAAAGTAATCAGGGAAAGTTTTCACTGGGCAACTCAGAAGCAGCATATCATGGGTTTGTTTATGGAGCTTTAGCATTAAATTTTAAATATCGTTATGGTCTTAATTGTTATGTTGAACGTGCTGCAGGTAACGGACGTGCAGATTTAATACTTATGTCACGTACAAAAGATGCAAATGGTAGGATAAATCCTAAACCTGTTCCAGTAGTTGTTGAGTTTAAAGGAGAAGGTCATACTGCTGATGAAGCTATAACACAGATCAAGAACAAAGGTTATTTGTATAACCTCAGCATTAGAACTAAAGCAGAAGAGGCGGTTATAGTGGGAATTAGTTATGCTGAAGTAAAGACAGAACAAGCTAAGATTTTTCAATCCCAAGGTTTTGTGCATCAATTATTAGAAGGTGCTAAAGATTTTGATGGCAATGAAGCAAAGGAAAATTTAAAGGCAGAACTAAAGAACTTATATCACTTGATACCAAGTAAGGATAAAAACTATTTAAGCAAACTAGTGTTCGGACAGATTTTAGCTATGGATAGTATAGATAAAAATATTTTCACTTATCAGAATGAAGATAGAAGTATAGGAAGAGAGGCTACTACATTTCTACTATTCAATCAAGGGGAAGATAGAGCAGTAATATTAAATATTATAGAACATAGTGGTGAATTAAGAGAACTTAGAAGGCAAAAGAGATTTGACAGTAATAAAATTCCTCCAATTGATGAACTGGATATTGATTCTGCAGTTAAAATCGACCTGATAATAAACACAGGAGTAAAGAATAACCTAGGTGGGTTTGAAGTAGGAGAAAGAAAAGATAAGTCTTATTTTCAGGATATAAATATAAAAGAAGTCTCTCATAACTCTAAAAATAGATACAAGGGTAAATTTGAAAGAATAGGGAATGTTGACGTAAATAGCTTAATTGAACAATTACGTGGAATTGATGTTGTAGACTTGCTTAAGGAAAGTAAAGATGAAGAGATGATGGGAAATAAGTTAAAAGAGTCACTATCTCCTTTAGTAGAAGCTTTATTGCCTTTTAAGGAATTAATAAAAAGAGAAGTGGACTTTCAAGCAATAATGCAAGGGTTATTGATAAATGGAAAAACGCAAGATGGTAAAGAGATTAAAGTGTATGTGGAATCTAATATATCTTCATTAGGGAAAATGGACCTGGCGCTATCTTTTACATATTTGCAAGGAGATGAATCTACTATTGAGGAAGATGAACCAATTATCATAGAATTAAAATGTGCTAATAGTAGTGTAAAGAAAAAATTAGGACATGCAGAAAAACAGATGAGTGACAAATATAAAATTCTTAGATCTTTTACTGATAAGAGAACAGCCAAGTTTTTAGCCATGGTTTTTAATCAATCTAGTAGGTCCGATAAAGATTTAATTACAGCAAGCATAAAAAGTATTGAAGTCTATCATACCACATCTCAAGGTGAGATTAGCTCTCCCGAAAGAGGTGGTGCAAGAAAAAGGCTAAGGCTTGAAACTGGGCCTCAAATGGAATGTTTAGAAGCTAAAAGAAGAAAAATAAGAAATATAGGCATGTACTGCATAGACTCACGTGATGAAGAAAATATTACAGAGGAAGAAAAAGAGCAACGTATTAAAGAGTTGTTTAATGCTAACAAGGTAGCGGAAAGAGTAAAGAATATTGAGTTTTATGATCAGCTTTTCAAAGTTTCTGAACGAATCTCTAGAGGTGAAGCTACAGACCAAAATGTTGAAGAAGCATTTATTGCAAAGGTTAAAAATGTAGATCTAAATTCAATAGACCCAGAGATCAAGGATATTGTAAAGGAGATGAAAGAAAATAAAGAAGAAATCAAAAATATTCTCAGAGGATATGGGGTAGCAGAAAAAATAGGGAAAGTAGCAGAAAGTGCAGGTTTTGCCTTTACAGTATTTTTAGTTGGTAAACATATAGCAAATGGAGATGTAGAAGGCCTAGGTTATGATGCATTAAATCTCTGGGTAATGCCAAAGATTGGTGAGAAAATCTCTGGAAAAATATTAGGATTAGGAGAAAAACTTGATTCTCAAATGCTAAAGGGGTTTGCCCCAGTTATGGGACCTGCTATAGGTAACTTTGCAGCATTTTTAGGGTTAGCAGAGTCGATAAAAGCTCGGGAAAGTGCAACGAATCCTGTAGATATAAAGATTGCTGACCTAAACATCGCAACTAACTCCATTTTTATAGCTGCAGATGTACCTGCGATTGTTACTGAGACAATGTCAGCCGTAGGAATAGAAGCTGGAGTAATGGGAGAATTTGCTGGTCCAGTTGGTACTGCTATTTCAGTTGCTGTTATTATTATATCGCAATTTGTAGAAGCAGAGCTTGAGGTAGAGAAATTGGAAGAGCACATAAATCTTACAGATCAGGAGAAGCATGATTTGTATTGGGATTTCTTTCTTGGTAAAAAAGTACCAGATTATATAGAAAATGATATAGAGGCAGAAAGTATATATAAACAATATGTATTAAAGCTTATAAGCCAATATAAAGGTAATTATGATAAAATAGTTATGTCGCTGCCTTATATATTGGTTACAAAGGAAAAGCGTGTTTATGGGGAAATACAACTCCTCAGAGTTTATTGTCGTACTAACACAAAAATAGTTGATACTAAGTTTGATTTTGGATTCAATACGAATGTTACATATCCATTTCATATCAGTGATATTAATTCTAGAGTGATTCCTACGAACATTGAAAGTTATAGTGTCGTTTGCGGACCACACGATAGCGATATTAAAGTACAAATTGATAATCCTCCCTGTACTGACTGTGTTGTAAATGGAATTGGCTCAGGATGTGATAACTTATATGATCATAGTAATGTATTACTAAATAGAACATTTGAAAAGTGGTTTTTACAAGAATACCCTAGCGACTGTTATAATGCGGTTATATACAGAAATAAGAATTTCCGTGGGTATGGAAGCGTATACTATATAACAGCTCAAAATGCTAATATTAATGTTGTTTTTCAAGAAAAGGATATTTTAAATGGTGATCGAGGTAGAAGAGGTAAGGTAGAAAATAGGTACTATTTTGAAAAGTCATTAGATAGTTGCAAGGTGTATAACTCAGGTAGAAATTTCTTTTACATAGCAGGGAAGTTCTCTTGTGATTTAGGAGCAGATAGACAAAAGAATATAGTTATAACACAAGGTAATCTTACTACAGATTCAATAAACATACATTCTATTATCGGCAGTAATAGAACTAATTATATAAAGTTCTCTAATGCAGATTATGTAGATGGTAAGGGTGGAAATGATATAATAACAGCAAAAAACTTTGCTACAATAAAAGGTTATTTTGGTGATTCTATTCACGGAAGTGGCTTAGTATTATTGCCGATAAATTTTAGTGATATAGATAAAATAACTCATGTTAACGACAGAACAAATATTTATAATAAAAGTGGAGATTCTATAAGTGTAGATAAACAGACATTAATAAAAACAGCAGATGGTTTGTTTGTAACTCCAACGAAAGTAGAGAGTAATACTGGAACAGTAGCAAGTCTACAAATAACAAAAAGCGTTGGTAGTGATGTTATATTAGATGATGAGTTAGATAAGTTGCAAACAATAGATAATCGGAACTTTAATATTACAAAGCAATTATCAAGTACTAATTATCGTAGTACTATAGGTAGTTTTAGTAATCATATTTTTTATCCTGATAAAGAGCACCATAATTTTTACTGGGAAGCTCCAAGTAATATAAACCATCTTTATCTTTTCGATGAAAAAAGTGCTAATATTACGATTGCTCAAGCAAATGGTATATTAGACTTTAGTCAATTAAATAGCACATTAAATGATATACAATTTGCAGAGAATAATGAAGGAGAAATAAAGATTAACAAAAGTAGACTAAATGTAACCCTGCTACCAGATTATAAAGATGTTACGGTAACATTTGATAGGGAAAAATATTATAAACTTCAGAATGGTGAACTAGAGCGTGATTATTGTTCTCATAGCTTAAAAATAGATGGAAGATTTAGCGTTAATGGTACTGATCTGTTAAATCATTATAATTGTTTCACATTTGATTCAGATAAGGTGCTTTTTTTAAAACTCAATAATGATTTGCTATTGTTATCAGATAAAGGAGCATTATCAATATCAGATTACTATTCTTTTGTTCATAGAAACTGGGATTTATCTATAGAACTAAACAATAGAATTATAGAACCAGAAGAATTTGGAGAAAGAGCTGATGATTTTAGTTCTTTCAGGTATTATAAACCAGATGAACAAGGGTTACAGATTTATCATAATCAGCCTATTAATAAGAATGATATTGGTTTAGTTGATTTGAAAGGTAAGTCTATATTAGATTTCGATATGAAAGTTATGAATGATACCTTATTGCTATCACATAAAAATAACACTCTTGTAAAAGTAGAGAACTGGAATACTTATCAACCAGCAAGAGAAATGATGTTTGCTTTTAATGATACAATAGTTTCTAACTCAAAATGTATAGCTTCTACTTGCAATCCACAAGATGTTATAATGGACTTTAATAAAGAAAAACAGAAACAGTATTCTCAGCTAATAAAAACCTCAGGGCCTGAAGAAGCAAAGTCACTTATAAGAAAAGCTATCCAGGAGAATAAGTCGAACTTGCTTGAAGCTCTTCTTGATGGTATGAGAAACAGGGATGATAGATATACTCTTATCAATGCTAAAAACGATTTCGGCGAGACATTTCTGCACCTTGCTATCTCTCAGTGTTTTGTTGATAACGGCGTTAATAACCTAAAAGATACTAAGTTAAAGATTGTAGAGCTGCTGCTTAACAGTGGTATTGATGTTAATGCTCAGGATACCCAGGGCAAGACGTCTTTGCACCGCGTTGTCCTTCTAATGGGTTATTTAGTTCAAAATAATCATGATTTTAGTTTGTTACAACTTCTGATTTTTAAAAATGCTGATGTTAATATTCGTGACAATAATAGTAAGAAGCCTTTAGATATTGCAAGAGGTAAAGGTTTCACAAACATAATTTCCTTTTTAGAGAAGGCAGAAAGAAGAAATGAATACGTTGCACCAAAGCATATACGTCATCATAAAAGACATGCTTATCATAGAGGGAACCGTCATCGTTATTCACCTATTGAAAAGACAACAAAAGCTAGAATAGAAGGAAAAGCTATAGTAGGTAAAATTGAGTCTATGATAGATGAAAAAAGTCCTACAGTAGGATATGATGATGTAGAGGTTATGGTAGTAGGTGGCATAGAGATTGCTGCAATAAATAGAAAAAAAATCAAAGTGAATAAGGCAGAAGAGGTGCGCTATAAGAAAGCTACAAGCAGAGCAAGTGCACTATCTTCATGGATAAACAGTTTGTTCGGTTCAGTAAAAACCTCAATAGGTCGGTTATTAGATTCTAAACCTACATTGTCTGACGGAGTATCAAGTACTACAAGTCCAATCTCACAAGTTGATTCACCAGTAGATATAAACGGCACAATCATGTTACTTGATGTGCTTATTAGAAAAGTTACAGGTCAAAAATACATTTCTACAGCAGATCAGCACGTATCATTACTGGAAGCGCAGGGCTATGCATTAAATATTACAGAGGAATTTGAGAAAGTAGTAGAACAAGCTGCATTAAAAAGTGGCATATCAATGCATCGGTTAAATATTGATTTTGTTGAAATACAGAAAGAAGTTACAGGAAAAATCATGAGTGGTAAATTTGATGAGATTTCGGGGATTTTCAACTCATATGTAGAGAAAGCATGTTCTGGTAAAGAAGCTGGTAAATTAAGTCCGAAGAAATTTGAAAAGTTTATAGCTCAATTTAATAAGGGTCTGCTAAATCAATCAATAGAGCAGATATTACACAACAGAGATGGTAGATTAGAAGTTGATGGTACAAAAAAACAGCAGATAAGTTTAGAGCCTCAAAGTTATTTAAGTAATGCTTCAGTTCACAGCCATTCAAAGGACAAAGTATCAACTTGTCTTTCTGATGTAGGAGTAACCAAGCTTGGAAATACTTTGAGTAAGTAGATGAGAATATGGAAGGTATAATATGCCAAATAGTGAAAAGCTTATAATAGAATTTAAAGTGGAGGTGGTAGATCCCCTTAGCAAGTTTGATGGTTCTAATACTAACATGGATGAAGTAGGAATGAGAAGTACAAGACTAGAATTGGGAAATAAATGGTTAATGTACTATCAATATTAAACTTACGGTATATATCTTTAATATGTAAGGCTGAATAAGAGGGTAACGTTATGATAGTAATTTATATAATTCTATGTGCAATCTTTATAGCCATTTTAGACAGTTCACTAGATTCTTAATTAGGGGACATGTCTAACTTAGAAAAGGTTTTTATAAGTGTTAAAGTGAATAAGTAGGAATATTATGTTTTTTCTTTGAGTTGTGAAATTTCAGAATGAGAGAGACCGGTAATTTGAGCTATAACATCAATAGAGACACCGGCCTTGAGTGAGTTTTTTGCAACTTCGATTTTTTCTTCTTGTCTACCTTCTTGTCTACCTTCTTGTTTAGCATCATCGAGTTTTTGAGCGAGGACAGCCTGTTCATCACGAATACGCTTGATCTCCTGTTCATAGGCGATAAATTCTTTTTCTGACCAGTTGAATCTATTTAGTTCTTCATATGCTCTTTTAATTATTAGATCACTTCCTATTATTCTCTCTAGCTCTTCTTCACTAGTTTCGTCTACATATCTGAAAAAGTATACCCATTTTTCAACTATACTTGAAAGCTGATCTTCTTTGGTTTTTGGAAATTTAGGCAACTCAATAAATATAAAGTAAAAATCTTTTAGATCATGTTCATTAGTATCTTCATCGCGAATAGTATGCTTTGATTTATACTCAGACTTATCAGGAAATAAAATACAATCTGCTATAGCAATAAAGATAATTTCTTTAAGGTCATGGTATTGATCACCTTTATCTACTTGTCTTGAATAGGCTTTAGCAGCATAATATTGAGCACGCTTTTCGAAGCCCTTGGTCTTAGTGAACTGCATCTCTATAATGTATCTTGAACCTTGAGAGTCCTTACAAAACCCCAGTTATGGATTAACCAACACAGTAAGGCTTAGAAATAGAAGGCTTTTTTGACTGCATGGAATATGAAATTAATGTAGAAAAAATATGTACCAGAAAATTTATTGGCGATCTGTGCCGTGTATGTTCAAGCTCAAATTTATTTTTTAAACAACCAAAGACTGTCTCAATAATCGACCTTTTTCTCAATAAAGCCTTCTCTTTTAGTGAGATTAGTGCGTTTTTCATGCCTTTTTTCACTTTAGTGACAAGCTTTAAACCTCTATCGAAGAGTTCCTCAAAGAGCTCCTTCTTGATATAGCCTTTATCTCCGAACAAAAGTCCTGTCAGTCTTTTAGTTATAGTTGGCACAGGTATCAACGTTACCTTTGGTTAGAGTAAGTGATTGAATTTCTCCAATTTCGTTAATCACCAAGTGCAATTTAAAGCCAAAAAACCAACCATACGTGCTCTTACCAATTTCTGCTAAACCATCAAAAACTTTGTTCCTAGAGATCCTTTTCTTGTGGCAAATGGCAATCGTAGAAGTGTCAATGTAGGAAGTACCTGTCATTTTCGCTTGTTCGCAGAACCATTGAAGAAGTAATGCTAAATACCGTAAAACTCTCGGCTTTAAGGCAATAAATCTGTGATATGAAGGCATCTTTGAAAATTCTGATCTATAGAGTAACTTAAGGTAACAAAGATAAAAAGCCTTGAAGTTTTTACATGGCGATTGGTGGTATAACAGGATTATGGTTAGCATTTCTGAGTGCGCTATTTCTGGTACTCTGGTTGGTTTTTTGCCATTTGATAAGAACTTATTTGCAAAATTTTCATCTACTACACGACAAAAATCCTCGACGCAGCAGTAAAGTTCTGTAATATCTTTCTTCATGGGTAACCTCTTAAATTATTGTTAAAATACTTGAGTTTACCCTATTTCCCTCTTTATTAATTCTACTTTTATCTGTTTTCTAATCCATAACTGGGGTTTTTGGTACTCAAGCAAATATAAAAGATTTTTATTCTATTAAAAAAAATTTAATTTTTATTAAAATTTTCATTTATTTTTATTTAAAAAGTAAACATTATTAATATTTACTTTAATTAATATAGGATATATATGAATACAAAAATATTTGAGATGTTAATAAGGAGAACTGGTCTACGCAGAGATAGCAAAGCTGAGATCATACAGTTAAATAGAAATGAAAAAGCTTTTGTAGATGAGGATAAAGAATCTATCGAATTAGCTGAGGCCATTTTTGAAGAGAATAATATGTTTCATTTCCGCAAACCAGGTCCTGCTATGGATTACATTTTGCACAAATTAATAAATGATAGGAAGCTTTTCGAGGAAATGAAAGATAGAGGTACAAGTATAATACGTCTTTTTTCTTTGTTATCAATGTATCATGGTCGTCTCAATTGCTGTGTTATAAGAAAAGGAGGGTGTATTACTGAGTGTGGCATACTTGATTACGCTGGCACCTATCCAGAACTAGTGCCTTTAGAGGACTTTATACTTATTGAGCCTTGCTCGTACCTCGAGTACACTGTGCTTGATAATGATAACATCAGAAATAGGTTAGCTAGAGACTTGACTGAAGACAAAACAAAATTAGATATTTTCGTAAATGGAATTTTAGCAATAAAGAGCTCGGATTTAGTATTATCTTGTATTAACAAGATAGAGGTTCTTAATGAGGAAGATAGATATTTTGTTAATCGCTTACAGAAAAACAACATGCTAGACTACATCTTAAACAAAGATGATACAACACTTGCAAAATCAACTCTAAAGGAGTTGTTGAAGCTTTCTATTTTGCAGGAAGAAAAAAGCACTGAGTTAGAATCTCCCCAAGCTTCAAGTGTAAATGTTAGCAAAGCTCAGCAACATTGTAGTATAGCATTTCTCATAATAGTCCGAACAGGTCATAGGAAGGCAGAATCAACAGCACGACGAAAGGATTCGAATAGAGGAATGTTTTTCCTGGCTCTGTTTTTTATAGCAAACCAATGATGCTCAATTTTGTTGAAATCTGGAGAATAAGGCGGCAGATACAAAATTTCTGCACCAACCCCTTTAGCAAGCTCGATAATCTTATCAGACTTATGAAAAGTAGCATTGTCAAGAATGACAGTCTGTCCAGGTTCCAAGATCGGTGTCAAAAATTGCTCAAACCATCCATTAAAAACATCCATATTACAGTGGCCTTCAAAGGTTAACGGAACAACTATCTTTCTTCCACTTAAGGCTGCAACCATACTGATTCGTTGAGTTTTCTTTCCAGATTTTAAGGCATAAAACCGCTGTCCTTTCTGGCAATATCCGTAGGGGGTAGTCTTCGGTGTTATCAATGCCAGACTCATCTATATACACTAAGTTTTTAGGTTCTTTTGTCGCTATAATTTTCAAAAATTCAGCACGTTTTTCTTCGTTTCTTTCCTTGTATCCATATGTCTTTTTTTGCGCGTAAATCCAATTTTTTTAAGGGCTCGATAGATCGTTTGGATACTAACGTTGTTCCAAAGTTTAGCCATTTCCGATAGAGTCTTTCCTCCGTGTTCTCTGGCAAATTTGGCAAAGGTATCCCAGTCGGTGATTTTGTGATTGTAACCCCCATTTCCAAGTTTTTTTGATTGAAAGTCTCCTGTTTCTTTTCTTCTTTGCTGCCACTCCCATAAAGTAGTTCGTCCAATCTTAAATCTTGCTGCCACTGTTTCTCTGCTTTCTCCTTCGTCTAGCGCTTCCATTGCTTTTTTTCTTAAATCATAACTATATGCTGCTGGCATTCAACCTCCTTATCATCATCTACCCTTATCCTATCACATCCGGACTTTTATGGAAAGAGATATAAATGCAAAATAGATCCCAGTGTCAGCTACTCGGATGACAAAAAAAGGAGCACTGGGATGACACCATTTGTTGTATTTAACAAAGTTCGTACTTAGCTTCATGTTAGCTATAAACATTAAGAAATTTACCAAGCGAAAAAAAGGCAAAAGAAGCCCCAGCTAATATCTATTTTAGAACATTGGCGTTTTTTAAGTCTTAAACACTGCAATTTAGCTGCTTTTAAATGCAACTCACTAGTTTAAATGTTTAAGAAATTTACTAAGCAGAAAAAAAGGCAAAAGAAACCCCGTGTTAGCTAGTTGTCACTCCCTAATCCTGCAAATTGGCGTACTATACTGTCTTAAACGACTTATAAGCGCGTTTCAGCTTGTGTAGGTAAAAACCTAGAAATATTGTGAAGACATAAGGTGCACATAGTGCAAAAAATTAAAAATAAGACGCCAACTACGTTGTTTTCTTGCTGTTTAATCTGCACAGATGAAGATAACTGAATACCTTCAGTTTCATGATAAGGGGGCTGGCGGAGTTTGTCAAGTAAGTTTTTTCGTTTCTAACGGTTGTTGCCAAAAACTATGCAAGAAGTCTATTGACAGGTGATTAAATTATAATGTAGCCTATCGCCGTATATCCGGGGGTGGGTTGTTGTGAGGCTTTTTCACTTTTTATTCTTGTTAATGTGTTTTTCTCTGTATTACTATGCGGGTTTTATATTTTCGCCCTGCCCAAAAGCTACGGTTTGCTTTTCACCTGGAGAAGATTGTGCTATGCCGATAATCAGCGTAATAGATCAGTCTAAAAAATCTATCTTAGTTCAAGAATATACATTTACTCTTGGAACAATTGCAAAATCTTTGATCAATGCTAAAGAACGTGGCGTTGATGTTAAAGTCATCTTAGATAAATCGCAACTCTACTCAAAATATAGTGTTATAAATGAATTATTTTCAGGTGGAGTACCAGTTTGGATCGATGATAAGCCAAAAATTGCTCATAACAAGATAATGATTGTTGATAATCAAAAAGTTATCACAGGGTCGTTTAACCTTAGTAAGACAGCTAAAAAAGGAAATGCTGAAAATTTATTAATTATTACAGATTATCCTGAATTGATTCAGCAGTATGTGAAAAACTGGGAGGCACGAATGTCACAATCTTACAAATACGCTCCCAACTAATCGAGAGCGCTTGCTCAAAATCAGTTTTAAAAACAGCAAGGGAGAGCTTTTTTGATTGATTGGCATAATGATTATGATATAATGAACTAAAAATTTAAGGAATAAAGTAATGGATTATATAAATGATGCTGCCGGTAGCTACACTGCTATTCATGATTTTTTTCAAAACAACGGTGTTGGAGATTACAAAGTTCAATGCAATTATGGTGGGGTGCCGTATGCTACTGATGAGTACGTGCATTCTGGCGATAAATTTTGGAGTAATAATTTCATAGACTCACATTTTGGCAGGGAAATAAAAATGTATCCTCAAAGTGAACTTTTAGCTAAAGAATATGCTGGAAATACGTTGCCAGTTTCAATATCACTAGATAAGGATTTAATAAAAATGAAGGAATGTCAGAAAAAAACGAAATTTGTGGAACTAGAAAGGGAGTCAGGTGATTTAGTGCATGATAAGCAAAAGTATGTAAAGTGTTACACAACAAAGCTATCATATGATGATGTACATATTTACAATAACGATAAAGTTTCAACATTTAGCATAAAATACGACGTGCCAAATGATCCGAAATACAGTTTAAATATAACATTTACAAAGGTTAATGATAATAAACCAGGATTTTGGCAGAAATTTAAAAATATGTTTTAACGTGACCATTCACTGGTTTTTACTCAATCAACCAACAACAGTTAATATCAAATTTTTATAATTAAAAAATATGCTATTTTTTAAAACTTTCATTCTCCTTGACTCTGTCAACTTCACAAAACAACTCTTGGACCAAATGTATCTGGCATAACACCTTTTGGTAACTTGCTACTTCTTTTTTTCCGCATCTCCGACAACAGCCATTGATATTCCACTACATAAGGCTTGATTTTTGGTAGATCAACTTTTTTATGAATAATACTATGCTTCTCCTTAAATTGACCATTTACCCTAAACGCTATTAGCTTCCTTAAAATTTACATTAATGCCTATTTTGCCTAAACTGAAGCGTCTTTTCCAATTTTTTCTAGCATCAACTCAGCAGCTTTTTGTTCAGCAATCTTTTTACTAGAAGCGCATGCAGAAACTTTACCATAATCTTCTATGCAAACTGATATAGTAAATTCAGGATTGTGCGCTGGTCCAGTTTGTTTTACAAGCTCATACTCTGGTAAAGGCAATTTGTTTTTCTGAGTCCACTCTTGCAGTGAGGTTTTAGGATCTTGAGGGGGGTCAAGCATGCCTTTAGCTAGCTTTTCCCAATATTGGATAATAAATTTTTCAACATTTTCAAGCCCGCCATCAATATAAATTGCACCTATTAGTGCTTCAAGCGAGTTTTCTAAATTTTTTAAGTTACATCTCCCTCCATTGCAGCGTTCACTATTATTCATGATGATAAAGCTGCCTAATTTTATTTCTTTAGCAACATTAGCAATGGTGTTGCCACAAACTAAATCCGTCTTTCTTTTTGCCAATGCTCCTTCTTTTTCTTCAGGAAATAGTTTAAACAGTGTGGCAGATACAACCATATTCAAAACACTATCGCCCAAAAACTCTAGTCTTTCGTAGCTTACAATCTGGTTTTTGCTATTCCTTTTATTTACGCTTGGGTGAGTTAGTGCCTCTTCTAATATTGCATAATTTGTAAATTTATAATCAATGATCTTAGATATTGCATCATTCAAACTCCTCATACCAATTATTTAAAAGAAAAGCACTTTCTACCACCTTTATACCAGAGAATTAGTTTTATTTTATTAAAATAATACCACCAACTTCCAAAATTAATGTATACAACCCACCACCTCACTAATGTTACTAAATCCATCTCTCCTTATTAGTTCTGCAAGTTCTAGATTAATTTTGTTTACAACTTGAGGTCCGTGGTATATGAGAGCAGTGTACAACTGCACCAAAGAAGCTCCTGCCTTTATTTTTTTATATGCATCAGCACCACTTGAGATTCCTCCGCACCCTATCAATAATATTTTGCCCTTAGTAAATTTGTACATATCGCCCAATAACTCGGTTGAAAGTTTAAACAGCGGTTTGCCACTCAACCCACCACTCTCATTATGGTGAGAATGCAGATTATCTCTACTTACCGTAGTGTTGCTTACTGTTAATCCGTCAATCTTATATTCCAACGCAAGCTCAGCGATATTTTCTTTCGTTTGCTGATCTACATCTGGTGAGATTTTTAATATTATTGGTATGGATTTAGAATTATCAATTGATTTTCGGGTTAGAGTTACGGATTTCAACAATTCCGATAATTCTTGCTTATTGTGCAGATTGCGTAAATTAGGCGTGTTTGGGGATGAGATGTTCAGCACTATATAATTGCTCTTTCCATATACTATCTTTATTAAGTCAACATAATCGCTGATTTGGTCCTTTGATGTACTGTTTTTTCCTATGTTGATGCCAAAAATGCAGTCATCAAGCTTGGTTTCACCTATTTGTTTAAGAAAATAGTCTATTCCTTTATTGTTAAATCCCAATCTGTTAATTACCCCTTGATCTTTAATTAACCGAAAAATTCTTGGCTTTTTGTTTCCATATTGTGGATTACGAGTTACAGTACCAGTTTCAATAAACCCAAAACCAAATGAGAGCATAGGCCTTATAACTTCTGCATTCTTGTCAAAACCTGCAGCCAGACCTATGGGGCTTCTGAGCTTATTACCAAAAAAATTCACACTCAAAGATTCTGGTAGCTCTATAGGATTCTTATAAGGCATTTTCTTTAATGCCATAATTGCCAAAGAGTGAGCAACTTCGGGCGATAGTAAAAATAGTAAATTACGTTTGTAAAACACTTTGCTTATTTTTAGTTTATTTTTTACCATGAAACGCTATAAGAGTATAACCATAACTTGAAAAGAAATTGATTTTACTATGGACAAGCTTTCTCTATAGGTTACACACTTAAAGCTACTGTTAACTTTTACAAGATATAGAGAATGAAAGAGGCCGGGACCGGAATTGAACCGGTATAAAAGGATTTGCAGTCCTCCGCATAAGCCATTCTGCCACCCAGCCGTTTTTTATGTGTAGATATCCATTATATCTTTTAGCATAGATAAAGCCTCCTCCCTTTTGCGTTGAAAAGTGTTACGTCCAATGATTGAACCATTACCGCCACCCTGCTTAATTTCTTTCGCTTCATTGTATATGTTATCTACTTCCTTCGATTCACCACCAGAAAAAACTACTATTCTTTTCCCTGCAAAACAAGACCTTTTAACATATTCAATTCTTTTAGATAATGATTCAATATTTTCTGTTTCTATTTTCTCCCTTTCCAAATATTTAGTTGGAAGTTTTACTTTTATTATATTAGCGCCAAGCAAAGCTGCTATGTGTGCAGCATAGGCAATAACATCAACTGCTGTTTCACCTTCTTTGGAAATCCCTTCACCGCGTGGATAAGACCATAGCACTACTGCAAGCCCGTAAGATTTGGCTTCAGCTATGATTCCACGGGCTTCCTCCATCATATCGAAACACTTAGCAGAACCAGGATATATAGTAAATCCGACAGCTAAGCAGCCCAAACGCAGCGCATCTTTCACAGAAGAGGTTATTGCCTGATCAGAGGTTAGATCCTTTGAATGTAAAGAGTTGGAACTATTAAGTTTCAAAATAAGTGGGAGCATTCCAGCATAAGTTGCAGCACCAGCTTCAATCATACCAAGTGGAGCAGCATATGCACTTACTCCCGAATCAACCGCAAGCTGAAAATGATAATGTGGGTCATAAGCATCAGGGTTAACTTCAAAACTTTTAATTGGACCATGCTCAAATCCTTGATCTACTGGCAGAATCACTAACTTGCCAGTGCCGCCAAGCTTTCCATGCATGAGAATACGAGTAAGATTTGCTTTTACCCCAGGGTTTTCACTTTCGTAGTAGCTTAGGACTTGTTTTACTTTATCACTTATCACTATAATTCAAATTGAATTTAAGTTATAGATTGTAACAAAGATGAAGTTCAATACAAGGATTTTAAACTATATCAAAAGCAATTTTATTTTCTACTTTATTCATATAGACTCTTAATTTCTTTCCTTTTATTAATTTACGATTCAGTATTTCTTCCGCTAAGTAACTTTTTATCTCTTTTTCAATAAGTCTCTCTATCGGACGTGCTCCCATTTCCTTACTATAACCTGTTTGTGCAAGATAAGATTTCACTTCATCTTCTACCAAGCAGTTTATGCCTTTTTGCGTCAGCTGCTTTTTCAGTTCCTGAATAAATTTATCTACAATATGCAGAATTATATCCGCATTTAAGTCAGAAAAAGAAATAATCGCATCAAGACGATTACGAAATTCAGGGCTAAAAACCTGTTCTATCGCTTTTTCACTATCACCAGTGTTAAATTTTTTATGCCCAAAGCCAACAAAACTTTTGCTGCGTTCAGCTGCTCCTGCATTAGTTGTCATAATTAAGATTATATTGGAAAAGTTAACTTTACGTCCGTAAGTGTCTGTAACGCAACCATAATCCATAATTTGTAGCAATATATTATAGATATCGCTATGAGCCTTTTCAATTTCATCAAGCAGCACAACACTATATTGATTATTAGATACAGACTCTGTGAGTAATCCACCCTGATCATAACCTACATATCCAGGAGGAGAACCAATCATCCTTGATATCGTATGAGACTCAATATATTCGGACATATCAAAGCGTATAAGATTCATGCCCATGCTTTCTGCTAATTGTTTTGCTAGCTCGGTTTTACCAACACCGGTTGGCCCTGCAAAAAGATAATTTGCTAAAGGCTTATTGTAATTTCTCAACCCAGATTTAGCAATTTTAATAGAATTAACAAGAGATTCTATTGCCTGCTCTTGGCCAAAAATCACCTTCTCTAGATTAGCTTTTAAAGACTTTACTTTCTGCAAATCATCAGATTCAGATCCGCAAGGCACATTTGTAATTCTAGTAATGGTATTCTTAATATCTCTACTATTTACAATTTTACCCCTGTTTCTTAGCAATTTACAATATGCCCCTGCCTCATCAATAACATCAACCGCTTTATCAGGTAATATTCGCCCAGTAATATACTTATGCGAAAGTTCAGCCGCAGACCTAATGGCATTCTTTGTATAATATACTCCATGATACCCTTCATAGTAGTGCTTTATACCATCTAGTATCTTTATCGTTTCGTTAACAGAAGATTCCTTAACATTAATTTTTTGAAACCTCCTCGCTAATGCTTTATCTTTTTCAAAACTATTGCTGTATTCTCTATATGTAGTTGCACCTATACAACGCAGTGTACCTCTTGCAAGCGCAGGTTTGAGTAGGTTACCTGCATCAAGAAAGCTACCACTTGTAGAACCTGCTCCAATGATAGTGTGTATTTCGTCAATAAAAAGGATAGCACCTGGTTTTGCCTCAATCGCTTTTATTATAGATTTTATTCTCTCTTCAAAATCACCTCTATAGCGTGTCCCTGCAAGGAGTGACCCTAAATCCAAAGCATAAATTATACTGGACTTGAGCGCACTTGGAACACTGTTTTCAATGATTTTGAGTACCAAACCCTCAACTATTGTGGTTTTGCCAACACCTGGATCTCCAACATATAAAGGGTTGTTTTTTCTACGCCTCAATAATATTTCTATAGTGCGATTTAATTCATAATCACGACCAATAACATAATCTATTTTTTTGCTTCTTGCATAGTCATTTAAATTTTTACAATAACTTTGTAGAATTTCCTCATCTTTTAGTAGCTCACCTTTATTTACTGTAGTAGGAGCATCATTATTTTTATCAAGTTTTACTTTATGATTAGTGGTGTATTCATCTATATCGTTAGAGTATTTCATGTTAGATATGTGGTAAATCAAATTGGAATCTTTCGCACTTTGTTTCTGCAATAGATCTTCAACGTATAAATCTTGCCCAGACAAAATTTCTACTAGAACACTTGCTCCATTTATTTCTTTTTTCCCCAAGCTATGAGCCCGTATTATTGCTCTGTGTATTATGCATTGAAACATTGAGCTAGGTTTAACTCCACTGATAATCAATTCAGAACTGCTTTGTAAAAACCCTTTTATATTATTATTATAATCATTAGCCTTAATATTGCATCTTGATAGAATGTTATCCATACTGATGATTTCATCGGCTCTGATATTACATCTTGATAAAACGTAATTTACATCCACGTCTTTAGTTAACGCCAGCAATAAATGTTCTACTTTCGCATATTTAAGATTAAAATTAGAAGCAATGAATAGTGCTCTATTCAAACTTGCCTCTAAGTTTTTGGAAATCATCTCCTATTCTCTTTAAAAGTGGGAACTCATATATAATGAATAGCACACAATTATTAAAAAAATTGAAATCCAGCAGTTCGCTGTAGCCAATTTGAATCCCACTCTGGATCTACGTCATAGCACCGCAATATCTCAGCATAGATTCCGCTAATGAGTAGCGGAATGACGAGTTTTACGCTTATCAAATTGTAGGTAAATCCTATTTAATACGCTTTTTCTAGTACTCTGCTTTTCTTCTTAAATGCATTGATCTTTTTTCTACCGTATTTAGTCTTTAACGTACTTGGCCTTTTAAAGACCTTTTTGCTGTTACGTTTTTTAAATTGCACACTACAATCAAAATTTAGCTCTCCTTCTTTGTCTGCCAGTGCAGGCAGTCTTCTCTTATCTTGAGGTGTAACAAAAGATAGCGCATACCCTTCAGCTCCAGCGCGTGCAGTTCTACCTATACGATGAATATAGTCAGCTTGCGATTGTGGTGCATCATAATTGATAACATGTTGAATGTGGGGAATATCAAGGCCGCGAGAAGCAACATCTGTTGCAACCATGATTTGATTACGGCCACGACGAAAAGAATTAATGACCCTTTCGCGCTTGTGCTGCCTTAAATCACCATGAATTGCTAAAGCGCTATAGTCATCTTTGTGCAATCTGTTAGCTAGCTGATCCGCTCCTCGCTTTGTTTTGACAAAGATAATGATTGATCCTTCGCGCTGACATAGTTGTGTAACAAGCTTTTCATATTTTTCTGATTCTGATGCATAAACAATTTCTTGCTTAATTTTTACAGAAGTTGTAACCTCACAATCAACAGAAATACGTTCTGGTCGATTAAGGTACTTCTCAGCAAGTTTTACTATATCTCCAGGAAGAGTTGCAGAAAACATAAGAGTTTGCCTTATTTTAGGCAAATGCTTCATAATTTCTTCAATCTGAACTCCAAAGCCCATATCAAACATACGATCCGTTTCATCAAGCACAAGAACGCTAACATTGCGAGTAATCAAAGTTTTACGCTCAATATGGTCTATAATACGACCAGGAGTACCTATTACAATTTGTGGTTTTTTCTGAAGCTGATTTAGCTGCCTAAAAATAGGCTCACCACCAATCAACAAAGCGACCCTTAGTGCAGAATTTTGAGATAAGAGTTTTCTTATCTCATTTGTTACCTGATGCGCAAGCTCTCTGGTTGGCACGATGACTAAAGCTGAACCAGTGTTAGGCTCATTCAGCAACTTAGCAACCAACGGAATAGCAAATGCTAAAGTTTTTCCAGTCCCCGTTTGAGCAGATCCGAGAATATCTTTACCTTGTAGCGCTAAGGGAATCGCTTGTATTTGAATCGGAGTTGGGACGAAAAGATTATTTTTATCTAGAGCTTGTCTAAGCGAAGCTGGTAGACCCATCTCATGAAAATTATTCACAATACGTTAATCCTGTTAAAAGACTTCATAATAGATTAATCTTCCAATCTTAAATTTATTGCAGATTTTTTATCTTCTCCGTTTCTACCGCGCTCCTCTTTAACCTCATAACTCACCCTTTCTCCTTTTATTCCCTTCTCTTTATTCTCTCCTTTAAGTGCCTCAGGTCTTATTCCCGAACGTTCCAATGTGCTAATATGTACAAAAACGTCACCCCCTTTACCTTCTGGCTTGATGAAACCATAGCCTTTTTCGGCATTAAACCATTTTACATTACCAAATTCCATTTAAACAACTCCTAAATTATTAACTAACATTACTAATGTGATGAAAAACTTTGAAATTACGATTGAGAATGCTTTAAGCTTAGCTATTGAAACTAAACCTTTATACTCCATAGTCTATTCTTAACATTACATGACAATAATACACAATTGTTGTACTTGATGCAAATAAATTTTTTAATCGTTAAGCGAACCTGCAACCGTCATTTCGCTAACTTTAATCGTTGGTGAATTAAATTGCCCACAAAAAGTTAGATCATCTGCAACGACTAAATTGCTAAACATATCCTTCAAATTGCTAGCAATGGTAATCTCATGTATTGGATACGTTATTTTTCCATTTTCTATAAAAAATCCGGAAGCGCCTTGGCTGTAATCGCCATTGATTAAATTGACACCAAAACCAAATAAATCAGTTACATATATTCCCTCTTTCACTTCCTGAATTAATTCTTCAAACGATACATCACCATTCTCAATGTAGAGGTTACTAGCTGCAGGAATAACTGCAGCATTACTTGCACGAGTTGCACTTCCGGTTGTTTCTGAGTCTAATTTTCTAGCCGAGTATAAGTCTAAAATCCAATTTTGTAATATTCCGTTTTTTACAAATATATTTTTCTTGCTAGTTATCCCTTCTCCATCAAATGGTCTCGATGCTATGCCTCTTGGCAACAATGGATCATCGATAATATTAATTCTATCGTTGAAAATCTGAGCGTTTAAACTACCCCTCAAGAAAGAACTGTTGCTTATAATACTGCTCCCATTTATAGCAGAAGCAAAACTTTTTACTAGCCCTTTTGCTGCTCTTTTTTCAAAAATAACTGGAAATTTACCAGTTTTCATTGTACGTGAATTCAATTGATCAACTGCTCTTTTTGCTGCTTCTTTTCCTATTAACTCTGGCAACTTTAAATCACTAAAATTACATGCTATATCATAATCGTAACCAACCTTCATTTCACTTTCTCTTCCAGCAACAACAGAGACCTGATTAGCAAAGGTTGATTTACTAAACGAGCCAATAAAACCAGAAACAGTCGATAATACTGTATTCACTAAAGCGTATGAAGAAGAGGCTCCTTCAGAATTAGTGATACTCTTATGTGCAAGGGCTGAATTTTCTGCAGCTTCAGCAATTTCTTTTAGGTTATCAACGGTTACAACATTATTATCTGAGATACTTAAATCTGCAGAAGAGATATAATTACTACCATTTACAGCAAAATTAATGCAAGGATCTTCTGGCGCATTCTTTGCCATTTCTACCACTTGGCTTACTGTATCACTCAGATTATTCAAATCGTTTGTAGAAATATACGCAGCTTTGTTTTTACCTGCTATAGCTCTGATTCCTACAGTGCAATTTTTAGATTGTGATATTTGCTCAATTTTTGATAGACGCTGAGAAACTGAAGTCTTATTAGTTTCATATATTGTAACTTCCGCATCTTGATTTTGCTTTTTTATTAGTTTAGTAATATCTGCTGCAATATTTAATATATTCATTTTCTATTCCTTAGATTTCTATAAAGATTCTGCACCACCTATAACTTCAATTAAATCAGTCGTAATCGCTGCTTGACGAGAACGATTATAAAGCAATGCTAATTTGTTCAGTATCTCTTTAGTGTTTCTGTTTGCTGATTCCATAGCAACCATTCTAGCACTATTCTCACTCGTTGCACTTTCAAGTAAAGCAGAGTAAAGAGCAATTACAACGTAATCTTGAACTAAAGATTTTAAAATAAATTCAATATTTTGTGGTTCATACTCATAGCCGTAATCTGTTGTTGGACCAGCCAGAGAGCTATCAATCAAGGATGAGTCTTTACTCCATGGTTTTATTGTTTCCAACATTGGTTTTTGCGTGAAGGTATTATAGAATTTACTATAAAAAACTTTAACTTTATCGTATTTACTTAAATCTATACCATCAACCAAAGCTTCTACGTGCTTTAACGTGATTCCCTTACTATTTTCAATTTTTAAGATACTTTTAGAGTCAAATCTATTTTTACCTACATCAAAAGCTTTTTTACCAAGAAATACAATATCTACTTTTTTGCCATTTGCGATTGACTTATTTACACGCTCTTGACTAAATTTGACAATAGAAGAGTTAAAGTTGCCGCACAAGCCACGATCAGACGCAATAATGAATACTAGGTAAGAACCGTCGTTACTGACATTTAGAATTTTTGCCAGTAATTCTTGATCAACTGATAGCATTAATGAAAAAATAATGTTATGCAGCTTAGATACATATAATTTTAAATTTAATAACTTCTTTTGGCTTTGTAACAACTTTGCTGCAGAAACCATTTGCATTATTTTCGTGGTTTTCTGTACAGACCTAATATTCTTAATTGTTAAGGATAATTCCTTTAAGCTCTTCATTTTGTATACAACCCTGATTTATTAAAATATATAACTGTTAGTGTCTAAAAGCAAGTTTTTTTGACATTAAAACCAAGTCTAGCTAAGAAACTTGCAGGTTTATTGTTTGGAGATAAGGATTATATTAAGAAAGTGCTCTAACTTCAGCAATATCAATGTGAAAGTAGCCTAATGGTAATTTCTACACTTTGTGGAATTTTATAATATATAATAAACACAATTAAAACTATTACAACTTGAACACTTATGATCCCATTGTTCTAGTTCCCTGTTACAATTTTTACATTTCCAGCCTGGATCAGGCAAAGCTTCTGAGACCATCTTGTTTAGCCAATAAATTACCTTGTCGTGTTCTTGCAATGTAACCTTGAGTTGTATTACAATAAAGTAGATTGACATGTAATTAGCTTTTTTCATAGCAGTGTCTAAATATTGACTTGCAAGATCATATTTACCTGAACTCATTGAGGACAAAGCAAGTAAACAGTAACTAAAATAATAATCAGGGCGTAAGTTGTATAGTCTTTCAGCACCTTTACTATTTAAATTGATGTACATTTTAGCTGACTGAGGAGTAGGATTTACTGTATACTCTGCCTCTAGCACTGCAGAAACTTTTCTGATTTTTCCAAGTTTAATATATAATTCTGCCTTTAAATAATTGATGGGCTGAAAAATTGCACTATAACGTTGTGCTCTAAATAAAGACTTTATAGCCTCCTTAAAATTTCCTTTACTTTCATATTGCTTTGCTAAAGCGCAATAAAACACTGCAAACATTTCTTTATGATCAAAGGGGAGAAAAATATTGGACTTAACTGCTTCCTTCAACCTCAAAATTGCATTAATCCAATCTTCTTTCAATATGCAATGCTCTATTTGAAAGGGAATAGATAGCATTTTATCGTTAATTGAACTAGAGCAATATTCTATAAATTTTTGAAAGACTACTTTTTCTTGTTTGAGGTGGACAATCAGCTTATTGGCTAGAAGTAGAGCTAAGTTACGATTTTTATTTGCAATATTTGTTAAACCGTTACTGAAAAAGCTGTAATTTCCCGTCTTACCTGAGTTAAAGAGCTTTATTAAAGATAACCTATCGCTCTCCTCACTCAGACTTTTAACTAGCTTTTGGGCATTCTCTATATTGTCTAAGTCTATGCTAAAGAAAGCTTCAAAGAGAAGCAATTCTTCCCTATCCCTTCTTCTATTTCTTATGTTGGCAAATGTTGATGAAATGGAGGAAAAAAAGCGTACAAGTGTAATTAATAAAAATAATAAAACTACACAATTAAAAATAATGAAATATAGATCAATACTTATAGTGTAATTGCCTAATTCCAATTTTATTACTTCACCACTTACCTTGACCCATATACCAAATAAAAACGAAAAAGCGAAAATTATAAAATAAATCATGAGATATATTGTAATAAGTGATGATATATTGTTGAAATATTCTTAGAAGCTACAATAAAACCATTCAGTTTATTAAGCCATGGCTTGAATTCTGGGTATGTTAAATCGCCTATTGTAGTAGCTATGCTCTGCCAATCATTATCGTTTATTGACTCCTCAACTTCCGCAAATTTTACTCTTAATGGGTCATTTCGGTCGTCTACCTTTATCCAGTTTGAAATGATTTTTTTAGACAATGTACTTTTGTTGTAATAGATAGTATCAATAGTTTTTTCAAAAGATAACTTCAATTCGTGTAAGGTATTTATCTCTTTCAAATTTTCTAATTCATCTACTGCATTTTCTATCTCTGGATCGTCAAGCTCTGATATCAAAGGCTTTATTGAATTTATATGGTTATCAAATTTTGCTTCTCGCAATAACGAATTCTTCATTTTAATCACAAGTAACAGCAATTTTGCAAGGTTCTTACATCTTGAATTATTATCACCTTGCTCACACTGAGCATGCTGACTTCTCTTTAAGTCAAATATCCTTTTTTCCATTCTAGATTGATTAACTTCAAGCAACATTTTCAATTCATCTATGTTTTCCGTCAAAACTTTTATACTATCATCGCTTTCTTGTTGATTCATTTTTAAAAAGATTATGTTATTTATTGTGATGTAACTGGTAAATAACAATACAATTAAGAACCAACCTATGTACTTTTGCTGAGTATCATTCATAACGTAGTATCTCTGCAGGATCTTGTGCAGCTGCCTGCAACGCAGGAGCAATTGTCGCTAAAAATGATAAGAGTAACGCAAGTGCAGAAATATTTACTACGTCTTGGGGTACTAATATCACTGGCAAACTTGAAAAAAAGTATATCATAGGATCAAACAGCTTGACGTTAGTAATGTTTTCTAAAAACACTCTAATGCTTTCGATATTGAGAGAAAAAACGACACCTATAATACAGCCAAGACAAGTTCCCGTAAAACCGATTAATAGACCACAAGCGCAAAATATACGCATAATGCTTCCACTTGTTGCACCAAATGTACGCATAATTGCAATCGCGGATTTCTTTTCTTGCACTATCATCATTAAATTTGAGATAATATTAAACGCTGCTACAACTATAATCAAAGTGAGAATTAAAAACATCACATTTCTTTCAGTTTTTAAAGCACTAAAATAATGGCTTTGCTGTGATTGCCAACTTTCAGCTTCCATTCCTATTTCTTTTTCTATAGTATCTGCCAGCTTATCAGCTCTAGTAACGTCGTCTACAAGTACTTCTATATTTTTTATGCTATTTTTATAATTAAAAAAGGCTTGTGCTGATTTTAGAGGCATATATATCAAGGTATTATCATACTCAAACATACCCATATCAAATATTGCTATAACTTTATATTTTTTCATTCGCGGCATTTCACCAAGTAATGCATCAAATTCTTCAGATGATATAAACGTAATTTCGTCGCCATAGTCAATGTTCAAAACTTCTGCTAAGCGTGCTCCTATTATTATCCCTTCATCAAATTTTTTTACATCACCTATAATTACATTATTTGTAACGGCAGTACTATCAAGCAAATCTTTAGTTGACACACCTCGCACTACGCTACCTGCAATTTTACCATTTGCTACAATAATAACTTGATCATTGGTCATAGGAGTAGCTTTTAATATACCAGGAATTCTCTCAATAGATTTTGAAACTGCGTAGTAATCTGAATTTATGTTCCTATCAAAATAAACGTTAATATGGCCATCAATGCCAAGTATTGAGTCAAGCAACTTTGCTCTGAATCCGTTCATCACAGACATCACCACTATTAGTGTTGCAACTCCAAGGGCAATGCCGATAATAGAGAACAAAGTCATTATAGAGCAAAATCTGGCATTTCTTGCTCGCAAATAGCAAGCAGCCATAGTAATTTCAAAGGCAATGGACATTACAAAATATTTTGAGGTTAGACATTATATTTTTGAAACTTCGTATAATTGTAGACTTTTCTTTATTTAAAAACTAGAGATTTTTGCTTCCTTAAATTTAGCAGACTTATAGAGTATCTTTAACATTAGAATTTCAAAATCTTCCATATACATCCTCCAACCTCACTATATCATTATCAGATAAATGCTCTCCTATCTGAAATTCAACTATTTCAAGTGGAGAGCTTGTGCTTTTATAACATAGAAAAAATCAAGAATATTATTGGGTTTATTCAATAAGTTATAATTCTTTCCTTCCATAATTTTCAAATTGTACAACTAGTTGCTTTACATTTACATCTGTGAGAAGAGCATTTTTGCTAACATGAGGTCTCGGATCAGATTTTGCTGATAAGGGATTCATCTGAGATATTTCATCCCTCATTGGAAATAAGCGAGATTGGGAAGCAACTTTTGGTGATGGCCTAGTTTTTTTCTCCACATCTATATTCACTTGTGCAACAGGAGGGGTCCTGCTTTCAATAGTTTGCGCATTAGGACTTTCTTTTGCTTGATTTTGTTTGAATTTTTTTCTTATCTCTTGTACTTTAATATCGATATTATAATTAATTTCTTTTTCCATAGAAGATACTACCATTTCTAGCTTTGTGCTTGATTTTTGATCAGTATGACCTAACTTTTTAAGTTTTAGTGGTAATTCAGGTTTATCTTTAGTTGATTTAGGAACAGTTCCTACTACTTTTGGTTTTTGTCTAACTTCTTGACCAGCAGTAAACATTTTTTTTGGCAATGGGGGTGCTATTGATGGTTTTGGCAATATTGGAGGTTTAGATTGTTGTTTTTGTTTAAGTTCTCTTTTTGCTTCCATATGTTCTTTAGGAACTGTTACATAAATTAGCTCTTCTCTAGGCGATTTTGAACTTTGTGAATTTTCTGTTAAAATTTTACTCTTCTTCTCTTGATAATTTGATATCTCTTTGTATCCAGGCTTTTCATCTAATGAATTTCCATGGCCTGAATCATTATAATTAACTTCTACTTGTCTATCTTCTTTTAGAAAACTGCGTTCTGGCTTTTCTGGAGCTATTGCAATATTTCCTCTTTCAACTTGCTCCAAACCTGAAATTTTACGATAAGCCTCTAGATATTCAAAGATTGTCATTGAAGTAGGAGGAGGTAATTTATCAATAAAACTACTTATATTCTTAACTGGAACATTTCTTCCCGAGATTCTATTCAATATTTCCTTTAATATCTTAAGACCTGATGGCTTTCCATTCATCGATTTTACATAATCAATTGAGTCGCTACGTATAACAAACTTAGCTACATCTTCTGCCTTATCTGTAAAACGCTTTAATGCCTGAGATAAATCCCTTACCGTTTTATTATAATGTCTAATAGTTACTAACTCATCTCTTGCTTTTATAGCTTCTTTAAGGAAACCGAGATTTTCTCTATAATTGTCACTTTTAAATGGATCCTTCATATTAATTACAACTCATTATTTATTAAAATATGGGTATAGGTTTAAAATATTAAGATTTAGTAAATATTATTTTTTACATAAAGCAGCTATACCCATATTATAAATTGCCAACAAATGCATTTATGGCGTTACCATATTCTTCCATATACATCATCCAATCTCACTATATCATTATCAGATAAATGCTCTCCTATCTGAAATTCAACTATTTCAAGTGGAAAGCTTGTGCTTCTATTTTCAATCCTATGGGAAACTTCCCTTGGGATTTCTATCATATGGTCCTTTGCTATAGCATATTCTTTGTCTTCTAAACTAACATATCCAACTCCTGATAGCACTATATGGTATTCATCTCTATAGTGATGGAATTGCTTAGAAGTGCAGCTTAATGGATTGATAAAAAGATATTTTATAAGAAAATTTTCGCTCATTAAAATTATACTACAAAATTCCCATGGTTTAACTTCTTTCCTTATCACCTTTACTTTCTTAACTTTATGAATAAATGAAATTAGACTTTTGTTTGGTTGCTTACAAGCTCCACTCAATAAATTTTTATTACTTTCTGTCGTTGAAACTGGTTCTTTTTCTCTAATCACATGCTGAAATGATGCCGGTTCTTTACTAAACTTCTCACTCAATTCTAAAACTGAATTCCAAGTTCCAACATCCAACCAATCGAAATTAGCTTCTATCATTGCAACGTTTTTTGCTTTCTCCATCACCAAGTAATCAATGGATATGCCTTCAATTCCTGCAAAATCTCGTTGTTTTAAATACAGAAATCTCTCTTGCGGTGTGAAATATTTAAAACATAAATTGTAAAGATTCGGGGCAGATTTTTTAATCTCATCTATGTAGCGTTTTGCTTTAAACACAAATATTCCAGAGTTCCAATAATGATCGTTACTTAACTTACGCTCGGGCTTTTCTGTAAAATCTTTCACTATATGACATTTTTCTTTCTGATCATATACTGCATTTATATAGCCGTATTCAGAATTGAATTCATGAGGCTTAACCCCAAAAGTGACTATAGAGTTAGTTTCAGAGGCTAACTTAGACGCTTTTTGAGTAGAAGCATAAAAACTATTCAAATCACCTATAAAATGGTCTGAAGGCAGAATTAACATTGTCTCGTTTTCATTGCAGAGAAGTGCAGCAATTAATATTGCCGCTGCTGTTCCAATTTTCACTGGTTCGAAAATCACTTTATATTCTTGCAGTGCATGCAATTCCTCCATCACTAATGACTCGTACTGTATATTTGTAGCAATTATGGGCGGCATATAATCGCTTTTTAGCCTCAACAAAGTGTTGTGAAACATAGTGTTCTGACTAAATATTTTCTGAAATTGCTTTGGCTTAGATAAAGGCCAAAGTCTGCTACCACTACCACCACACAATATTACAGGGCGCATTTAGTTAAGATATTAATTATTTAATTAATATCTTATACTGAGGGCAAAATACATGCAAGTTTTTGTTGTGGAATAGTTAATAAAGAAAGTAAATGTTGATTTAAAGTAATTGCTAATGAGAGTGATCATGTGTAGCGCCTTGCCCTTGCTGTGAATTTCTTCTATTTTGTAATTCCTCAACATGACCTTTTCTTTTATCACTTAATATTTCATTACCCTTATTTTGTTCTTCCTCAGGACTCTTTAGTATTTCATTACTCTTGCTAACTTCTTTATCATCCCCTTGTTTCTTTGGCCTTCTAGCGTTAAGCTCATCCCATGTGCCCACTAGTGAATCACGATTCCCATGATCCGGCTTTAGCCTTTCTTCACCTTTAATAACATTAAAGTCACTTTTTGCTTCTTCCAAACATCCTTTCAGTTGGTGTTTCCACATGGTGTAGTAAGCATCACCATATTTTTTCTCATTTGCTACAAACAATAAAATTGGAGCCTTAAGTATGGTAGCTCCCATATCCATTAAATTTTTTACTGCCATTGCAGGAGTAAATAAAAGATAACCAAAAGACTTTGCAATTGGGTTTTGTTCGCTTATTAAATGCTCCCCTAACTTTATAGGAAGAGAAGTCAACAATTTAGTACAAACTTTAGCTAAACTTGTAACAAAAACGATAGGAACAGATATAAGACTTTTATCTAGCTCTAGATTACCATTCTGATCTCTAATTTCTGAAAAATGGGTGCTTAGCTTCTTGTAATCACTAGTGTATAATAATTCTCCATTTCTTCCTTTTTCATCAACAACTTCCTGAACTTTACCTTCTTTATTTTTTACCTCTTTAGTTAGCACAGAAGAATTAGTTAATTCAAATGGATATTGAGGATCCTTAGTTTTTTCAGCTTCAAAAATTGGCACGTGTTTTTTCAAATCCATTCTCGAAAAGCCTAATGGCTCAAAATATGACTTATGCAACTCATTTATCGGAATTTGCTTACCCTGATTGTCTATATAATTGATAGTAAAATAAGATCTATCATTATCTTTATCTTTGGTAACTAAAGATAATCTGAAACTTGGTTGTTCTCCATTCTCATCTTTTTGACCATACAAAAGTTTATAGGTTGGATTTTTATCTTTATCTAGTATAGCATTTCCATGCATATCCCTGTTTTCTATGATTTTAGCAGACTGTACAATTTGATCATAATTTTTTGGATACTGGCATTTCCTTCCATCATACATCATTACCTTTCTAAGGTCTTCGACGTAAACTTGAGATTCAGGTGAAGTAAGCAGACCTTTTGCTTTAAGTGTAAGATCTATTGCTCCCTTTTTTAATGCTTCAAACATATTGTCAAACCAAAATCGCTATAATGCTATAGTTCAATAATAAAACTAGTACACTAATAATATATTAACACAGCACCGGTGATTTTACAAGAAAATATGCCTGTAGAAGATAAAGATTGTAAAAGCGAGGGTTATATAAGTAATGCTTGATAAGTACTTTATGCATGTAATTGTAAAAATCCTCAAAGGTACGCTGTGTATATAATCTTCGCATACTACCTGCATTCCAAGAACTGCGTGCCAAAAAATGCAAAACAACAATACAACAAAAAATAAAAGCTCTAAAGGGTGATTAATAAATTTTTCACTAAAAGACAAAGAGCTATCAGTATAAAATGTGCAAGAAAATGAATAGATAAACCAAGGAAACAGGAACAGTAAAATTACCGCAGAAACACGCTGAACCCACCAATGATGTACTGAATTTCCAGATTGACTCATATAAACATAAATAAAAAAGCCATAATAGAAAGAAGTAGCGTTACTGTCAGCAGTATAGCACTCCTTGAAACGCCAGTAATTTCTAAATTAAGCCCAGCATCCCACAATAAATGACGAATACCATTAAGAAAATGATATACAAAACTTATAAAACATAAGACATAAGCTAATTTAGCAACAGGAGTGAATAATAATGCATTTAAGTACCTTACTATAAGTAACTCAGGAAAGTAAACATGTAATATGAAATACCAAGAAAGTATCATTAATAAAAGGAATAGCAAGATACCAGTCAATCTATGCATAATAGAGAAAAAACTAGTAACTTGTACTTTATATATTTGTAAATGTGGAGAAAGAGGTCTATCACTCATAAAATTCCGTTATCGGGAAATTAAAATAAAGTAGAAGTAAAGACAGCAGTATAGCACATAACAACACCATCATTAAAAATGGTAAGTTATGTGCAAAGCCTAAGGAGGTAATCCAGCTGCAGATTCCCCTACTGCTACCTTGTTACGACTTCACCCCAGTCACCGATCCCACTTTAAATAACTCCCTCCTTGCGGTTAGGTCGTTAGCTTCGAGTGAAACCAATTCCCATGGCGTGACGGGCAGTGTGTACAAGACCCGAGAACGTATTCACCGTGGCGTGCTGATCCACGATTACTAGCGATTCCAACTTCATGCACTCGAGTTGCAGAGTACAATCCGAACTGAGATGGCTTTTAAGGGATTGGCTTAGCCTCGCGACTTTGCAGCCCATTGTAGCCACCATTGTAGCACGTGTGTAGCCCACTCCATAAGGGCCATGATGACTTGACATCATCCCCACCTTCCTCCAGTTTATCACTGACAGTTTCCTTAAAGTCCCCAGCATTACCTGATGGTAACTAAGGATGAGGGTTGCGCTCGTTGCGGGACTTAACCCAACATCTCACGACACGAGCTGACGACAGCCATGCAACACCTGTGTGAAACCCGGCCGAACCGACCCTATCCCTTCGAATAGGTATAATTTCCATGTCAAGGAGTGGTAAGGTTTTTCGCGTTGCATCGAATTAAACCACATGCTCCACCGCTTGTGCGGGTCCCCGTCAATTCCTTTGAGTTTTAATCTTGCGACCGTAGTCCCCAGGCGGAATGTTTAACGCGTTAGCTGTAATACAGAAAGTAAAACTTCCCATATTTAACATTCATCGTTTACAGCGTGGACTACCAGGGTATCTAATCCTGTTTGCTCCCCACGCCTTCGCGCCTCAGCGTCAGATTTGAACCAGATAGACGCCTTCGCCACTGGTGTTCCTCCTAATATTTACGAATTTCACCTCTACACTAGGAATTCCTCTATCCTCTTTCAATCTCTAGATTAGCAGTTTTAAAAGCAATTCCAAGGTTGAGCCTTGGGATTTCACTTTTAACTTACTAATCCGCCTACGCGCCCTTTACGCCCAATAATTCCGAATAACGCTAGCCCTCTCCGTATTACCGCGGCTGCTGGCACGGAGTTAGCCAGGACTTCTTCTGTGAGTACCGTCATTATCTTCCTCACTAAAAGAGCTTTACAACCCAAAGGCCTTCTTCACTCATGCGGCATGGCTGGATCAGGCTTTCGCCCATTGTCCAATATTCCCCACTGCTGCCTCCCGTAGGAGTCTGGACCGTATCTCAGTTCCAGTGTGGCTGATCATCCTCTCAGATCAGCTATAGATCATTGCCTTGGTAGGCTATTACTCCACCAACTAGCTAATCTAATATAGGCTCATCTAATAGCAATAAATTTTTCCCCCGTAGGGCGTATACGGTATTAGTTGCCGTTTCCAACAATTATTCCGTACTACTAGGTAGATTCCTATACATTACTCACCCGTCTGCCACTAAGTTATACTATAGCAAGCTACAATATAACTCCGTTCGACTTGCATGTGTTAGGCCTGCCGCCAGCGTTCATTCTGAGCCAGGATCAAACTCTCAAATTTAGACTTCAACCTATAAAAGGTTGAGGGTACATCGGATAAATCCGACAAAAAATAATTTAGCTTAATACTGCTGTCTTTATTTCTACTTTAGAAATATTTTAATCTCCAACTATTCAAACAACTTTGAGAATATTATTATGTGATATAATCACTATGTCAATATGTTTTTGCAAATCAAAAGCATTAATGTATAAATATATAACTATTTGGAATATTACCATGAAAAAATACATCTTTCTGCTTGCACTCGCGCCAATGTTAGTTGGCATCACATTATACTTATTGCGCAACATTGATAACACAAAACAATCTATAACTGCAGGTGACAAGTTTTACGAAGTATTATTCTTAAAAAAAGATAATAAGCCGCTGCTAGAAGAAATAGATTCAAATTGGGAGTATTTAGCAAATTTTGAACGCGCATTCAATCATATCTCAGATTCAATGCCAACAGACACAGCATCTATTTATAATGATTTGGCAGATGATAAAGATGCTCCTAATGTTTTGCGTGAGTTAGCACAATATTTAGAAGTAATGAGCTTACTTCACTCCAACGGTGAAAAAATAAATAAAGATAAAATTGATAATTTAGAATCAAGCACAGTGTATCCTTATTCAAGCCAAGAAGCTATTGCTGTAGTAAAGATACACAATAACGACGTTAAGGGTGCAACTGAAATATTGCGTTCCCTATTAAATGATAGAAAATGCCCTATCCTAATCAAAGCTAATGCACAAGAATTACTCAGGATATATGGGAGTTAACTCATTGGACTTTTTGCATAGCTTTTGGCAGCGCATCGGATGAAACGAAAAAACTTACTTGACACCCTTCGCCAGCGCCCTTATCATGATAGTGAAGCTATTGTATTTGCTTTCGCCAATCTGCAGATTAAAAGGTAAGGATTACTTAATGTATCGGCGTCTTATGTTCAATTTTTTGCAGTATATAGATACTGTATGTCTTTACAAAACTTCATCTACATCTAGATTTTTATCTAAATAAGCTGAACGCGCTTATAAAGCGTTACAAGACATCAAAAAATGCCAATACTCGACAGAGATAGTAAAAGACTAGCTAACTCGGGGATTCTTTGTCTTTTTTTCTGCTTAGTAAATTTCTTAAACATTTGCAGCGTAAGTTAGTTGCAATTAAAAGCGGCTGAATCTCGCTTGTCAAGCGTTTAAAACATAAAAAACGCCAATATTTTAAAGCGGATAATAACCCCAGGGCTTCTTTTGCCTTTTTTTTATTTGGTAAATTTCTTAACATTTGTAATTGCAATTTAAGAGACCATAAAGGGTCAGTGCTCCTTTTTCTGTCATCCCAGCGTTACGCGCTGGTTTCAACATTATATCATGAACTTTCTAAAATTCATTGAACTGTGCTTTCAAACGGTAGTGCCGGGGTGTGAGTATAACGATTATCAGTATGTAAAAGTCATAGCAGACAGGCTGGAAGCAGCGAGCGCTGGTGAAGTGAAACGAATAACATTCAATATGCCTCCGCGCTCGATGAAGTCCATGTGCATAAGCGTTGCGTGGCCCGCATGGATACTGGGAAACCAACCAACTGCGAGAATAATAGTTGCAAGTTATTCTCAGCGGCTCAGCGAAAAGCACTCGCTCGACACCAGGTGCGTGATGCAGTCTAGTTGGTATAGAGCGCTATTTCCAGAGATAGAACTATCCAAAGACCAGAATACAAAATATAAATTTCAAACAGTGCAGAGAGGATACAGAATCGCAACATCAGTTGGTGGAACACTAACTGGTGAAGGTGGTGATTTTATCATTGTGGACGATCCGCTCAGTTCTGCTCAAGCTTTGAGTGAAACGCTTAGAAAGCGTGCCACAAACTGGTTTGATCAGACTTTAGTAACCAGGCTGAACGATAGAAAAAAAGGAGTCATCGTTCTTGTAATGCACAGGCTACACCAGGAGGACTTAACTGGACACCTTCTCTCCAAGCCAAAAAACATATGGCATCATATTTGTTTGCCAATGATTTCTGAAAATAAGCAGGTTATTTATTCAATCAAAAAGCCAATACCTCCCGTTCCTATCATCCGAGTAGCTCAGCACTGTGCGACCAGGCGATTATATAATAAACCAGCGTCACCTGTAAGGATATTATATTCAAGAGAAGAAGGTCAGTTGTTATATCCCCTCGATGGAGGAAAAGAAGAAGTTGAGATAATAAAAGCTGAACTTGGGAGTTACGCTTTTGCTGCTCAATATCAACAAAACCCTCTGCCGCTTTCAAGTGGTATAATTAAACCAGAGTGGTTGAAACGCTATAAAAAATTTCCTGATAATCTCTCGCATATAACACAAAGTTGGGATACTGCGGTTTCAACAAGTAACATGAGCAACTTTAGTGTCTGCACCACCTGGGCAAAAATAGATAATAAATTCTATTTACTCGACGTATATCGCGCAAAGCTTGAGTATCCAAAGCTTAAAGAACAGGTTTTGTCACTAGCTGCAAGATGGACGCCACACGCAATTTTAATCGAAGCAAAAACAAGTGGTCAACAATTGGTGCAAGAGCTAAAGACAAACAGTGATTTACCGATTATTGAAATAGTGCCACATGATGACAAGCTCACTCGATTCCACCGGATTGCTCCGATGATAGAGTCTGGCAAGGTTTTTCTGCCACATCAAGCAGTATGGCTGAACGATTTTGAGTATGAGATTTTAATGTTTCCTGAAACTCGACACGATGATCAAGTAGATAGTACCGTGCAATATCTCCAGTGGGTGAGAAACAGTACCTCCAGGGTTGCAGCTATACGAGCATTGTGATTTAAGAGCAATTTCCACAAGGGAGGATGTCATCCCAGCGCTCCTTTTTTTGTCATGCAAGTAGCTGACACTGGAATCTAGCTTCTCGTTGCTGCTGCGATCATATACTATTGTAATGAGCCTTCAAAGTCACTTAAAAATAGCAACGTCCAAGGGTTTTCTGAAAAGGTCCCACAACCAGGTTCGTAAAATTCACAAGAACCATTAAAATATTTTTTTACTTTTCATTGTATATTTCTCAACATATTATCTTTAAGTACTAAAATAATTAACAATATGGCATTATTAATAGTTGAATCACCTGCGAAAGCAAAGACAATAGGTAAATATTTGAGTAAAGAGTTCAAAGTAGCTGCATCCTTTGGACATGTGAGAGATCTTCCAGCAAAAAACGGTTCTGTCGATCCGGATAATGATTTTGCTATAAAGTATGAAACCATTGAAAAAGCAGAAAAGTATATAAAAGAGTTAGTAAAAGCCGCAAGCAAAACATCAGATATATATCTTGCAACAGACCCAGACAGAGAAGGGGAAGCAATGGCTTGGCATGTGATAGAGACATTAAAAGAAAAGAAAGCAATCAGTAATGAAAACAACATTTATAGAGTAGTCTTTAATGAGATAACAAAGAGAGCAGTTCAAGAAGCAATAAAAAATCCACGTGAAATTAATATGGATTTAGTGCGTGCACAACAAGCACGTAGAGCTTTGGATTATCTAGTTGGATTTAGTTTGTCACCACTGCTGTGGACAAAATTGTCGGGAAGCAAGTCTGCAGGGCGAGTGCAGTCTGTTGCATTAAAGATTATATGCGAACGAGAAGATGAAATTAGTAAATTTATAACACAGGAGTATTGGAGTATAAAGGCAGAAATGCAAAATAGCAAAGATGAGGCTTTTTTTGCTATGCTAAGCCACTATGACAATAAAAAGCTAGAAAAATTTGATATTAAGAATGAAGAAGAAGCAAAGAACTTAGTCAGGGAGATTGAATCAAGGCAATATGCTGTAAGCACAGTAGAACGCAAGCAAGTTAAGAGAAACCCGCTTCCTCCGTTTATTACTTCAAGTCTTCAGCAAGATGCAGTGAATAAACTGTATTTTAATGTGAAAAGTGTTATGCGCACAGCGCAAAATTTATATGAAGGTATCGATATTGGTGGTGAAACTGTAGGGTTGATAACTTACATGCGTACAGATGGGTTTCATATTGCAGATGAGGCTATAAACTCAATTAGAGGGTCAATTAAGTCATTATATGGTGATAAATATTTACCGCAGTCTCCTCGTAAATATGTAAAAAAGGTCAAAAATGCTCAAGAAGCACATGAAGCAATTCGTCCAACTGATATAAGTAGAACGCCGGGTAGTATTAAAGACTATCTAACACCAGAGCAATTTAAATTGTACGATTTAATCTGGAAAAGAACCATTGCAAGTCAAATGGAATCGGCGATTCTTGATCAAGTGGTAGTTGAAATTAGTTCTACTGACCAGAAAGTAATTCTGCGAGCAAGTGGATCGAGTATATTCTTTGATGGTTTTTATAGAGTCTATCAAGATAACATGGAAGCCGAAAATGAAGGCCTGCTACCTGCCATGAAGGAAGGGGAAGCATGCAAGCTGATTTCAGTTGAGCCAAAACAACATTTCACTCAACCGCCACCTCGTTATAGTGAAGCAAGTATCGTAAAAAAAATGGAAGAAATCGGTATAGGTCGACCATCAACTTATGCAACAATTATTTCGGTATTACAAGATCGTGAGTACGTTTCATTGGATAGCAAAAGGTTTATTCCAAGCAGTCGTGGTAAAATCGTTACTATATTTTTAGAAACTTTTTTTCAGCGTTGTGTAGAGTATGATTTCACAGCACAAATGGAAGAAAAGCTTGATTTAATTTCAAATGGACATGCAGATTGGAAAAAAGAATTAGGCCACTTTTGGGTGCCATTTTTTGGTCATGTAAACTCTGTCAAGCAAATGACGCATGATGAAGTTTTCAGCGGCATTCACGATTTGGTAATCGATTGGTTTTGTTCAGAAGAAGGAAAAAAAGAGGTGAATAAGAAATGTCCTGCTTGCTTAGGTGGCATATTGAAATTGAACTTTGGAAAAGCCGGGGTGTTCCTTGGATGTTCTAACTATCCTGAATGCAACCATACAAAAGAAATTACGGGCAGTAACGACAATTCAGAATATCCAAAAAGTTTAGGTATAGATGATATAACAGGACAAGAGGTAGTAATTAAAAAAGGTCCTTTTGGACTTTATCTGGAGTTTAATAACGAGTTAAAAAAGAAAAAAACGGTTTCCATACCAAAAGATATAAATGTTAATGAGATTGATCTGAGCACCGCTACTCAGTTACTTTCCTTGCCAAAAGTAATCGGAGAACACCCTGAAACCGGAAAGGAAGTAAAAATAGGCCTTGGGCGATTTGGGTACTATATTTTCTATGATGGTAGATACTTTTCTCTTAAGAAAAGCTCCAAAGAGGTGCTGAATACAGAATTGAGCGAAGCTGTACAAATTATTGCAAACAGTCCACGCAAAGAGTTAAAATCTCTCGGGGTTAATGAAAAGGGAAAAGAAGTTTTTATCTGCAACGGTAGGTACGGATTCTATATAAAATGCGGTAAAACAAACGTTGCTTTGGGCAAGAGTGCAGATATTGAGAGTATAGATCTGGAGAAGGCTTTAGAGTTGATTAAGGGTAAGAAGTAGACTTCTTGCATAACCATATGCTCTTTATTGTCATTCCAGCGTGTGACGCTGGAATCTAGAAAAAAAGAACCTGGATGCCAGTGTCTGGGCACTGGCATGACACCCTTTCTGGTAGAGGTTGCTCTCAAATCACAACGTGCATACAACTGCAGCAGTATGATGTTTTATTTATTATATCTATAACACTGAAGTTTACAATCAGAACAAACCACTTGGCCACGTGGAACTGATTTCAGTTTATCAGTTGAAACTTGATTTGAGCAGAATATGCATTTTATTGTGTTGCTTGGAGTAAGTGAGTTATCAACAGCAATTCTATCATCAAAAACAAAACATTCTCCTTTCCAATTACCATTTTTATTATAAGTTTTTTCAAGGTAAGAAAGAATGCCGCCTTTAAGATGGTAAACATCACTAAATCCAAGGCTTTTCATATATGCTGTAGATTTTTCGCATCTAATCCCACCAGTGCAGTACATAGCCACTTTCAGGTCTTTACTCTCAGAAAATGACTCTGTCCACTGAGGAAACTCACGGAAACATTGTGTGTGTGGATTAATTGCATTCTTAAACTTGCCTAATTTCACTTCATACTCGTTTCGTGTATCTATTACTAAAACGTCAGGTTGAGAAGTAAAATCATCCCAATGCTCTGGATCAACATATTTACCCTTAAGGGAAATATCAAGATTGCTTACACCAAGATTCACAATCTCTCTTTTTAATTTTACCTTCATCTTGCTAAATGGTTGATATTCTGCTGCACTCTCTTTCCATGTAAGGTCCCTTAGCCTATAATCAGAACGTAGAAAATCGAATATTTTATCAATTGCGTTTCTTTCACCAGATATTGTTGCATTAACACCCTCTTCTGCAAGGAGTATAGTACCCTTTAATTCAATGTTGTCGCATGCAGCTTTTATTTCGTCTTTCATGTCATAATAATTAGAGAGTTTTACAAAGTGATAGAAAGTTGCAATGACGAAGCTCATGATTATTCACTTATCAACTAAAAACATGATATACAAAATTATAAAGATATTCAATAGTACGGCTGTTAATTACTGGATATCTTCAGTTTTTACATATAACATTTTAATATAAAATATAGATTCAAATTAATGTTTTTAAGAGTATTTAAAAATATATTCTTATTTTTAGTAAGTATATTATTCGTCTGTCCAATATTATCATTAATATCAATTCTATTTACAGATACAGCAAATTCCGGATGGGTAATCAGCACACTTTTCCCTGAATATATACTGAGTACGTTAATTTTGATGATAGGAGTGGGGGGAATATCTTTCATATTTGGAGTAATTCCAGCTTGGCTCACCACATTTTTTTCATTTCCTGGAAGTAAAATTTTTGAGATTGCTTTGTTCTTTCCGATATCGATTCCTGGATATATAGTAGCGTTCGTCTATGTAAATACGCTAGAGTTTTCAGGTCCGGTGCAGAGCTTATTAAGAGACATTTTAGATTGGAGCAAAGGTGACTATTGGTTTCCTGAAATAAAATCCCTAGGTGGTGGAATATTAGTAATGGGATTCAGCCTATATCCATACGTTTATATGTTAGTCCGCTCAAGTCTAAAGAATGTTAGTAACTCAGTCACTATTGCGTCAACACTTGGGTTCTCCTCATTGAAGAGCCTGTTTTCTGTCATCATACCCTCCATACGCCCATCAATTATAGCTGGGTTGTCTTTGGTACTAATGGAAGTAATTACAGATTTCGGCACACCACAGTTTCTTGCTATCGATACTTTCACAACAGGAATATATCGCACCTGGTTTTTACTGCATGACAAATATTCAACTACTGTTTTAGCAGTTGCAGAGTTGATTTTCGTTGCAACACTAATAGCTATCGAAAAAAAACTACAAAAAAAAGGAATATCCTACTCTTCAATCAATACCAATTCAGATTATCACAATAAACGGAGTATAAGTGGCGCTATACCGTTGATCTTTGCTTATCTTATGTGTGTATTGCCGATATTAATAGGTTTTATTTTGCCAATGATTCCGCTCATATATTGGAGCATAGAGAAGGGGTTTTTCATATACGAAGCAAGATTCTATAACATAATAGCAAATAGCGTTAGTTTATCATTTATCACCGCATTAATCTCAATTAGCATTGCAATAATGATTGGATATACGGCGCGTAAAAATAAGGTAATCAACAATATAGCGCGTCTCATTTCTTTAGGCTACGCAATTCCAAATGCAATTATCGCAATTAGTATAATAATATTTTTAAGCAGAATATCCTCTTTCATTACTCAATATGTTGTGGAAATTAGCTTAGTAGGAACTATTGGCGCATTAGTTTACTCATATTTATTCCGTTTTTTTGCTATATCTTTCAAGGCGGTAGAGTCAGGGCTCAAAAAAACACCAAATGAAATTGAGTGGACTGCATATACCATGGGTCATGGACCTATTTCCACATGTTTGAATGTTCATATCCCTCTCATCAAGAAGAGTATATTATCGGGATTTTTGCTCGTATTTATGGATACTATCAAAGAGCTCACAGCAACACTTATTATAAGACCATTTAATTTTGAAACTATATCAACTAGAATATATGAACTTGTAAGCGATGAGCGCTATAGAGAAGCTGCCCCATTTTCGTTAATAATAGTTATAATAGGCTTAATCTCTACAATAACCTTATTTACACTTGATGATAGGGATAAAAAATAAACGTAACCGTTCACAGATTTCCACTTAATTCTTCAATCTCACTAATAGAAAGGCCAGTAAACTTAACAATAGTGTTGACATCAACATTATTAGCCAGCATTGCTTTTGCGACTTCAATTTTCCCTTTCTCTATACCTTTTTGTATACCTTTCTCTTCAGCAAGATCAAGTCTGTATTCAAGAATAGCTTCTTCTTTGCGTAGATCCATTATCCTTTCTTCATAGGCTACTAAATCTTTTTCGTTCCAACGAAACTTGTCTAATTCATCATATGCTAGCTTTATTATTGGCGCTTTTTCTGCTATCTCTTTTAAGTCCTCTTCTGTTGTTTCTTCTGCGTATTTAAAAAAGAAACACCACCTTTCTACTATACTTTCTAACTGCTCTACTTTATTTTTTGCGAATTTAGGCAACTCAATAAAGACAAACTGAAAATCTTTTAAGTAATGGCCGTTAGTTTTTATATCACGTATATTGTGAGTAGAAATATAATCAACTTCTTCAGGAAGTAAGTTACAATTTGATATAGCAATAAAGAAGACTTTCTTTAAATCAATGTAGTTGCCAGATTTATCTAATTGTCTTGAGTAGGCTTTAGCGGCATATAATTGAGCGCGTTTTTCGAAGCCCTTGTCTCTAGCGAGCTGCATTTCTGCTATATATCTATTTCCATGAGAATCCTTGCAGAGAACATCAACAATACTTTGTTTATCAGAGGCAACTTCGGGATCCATAATAGTGCTAAGAAACTCAACTTCTTGTATTGCATTTATCTCAGTAAACCCTAAAATATCGTTCAAAAAGTGGATCAGGATATTCTTATTTTTTTCCGTTCCAAAGATTTTTTTGAAACACAAATCATTGCGAGGATCGAGAAATTTTGAAAGAGCCATGGCAAAAATGCTTGAAAATATTAATAATTATACACTATTATTAACAATTATTCAACCATATTTTTGAAGATAGCTAGTTTCTGTATTTATTTTAAATTGAAGAAAGCTCAAATGAAAGATCATGTTTTGCTAAAAATCACAGAATGCAGTCTGGTTACAAATAAACTATTTTGATAGTTAATGGGGTCTAGTTTTGACGTATGGACTATCCAAAGAAAAGGGTGGTATCATAACCTCAAAAATTTTTATGCTTTCTTCATTCAGAAATTCATACTTACCCTGCATTATTCCTGACGGTGCATTTAAGTATGTTCCACTTGTGTATTTGAATACCTCTCCAGATTTTATCACAGGTTGTTCTCCGATAACACCAACTCCGGCAATTTCATTTACTTTTCCCTTATAATCTATTATTTGCCAATGACGACTTAACAATTGAATAGTTGATTGGCTTTTGTTTTTTATCTTAACGTTATACATCCATACATAGCAATTTTCATAAGGAATGGATTGCTCTTCAATATAAATTGGTAAAACTGTAACTTCAACAAAGTTGGTAGTTAGTGTGTATTCTAGAATCATTATAGAATATTCATGATAAAAAGATAACATTCTAATTATATACTTTTTTCATAGATTTTTCAAGTATACTTTAATTAGGAAACATCAATTTATAGTATGAATGAACCAGATGCGCTGAGCAAAAAAGTAATAGGAATAATAGGTGGTGGACAATTAGGTAAAATGACTGCTATCGCTGCAACAAAACTTGGACAAAAAATACATGTTTTTGCCAGTGCTAAAGACGATCCAGCTTGTTCTATTGCTGATGATTTCACAATAGCAGATTTCTCTGATAAGAAAGCGCTTGAATCTTTTGCACAGAGTGTGGATTTGGTCACTATTGAGTCTGAAAATATTCCATGTAGTGCAATTGATATCGATGTAAATTTTTATCCGGGTAAAAAAGCGTTACACATTGCGCAAAATAGGCTTAGAGAGAAAGATTTCATTAGAAGCTTGAGTATAAAAACTGCTAAATACAAAAGTATACAAAATTATAATGAGCTACTGAAAAGCAGTAGAGCTTTTGGCTATCCAACAAGGCTGAAAACAACAGAAATGGGTTATGATGGAAAAGGGCAATATGTGCTTGAGAATGATTCTGAAGTGAAGCAATTTGCTTCCTTTGATTGGAATACAGAGTACATTCTTGAAGCAAGTGTTGATTTACTGAAAGAGGTTTCAATAGTCGTTGCAAGAGATAAAAACGGTAAAGTAGCTTTTTTTCCTATAGCAGAAAATTACCACGTTGATGGAATACTTGATACTTCAACAGTGCCAGCTAAAATAGATAGCAAATTAACTCAAGAGGTACAACGAGCTGCAAAGAAAATAGCAAATGCGCTTGATGTAATAGGAATTCTGGCTATTGAATTTTTTGTTACTAAAGATAACGAATTGTTAGTTAATGAACTAGCTCCCAGACCTCACAATTCTTGCCACTGGAGCTTGGATGCATGTAACGTTAGTCAATTTGAACAGCTAGTTAGGATAATATGCGGGTTACCTATGCAGGAAGTAGTATTACGCTTTCCTTGTATGACGAAAAATATAATAGGTAATGATATATATGATTCTCATAAGTATTTGAGCAACGAAAAAGCTAGTTTAACCATATATGGGAAAAAAGAGGTTAGGGATAAGCGTAAAATGGGACATGTCAATATAGATTTAAGTTAACAGTTTTTCTACGTCATACCGCCACAACTGTACGAACATTGTGATATGATGAGATGTTACATAGTAAACGGTGTCATTCTAGCACCTCTTTTCCCGTCATCCCGCTGCTTGTTAGCGGGATCTCATTTCACTTTGTGAAGGTGTCATCCCAGCACCTCTTTTCCCGTCATTCCGCTGCTTGTTAGCGGGATCTCATTTCACTTTATGAAGGTGTCATCCGAGTAGCCTGACTACTTGGATCCAGGAATTTTATTAAGTTGGTAAGCATAAAAGTGGCTGATCTTATGTTAAAACACAACGTTCTTGATGAGATTACAGCAAGGCTGGATTCCAGCGTCAGCTACTTGAATGACAGCAGTCCTACGTCATGCCGCCGCGGTATCTCTAGATCCCGCTAACAAGTAGCGGGATGACGGTTGTCGTTTAGCCATAAATGTTTAAGAAATTTACCAAACGAAAAAAAGGCAAAAGAAGCCCCGTGGTTGGCTAGTTACTTACATTATACTTTCAAGTATGGCGTTTTTTTATTCTAAACGTTTAATAACCGCGATTCATCTGCTTTTAAGCCGCAACTAATCTAAATTATAAACATTAAGAAATTTACTAAACAGAAAAAAAGGCAAAGAAAACCTAGGGTAGCTAATTACTCACTATCCATTTTTTAAGTTGGCGTTTTTTGATGTTTTAAATGCTTTATAAGCGCATTTTAGCTTGTATAGCTAGAAACTTGATAAAGACATAAGGTGCACATAGTGCAAAAAATTAAACATGAGACGCCAAATACGTTGAGTTTTTTTGTCATTTAATCTGTACAGAGAAGATAAATAAATAGCTTCAGTTTCATGATAAGGGGGCTGGCGAAGGGTGTCAAGTAAGTTTTTTCGTTTCTATTTCCAATAAAAGTTTGTATGCAATAACACAGAAGCATGCACTGCTATTCCTTCATTTCTTCCAATATAACCTAATTTCTCTGCAGTGGTTGCTTTGATATTTACAAATTCATCATCAATTTCTAATGCTTTTGATATGAATTTCTTCATTTCTACTTTGTAAGGCGATATTTTAGGCTCTTCACAAACTATAGTAATATCTAAATTAGACACGCTGTACCCTTTTTCTTTTGCTTTTTTAGCAGCAAAGTCAAGAAAGTGAGATGAATTGCAATCTTTCCATTCAGAGGAACTAGGAGGAAAGTGCTCTCCTATGTCGCCACATCCCAGTGCTCCGAGTATTGCATCAACGATTGCATGTATTGCAACATCACCATCAGAGTGCGCTTCTATTGCCATGTTGTGTTCAATTTTCACACCGCAAATTTTTATAAAGCTTTCAGCACCATTTTGAACTTTAATGAACTTATGTATATCATAACCGGCTCCGACACGAAATTTTGGCTCTTCAAAAAGAAGCTTTGCCATATTGATATCCTCTTTTGTGGTTAACTTAAAATTGCTTTTCTCACCTTTAATAATCGCAACATGTTTTTTGTGCTCTACCATTAGTGATGAATCGTCAGTAAATTCTTTGACTGATTGATGGCATGATAATAATTCTTTGAAATTAAAAATTTGAGGGGTTTGTATGGCTCTGAGCTTTCCTCTTGAAATCGTAGATTCAATAAAACTATTACTCACCAATGACATAGTGTCTTCAACTTCTATTGCTGGAACTACTCCTGTATATTGATCATTAATCATAGATTCAACCAAGTTATCTATCAGAACATCTGACACAAAAGGCCTACAAGCATCGTGTATAACTACAAAATCTGGGTTAACTTTTTGTAAGCTTTCAAGCCCTAGTTTAACTGAACTTTGCCTGTTTTCTCCTCCGTATACAGGGCTTAGTAATTTAGTGTCTGTAATTAGTGATATAGCTTTCTCATAGAAACTTTCATGGTCTCTATTAATTGCTATTCTTATGTAATCTGTATATTGGTTAGCCAGAAATCTTTTAATTGTATGAAATAAAACAGATTTACCTGCCAGTTTTATATATTGCTTAGGAATCGTAGAATTGCATCTACTGCCTACTCCCGCTGCAACTATTAATGCTGCTATTTTGTATTTCTTAGCGCACATATTTCTTTTTGTAGAAGCTTTCCTCTCTATCCAAGATTCTTTCCGAAAAATAAAATTTCTGACATCATATAAAAGTTACTTCCCCTATTAACTAGCATAATTATAATAGCAAAAGAGATATTTAGAGAGCTCAAAATCTATCTTTGCCTGCGGATTAAACAACTAAATTTTAGTAAAAAACGATAGTATTACAAATCGTAAAATACTTTCAACATAGGAAAAATAAATTGCATATTTTTCAGTAAATTAGCTATGCTAAACACATGCAAAAACGTCATATAACTATTTGTTTCATACTGCTTTTTATAATAGGGATGTTATTCCTGATGCGTCCTATGATTTTTCCATGTTTAATATCTATTATTATTGCATATTTGTTTAATCCGCTAGTAGTCAAGTTTGAAAAGTATAGAATACCACGTTCATGTTCTGTAATTTTTATAATACTTATTTTATTAATAGCTTTTATACTAGTCATAACATTTGTTTTACCTATTATATATGTTCAAATTACTTCAATATTAAATTTCTTAGTGAGTAAAGTGCCTTCATTAAAGCTTAAAGTAATCCCCTCTGTATTAGAATTTCTTAATATGAAAATCGAGGATAGCTTATTTGATCATTTATCTAAAAATCTAGCAGAAAATTACAGCAACTATGTATCTTATTTCATGAATGCTCTTGATATTGCTAGTAACTTTATAATCCAAGTGTTAAGTTCAAGCTTTAACACGGTATCATTAATGGTGATTACTCCTGTAGTGTTTTTCTATATATTACGTGATTGGCCTTTAATTATAGAAAAAGCTAGTAAATTAATCCCTATTCCTTACAGAGGAAAAATTGCAGATTATTTTTCCAAAGTGGATTTCATTATATCTAATTATCTAAAGGGGCAGGTAAATGTATGTATTGTCATGATGGTCTTTTACTCTGTGAGTCTGAGCATAATTGGATTGGAACACTCTATTGTTATTGGAATTTTATCAGGAATGTTAACGTTCATACCTTACGTAGGGCCATTATTATATACCATTATTGGGTTTTTGAGCGCTATCACTCAATTTAGTGGATGGTTTGAAAGTGCTGCTGTTTTGCTATTATTTGGTGTTGGACAATTAATAGATTCAAATATATTAGTTCCTTTATTAATAGGAAAAAAAGTTCATATACATCCAACTGTAATTATTCTGGGAATTACTATATGCGCTTCATATTTTGGATTTACAGGTATATTACTTCTTATTCCAATAATAGCAATGTTCAATGTATCAGTAGAATATGCAATCAATAAATATTTTAAAAGTGAGCTTTATAAAAACGGCTAACAGACCTTTTGCATAATCAATTTATGGTAAGAGGAGAAATGAGCCCAGAATACCTGACACATTTGAGGAGCGTAAGTAAATTTCTGCGCAAAAATTACTACCAGAAAGAGGTTACGTAAGAGGTTCAACGTGCAATTAAATTTATTTAACAACAATCAAGCTGATTATAGCCGGCAAAATTACATCATCTTAGATGAAAATAAGCACGTATATAATTCGGTAGTTAATGATTTATCTTGGAAATGTCTGATTCTTTTTGGACCTAAAAGCTCCGGTAAAACTCATCTTGCTCATATTTGGCAATCAATAAACGATGCAATCTTTATCAATGTGAATAACTTCGTAAGCGAGATTAGGTATAGCGATGCTTTTATTTTAGAAGACGTACAAAACATTAAAGATGAAGCAATGTTATTACATTGTTACAATTACATGAAAGAAAACGACAAGAGGCTGCTAATCACTTCTTCAATTTCACCAAAAAAGCTTAACTTCAAACTAAGAGATTTAAGTTCTCGAATATTATCAACTATCAGCGTAAAAATTTTGCCTGCAAGCGAGGAATTATTAAGAATTATGCTAATAAAACGATTTTCAGATAAACAGTTAAAAATTGATTTAAAAGTGATTAATTATATTTTAGCAAGAATAGAACGTTCTTTCTATAGCATTGATAAAATTATAGAAAAGATAGATAATGAATCTATAGGGTCAAATGTGACCGTTCCTTTTATTAGCACTTTATTAAAAAAAGATGCCATTTGATTTCTTCTTTTGTAAAGGTGTATATTAAAAATTTATTAACACCCATAACACTAACGTAATTGGAATCTCTATCTGTCCATGTTAGAATTATAATCAATGTTATGTTATAATAAATATAGATAGATACAGCTAAGAAGTATTCTATATTTATAACCCCAGTTATGGATTAACCAACACAGTAAGGCTTAGAAATAGAAGGCTTTTTTGACTGCATGGAATATGAAATTAATGTAGAAAAAATATGTACCAGAAAATTTATTGGCGATCTGTGCCGTGTATGTTCAAGCTCAAATTTATTTTTTAAACAACCAAAGACTGTCTCAATAATCGACCTTTTTCTCAATAAAGCCTTCTCTTTTAGTGAGATTAGTGCGTTTTTCATGCCTTTTTTCACTTTAGTGACAAGCTTTAAACCTCTATCGAAGAGTTCCTCAAAGAGCTCCTTCTTGATATAGCCTTTATCTCCGAACAAAAGTCCTGTCAGTCTTTTAGTTATAGTTGGCACAGGTATCAACGTTACCTTTGGTTAGAGTAAGTGATTGAATTTCTCCAATTTCGTTAATCACCAAGTGCAATTTAAAGCCAAAAAACCAACCATACGTGCTCTTACCAATTTCTGCTAAACCATCAAAAACTTTGTTCCTAGAGATCCTTTTCTTGTGGCAAATGGCAATCGTAGAAGTGTCAATGTAGGAAGTACCTGTCATTTTCGCTTGTTCGCAGAACCATTGAAGAAGTAATGCTAAATACCGTAAAACTCTCGGCTTTAAGGCAATAAATCTGTGATATGAAGGCATCTTTGAAAATTCTGATCTATAGAGTAACTTAAGGTAACAAAGATAAAAAGCCTTGAAGTTTTTACATGGCGATTGGTGGTATAACAGGATTATGGTTAGCATTTCTGAGTGCGCTATTTCTGGTACTCTGGTTGGTTTTTTGCCATTTGATAAGAACTTATTTGCAAAATTTTCATCTACTACACGACAAAAATCCTCGACGCAGCAGTAAAGTTCTGTAATATCTTTCTTCATGGGTAACCTCTTAAATTATTGTTAAAATACTTGAGTTTACCCTATTTCCCTCTTTATTAATTCTACTTTTATCTGTTTTCTAATCCATAACTGGGGTTTATAGTAGAGCTCACTTTATAAGGTGTTTTTTATAGATTTAACGTTATAATTTAACTATGATAAGAGTAAGATTAAATTTAAGAGAAAGGTTAAAGCAAAAGTTTGTGATGTTCACTCTATTGATAAATGCTTTATTTGTCTCATATTTTCTCATAAGAAACACAGGGAACACTTCTAATCAAATTATAGCCAAAGAAATAGATATAGGAACTGATAATGAAAAATAAACAGTCGCAAAATAAAAAAGAAAATCTTTACATAACATATTACATAGATGCTTTAGCTTCAGAGAGGTCCGCTGCACAAAATACTCTGGAAAGTTATCGTTCGGATTTACACCAGTTTGAAGAATTTTTATTGGAAAGCGGCACTACCTTGGTTGGTGTAAACAAAACCAATATTAAAGATTATGTGAAATCTTTATGTACACAAAAAAAATATAAAAGTAGCTCTATATCAAGAAAAATATCCGCTATGAAAAATTTTTACAAGTGTCTATTTAATGACGGAATAATAGATTTTAATCCAGCGCCGGCTAATGATGCTGAATTAAAGAATCCAAAAGTTTCTCGTCCTTTGCCTAAGTATTTAAGTGTCGAAGAAATATTTTTGCTAATGGACACAGTGAGAAAATCAGCAAGCGAATCGAATAAAGAGATAAGCAGTAAAAGGCTATGTGCGATTTTAGATATCCTTTACTCTTCTGGAATGCGTGTTTCTGAACTAATTAGTATGAAATTATGTGAAGTGTCACATTTAATAAACAGTAATAACAAAGAATGCTATATAATAATAAAAGGAAAAAGTGGTAGAGAGAGGCAAATTCTTTTTAATGAACAAGCATTGCAGAGCCTTAGAAATTATTTATCAGTTCGTGATAATCTGATCTCTAAAGAAAAGGAATCCGATTGGCTATTCCCAGGTGATAAACCTAATAAACCAATTACAAGGCAGAGGGTCGGTCAATTAATGAAGGAGTTGGCAAGAAAATGCAATATTGATGAAAATAAGATCTCTCCACACGTGATTAGGCATTCTTTTGCTACCCATCTACTAAATAGCGGAGCAAATATTGTGTTGATACAGAAAGTTCTTGGCCATACTAACCTTTCTACAACACAAATATATACTCATATTGCTAACGAAAAGTTAAAGGACAAATTAGCTGATTCGCATCCTATTACTCAGATGATCAATAATTAAATTTATTGTTTTTAATTTGTAATAAAGTTAAATTTAAATAAATTTATGTGAGTTTGTGATTTCAAGTTTATTGTTTAATTTCTTTCTTATATTATGGGAGGTATTCTATACTTTCATTACTCTCCCTGTAATTTTCTTTTCTGAGTGTGTAATAACCATTTTCCTCGTCTGTTCGGTGAGAGTTGTATTATTCATGCTGCGTTTATTATGTGGCATTAAATATGAAGTGAGGGGAATGGAAAACATCCCTAAGCAACCTTTTATCATTGCATCTAAACACCAATCTCCATTTGAAACATTTATTTTTATACTACTATTTAGAAAAGCGGTTTTTATTTTAAAACGTGAATTGAAATGGATTCCATTCATTGGTTTGCATCTTATAGCGCTGAAAATGATTTTTATTAACCGTTCAGATGGTATCAGTTCTATACGCCATATAATCAAACTAGCAAAAATGCGTATAAAAGAAAATAGAAGCATAATAATATTTCCTGAAGGTACAAGAACAACTATAAACCAAAATATAAAATATCAACCAGGTATTGCTGCTTTATATAGCGTATTATCTGTTCCTGTGTTACCGGTTGCTTTAAACACTGGTTTGTTTTGGCCAAAAAGCATACTTTCTCTGAGAAAGAATCCCGGAAAGGCAGTAATAGAAATATTGCCCCCAATATATCCTGGGTTAAACAAAAATGAATTCTTGCAAAGTTTAGAAAAAATTATTGAAGAGAGAAGCAGTAGATTAACCATAGGAAAAACTGATATTGCAAATTAACAAAAAAACTTTATAATTAAAAGAAAAGTACAGTATTTTAGGTATTAATATATGGCAAATCATAAGAGTGCTAAAAAAATGATAAAGGTAATAGCAAAGCGCACTTTAATAAATAAGATGCGGAAAAGTAAAACTCGCACCTCTATTAGAAAATTGGTTGATATAATCAAGTCTGGCGACAAAGAAAATGTTGTTCTGGCATTTCGGAATGCTGAATCTAATTTACACAAGTGTGTGAATAAAGGTGTTATTCATAGGAATACTGCTGCGCGTAAAATAAGTCGCTTAAATGCAAAAGTAAAAGCATTGATGACCGCTTAATACGGTTAATGTAAAGTTAACTGTATTAATATATACTCCTCAGTTTGTATATTCTGTATAAAATTTAAGTAGCTTAAGTGATGGATAAAAAAGTGCTATTAGAACTAAGTAATGGATTAAAAATCGAGCTACCTGTATTAAGCGGAACAACAGGTCCTGATGTGTTAAATATCAAGGATTTATATAAGATGACAGGATTATTCACTTACGATCCAGGGTTTGTTTCTACAGCTTCATGCTCTTCTACAATTACATTCATTGATGGAGATGAAGGAGTTCTTAAATATAGGGGACATAATATAGCTGATTTGGCAGAGAATAATAATTTTACTGCTGTGATTTATTTATTGCTCTATGGTGAATTACCCAGTTCAGAGCAACACAAAAAATTTCTTCTCAAAATACAAAAATTATCCAAAGTATCAGAGCAAGTTACAAATGTAATCAAAGCATTTCCAAAGACTGCTCACCCTATGTCGATTTTAATTGCATGTTTTGCAAGTTTGTCAGCATCTTACCATGAAAAGCATGGCAACAATGTCAATGGTGAAGATCTAGACTTTGGAATTTCTGCAATAGCGCAAGTTCCTGCAATTGTTGCAATGATTTATAGGCATATCAACAATCAGGAATTCATAAATGCTAACAATGAATTAAGTTACAGTGAAAATTTCTTAAAGATGATATTTGGCGATGCTGTTGATAATGATAAAAGCGCCCTTTTTGCAAAAGCTCTGGATAAAATATTTACTCTCCATGCTGATCATGAACAGAATGCTTCTACGGCGGCTGTCAGATTGGTGGGATCGGCTGGTTCTAATCTGTTTGCAAGCCTCTCTGCAGGAGTTGCTACACTTTGGGGACCAGCACATGGTGGAGCTAATGAGGCAGTTATAAATATGCTAAAAGAGATAGAGCAAAGTGGAGATATAGATAAATTCATCGAAAAAGCTAAAGATGATAAAGATCCATTTAAATTGATGGGATTTGGACATCGTGTTTATAAAAATTATGATCCGCGCGCGCGTATATTGAAAGGCGCTTGCCATGAGGTTCTAAGTAAACTAGAACAAAATAATGAACTGCTTAAAATTGCAAAAAAACTTGAAGAAATAGCTTTAAAGGATGAATATTTTATTGTGCGTAAGTTATATCCAAATGTTGATTTTTACTCAGGTATAATAATGAATGCTATCGATATTCCCTCAAATATGTTCACACCTATTTTTGCACTTGCAAGAACCACTGGTTGGGTTACTCAGTGGTATGAAATGATAAATGATAAAGAAACTAAGATCTGTAGACCAAGGCAACTCTATTTTGGTAAATAAATTTATTTTCACTTCATTAGACTTCTTGCATAACCCAAACTAAGTAGAAAAAAGGTGTCATCCGAGTAGCTGACACTGGTTCCTTTACGACGGAAGTGTCCAGAGGTGTCATTCCAGTCTGGAATCCAGAAAAAAGGATGGTGTCATTCCGTATCCGTTCAGCCAATGGCGTCAACTTAAGAACTTTCATTAGCAAACTCTCCTAAAGACATGATGGCGTTTAGGCTTATCTACTTTATTGCGGCTGTCCCGGTCGGATTTTAACTTTAGCGCGTATACTTAAAAAGGGCTTGAAAGTTTTTTGGCGCAATAAGTACCTGATAGAGTTTCTGCCTCATTACACCAAATAAAACTGAAAAATTTAAACGATACTCAGTAATTTGATCTGGGTTCCAAGGCCCTTGTGCATCACATATATGAAGCGATAATATATTGCACATGACCAAGTTTGCCCAAAATTCTTGTAATACAGCCTCTCCAGAAAAATTCTCTAACTCTGCTCCTACTTTGAGTCGTTTATAGCACTCCTCTATGTGCCACCTTAACACATAAGCTTTGCTCCAAAGTCTCGGTCAAAAACTCTGTTTCTCAGTTGGCTAATGTCAGCACTATAACTCTTACTTTCTGTCCTTTCATTTTATTTTTTAGCTTTTCATTTTCTAATATAAAATCAAAATCTAATTCGCCAGCGTTCCCATAGCTTACTATAATTTCTTTTTTGCAAGCAAAAAATAAAATCTACTTCCAAATCATAATGCTGCTGAATGAATTTTACTGAAGACGATCATAGATAAATAATAATTTCTCTTGATTTAATAAACGCATTTGAGTGATAACTTCGGGTAATTGCTCTGCCGCCAACGTTTGTTCACCTATATTCCAAGCTGCAAGACGAGCACTACAAATCAGCGAAGTACACAAATCAACAAACAAATTGCCAATGGTGCCTGTTGTTCCATTTGGTTCAAACTCGGATACAATTTTCCCAGAGCTGGGTAATCTCATACCAGAACCATCTGCTGCAATAAGTCTATAGCCTCTCCAACTCAGGTTCATCCTGATAGGCTGTTTGGATGCTTAAATTCTTGAAAGCCTGTATGGCAAATCTTATACCTTGCTTTAGAAAAAGCTTGCTTTGAGGGTACATGTCAATGGCTCCATAAGTTCACATTCTATTCCCAAACTTTTTTTAACTAACTTTAAAATCATAGAAAATACTGTCGAAAAAGCTTGTTCGTGTAAAACTCAACACAATGGATTTTCTGAAAAGTTTTCGAGTATATTATATTTTTAATTTGTAGAATAAGGTTTTTTCCTTTTTGCATATTTCACCTAAAAAGGACACATTTTAGACTTCTTTGTTGAAATAAAACAGAAACAAAAGTGCTGTCCCTTGCACTCTTTGGATAATTTAATGATAAAAAATTTAGAGAGAAATTTTATACACTATCGCTGATATTTTTCCTTAAGTTGACGCCATTGCCTGAACACTTACCTAATGATGAAGCTATCGAAAACATAGCAAAGAGACTTCAAAAATCTATAGACGATGCAAAAAAGCACAAGGTCATGTTTAGTGTTGATGTATTCCAAGGAGAAAAAAGTCATCAATAATAGATTATTCGATACTGATCTTATACCACCTCATGGAGCAAGATAAAAATGTTACTGAGACTGGAAAAGAAAAACTACGGCCTCTTATGTTAGAAATGTTTAATCTAGTTTCAACAGGCACTGATGTGAGCCAAGAAGTTCGGAGATTATTGCCAGAAGATATACTGAAAGAACGCGGCGAATATTTGTCACGTCTAAAACAAATTGTAAGTGATAGTATTGAAAATGACAAAAAAAAAGGAATTGTAGTAGAAAGAGATAATAAATTTTATTATGTACAGTGTCCAGAAAAAAGTGTGATCACTCCTGCAAAATTTATGAACTCCCCGGAATTTAAGGACTTAGAATATGGTGCATTGCGAATAGGAGAAGGAGATAATCTAATCTGAATAAAAAGCTGGCAATATCATGATATGCAAGGCAAAGTAAAAATGACCTTTAGGGTAGGCGATGAAAAGATCGAAATGATTTTATCTTCTGAAAAAGCTGAAAGTTTTGGTAAAATAATGGTACATATGGATGACAAAAGTTGTGAAATCTTCTCAAAGTACCTAAAAGAGCTAGAAAAAGAACCTCGTATAAGCAAGGTTGTTGAAGCTGCTAAAAGTTTTGCACAAACAAAAAGCAGTGCAGTTAGTCCACCTCTTTCTAATATGAAAAGTGTTGACACATCGCAACATTTTCAAAGTAGTGACCATGAATCACCAGAGCATTAACAATTATCATACATACATTGTTGCATATAGCAATAGTGTATGTGTATAGTTAGTAGGGTTTGTAAACTTAATAAAGTCTACAACTAATTTGAAAACTACTTTATTGTATGCAAGACTTTAAAATACTAGAAAATCTAAAAACCAAAGCACTAGAAGCTGAAAAAGGAGGCGGTTCTGACAGGATTACCAAACAACATGAAAAAGGGAAATTAACTGCTAGAGAAAGGCTCAGTATATTGCTCGATGAAAGTTCTTTTGCAGAATACGATAAATTCGCAAAACATCATGCAAATGATTTTGGCATGCAAAATGCTAATTTTTTAGGTGATGGGGTAGTGATTGGTCATGGTACTATTTATGGCAGAAAAGTTTTTGTTTATTCTCAGGATTTTACTGTCTTTGGTGGTTCACTTGGTGCGTCACATGCAAAAAAAATATGCAAAATTATGGATATGGCAATTAATGCCAGAGTTCCAATTATCGGACTAAATGATTCTGGTGGAGCCAGAATTCAGGAAGGAGTAAATTCTCTTGCTGGTTATGGAGAAATTTTTCAAAGAAACGTAAATGCATCGGGTGTTATACCACAAATTTCTTTAATTATGGGCCCATGTGCAGGAGGTGCAGTTTATTCCCCAGCATTAACTGACTTTACTTTCATGGTGAAAAACAGTTCATATATGTTTATAACCGGGCCAGATGTAGTAAAAAAGGTTACCTACGAAGATGTAAGTTTCGAAGACCTCGGTGGAGCAAAAATTCATACAAGCAAAACAGGAGTAGCGGATTTTGCATTCAATAATGATGTTGAAATGCTGCTAAAAATGCGTGAATTCTTTACTTTCTTACCAGCAAATAATCAAGAATCACCGAAACCTAAATCAACCTGTGATTCAGTTAATGATATTGATGAATCTTTAAATACTCTGATTCCTAGCAATCCTAATACTCCTTATGATATGTATGAACTTATTGAAAAAGTTTGTGATGGAAGGAAATTTTTTGAGTTAAAACCTGATTTTGCTCGTAATATCATAATTGGTTTTGGTAGAATTGGAGGAAACACTGTTGGTATTGTTGCAAATCAACCTATGCACCTTGCAGGATGTTTGGATATTGATTCTTCAAGAAAAGCTGCGAGGTTTGTAAGATTCTGTGACGCATTTAACATTCCCATCATCACACTTATTGATGTTCCAGGATTTCTGCCGGGTACAAATCAAGAATACAATAATATAATACAACACGGAGCGAAACTGCTTTACGCTTACGCTGAAGCGACCGTGCCGAAAATTAGCCTTATCACTAGAAAAGCGTATGGTGGTGCATACATTGTTATGAATTCGAAACATCTAAAAGGTGATATAAATTATGCCTGGCCAACTGCTGAAATAGCTGTGATGGGCCCTGAAAGTGCAGTTGAGATTATATTTCGACACGAAAAAGATCAGCAAACGTTAATCAAAGAATACAAAGAAAAGTTCGCTAATCCATTTTTTGCTGCATCACATGGATACATTGATGACATTATAGTGCCAAGTAAAACAAGGTATCACTTTTATAAAGCATTAGAGCTACTCAAAAACAAGAAGGTAGAAAGGATATGGAAAAAGCATGACAACTTACCTCTGTAACTTTCTTCTAAGCCTTGCTTACAAGTTATGCAATATTATAAGTATAATCAGTGTGCCGTTACCAAGACTCGAACTTGGGACCTCGTCATTACCAATGACGTACTCTACCACCTGAGCTACAACGGCAAGTTTATATATTATGATAATGAATAACACAAAAAAGAATAAGGAAAAAGAAGAGGAGAAAAAAAGATTAGCGAAAGCTTTAAAGCAAAATATTTTGAAAAGAAAAAAGCAGCAACAGAGTAGACAGAGAACCCTTTCAAAACTCGTTTGTGGTGAGGAATTTTTAGGAGAAAGCACCGCAGAATACTCGAATGTATTTGAGAACGACAAAATTACCATCAGAAACTTAAGTTTTGAAGGAGGTATCATGCCAGAACTACCGGAAGTGGAAGTAATCTCTAATTTTTTGCTTGATAAAATTAAAAACAAGCAAATCAGTAATGTTATAGTGAATAATTGGAATTTACGTGCCCCAATAACAAAAAATATTGATGATATGCTAAAGGGCAAAGTCATACGCAACATCAAGCGTAGAGGTAAGTATACCATCTGGAATACAGATGGTAGTGTGGCTGTAATCATACATCTTGGCATGAGCGGAAAGCTTATATATGCTGACCACGATCAAATGCGGAATAAGCATGATCACGTGGTATTTTTATTTTCTGACAATACTTCAATAATTTTTAATGACCCAAGAAGATTTGGATTAGTTATCGTTTTAAATAAAGAACAAGAAACGGATTTTTTTAGCGATTTTGGAATAGAGCCCCTCACGGATGAATTCAGTGGAGACTATTTACAGGAGTTGCTGAAAAACAAAAAAGTGAATATCAAATCAGCGTTAATGGACAATAAATCAATAGTTGGCGTAGGCAACATATATGCTTCTGAGAGCTTGTTTAGAGCCCGTATATCACCACTCAGGTCAGCAAAAAACTTGACCTATAGAGAGTGCGAAAAACTTGCTGCTGAAATAAAAAATACTCTGAGTGATGCAATTGCTGCAGGTGGTTCAACACTGAAAGATTATGCACAGCCATCTGGATCTGCTGGATACTTTCAAAATAACTTTTACGTATATGGTAAAGTTCAAAAACCTTGCAAGATTTGCAATAATATCATAACACTTATACGACAAAATGGCCGTAGCACTTATTTTTGCAACGCGTGCCAGAATTAAGATTTTATTTTTTGATATGATATTTTCACTTGAAAAAGATCCATTTGATTTGTTTTCAAAGTGGTACAAAGCAGTACTTAATTCTCCGTGTGAACAACCAACTGCAATGACGCTAGCAACTTGTAGCAAAGACTGTATTCCATCTGCAAGAGTGGTATTACTAAAGGAATATAGCAAAGAAGGTTTTGTGTTTTTCACTAACGTAAACAGTAAAAAAGGGAAAGAATTGACTGAGAACCCCAAAGCTGCGTTAGTGTTTCATTGGATAGAATTTGCTAGGCAAGTGCGAATTGAAGGAGAGGTTAAACTTCTAAACGATGAAAGAACTGACAAATACTTCTCTTCTCGAGCGCTGGGTAGTCAAATTAGCGCATGGTGCTCAAAACAATCGAGCATTCTGAAAGATTGGCAAGATTTTGAGCAAGCTATAAAATTGAAGGAAAAAGAATTTCACAATACACAAGTTTCTCGTCCTGATTTTTGGGTGGGATTTTGCGTAATCCCAAAAGTAATTGAATTTTGGCAAGAAGGTGAATATAGGAAGCATATTAGATTTAGATACACTCTTGTTGAGGGAAGCGATTGGAAAGTGGAACAACTATATCCTTAAAAATGGTTGCGGGAGTAGGATTTGAACCTACGACCTTCAGGTTATGAGCCTGACGAGCTACCGAGCTGCTCCATCCCGCGTCGTTGCTTATTTAGTTATTATATATACAAATAATGAAAAAAGAAAAATAAAATTTCACCACATGCAAATATCGACACACTTATTAACTTTTCTTGACATAATAGTTAGTTATATACGTAACAATCTGCGCAATGAACAATATAACTTGATACTGTGGTTTCCTGTTTTTCAGTGTGTAGGAATTCTAACCTATTTTTCCCTAAGTTTTGAACCAAGCTGCATATCTATTTTTCTTTTGCTTTTACCCACACTAATTTTGATTGCAATATTGTATAAAAGGTACGCGATATTGTGTATCGCTTTAATTGCAGTGCTCATAGGATTTACAGCTAGTAAATTAAGAACAGCTTTAGTTGATACTCAAATTCTTGATAAAGAGAGATATGTAAAAGATATCGTTGCCACAGTGAAGGATATTAACGACAGGGGCTCATATAAACAATTTCTGCTTTCTGTTGAAAAATCCCCTACTATCTCAAAATCCTCTCCTGTCATCCCAGCGCCCCCTTTTGTCATCCCAGTGCCCCCTTTTGTCATCCCAGTACTTGATACTGGGATCCAGAAAAAAAAGATATGGATTCCAGCGTCACGCGCTGGAATGACACCGGATAGAGCTCTAGATAACATCAGAATATCAGTTAGAACCAAAGTGGAAAAAGGCATTAAAATAGGCGATCAAGTAAAATTATCAGCAAAACTCTTCCCTCTAAAGATTGCGCCCTCGGAGTATGCATACGATTTTGCAAGAATAGCATATTACCAGAAAATAAGTGCAACAGGCTTTGCAACAAGCAAAATAGCTTTGCACAAAAAGGCTGAAGCAAGGAAATTTCAAGAATATATAGAATCTTTCCGTCAATACATTTATGAAAACCTGCAGCAAAATATCAAAAAACCACATGCGGATATAATCTCTGCATTACTGATCGGTAAAAAAGATGGCATAGATCAAAAAACTATGGACGCGATACGAGATTCAGGTATAGCACATTTGTTTGCCATATCTGGTTTGCATTTATCATTTGTTGCTGGCCTGTTTTTTGTAGTGTTTCGTAATTTATTTGCAACATCTGAAACTTTGACTCTTAAGTATAATACCAAGAAAATATCTGCATTCCTTACTATCTTGCCAACCACGTTTTATTTGTTGATTACCGGCATGCAAATTTCTGCTCAGCGTGCCTACATCATGGTGATTTTAGTACTCGTTGCAATAATGATAGGGAGAAAATATCGAGGGTTAATAGCAATTGCGTTTGCTGCTTCAGTGATACTCTCAGTAGAACCAGAAGCAATTTTAAAGCCTGGCTTTCAGATGTCATTTTCTGCTGTTTTGGCACTGGTTGCCAGTTATCAAATTAATGCTAATAAGTTGTTCAAAATAAAAATAATGAAATATTTTGTATCGATAATGATCAGCTCAGTAATAGCAAGTTTAGCAACTGTTCCGTATACGATATATAATTTTAATTATTTTTCAATTAGTGGCATTATCACAAATTTAGTTGCTATACCAATAGTTACATTAATTATTATTCCACTTGGAATAATCTATGTTTTGTTGATTCCTTTCGGTATTGAATGGATTATAGCGCCACTTGTAGAACGCCCAATTGACAGCATTTTGTATATAACAAACGCTATCGCTAGTCTTCAGTATTTGGTTATTCCCATTCGTACTTTTCCTGCCTCATCAATTATTATAATAACATTTGGGTTATTGTGGCTGTGCTTGTGGGAAAGAAATTGGCGCTTCTTCGGAATTTTCTTTATTGTGCTGGGTATCTGCTTTAGCACCGCATATAAAACCCCCGACATCCTAATAAATGCTGATAATGTTGCTGTAAAAGAAAGTGATAACTTACTATATTCTCTCACCAGGAAAAATAGGAACTTTGTTGTCAAAACATGGGCGAAGCAAAATGGGCAGAACCAAATTTTGAATCATACAAAATATAGCAACCCAGATAAAAGGCTAAAGTGTAACGATTATGGCTGCATATATAATAAAGGAAATAATAAATTAGTGCTGCTAGCTTATAAAAAAGAAGATATTTCAGAAAATTGTGATAAAGTTGATTTAACAATTCAATTAAGTGAGTTTGACTATTCAGCTTGCAACGCTAAAATTATTAAACATGCTGATCTAGAAACGTATGGCACACATTCTGTTTGGTTAACAAATCGTTACGTAAAGATTAATACAGTGCGCTCCAATAGGCCTTGGCACATGTTGAAAAATTAAGAAACTTGATTTTAAGGTTTGGTTAATGTATACCTAAATAAGTTTAAACTAGAAAAATGTTATGGTTACAGACACTAAAGATCCTTTCAAAGACTATTTTGATTTTTTAGGATTTAGAAAACTTTCTGACCAGCCCAGTAGAATTTTGAGCTCTATAAGAAAGTATTCTGGTACTATATCGATAGCAAGTACCATTGCTACTCTTATAGCATTTACTGCCTTTTCTATTCAGCCTGTTACAGTAAGTATTGCTGGGTTTGCGTTCACGCCAGCACCTCTTGCCTTTATTCCTCTTATAGTTCTCTTATTTACTGCTGTTATAAACTTTATAAATACACAAAAAATAAAAGAGAATGAAATAGATAAAAAAATAGGAAACTATCAAGTTGATGAACAGTACAGCCAGATTGCTCAAGAAGCTAAAAAAATTGAAATTGTAACAAATTTAGATAAAAAGGGGGAAAAGCTTTCAATAGTTTTACCAATTTCTAAGACGCAGAGAGAAATACTAGAAGATATAGAAGCAGAAAATAGAAATAGGATTCTCTTGTTTACTGGATCATATGTATTTGGTACTATTATAGTAGTTTCAGCAATATCACAATCCATTAATGCTCCAATAATATTAATAGCTTTATTAGTCGCTATTCTTTTATGCATCATATCAACACTTAGCAATCTAATAAGTAATAGCGTGGATCATGAAAATCATACTATTAGAAAACACAGTTCTTTAGGTCTTCTATTTCCATACTGGTCTGGAAAGGGCATGGTTGTATCAGTAGTAGAAAATAAGCTTGGTAAAAGGGAAAATGAACTAATATCTCTAATGAAAAAACTACTTAGTCCGCTTTGCAACTCATTTGACAGTAACCTTAAAAAAGCTTGCGATTTACTTGATAATAGTCTTTTAAAGCCTGCAAATATTAACATTAAAGAAACGCTTGATCACCTAAAAAAAATCAGAGAAGACATCAAAAAAGATTTAGATTGGCTACATGCAGAAATTTCAGAAGTTTTAAACAACACTAAAGAATTGACAAAAAAAGCACATTCACTAGATATTGAAGGTACTTTTTCTAGGTTAGAGAATGCTATTAAAATTGCTGAAGATAAAATTGAACGATTTGAACCAAGCCGCTTTGTAGGCTGGCTTCAATCAACTACGCAGTCTAATAATAACGAGTTCCTTAGCATGCTAAAAAAGTTAAAAGAGGATACAGAAGAGGAAAAAACGGAATTGAAGGAGCAATTAAACGTAGTAAGGAATGAATTAGAAGAAATAAAAAAGAAGCAAGCTCAACCAAGTACGCCTGATTTAGAAGCTAACAATGGAAATAATACTAATAAATTATTAGTATTAGAAAATAAAGTCAAAGAACTACGTGACACAGTTAGAAAGTTAGAGCTGGAAGCAGAACAAAATAAGCTGCAGCAAAAGAAGGAAAAGTTAGAGCAAAAAAAATCTGAACAAGAAAAAACAGATGAATGGAAAGAAAAAATCAACGGCAAACCAAGTGACTTTCTATATTATTTATTAGAATCTATTAAGCTGGAAGAAAAAGATAATAAAGAAAAAAAGGTTGAGGCAACATTACGAGATTTTGATAATAAAGTTACAATCTACTGGAAAGATGGCTCTCAAACAATTTGCCATATTAAAAAACAAGGTGATCTGCAAATTGAGTCTAGTGCAACAATGTTTACAGACCCAAATGTTCAAGCAGCATGGGAAATGGCGCGGGGTAAATCACTATAGATCACTCAATAATAACCTTAAGTGTTAATAATGATAAAGAGAAATTAAGGTTAGACACCTATATAGCTGAAAAATGCAACATATCACGCAGCAAAGCGCAAAGATTGATACAAAATGAGCAGGTGAAATTACTTGGCACACCGATAATTAATAATGACTACATAGTAAAACCAGATGAAGAGTATGTGGTGCATCTCGTTCAACCTGACATATCCACATCAATTGAGCCTAATTATGACATAAAACTTAATATCGTCTATGAAGATGAAGACATTATAGTTCTGAGTAAACAAAGTGGATTAACGGTACATCCAGGTGCTGGGACAAACAATGATACGCTTTTGAACGCAGTTATCGCTCACCTTGGTAAAATCCCATATACCCATGTGAGACCAGGAATTGTTCATAGACTCGATAAAGATACCAGTGGGCTAATGGTAATTGCAAAAAATGAGGAAGCCCATGGTTTTTTGTCTGAATTGTTATCAAATCGTAAAATAAAGCGAGAATATTTAGCAGTAGTTTGGGGAGCATTATCTTCCCAGCAGGGAACTATAGAAACTAACATTGCTCCAAAGCGTGGTAATAAAGAAATGATGTGTGTTACAAAAACAACGGGCAAATTAGCAATCACTCATTACTCAGTAGAGAAAGTTATAGGACAAGCAAGCCTCGTTAAATGCACTTTAGAAACAGGTAGAACGCACCAAATTCGAGTCCACATGAGCCACATAGGACATTCTATAGTTGGTGATCAAGTTTATGGGAAAAATAGTAGTAAAAGCACAAAATATGCTAAAAACTCTAGTTTTATTCGTAATTTCAATAGACAAGCACTACATGCTTATACACTGGGCTTATATCACCCCAAAAGTAAGGGATACATGGAATTTGTCTCTGATTTACCGCAAGATATAAAAACTTTAATTGGTGAGTTTGACAACATATCTTAATAACATTCGTATTAACCTGTCAATATTATCATCCATGTTATCAGGAAGTTAATTAATGAAAGAAAAACTGCTGCACTACCTAGATCTTTCACCTTTTTTGAAAGTATGTGTTGTTCACTGGAAATACGCTCAATTGTCGTTTCAAAAGCAGTGTTAACAATTTCCACAATTAACACCAGGAATAGGCTACTTATCATTACTGCACGTTCTAGATTACTTACATCCAAAACAAACAAAATTGAGACACATACTATAAAAAGCAGTAACTCCTGTCTGAACGCAATTTCTGATATAAAAGCTGATTTTATTCCTTCACAAGAGTATTGAATTGCTTTTATTAGACGAATAATGCCCTTCTTCATTATTATTCACAAAACCCTTTAATCAAAATTTTAACTCATTTGGATTTGCTACACCTTATAGCATTTTTATCATTTGTTCACCCTATTGGTTTTGAAATTAAGATTTACCGCAACTACAATAAGTACTCTTATCATCACATTTTGGTGTTAAGTCAGGATAGAACGTGAGTATAGCATCATTCTTTCTTACAAACACTGATTGATAATTGTCATCTTCCATTTCATATAGACACATTCCATCTTTTCCTAATTCCTTAAACGCCTTAGTTGCAGAAATTATCGGCATGAAGGTTATATGCGTATCCATTTGGGCATTTATAGCTCTTTCCATAAAAGTCCGGATGTGATAGGATAAGGGTAGATGATGATAAGGAGGTTGAATGCCAGCAGCATATAGTTATGATTTAAGAAAAAAAGCAATGGAAGCGCTAGACGAAGGAGAAAGCAGAGAAACAGTGGCAGCAAGATTTAAGATTGGACGAACTACTTTATGGGAGTGGCAGCAAAGAAGAAAAGAAACAGGAGACTTTCAATCAAAAAAACTTGGAAATGGGGGTTACAATCACAAAATCACCGACTGGGATACCTTTGCCAAATTTGCCAGAGAACACGGAGGAAAGACTCTATCGGAAATGGCTAAACTTTGGAACAACGTTAGTATCCAAACGATCTATCGAGCCCTTAAAAAAATTGGATTTACGCGCAAAAAAAGACATATGGATACAAGGAAAGAAACGAAGAAAAACGTGCTGAATTTTTGAAAATTATAGCGACAAAAGAACCTAAAAACTTAGTGTATATAGATGAGTCTGGCATTGATAACACCGAAGACTACCCCCTACGGATATTGCCAGAAAGGACAGCGGTTTTATGCCTTAAAATCTGGAAAGAAAACTCAACGAATCAGTATGGTTGCAGCCTTAAGTGGAAGAAAGATAGTTGTTCCGTTAACCTTTGAAGGCCACTGTAATATGGATGTTTTTAATGGATGGTTTGAGCAATTTTTGACACCGATCTTGGAACCTGGACAGACTGTCATTCTTGACAATGCTACTTTTCATAAGTCTGATAAGATTATCGAGCTTGCTAAAGGGGTTGGTGCAGAAATTTTGTATCTGCCGCCTTATTCTCCAGATTTCAACAAAATTGAGCATCATTGGTTTGCTATAAAAAACAGAGCCAGGAAAAACATTCCTCTATTCGAATCCTTTCGTCGTGCTGTTGATTCTGCCTTCCTATGACCTGTTCGGACTATTATGAGAAATGCTATAAATAAGTGGCTGCATAATAAAGACTAGATTCCAGACTGGAATGACACCATAGAGGCACTGGGATGACATCCTTCCTAGTGGAGATTACTCTCAAATCACAATGTTCATACAGTTGTGGGCTTAACGGTATCTTTGCAGATACTATGGTAATTTATTCGGGAGATTTGCTGAGCGGTAAGATTTTTCCTGATATGCTGCAGTCTTCAGAAGCTAATTCCACAAATTTATCTGTTAGTTTATCAGGTGACACCAATTCAGATCCAGGAAATGCCTGCTCACTACCCACAGGTCCTTCCGTGTATACAGCATTTACACATAATTTTGTATGTTTTGTCTCAGATGCATATATCTGCACCATTATTTCTAGTGCAACTTTACTTGCAGCATACGGCATCCAATATGGATAAGAGGAAGGAGAAAGTGTCACTTCTGAGGTCATGAATATCGCTCTTCCAGCATTAGACTTTTTTAGCATTGGATCTAAGTTTTTTAGTAAGTACCAATTGGCAGTAAAATTTGTATTCATTACGTTCTGTAGCTCTTCAATCTCACAGTCATGAATGGGGTTCAGTTTGCCTAAAATTCCAGCACACGCAACTAATATATCAAGTGCTCCAGATTCTGATAATTTCAGGCTTTCTATCATGTTTGTCAGTATCTTTACATTCTCAAAGTCTAAAAGATCAAGCTGAATTAGTTTCACAGAGCCTTCTTTAAATTCTTCAAGCTCTTCAATTTCATTATATAGTGGCTTGAGATTATCAAGAGATCTTGAAATCAGAATCACACATGCACCTTCTCTTATAAACCTTTTTGCAACAGCAGAGCCTACTCCACCTGAAGCTCCGGTGATTAAAGCTACTTTACCTTCTAACTTACCCATTTCTTTCTCCTTAGCGAGATCCATTGAAATATTTTAGCTGAAAATTGAATTTTGCTCCATATATAAAAATCAAACTTAGCATATAAAAAAATAGTAATGACACCACCACACCACCTAAACTTCCATATATCAAATCCAGTTGGTCAAAGGAAGCTTTTAAGTATTGCTTAAAAGCTGAAGCAGAAATCGTCCAAAGAATAACAGCTACACAAGATCCAGGAAATACGTCTGATAAATTTTGTTTTATGTTTGGTAACATAAAATATAGCCAAGAGACTACTGTGAAAAGTACAAATTCAATAAGTAAATACCTAGTATAACTTAGCCCCTGATAGGAAAAATCAATTAGCATTGGTACTAGTGTAGAAAACACTATAGTTAGAGTTATAATAAGCGTGATTACTAAAAATTGTAATATACTTAGTACTCTTCTTAATATATAAGGCGGCGAAACCGGAACTTTATAGGCCTTATTGAGTATTGTTCTAAGCCCTTCAATTGTCGATGAAGCGGTCCAAACAGCACCTACAATTGCTAAAGTTAGTAAGCTTTGCGGCGGGCCTGATATTATCTCCCTAATACGCGGCATCAAAGATGATAAAATATCCTGTGGCATGTTATCAATGATAAATACCCAGCCAATGTTGTACTGGTCTAAAAAATTTGCGAATGTTGACGCCACAGCCATTAAAACGATGAGAAAAGGAAATATTGATAACAGAATTAAAAATGATAAATACCCTGCATGCTCCACTCCATCATTATGAATTGTGTCAATCAAAGCACGATAAAGGCAATAAACGATGCTGTAAAATTTCTGTAGCACTGTAATATAGACGAACCAAGAAAAGTATTCTAAATGAAATAAAGGATACTTTTAAGCAAAAAATCCTCACCATTTACTTAAATTTAATCAAAGTGAAGGATAATCCAGCATTAAATAGAAATTATCGGAGGCATAATGAAAAATTTTCTTCTATTTGTAGCTTTAATTCTCTCCTTTGCATTTGATGCAGGTGCTCCTCCTACTACTTTTGTTGATACAAATGATACAACATCATCGGTGATATGCAAGATAATAGGCTATACTCACGGCATAGGTGGCCCAATGATCACAATAGTGATAATTGGTGCAGCGTTGCTTGCAATATTCGGCAGAATGCCGTGGCCAGCGCTTTTTGCACTCGGTGCATTTACTGCTGTGTTTTTTGGCGCTCCTGTAGTCGTTTCAAAAATAACACCAGGAGGTGTGATTTGTAAAGACGGTGCAGTAGCGGATAAGTAATAGAAATTATTGGAGGCACAAACGTAGTTTTCTTTACTTGAAAGTGGTCAAGCTGACCACTTTCAGTGTCTATGAATACCTAATAAATTCTCTTTCTGTAATCATATCAGTTAAAGTTTAGATTCCAGCGTCACGCGCTGGAATGACAAGGCTTATCGTCATGCCGCCGCATACCGTCATACCGCGATTCATTCGCGGTATCTCATCAGCTAACAAGCAGCGGAATAACGGTTGTCGTTTAGCTATGAATATTAAGAAATTTACCAAATGAAAAAAAGGCAAAAGAAGCCCCGTGGTTGGCTAATTACTTACATTATACTTTCAAGTATGGCGTTTTTTTATTCTAAACGCTTAATAACCGCGATTCAGCTGCTTTTAAGCCGCAACTAATCTAAATTATAAACATTAAGAAATTTACTGAGCGAAAAAAAAGGCAAAGAAACCCTAGGGTGGCTAGTATTCAAATTCTCCCTTGTCTATTTGACGTCTTTTACTGTCTTAAACGCTTTATAAGCGCGTTTCAGCTTATATAGGTAGAAACCTAAAAGTTTTATAAAGACATGAGGTGCACATAGTGCAAAAATTAAGCATGATTTACGCCAAATACATTAAGTTTTTTGTCATTAATCCACTGCAGAGATTGCGAAGATAAATAAATAGCTTCAGTTTCATGATAAGGGGACTGGCGAAGTTTGTAAAGTATAGCCTTTCTTATAATAGTCCGAATGCGATAAGATATGTGTTTATGGCTATAGCAGGCCAGTAGCATATTACGGTCTGTTCGGATTATTGTAAAAAGAGCTATAACTTTTGCATTTAATTTAAAGTAAAAAAAACAGAAATGTTTTGGTTTGAGGTTTAATTGCCGGAATTTACAATTGGGAGTTGCCTGTATGAGCTTTGAAAGAGGTACTATTCATTTGATAATTCAAAAAACTTGAAAGAATAAAGATAGCTATTGAAATTATCTTGATTTACATCAGTTATCCAAGTTTGACATTGAATACTTAACACTTCCTCCATTAACGCCTTTCTGTAATGTTTATCCAGATGAGACATTATATCATCAAGTAGAAGAAGTGGTGCCTTATTGTAATGAATACACCTTGCTTTTACACTGGATAAAATAATAGAAAGCAGTAATAACTTTTGTTCTCCAGTGGAGCACAGATTTATTGGTACGTTTCTTTTTTGACAAAAAACCCGAAAATTATCGTTATGCACACCAAAGGTTACTCTACCAGTCAATGAATCTTTTTCTCTGTTTTCCTTTAGACGATTCTGAAAATATTCTGCAGTATCGTCCAAAGTTAGCTGGCTGCTGAATTTCAAACTTGCCTTCGGAAAAAACTCACTGGAATGGTTATCAATTGTGTCTTGTAGTGTCTTTAAAACAGACGATCGCATACGTAAAATACTAACTGCATTAACGGCCATTATGTTTTCAAGACTAGAGAGCCAATTTTCGTCCAAGGTGTTCTCTCTCAACAGTTTACTTCGCTCACGTTTAGCTTTTCTCTGTTTCATGTAGCAGCAAGTGTAATTTTCCTCAAACAGTGAGACTATACGGTCTAAAAATTTTAATCTGTCACTTGGAGAATTAAGAAGAACATAGTCCATTTGTGGAATCAGCCATATTACATTGGATATCTTATACAAAGATGAATAACTCGATTGCGTTTTTCCATCAATTTGTATTAGTTTCTTATCAAAACTCTTTGCGATACCAATTGAATTAAAATCCATTCCATTAAAAAAATCATAGTGCACTACCCAATCTTCATTACTGAATCTATTTTGTATCTCACTGGCTTTTGCTTTTTTCATTCCATTGCTTTTAGCAAGCAACGAGATTGCTTCAAGTATATTAGTTTTACCAATACCGTTTTTGCCAGTTATTACAACTGAGCTATCATCTGAATCCAGTTCAAAGTTTGAGTGGCTACGAAAATTATGTAATTTCAGCTTTTTTATGTAGCAATGGGTAGCCATTAACCTATTCTTTAGTTTATATTCTCTTTACTTCTTCCAGAACCTCATCAACATGTCCACTAACTTTTACATTTTTCCAGATCTTCACTATTTTACCTTTTTTATCTATTAAAAAAGTAGTGCGTTCTATTCCCATATACTTTTTGCCAAACATACTTTTCTCTACCCAAACACCATATTTTCCCAACATTTCAGCATTCTCATCAGAAACTAAAGAAAACGGCAGAGAATATTTTGCTTTGAAGTTAGTGTGACATCTAACACTATCTTTTGATACACCAATTATCACTGTGTCAAGGAAAGAAAAATCATCTATTTTATCTCTAAAGCCTTTTGCCTCCATTGTACAACCCGGAGTATCGTCTTTAGGATAAAAATAAAGAACTACATTTTTTTTATCAAAAAATTCACTCAGTGATAAATTTTCACCAGAATCTGTTGGTAAGCTAAAATCGGGTGCATTATTTCCTACTGCTAATTCCATACCTTGCTCCATTAATAACACTTCTATCTATAGTAGTATATTGTAGTCAGAGTATCAAATTTTATATATAGCTAACAGATAAGATTCTTGATGGGGGCTTATTGATGAATTTCTGCCTACCTTCTCGGCTTGCCGCTTTTGATAAAGTGTGGTTTTCGTCTGATGTAAGGCCATATCAAATAGATCCTATTAAAAATCAATCGAATCTTCACATGTTTGTTCTTCATAAAAGAAGTTCAATGTTATCGTAGTACCAAGTTTTGCTTCACTTTTAATGTCAAAAGTTCCACCCATTAACTCTACTAATTTCTTGCTTAGCGGCAATCCGATGCCCGTACCTTCGTTTCTATACCCCGAATCTGCTTGGCCAAAAACAGACATAACTTTATATATGTCCTGCTGCATTATTCCTATTCCATTGTCATGAAACTCAATAGTTAATAAGTTTTTTTCTATATTTTCTTTTATCACCATTCTTATTAAACCATCTTTGGGAGTAAACTTGATTGAGTTTGATAATAAATTTATTATAACTTGTTTCATTCTCTTGGGATCTGCAATGACTAATAATTGTTTATTAGTCATCTCTTTTTTTAAATTAATCCCGGCTTCTTTTAATTTAGGTAATAGCATATTTACGCATGAATCCATTATTTTGTTCAGGTTAAACTTCACTTTTTCTACTGTTAAACTACTTGATTCAGCTTTAGAAAAATCGAGCACATCATTAATTAAGGTAAGTAAGTGTGTTCCTGCATTATATATATCGTCTGCATACTCCTTGTATTGAGAATTATCCATTGAACCTAAAGTTTTATTTTTGATCAACTCCGCAAATCCAATAATAGCATTAAGAGGTGTGCGTAATTCATGTGTAACGCTTGCAAAAAACTTTAGCTTGTTTGCATTTTCTTGCTCTAATGTCTCTTTTATCTGCTGTAATTCAATGTTAGTTTTATGTTGCTTGGCTAGCATTTGGGTATTAGAAAAGTGCAAATAGAACATTATTAATATTAAGATTATTAATAATAGGCCCAAAAATGTTAAAAACAGGCCATATGCTATAACATAAGAATTATTGTAGTTTCGAAGAATCTTCAAAAAAAACGACGGTTTAACGCTATTTTCATGGAATATAGGGAAAATAGAAGTTAATGTATTTCCTGTAGTATAAAATATTTCTTGGTTACTTAATAGTTTATCAATTTCATCGTTTGTAAGTAACTGTTCATAATCATAATCTTGAGTGTTAAAATTACTGAATATTATTCTGCCGTTTTGATCATACAGTATTAAGCTGAAATCCTTTACTTTGCTCACTGATTGTAATAATTCAGCACGTAGTTTTACTAGTTGGTTTATGTAGTCAAAATTTTTGTATTTAATGTGATGCTTTTCTATTAGTAAATAATGGTATTTTTTTATTATGCCATTTTCCAGTACGCTTTTTAAGTTTACACTTGAATCACGGTAAGAAGAAAGGAAATTACTCCTTAGTAAATAATTACAATATATCACACTGAATAAAATCATAAAAATTGATGAGAATAATGCGATAACTTTTGTGTATTTGTTTTTCCCCAGTGCAGAAAACATTAATTTACCTATCTTATACATATCCTTACTCATTGCGAAACAACGGCTTTTATGTTATTAATAATAAAATTTAGCATATAATATTTTATGACAATTTCTCCTATTTTGCCAGTTTATTCTCCTGTTAATATAAATTTTTCTCATGGCAAAGGTATCTACCTATATGATGTTGATGGTGAGCGCTACGTAGATTTTCACTCCGGAATAGCCGTTAGTAGCTTAGGTCACACCAATTCACGATTAATTAGTGCTCTTAAATTGCAAGGAGAAAAATTATGGCATATATCAAATACCTATAATATACCTGCTGCCAATAATTTTGCAGAAAAATTAATAAACAACAGTTTCGCTAACACTGTATTTTTCTCAAATTCTGGATCAGAGGCAGTAGAATGTGGGCTTAAGATTGCTAGGATCTATCAAAATGGAAAAGGCAATAAAAATCGTCACAGAATTTTAACATTCCATGGTGCATTTCATGGAAGAACCTTTTTAACTTGTGCTACAAACGATAAACAGAAATTTTCTGAATTACTAAATCCCTACATTGATTGGTGTGATAACATCGAGCCCAATATTGAGAGCGTAAAGAAAGCAATTTCAAGTGGTATAGGCGTTATATTAATAGAACCAATACAAGGGCAAGGTGGTATCAAAGTAATGAATGAAGTCTTTATGAAAGAACTAAGAAAGCTGTGTGATGAAAATGACATATTGTTATTTTTTGATTGCGTGCAATGCGGTGCTGGCAGGACAGGAAAATTATTTGCATACGAACATATAGGAGTGGAACCTGATATATGTGCTCTTGCAAAGGGAATAGGCGGCGGGTTTCCGCTAGGGGCTTGTCTTGCGACTGAAAATGCTGCTAAATATATGGCGGTCGGTATGCACGGTTCCACTTTTGGTGGCAATCCGCTTGCAACCTCAGTAGGTAATGCTGTGCTCGAAGAATTGCTCAGCCCCGGCTTTTTGAAAAATGTTGAAATTAGAGGTAAATACTTAAAAAATAAACTAGAAGACTTAGCAAGTAAATTTCCAATAATAGAGGAAGTAAGAGGGAAAGGGTTAATGCTTGGAATAAAAGTGAAAGCAGACAATCAAAAGTTTGCAGAAGAGTTAAGTCATCGCGGCTTGCTTACTGTTGGGGTAACATCAGATAACGTTGTGAGAATTTTACCTCCACTCATTATCACTGAAAAAGAGATTGATGAAGGCATCGAGATTTTGACTCAATATTTATCTGAGAAATCTTCTGATTAGATACTTGCATTAATATGAACGACAATCTGGTATGCTTAGGAATTATTACCTCTCCTCACGGAATTAAAGGAGCTGTTAAAGTAAAAACCTTTACTGAAAAGCCTGAAAATATCTTCTTATATGGTAAGCTAATAAGTGGTGATGAGAATTATAAAATAGACTCAGTATCCGTCATAGGTGATAATTTAGTAATAGCTACAATAAGCGGAGTAAATTCCCGTAATGAAGCAGAGCTTTTAAGGAATAAGAAGCTATATATAGAAAGAAGCAAGTTACCAGAGCTAAATGATGAGGATGAATTTTACCAAAGTGACCTTGTAGATATGGAAGTAAGGCTGAAAAGTAATGAATTATATGGCTATGTAAAATCTGTGTATAATTTCGGCTCAGGGGATATATTAGAAATTTTAGTTATCAGCACAAAAAAACGTATTATGCTGTCTTTCACTAAAGAGATATTTCCACATATAAATATAAAGGGGAGGTATATAGTATTAAATATACCAGAATTTATTGACTAATAAAGACTTTGATATTTATATAAAGCTATTTATAATTGTAAGATCAAACTGAAAATGTAATTATGGCAGAAAGAGCTAACGATATTAGACCAGGTCAGGTGTTGGAACATAACGGCGGATTATTTTTGGTTGTAGGTATTATGCATACTCAACCTGGTAAAGGTGGTGCATACATACAAGCTGAAATGAAAAATATCAAGACCGGAGCAAAACACTATGAAAGATTTCGTTCTGATGCAACAATCAGAAGGGCAATTTTAGATGAAGAGGAATATGTTTACCTTTTCACTGAAGGAAACATTGTAAATCTTATGCATCCAAGTAATTACGAGCAAATCACTATAAATTTGGACTTATTGGGAGAAAAAAAAATTTATTTACAGGATAACATGAAAATTAAAGTTGTAGCTTATCAAGACAAAATAATTTCTGCGGATGTGCCTGATTATGTTACACTTGCTGTGAAAGAAACAGAGTCTGTTATTAAAGGACAAACTGCTACTGCTTCTTATAAGCCTGCAATTTTGGAAAACGGAATGCGCGTTAACGTGCCTCAATTTATAAAAGAAGAGGATAAAATTGTAGTATATACTCCAGGTGACAGCTATTATGAAAGAGTGAAAGAGTAAAAGGAAGAATGTCCCTCTCATCACCACGAATTAATGTGATGCTTGATTCTGTGCGTAATGCTTCCAAGCAGCTTATGCGCGATTTTAATGAATTGCAAATTTCTAATGTTAAATCAGCAGACTTTATTAATAAAACTTATTCAAAATCCAAGCAAACCATATACGATTGCTTGCACGACTACAAACGAGATTATGGTTTTATTTTTGAAGATGATACTGATCAAGAAGTAAAAGATAACACTTATACCTGGTTTATTATGCCTATAGAGGGCAGGGAGAACTTTTCTAGTTGCATGGTTTATTTTGCAGTATCAGTCTGTCTCATTCATAAAAATAAAGTTGTGGCAGCTGTAATTGATGCTCCGGCTCTTAGAGAAACTTTTTGGGCAGAAGAAAAGAAAGGTGCTTTTCTTGAGGATTTTAGATCTCGTCATGTAAAAATGCGAGTGAAAAGCCGTGAAGGGGGTCTAATAGATGTAAGTGGTAATTTGTTAAATAAATTGCTGCCTGGCAATAGTAATGTACGCTCCATAGGTTCAACAATTTTAGGCTTTGCATACCTTGCGGCAGGAAGGCACAGTGGAATAATTTACTCTGGAGTTAACAAATATAAAGCCTTGCTCGGTAGACTTTTTCTGCAAGAAAGCGGTGGAAGGCTAACGGAAGACAACGGGCTAATCATTGCTGGAGATATAAAACTATAGCTAAAGTAATTTATGTTTACCTACAATTTGATAAGCGTAAAACTCGTCATTCCGCTACTTGTTAGCGGAATCCATGCTGAGATACCGCGAATAAATCGCGGTATGATGTAGGGCTGTACTAGCTATAGCATAAACAGGCTACAGAGATAGACAACTTTTCGAAAACTTTTACAAGAGATTCTGTTAAATGCTCTATCATTTCATCGGTATGATAAGGTGTAGGGGTAATACGGAAACGCTCAGTTCCTCTTGGAACTGTCGGGTAATTTATATGTTGAACATATATTCCATACTCATCAAATAATAATTTTGATGCTTTTTTGGATAACTCTGAGTTGCCAATTATTATTGGAATTATATGAGTTTCTGTTGGAATGAAGTTAATTCCTGCATTTCTCAGTGAGTTTTTTACTTTTTCAACGACTTGCTTTTGCTTTTCCCTTTCAATGTTGCTCGATTTTAGGTGCTCAACGCTTGCCTTTGCTGCCGCTGCTAAAACAGGCGACATAGCAGTGGTAAAAATAAATCCTGGAGCGGAACTTCTTATTACATCTACCAAGCTCTTTGAAGACGCTATATACCCACCCATCACTCCAAAAGCCTTTGATAGTGTACCTTGAATAACGGTTATTCTATCCATCAGGCCTTCTCTTTCTGCAATTCCGCCACCATGTGAACCATACATGCCAACTGCGTGCACCTCATCCAAATAGGTAATTGCATTATGTTGATCTGCAAGATCGCATATTGCTTTAAGCGGCGCTATATCGCCATCCATTGAATATACGGATTCAAGTGCTATTATTTTTGGTGTCTTTTTGTCTATAGACTTGAGTAACTGCTCTAGATGATTAACATCATTGTGTTTAAATATATGTTTTGGCCTTTTTCCTGATTTTATGCCTTCTATCATCGAAGAATGGTTCTTCTCGTCTGAAAAAATTACTACGCCCGGAATAACAGACGATAAAGTGCTAAGTGTTGTCTGGTTAGCGAGGTAGCCACAAGCAAAAGTTAAAGCAGCCTCTTTTTTATGCAAACAAGCTAAGGATTTTTCAAGTTCAACAACCTCTTTTGTTGTACCAGATATATTTCTTGTTCCTCCAGCACCAACAGATGAATTTTGGATAGCGGCAATTACACTCTCATTTTGTGACATTCCCAAATAGTTATTACTGCACCAGACTATTACTTCCCTATTTCTTTCATAGTCCATAATGTGGGGGAGCCTACCTGGTAATGACGCAAAGTGCGTAAATTCACGGTAGCGCCCCTCATCTTTTATATCTTTTATTTTATTCAAGAATATTTCTTCGTAGTTTACCAAGTCCTTATTTACCGATAATTAACATAATTATAATAAATTATTAAACGATAGACTACTATATTTATTATACATGTACGGCAGTAGGTGCTTTCCCCGTGTTGAAAGGTTTTTCAACCTCGCTGTTTTCAACTTGGCTTTTAGGTGTAAGCAGTATATAACTGCAGCGGCAACCAGACAACAAGCTCCAACTGCTATCCCCACTGCTAACATTTCTAAGTAAACAGAGATAGCTATCGAAGCTACTGCAGCCACGACTAGTGTTGAAACAACTATAGTAGACAATGTGCTTTTTTTGATATTCTGTGGAGAATCATTATCTTCTTCACTTGGATCATTATCATTTTCTATATCTTTCATGAGAGGCTTGTGATCATCCAGAGTTATAGTGGAAGCACTATTAGATTGACTTATCACCATACCTATAGACTGCACAGATACACTACTATCATCCACCCCTTTGCTATTCTGCTCTAGATTATCGGCAGGTAGTTGATCACTACCATTCTTTGACACTACACCTACACTACTATCACCTGCACTTTGCAAATTAGTATTACCTTTTTCACTTGAATCATAACTCTGTACCATAGGTTGAGCTTCCAGCAAAAGTACACCATTTTGATTACTTGCAACTTCATCAGTATCTTCACTAATAGTTTCAACCAGACAACTCACATCCCCTGAAACCTGCGCATCAACATGAATAACACGCTCTCTATCCACAAAGGATAATACTGTGCTATTGTCCACATAGCCGCTGCTTTGTAAACTCACACCACTTTTTTCCACTTTATTGTTTTCAGTATCACTACTCACAGGAGTTACCTGATCACTTATAGTAGCGCTAACATCTTGTATATCTTTATTGTTTTGATTATCAGACTGTCTACCATTACTTTGAACATTATTCACTTGTCCAGAATTTTCTTTAGCTACTAAAGGTGTTGGCACTGATTTTGGTTGTGGCTCTTGTTTATCACTATCACCTTCAAGCGTAGAACCATCCTTACTATTTGTTGTACCTAACATAGATTCTTCTGCATCATAAAAAACTTCATCACTTAGAGAAGCTTGTTTTTCCTCATCGCTATCAACTGATAACACGGTAGCACTTTTACTTTGAGGAACAAGAGCGTCCTGTGTACTTAAACTTTCAATATCATCCGTTTGTTCTGGAACTGGAGTCTCAGAAACTTCTTGTTGCTCTTGAGTATTAGAAGGCTGTGCCTTAAGTTTTGCACTTTCTTCTGGTACATGTTCAGCAGGTTGAGCATGAGCTTGTTTTTTCTCATCATCAATATTAACAGGAGCTTCGTGACTACTTGTAGTAGCGCTAACATCAGTTACTGATGATACAGCAGCCTTAGCATCAGTTCCAATGCTTTTGATCTTGTCTTCAAGCAATTCTTTAGTTTGTAAGAGTTTTTCTTTCTGATCATTTTTTCTTTTCTTCTTAGTAACACCTAGACCGTTAGTGTCCTCCTTCTTTTTAATTTCAGTATTTACTTGGTTTAGGGCCTTCTTCAAAACAAGCTTATCATCATTGCTTTTTAGGAAATTCTTCATCCGCTTAACATCGTAGATAACATCAATAAACAATCCCTGCTTTATACTTTTTTTATTTTTAGACATTTTACCTCTCCTATAATTATTACCTATAGCTTCTTCTATTGAAGCCTTTCCATTACTCATAACATTTTCTTGTGGCTGCTTACTGCCAGCACTTTCAAGTCCTGGATTTTCTGATTGATTGTTATCTTCTTCATTCACTACTTGACTTGAAGTTGCAGTTTCATTTACTAAGTTACTATTTGATCGTACATTATCCTTAAGAAAATTTAGTATTTCTGTACGATTCCGCTCCTCAGCCTTCATTCCATCTGGATACTGCGATATACAAACTCTTCCCTCCTTATATTTTTCATAAGCATTTTGTACGTATTGTATGATTTTTTCAGTTATAACAGCACCTTTCTCTACAAACAATTTTACTCTTTCTAGATTACCTAATTTAATGGCTTCTTTAAATTGATCTTTACTAGTCTTCATAAGAAACGTTAATACGCTTAAATGAGCTTGCTTTTTATCTTCCCTACAAATTTTACAAGCATCTCGTGCGCATTGTATGATTTCTCCAGATATAACAGTACCTTTCTTTACATACGATTCTATTTTTTTCAGATCACCTTGTTCAATGGCCTTTTTAAGTAGCTGTTCATTATGAATATCCACAAGAAACGTTAATACGCTTGAATGAGCTTGCTTTTTATCTTTCTCACAATTTGTATAAACATTTCGTGCGTATTGTATGTCTTTTTTAGTTATAACAGCATCCTTACTCACAAGCAATTCTATTACTTCCAGATTACCTGCTCCAATGGCTTTGTTAACTTCCTCCTTACCAATTTTTGCTCTCTCTTCAAGAAATAACTTAACTATCTTCAAGCGATTATTTTGAATAGCTACACTTAAAGGACTCTCACGATGACTATTTTTAGCATTAACATCCTTACCCTTCGCAAGAAGTCTTTTAGCCCTGTCAATATTACCTTCCTTAGCAGCATGATGCAAAAGCCCTCCTGGGTGTAACACGTTAAGAAGGAATGATTTAGTTTCTGAAGCTACCATGCCTAAAAATGTCTTACCAGATTTATCTTTAATTTCCTCATTAGCTCCCTCTTTTAAAAGCAACCTTACTATTTCATCCTTATTGGAAGCAGCAGCATAATGTAGAGCTGTTTTGCCATCGCTATCTTGAGTGTCAATCTTAGCACCACTTTCAACAAGCAACATTACCATTTTATTAACATTCTGAATGTCACCATAAGAGGAAACGGCATAATGTAAAGCTGTTTTGTTATTCCTATCTTGAATATTAACATTAGCGCCATTTTTAATAAGTGAGTTTACTAAATCATAATCGTCTTTTTCTACAGCATAGTGCAAAAGTTTTATAGCAGGATCTCTACTCTCAGTATCTTCAAATCTATTTAGTATCGCTTCCACGCATTCCTGATTGCCAATTGACGACGCCCTTTTAAGTTTTTCACATATATTATTCCAAGAGAGTACACGACTTTGTTTTTCTTCTAAAAATTCTAATAAAGCTTTAATATACCCCTGTCCACCAGCACCAAGAAGTAGCCTATCCAAATCTTCATCTTGCGTGAACAATATACCTTCGTGCATCTTTACACATCTTTCCACAAGCGTATCATTAGCTGCAATGGCCAGCAGTACAAGCTCTTTCACTGTATCATTATAGTTACCCTTATATTTATGATTCGACAGCACCTCGTACATATGCTCAGTCAAATTAAGTTGTTGAGAGCAAAAATTATTAAAATTACCACGATTCAAGTCAGTGATAAACCTATCATTCTCCTTATCTTCTCTTATATTATTTATAACTTCGTTTAAATCATTATAATCACCATTTTTTGCTTTATTTATAATATCTACCAATTTATCAAAGGCTAAACTTTTAGGAATGATATCAAATGAATTATCAACATCTGAATCCACCTCTGCTGGCGAACCTGCAACAAATGATTTAGGACCTTCATCAATATTTGCAATAAGAGACTCAACAACTGCATTATCAGCATCTTCAAAATGCCTATTTATGTCACCTAGTAAACTTTTGCTACCAGCTTTGTAATCCTTTAATTGCTCAGGAATGGTAAGTGTTACCTTACCATCTTTATACTCTACCTTACCATTCTGAGATTTAAGCGTGAACTCTAAAATAGCATCAAGCCGGCATATTTCTATCTTTGTATCCTGTTGCTTAACAGGCATACTTGGACAATACTGAATATTTAGGGAATCTTGGCTATTACATATAATACTTATCTTTCTATCGTTAGCGTCAGGCAATTGTAGGTTATGCTCAAAAAATATAGGAAAGAGCTGCATGAACAAAGAGCCGTCATACCCGGCTTGATTGCAACTAGTAATTAACTCTTTCAGTATATGATCATCTGGAACTTCTGCCTTAGCATGCTTAAACATTTCTATTAGAACATGCTTTGCAACTTGGCGTTTATTACTTTGAAGCTCTTGATTACCCCAGTTATGGATTAGAAAACAGATAAAAGTAGAATTAATAAAGAGGGAAATAGGGTAAACTCAAGTATTTTAACAATAATTTAAGAGGTTACCCATGAAGAAAGATATTACAGAACTTTACTGCTGCGTCGAGGATTTTTGTCGTGTAGTAGATGAAAATTTTGCAAATAAGTTCTTATCAAATGGCAAAAAACCAACCAGAGTACCAGAAATAGCGCACTCAGAAATGCTAACCATAATCCTGTTATACCACCAATCGCCATGTAAAAACTTCAAGGCTTTTTATCTTTGTTACCTTAAGTTACTCTATAGATCAGAATTTTCAAAGATGCCTTCATATCACAGATTTATTGCCTTAAAGCCGAGAGTTTTACGGTATTTAGCATTACTTCTTCAATGGTTCTGCGAACAAGCGAAAATGACAGGTACTTCCTACATTGACACTTCTACGATTGCCATTTGCCACAAGAAAAGGATCTCTAGGAACAAAGTTTTTGATGGTTTAGCAGAAATTGGTAAGAGCACGTATGGTTGGTTTTTTGGCTTTAAATTGCACTTGGTGATTAACGAAATTGGAGAAATTCAATCACTTACTCTAACCAAAGGTAACGTTGATACCTGTGCCAACTATAACTAAAAGACTGACAGGACTTTTGTTCGGAGATAAAGGCTATATCAAGAAGGAGCTCTTTGAGGAACTCTTCGATAGAGGTTTAAAGCTTGTCACTAAAGTGAAAAAAGGCATGAAAAACGCACTAATCTCACTAAAAGAGAAGGCTTTATTGAGAAAAAGGTCGATTATTGAGACAGTCTTTGGTTGTTTAAAAAATAAATTTGAGCTTGAACATACACGGCACAGATCGCCAATAAATTTTCTGGTACATATTTTTTCTACATTAATTTCATATTCCATGCAGTCAAAAAAGCCTTCTATTTCTAAGCCTTACTGTGTTGGTTAATCCATAACTGGGGTTTGATTATACCTATCGCACAACTGGCCAACAAAATCTTTACTTATGGTTTTACCATTGATTATAAAATTCATTCTATGTAAGTCTTTATAAGCTTGCTTACCAGAATTCGCATCAGCATCATTTTTGTCTGCCCTTACTTGACTGAGCAAAGATTGCGTTAGCTTAAATTCTGATCTAGTCGCTCTGTTGGTATTTTGTTCTTCTTCAGCCTCTGAACAATTACCTGAATCCCCAGAATTTTTCGTACTTTTAACTTTATTTTCTTTTGCAGTATCTACTGCTGGTGCATGAGCCCACCAAGTAAACTCCAAATCATGTTTTACCCCTAATTAATAGCTAAGCTAAGTATAGCATTAAACAGAAATCTTGCCAAGCAAATTATTCAATCTCTTAGCAAACAGACTTACATCATCCATCTCTTCACCTTCCACGATGCAAGCTTGGTAAAATAATAAATGAATCATGTCTTCCAATGTTGGGTTTTCACCACTTTCAGCATAAGATTTCATTATACTCTTTATTACAGGATGCTTAGTGTTAATTTCAAGCACCTTTGGCGTGCGGTAATTTAGCTGCTTTTGTTCACGCAAAAAACGCTCCATGCGAAGATCCATAGCACCTTCATCAACCGCTAGGCATACGGGACTATCAGTCAATTTTTTGGAAATTTTTACGCTTTTTACTGAATCTCCAAGCACTGTGGTAAAATATTGCAGTATAGTTTCCTCAGTTTTTTCTCCATTCGATTTATTTTCTTCATCTGTCTTATCTTCTTCTGAAGAGAATTTTTCCAAATCAACATCTGCACGGGTTACAGACTTGATTTTCTGATCTTTGTATTCATGAATTACACTAGTCCAAAAGTCATCAACTGGATCAACAAATAGGAGCACTTCTAGTCCTTTACTGACGAATCCCTCAAGTTGCGGACTGTTTTTCACTGAATCGAGGCTATTTCCGGTGAGATAATAGATATGCTCCTGCTCAGGCTTCATTCTGCTTATATAGTCATCAATGCTGACTAATTTCTCATCACCAGTACTATGAAATCTGCAAATTGAGAGTAGTGCTTCTCTCTCATCAGTTGGCATAGCTTCGCAAAGACCTTCCTTTAAAACTGCACCAAAATTGGTCCAGAATTTTGTATATTCCTCTAAATTCTCTTTTGCTTTTTTACCGAGCTCTGATATCACACGCTTAGTGAGAGATTTTCTGATCTGCTCAACAACACGATTATTCTGCAGCGTTTCTCTGCTGATATTAAGAGGCAAGTCCGGTGAATCAACCACGCCTTTCAGAAAACGCAAGTATTGTGGTATAATCTGTACGTTATCTTCAGTGATAAATACTTTATTTACATATAACTTCACAGAGCAACGTCTATCTGGATGGAATAAATCAAAAGGTTTTATAGAAGGAACATAAAGCAAATTTGTATATTCTATTGCACCTTCATTTTTATTATGCAATATCATCCAGGGCTCCCCGCCAACGTGAGCAACACTGCGGAAAAAATCGTTGTGCTCCTCTTGAGTAACGTCATTTTTTGGCTTAGTCCAAATTGCAGCCTTACTGTTTAACTTTTCACTTTTTCCTTCTTCGTCTATAAATTCAACAGGAAAATTTATGTGATCAGAGTAAGTAGTGACAATATTTTCAACACGAAATTTATCTAAAAACTCGTTTTCTTCAGGATGCATAATGAGCGTAATTTTGGTTCCGCGAGGGACTTGATTATCTGACTTGCTGATTGAATATTCCCCATCTCCTTTGGATTGCCAGATCCAAGACTCCTCTTCTCCAGCTTTTCTCGATTCTACTATTACTTCTGATGCAACGATAAAGCTTGAGTAAAAACCAACACCAAACTTCCCAATCAGCTCCACAGTTTGGCTTGAATCCTTGCTATTCTTAATCGCATCCAAGAACTTTTGCGTACCAGAGCTTGCAATTGTACCAAGATTGTCTATTAAATCCTGTCTATTCATTCCAATGCCATTATCAGTGATATATAGCTCGTTCTTATCTTTATTGGAGCTGATAGTGATTTTTAATTCGTCACTCAAATCTAGCAAATTAGGGTTTAGTTGAGATTCATAGCGCAACTTATCACATGCATCTGATGCATTTGATATTAATTCACGCAGAAAAATGTCTTTATTGGTGTAAAGTGAATGAATCACTATATTCAGTACTTTCCCTACCTCAGCGTCAAATTTTAAATTTTCAGTTTCTTGTACATTATGCATTTTGAGCTCCATTATTTGCCTACTACCCTAATAATTTAAGTATTGAATCACGATCTTTCAAGGTCACGTACACCAAAATTAATGTGGGTGTAGTTATTATGACACCCAATTTATGGGATCTCTTGCATAACAAACTTTTGGCAGCGCATTGGATGAAACGAAAAACTTCCTTGACACCCTTCGCCAGCCCCCTTATCATGAAACTGAAGCTATTTATTTATCTTCGCAATCTCTGCAGTGGATTAATGACAAAAAAACTTAATGTATTTGGCGTAAATCATGCTTAATTTTTTGCACTATGTGCACCTCATGTCTTTATCAAATTTCTAGCTACACAAGCTGAAATACGCTATTTAAAACATCAAAAAACGCCAACTTAAAAAATGGATAGTGAATAATTAGCTACCCTAGGGTTTCTTTGCCTTTTTTTCTGTTTAGTAAATTTCTTAACGTTTATAATTTAGATTAGTTGCGGCTTAAAAGCGGCTGAGTCACGGTTATTAAGCGTTTAGAATAAAAAAACGCCATACTTGAAAGTATAATGTAAGTAACTAGCCAACCATCGGGCTTTTTTTGCCTTTTTTTTCGCTTGGTAAAATTTTTAATACTTAGATTAGTTGCAATTTAAGAGACCAGAAATGGTCAGTGCTTGGCACTGGAATAACGTCCTCCTTTGTTATCCCAGTGCCCAGACACTGGGATCCAGGAAACTTAATTGCAAGTAATGCATTGGATTTGGTGAGTATGGGTTTTATGTTATAGAATGAAACACTTTTGGTGAATTTGTAAAGAAAACTGGATCCCAGTGTTTGGGCACTGGGATGACACCATTCTTTTTCCTGGATTCCAGACTGGAATGACACCATTTGTTGTGTTTAACAAAGTTCGTACTTAGCTTCATATTAGCCGTAAATATTTAAGAAATTTACCAAACGAAAAAAAAGGCAAAAGAAGCCCTGGGGTTATTATCCGCTTTAAAATATTGGCGTTTTTTATGTTTTAAACGCTTGACAAGCGAAATTCAGCTGCTTTTAATTGCAACTAACTTACGCTACAAATGTTTAAGAAATTTACTAAGCAGAAAAAAAGACAAAGAATCCCCGAGTTAGCTAGTCTTTTACTATCTCTGTCGAGTATTGGCATTTTTTGATGTCTTGTAACGCTTTATAAGCGCGTTCAGCTTATTTAGATAAAAATCTAGATGTAGATGAAGTTTTGTAAAGACATACAGTATCTATATACTGCAAAAAATTGAACATAAGACGCCGATACATTAAGTAATCCTTACCTTTTAATCTGCAGATTGGCGAAAGCAAATACAATAGCTTCACTATCATGATAAGGGCGCTGGCGAAGGGTGTCAAGTAAGTTTTTTCGTTTCTATTCCCAATAAAAGTTTGTTATATGGTTATGCAAGAAGTCTAATGAATCGCGGTGTGACGTCTTAGCTATAGATGCTGGTTTGTGTGATTTCAAGAGAAGCTTAGTAGATAAGTTGTGTTTTAAACCAGATTCGGTATTTTAAACTGAACACTTTCAATAATACCACCTGGCATAACTGAAATTTTTACACTCAGGTTTACTTTTAGGTAGTCTATTAATTCATCAACTAATATGTCAGGAGCGGAAGCACCTGCGGTGATTCCTATCTTTTCTACGCCCTGAAACCAGCTTTTATTCACACAGCTGTAATTATCAATCAAGTAGGCTCTTTTTCCTCTGGCAGTGCACAGATCTAATAAGCGGTTTGAATTTGAGCTATTTTTACTTCCTACAACTAATACCATGTCTACAATTTCAGCTAGCTTTTTAACAGCATTTTGTCTGTTTTGCGTTGCATAGCATATGTCCTTTAAATCTGGACCTGTTATGCCTGGAAACCTTAATTTCAAGGCAGCAATAATGTCACGGGTATCGTCGATGCTTAACGTAGTTTGTGTAACATAAGACAAATTATCTGGATCTTTAACCTTTAAATCATATACATCCTGCAAAGTTTGCACTAAAGTGATAGGATTGTTTACTCTTCCCCTAATTCCCTTAACTTCTGGATGGTTTTCATGCCCAATGAGAATTAATTCTTTACCACTGTTTTCATACCTTTTTGCTTCTTTATGCACTTTGTTGACTAAAGGACATGTTGCATCAATCACTTGAATACCCTTTCTTTTTGCCTCATCTTCTATATTTTTTGATACTCCGTGCGCGCTGAAGATCAGTATTCCTTCATTATCTTCAATTTCCTCGATACTGCTTACAAAAACCACTCCTTGTTTCTTAAAGTCCTCTACTATATATTTATTGTGAACAATTTCGTGTAGCACATAAACTTGGCGCTCGTTTTTGTATTTTTCTAAAGTAATAGCTAATATGTCCACAGCTCTTTTTACCCCGGCACAAAAACCTCGTGGTTCAGCTAAGATGATTTCCATTTTTGTCAAATCAAGTAAATATGCAAGCATTACTTAAAAATAAGCTCCGCTCACTGTGTTTTATAGTACCATTATTTATATTTTATATAATAATTATTTTTCGCATATTCTCTTTAACATTTGATCAACCTACTACTTCAGAAAATTTTAGAAAAGATAATATAGTACATAAACAACCTGATATTTTAGATAGAAATGGAGTGGTAATAGCAACAAATGTGCCCACAACATCACTATATATAGATGCAACCAAAGTAAAGAATCCGGAAAGTATAGCAGCACAACTGTGTTCTACTTTGCATGACCTCGAATACAAGAACTTATATAGAGTACTTACTTCAGAAAAGAAATTTGCTTGGATAAAGCGGCACTTGACTCCAAAAGAATTACTAGCGATCAAAAACGCTGGTGTACCAGGAGTAAATTTTTATGACGACATAAAGCGTATATATCCTCACAGTAATTTATTTTCACACGTGCTTGGTTACACTGACATAGATGGCAACGGTATTGCAGGAGTTGAGGCATATATAAGTAAAAATAATGAGCAAGAAAAGCCCATAATACTATCCTTAGATACACGAGTGCAAAGCATAGTGCATGAAGAGCTAACTAAAGCTGTAAGCAGATATCAGGCACTTGGCGGAGTAGGAATTGTTTTAAATGTGAGAAATAGTGAAGTTATCTCGATGGTCAGCCTACCTGATTTTAATCCCAACTCACAGAATAAGGCAGAAGACGTACAAAAGTTTAATCGCGCCAGTCTTGGGGTATATGAGATGGGGTCGGTATTAAAATACTTTACAATAGCCGCAGCGCTTGATGCGAACGCTACAAAAACTAGCGATTTATATGACGTATCAACACCAATCACCATTGGAAAGTATAAAATTCAGGATTTTCATAAATCTAAAATTCCAAAAATTACTGTGCAAGATATATTTGTAAAATCATCCAACATTGGTGCAGCAAAAATTGCAGTCAAACTAGGTATTGAAAAACAGGTAGAATACTTTAAAGCTATGAAGCTATTTTCTCCTTTGAAAATAGAAATACCAGAAAAATCTACACCGATAATCCCGGATAAATGGAGTGAAAACACTTTAATAACAGCATCTTATGGTTATGGCATAGCTGTAACTCCTATACATCTTGCACAAACTGCAGCAGCATTAATCAACAATGGGATATTTCATAACGCAACCTTGATGTTGAATAAAAGAAGTATAGGAGAGCAAATTATCTCAAGAAGAACTTCCAGGGAAATGAGAAAATTATTACGTGCAGCAGTAACAGATGGCACTGGCAGAAAAGCAAAAATAAAGGCATATTCAATAGGAGGAAAAACTGGATCGGCGGAAAAAGTTGTAGATGGTAAATATAGCAAAGATGCAAACATAGCATCATTTATAGGAGTGCTAACTATGCTTGACCCAAGGTACATAGTGCTAATTGCTATTGATGAGCCTCAAGGGATGCACCATACCGGGGGAATAATTGCTGCGCCTATAGTAAAGAACATTATAAATAGAATAGCGCCTATACTAAATGTTACACCTGAGATGTAAAATTATGATTGCTTTACTACAACTTCAAATTTATCATCACCAAAATCCTTATTAATATACCAAGAACCATCATCTTTAGTTACAAATTCAAGACCTTTAAGGTCTTTTTTTATTGTCTTGCCATTTTGACCATCAATAGCGATATTAATATCGAATGTAATAATGTCTAGATTTATCATAGCTTCTTTCCCGCTGCACGAATTTAGACTGAACTTGCCTAACATGACATCATTAAAACTCACTTCCCCTGTATAGACATCACACTGACCGTCCACACAACACGTAGTTTCAATATAGAAAAGGTCTGACATATAAAACACCTTACGTTTATAAAAAAAGAGCTAAAGCCCTACGCCATACCGTTATAGTCAGTAAACCTAGAGCACTTTAGCTATAATACAGCTAAGAATGTAAAATTCAACAGTTAATTGTGTAAGGAAGTCTAAATTACTATATCTTAGAGGAATGGCTGTTTAGTTTTTTTGTTAATCTTTTTTACCATGCTGTCAATCATATGCTTTATCCCTTGATATACAGAGTATGTACTTTCGTCGCTACGCATATAAGCAGAACAGGAAAATACATTATGTTCTTCGTCTTCTATTGATAACTCTGTATCGCATTTTATGTGCTCGCCGCCAAGCCTTTCTATCAACTGTTCTCTGTCATCTCCTATAGTTACCTTAACCTTACTTTCTTCTTTACCTATCTTGCTACTTAAAATTGAAACAATGATGGCTGGAGATATGCATATCGCTCCTATTGGCTTTTTTGTAACAAAAAATTCTGAAACTAATCTTTCAAATTCAGGCATTACTGTCACCATGTCTTTACTTTCAGCTAAGTCAGATAAATTTTTCGCAACCCCGTATCCACCAGGTACAACTAGCATGTCAAAATTTTCAGCTTTGGCTTCTTTTAAGTCATATATTTCGCCTCTTGCGATTCTTGCTGCTTCCACAAGTACATTCCTTTTTTCTTTTGTTGCCTCTTTTGTTCTATGATTCATAACTTGTGTGATATTGATATCAGGTGCAAAGCATTTAACATCCACTTCCTGCTGATCAAGCACAAGCAAACTTAAAACCGCTTCTCTTACCTCTACACCGTCAAGGTGACCACACCCTGATAAGACCACAGCAGCTTTTAATTTTTTTTCACCCATAAAGTACCTTGATTTCATATAATCTAGATATTTTAATACAAATTCTATATTTGGAAAGGGGTGTGTTATATCAATTATAATATAATTAATGATTAGTATGTATAATTAGGCATATTTATAATCAACGAAGCTGAATATGGAATCTAGCAATAGTATGTTTTTTGACACTGACTATCCAGAACTAAGAAAAGCTATTTCAGATATAATAGAAAGTATTGCACAATCCTCACAAGAGGGGAAAAAAGAGTTATTTACAACCCTATCAGAACAAGTTAAAGGGATGAACCTCAAAGATTTAGGTTTAGCGATTAATGACCAAGGCTTGCAAAAGGAGGTCAACAAAGAATTATTTATAAAATTCATTGAAGAAGCGCTTGAAGGTTTAACTTCTGAAAATGTTAACTCAAAAATAATAGAAGAGGCGTTAAAATCTGTTAACCAACAAGCAATAAGTAATGTTATAAATAATAATAAAGGTCCACTGGATAATCTAGTCAATTATTTTAAATCAGCCTCTGCAAATAAAAAAATTGGAATAGCTTCTGCCGTAATGGTATTAGGAGCAGCATTTTCTCCGCTTATTGTGCTTGCTACATTAATAGCGCTTGTGGCTATTGGAGCACGTTATGTAGGAATAGGTATAGGAAAGGCAGGGGAAAAAATAAAAGAAGGTGCGATTGATGCAGGAAAAGCAGTGAAAAGTTTATCTAAAAATTTAGGGGATAAATTGCCTGAGGTTGGGCCAAAAAAAGATAACTTTAGTAAATTATACAACAGTTTGGCTCAAGAGATTATAGGCTATAATATGTCCGAAGAAGGTGAAAAAATAAAAAACGCCCAGAGTAAAGCAAAGGTCATAGGCATGCTTCAAAATGAAGGGCAGCGATCTGCTATACAAGAGTTAGTAAAGAATGGAACTATTCAAAATTTTTCAGAAGATGACATGAAAAAGCTTAGAGAAAAAGGTACTAGTACTTATGAAAGTGATAAGGAAGCACTTGAGGAACTTATGGAGAAATTTCAATCTAAAATTATGGCCATTGGTGAGGGTAAAATAGAGGAGGTAGAAAAAATGGTTAATGATAAAGTTAACCAAATGAAGTCACCAGTTCCTCAATTAGATAGTCCAAGTTCTGAACAAGCGAGTACAGGAGAAACCAAAACCCTCTGATGGCTTGGAGAGGGAGGGAATGGGAAAGGTAGAGATCTATTCTTTTTTATCCACTTTTTTGAGCAATCCACTTCCACATCTAACACACATCTCAGTGATTATAATATCCAATTTTTGATCATGTTTTTCTACAGGTAAATCTTTACAATATTGTTTCTCATAGGCTACACCTATAAATATTTTTCCAAGCGGCCGTAATTTTTTTATCATTGTATCATACCAACCACCGCCAAAACCTAATCTATTAAAATGATCATCAAAAGCAACAACAGGAGTAATGATTGTGTCGGGAATTACATCTTCATTTGTTTCGTTCCATTCCTCAAATTTTAGTAACTTATTTTTATTAGGAATTGCTACTTTATAATCTAAATCGAGTAAACTATGCATCAAAGGCACAACATCTATTTCCTCATCCATTGGAATGTAAGCTGCTATTGTTTTGCCTTTAACGTAGCTTAAGTTCTGATTAAAGAGATTAATAAGGGAATTTACCGCATAACTGGAATAACTTTCATCAATATCTTTTCTTATAGCTCTATATTGCTCTCTTATTTCCTTTTTGTGCTGTTTAATATCTTTGAACATGATCTATCCATTTCGCAGTAAGTTTTTCTTGTAAACTATTTTGCTTCAAGCGCTCACTTAAAAAATCAAAGTCAATAAATTCCATATCCTGGTCTTGATTACTGCAGCTATAAACAAAACTCCTTTCTCCTGTTTTCGCATTTATATGCTGCTGCACACACTGAGCGCAGATTTCTTTCATCATACACTGCATAGGAGAATTAACTGACGATATTGCTATATGACTTAACTTTAGATATGGCTTTAAAATTGTTTTTCTAGCTTCATTCACAGCTTTCATCATTTTATCAGAACCAATAGTGATAATTTTATCTATAACGTTCAAATTAATACCTAATCTTCCTTGTTGATAAGAGACTATTGCATCAACTATATTACCATGAAAGGATTTATCTTGATCTCTGCTTGTTTCTATCAATCCTTCTTCACATGCCCAAACTACTGCATTTGATGCACGCTCTATCAGTGCTCGTTTAAATACATCACTTAACTTCTTATAGCCAGCGAAGTACAAAACCTTGTTATTATTTTCAAGACATGCCTTCCCTATCGAAAATAACACTGCATTTCCAACTCCACCACCAATTAGCATTATATTCTTCATGTGCTATTTTAACTACATTTGTTCAAATTTTTTGAAATTTTATAGAACAAAGTAATTTATATAGTTCTATACACAAAGACAGAGACAAGGACACTCTCTGACTTCAACTATACCGATAACTGATAGCTGCATTTTTACGCATATCATCTAATAACAAGTTGCTTTGTATCATAATCTTTTGTTGGTACATTTTCTGTTTGATTGCTTCTATACCCGCTACATTACTCTTGATATCACACAACATCATCAACTTTGCAGTGCCATTTTCTCTCAATTCTACTATTTCATTCACACTTGTTTTACTAAATAAAATCTGTAAATCAGGATTTAAATCTCGCATTTTTATTTCAAATTCTTTTGCGTTTGGCAGCTTAAAATTATCTGCTAATTTATCAAAATTTAAACAATTAACTTTTTGCTCCTTGAGATTATCTAATAAACTTTCTGAACCTTCAACCACAATCTGTTTTAATTTTAAAGTGCTTTCCAGCAGTGCATGATTAAGTTGTACTTTATCTATTACTTTTATAACGGAGTAACCTTCACTGAAACTGAATGGACCTGCTATGTCGCTGGTTTCTAATCCTTCTAAAACGCTCTTGAGTTTTCCTTTTAGCTGACTTAAATTAACTGTTGCTTTACGCATCTTTATTGGAGATTCTGGGTTATTACTGTTGCGTAATTTTTTTACTAAATCTTCAGCTATACCATAAACGTCCTTGTCTTTTTGATCAGGAATTATAAACTCTTGGAACGTGATAAGATAATCCGGCTTTTCTGTTTGCCTTTTTACATCATCTACTTCTTTATCGCTTATATTAATAAATGGCACAATTCTTACTTCAATAATTTTGCTCCACAGTAACTGACATTTTATTTGTTTTCTTAAAATACCAAGATCTATATTATGCTTCTCTATGTATTGATCAACTTCATTAGCCTTAAGTTTAAAACTTTGGGTTAAAAATAACATAATAGCATTATCTAACTCCTCGTTGCTCAATTTTATATTCAGCCTCTGTGCTTCATTGATAATGATAATTTCGTCTATTAGCTCCCTAAGAATTTGAGGCTTTGCTTCTTTTTGATTAACACTTTGAGTGCCAAACAATGAATTTATAAAGTTGATGCGTTTTTCGATATCTAAATTTGAAATTGGTTCACCATTTACATCTGCAACAATTTCAATCTCGGTTGCAAGCAACCTAAGTGGCAACACTATCAACAGTAAAATTAGTATTTTATACATACAAGTAAAGTTGTTTAGTTAATAACCAATTCTATAATAAATACTGAGTCAATGCTAGCCAACTTTTTAATAGTGATCTCAGTGACAATGGAAATAAAAACCATTGCAACAAAATCAGGTACGCTGGTAAATAGGCTAAAAACATGCTAATATAGCGAATTTAAACCGTGCTAAAAACAGTATACGGAAGGAGAGGGATTCGAACCCTCGATACGACTTTTGGGTCGTATAACGGTTTAGCAAACCGCCGCCTTCAGCCGCTCGGCCACCCTTCCAAATTTAGAACCTAAAGATTATATAATACCAAGACCTCTACCACCTGTCTAATGCTTTTAATTGCAATATTTGTATCTGTTCAGATGCATGGCTAATGCTGAAACAAAAATTCCAGTGCTCCCTTTCTTGTCATCCCAGTGTCACGCACTGGGATGACATCGTTTACTATGTGCCATATTGCAATGTTCGTACGGTTGTGCGCGGTATAGATTCCGCTAACGAGTAGCGGAATGACGAATTTGTTGTTTTTCAAATTGTGGGCAAACCTAAGCCACTTTAGCTATAAATCAATAAAAACTAATTTCTGCTTTTTTCAATGATTTTCTTTGCTTCTTCCACACCAACCCATTCTCCAACTGCTACCGTTTTTCCCTTTTCTAGATCTTTATAATGAGAAAAGAAATGAGTAATTTTATCTAGTAGGCTTTTAGATAAGTCAGAATAGTCCTTTATATTGTCATAATAGCTATCAACACTGGAAACAGGCACAGCTAATATTTTCTCATCTTCTCCTTTTTCATCTTTAGTGAGTAATGCGCCTATCGGACGCACCGATATTAAAACACTAGATGCTAAGGAAAACTGAGTTAGCACCAAAACATCCACAGGATCACCATCACCTGCGCAGGTATTTGGTACAAACCCATAATTGCAAGGATAAGTCATTGAGGTAGATAAAAATCTGTCAACTTGTAACAACCTAAACTCTTTATTAAATTCATACTTTACAGGCTCAGCATTCGCACTTATTTCAATTACCACATTCACCGCATTTGGTCCTGCTGTTATTTTACTTAAATCCATAAATTACCTCTTAACTTAAGAATAAGCATTATACAATATATGCTTTTAAGTTGCTACATTTATGTAATTCTAAACTTATTTTGCACGGGCTGTCCTAAATTTTCATTCGTCATCTTATTGACTGTTGAAAGTGGTGGTTCCTGTGATAATTGAAATAAAGCATATACTATTACGATAGTAAGCACTGCAGCAATTACTAGATTAGCAAAATTATCCTGTGGTAGGACACCTTTTATTGGATTAAATAATTTTTGCTCCATAAAGAAATAATCAGCAACATATAACCCAACAGATAATACAAACATACCTAAAATAAGTTTACAGACTGTGTTTTTATGGTCTTTTTCTTTTTTCTTGCTGGTGATAGGATTTGGCCTACATTCATTCTCTTCTTGCAGCACTGAGTAGTATATATTATCAGGGCTCGTTATTAATTGTTCAAATTCATCACTATTTTGGTTTTTTAACAGTTGCTCTAGGGTGTTTTTTGTATTTATAGGATATATTAATCCATCCATTTTCAATGCTTTCTCTTGCCGATCCACATTCTCATGGTCGATTGTATATTTATCTCTACTTGATAATCCGATCATGTGTAGTTTGCCAGCTAAGAACATTATATAGCTCTCTATTAACTGATTCTCACATATCTCTAATACTTCTCTTTTTACTGTTTTGTTAGATGACGAAAGTTCTTTATAGTGACCACCCAAAGAAAAGAACAATGCTATATCTTTATCTGCTTTTATGTCATGAATGGAATAATAGCTGCTGATAACGCACTTATTTAATGCAAATTCTCTGTCATATTTGTTTAATGTATTTCCTTCACTTAGTAACTTTCTAAGACCAATGAGTACTTTATTTTTAAAATCTTCTTCTGTTTTAAATATTGGTTCTCTCTTTGGATTTGCTAAGATGTTAAGTAAATCTAATTTTCTTCCATCTACTACTTCATTTATATATTCATTTAACTCAGATCCTTTAATAACTTCATATATTTTATCTATGACATCTTTAGTATTGAGGTTATTGTTTTCACTTAGAATTCGATAAGCTAGAGCATAAATTAAAAACAGCCCTTGTAGACTAAATTTTAAGTTAAAATAGTAATCTAATTGTTCATCTTGCTTCTGTATGAATGCAGACAGACCTATGTGATTTCTGTGATCTATAAAACGATCTAAGTCAGCGTGTTGAAAGCTACCTAAAAAAATAAATAACGTCTCTAATAAATTACCCTTACCAACAATTTTTATTAGTTCTTCAATTTCTTTTATCATTGCTGAAACCTATAATGTTCTACTTTATAGTATAAGGGATACATGGCAAAATAGCAATAAATGTTATTAGACTTCTTGCATAACCCAAACTAAGTAGAAAAAGGTATAGCTATACCGCCGCGGCACTAACAAGAGATCCCGCTAACACGCAGCGGGATACTATCTACACCGTCATACCGCGATTCATTCGCGGTATCTCTCAACATAGATCCCGCTAACACGTAGCGGGATGACAAGGCTTATCGTCATGCCACCGCGAACCATCATACCGCCGCAGCGCTAACAAGAGATTCCGCTAACACGCAGCGGGATGACGGTTGTCGTTTAGCTACAAACATTAAGAAATTTACCAAATAAAAAAAAAGGCAAAAGAAGCCCCGTGGTTGGCTAATTACTTACATTATACTTTCAAGTATGGCGTTTTTTTATTCTAAACACTTAATAACCGCGATTTAGCTGCTTTTAAGCCGCAACTAATCTAAATTATAAACGTTAAGAAATTTACTAAACAGAAAAAAAGGCAAAAGAAACCCTAGGGTAGCTAGTTATTCACTATCCATTTTTTAAGTTGGCGTTTTTTAATGTTTTAAATGCTTTATAAGTGTATTTCAGCTTGTGTAGGTAAAAACCCAGAAATTTGATAAAGACATAGAGTGCACATAGTGCAAAAAATTAAACATGAGACGCCAGATACGTGAGTTTTTTTGTCATTTAATCTGTACAGAGAAGATAAATAAATAGCTTCAGTTTCATGATAAGGGGGCTGGCGGAGTTTGTCAAGCAAGTTTTTTTGTTTCTATTCCCAATGTTATATGGTTATGCAAGAAGTCTATTGTATGTTTACACTCTGCATTAAAGCTTTTAGTTAAGAGCATATCCATCCACCGCCGATAACTTGCTCATCTTTATACGCTACACAGGCTTGACCTGGACTGATGCCAAAGTAATCGTCGTTTAAAATGACACAGGCTTTATTTTTTTCGTCAGTTGAATGTATTGTTGCTAAACTTCCCGCATGTGATGATCTCAGCTTCACAGTTACTTCCATACCTTCCTTTGGTTGTTCTAACCAATTTAACTCTTTGATCAATATTTTTTTTTGCATTAATGCGTTGATCGGGCCTACTATAACCTCATTATTCTCTGTATTAATTTTTATCACATAAAGAGGTTCATTGTGTGCGATACCCAAGCCCTTTCTTTGCCCCACTGTAAAATTTACTATGCCACTGTGCTCGCCTAGCACTTTTCCATTAACATCCACTATTTTACCTTTCTGTACAGATTGTGGAGCTAATTTAGCTATTGTTTTACTATAGCTTTCGGAAACAAAGCATATATCTTGACTGTCCGGCTTTTCAGAAATTTGTAAGCTAAAATACTTTGCTAATTTTCTTATATCACTTTTATAGAACCCACCTAGTGGAAATCGCAAAAGCTTTAACTGCTCCTTTGTTGTAGCAAACAGAAAATAGCTTTGATCTTTACTCTTATCAATGCTTCTACACAACTTTACCTCACCATTTTTTTCTAACCTTCTCACGTAATGTCCTGTTACGAGCACATCCGCACCAAGATTTTTTGTAACTTGCAATAGATCACGAAATTTTACCGTTTGGTTACATCTCACGCATGGTATGGGAGTTTCCCCACGCATATAGGTACTCGCAAAATCCTCTATTACTTCCTTTTTGAATATTTCCTCATAGTTTAAAATATAGTGAGGAAAGCCAACACTTTCAGCTACACGCTTAGCGTCATAAATATCCTGTCCAGCGCAGCATGCACCCTTTCTTGCGTTAGCATTGCCATCAGTGCCATAGAGTTGAAGAGTCACACCTATCACCTGGTACCCAAGGTTATGTAGCAGTGCTGCAGCAACCGAGCTATCAACTCCCCCGGACATTGCAACAATAGCCTTGGTCTGGTGCGGAGCTTTATCTTTTAGCAGAGGTTCAATTTCAAATTCTTTTAGCATAATCGCCTTAATTTATAAACGCAAATCTTGTGTCATTCCAACATACAACTGTGCAAACGTTTTGATTTGGGGTCAATTTACATAGTAGATGATGTCATGAAAGTAGCTGACACTGGAATCTAGCTTCTATTACACAAATTCATTAAAACAGCATATTTATTTGTAATCAAGTTTCCTGGATCCCAGTGTTAGCTACTCGGATGACACCCTTTTCTGCTAGAAGTTGCCTTCAAATTACTTGGTGCATGACACTGGGATCTCATTTATATTACATAATTCCATCAAAACAATTCGATAAACTACCTTCAAAAATAATTTAATCTTGCTTGAATAAAACATGGCCAAAATAATCCATGTTTTCAAGCACTTTTCCACTACCTAAGGCAACACAACAAAGTGGGTCATCTGCAACACGAACCGGTAATTTTGTTGTTTCACTGATAACTTTACCTAGATTACGTAATAATCCACCACCACCGGATAAAACTATTCCTCTATCGACTATATCAGAAGAAAGTTCAGGTGGAGTGCTCTCCAGCGCAGTCTTAATAGCAGAAATTATCTGATGTACAGGCTCTATTAAACTCTCTGCAACTTGGTATTCTGATAAAAGCATTTCTTTTGGCATGCCACTCACTAAATCCCTGCCCTTAATTATCATTCCCTCTTTGTTATTTTCACCTGGCAGACTGGCTGAACCTATGCTTTTCTTAATTTTCTCAGCGGTTGTTTCACCGATTAATAATTTATGATTTTCACGAATATATGACTTTATTGCCTCATCCATAATATCGCCACCTACTCTGGCAGAACGTGAATAAACAATTCCACCTAAAGAAATAATTGCAACTTCAGTTGTACCGCCTCCTATATCAACAATCATAGAACCTTCAGGTTCGGTAACCGGGAGCCCAGCTCCGATTGCTGCAGCCATTGGTTCTTCAATTAAAAATACTTCATTTGCACCAGCACTTTCTGCTGCATCTTGTATAGCACGCCTTTCAACTGGCGTGGATCCAGATGGAACGCATATGATAATATTAGGTTTATTAACAGTGAATTTTGTGTTTGCACTGCGTATGAAATATTTTAGCATTTCTTCCGCACTTTTAAAATCAGCAATGACTCCATCTTTTAAGGGCCTTATCGCCTCTATCTCTCCAGGCGTTTTTCCAAGCATCATTTTAGCTTTTTTACCAAAAGCATAAGGAACATAGCTTCCTTTTTCTTTTATTCTTGCTACAACTGAAGGCTCATCAAGCACTATTCCCTGATTTTTCTGATAAACTAAAGTGTTTGCAGTGCCAAGATCTATAGCAATATCGCTAGCGAATAAACCTTTGAAAGTGAAAAGGCTATAAAACTTTCCGGTTAATTTTCGAACAAAATTCATACATAACTCAAGAAAACCATTTATTAAGACAAATTATACTTTTCAGATAAGTAGTAAGTAACACACTCAACGTCTAAACCCTTACCTGTTACTTTTTTTAGCAGTTCCAGGCCACACTTTGCACTGTATATATTTTGAGACAACCAACTGATAAGTAAACTAAAATCTCCTTTTATTATAGCACTTAATGATTCGTAATGATTCTTTTTAACGCAAGAGAAAATCTGCACAGCAGCAATTAAAGCAATAATTTTTATAGGAAAGTAGCCCATAACACCGCTTGCCCAATATTCATCTTGAAAATAAGTGTTTAGCTCATTTTCAGCTTTTACTGGAATTTTATAGTGCTTCATACCTTCCAGCCACGCATCATGCAGGTCTTTGACTTCCAATGTACCATTTATTATATCTTGTTCTAACCTAGTTCTCAACATAATATGAGCTAACAGACTAAATTCATCTGCATTTTTTAAAAAAGAAGAAAGGTTTATTTCATTGAAAATCAAGTACAAATTTTCAACACTGCTAACTTTCTCGTTAGTTTTGCCTTTTATAGCAAATTTCTCTTTTATGTGTGGTTGAATAAACTCAATAAATTCTCTGGATGTTCCAATCATCCTTTCCATGAATAACCCTTGAGTTTCATACATAACATGTCTCGTAATTGGACTACTTATAGAATTTTGCGCTAAACATTTTTGATAAATTGCATAACCACTATGCCGTAAAAGTGAAAATAAACCATAACAAAAATCAGATTCATCATAATCTATAGGGTAGTAATAAGAAGTACGAATCTCATTTAGTGCAATACCCATTTGCTGTAAACATAATGAGCCAAGTTCAATCTGTTTCTGAGTAGCAACTTTTTGTATATTAGTAACCTTATCCTTTTTCTGCTTTTCAATTATTTTATCTACATTTTCGCTAAAAAATTTGCCTACCTTGGGGAATACTTCCCTTATATTCTTTTCTGTGATATCAGAGTCATAGTCAGCAAGCAGTGAGTCGTATTTTGAGCATTTTAATTGCTGCGATTTTATAGAAGCTACTTCGCGAATGAGTGTGATTAAATCAGTAAAACGTTCTTTTAGTTTTTCTAAGTTACTGGTTTCAGAATGAGATAGCTTCCATAAATTTTGGCATTCAACCTTAGCTTTGGATAAAGACTTTACTAAATCAATAGGAACAGCACTGTTGCTTTTATGTATTCTCTCTATTAACTTTAGCTGCTGAGTATTTGCACTTTTTTTGTTACCAAGAGCATCTGCTAATGATTCCTTTATTGCGTCATGAGAGATAATTTCATGTCTGATTTCTTCTAGAAGACTCATTTGTTCAACTTTGTCCTCTATATTCAATTGGCTTTGGTTTAGTACTTTTAGCGTATTTTCGATATTCTTTACCCTATATAATACTTCCTCTAAAAACTTATAAGATTGCATATTTGTTCATTATTTTAGAAAACATCTGTTTAATACCGTAATAGATTAATAATAAAGTTAAAAGTATATTTGCTTAAAGTACAATAAAAAATTGTACTTTTTATTCTTTTATTGGATTTTTCTACTCAGAGTCCAGCATATTATAGGAAAATTAATTGTAAGGTTGTAGAAAAAGTATTTAGTATTTTATTTCTCTTGACTATATTACAATATGGAGAGATATTAGCTACTGAAATTAAAGTTACGCACTATTTAAAATTTATGGAGGTTTAGTAATGTGGAGTAGACTGATTATAATGTGCTGTTTTTGTTTATTACTTACTGGTGTAAGTTCTTGCCCAAAAAAAGGAGCAAATACAACAAATAAAATAAATTCTGTTGTTAAGCAGATAGGTGATAAAAGAGTTTTCTTTGGTTATGATGAATCTAGTATTGCTGAAGTAAGTGCAGATGCATTACTTGACGTAATGGAGGTGTTACAAGATAACCCTAACGCGAAGGTTACTTTAACTGGTCACACTGACAACCGTGGTTCTCATGAATATAATCTTGCGCTAGGCGCTAGAAGGGCAGATGCAGCTAAAAAATTTATGGTTAGTTGTACACCCTACATAGAAAACAGAATAAAAACTGCTTCTAAAGGTGAAACTGAGCCTTTGGTTAATGTAAAAGATGATTCTAGAAATTCTAAATATGAAAAAGAGCATGCTAAAAATCGTAGAGTGGAATTTTCATTTTCTGGAATAAAGAAATAGTTTCTTGCATTAAAACCTGGATCCCAGTGTCAAACACTGGGATGACATAAAGAAAGGGCACTGGGGTAGACAAAAAAGGACAAACTTGTCATATTTCGTTGCTTGTTAGCGGGATCTATATATACCACAAATAAGTCGCGGTATGGCGTAAGAGATCTGACCTGTCTGGCCATCAAGAGACATAATGGAATTAGAGTTATTATTTCAAAATGTGGTTAATAGTTTTGCTTTCTATAACAATCAAGTTGCAGTTGCAGTATCAGGTGGTGTAGATAGTATAGTCTTACTGCACTTAATGACTAACTGGGCAAAAAAAAACAAGCTTTCACTTCCTACAGCATTAACAGTAAATCATGGGTTACGTCCAGAGTCTCAAAAAGAAGCTGATTTTGTTGTAAGTTATGCAAAGGAACTTGGAGCAAAGGAATCGTTCATATTAAATTGGGAGAAGCAAAATATTAAAGGCAATATTCAGTTACAGGCACGAAAAGCACGGTATAAGTTACTAGCAGAGTGGTGTAAAAATAATAATGTTAAATATTTACTTGTTGCTCATCACAAAGATGATCAAGCAGAAACGTTCTTGTTAAGATTAGAGCGAGGTAGTGGCGTAGATGGATTATCATCAATGGACTACAAGTCTTTCCTAAATGGTATTTATATATTTAGGCCATTGTTAAATTTTAGTCGTAGTGAAATAGAAAAGTACGCTAAGCTTCATCGGTTAAAATGGATCGAAGATAGAAGCAACTATGACTTAAAATACAGGCGAACTTTATACCGTAACTTACTTAAAGCAAGTGATAATCAAGAGATTTTAACAGAGCGAATATGCCTCACAGCCCTTCATATGAAAAGAGCTGCAAAAGCGTTGATGCACTACACACGCCTTGCGTTTAATGACTGCGTTAATGTGCATGATCTTGGTTATATTGAAATTAAACTAAGTGAGTTTTATCAATTGCCAGAGGAAATAGCCTTGAGGCTTCTTCTTTACTCCATAATGGCAATTGCCAGTAAACATTATAAACCAAGGTACAACAGCCTTATCGTAATATTTAATAAAATATTGCAAAAGGATAGTAATGTTAACTGTACACTTTCTGGGTGTAAAATAAGAAAACATGGAGAAAATATCTTGATAATTAGAGAATCGTCAAAGATACAAGAAATTACCTTAAACCTACCTTTAAATGAACCTACTCAATGGGATAACAGATTTAGCTGCACAATACTCGTAAATCAAGAGTGTTCAGTTATCATCGCTCCATTAAAAAAAACACAAAAAGTTCCTGAATTTCTGAAGGATTACAACTGCTGCCCTGAAGTTTTCTATTCTTTGCCTGTAGTGCTAAAAGATGGAAAGGTGCTTGCTTATCCTGATGTAAATTATAACGGAAAAAATACCAATGACGATAAGGTTCAATGCATTATTAATAGCACGATAAAACAAAATTTGGTAAGCTTGATTAGTATTTAGTTAGAAATAGAAATGAAAAAATTTTTAGAAGGCTTATTGATCTGGTTAGTAATTATTGTTCTTATTTCAGTTGCTTATATTCAGTTCAGCGGAAATGTAGGTAAAAGTAAAACAATTATACCTTTTTCGGAATTTTTAACTAGACTAGAAGACAATGATGTAGAAAATATTGTCATAAAAAACCAGAGCATTGAAGGCAAGTTCAGGGACGGTTCAAGTTTCAATTCAAGCGGTGTCATATATAGCGACCTAATAAAAAATTTACATGATAGAAAAGTGAGATTCTCCTTTTCAACTGGAGATTCTGCCATGAACGTAATTGGTGGATTACTTATCTCATGGGTCCCAACATTTATCTTTATTGGCTTCTTGCTATTCTTTCTTAAACAAACACAAGCGGGGGGCAACAGAACTATAAGCTTTGGCAAATCAAGGGCTAGACTCATGACTAGTGGAAAAAAAGTAACATTTGATGATGTTGCCGGAATTGATGAAGCAAAAGAAGAGCTAGTAGAGATCGTTGATTTTCTTAAACAAAGGCAAAAATTTCAAATATTAGGTGGAAAAATACCAAAAGGGTGCCTTTTGATTGGCTCTCCTGGAACTGGTAAAACTTTACTTGCTCGTGCAATTGCAGGAGAAGCTAATGTGCCATTCTTTAGTATTTCTGGATCTGATTTTGTTGAAATGTTTGTGGGTGTTGGTGCAAGTCGTGTTCGTGATATGTTTGATCAAGGCAAGAAAAATGCTCCTTGTATAATTTTTATAGATGAAATAGATGCGGTGGGTAGACATCGTGGCATTGGTCTTGGTGGCGGCAATGATGAAAGAGAACAAACATTAAATCAGTTATTAGTTGAGATGGATGGCTTTGAGTCTAATGAAGGTGTAATAATAATTGCTGCGACTAACCGTCCGGATGTCTTAGATCCAGCACTGCTTAGACCTGGTCGTTTTGACCGACAGATTACTATTTCTTTACCCGATATAAATGGGCGTGAAAAGATATTAAATACTCATATAAAGAAAATATCAATAGCACCAGATGTAAACGTGAAAACAGTTGCAAGAGGAACACCAGGTTTTTCAGGGGCTGATCTAGCAAATTTGGTGAATGAATCTGCACTTATCGCTGCAAGAAGAAACAAGAAGATTGTTACCATGGATGATTTCGAATATGCACGTGATAAAGTGATGATGGGCGTAGAAAGGCGATCTCTCATTATGACAGAAGAGGAAAAGAGACTGACTGCATACCATGAAGCTGGTCATGCGATGATTGCTGTTAATATGCCTGCTTCTGATCCTATACACAAGGCAACAATTATTCCACGCGGTAGGGCACTCGGTTTAGTTATGAGACTACCAGAAACAGATAGAGTGTCCCTCACAAGAGAAAAGATGCTAGCAGATATAACTGTTGCAATGGGTGGAAGAGTGGCAGAAGAGCTAATTTTTGGCTACGATAAAGTCACAAGCGGTGCATCTTCGGATATAAAACAAGCATCTGATTTATCACGCGCTATGGTAACAAAATGGGGAATGAGTGACAAAATAGGCCCGATCTATCACAATCGCGAACAAACCATACATGGTTCTGAGATAATTTCTGAAGATACGTTAAAACTTATAGATGAAGAAGTGAAGAAAGTTGTATCTTCTTGCTATGAAAAAGCAAAAGACATTTTGACCAAGCATAAGAAAGGCTTAGATCTCATTGCCGAAAATCTACTGGAGTTTGAAACTTTAACAGGAGATGAAATAAAGGACATATTAAATGGAAAAAAAATTGTTAGAGAGGAAAATGAGAAGAATGAGAAAATAAAAAAATCCTCTCTCTATGAGAGTTGACCTCATCTTAAAAATGCTAATCAGCTAACGCTGCAATAAAACATTCAGAATTGTAACTGTCAATATAAATTGTATTAAAATATTCATAATATTGCATTTTCATCACAATAATGCTATCATTTAGTTAGTATTAATGTTTAATGACCCCAGTTATGGATTAACCAACACAGTAAGGCTTAGAAATAGAAGGCTTTTTTGACTGCATGGAATATGAAATTAATGTAGAAAAAATATGTACCAGAAAATTTATTGGCGATCTGTGCCGTGTATGTTCAAGCTCAAATTTATTTTTTAAACAACCAAAGACTGTCTCAATAATCGACCTTTTTCTCAATAAAGCCTTCTCTTTTAGTGAGATTAGTGCGTTTTTCATGCCTTTTTTCACTTTAGTGACAAGCTTTAAACCTCTATCGAAGAGTTCCTCAAAGAGCTCCTTCTTGATATAGCCTTTATCTCCGAACAAAAGTCCTGTCAGTCTTTTAGTTATAGTTGGCACAGGTATCAACGTTACCTTTGGTTAGAGTAAGTGATTGAATTTCTCCAATTTCGTTAATCACCAAGTGCAATTTAAAGCCAAAAAACCAACCATACGTGCTCTTACCAATTTCTGCTAAACCATCAAAAACTTTGTTCCTAGAGATCCTTTTCTTGTGGCAAATGGCAATCGTAGAAGTGTCAATGTAGGAAGTACCTGTCATTTTCGCTTGTTCGCAGAACCATTGAAGAAGTAATGCTAAATACCGTAAAACTCTCGGCTTTAAGGCAATAAATCTGTGATATGAAGGCATCTTTGAAAATTCTGATCTATAGAGTAACTTAAGGTAACAAAGATAAAAAGCCTTGAAGTTTTTACATGGCGATTGGTGGTATAACAGGATTATGGTTAGCATTTCTGAGTGCGCTATTTCTGGTACTCTGGTTGGTTTTTTGCCATTTGATAAGAACTTATTTGCAAAATTTTCATCTACTACACGACAAAAATCCTCGACGCAGCAGTAAAGTTCTGTAATATCTTTCTTCATGGGTAACCTCTTAAATTATTGTTAAAATACTTGAGTTTACCCTATTTCCCTCTTTATTAATTCTACTTTTATCTGTTTTCTAATCCATAACTGGGGTTTAATGAGGTGTGAGTAATGATTGATATAGCTTCTATTGGTGTAAGTACAGTTATTGATCAGAATTATAGAAGAAAAGCACAATTATGTTTATCAGGATTATTTGTAACTGTGTCAATAGCAACTGTTACCTGGTTTATTTTCCCTGCGTCACAAAATGTATTAGCTCCGTTTTTACTTCCGGCTATGTTCTTGCTCTTCACTTTATCGATGGGTTATTACATGTTCATATTTAGTTGTGAAGAAAAATCTTTGGTAAAGAATGTTCTTGGTATGGTTGAACCGGCTGAATCGTTAAAGAGAGTGCATTGCCAAGAAAATATTAAGTCCTTATTAGCAGAAGTGAGAAGTACTACGAAAGATAGGTTTCGTAACGTGCTTGTTAATCTTTGTTTTGAAGATCGTAGTAAAGCACACAAACTTGCATTATATGTGAAAGAAATTGACGATATTGTGTCTTCAATAAAAAATAAAGACCTCTTAGACCATTTTGATCAATTTTTTACTATTACTGAAGTAAGCAATAAAAAAAATAGAAGTGAATTAATGAACCTCGCAAGGGCATATAAGATGATAAGTGAAGAAGATCCAGACAAAATACAGGATTTTTTAGCTACTCAAACAAAAAGTTATTCATATGAAATAATGTTACCTGAAATTGATAATTTTCTATCACAAGCTAGGTGATTTTATCAATAATTTCATTGTGTACGTGATTATCATTTTTTGTTTCAATTTCAGTGATAACACTGCACCTAACGGGCTCTTTTATGGATATTTCCTGAAACCCTTTTCTGACCTTATTGTAAAAATTAACATCCATTTCTTCATATTTATTCTTGTCTTTTGCTCTATTTAACCCAACTTCAACGTCAATATCTAGAATAAATGTAATATCTGGATATCTAACTTCAACCAACCTGTGCAAATCTTCTATTAGTTTTAAATCAACTCCAAACCCATATCCTTGGTATGCAATAGTTGAATCAATAAACCGATCACAAATCACTATTTTTCCTTCTGCAAGAGCCGGTAATATTAATTTTTTCATATGTTCGCGCCTCATCGAGATAAGTAGCAAGAGTTCAGAAATAGGATCAATATTATTTGTTAACAACACTCCTCTTATCTTTTCTGCAAAATCAGTGCCGCCTGGTTCCCGAGTCAATACTACGCTATTTTCACCGCGAATTTGCTTAAAATGATTTGCAAGTAGCTCAGATTGTGTTGTTTTACCAGAGCCGTCTATTCCTTCGAAAGTTATGAACATAAGTTTTATAATTATAATACTAAAAAAGAATATGCAAACAGTATACATAGAAACCGTTTGACATTTAAATAATAAGACCGTAAATTACATATGGTATAATGATAGTCTATGGTTGCTCTGAATACTCCTAAAGTCGATTTTAGTTTTACTGCAAAAGATTTTAATCTTTTGGGAGTAGACAATAAATACTATACATTAAGTGACTGTTGTGGAAAAAATGGTCTTATTGTAATGTTTATATGCAATCACTGTCCTTACGTTCAGTCAATTATTAGCAATCTGGTAAGCGATGTTGATCAATTGAAAAAAGATTATCAGGTAAACACCATTGCAATAATGCCAAATGATGTAAATGAATATCCAGAGGATTCCTTTGAAAATATGATTAATTTTGCCAAGGAAAATAAGTTTACATTTCCATATTTAATTGATAGTACACAGAAAATAGCTAAAGAATACGGGGCTGTTTGCACTCCTGACTTTTTCGGCTTTAATTCCAATTTAAACCTTTGCTATCGTGGACGTTTTAACGACGCAAAAAAAGAAAAGGTTCAAAGCTATGAAGTAGGAAGTAGTGACTTATTTCAAGCTATGAAATTTATTGCAGAAACTGGTAATTCTCCAATTGACCAAAAATCAAGTATTGGCTGCTCAATTAAATGGTCTAATTCTACAGGTTAAATATCATGCACAGTGGCTCTCAGCATTTGTTTGATATTATAATTTTGCTTTCTGCTGCTGTGTTTATAGTCATAGCATTTTGGAAAATGAATATTAGTCCAGTGCTTGGTTACTTCGTTGCAGGTGCAGTTATTGGTTCTCACGGATTTAATCTGATACACTCAGCTGAAGCAATGGATAATCTTGCAGAATTTGGTGTAGTTTTTCTATTATTCATTATAGGCCTTGAATTGACATTTGAACGCCTGATCGCTATGCGTATTCATGTATTTGGGTTCGGTTCTCTTCAAGTTATAGTTACCATGGTAGCAATATGGTGCATCGCTCTTGCTTTCGGAGTGAATACGAATATAGCAACAGTTATTGGTGGTGGGCTTGCGCTATCCTCAACAGCAATAGTGTTGCAGGTTCTGCAAGAAAAAGGTTCTCAAGCAAGTCAGGTTGGTAGATTGTCGATAGCAGTGCTATTAATGCAAGATTTTGCAGTGGTACCATTAATAGTATTGGTACCTTTACTTACTGGCAATTCTGAGCACAGCCTGATAAGCTCATTGGCAGGTTCATTGGTGCAAGCAGCTATTGCATTAGTGCTGATATTTATAACTGGTAGATTATTGCTTAGACCTTTATTTTCGGTTATTGCTAAAATGGAAAGTAATGAGATCTTTATATCAACAACGCTTTTAATAGTATTAGGAGCAGCATTTATTACTGAGCAATTCCATTTATCGTTAGCATTAGGTGCATTTGTTGCTGGATTGTTAGTTGCAGAAACAGAATATAGACACTCAGTAGAACACGCAGTATTGCCATTTAAAGATTTGTTTCTTGGCTTATTTTTCATGACTGTTGGTATGTCCATCAATACCGAACTTTTACTCAATAAGTTACCACTAATTACTTTATTATCGATTATCCTTATCGTTTTAAAAACATCTATTATATATATATTGTGTAGATTTTTTGGGTTTAAGAGTGCACCTGCTATACAAGCTGGGTTACTGCTTTCACAAGGCGGTGAATTTGCGTTTATTTTGTTTCGCTTAGCAGATGAGCTAAATGTGCTACCAAGTGAAATCGCTCAAGTACTTATGATGGTAACTACAGTAACCATGGCTTTCACTCCTCTTTTATCGGGGCTTGGAGATTGGATAGCAAACTCATTTAGCACTGAGAAAACAATATTAGATGATGAAGCTGTTGAAACAGATACACAAGATCTTTATAACCATGTGATAGTTGCTGGATTTGGTAGAGTGGGATATATGGTAACAAAAATGCTTACGGCAGAGCATTTAAGTTATGTTGTTGTAGATATTCAATCGAAAATAGTCAAAGAAGGAAAAAGTGATAGTTTTCCTATATATCTTGGAGATGTTACAAGATGTGAAATTTTAAAATCGGTAGGAATAGAAAGAGCTCAAGCTCTCGTTATTTCAATAAAGAATGAAGTTACTATAAAAAAAGTTGTTTCTTTAGTTGCAGCAAATTTTCCGCATGTAAATATTGTAATACGCTTACCAGATCTGAGTAATGTGGAGGTTTATAGAGATCTAGGAGCTAGTAAAATTATTCCTGAAACATCTGAGATAGGATTGCAGCTAGGTGGAGCTGCACTGAGCCTTAGTGGTATTAGCGAAAGTGGAGTTACGTCTTTAAAAAGTAGATTCAGAAAAGGCAATTACAATATGTTAAAAGACCTTGGTAGTGATAAAGATGAATAACTACTTCTCTAATTTTATGTACAGAAAGCTTCAAGCTTTATTGAGGTTTTGCCTATAGTAAATTACGCACATAATCAACCAAATTAAGGAAAGTGCAAACCAAGTGATTGCATATTCCAAATGCTTCATTGGCTGTATAGCTACTTTGCTGCCAAAATTGTTCGGCCACAATACACACTTCTCTAGCTTAATACCTAACTCATTGGAAATTTCTTCTGTACTCAGGGTAAACCATGTATTCGAAGCAGTATCGTTCTTGATAAACCAATTTTTACTTTTATTGCTATCGCAATATAAAATTCCATCTGCAACTACTTTTTCAATTTTTACTTTTTTCTCCTTTTTTTCTCCGACTATTCCTTTATTCACCAACATGTAACGTCCAGTGGTGAGCAACATAGGAGACAGCACGTGATAGCCGTGTTGCCCTGCAAAAACATATAGTTCTATGTCACTTAGAATCCCATCAATCTTGACATGCCTATAGTTAAATTTTTCAAGGTCGTTATTGGGCAATAGATGAACCACTGGAAGACTCATACTTTTAATAATATTATTCTTCCAGTTCAATCTGAATATTTGCCATAACCCTAATAAAAAAAGAAGTGAGCAAGGTATAATTAAAATAAATACTATCTTTTTTAACACTCTATATTTGTGTTCTTAAATAGTTTTCAACACCCATTAGTTCAATAAGATCGATCTGTTTCTCAATCCAATGAAAGTGCTCTTCTTCATTTTTTAACATCTCTTCTAATAACATTACACTAACAAAATCCTTTTCTTTCTCAGCGATAGAAATCGTTTCTTTGATATCCTTAATACCTTTTCCCTCTAATTTCAAATTAGCTTCTAAGATTTTCCGTATTGTGTCTTTTGTAAACTTTCCATCATACTTTGATATTTCGTTTGTATCCTGAAAATTTGGGACTCCTTTAAATAACAAAATTCTTTCTGCCAACTTGTTTGCATGTTCAAGTTCTTCGTTAAGCTCATTTTTTACCTTTTCTGCAAGTCTATTAATTCCATTGTTTTTGAGAATCGCAAAATGCAAAAGATACTGGCGTACAGAAGTCAGCTCATTGGTCAATAATTTGTTCAAATGTTTTACTATCTCTTCATTCATAATCTTCCCTTAGTTCAATTCATCAGCATAATTTATATGATAACGATAGTTATAGCAACTCATTTAATAGTTCCTTTGATAACAACCGTATTAAATAGCATGTCGTGGTATGTCTGTTTTTTCTTAGAGAAGCAAGCAACTAGATACCAGCAGAGAGTGAGTAGCACTATAATTACTTTCAATGCACTCAAGACATTCACTAATACTTCCTGATCTCGCAAAAATTCAGTAAGGACAACTACTACACTGTTTAACAAAGGAAGAAAAAACTGGGAAGAGCTTCTGTCAAACGCTAAATTCAAGTCTATTTTAGAATTATCTAAATTGATAGTATACATATTCATTAACTGTTGACCGGGAGTTGCTTGGGCCTTTGAAGATATAAAATATGTGAAGTAACTACAATTTACACACATGTATGATAGATGTAAGATCAACGGAGAATCCTCTAATAGCAGTATAATTAATAAAGTTGGAATTAATAAAATTGCTACATCTATTAAATACGCGCAAAAGCGTCTTGTTATACTGGCAATCTCTGTAACAGCGGTCATTACCTATCTTCTAAATACTTTATTACAAAATCTGTAAGTTTATCAGAATGTTGAAAACATAACAAATCTTCATAACCGCTTATTGATTGACCGTATATAATAGGTAAACAATTGGCATTTTGTGCACACAGAACATCTGTGATGCTATCACCAACGAAAAACACATTTTCTCTATTTATAGGCAACGTACTCTCTTCTAATGCAAATAGCAGTGGGGTTACAGATGGTTTATCTTCTGCAGTATCGCATGACCCAACCACTCTTTCAAAGTAGGAATCTAGTTTAAAATAGGCAACTTCTTTACGTAAATTAGTATTTTTCTTATTACTTACTATTGCTAGATAAATATTGTGGCTTTTCAGTGTCTGCAACATTTTCTCTACTCCTTGATTCAGAGCAATGTTTTGTAATAGCACATTATCTAAGTATTGTTGATATATCTGGTTCGCTTTTTTCCACTGATCGCCAAATAAATTGACCATATAGCTCTTTCTTGACTCGTGGGAATTTCTATCAGCAGCTTTATTACTATACCCCATTGAGTTTATGGTATGCTTAATAGCATTAAAAATGTTATCTTGAGTGTCAACTAAGGTATTATCCCAATCGAATACTACTGCTAATGGGCTGTTTTTCATTTCTATATTGTTATATATTTTAAATTAATAAGTAAATAACATTTTAATAAAAAAAATATAAATAGGACGCTCTTACTCTTTACCACAAGTTATGTTAACTGTTTTTTATATAATTAGCTAACATACTGGTTATATGATATGTTTTAATAGGTAACAGGTATGGCCCAGACATCTAAAGAAAGTGTTGAAAAAAAGTTTAAAGATGTTTTTGAACGTTCTCCAGGTGCTTTTCCAGAAGGTACCTCATTAGAAAAGAAGGTTAATTATATCGCAAAAGGAACAGAGGCTCTAAAAGCTGTGAAAAGTAAGGAGCTTGAGAACAAAATGAAAAACGTTGCAGAATTGAGTCAGAAATTTGAAAGTCAAAAAGGACGTGCAGATGAAAAAGTACGTCAAGATTTTGAAAGAATTGCTGAGCTTGACCAACAATATAAAGGGAAGGGCATCTTCACAAGTGAAAAAGTTGCAGAGCCAAAAAGTGACAAAAAACTCCAAGACACTCAGAGAAAAACTACAACAGCAGTTAAAGACCTTGAACATAATACACAAAAAAAGACTACTGAAGCTTCTGTGCAAACAGCATCAGAGCACGATTCACAAACCGTTAATCCCTCAGTGAGCAAGAGTTCTGTAAAAGAGAAGCTCAACACTGAGCCGGACAAAAAAGATAACACGCCTCAACCACAAGAAAATCAAAAAGAAGAAGGGTTTTTGAGTCTTCTGAAGCGCTTTGTTAAGAAAATATTAGAAAAATTTTTAGGTGAAGGTGAAAAGGATGTAGAGAATGCTCGTGGCATGAAAGAAGATGCTCAAAGAGATACGTCAAGTAACGAAGAGCAACAAAAGAGTAAGCAGCTTGATGAAATTTTAAAGGACAAAAGTGTAAGCGAGGGTTTGAAGCAGGCAACAAAGCTTGAGAACCCGGCAATAACGCCTGTTAATACTCCTAAAGTGAATGAAGTAAACACGGGTCGTGAAAGGTGATCCGCTTTCAAGCTTCATTATACCGCCACGAACCGTCATACCGCCGCGGTATCTCATCCGCTAACAAGTAGCGTGATGACGATTGTCAGGGTGTCATCGCAGTGTCCCTATGATGTCATCCCAGTGCCCTGACTACTTGGATCTAGCAAGCTTTGCTTGCAAATAAGTCTAATACGCGTCGCGTTTTATGCCAAAACACAATTGGAGTTATAGCATTTCTCATAATAGTCCGAACAGGTCATAGGAAGGCAGAATCAACAGCACGACGAAAGGATTCGAATAGAGGAATGTTTTTCCTGGCTCTGTTTTTTATAGCAAACCAATGATGCTCAATTTTGTTGAAATCTGGAGAATAAGGCGGCAGATACAAAATTTCTGCACCAACCCCTTTAGCAAGCTCGATAATCTTATCAGACTTATGAAAAGTAGCATTGTCAAGAATGACAGTCTGTCCAGGTTCCAAGATCGGTGTCAAAAATTGCTCAAACCATCCATTAAAAACATCCATATTACAGTGGCCTTCAAAGGTTAACGGAACAACTATCTTTCTTCCACTTAAGGCTGCAACCATACTGATTCGTTGAGTTTTCTTTCCAGATTTTAAGGCATAAAACCGCTGTCCTTTCTGGCAATATCCGTAGGGGGTAGTCTTCGGTGTTATCAATGCCAGACTCATCTATATACACTAAGTTTTTAGGTTCTTTTGTCGCTATAATTTTCAAAAATTCAGCACGTTTTTCTTCGTTTCTTTCCTTGTATCCATATGTCTTTTTTTGCGCGTAAATCCAATTTTTTTAAGGGCTCGATAGATCGTTTGGATACTAACGTTGTTCCAAAGTTTAGCCATTTCCGATAGAGTCTTTCCTCCGTGTTCTCTGGCAAATTTGGCAAAGGTATCCCAGTCGGTGATTTTGTGATTGTAACCCCCATTTCCAAGTTTTTTTGATTGAAAGTCTCCTGTTTCTTTTCTTCTTTGCTGCCACTCCCATAAAGTAGTTCGTCCAATCTTAAATCTTGCTGCCACTGTTTCTCTGCTTTCTCCTTCGTCTAGCGCTTCCATTGCTTTTTTTCTTAAATCATAACTATATGCTGCTGGCATTCAACCTCCTTATCATCATCTACCCTTATCCTATCACATCCGGACTTTTATGGAAAGAGCTATAACTGTACAAACATTTATCTTAATATTAAGTTTCTTAAACCTTCTTGATGCTTGTGAATAGCTGATAACTGCCAAATCTCTTCCTATTTGTTGCAAATACCCTTTTATAAACCCGACTGTTTGTCTTAAACCAATTCTAAAGAAACTGACGATTATATGCACCAAAATCACAACTTTATCACTATAAATATAGTTGCCGCCCTGCATTTTTGGACAATTCTCGTACCAATTTTCTATGGCGTCATTGATATAACAAAAAATGCTTCCTCTTTCTTGGAGAAATTTGTTATATTCATGGCAGTTACTGACTCTCATTTTTTGTGGCATATTTTTTCTTCAACAGTTAAATGGCTATTTATAATGAATTTTGTCAGTAACTGCCAGTTCTTTTCACTTGAGCGATGCAACAAAGCCCACTGGGATCCAGGAAAGTTTGCTTGTAAGCAAGCAAACTAGCATGGAAAGTTTATACTAAATGAATGTTTTTGATGAGGTTGCACAGAAGCTGGATCCCAGTGTCAAGCACTGGGATGACATCATCCTTTTTTGGATTCCAGACTGGAATGACAGCAGTCCTACGTCATACCGCCGCGGTATTTCCAGATCCCGCTAACACGTAGCGGGATGATGGTTGTCAGGGTGTTGTCCAAGTAGCCTCTTTCTTGTCATCCCAGTGCCCAGACACTGGGATGGCTTTGTTGCATCGCTACTTATGAAAGGCTAACTATAATTAGGATTATAAGCAACTTATTGAAAATCTTGTTTTTTTTGCAATCAATCTGATCAAATTTAAGAATAGTAACTTGTTATTTATATTAATAAATTTAATTCTATTGAAAATAGCTAAAGCATTGAAATTCTTGAATTTTAGCCGGATTAGTGAGTGGTAGTGAAATTTCTTTTACTCAAATTTAGGTATTCACTGACCGTTCTTGTTATACATACCAGAATAATAAGCTACTGATATTCTCTACCTTTTTTATCTTTAATCCATCATAGCTAGCGATGCAACAAAGCCCACTGGGATCCAGGAAACTTAACTTTACACCAGGTAATAAGAACTGGATTCCAGCGTCACGCGCTGGAATGACAGCAGTCCTACGTCATACCGCAATTCATTCTCGGTATCTCAGCCGCTAACAAGAGATCCCGCTAACAAGTAGCGGGATGACGGTTGTCGTTCAGCCACAAACATTAAGAAATTTACCAAATGAAAAAAAAGGCAAAAGAAGCCCCGTGGTTATTATCCGCTTTAAAATATTGGCGTTTTTTATGTTTTAAACGCTTGACAAGCGAAATTCAGCTGCTTTTAATTGCAACTAACTTACGCTGCAAATGTTTAAGAAATTTACTAAGCAGAAAAAAAGACAAAGAATCCCCGAGTTAGCTAGTCTTTTACTATCTCTGTCGAGTATTGGCATTTTTTGATGTCTTGTAACGCTTTATAAGCGCGTTCAGCTTATTTAGATAAAAATCTAGATGTAGATGAAGTTTTGTAAAGACATACAGTATCTATGTACTGCAAAAAATTAAACATAAGACGCCGATACATTAAGTAATCCTTACCTTTTAATCTGCAGATTGGCGAAAGCAAATACAATAGCTTCAGTTTTATGATAAGGGGACTGGCGAAGGGTGTCAAGCAAGTTTTTGACGAAATGATTTTGAAAGTAAAGAGCGGGAGAAGGGGTTCGAACCCTCGACCTCAACCTTGGCAAGGTTGCGCTCTACCAACTGAGCTACTCCCGCAATTAAATTAACCTAAATTTACTTAATTATAGGCATATACAGCGATTTGTAAACCCCGTGTACACGAAAAATGTGAGAGCCCATAAATTTGCGTGGTTCCTTCTATGATCTTTTCGTATACTTAAGGCTTATTTTTGATTATCATAAGTTTTTAATTATTCCACAAAGCTTTATGGGAATATTTTTATATAAAGACGACTTGCCAGCTAGTTCAATACCAGATGATATAAGGTCTATAGCTGTTGATACCGAGGCAATGGGGCTACTTCATAGCAGAGATAGATTATGCCTTGTGCAGCTCTCTTTTAATGATGGCAACGCTCACTTAGTTCAACTCAAGAACGATTATACAGCGCCAAATTTGAGAAAAATATTAGAGGATAAAAATATAACTAAAATATTTCACTTCGCGCGATTTGATGTGAGCATAATACGTTATTACTTGGAAACTTGGGCACTTCCGTGCTATTGCACAAAGATAGCTTCACGTTTAGTTCGCACTTACACAGATAATCATAGCTTAAAAGAGTTGTGCTTAGAGCTGCTTGATACCAAACTAAATAAGCAGCAGCAATCTTCTGATTGGGGAAATGAAAATTTAACAGACAAACAAAAAAGTTATGCTGCATCTGATGTTTTGTATCTCCACAGGATAAAGGAAAAGCTAGACTTAATGCTGGAACGTGAAAATAGAAAAGAATTGGCCCAAAAGTGCTTTGAATTTCTTCCTACTCGTATTGAGTTAGACTTAATGGGTTGGGAAAACGTGGATATCTTTAACCACCAGATGTAATAGAAGTTTTTTGTTTGTGCAAAACACTTTAGGGCAATTTTTCAAGCTCTGCGGTAAGAATTTAGTTGATTAACTGCTAATAGATACGCTATATTTTACAAAAATTTAGGTATTTTATGAGTGATGATATTACATCGGTAAATGATCAAAATTTCAAATCTGAAGTCACTGACTATAAAGGGTTCGTGCTGGTAGATTTTTGGGCAGAATGGTGTGGGCCATGCAAAAGTCTAATGCCACGTATAGAACAATTGGCTAAGGATAGAAAAGGCAAGATTAAGATCTGCAAATTCGACATAGATGAAGGGACTGAAGTGCCAAGTAAGTATGGAGTGCAATCTATACCCACTTTAATCATATTTCAAGATGGTAAGGAAATTGCACGCAAAATTGGTGCAACAAATGATTTGTCAAGTTGGGTTGATAGTGAAATAAGCTAATAGACAAATTTGCTTTTGTGTGTATTATAAATATTGATAAAAGGGATTGTAGCTCAGTCGGTTAGAGCAGTTCGCTCATAACGAATTGGCCGTAGGTTCGAGTCCTACCAATCCCACCATTGTATTGATCTTAGCATGATCGTAACAATGAGAAAACTATAGTATATGAACTATATATTAATGTAATGGGGGAAATGATGGAATTTACTAAGTCTCTAAATAACAAGTTAGATGAATTGCACTTACTAAATCATCCATTTTACCAGTCATGGAATACAGGAAGCTTAAGCTTGCAAGCTTTACAAACCTATGCTAAAGAATATTATCACCACGTTGCTGCGTTTCCTCGTTACATCAGTGGTATACATTTTTTGTGCCCAGATCTAAAAATGCGACAGGTTTTACTTGGTAATTTAATAGAAGAGGAACAAGGTGATGAAAATCATCCAGAATTATGGCAACGTTTTGCTGAAGGGCTTGGCGTTGCGCGATCTGATCTTCGTGAAAGTGCACAGATTAAAGAGACACAGGAGTTAGTTGATGGTTACTTTGATATTGTAAGATCAGGTTTTGCGGCAGGTCTTGGAGCCTTGTACGCTTACGAACGTCAAACTCCAGAGGTTTCCAAGTCTAAAATTGAAGGTTTAAAAAAACACTATTCAATAAGTGATGAGCGTTCTCTTCAATTTTTTACGGTCCATATGCATGCTGATGAATGGCATTCTGAGGAATGTGCAAATCTTATTGAAGATCTAGATGAAAAAGAGCAAGATAAAGTTATGCAGGGTGCTCAAAAGGGAGCAAGGCTCTTGTGGGGTTTTCTTGATGGAATGATGAATGCTAGCGTGTGTTAGTAGTTGTAAGTAGCTTAAACTCAGTGATGTTGGAATGCAATGTCTGCATGTAATCTTCTTATATCTGACTTACGGCTTTGGGTTCATTTAGGCTATAGTGCAGAAGAGAAGTATCATTCTCAATTAGTTAGTGTTAATATTGATTTTACCTTTAAATCCCCCCCTTTAGGACTTACAACTGACCGGCTTGAGGATACTATATGCTACTTGGAGGTAGTTCAGAGTATTCAATCTCTCGTTCAAAGCAAGCAATTCAACTTAATCGAGCATTTAACTCATGATATATACAGGACCATTAATAACCTTGTGATGCAAAAAAAGCTTATTATTTCTTCTATAGGCGTAACTATTCACAAAGTTGCACCACCTGTCCCCAGTGTGCATGGAGGTGTTTTCTTTACTTATCGTAATGCGTTGCAAGAATGATTTACATTTCTATTGGCTCAAATATGGGGAATCGCTTTTCCCATTTACAAAAGGCTGCTCAGTTACTGCAGGAACGCTATTTTAAAAATTTAAAATCTTCAATTATTCTGGAAACTAAGGCTATTTTACCAAATGATGCTCCACCTGGGTGGGACAGGCCATTTCTAAATATGGTTGTGTATGGAAGTTGTTCTTCTTCTCCTGAAGAGCTGTTAAAGGGCCTTAAACAAATTGAATGTGACATTGGCCGTCTGCAGGTCTATGAAAAATGGGCACCTCGCGTTATTGATTTGGATATTTTGTTATGGGATGACCTGACACTTGATACACCCTACCTTAAGATTCCTCACCCAGAATTGATAAACAGACCATTTTTGCTTCACTTGATGGCAATGCTGAGTCCCATGGCAGTAGTTAACAAAACGTTTGGTACTGTTAACCCTAACATTAAGGATTGCTTTTTAAGGAGTTTTACGCTTTCACCAGAGCTTATAGGTATTGTCAATATTACTCCTGATTCATTTTCAGATGGTGGTCTTTATTATGATGCAGATCAAGCAACCAAGCAGGCACTGCGGCTGTTATCAGATGGTGCAAGCATAGTTGAACTTGGTGCTCAATCAACAAGACCTGGCTCCTCAATACAAACTCCAAAAGCAGAGTATGCACGCTTAAAACCAGTACTTGATGACCTTAATCAATATATGAAAGTTGGTGACATTAAAGTCAGCATTGATAGTTTCTGGCCAGATGTTATTTTGAACGTTTTGGAGCACTACAACATTGCCTGGGTAAACGATCAGAAGGGAGATCTAGATGATAATACCTTAAAAGCGATTGCTAGCAGTGGATGTAGTATCGTTATTATGCATTCACTCTCCATACCACCATATAGTGACAACATTATCCCAAGTGACATTGATCCAATTGATACCATAAATAATTGGGCAGAAAGGAACATTAATAGATTACTAGCTCTAGGTTTTGATCAAAGCTCGATCATTATTGATCCTGGTATTGGTTTTGGCAAATCTCTATATCAGAATATCTGGATTTTACGCAATATAGAAGCATTGCAAAGTTTTGGCTGCAAAGTTCTGGTTGGTCATTCTAGAAAGTCATTTATTTCTTCTTTTTCTATAGAACCTGTCTTTAACCGAGATTTAGAAACAATTGCTTTATCATCTGCATTGCACAACAAGGTTGATTTCCTTCGAGTGCATAATGTGCGTGATCACATGCGATTTTTTGTAGCTCAAGCTGCTTTACAGGGATGCTAGTTATCGGAATTATGGCTGTTGATCCCAAGGGGGTAATTGGAATAAATAATGGATTGCCCTGGCATTATCCAAGTGAGTTAGATCATTTTCGTCAGGTGACTGACAAACAAGTTATTGTTATGGGGAGAAAGACATTTGAAACTATGCCTCAAGACATATTAGGGAATCGTATTCCTATTGTTTTTTCTCGTGACAAATTAAATTCTTGTTTTAACAGAGGAGTAAAATGCACTATTATTTCTTCTATGCAAGAGTTTTTGTCAATCCAAAGTAATTGGAGTTACCCTCAAATCTTTATGATTGGTGGAGCACAAATAGCGCATCTTTTTTTAGAATATAATCTAATTTCAGAGTTTATCATAACAAAAATTCACAAACCCTATAAAGGTGATGTATATTTCAACTTAACACTTCTTGATGGATGGCATAAAACTATTCTCACCAAAACGAAAGATTATACTATATGTAGGCTAATACGTTAATATGCATGTTAAAGCAATTTATACCCACCGCATTGAATGTGGGGAAGTATTAGAGCAGGTTCTTGATCGCTATGTTTCAGAGTTGCTAGGAGAGGAAGTTGTTCTTGCTATCACATCAAAAATCATTTCTATTTGTCAAAAACAAGTGGTTTGCAAAACTGCTTGTTCTAAAGAAGAGCTAATCAAAAGAGAAGCTGATGCAATTGTTGATGTAGACCATAATTCTTACGGCATCTATTTAACAATCAAAGACAATATCTTAATTCCATCTGCTGGTATTGATGAATCAAATGGTAATGAAATGTATATTTTATACCCAAAGGATGTTCAGAAAACAGCTCTATCAATATGGAACTATCTCAAGACAAAACACTGCATAAAACATCTTGGTATTTTGATTACAGATAGTAACATAACACCTATGCGTCGTGGGGTTACGGGCGTTGCTCTTGGTTGGTGTGGATTTAAACCACTTTATTCCTATATAGGCAAGCCAGATCTTTATGATCAACCACTGCAAGTAACACAAGTCAATCTTCTTGATGCGTTGGCAACGTCTGCTGTTTTAGTTATGGGAGAAGGGGCGGAGCAAACACCAATGGCAATAATTAGTGGCGCACCAAAGATTCACTTTCTTACTCGTCCGCCAACTACAGAAGAAGAAAAAAGTGTGAAGATATCTATGGAAGAGGACCTTTACTCTCCTCTCCTCATGCGAGCCCGCTGGTTAAAGAGAAACTTAAAAATTTGCTATTAGACTTCTTGCATAACCATATAACATTGGGAATAGAAACAAAAAACTTGCTTGACACCCTTCGCCAGCCCCCTTATCATAAAACTGAAGCTATTGTATTTGCTTTCGCCAATCTGCAGATTAAAAGGTAAGGATTACTTAATGTATCGGCGTCTTATGTTTAATTTTTTGCAGTACATAGATACTGTATGTCTTTACAAAACTTCATCTACATCTAGATTTTTATCTAAATAAGCTGAACGCGCTTATAAAGCGTTACAAGACATCAAAAAATGCCAATACTCGACAGAGATAGTAAAAGACTAGCTAACTCGGGGATTCTTTGTCTTTTTTTCTGCTTAGTAAATTTCTTAAACATTTGCAGCGTAAGTTAGTTGCAATTAAAAGCAGCTGAATTTCGCTTGTCAAGCGTTTAAAACATAAAAAACGCCAATATTTTAAAGCGGATAATAACCACGGGGCTTCTTTTGCCTTTTTTTCATTTGGTAAATTTCTTAACGTTTGTAGCTAAACGACAACCGTCATCCCGCTACGTGTTAGCGGCTAAGAGATACCGCGGCGGTATGACGGTTTGCGGCGGCATGACCTCGTCATTCCCCTACGTGTTAGCGGGATCTAGAGATACCGTGACGGTATGACGGTTCGCGCGGTGGCATGACCTCGTCATCCCGCTACTTGTTAGCGGGATCTAGAGATACCGCGAATGAATCGCGGTATGACATAGGGAACCCTTTCTTGGGTTAGCTATAGATTTACTTCGCATATTCAGCTAATTTTTATTACAATTACAACAAAATAATTTTGGCTTTGATGAAAACTGTATATGTATGTCAATCCTGTGGTCATAGCACTGGCAGGTGGGTAGGGAAGTGTATTGCATGTGACAATTGGGATACAGTTGTTGAGGAAATAGCAGTAAAAACGAGCAAAAGAAGTATATCTGCACCAATTTTAATAAAGACGTTATCGGGTAGCGAAATTATCACTCCAAGTCGTTTTTTAACAGGAATAGAAGAATTAGATAGAGTTTTTGGTGGGGGTATCGTTCAAGGTGCTAGCATTTTAATTGGTGGCGAACCTGGAATTGGGAAATCCACCCTTTTGCTTAGAATTGCAGCTAATGTTGTGCAACTTTCCTCTTTTGAATGTCTTTATGTATCTGGCGAGGAATCTTTAGAGCAAGTGAGTCTCAGAGCAAAGCGTCTTAAGATAAATGAACCTAAAATTAAGCTTTTATCTACAGTGTCTTTAACTGATGTAGTAGCAACAATAAAGGAAAATAAAAGTATTAAATTCTTAGTAATTGACTCTATACAAACAATGTATGATAGCAGAATTACATCAGCACCAGGAACTGTAACTCAGGTCCGCACTTGCGCACATGAATTAACCATTCTTGCGAAACAATATGGTATTTCCCTCTTAATAGTTGGCCATATAACTAAGGATGGACAAATAGCTGGACCTAAAACTTTGGAGCATATGGTGGATACGGTATTATATTTTGAAGGTGAAAATAGCAATCAATACCGCATTTTGCGTACTATTAAGAATAGATTTGGCCCTGCAAATGAAATTGGTGTTTTTGAGATGTCTGAAGCAGGACTTGTGCCTGTTGATAACCCATCATCATTGTTTCTGATGGCCCATGACAGAGAAGTAGTTGGCAGCGCCGTATTTGCAGGAATTGAAGGTTCAAGACCAATTTTAATGGAAGTGCAAGCATTAATAGCAGGAACTAATATGGCAACCCCAAGAAGGGCAGTAGTTGGGTGGGATATTAATAGATTGGCTATGATCATCGCAGTGCTAAATGCTCGTTGCAAAATGTTTTTGCATGATAAAGAGGTATACCTAAACATTGCAGGGGGACTCAAAATACAGGAACCATCGGCTGATCTTGCTGTTGCTGCTTCCCTTATTTCAAGTGTAGTAAATTTACCGCTGCCAACTTCTTCAATAATCTGCGGTGAAGTTGCACTTTCAGGAGAAATTAGGAATGTCTCGCATGCTGATCTCAGACTAAAAGAAGCACAAAAGTTAGGATTCAAAAAAGCAATTATGCCTAAAAATGGTAATTACTCTTCTCACGATATTGAGATAATTAAGCTTGGTCACGTAAGGGAATTAAGAGAAATTTTTAATTACAATTAAATAACGCTTCAGCAAATTCTTTGCTAGTAAACTCCCTTAAGTCCTCTATATTTTCGCCAATTCCTATAGCATGTAACTTTATCTTATAAGCTTCTGCAAGTCCAATTACCACTCCACCCTTAGCAGTGCCATCTAGCTTTGTTACGATTAGCCCGGTAACATTAACCATTTTGCTAAATGCTTCTAATTGGCTATAAGCATTTTGGCCGGTAGTTGCATCAAGAACTAAAATAACATCATGAGGGGCAGTGTCATCCAATTTCTTTATCGTTCTATATATTTTTGATAACTCCTCCATAAGGTTCACATTATTTTGCAGCCTTCCTGCTGTGTCAATTAGAACAACATCAACGTTGTCTTTTATAGCTTGACTTACAGCTCTGTATGCCACACTTGCAGAGTCGCTACCGTACTCTCCAGTAACAATTAAGCAATCAGAACGTTCTGCCCAAATGTTTAATTGCTCACTAGCAGCCGCTCTAAATGTATCGCATGCAACAAGCATAACGGATTTTCCCATTTCCTTATATTTATATGCAAGCTTACCTATAGTTGTGGTTTTACCGTTACCGTTTACTCCGCATACCATTATTATATGTGGTTTTTTATTTAAAATTAACGGCTGTACAACTGGGCTCAATATAGCTTCTATTTCGTTCATTAACTGCTGCGAGATAATATTATGTTCAACTTCCTTGTCAAACTTGATGCTTGTGAGCCTATCGATAATCAACTTAGAAGTTTTATGACCAATGTCCATGCTAATTAGCAATTCTTCTAGCTCGTCTAAAAGCGACTGGTCTAATTTTTTTTTGCCAGAGAAAATACTTTTCACTCCGTCGCTAAAGCGAGAAGAAGTTTTTAACAGGCCTTTATAAAGATTACCAAATAAACTCAAGGGAATGCTCCTTTTAAAATTACAATATAAAGAATGACATGCACTGAGTGTATTTGTAAAGTTAAATACACTCACTTTTGTGTTATTCTGTGAGTAAAATATACCGTTTGCTAGTGTATTTTACTTTAGTTTTTAACCTAAATATGTTATAATGTAGAATAGCGGTTCACAGGTAATTTTATGAGTTATAATGAGAAAATTTTAGATCATTACGAAAATCCAAGGAATGTTGGCTCTCTGGATAAAAATGATCCAAGTGTTGGCACTGGTCTAGTTGGTGCACCATCGTGCGGTGATGTAATGAAATTGCAGATAAAGGTCAATGACAAAGGTGTTATTGAAGATGCAAAATTTAAAACTTTTGGCTGCGGTTCTGCCATTGCTTCAAGTTCCTTGTTAACAGAGATGATAAAGGGAAGAACCATCAGTGACGTTACACAGATAAAGAATACTCAAATAGTGGAAGAGTTGTCTTTACCTCCAGTGAAGATACACTGTTCGGTACTTGCTGAAGATGCTATAAAGGCTGCTATTCATGATTATCAAAGTAAGCAAAAGAATTAAGAAGCATGAGTGAATATCAAGAAGTAGGCGGAGGTGAAACTGTAAAAAAGAATAAAAAACTTATCACTATAACTGCGGAAGCAGTAGAAAGGATAAGGTATTTATTGGACCAAAAGAAGCATACTAACCTTGAGAAACCGGAAGAAGCAATAGGAATAAGAGTGCTAATTAAGCAAAAAGGATGTTCTGGTTTAAAATATGATATTGAATATGCATATGATACTCGTCCTTTAGAGTCGGTAATTGAAGAAAACTGTAGTGATGGCCAAAAAGTTAAAGTGTTGATCGACCCAAAATCCGTCATGTTTATTCTTGGCTCTGAAATGGATTATGTAGAAGAAAAATTTTCATCGGGTTTTGTTTTCAAAAATCCTAATGAGAAAGGAAAATGTGGTTGTGGAGAGAGTTTTCATGTCTAGCAACTATTTTGCATTGTTTGAAATTGAACCAGCTTTCAATATCAGCTTTGATGAGTTAGAGAAAAAATATATTGAGCTAAGCAAGACTGATATAAATGAAAGACAGTCCAAAAACATGGAAAATATCAACAAAGCTTATCAAGTGCTAAAGTCACCACTAGAACGTGCTGAGCATTTGTTGAATCTTTTTGGTGTGGGAAGCCCAAAGGATCATCCAAATTCTGAAATATTAAATGAATCAATGGAAATAAGAGAGTACTTACTAGACTGCGATGATCTACAATTTGCAAGCAGGATAATTGATGAAAAAATAAAAGATTGCGTTAAAAACCTAATTAACACTTTTGCTGTAAAGAATTTTGATGGAGCTGCTACACAAGTCTTAAGATTGAAATATTTATATAAGTCATTTGAGGAGGTGAAAAAGAATGCAACCAATTCAAATTTCTGAACCAAATTCAAGTGAAGTAGTTTTTGGTATAGACCTTGGCACCACCAATTCTTTGATTGCTATGGTAAATAAAGCTGGCAACGTGGAGATATTTAAAGATGAACAAGTAAGAGAACTGCTGCCTTCTGCTCTTTCATATGAAAATAATACATTGAAAACTGGCTACGATGTCGGTCAAAATGCAATCTACTCAATAAAGCGTTTAATGGGTAAAAGTGTTGAAGAATTAAATAAAGAAGGCGTCAATTTTGAAATAGATCATGAAAGCGAAAAAGTTATTAGAATAAAATGCGCAGAGGAAAAGTATCTTACTCCTATTGAGATTTCTGCTGAGATATTAAAAGCTTTACGTGAGAGGGTAAAAAAGTCTAAGGGGCTGGAAGTAAAAAAAGCAGTGATTACTGTGCCAGCTTACTTTGACGATTCAGCACGTAACGCAACTAAATATGCGGCAAAATTAGCTGGCATAGAAGTTCTTCGCCTCGTTAACGAGCCAACCGCTGCAGCGCTTTCTTACTCCATTGAAAAGAACAATAGCAGTGGAATATATGCAGTGTATGACCTTGGTGGCGGAACGTTCGATATTTCGATATTGAAATTGCACCAAGGAGTGTTTCAAGTCCTTGCGGTTGGTGGTGACACCAACCTCGGCGGTGATGATTTTGATCATTTGCTGAGTTCAATTGTGATTGATAAGTATAGAGAAAAGACGGCCAAGCAACTAAATTCCTTACTTATCGAATCACGCTCTGTGAAAGAGTACCTAAGCAATCACACTATAGGTATCTTCGAATTTAATGTTAACGGCCAGCCATTTGAGTGCGAAATTACCAGAGAAGAATTCGAGCAGGCAATCAGTTCTTTGGTTAATAGGACTATCAATATAGTCACTCGTACTATAAGTGATATAGATCTTAAAATTGACGATATAAGAGGAGTAATTTTAGTTGGTGGTGCAACTAGAACACCATTGGTTCAAAACTCACTAGTTAAACTCTTTGGAAATAAAGTACTAAATGACGTGGATCCAGATAAAGCAGTTGCCATTGGGGCAGCTCTGCAGGCTCATGATTTAACTTCGAGCTCAAAAGATAGGAATATTCTCCTGGATGTTTTACCTCTATCACTTGGCATAGAAACTATGGGAGGCATAGTTGAAAAAATCATACCAAGAAATACGCCACTGCCAGTTTCAGAAACAAAAGAGTTTACAACTTATATTGATGGGCAAACAGCAATGAAAATTCATGTTTGTCAGGGAGAACGTGAAATGATAGAGGATAACAAATCTCTAGCGCAGTTTGAACTAAAAGGTATACCTCCACTGCCTGCAGGTTCTGCAAGAGTTGAAATAGAATTTACAGTTAACGTTGACGGAATCTTGACTGTTACTGCAAGAGAAAAAACTACTGGAATTGAGCAGACAGTTAAAGTAAATTCAAGTTTTGGCTTGAGTGAAGCTGATGTTCAAAATATGGTTAACCAGTCAATAAACAGTTTTGACGAAGATATGAAGGCTCGTTCCCTTGCAGGTGCTAAAATTAATGGAAATAAACTCATACACTTGGTTGAAAACAATAATAACCTTTCCACTGATCAAAAGTTGAAAAACCTATTACAAAATGCAAAAAACGCTTTACAAGGCAATGACTTGAATGAAATTAACAACACTATCGCCGAGTTAGAAAATTCTTCTTTAGAGTTGTGTGAATTAACAAATAGGTAGAAAAAGCTTACACAACCTTGTGCAATACCCTATTTAATCTCAAAGCAACAGGTAACCTGAAATTAAATGGTAACCAATCGACCTTTCCTAATTTAAATGATAAACCAACTATGCTTACACGCCCAATGATATTTTCCATTGGTACAAAACCAACTTCAGGAAACCTACTATCTAAAGAATTATTTCTATTGTCTCCCATAACGAAAAATTGATCGTTAGGTACATAATAAACCGGAGTGTTATATGATAGCTTATTAGAAATGTCATCTACCAAAATCTCATGTTCCTTGCCACTTAAAAGCGTTTCTATATATCTTGGTATGTTACGATTTGACTCATAATCAAAAAAACTTTCAATTTGCCTTCGCTCTACTTTCTGATCATTTAGGTATAATTCTCCCTCTATCATTTGCACTTTGTCACCTGGTGTTCCTATTACTCGCTTAACAAACCTGATGCTGTCATTTCTTGTGGGTTTGAAAACTACTATGTCGCCACGCTTTGGAGGGGTATAAAAAATCCTGCCGCTAAAAATGTTTGGAGAAAATGGAAAGGAGTGTTTACTGTAACCGTATGAATATTTACTAGTAAAAATGTAATCCCCTTCAAGTAGGGTGCTTTTCATTGAACCAGAAGGTATATGAAATGGCTCGAATAAAAAACTACGTATTGATAGCGCAATCAACAGTAAAAAAAACAATGAAGATAAAAATCTTCCCGTTCTTATCACCAAGTTTTTGCTTAGTTCTTCCAACTTTTCCAACTTTGTTTTTCTTATAGATTAAGCTTATTATAATACATAAATTAAAAAATGGTAATATGAAATTTTACTTGTGAATGTTATTCCTCTATTCAAAACAATTTTGAAAAGGCGGTTCATTTCTTTCAACGGTCTCATCCAAGTAGCGTGACACATAACTGTACGAACATTGCAATTTGCAGGTGGCAGATGAAAGTAGCTGATGCACATCTGTACGAACATTTGCTTTTGTTAAGGTAATATGGTGTTATGAAAGTAGCTGACACTGGAATGGCTTTGTTGCATCGCTACTTATGAAAGGCTAACTATAGTTAGGATTATAAGCAACCTATTGAAAATCTTGTTTTTTTGCAATCAATCTGATCAAATTTAAGAATAGTAATTTGTTATTTATATTAATAAATTTAATTCTATTGAAAATAGCTAAAGCATTGAAATTCTTGAATTTTAGCCGGATTGGTAAATGGTAGTGAAATTTCTTTTACTCAAATTTAGGTATTCATTGACCGTTCTTGTTATAAATACCAGAATAATAAGCTACTGATATTCCCTATCTTTTTATCTTTAATCCATCATAGCTAGCGATGCAACAAAGCCCACTGGAATCCAGGTTGTAACCGTTCACGGATTGTGAGAATGAATAAAGAACTAAGCAGTCGTAACTTTTGGAAGGGATTTTGGCCATTGAGACGTGATGTCAAAAATATCGACAACATTCTTTCCACAAATCTTTCTCCATGTTCCGACCAGGTGAAAAAGCTGTTTTTACGATAGCCGTCTAATTTGCCGTTCTGCAAGGTTGTTGATTGACTTCAGGCTTTCGTAAAAACTTCCACACCATATCCTCGGCCTTAACATCTTAATGGCCATTCTCAAACCATTTACAAGCCTTGTCATTTCATGCCCCCCTTTTTGCATTAGTTGTGTAGCATCTTTTAATATTAGCAAGGCCTATAATAGTGCAACACTGCCTTACGTATTGCCAATCCAAATTCTACTTGCTGTAAAATAACACAATCTGCTACATCGCTGCTAATCTCAATCCCTCTGTTTATTGGCCCTGGGTGCATAACAATCGCATCTGGTTTTGCGTATGATAGCTTTTGTGAATCAAGTCCATACAAATAAAAATATTCTTTCTCTGAAGAACTATTATTCATGCGCTCTTTCTGCAATCTCAAAAGCATAATTACGTCAGCATCCTTTATACCTTCAATTAATGAATAATGGACTGAATCTACTTCAGGAAAATGCTTACAAATCAAAGTTGGTGGTGCGACCAAGTTTATCTCTGCTCCAAACATTTTTAGCAATCTTATATTTGATCTTGCAACTCTACTGTGCAGAATATCTCCACATATCACAACTTTGAGGTCCTTTATTTGCTTTTTGTGATTGCTGATTACAAGATAGTCTGCAAGAGCTTGAGTTGGATGTTCACTACTTCCATCGCCTGCATTGATTAGCGAGCAGTTAACATACTTTGCCAGTGTATTAATGATACCACTACTTTTATGCCTGATTATTATGTAATCAGGATTCATTGCATTTAATGTTTTGATCATGTCTTTTAGATCTTCTCCCTTGTTAATAGAAGAAGATCTTATTGGCAAAGTTACAACATTTGCTCCAAGGCTTTTTGCTGCTATTTCAAAAGACGCAAGTGTACGCGTTGAATCTTCAAAGAATAAATTTATTACTGTCTTATTTTCCAAGATATGACTATTTGCAACTTCTTTTTTAAGGTACTGGTTGGCCAACTTAGTTATATTTTCTACATCATCGACTGTAAGGTCTGAGATGTTTAACAAATTCCTTCTCTTGTTCATAGTTTCCTTTTCAACTACTTGAACCTATTCTACTTTCTTATTACCTTTTTTCAATAGACTTCTTGTGCAGCAATTGTTTTGGTGAAAGAACGGAAAAAGATAGTAAAGTCAAAATTAAGTTAGAAGGAAGAAAAAGTTCAGCGAGTCAAGAGTAAGGTATATTAGCATAAATCTTTCATCCCAATGTTTAGTGGCGCTGGGGATTACTTCCACTTACACTCATCCGCTATCATAACAGCCTCAAAAAGATGCTTCTCAAGTTCACTTAGAGGCAAATCACTTTGTGAATAATTTCCCCAAGATTTTAGTATATCGGAAGTTTCAACGCCTTCAATAATAGGATATTCTTGGTTTTTTTTAGCGTATAACTCTTGAGCCTGCTTGCTTACTAAAAATTCCAATAAGACTATAGCATTTTCCCTGTTTTTTGCGTTTTTTGTTACTGCTGCACCACTGATGTTTACCATTACACCGTGATCGTTGCGATTAGGAAAAAAAGCCCCTAGCTTGTCTGCAACATTCTTTTTATTTTCTGATGAAAGAATTCTCGCAAAGTAGTAGCTGTTTACTATTGCAACATCTCCCTCACCCGCTGCTACGGCGTAAATTTGATCAGTATCACCACCACTTGGTTTTCTTGCCATATTGCTCACAATTCCGCTTACCCATTCTTTCGTCTTTTCAAAACCATTATTTGCAATCATAAAAGCAATTAACGATCTGTTATATGGACTTGTAGAAGAACGCACTAATATTTTTCCTTTCCATTTTTCATTTGCTAAATCTTCATAAGTACTTAAGTCCTTAGGGTCTACTGACTCTTTATTGTAAACCAATATCCTAGCTCTTTTTGTAAGACCAAACCAATAATCTTCACTGTCTCTAAATCTTGCAGGTATAACACTTTTTAAAACCTCTGAATCTACTTGAGATAAAAGTCCTCTTTTTTTTGCTAGAATTAAGTTGATTGCATCAGCAGTCAAAAATAAGTCAGCTTCACCACCGTTTTCCATTCGTGAAAGTAGCTGAGAATAATCATCAATGATGTACCGTACTTTAATACCTGTATTTTTCGTGCATTCATCAAACAAAGTACGTACTAATTCTTCTTTGCGCGATGAATAAACATTTACCACTTGTGAGTCATTAGTTCCGTCGTTTCTGTATAAATAAGTAATAACTATCAATATAATTGCTATTAAGGATGTGAATATAAAGGCTTTTTTCATATTGGATAAAAAATAACTTCTTTCAGTTAAAGTTACCAAGATGGTACAACTTTAGCAAGTGTAAAGTTCGTTAGATAAATCATAAAAACTTCCTTGACAAGCTTCGCCAGCCCCCTTATTATAACACTGAAGCTATTTATTTATCTTCGCAATCTCTGCAGTGGATTAATGACAAAAAACTTAATGTATTTGGCGTAAATCATGCTTAATTTTTTGCACTATGTGCACCTTATGTCTTTATAAAATTTCTAGGTTTTTACCTAATATAAGCTGAAATGCGCTATTTAAAACATTAAAAAACGCCAACTTAAAAAATGGATAGTGAATAACTAGCTACCCTAGGGTTTTTTTTGCCTTTTTTTCTGTTTAGTAAATTGTATCCGTTCAGCGGAGTGGTAGAATAAGGTAGACAAAGTGATCTAAAAAGATAATCATAGAGCAAAAGTGAGGTAATGTGGTAAACCTTTTAGAACTTTGCAAAAATTTACAGCAAAAAATAGAAAAACTGAAAGCAGAGATAGAAAACTTAAAAGCAGAAAATAAAGCTTTAAAGATAGAGAACGCTGAATTAAAGGAAAGGCTCGGTTTAAATTCAAAAAGCTCATCCCTGCCCAGCTCAAAAGAGCTATACAAAATAAAAAAGGACAAGCCAAAAAGCGAAAGGAATGTTGGCGATCAGGTTGGGCATAAAGGAAATTTTCATGCCACAATGGAAGCGGATAAAGTAGTAAAAATAGAGTTGCCTAATATTTGCGAATGCGGAGGAGAGCTTGTAATATGCGAAAAACCTTATGTTCACCAAAAAGTTGATCTTCCGGAAATTAGGCCTTATGTAGTAATTGGAACATGGTCGTTGTTGGAGATGCAGAAAAAGAAAAAGTAGCAAGTTACCAGAAGGTGTTACGCCAGATACATTTGGTCCAAGGGTTAAGTCTATAATTGCAGCACTCAGCGGATTTTACAAAAACTCAAAGCGTGAAGTGGCTAGTATCATAAATGACATTTTTAATTTGAACATAAGTGTTGGCAGCATATCAAATCTTACTATTACCCACAAATATGAGGTTCGTGAGCAAGTCGCCATCCTTCTGCTAAATCAAAGAGACGTTTATATCCTTTCCAAAGAACATAAGGTCCTGGTTCTGGGTCATTTTTTCCTGCTAAATGGCCTCCAAGTTCATGAAACAGCTTCTTTTATGTTGGGAACTACACTTGGACATGGTTTTCTGTGTATTTTAACGTATAAAACTTTCCATTCCTCTTCAGCTAATAAGGTAGTACATGGTAATGTTGGGTTAGCTCTTGCAATTGATGTAATAAAGAAGATCCTCCAAGCAATAATACTCACAACTGTTAGATATCTCATTAGTCTTTCTGCTATTCCAAGCCTACATTCTTCAACTTTGAGACCGAATTTAAAATTTTATGTAATATCTCTATTTTCCATCTAAGGCAATTGTAAGTTAAAAACGTGATATAAAAGAGATAAGAGAGAAAGATAACCCTGCTCACTAGGAATAGCGGGCGTGCGCGACCGAAAGGAAATTGGTATTACAACCGTTGGTATCAAGGTACGCTAGCCCTATCTCTCGATACGTTTGAATAGTTGCTTGGGACATATATATGCACCCGTTTACAATCTTAAATTAACTAAAACTATCGAGGTTTATTATGGTTACATCTTATCAAAATTTTATTGGCATTGACATCGGAAAATTTAAAAATGTCGTTGCAATTCACAAACAGAAGAATGCTGTCGAATTTGATAATAATGCTTCTGGTTGGCAACAATTATTTCAAGAGTTTTCAGATATTCTACCTAATGCTTTAGTGACTTTAGAAAATACAGGGAAATATGAGCTTGGCTTATCACATTTTCTTACCGACAAAAATATTGCCGTGCATCGAGCTAATACTCGTAAAGTAAAAAGCTTTATTTTATCTCACGGAACTTTAGCAAAGTCTAGATGCAAGAGCTCTTGCTCAATATGGATTTGAACGCCATAGAACTATCTCTCTATTTGTACCTACCTCTACAGAACAATCAACTTTGGCTGCACTTTGTCAACGTCGTGATGATATTACGCAAATGAGAACTCAAGAAAAATGCAGACTTGAAGCACCGGAAAATGATCATATAAAAGAAAGCTGTCAAAAGACCATTGAGTTTTTCGATAGTCAAATAAACGAACTCAATGATACTATACAAAAGATTATTGATGAAAGCCGCGAATTACAACAACGCCAAAAAATACTTATAAACCCCAGTTATGGATTAGAAAACAGATAAAAGTAGAATTAATAAAGAGGGAAATAGGGTAAACTCAAGTATTTTAACAATAATTTAAGAGGTTACCCATGAAGAAAGATATTACAGAACTTTACTGCTGCGTCGAGGATTTTTGTCGTGTAGTAGATGAAAATTTTGCAAATAAGTTCTTATCAAATGGCAAAAAACCAACCAGAGTACCAGAAATAGCGCACTCAGAAATGCTAACCATAATCCTGTTATACCACCAATCGCCATGTAAAAACTTCAAGGCTTTTTATCTTTGTTACCTTAAGTTACTCTATAGATCAGAATTTTCAAAGATGCCTTCATATCACAGATTTATTGCCTTAAAGCCGAGAGTTTTACGGTATTTAGCATTACTTCTTCAATGGTTCTGCGAACAAGCGAAAATGACAGGTACTTCCTACATTGACACTTCTACGATTGCCATTTGCCACAAGAAAAGGATCTCTAGGAACAAAGTTTTTGATGGTTTAGCAGAAATTGGTAAGAGCACGTATGGTTGGTTTTTTGGCTTTAAATTGCACTTGGTGATTAACGAAATTGGAGAAATTCAATCACTTACTCTAACCAAAGGTAACGTTGATACCTGTGCCAACTATAACTAAAAGACTGACAGGACTTTTGTTCGGAGATAAAGGCTATATCAAGAAGGAGCTCTTTGAGGAACTCTTCGATAGAGGTTTAAAGCTTGTCACTAAAGTGAAAAAAGGCATGAAAAACGCACTAATCTCACTAAAAGAGAAGGCTTTATTGAGAAAAAGGTCGATTATTGAGACAGTCTTTGGTTGTTTAAAAAATAAATTTGAGCTTGAACATACACGGCACAGATCGCCAATAAATTTTCTGGTACATATTTTTTCTACATTAATTTCATATTCCATGCAGTCAAAAAAGCCTTCTATTTCTAAGCCTTACTGTGTTGGTTAATCCATAACTGGGGTTTATAACAGGGGAAATATTCATTGCAACCGATCATCAGGACTATGCAGAGTGGATAGCATCACATATAAAGCAGTGTAACTCTTTAATCTATAGGGAAGACGATTTCACAAGTTATACTCTTACAAAATACCACAGAAGAGCGCTCAAAGATCAGCGTAAAGTGAGGTTCTTTAAAGTAAGTGTTATTAATAATTTGCAGACTATGGATCAATAGAGTTTTTGCATATCTCTTTTACGTTAACTATAGATTAAAAATAATAAAAAAAGAGGGAGAAATAGAGTAAATTCCTTTAACTACTTCTCCTTATGAAGGAATAGACTTCTTGCATAACCCAAACTAAGTAGAAAAAAGGTATCATCCAAGTAGCCCCTTTCTCGTCATGCCGCTGCGAATCGTCATACCGCCGCGGCGCTAACAAGTAGCGGGATGACGGTTGTCAGGTTAGCTGTTATCCCAGTTTTTGACACTGGGATGACAACGAAGGGCTACTTGGATGACAGGGAAGGATGCTGGAATGAAGGTTTTTCAAATTGTCGATAAACCTAAATCTATAATAACTATTTGCCTTTTTTCTAGGTTATGCAAGAAGTCTACTGAATAACAGTAAGATTTTTCAATCCTGTTCCACAGCAAATTTTAGTGCCATGTGAGTAGTTATGGTGCTGTTAACAATCAAAATAACAAAAACTAAGATGGTGATTAGTAGTGTATAAATATTCAAGGATAAATTTTCAAATTGAGTTAGCATTTTAAAATACACAAAGGTTGGCATTATCATTGGCAAAACAAGAATTTGCGATACTCCTGATGCTAAGTTGTTTCGACCAATCATCAATGCATTTCCAGTAGCTGAAATATTAATGATTATCAGCGTATTAAATAATAAAGACACTCCAACTGCTATTGAGTGTTCAATACTATTGCCTAGAATTGCAAAGCTGAATATGGAAGAAATTACTGAAATCGGTAACCCAAATAATAACCAGTGAGCGAAAATTTTATAAGCAACTATAAGCCTAGAAGAGAGTGGCTGTACAAAGATTTGCTCTAATATTCCATCATGATAATCAGATGTAAACAAATTATTTGTAGAAATCTGCAAAACAAATGTAGCACATATCCATGTTAATGTTAACATAACTTCTTGTTTATTGTTGTTTTTAAGTGTAAATGAAGATAAACTTAACATTATGATAAAAATACATACTATATAGGTAAAGTTCTTATCATCTATTACTAATTTTTTTACTGAGTCGATCATACTAGGCTTTTAAATGTTTATTATAAATTATAGTGTTTACTTTGAGGTAGTATAATTTTTTGTTCATAAATTATATAGGTTTTATTATTTTTTTGATAATGCAATTATGGAAAAGTTACCAAAAATAAAGTCACCAGAAGATTACACTCCTTCAGAAGATGAAGAATATATGAGCGTAAAACAACTGGAATACTTCAGCTTAAAGTTACAATCAATACTCGCTGAGTTAGAGAAACAAGAACTAGAAGATAATAGTATTGATACATACTATTCTGATGAAGATAGTGGAAACGAGGAATTAATCAAGCGTCGAAAAGATAGAAAAGAAAAAATTAAGGAGGCGTTAGAAAAAATAAAATTAGGCACTTATGGTTACTGCGATGGAACAGGAGAAGAAATAGGAGTCGAAAGACTTAAAGCTAATCCGCTTGCTATATATTGTATTGAAGAGCAAGAGAGAGTAGAAAAAGAAAAGAACGTGTACAACATTAACGATTAATTTACACATAAGTGGTGAGCCCATTGGACTTCAAGAGGAGCAAGAGGCGCTGAAGTATGTTATGCTATAAAGAAAGTGGAAAATTGGACATTCTCAACTTGACTCCTGCAGATTAAAAATTAAGTTGTATCCGTTCAGGCAATGGCGTCAACTTAAGGAAAAATATCAGCGATAGTGTATAAAATTTCTCTCTAAATTTTTTATCATTAAATTATCCAAAGAGTGCAAGGGACAGCACTTTTGTTTCTGTTTTATTTCAACAAAGAAGTCTAAAATGTGTCCTTTTTAGGTGAAATATGCAAAAAGGAAAAAACCTTATTCTACAAATTAAAAATATAATATACTCGAAAACTTTTCAGAAAATCCATTGTGTTGAGTTTTACACGAACAAGCTTTTTCGACAGTATTTTCTATGATTTTAAAGTTAGTTAAAAAAAGTTTGGGAATAGAATGTGAACTTATGGAGCCATTGACATGTACCCTCAAAGCAAGCTTTTTCTAAAGCAAGGTATAAGATTTGCCATACAGGCTTTCAAGAATTTAAGCATCCAAACAGCCTATCAGGATGAACCTGAGTTGGAGAGGCTATAGACTTATTGCAGCAGATGGTTCTGGTATGAGATTACCCAGCTCTGGGAAAATTGTATCCGAGTTTGAACCAAATGGAACAACAGGCACCATTGGCAATTTGTTTGTTGATTTGTGTACTTCGCTGATTTGTAGTGCTCGTCTTGCAGCTTGGAATATAGGTGAACAAACGTTGGCGGCAGAGCAATTACCCGAAGTTATCACTCAAATGCGTTTATTAAATCAAGAGAAATTATTATTTATCTATGATCGTCTTCAGTAAAATTCATTCAGCAGCATTATGATTTGGAAGTAGATTTTATTTTTTGCTTGCAAAAAAGAAATTATAGTAAGCTATGGGAACGCTGGCGAATTAGATTTTGATTTTATATTAGAAAATGAAAAGCTAAAAAATAAAATGAAAGGACAGAAAGTAAGAGTTATAGTGCTGACATTAGCCAACTGAGAAACAGAGTTTTTGACCGAGACTTTGGAGCAAAGCTTATGTGTTAAGGTGGCACATAGAGGAGTGCTATAAACGACTCAAAGTAGGAGCAGAGTTAGAGAATTTTTCTGGAGAGGCTGTATTACAAGAATTTTGGGCAAACTTGGTCATGTGCAATATATTATCGCTTCATATATGTGATGCACAAGGGCCTTGGAACCCAGATCAAATTACTGAGTATCGTTTAAATTTTTCAGTTTTATTTGGTGTAATGAGGCAGAAACTCTATCAGGTACTTATTGCGCCAAAAAACTTTCAAGCCCTTTTTAAGTATACGCGCTAAAGTTAAAATCCGACCGGGACAGCCGCAATAAAGTAGATAAGCCTAAACGCCATCATGTCTTTAGGAGAGTTTGCTAATGAAAGTTCTTAAGTTGACGCCATTGGCTGTTCCGATTCGTTATATGACATAAGAGCATCATATATTTCATGCAATGTATTTGAGATGTTTTTTTCCATATGTTGATTAATATGCCCATATATTGTCGTCTCTTCCGAATACTCTGTATCTTTATGTATATGATTTTGTTGCTTTAATTCTTTTCTATCTACACTCTCTATTTGCTCTGACACTAGCATAACTACCCCATATTTTACATAACGAAATAAAAAAATTCTAACTGTAGTATGCTTATATAATCTACGAAGTCAATAGTTAAATTGAAAAGTTTCGGTTATAATTTACTTCATATAGAACATGCCCTTGAATTATGCTAAAAATCGCCATAGTAGGCCTACCAAATGCTGGAAAATCGACCCTATTCAACAGATTAGTAGGAAGAAAAGCAGCAGTAGTGAGTAACATTCCAGGAGTGACAAGGGATAGGCGAGAGGGAATGGGGAGAATTAGCGATTTGGAGTTTAAAGTTATAGATACAGGAGGATGGAACGACCAAACTAATTTTTCACTACAAGTTATTGAACAAATCGAATTTTCTTTATCCAATTCAAACATAATTTTCTTTCTTGTTGATGCAAAAGTGCAAAATGAGCGAAATGAAGAGTTTGCAAAGTGGCTGAAGAGAAAAATAAATAAACCTGTAATACTAGTAGCAAATAAATGCGAGAGTCATAAATCCGAAAATGTTGATTATTTGCAGTTTTTTGATTTTCTTGGCCCGGTGTATATCTCTGCCGAGCATAATCTTGGCATGGTTGATCTTTATGATGCATTAGCTGGTGTTATTGAAAATTTTAACGAGAACACTGAGTTACCTAACAATGAACTGAGTAGGCTGAGGATCGCGATCATCGGCCGTCCGAATGTTGGAAAATCAACTTTTTTAAATGGTTTACTTGCAGAAAACAGACTAATAACAAGTTCAGAGCCAGGTACCACACGTGATTCTGTGGATATTACATATGATCATGATGGAGAGTTAATTACTCTAATTGACACTGCCGGAATCCGCAGAAAGGCGAATGTTGTAGATGGCTTAGAATCAAGATTTGTTGAGAAAAGCATGGAATCAATCAAGCGCTCTCATGTGGTAGTTTTAATGCTAGACTCCCTAGTTGGTATTGAGCAGCAGGATTTATCAATTGGTGAAGCTGCAATTAAGGGAGGGAAAGGGATTATTGTTGTTTTAAATAAGTGGGATTTAATAGGTAAGGATGACAGAAGCAGGTTAATAAAATTTGTCAAACAACAGGAAGTAACCAGGTTATTCTTGGAAGTGCCAACTATAACAATTTCTGCGTTAAAAGGCATGCGCTGCGGTGATGTGATAGATAAGTGTCTTGAAGTGAGTGAATCCTTGAACAAGAAGATCAGCACTGCAAAACTGAATAAGTGGCTCATAGATGCTGTAGGAAAACATTCTCACCCTCTTGTAAAAGGCAAAGCAGTTAAAATGAAGTATATCGCTCAAATTGGTACTAAACCTCCAGCTTTTTCTTTGATATGTAACATACCTGAAAGTGTTGATGAAAGTTACAAACGCTATTTAATTAACGATCTCAGAAAAAATTTCTTTGCAGACGGTGTGCCAGTTAGATTGCTTTTGAAAAAAAATAAAAATCCCTATGTAAAATGAATACTCTGCTTTATACTTTCAGGGATAATTTACTTAAAGTTATGTGTAATAATTCCAGAATTCCTGCAATCTTTCTGCTGTCGAGTGCCGCTGCTCTAATTTTTGCATATGTGCTAGAATATTTTTTCAACATGCTGCCATGCAAGTTATGTACATACGAGCGAATAGTTTACTATATCGCTGGATTACTTGCAGTAGCGTGCATGCTTAAAGACAACAAAATTCTAATCTATGCAATGTTTTGCAGCTACCTCATAGGTGCAGTAATATCTTTTTATCATATAGGTCTTGAACTCCACTTATTTCATGATGTTTTAGGTTGTACAGAGCAAGCAAGTGGTAACGTTAGTATAGAAGAGCTCAGAAATAATCTACTAAATCCTAATTACTCTCCATCTTGTGACAGACCTCATTACGTTCTAGGTGTTTCCTTAGCAACATGGAATCTAATTTATCTAATAGTAGCTCTGTTCGTATCAGGTAAGGTGTATTGTGGAGAAAGAAAGAAATCTAAATAATTTAAGGTACAGCAACAATCAGTTCTTGCAACAGGCAATTAGAGTAGATCACGCTGGAGAATATGGAGCTATTTGCATTTATTCTGGTCAAAAATTTATTCTTAAGAAATCTTCTATAATCAATGAAATAATTGAAATGGAAGAGCAGGAAAAAAAGCATTTTCACTATTTTAATGAGAAAATCAAAGAGCAAAAAGTTCGTCCTACTGTTTTGTTGCCTGTTTGGCGTGTTTTAGGAGTGTCGCTTGGCGTTGCAACTGCCATTATGGGCAAAAAAGCTGCTATGGCTTGCACTGCTGCAGTTGAAGAAGTTATCGGGGAGCACTACAAAGAGCAAGTTTCACATTTAGAAGATGGGGAATTAAGAGAAACGATAAGTAAATTTCGCGACGAGGAGTTAGAGCACAAAGATATTGCAATTCAGCACAATGCTGAAAGCGCATTTGGCTACAACATTTTATCATCATTCATAAAAACAGGCTGCAAAACTGCTATTTACTTGTCTAAGTTAATTTAACTAAGCAGCTTTCTTAAAGTGTTTTAAATGTTCTGATAACAACAGAAACCAGGAAGGAATTCAAGTGTAACAATTATTTTATAACTATATTTACATATCACCATTATTAATAAATAATTAGTATTTGTAAATTAAATACATCTAAAGTATAGACTGCAAAGGAGGCAAAAGTGCGTTTTAATTTAGAAGAGGGAAATGCTCTTATGTAATACCTGCCACAGGTTCACAACTGTACGAACATTCATTTTTGAAGGTAAATTGCACAGCAAATGGTGTCATTCCAGTCTGGAATCCAGAAATTTTGCTTATAACTGAGCTGATAAGCTAAAGGTAATTGTCTTACACTAAAACAAACGTTTTTAATTAAGTTGCATAGAACCAGTGTCTGGGCACTGGGATGACACCCCACTGGTGGTCCAAACTACAACGTTCGTACAGTTGTGGATTCCAGACTGGGATGACACCCTACTGATGGTCCCAAATCACAATGTTCGTACAGTTGTGGGTCAGGCTATAGGATGACAGAAGTTGACTTTATTAGCTATAGGTGGTATGACACTTAGTCAATTTAAGTAAGCAGATGATCTTAGCTACAAAAGTATTTTTTACCTCATTTGTTTTTGGGTTTATTCTTTTTCCCTATTTTATAAAGCTTCTAAAAAAAATAAGCAAAGATGGGCAACCAATTAGATCATGTGGACCAGAAAGTCATTTAATAACAAAAAAGAATGTACCACCTATGGGCGGAATAATAATACTGATTTCTTCTTTATTACCAATTTTACTCTGGGCTCAGTTAACACCAGAAATTTTGCTGCTGATATTGATAACTCTATTTTTTGCTCTACTTGGATTTATTGATGATTATTTAAAATTGAAGACAAATCACTATCGAGGTTTAAGTGCAAAAACCAAAATACTTATTCAGTTTATTGTTGCTCTGGTTGGTGTGTTTATACTTAAGCTATACTCTGCTGAATGTTTTACAAAAACGTCCCTATTTAAAGGAGTAATAATAGATTTTGGCTATCTATATGTTCCGTTTGCTGCGTTTGTAATTGTCGGCTCTTCTAATGCTGTGAATCTCACAGATGGTTTGGATGGCCTTGCTGCAACTCAAGTTATCACTTCCTTTGCTTTTTTGGGGCTAATTGCATATATAACTCAGGCAGATATGAATATTACTTTATTCTGCATTGCATTTATAGGAGCTATTCTAAGTTTCTTGTGGTTTAACACACATCCAGCAAAAATATTTATGGGTGATGTTGGTAGCTTGTCGGTAGGTGCGGCTTTAGGGTTAACTAGTGTCCTAATTAAAAGAGAAATGCTTTTTGCCATTATTGGAATAATCTTTGTAATAGAGACTCTATCTGTTATTATTCAGATATCATATTTTAAATATACAAAGTTTAAATATGGAGAAGGAAAAAGAGTTTTTCTTATGGCACCAATACATCATCACTTTGAGAAGAAGGGATGGTCAGAAAATGCAATCGTTATGAAATTTTGGATAATTTCTATTATCTGTTCAGTTTTTACTATAACTTTCTTATTATAAAAACCTATGAAATACCCAGACTTTACATTAGAAAATAAATTATCAGGAGTGATAGCAGGAGTGGATGAAGTTGGAAGAGGTCCGCTAGCTGGTCCAGTAATATCCGCAGCCGTAGTGTTTATTGATAGAAATACAATTATTGATGGAATCAACGACTCGAAAAAGTTGACTCCTCAATGTAGGCAAGTCCTATATGAAAAAATAATATCCGTTGCAAAATTTGGTATAGGAATGGCAAGCGTAGAAGAAATAAATTCATACAATATCTTGCAAGCAACAAAACTTTCAATGAAACGTGCGTTGATAGACTTGGACCTAGAATTAGATTATGTGCTAGTTGATGGTAATCAACCACCTGAAGTGAAATGGCAAGTGAAATCCATAGTAAATGGTGATAATTTGAGTACATCAATTGCAGCAGCTTCAATCGTTGCAAAAGTTACGAGAGATCGGCTTATGCAAGAATTGCACAATAAGCATCCTGAATATAATTGGTATAAAAATAAAGGATATGGGACAAAAGAGCACCTTAACGCTATTGGCCTTTATGGAATTACAGAACATCATAGAAAAAATTTTGCACCCATATCTCGGGCATTATAGCCTTTACCCTTTTTTGAAAGGTATGGTTTCATTAAATAGGCAAACTGTACTCGATCCATTCCTTAAGGTAAACACTGAACTTACCCTTTCGATTATCAGGTAGTTATCAACTGTACGGAAATTTACTAAAGACTCATATCCTGCAGAATCAACCATAAAAACTGCTGGAAAATCAGAGTTTATTTTATTGAATTGTAGATATGTAAATTTTCCGTCATCAAAAACCTTAATTGGTATTATTGACTGACTACCTTTGACGTGCGAGATGGAATAATTAAAATTTAATCCCTTCTTTACAACTTCAATATCATTGATATCAGGAATAATGGTATGACTAGCTTGTTCGAAGATATCACCGTTATTTGTTGTGTAAATCTCATCACTGCTAAATAGTGGATAAAGAAACCTTACTTCATATGCTAATCTTGGATCATCTAGTCCAGTTGCTTCTTCAGCATGAAGTTCAAAGTAATAAACTCTTTTATTGGTAATTATAGTTGCATTAGTATCGGCAATATCATCTATAGGCTTAATAAACAATCTATTACCTTGAGGAAGGAGTTGCCAACCAGTTGAATCACCCATTGAAAGGTTTTGTATTACCTCCCCTGGTTCAAACAATATACTGGACTGATAACCATAAAAACCCGTATACTTATGTATAGCTTGTGGGTTATAATTTATCACCTTTATGTGATTATCTCCAGCTATTGAACGTGGCTCCTGTTTTGCAAGTGCATCACTACCACAGAGGAACAACAGTACGGCAAACAGTAAACCAATCATAATATCAAAATAAATTAATTTTCATTTTATCATTGATAGACATGCACTGCAACTATTAAGGCACTTTCTATACTATAAACCCCAAAGCAAGCGGTAGAAAAGGCAAGAAATAAGGCAAACTCCTTAAATACTTTAGAACTACAGGAGGCTTTACCTGAACGGATATACTTGGAATCCTGCCATTTTCACTTTGTAAACATACCAAGAATTCTGTCCATTATTCCACCCATATTTGCTTCAGCTTGAGTATACTCTATTTTACCACCATGCAAGATTAGTTTAATATCTGATCCAGGTGATATATTAACAAATTTACTGCCAACAACTCCACTGCTAGTGATCAGAGCTGAACTATCAATGGGCAATTTTATGTCTTTGCTTATACACATATCGATTCGTGCTACGTAGGTAGCTTTGTCAAGTGATACACCAGTTATGCTTCCAACATCTACACCAGAGATCTTGACACTATCACCAACTCCTATACCGTTAGCGTTAGCAAAAAGACCATATATTTTATAGCAATCCTTATAGTTTTTCTTTATGTAAGATAGCTTATCAATAGCAAAGAAAATCAGAAAAATAGTAAAAATTAATACAAATAATCCAGCGGTTATTTCAAGTATATTTGACCTTCGCATCTTTAGTTATCAGGACTCCAGCTTTTATAGTAATTTTTCACTTTTTGGTTTGGATAGTATGCATCTTTTGTACCCGTTAAATTAGGAGTATGTTTTACTTTTCTTTTTTTATTATTAACTGGTACTACATTATCAGTATAGTGAAGCCATATATGCCATTCCGGAGGCACTGTTGTAGGCTCAGAAACACTGCTATACATAACCCACCTTTTTCCTTTACTTGATTCATAGTAAGAATTTCCATTTTCATCTCTTCCTACAAATTTATCTTCTCTTCGTAATAGGCGTTTTATTGCATTACAAATTTTAGATAACATAAGGGTATTAAAACAAAAAGTATTATATATACTAATACTTTAACGATATATTAACAACAATTTAATGCAATTACCAATCTTACAAGTTATTATCCCAATAATTGCATCAATGTTTTGCTTTCTTGCCAAGAAACACAAGGTATCTTGGTTTATTTCTTTTATTGCAACAACAATCACTCTTATCATTTCATCAATACTACTCATTAAAACATATAAAGGTGAAATTATAACTTATCACCTTGGAAATTGGGCTCCTCCGTATGGAATAGAGTTAAGAATCGACGTGTTAAATTCCTTAATTCTAACCCTAGTGAATTTTATAGCGCTGATTAGTGTGCTTTATAGCTTTTATATTAACGAAAAAGAGATTAGCAAAAACAAAATCACTGGTTTTTACTCTCTATTTCTACTGTGCTTAAGCGGACTGCTCGGGATTCTAGTAACAAACGACATATTTAACCTTTACGTTTTCTTGGAAATTTCATCTCTTTCTTCTTATGTATTAGTTTCAATGGGAAGGGATAAAAAAGCCTTGGTTGCAGCATTTGAATATCTAATTAGTGGAACAATAGGCGCAACATTTTATTTATTTGGCATCGGGCTCTTGTATTCAATGACTGGAACACTCAATATGTCTGACATGGCTGAAAGAATAGTTCCATTATACGATAACAACATCATAAAACTTGGCACATTGTTCATTTTTGTTGGTCTCTCAATTAAAATGGCACTGTTTCCATTAAGCAGGTGGCTGATTAATGCATATAGTGAGGCGCCAAGTTTCATTAGCATATTCTTTTCAGGCACAGTGACAAAAGTGATGATATATGTTTTCATTAGGATCTTCTATACTGTTTTCCATCAGAATTTCTTCTTATTTAAACCATCACTAAGCAACGTGATAATTATCCTCGCACTTTGCGCTGTTATATTTGGGTCAATATCTGCAATAACTGCAAAAGATATAAGAAGACTGCTTGCTAATTCTAGTGTCAGCCAAATTGGTTATATAATTTTAGCACTGAGTTTTAACTCAAAAACAGGTGTATTTGCAGCAATTCTTCACATAGTAAACCACAGCATAATAAAAACATCTTTATTCATGGCTGCAGGATGTATTTCTTACAAATTTGATACAACAAAAATAGAGAATTTATCGGGACTCAAGAAATCAATGCCTTATACAGCACTTGCGTTCACTCTATTCAGTTTAGCATTAATCGGTGTGCCTTTAACAAATGGCTTTGTAAGCAAGTGGTATATAATGAAAGCAATTATCGAATCTCATGCGTGGATTTCCCTTGTAATATTTGCTGCTGGCTCTTTCCTTGCATTGATATATATGTGGAAGATGGTAGAGAAAATGTATTTTGAAGATGATGCAACGTCACGCACTGGAATGACACCGGACAAAATTAATGATGTGCCATTTCCTATGCTTTTCTGTCTATTGTTTATGGCAGCTTTAACAATAGTGACTGGAATATATAGCACTCCAATTCGGTTAGTAGTTGAGAAGTTGGTTTTTTGATTTTTATCTTTGTTTCATATTTTACTATACTTTAAGGTTATAAGGTCTTTATTGTGGATAGGCTGAAGAAGATTCATTGGTTGTTAGTCATTAACGTGATAGCGCTGTTTTGCGTTGGCATTGTTGTTCAATACTCTTCTGCTGGAGGAAAGTGGGTGCCATTTGCGATTCACCAACTGGTCATATTTTCCTTCTTTTTCCTACTCGCTATAGCTATGTCATTCATAGAGCTAGATTTTTATTTGAAGCACGCCTACTTTTTTTATGTAGCAGCAGCGATTTCGCTATTAGCAGTAAATTTTTTTGGCTCACACATAATGGGTGCAACAAGGTGGATAAGAATTGGATCAATTAGTTTGCAACCATCAGAATTTGCAAAAGTAGGCTTAATACTTGCGCTTGCTCGCTATTTTGATAAGCAGAGTGTGTATAAAATGATGGAATTTAAAAGATTGCTTAAGGCACTTATAATTATTTTCTTACCCGTGTTCTTGGTGTTAAAGCAACCTAATTTAGGCACAGCTGTAATAATGTTACTTATAGGGATGTCAATTATATTCACAGCAATAATAAAAAGATCTCATTCGGTAATATGTGGAACTCTTGGCATTTTTGCAGTACCGGCTATCTGGCCTTTTTTACGTCCTTATCACAAGCAAAGGATATTGTCGTTTTTGGATTCATCAGTGGATCCACTTGGAATAGGTTATAATGCGCAGCAATCTCAAATAGCTATTGGTTCAGGAGGTTTGCTTGGTAAGGGCTTTGTTAACGGAAGTCAAACTCAACTTGGATTTTTGCCGGAAAAGCGTACAGATTTTGCTTTTGCAGTGCTGAGTGAGGAATGGGGCTTTTTAGGTAGCATGGCTTTAATTTTGCTTTATACCTCATTACTTGGCATAATTTTCTCTATCGCTTATAGGTCGAAAAATTATTTTTCTAAGTCGGTATCTATCGGCATTTTCGCCTTTTTTAGCGCTCATTTTTTTGTAAACATTGGAATGTCAATAGGCCTCTTACCTGTGATAGGCGACCCATTGCCATTTCTTTCCTATGGAGGAAGTACAACTGCTGCAAGCTTGATATGCATAGGATTATTGCTGGCAATAAAAGCAGATGAACAACAAAATGCTTGTATTTTACCTATGCTAAAGTAAAATTAAACTTTACTTAATAGTTTTTATGCTAGATGAAATGCGTGAGGAGTGTGGGGTATTTGGCATAAGTTGCAACCAAAGTGCTGCTTTTAACTCTATACTTGCTCTCCACGCTTTGCAGCATAGAGGTCAAGAGTCTTTTGGCGTAGTAACCAGTAACAACGATAAGCTGCACTCTTATCACTTTCAAGGTCAAGTGAGCAGCGTATTTGATGATATAGATGAAATAAAGAAATCCTTACCTGGAGATTGTGCAATAGGTCATGTTCGATACTCAACAAGTGGTAGTAAATTTGGAGTGCAGCCCATGTTTGGCAAAAGTGGCAAATTTGGGGATTTTGCCATAGCACATAATGGTAATTTAATTAATATTTCTCCGATACGCGAACAATTAATTAAACAAGAGTGTGTTTTTCAGTCAGATATTGACACAGAAGTAGTAGTACATCTGACAGCAAGCGGTGAAAAAGATAGCTTCTTAGAGAGTTTTATATATGCATTAAAGCAAATACAAGGTGCTTATTCTTTTGTGGCAATCAATCAAGAAGTAGTTATTGGAGTACGTGATCCATCTGGAATCAGGCCTCTTGTTTTAGGAAAGTTAAACGGTTCTTACGTTCTTGCATCTGAAACTTGTGCTCTTGATATAGTAAATGCAGAATTTGTTAGAGAAATAGAACCAGGCGAATTAGTTACCATCAGTTCGGATAGTAAGCTAGCCTCAATGTTTCCTTTCCCACAGCAAAAATCAAGTTTTTGTATTTTTGAATACGTTTATTTTTCAAGACCAGACAGCATAATGGAGAATAGGTCCATATATGATATAAGAAAAGAAATAGGAAGAATACTTGCAGAAGAGAGCCCACCAAAAAACAATATGGATATGGTTGTACCAATACCTGATTCTGGAATACCTGCAGCTATTGGATATGCAAAGCATTCAGGGTTACCTATGGAACTGGGAATAATTCGTAATCATTACATAGGAAGAACTTTTATACAACCAACCGCTGAAGTACGTAAAGTTAGAATAAAATTAAAATTCAATGCTAATAAGCACATTTTGAAAGGTAAAAACATAATTTTAATAGATGATAGTATAGTGCGTGGTAGTACGTTAACAAATATAATAGTTATGTTAAAGGATGCAGGAGTAAAAGAGATTCACCTCAAAATTTCAAGCCCACCAATTAAGCATTCTTGTTTTTATGGAATAGATACGCCAGAGTGCAAAGATTTAATTGCTGCAAATAAATCTGTAGAGGAAATTAAGGAAGTTATAGGAGTAGATAGCCTAGCCTTCTTGAGTATTGATGGACTATATCAGGCTGTTAAAGCAGAAAAGCGTAACAATGCTACACCACAATATTGTGATGCTTGTTTCACTGGTGATTATCCGATTGGCAAATAGTCTACGCAAGGTCTTAAGTTTAGAAAATCTTAAACCGCCAAAATTTCTCTTGGCCTTTACTAATTCCGATTCTCGGGGTGCAAATATAATCTGGTTTGAGGTAAGATTCATAAACACAAAATTCGTGGCTTATAGTAAGGTCCTGTTTGTTATGTTCTTTTGTAATATTTAATCTTTTACACAATATTCCTGGCCCACCTAAATTTGCCTCAAGCGGTTCAATGAGCTTTAATCCCCGTATTAACACTGCTGCTGGGAACCCTTCTGCTTCTGTTACAATATTTAAACAGTAATACATTCCATATATAAAGTACACATATGAAAACCCCGGCATACCAAACATTACTGAGGTTCGGTTAGTATAACCCTTAGCTGCATGACAAGCTGGGTCACTCATTCCTATATAGGCTTCAACTTCGGTTATTATTCCACTAAAGTTAGAAAATTTTAGCATCTTTCCTAGTAACTCCCCGGCTACAACCAAAGTTGGCCGCTCGTAGAAATTTCTTGGTAGTATTGTGTTGCTCATCATAAAAGTATAAGTTACTTGCAGATGCAAGCAACTTATACTGAATTTTCACTACTTTACCTATTTTGAAGCAGCAGGAGCTTGATGCTTTTGTGATGCGCCGCTCAAGTCTTCTACATTTGTTGAATGCTGCTCCAAAAATTTTACTTCTTCAGAGCTTTGTTGTAATTGTGTTTGTGGCAATTGTGATGCTAACACTTCATGTAAAGGCTTTGCTTCATATTGCCTTCCTACTTTTACTTCTTTATGTGCAGCTAATTGCTCCATAGTAACACCATTACCCTCAATAAGTTCTACGGAGCCATTATCATGAATATTAATTTTAATATTACATTCTTTTCCTTGAGCATTCCACTTTAAAGTCATTTGATATGACCCATTAGCTACTTCATAAATTCTTGTTCCATGTTCATCAACCCGGCAACGTAGCCCCCTTGCTTTACTTTGAGGTAGCAATAATGTAATTGCTTTCACGCCATATTGTTTACACAAATCGTTATTTAGAATGTCACTCATGCTTATTTCTTTTGTATTACTACCTATCGCAATTCTTACGGCAGGCTCAATAATATTATCTTCATTTTTGCTTTCTTTAAGTTTATAAATTCTATATCATTATTTTCTATATTTTTAGATATCTCTTCTTTAATTTGTTCAGCAATTTTGCCTATAATGTTCTTACCACCATATTTATTCTCATCCCGAGCAGTATATGTACATATACCATTACTATCCTTATGAATATAAGGTTTTGGTTTCTTTTTATTAGTGGTATTAGTAGAAGTGTTGTTCTGCATTATAAAGAACTCATTCCATTCTTCTGCATTATTAAGAGTGACGTATTTAGGTACGTTCTCATCTAGTGTTGATTTAGGTACATTTTTAGTATCCGAAATCGAATTATTATCAGAAGGACTGATATTTAGATTAGAAGAAGTTTCAATTAAAGATACAGTTTCAGTGCTATTAGTTAACATATATGCCTCCATTATTTTTAATATATAAATGTTAGCATATAGATACCACGCCAATTAGTCAATATAAATTATGATGTTTAATGTTGAAAGCTCAAATACTCCTTTGCTTGATCGGTTAGAACGCGCCCTCTTGGTGTGCGCTTTACAAAACTAATTTTGATTAAATAAGGTTCTACTGTTTCTTCAATATTGCCAACATCTTCGGATAGCGCAATAGATATGGTGTCAATTCCAACAGGGCCTGAAGTGTTGAATAAAAATCTTAGATAATTCATATCAAGTTTATTGAGTCCCATTTTATCTACACCCAATTTTAGTAATACAGAATCAGCGACTTCATAAGTAATTTTTTTATCATCTTTCACTTCAACAAAATCCCTTATTCTTCTGAGTAACCTCAAAGCAATTCTTGGAGTGCCGCGCGCACGGCAGGCAATTTCCCGCGCAGCACCCTCTTCAATTTCAGCAGAAAGAACTCTTGCGCCTCTTTTTATAATATCGACTAGCTCCTCAAAAGAATAAAACTCAAGGTGCAAAGGAATGCCAAAACGATCTCTCAGTGGCGCAGAAAGTAATCCAAGCCGTGTTGTTGCTCCAATTAGCGTAAATGGTGGTAGATCTATCCTTAAAGTGCGAGTAGATGGACCTTCACCTACTAATATGTCCAGGCAAAAATCTTCCATAGCAGTATATAAAACTTCTTCGATGCTGCGATTTAATCTATGAATTTCGTCGATAAATAGAACATCTTTTGCATTTAAAGTGGTAAGCACTGCGGCCAAATCTCCAGCTTTACTAAGTAAAGGACCAGAAGTTGCGCGAAAGCTAACTCTTAATTCTTTAGAAACAATTTGTGCTAAAGTTGTTTTGCCAAGCCCTGGAGGACCATATAATAAAACGTGATCTAAAGCTTCAGTTCTCGTCTGTGCAGCGTTTATAAACACTTTTAAATTTTGTATTAAGTCTTTTTGCCCGACAAAATCATCAAGTTGCTCAGGCCTGATGTTAATATTGCGCACATCTTCAGTATATTCTTTACCGCACGATATTGATTTCATAATGTTAAGAGCTCCTTAAGCGCTATGCGAATAATATCCTTAGTGTCCAGATTTGACGATTCGTCTTGTATTTTCTTTATCGTATCATAAGCTTTCATTTTTTCATATCCAAGATTGATCAATGCTGAAAGGGCATCTTCATTAATTGGATTAAAGTTATTGTTATTTATTTCTAGTTTACTCACTTTGCCACTCAATTCAGTGATGATTCGATTTATGAGTTTCAGGCCAAGTCCGCTCATCTTGAGTGCTACTTTATCTTCATTCATAATTGCCAAAAATAGCTGTTCTGGAGTTAATTTGCCCAAAATTGACATTGCAGTTTTATAGCTAACGCCGCTTACTTTAACTAGCAACCTCAAGCACTGCTGTTCTTCTTTGCTTATAAAACCATATAGCTGAGTAGTGTTTTCTCTGTTATTTGCATAGGTTTCGATAAGTAATTTGATTCTACTTCCAATTGCACAAGCACTTAAAGTTTTGGCTGAAAGATACACCATATAGCCAACATCATTCACGTTCAGGATTATGTGATCACTGCGCACTTCATCAACTATTCCGCTTAGATTTCCTATCATTTTTAGCACTGTATAGGGTTCAGTTTAAATACTCCTGGATCTTAGGTCAAGCAAACGAACATTATAACAGGGAAACGTGGCTAAAAAACCACTTGACAAACTCCGCCAGCCCCCTTATCATAAACACTGAAGCTATTTATTTATCTTCTCTGTACAGATTAAATGACAAAAAAACTCACGTATCTGGCGTCTCATGTTTAATTTTTTGCACTATGTGCACCTTATGTCTTATAAAATTTCTACCTACATAAGCTGAAACGCGCTTATAAAGCGTTTAAAACATAAAAAAAACGCCAACTTAAAAAATGGATAGTGAATAACTAGCTACCCTAGGGTTTCTTTTGCCTTTTTTTCTGTTTAGTAAATTTCTTAACGTTTATAATTTAGATTAGTTGCGGTTTAAAAGTAGCTGAATCGCGGTTATTAAGTGTTTAGAATAAAAAAACGCCATACTTGCAAGTATAATGTAAGTAATTAGCCAATCATGGGGCTTTTTTTGCCTTTTTTTTCGTTTGGTAAATTCCTTAATATTTATAGCTAAGAGAGCCCAAGAGAGGTGTCATTCCAGCGCGTGACGCTGGAATCCCAAAAAAAGGATGATGTCATCCCAGTGTCAAGCACTGGGATGACAAGAAGAGGGTACTTGGATAAGAGGCATAGCCCTCCTGGTAGGCCGAAATTGCAATGTCCGTACAGTTATGGATTCATTCGCGGTATAGATTCCGCTAATGAGTAGCGGAATGACGAATTTGTTGTTTTTCAAATTGTAGGTAAACCTAAGCCACTTTAGCTATATATAATAGAATTTCGCTTTCTACTATCTTTCCAGTTGTAGACCTGCTGCGAATCAAGCGATAAAAAAAGGAAAGGAGGATGACTAAAATCAAGATTAACTAAAAGGCGTGCTTAAGATTTACAATACCAGCAATAATATTAAATCTCAAGTTGTATTTCTTCTGAAAATTGCGGTAAACATGCGACATAATCTTAAATATCTTTATCTCACGGATCTTATTTGCTACTCTCATTCTGAACGATGCTAGTCTTCTATTATATTCCTTCTGTTCCAGGGTTAATGGCTTCTTACGATACTTCTTGTGTGGAATTACAACATTGCTTTGCAATTTTTGCCAACCTTGATATCCAGAATCGGCATATTTTATGCTGTTCATTGGTAAATATTTTTCTTGTTTCCTTATACGAAAATCATGAATTTTACCGCGATGTGACCTTGACACTGACAAAATTTTTCCATGCTCCTCAACAATAATTTCAGTTTTCATAGTGTTGGTTCTTTTTTTTCCTGAATATGATTTCTTCCGTTTTTTACTATCTTCTGGTCTCTGTATTTGCTGTTCTGTAACATCAGCCAGAATCTTTAGTATTTTTTCTGGTGTCATACTTCTATCTTTTGTTATAGTAACTTTTTTGGCAAGTAATGGCTCTATTTTCTTCAGTAACCTACATACATTTGCGTTGTGCACATTGAACAGGCACCCTAAAAATCTATGTGTTATGTAAGTGCGATAGTACAAAATTACGCAAAATAACTTATCTTCCAGAGTTGGTAGTTGTGATCTTCTGCCATGGCACTTTTTCTGTTTTTCAAGTTTTTCCCACTCAGACCTCACTTTTTCCACCACCTTTTCGAACTCCTCTATAGTTAAACCTGTTATATTACGAAAGTTTCTTGGGTGTTTCTTTATGTTATAGTAATTAAAGCTCATTTTTTTACCTTACTCAATCTGCTTATTCTTCTTTTACCTCTCTCACATCATTTTGTCATCACCTTTTGCAGCGGGTCTTGTTTTATACATAATTCTCGAATTTTGAAAATTTGCTCCATATCTAATTTCTCACTTGTATAAAATTTGTTTTCTTACTTCGAGACCTAATCTACCACAACTTTAATATGGCGCTTCTTTCCTGCAGATAATTTTATAAATGACTGACCTTTGAAGCTCTCGGAATTTATTATATAATTAACGTTGTTTATAATATTATCATTAACTTTGCATCCATTGCCCTGTATTAAACGCTTTGCAGCGCCTTTTGAAGGTTCAAAATCGGTGTCATGTAGTAGGTCTACTAAGGATATGCCGCTTGCAACTTGTTCTTTTTTTATGATGTAATCAGGAAGTAGTGAGCTATCTTCATTCTCAAAAGCAGAAATTGCAGCAAATTGTGCAAGTTCCGCTTCTTTGTCACCATGACATATTTTTGTCACTTCTGTTGCCAAGACCTTTTTTGCTTCATTTATTTCTTGATCCTTTAAAGACTCTAATTTTCTAATCTCATCAATTGGCACATCAGTGAGCAATCTTAAAAAACGTCCAACATCTTGATCATCAACGTTGCGAAAATATTGCCAGTAGTCGTAAGGCTTTAGCATATTATCATCAAGCCACACTGCTCCACTTTCAGTTTTGCCCATTTTTTTTCCTTGTGCATTTAATAAAAGAGGCATGGTAAGGCCAAATAGCTCAGGTAAATTCAACTTTTTTCCAAGTTCAATTCCGTTTACTATATTTCCCCACTGGTCTGACCCTCCAATCTGCAGACGACAATCATATTTTTTGTTTAATTCAATAAAGTCGTAAGCTTGCAATAGCATGTAATTAAATTCCAGAAAGCTTAAGGTTTGCTCTCTATCCAGCCTGGTTTTCACACTATCAAAACTTAGCATACGATTTACAGAAAAATAAGCTCCTATATCACGCAAAAAATCTATGTATTTTATGTTATCCAACCAATCTGCGTTATTTACTATCATTGCACCAGTCTTGCTGTCATTAAAAGACACCATTTTCTCTAATATTCTCCTTATACTGGATGTATTTTGATTGATGTTCTCTACAGGCAAGATGCTTCTTGCTTTATCTTTGAAGGATGGGTCACCAATTTTTGTTGTGCCACCTCCAAGTAAGACTATCGGCTTATAACCAAATTTTTGTAGGTGACAGAGCATCATAATCTGAATTAGGTGACCAGCATGAAGACTTGGTGCTGTGCAATCAAACCCAATGTATGCAACTATATAATTGCTCTGCAATAATAATTGATCTAGTCCTTCAATGTTTGTGCATTGGTATAGGTACCCTCTTTCTTGGATGAAATTTAAAAATTCAGATGCGTGTTTCATTTTATAAACCCCAGTCTATCCTGTCATTAATGCCGAAGGTAACCCTAATAGAGAAGCCAGCGCCCAGACACTGGAACTTAATTATAAACAAGCACACTATACAACGTTTTCGATGAAATTGCATGAAAAACTGGATTCCAGTGTCAGCTACTTTCATGACACCACTACCTGTGCAGGAGTTGCCTTCAAAATTACAACGTTTGTGCAGTTGTGCACCAGCTATCCAGGCAATCAGTTCCATAACTCTTCTATTTTATAATACTCCCTTACTTCCGGCCTGAATATGTGAACCATTATGCCTTGAAAATTCAAAACTACCCAATTGCCTTCATCCATACCTTCTACATCTATTTTATCATGTGGCTTGAGGCTTTTTATTACGTGCTCAGCTAAAGCTTTAACGTGACGGCTTGAATCACCAGATGCAATAATCATATATTTTGCAATAACGGTTTTATTCTGCACATCAAAAGTTACTATATCATGACCTTTATTTTGATCTATTATCTCTTCAATTGTACTTCTTATCGATTCCATATCGCTAAGCATTGTTTACAGGTTATATGATTCATTTATAATTATATACTCAAAATTTCTAAATATGAACTATTTTCAACGCAACTACTTGTTAAAGGTATTACCTGCATCTATTTTATCATCATGTTTTTAGCATGTACAATGTATATACTTTTTATATAATTGAAAATAGCTTTTTACTAGTATTCATTATGGGCAAGACTCTCATCTACTTAATCGGCTTTCCAGGCAGTGGTAAGTTTACTACTGCAAAGGAACTGTGTAAAATCATTGGTGCAGTAATAGTAAGCAATAATCTATTCAATAATATTATATTTGATATTGTTAAATTACAAAACGCTGAAGTTCCAGATGACCTATGGGAAAAAATTTTTGCAGTTAGGGAAAATGTATTAGCAATACTGGAAAAACACTACGTAAAATCAAAACATTATATATTTACAAATGAATTGATAGAGGGTGATCCCTATGACCAAAGATTATATAACTCAGTGGTAAATTTAAGTAAAAAAATGGACATGGAAATTTTTTCTGTAGTATTACATTGTAATAATGAAAAACTAGTAAGACGTGTCCAATCAGAAGAGAGATATCAGGAAAATAAAATTACTGATCCGGATTTTGCTATAAAGAAAATTGAAGGGAAAAGGCTATTTATACCTGAGGGTTCGCTTGAAATTGATAACTCGAACTTGAGTGCAAAGGAAGTTGCAAAGAAAATTGTTGAAGAGATGAAGAAAGAAAAAAATGGAAAATTAATTAAAACTTCTGTAACAAATCATTTAAAAACAGAGCGTACTCGTGGTTGAGCAGAAAGATAAGTACCGTCCTTGTGTTGGCATAATGCTATTTAACAGACAAGGACATGCCTTTATTGGAAAACGCTTTGATAGCGATTCTTACTGGCAGATGCCACAAGGAGGTGTTGATGATGGTGAGGAACTGGAACAAGCAGCGTTACGTGAGTTGCTAGAGGAGGTTGGTACTAATAAAGTAAAGGTTATAACTAAAAGCAAGGATTGGATATACTACAACTTGCCTGAAGAAGTTATACCAATATGCTGGAATGGAAAATATTCTGGTCAAAAGCAAAGGTGGTTCTTAATGAAGTTTTGCGGAGAGGATGAGGACATTGATATTAATTATACTGGTCATCCAGAGTTCAAAGAGTGGCGTTGGCAAGGTATAGATAGTTTAGTAGCCAGTGCTATATCATTTAAAAAAGAAGTTTATAAAACAGTGATAGAAGAGTTTTCTTCTATAATAAAAGCCTCAACAATAAGCTCATGATAGTAGATTCTCATTGCCACTTGATTTATTTTTCTGACGATGAAATACCAAAAGTAATTTCAAGGGCAGAGCAAAATGGTGTAAAGGTTTTGCATAACATATGCGTAAGCATTGACGATGTTCCTAAGTTATTAAAAATTTCTTCATCCTATGATCAGGTCTACTCCTCTGTTGGTATACATCCGCTTGATGCTGCTATAGAAAACGGTGAGTGTATACATGTTGATGAATTAGTTGAATTTACCAAGAACCAAAAGGTAATTAGTATCGGTGAAACCGGGTTAGATTTTTATAAATCTGACAACAAAGACAATCAGAAAAAAAGTTTTGCATTACATATAGAAGCGTCAAGAATAACTGGACTACCTTTAGTTATTCACACAAGAAGCGCTGATAATGAGATGATCGATATGTTAAGGTCAGAAATGAAAGCCGGTGCTTTTAGTGGAGTAATGCACTGCTTTGCTTCCTCTAAAGAACTTGCTTATCAATCTATAGATTTGGGGTTATATATTTCATTTTCTGGAATTATTACTTTTAAAAATGCGAGCTTACTCAGAGAAATTGCACAAAATGTACCACGCGAGCGTGTTTTAGTCGAAACTGATGCACCATATCTATCACCTGAGCCTTATAGGGGAAAAAAGAATGAACCAGCAATGGTGAAATACGTTGTTGATTGTTTGGCAGAGTTGTGGAATGAGTCACCAGAACAAGTAGCGAAGGTAACCACAAGCAACTTTTTTAGGCTGTTTGAGCTATAAAGAAGCTCTATAAAACCATTAATTTGCTTATGAACCTAAAGATTTCACCAGCTCTCTCACCGAGTTTACAGACTTATTAAACATTTCTTGTTCACTATCATTCATTTTAACTTCTAGGATCTTTTCAATTCCGTTTTTTCCAATAATTACAGGAACACCAATAAACAACTCTTCTACACCATATTCACCATTAAGGTAAGCAGCACATGGTAATATGCGCCTCTTATCTTTTAAATATGATTCTAACATGCATATAGCTGAAGATGCAGGAGCGTAGTATGCAGATCCAGACTTAAGCAGATCAACTATTTCTTTACCGCCATTGCGAGTGCGTTCAACTATTTCATCGACTTTTTTCTGTGTGATAAGACCCATATCGATAATTTGAGTAAGTGGAACTCCAGCAACTGAAGCACAATTGATTAGTGGTACCATAGTGTCGCCATGTCCTCCAAGCACAAAAGCAGATATATCTTCAACTGAGATATTTAACTCACTTGCAAGAAAGTAACGAAAACGGGAAGAATCAAGCACTCCTGCCATGCCAACAATCATATTAGTTGGAAGGTTTGAAAATTTATGCACCACTGAAACCATGGCATCCAAAGGGTTGGTAACCACTATTACAAACGCGTTTGGAGAATATTTTTTAACATTTTCGCCAACCTCCTTCATTACTTTAGCATTGGTTTGCAGGAGGTCATCCCTGCTCATTCCAGGTTTTCTAGCGATGCCAGCGGTTATTATAATTGCATCGGAGTTTTTTATATCTTCATACCTATTTGTGCCAGTAATATTGACATTAAATCCATCAATAGGGGATGATTCTTCTATGTCGAGTGTTTTACCTTGTGGTATTCCATCACTAATATCAAGTAAAACAACATCACCGAGTTCCCTTAGTGCAATCATATGGGTGAGAGTTCCACCGATATTTCCTGCACCGATTAAAGATATTTTTTTTCTTTGTACTGTCATTTTCTACTCCTTTGTATTTACTTTTATGGTTTTACCTTCCCAAGGCGATAAGCTATCAAACATACGAAAATCTTGCGGTAAATCTATAGGATTATACACAACCTTTTTTGTCTCTATATCATATCTTACTTCCTCATAACCAGTGAGAGGGAAATCTTTTAACATTGGATGACCTTTGAATCCATATTCTGTTAGAATCCTACGCAAATCAGGGTGATCAGAAAACTCTATTCCATACATATCAAACACTTCACGCTCAAACCACAAAGCCGTACTAAATATCTTCGCTACACTTGGAGGCATGTCGCTTTCACATAACTGAAGCTTTATGTGTACTCTAATATTATGCACAATGCTGAGCAGATTGTATATTAGCTCGAAACGCTTCTCTCTATTTGGATAGTCAACCCCAAAAATATCAACTAATAGTTCAAACCTACACTTTTCATCATCACGTAGAAAGAATAGGTGCTTTTCAATTTCATCTAAAGTTGAATATATTATAATAATGCCATCATCTTTTTGAATGCACTCGCATTTGGTCTTTTTTTGTATATACTTTGCAGTTTTATCCATTCCGAGTCCGTTTTATTTTGTTTTGTAGGCATAGCATTCCATATAGCAACGCCTCAGCGGTTGGTGGGCATCCAGGGACATACACGTCAACTGGCACAATTCTATCACAGCCTCGGACTACTGAATAAGAGTAATGGTAATAACCACCACCATTTGCACAACTTCCCATGGAAATAACATACTTCGGGTCTGCCATTTGATCATAAACCTTGCGCAATGCTGCTGCCATTTTATTAGTTAGTGTGCCAGCAACAATCATCACATCTGATTGACGTGGGCTTGCACGAAACATTATACCATATCTATCAAGATCATAACGGCTGGATGCAGTATGCATCATCTCAACTGCGCAACATGCAAGACCAAATGTCATTGGCCACAATGAACCAGACCTTGCCCAATTCATTACATAATCTGTTAAATCACCAAATTTAGTGACAAGAAACCCTTCTTTTTTATAACGACCCCAGTCATCATTAGATAGAATTTGATTTGTCATAAACTACTCCCACTCTAATGCACCTTTACACCATTCATAGATAAAACCTATAGTGAGTATTGCAAGAAATACCATCATAGACCAAAATCCACCATAGCTTATCTTAGATAAAGAAACAGCCCAAGGAAAAAGAAAAGCAATTTCTAAGTCAAATATTATAAATAATATTGAAACTAGATAAAATTTAATGTCAAAATTTTTTCTTGCACTGGATAGTGGATTGAAGCCACACTCATATGTGGAAAGCTTTTCACCATCTGGCTTACTCACTGCAAGAAACATAGGCAATATACCTAAAGCAAAAGATACTACAATTGATACGCAGATAAAGATTACTATGGTTAAATATTCGCTCATTTAACAAAACATATAACACTATGAGTTTACATGCTTTCCTAATTTTTTACCACCTAAAATATGCACGTGAAAGTGTGGTACAACCTGCTCTCCATTTTCACCGTAGTTAGTGACTAATCTATATCCTGTTTTTTCTAGATTATATTTGTGTGCTATCTCTCTTACAGTTTTGAAGAAATCCGCTATTTCCTCTTCAGGAGCTTTTAGAATGAAATCATCATATGAAATATATTGATTTTTTGGTATAACTAAAATATGAACTGGTGCGTCAGGGTACTTATCATGAAAAGCTAGTACATTTTCATTTTCATGTACCTTCTCACAAGGTAACTCATCTCTTAATATTTGAGCAAAGATGTTATTGCTATCATAAACTTCATTGCTCATATTTTAAGAGCGACCTTTCCCTCTTCCTTCGTTTTTTTCTACATTAGGTGTAGATAGTGGTTTTATCGTTTCACCAGAAGCATCTTCAAGATTTAAAGAGCTTACAAGTTCCCTTACTTGTTCTTTTACCATGTCCTGCTGTTCTTTCAAAGAGGTTTCTATTCCACTTACCCTTTTTCCAGTAATAACTCCTGGTTGTAAGTGATACATATCCCCAGGAACAGTTAGACTATGATGTCTTTCCTCTATTTTTTTAGCTTCACTCATAATACTCCCCTATAACTTATTTTTGCATTCCACAACTTTGCGACTTACCTGCTTTTATAGCTTCTTGCGCCCATTTTTTCTCACCTGAAGCTATAGTTTCTGAAGGCTGACCAACATCAGACTTCACAACTTTGTCTGATGACTGCTTTTGATCATCATATTCCTTATACAATTTTTCTGCAATACCATACAGCAATTTTAAGTCTGTGTGAACTTTAAATTCTCCGCCAGTAATTTTTGCTAGCTTTTTAAGGTTGCCACCAACTCCTTCAGCTCCTTCAGCAATTTTTTCAAGAGCAAGCTCTTTTATTCTTTTCTCATCAATTCCTGGATTGTTCTTTTTGATGTCTTCAATTATTTTTTTAACATCAACTTCAATTACAACTTTGTTTTCTTCTTTAAAGATAGTTACATTTGGCAGGTTTTGCTTTATTTCACCTAATCGTTCTGGCGTCAAATAGGGTATATCCCCTGTCAGAGTCCTTGATGCTAAAAAAGTTACCTTTCCTGTTCCTTTCTTTTGCTCCATTATTTGGACACCAAGATCCTCACTAGCTTGTGTGGTTTCTATAGGTGGATCATATTCTTCAAGTGGGTTGCCAATAATAGAACGTCCGCCATTTTTTATGTCGTGCCGCATTTCATCCCAGGACTTAAACCAACTCTTTGGCCATATAGGGTACACTGCACCCTTGACTAGAACTTTTACACCTCTACCCAGAAAACTTCCTACTCCCGAAGCTGCATTACCAACTTTAGCTAGTATAGAAGTAGATTTTTCATTTTTTCCTGTGAACATACATACCTCCAAGGTACTTTCTACAACTAAATACATTTTAATTATAGACGAAAAAATTTAAACTTCTATATTCATTATAAGATAGAATTATAGGGATTGCAACCATTATTTGCACATTGTCTAAAACATGTAGTATTTTCGCTACTTTTATTGTTCAATTTATTATAAAGAATACTCTAAATTATGTTTAAATGGAACACAAATAATATCATTGATGCAACTGGCGGAAGAGACGTAAATGGTTGTAATTGGATACATAGCTCAAATATTTCAACGGACACAAGAAGCATAAAAAAAGGTGATTTATTTATTGCCCTCAAGGGAAAGAATTTTGATGGCCATAATTTTTTGCATGAAGCGTTTTTAAAAGGGGCTGTCGCTGCAATAGTGAGTGAGGGTAAATATAAAAGTTTCCCTCTCATGATTGTACAAGATACCCTGAAAGCTTTGCACGATATGGCATCATACTACATTAGAAATGTTCTTATTGATGCTAAAGTTATTGCAGTTACAGGCAGTGTCGGGAAAACCACTACAAAGGATATGCTGCATACTGTTTTATCGCAATATGGAGTGTCCCATGCAAACGAAGGTAACTTAAATAATAATATAGGATTGCCTTTGACAATTCTGAAAGCTCCAAAAAACTGCCAGTACTTAATTCTTGAAATGGGAATGAATAAAGCTGGTGAAATAAAAGAATTATCAAAAATTAGTAATCCGAATATTGCAGTTATTACCAACATCGAACCTGCACATACTGAAAATTTTTCATCACTATTTGACGTTGCACAAGCGAAGTTAGAAATTCTGTATGGTATGAAAAATAACGGTACTTTGGTTTTAAGCAGAGATAATAAATATTATGATTATCTCTCATCACACGCCAATAGAAATGTAATAAGCTTCGGTAAAGATAAAAATGCTGAAGTTTGTTTACTAAACTTAATAAGAAACGATGAATCTTCTGTCATTTCAGCACTATCTTCTGTCATCCCAGTGCTTGACTACTTGGATCCAGGAAGTTCAATTGCAAATGAGCATATCAGACGGTTGTATAATAAAGACTGGATTCCAGCGTCACGCGCTGGAATGACATCAAACCGAGTTGCTAATAGATTAAGTTTAAAAATCAGGCTGAGTGATAATCAAATTATAAACTGTAATTTACGTGTACAAGGTGAGCATTTTGCTTATTCGCTACTTGCTGTTGCAGCAGTTGTGCAAAGCCTCGGACTTGATTTATCAAAATTACCACTTGCACTTAAGAATTTTAGTGTAGCGAAAGGTAGAGGCGATATTCATAAGGTCAAATGCAATAAAAAATATATACATTTAATTGATGACTCCTATAACGCCAGCCCTGCTTCGATGAAAACTGCAATAAAAACTTTGAGTACATATTCTAATCAGAGAAAAGTAGCTTTGCTTGGTGATATGTTGGAACTTGGTGATGAAAGCATAGAGTTTCATACAGATTTGGTTAAGATTATCACAGAAAATAATATAGATAAAGTTTATACAGTTGGTAAATTTATGTTAGAATTGCATGAGCTTTTGCCAGATAATATAAGAGGCACGCATTTTAATGATTCTAATCAATTGAAAAGTGATTTAGCTAACATTATTCAGAATAATGACGCAATTCTAGTTAAAGGCTCACGAGGAATGAAAATGGATCTTATTGTACGGGAATTCGTAATAAAATATTAAGCGAAATCATTGTATTAATTTACAGTAACAAATTATTAGGAACTTTAATTGTGACAAAACGTGTAATTATTTTTGGTGGAACGGGGTTTATAGGGAAACACATCGTAAGACGCTTGGCAGCAGAAGGATATTTAATAAAGATATTCACTCGTAATCAGGAAAAAGCTGCTTGTTTAAAATTGTGTGGCAATTTAGGACAAATATCAATATTTAAAGGCGATTTTTTTGATGAAAAATCAGTTCTGGATGGTATGGAAGAATGTGATGTAGCTATAAACTTAGTGGGAATATTATATGAAGCAAAAAAGCACGATTTTTACGCTGTTCACGTTAAAATAGCTGAAAGGATAGCAAAAGCTGCAAAAATGAAAAATGTACCTATGATGATACATTTTTCTGCTATGGGAATAGAAAATAGCAAGTTGTCAAAATATGCCAAAAGTAAATTGGAAGGTGAAAAAGCTGTAACTTCAGCATTTCAAAAAGCAATAATAATTAGGCCAAGCCTTGTATTTGGTAAAGAAGACAACTTCTTTAATAAATTTGCAAGACTAGCAACTATTCTTCCTTTTTTACCACTAATTGGCAATGGAACGACTAAATTTCAGCCCATATGTGTAACAGACTTAGCTGAAGTGGTATATCGTATTATCAGTTTTAATAAGCAAGACAAGAAAATTTATAACATGGGTGGACCAAAGGTTTACTCCTTCAAAAGCTTATTGAAGTTTATTCTGAATGTTACTAACAGAAAGTGTTTGTTGATCAATGTATCTTTTCCAATGGCAAAGTTAATAGCTTTCTTTTTAGAAAATAAAATTATTTCTATGCTGCTAAAACCAATAACCGGAGATACGAACCCTATGCTTACTCAAGATCAGGTGAAAGTTATGATGAATAGTTCAATCGAAAAGTCAGTTGACCTTGAAACAATGAAGGTTCGACCATTAGCAATTGAAAATGTGGTGCCAGAGTACTTGAAGATTTATAGAAAGTATTGATAAAAGAGTGTGCCCGGTGGGATTCGAACCTACGACCCACAGCTTAGAAGGCTGTTGCTCTATCCAGCTGAGCTACGGGCACACAACATATATAAAATGCTTCTTAGTACAAGTGAAGTCAAGTACTTCGTGTGAATATGATGTTTATCTTACAAAACCTTGTCATTGCAGTTGTGTGTCGCGCGCTACCGAAATTGGATGCGAGAAGTCTATTTATTTTAGAAAATATTATATAGAAACTTACTTGACACCCTTCGCCAGCGCCCTTATCATGATAGTGAAGCTATTGTATTTGCTTTCGCCAATCTGCAGATTAAAAGGTAAGGATTACTTAATGTATCGGCGTCTTATGTTCAATTTTTTGCAGTATATAGATACTGTATGTCTTTACAAAACTTCATCTACATCTAGATTTTTATCTAAATAAGCTGAACGCGCTTATAAAGCGTTACAAGACATCAAAAAATGCCAATACTCGACAGAGATAGTAAAAGACTAGCTAACTCGGGGATTCTTTGTCTTTTTTTCTGCTTAGTAAATTTCTTAAACATTTGCAGCGTAAGTTAGTTGCAATTAAAAGCAGCTTAATCTTGCTTGTCAAGCGTTTAAAACATAAAAAACGCCAATATTTTAAAGCGGATAATAACCCCAGGGTTTCTTTTGCCTTTTTTTTCATTTGGTAAATTTTTTAAATATTTATGGCTAAAGATTGCACGAATGTTGCAATTACAAAAACGATTTCTACTAGGGTATCACGCACTGGGATGACACCATTCTTTTTCCTGGATCAAGTAGTCAGGGCACTGGGATGACAGCTACCCTGACAATCGTCACCCCGCTGCTTGTTAGCGGATACCGCGGCGGTATGACGTAGAAGTTATACTTTTATGCTTACCAACTTAATAAAATTCCTGGATTCCAGTGTCAGCTACTTTCATGACACCAACAGTTGATATTGGTTTGTTGCTTTGCTAGCCAACTACTAGCTATGCCTCAAGTTTCCTATTCAAAATTTTCAATATCAAATCCAATTCATTTGGATTATCATACCGTATCATAACTTTACCCTTAGAATTGTTGTCATTAATTTTGATCTTTAAACCAAGTTGAGAAGATATAGCGCCTTCTATTACTGTCATATCTTGATTTCTAGTATATCTCTGCTCTTTTTGATTGTTGTTTTGATGTAGGTCCTTTATCAGTTTTTCAGTTTGTCTAACGCTTAAGCTCTGAGAAACTATTTTTTCTGCAATACTTTCCGCATTTTCAACATTAATCAACGCTCTTGCATGACCCATAGACAATTTTTTCTCATTGATCATTGTTTTCACCCTATCAGGGAGCAACAACATCCGAATCATATTGGTTATGTGGCTGCGGCTTTTGCCTATAGCTGAAGCTAATTCCTCATGTGTATAGAAAAACTCATCTATCAGTTTTCTGTAAGCTTCACCTTCCTCTATTGGATTAATATCTTGCCTTTGTATGTTTTCAATAATGGATACTTCCAAACCCCAGTTATGGATTAACCAACACAGTAAGGCTTAGAAATAGAAGGCTTTTTTGACTGCATGGAATATGAAATTAATGTAGAAAAAATATGTACCAGAAAATTTATTGGCGATCTGTGCCGTGTATGTTCAAGCTCAAATTTATTTTTTAAACAACCAAAGACTGTCTCAATAATCGACCTTTTTCTCAATAAAGCCTTCTCTTTTAGTGAGATTAGTGCGTTTTTCATGCCTTTTTTCACTTTAGTGACAAGCTTTAAACCTCTATCGAAGAGTTCCTCAAAGAGCTCCTTCTTGATATAGCCTTTATCTCCGAACAAAAGTCCTGTCAGTCTTTTAGTTATAGTTGGCACAGGTATCAACGTTACCTTTGGTTAGAGTAAGTGATTGAATTTCTCCAATTTCGTTAATCACCAAGTGCAATTTAAAGCCAAAAAACCAACCATACGTGCTCTTACCAATTTCTGCTAAACCATCAAAAACTTTGTTCCTAGAGATCCTTTTCTTGTGGCAAATGGCAATCGTAGAAGTGTCAATGTAGGAAGTACCTGTCATTTTCGCTTGTTCGCAGAACCATTGAAGAAGTAATGCTAAATACCGTAAAACTCTCGGCTTTAAGGCAATAAATCTGTGATATGAAGGCATCTTTGAAAATTCTGATCTATAGAGTAACTTAAGGTAACAAAGATAAAAAGCCTTGAAGTTTTTACATGGCGATTGGTGGTATAACAGGATTATGGTTAGCATTTCTGAGTGCGCTATTTCTGGTACTCTGGTTGGTTTTTTGCCATTTGATAAGAACTTATTTGCAAAATTTTCATCTACTACACGACAAAAATCCTCGACGCAGCAGTAAAGTTCTGTAATATCTTTCTTCATGGGTAACCTCTTAAATTATTGTTAAAATACTTGAGTTTACCCTATTTCCCTCTTTATTAATTCTACTTTTATCTGTTTTCTAATCCATAACTGGGGTTTATAAGTATTTTTTTTGCTAATAAATTTAAAAATTCCGTATTAATTAATCGTCTTTTATTGTGACTTCTTTTTGGCCATGGATCTGGAAAGAGAATAAAGAATCTTTCAACACTGTTATCAGGAAAATTTGCAATCAATTCTCTTGCATCTTCTGTCCACATTAAAATATTTTTTATGTTCTGTATTTCTATGTTTGTTAGCAAGCGAGAAACCCCCTTTAAGTAGGGCTCACATCCTATAAATAATAGATCAGGTTCATTGAGCACCTGGTAAAGCATATTTTCACCGTTGCCAAAGCCTATTTCTACCCATATTCTTTTTTGTGAATTTACAATTTTCTCTATAGATTCCTTGCTGTTTTGAATAGAATATTTTTCCAATATTTCATCAACATCAGGTTTTAGCCTGGACCTTCTGGAGAACGATCTAATCCACTTGCTATTCTTAAATAGCATATTCTTGATACATATATAATTTTCTCACTATATTTTATATAGCTTAAACAATTCTCGAAATGAGTTAATGAAAAATTACTTGTCAATAATTGTTAATATTATATAATATATGAGTTCTAATAAAGTTTAAGTTAAAGGTATGAATAATAATAATCCAGTCGTAAATCTACCGGTTACTATCAGAAAGCTATCATCAAACAAATTTATAGAAGAGATATGTCAAGGCCAATTTGAGGATCAAGATAATACCTTGTTTGAAGATTCTTTTGTTAACAAAATTAAAGAAGGAGATGTGGTAGAAGGTGTAATTACAAGAATAAACCCTAACGACGTTGTGGTTGATATTGGTTTAAAATCTGACGGGAGAATTCTGATCAAGGAACTCGGTTGTAATGATGAGGTCATTATTGGCTCGAAAATCAGAGTTTATGTGGAAAGAATTGAAGATTATCATGGTAATGTTGTTCTTAGTCGTGAAAAAGCAATTAGGGACGAAAAATGGAATAAGTTGGAAGAAGATACAGTTACAAGGGCTGAAGTAAGCGGAGTTATTAAACGCTCAATTAAATGTGGCTTTATTGTTGATCTTGGTGACGGAATAAGCGCTTTTTTACCGCTGAGTCATGTGGATTTGAAGCAAGTAAAAGATGCGAAGCACCTTATTGAAACTGAACAAAAGTTCATCGTGCTTAAAATGGATAAGAAGCAGGGCAATATTGTAGTATCAAGAAAGCTGGTGTTAGAAAAATTGCACGCTGGTGAAAAAATTAAATTTTTAGAATCTTTAAATGAAGGCGATATAATAGAAGGGAAAATAAAAAGTATCACTCATTACGGTGTATTTGTCGGTATTCATGAATCAGATGTAGTGGGAGTTATAGATGGATTGTTACATATTACAGATATCTCTTGGAGTAGGGTAAGTCATCCGTCTGCAGTTTTTACTTGTGGTCAGACTATAAAAGTTAAAATTATAAAAATAGATAAGGAAAATGCTAAAATTTCCTTGGGTGTGAAGCAGCTAGAAGATAGCCCTTGGCAAGATGCAGAGTCAAAATATCCAGTTGATAGTGTGCATAAGGGTTATGTAACAAGCATAGAAGATTATGGATTATTTGTTGAGCTTAGACCTGGAATTGAAGGTTTAGTGCACTCGTCAGAAATAACTTGGGTTAAGAGTAATTTACCAGTTAGTAGTCTCGTAACAAGGGGACAAGAAGTATATGTAAAAATTCTCAGTATTGACATTGCTAAGAGTAGGATGAGTTTAAGCATGAAAAGGTGTGTAGACAACCCTTGGCAAGTATTTATCAATAAATATCCTCCTGGTTCTATTGTTTCTGGTGAAGTGAAGAATAATACCGGCTCATATGTATCTGTTGCTTTCGGTGATTCTGAAATAGATGAGAACGTAGAAGGGACAATATATGTGAAAGATTTTAGTTGGTCTAAAAATGGTTCAGATGAGATAAAGAAGTATAATGTAGGTGATAAAATAGAAGCAAAAGTAATAAGGGCTAACGTGAATCGGGCAAGAATTTATCTTGGAATAAAACAAATAGAGTATGATCCTCTTGAAGAACTGATAAAGAAAGTTAAGGTAGGTGATAAAATACAGGTTATTGTAGGTAAGAGAGAAGATAATGGACTAGTCGTTGAAGTTGAGAACGATGTAACCCTTCTAATAGATCAAGAGCATTTACCAGAGAATAAAAAATTCTCTATATCAGAAAAAATAGAAGTTGAAGTATTGGGTGTTGAAGAATATAACATAGCATTATCTGCTAAGTGATAAGGTTTACTTATTTTGGCTTCATATAAATGGCAACAAAGTCTGATATAATAGCGAGGGTAGCAAAAAGACATCCTTTTTTAGATAAGATTGTTATAGCAGCTATAGTTGATAGATTTTTTGGGATACTTTCAAGCACATTGAAACATCATAATAGAGTTGAAATTAGGGGGTTTGGTTCTTTTTCAGTTAGAAGTTATAACTTGAAAGAAACAAGCCATTTAATGTTACAGAAGTTTACAAAGAATCAATACTTTAAAACATATTTTCGTAGCAGTAAAAAATTATCTGATTTGATAAATGAATAAAAATTTATACCATAAATAAGATGAAAGTAGGGGTTTGAGTTTATACTGTACGATAGAAATTTTTAGCACCATATGCAAGTAGTAGAAATAGTTATACGTAATAACACATATAAAATATCTTGCGAAAGTGGGAAGGGGAATCATTTATTACGCCTTGCTAATAGTTTTGACAAGTTAGTTAGTTCTGTATCTCAAAAAACTGGAGGTAAGGGTTCGGATGCATTAAATTTCTTACTTGCAGCACTAATTCTTGAGGATAAAATTTTAGAATTAACAAAGCGATTAGATGAAGTAAATCAAGAGCGCGAAAAGTATAGAAACGAGAAAAGAATAGAATATACTGAGGTACTAGATAAGGTAAATAAGATTATCACTAATCTTGAGTGCATAAAGGATTAGCTTCAATAAAGCAAGCAATTAAATTGACTATCTGACTATTCAAGCCAGGAGGGAGGTTTGTCTTACGAGTTATGTAACAATATAATTCGTAATCATCAAGATCAACTATTTTTTCGTATTCGATTAGTTCGCTTAAGGAAAATTTATCAAGATATTTCAATGCGAAATGCCCTAAAAGTATATCGGTTTCTTTGCAACCCCTATGCCAGCTTCTATATATTAATTTTCTTCTGAGTAGTGAGGTATCTGTCATTACAATTAAACTTTTTTTAATTTAAAAGTTAAACTAAATACTTGTCAAGCGAGGCGCATTTTAATATACTTAACATTTTGTTAAGATCTAAATATACAGGTGGAATTAATTTCTAATCTTATCCATCAATTTAGCGATGGAATATATTATTTTTTATCATTTTCTTTAATAATTTCTGTCATAGTATTCGTGCATGAATATGGGCATTATGTTGTTGCCAAAGCATGCAAAGTTAAAGTTGAATCTTTTTCCATAGGTTTTGGTCCTGAAATTTTTGGTTTTAACGATAAGTCTGGAACTAGATGGAAATTAAGCGTTGTTCCATTGGGTGGTTATGTTAAAATGCTAGGAGATACTAATGCAGCGAGTGTCCCAGCTGATCAACAAGAATTAACGGAAGAAGAAAAATTGTATTCATTTCATACAAAACCGCGTCATAAAAAAGCAGCAGTAGTTTTTGCAGGGCCTTTTGCAAACATGGTATTTGCTGTTATAGCTTTTACAATATTTTTTAGCATAGCAGGTTATTATCGCACTCCACCGGTGATTGAAAATGTAATCGAAGGTAGTGCAGCTAAGCAAGCTGGTTTGTTGCCAGGTGACACTATTACACAAATCAATGAGCATAAAATAAAATACTTTGAAGATATTTCATGTGTGATAATGTCGAATCCTAAAACAAGAATGGAGATTGAGTATAGCAGAAATAATGAGAAGCACAGGACCAGTTTAACTCCATTAATAATCAAGGACAAAGACGTTTTTGGCAACACAATAGAAAGAGAAACTATAGGGATTATTTCAGTCAATACATTAAAGCAGTCGTCTTTTCTTGGGGCTGTGAGCTTATCAGTAAGTGAAACTTACCACACTATGTGCTTAACGATCAAAGCTCTCTTTCACATTATTGTTGGTAAAAGGAGTATCAATGAAATAGGTGGGCCAATAAAAATCGCAAAGTATTCAGGGCAATCAGCTAAAAAGGGGTTCGTTATGGTTGTGTATTTCATGGCAATTATTTCAGCTAATTTAGCTGCAATTAACTTGCTGCCAATACCACTGCTAGATGGTGGGCATTTATTTCATTATATCATAGAAGCGGTTATACGTAGGGATTTAAGCTTGAAATGTCAAAAATATGCAGCTATTTTTGGTGCTTTAGTGTTGTTTTTGCTTATGGCAACTGGAATGTCAAATGATATTAGGGATCTTTTTTGAAATAAAATATGAAAAAGCTATTTTATATACTGGTAGTGGTTTTTATTTCTTTTCCTGCCCTGCTTGTTGCTTTAGGAACTGCGGAAAAAGTGCAGGTGAAAGATGTCAAATGTATTGGTAATGAGAGGGTAAGCAACCAGACAATAGGGTTCTATATAAAACTAAAATCTGGTGATTATATAAACGACGATGATATAGACTCAATTATAAAAGATCTATATAAAACAAAGTTATTTGCTAGTGTTAATGCTTACATAGATGATAAAAAAAATTTAGTAATAAAAATTCAAGAAAATCCACTGATTAACAAGGTAGTGTTAAAAGGCAATAAGTTATTTAACAGCAAAGAGCTGCTAAGTAATGTGATTCAATCAAAGTCGCTAACTATTTTAACTGAAACAAAATTGCAAAACGATTTAGTGAATTTAGTCACTACTTATAGAAATAACGGTAAGATTGGTGTTAAAATTGAATATGACCTGAATAAGCTTGATGGCAATAGGGTCAATCTAATTTTTAAAATAAAAGAAGGCAAAACCTCTAAAATTAAGGATATAAGATTTATAGGCAATAAAAACTTTTCTGAAAATGAGCTAGAGCAAGTTATCAAAAGACATAGTAATGACATATTTAGTAAGTTATTTAGAGCTATTTTTAAAGGCGGAAATCATTATTCACCGCAATATCTATTGATTAACACAGAATTGCTCGATCATTTTTATTCATCTAAAGGATATATTCAAAATAATATTCAACCAATTGTTGAGGTTGATAATAACAATCAAACAGAGTTAACTTTTTTGATTGACGAAGGACAGCAGTATTTATTTGGAAATAATGAGGTTAATATTGAAACTGAAATTCAGGATTTGAGCCTAAAAGAAGAAATATTGGATTTTATAACAGAGGAAAACGATAAGATATTTAATAGAGTTAAAATTAATAATACAGTAGAAAAAATAAACAAATATTTAAATGAGAAAGGATATATATTTGCAAAAGTTAATCCAGAGTATGCACAACGTGACAATGTTGTAGATGTAACCTACAGAGTGCTGCCGGGTAAAAAGATTTATATAAATCAAATTACAATTGATGGTAACGATCGCACTTTAGATAAAGTGATCAGAAGTAAGCTAAGTGTAGCAGAAGGTGATGCGTACAATATATCTGAGATTCAAAAGTCACGTAAAAAACTAATGAGTAGTGATTTTTTTGAAACAGTGAAAGTAAATAGTTATGCAGTTAATGATAATGCAGTAAATCTTGACTTAAGTGTTAAAGAAAAAAACACTACTTCGTTGTATTTGGGAGGAGGTGTGTCTCTTCCTGGTGGAGCATTGATTAAAATTGACCTCAAAGACCGTAATTTATTTGGTACTGGAAAAGAGCTCTCTTTTGCTCTTGAAAAAAGTCAATACGTATTTTCTACTGATTTAGAGTTTGTTGAAAATAATTTTAACGATTCTGATACGTCACTAGGCATGGGTGTATTTTATGAAAAACAAGATAAACCAAACACTACTTTTGATAGTTGCGATATGGGATTTTTTACAAAGTTATCATATAAAGTCACAGAGAACTTAACTAATTCCCTTCGCTATTCTTATAAGTATAATCATATACACATGGATAATAAGGGTGGACAAGACACCGATATCTCTGAAATAATACTGGACCGAAAAGGTAAACATCAGATTTCATCAGTGGGATACACGTTGGCATATAATAAACTGGATAATCTATATGCTCCAAAAGAAGGGTATTTACTGCGCTTAAGTCAGGATATTTCAGGATTGGGAGGAAACGTGAATTTCCTAAAATCTGAATTCTTATCTTTTTATACGCACCCTATATTAAGCAAAATTGACGATGATATAACGCTACGCTTTAAGATGGCGGCAGGTCATATTTTTTCTTATACTGATGAAAATCTAAACATTGGCCAGCACTTTTTTAAAGGGGGTAATGAGATTAGAGGGTTTGACCTTTCCGGTATTGGACCAAGAGCAGAAGACAAAAATAAAAGCTCATTAGGAGGCAAAACTTATTTTAATCTAACACAGCAAGTGGATTTTCCTCTACCAAAACTATATGACTATGCTGGTATCAAAGGCTCACTATTTGTTGACTATGCAACACTTTTTGGCTTAGATGATAAAAATAAGAAGTATGAAGGGAAATACTACGATAGCAAGCTTGTGAGAGTGTCACCAGGTTTTGGCTTTTCAATGCTTTCTCCTTTTGGTAGACTTAGATTGGATTTCGGGTTTCCTTTAGTAAAGGAATCTTATGATATAATACCATCACCAAATGTTAAATTTTCTATTGAAGCGGGGATTTGAATGAAATATATACAGTTATTTATATCAGTTATTGCCTTAATTATTTCCTTATTTGTGGGGTATAAGTTTGTAGGATATCAACCTCAGAACACAAAAGCTGCAATTATCGATAGTGACAAAGTCATCAATGAATCTCTTGCTCTGCAAAATATACAACAACAAATAAAGGAGCAGAATTCTAGATTACAACAAGAATTTGAAAGTGAGTTAGAAAAACTTAAGCCATCAAAAGAAGAATTTGAACTTTTGTCAGAAGAAGCAAAAAAAGAAAAGACAGAACAGTTTAATAAGCACACTGTAAATACTAGAGATAATTACGCTAAAAAAATGTTACATTTAGAAGAAAGCTATAGAGACGCAGTAGAGAGTGTTTTTAACAAGATAAAAGAAGTCGCTAAAAAAACGGCAGAAAAAAACAACATAGATTTGGTACTATTTATTTCAAAAAAGAACCAAGTTTTATACTCCATGGATGAAGTTGATTTATCAGATGTGGTATTAAACAATATAAACAAGAAAATACCTGAATTTGCTTTGAAAGGCATTGAGTAGGCTTATGCAATTTAATATCAGTGATATTATAAAAATATTACCACATTCTTATCCGTTTCTCTTAGTAGATAGAGTTATAGAGTGTGATCCTGGTAAAAGTATAAAAGCAATCAAAAATGTGACTTTCAATGAGCCATTTTTTATTGGCCACTTCCCTGGTCATCCAATAATGCCAGGAGTCTTGATAATTGAATCTCTAGCTCAGGCATCTGCTATATGTGTTCTAGGTAAAGAAACAATAGAAAATAAAGTTGTTTACTTTAGATCCATTGAAAATGCAAAATTCAGAAAGCCAGTTACTCCAGGGGACACATTGATTCTTCAAGCTAACATTCAAAGTGTGTGTTTAGGTGTACACAAATTTAGGTGTATTGCATCTGTTAACGAAGAAAAAGTTGCAGAAGCAACAACCTCAGCAGTACTGCAAAATAAATAAAATCTTCATCTGTAAGAAACAGCATGTACACTTTATAGTATAGCAATGAAGCTGAATTTCAAAATCTCATTTTCGAATCTATATACTCGCAATGGATTAACAAAATTAGATGAGACATTTTTGAATTATATTAAATCATGTGATGAGAGCTTGTTTTGTTCATTAATTGAAGCAAGAGAAAAAGCAGCTTCTTCTTCGATGTCATCCCAGTGTCACCCCCCGTCATCCCAGTGCTTGACACTGGGATCTAGAAAACAAGAAGGACGGTCAGCTACTTGGATGACAGATAGCCAGCTCATTATAGACCTTTCGTACTTACTTGATGAATTTATTGCAAAACTTTTCAACATTGAAAAAGAAATAGAAGAGCTAAAGAAAAAGCACAACGACTTTGCTGTAATATATAAATGCAAAAGGTTATTTGTCCAACGCTATGCATTGAAGAAATACACTAATGTGGCGAATATAGATATTACTAACAAACTAAGTCATTTTCTCACTTTGCCAACAACAGAAAAAAATTTTGCTGAGCAGGTGATGCATTGGTTTGAAGATAAAGAAAATCACAAAGAAGAAATAGAACTTGCAGCACAATATGCAGTGTGGAGAGTAAAAAATAAACAGAGTATATTATTCAGTATTCATAAAAAAATCGACCACGAAAACCTCATACCATTTTCTAAAAAAGAAGTAGACAAAGTTGAAGTGCTGTATTCAAATGAAGTAAAAAGACGATACGGTTTTGATCTAACAAGCAAAAAGGTGAGTTTGAATAAAGCACTAGATAATGCTCACTACTGCATATTTTGTCATAAGCAAAGTAAGGACAGCTGCTCAAAGGGGCTAATTAATAACGACAATACTTTTAAACAATCTCCACTAAAAGTTGAACTGCACGGCTGCCCACTAGAGCAGAAAATATCAGAAATGAATCTGGTGAAAAGCGAAGGGTACAGCATAGCAAGTCTTGCAATTGTGATGATAGATAACCCATTATGTGCAGCCACTGGGCACAGAATATGCAATGACTGCATGAATTCGTGCATATATCAAAAACAAGAACCCGTAAATGTGCCAGCAATTGAAACAAGGATTCTGGATGATGTGCTCAGTTTACCGTACGGATTTGAAATATATTCTCTGCTCAGCCGTTGGAATCCTTTAAATTTTCAGCGTTCATTGCCAAGAGGAAACACTGGAAAAAACGTTCTAGTTGTAGGCCTTGGTCCTGCTGGTTTTAATTTAGCTCATCATTTGTTGAACGATGGGCATAACGTTATCACCATTGATGGACTAAAAATTGAGCCTTTGATCGATAATTTCCAGCTAATTAAAGATTTCAAACACGAAAAATTGAGTGAACGCATGGCAGGAGGGTTTGGTGGGGTGGCAGAATATGGTATTACTTCTCGGTGGGATAAGAATTACTTAAAGATTATTAGATTACTGCTGGAAAGACGTGAGCATTTTGCACTTTATGGAGGCATTCGTTTTGGTGGCACGATTAATGTTGATGACGCGTTCAACTCGGGTTTTGATCACATCGCCCTAGCACTTGGCTCTGGCAAGCCACGAATGATCAAAATAAAGAATATACTAGCTCGTGGAGTACGTATGGCATCTGACTTTCTTATGTCGTTACAACTGACTGGTGCTCTTAAATTTGATTCTATAGCAAATCTGCAAGTTCGTATGCCGATAGTTGTCATAGGTGCGGGGCTTACTGCGATTGACACTGCCACTGAAGCTTTAGCGTATTATCCAATTCAAGTAGAAAAATTTCTTCTTCGTTATGAGATATTAGTTGATAAGTATGGAAAGGACTGTGTTGAAAAAGATTGGACAGAAGAAGAACACAAAATTGCAAATGAGCTCATATCGCACGCAAAGTTGATCCAAGCAGAGCAAGAGTTAGCAAAAAAAGAGAATAGAGAAATAAAAATATTAGAGTTGATGCAGAGCCTCGGGGGAGTGAAAGTTATATATAGAAAAGAGCTAAAAGATTCACCGAGTTATCGATTAAATAGCGAAGAGGTGCAAAATGCACTGTCAGAAGGAATTTACTTTATTGAAAACTTAGAGCCAGTTGAAGTTGTGACGGATAAATATAACCATGCTGAATCAATAAAACTGATAGACACAAAATCCGGCGAAATCAAACGTATAAAAGCACGTTCTATTTTTATAGCAGCAGGTACTGAGCCAAATACGGTTATTGCAACAGAAGATGAAAAGCATTTTAAATTAAGTAATGGGTATTTTACTCAATTGAATTCATTGGGAAAAGAAATAGACCCAATATTTTCTCCTAAAATGCAAAATAAAGACAGAATATTAGTATACAAGCAAGGCAATAAAACAATTAGCTTTTTTGGTGACCTTCATCCTTCGTATATCGGCAGCGTCGTGAAAGCTATGGCAAGTGCTAAGAACGGCTACCCTATTATTTCTCAGCTTTTGAGTGGAGTTAATAGCTTCGTTTCTGTCATTCCAGTGTGTGATGTTGTGGGCCAGAAAAAAAATGCGTGGTCAAGTGTTGAAGACCTGGCTAATAAAGAATTATTTAATAGAATCAAAGAGCAATTCACTGCAAAAGTCATAAAAGTTCAATATTTAACAGATAAAGTGATAGAAATAGTGATTAAAGCACCTCTTGCGGCAAAGAATTTTAAACCTGGACAATTTTTTAGGTTGCAAAATTTTGAAACCAATAGCAGAAAAACTAACCTTGCTATGGAAGGTATAGCTGTGACTGGCACTGAAGTAGACAAAAAAAAAGGAATTATTTCCACTATTGTGCTGGAAATCGGCGGCTCCACTAATTTATGCAGACACTTAAGAGAAGGCGAGCAAATAATTCTTATGGGCCCAACTGGCAGACCTACTGAGGTTTACTAAGTCCCAATATTAAAGTGATGCCAAATTTTATTTCAAAAAGTAAATAATTTACTAACGCTCGTGCACAAATTAAAAATAAATTATGCACGAGTGTAGCGTTATGAATTAGGAGTGCTATATTAAAGCTTACCTCACTATTAAAGCTATCGGTCAGATTAGATTAAAAACCTAATCTGACCGGTTTCTCTATAACCCTCTAAACTCTGATATAATTATATGATAATTAGTTTAATTAGTGGTTAATATGCAAATTGATTTTATTCATATATTGAGATAGCATAAACCATATTGGTTTTAATTATTGTGCAACTTTATAAATCGTCACTGTTACTTCTACTGACTGTATTAATAGTTATAGTCCTAAAATTACCTGAAAATTTGAGCATTGCAGTAAATTGGTCTCTCCCAATTCTAGATTTTGATTTATCTTTTCGTACCATACTAATATCTTTTTTATCAGTTGCATTTTTAGCTGTTCTACCAGCACAAAATTTGACTTTTTCAGAGATGCTATCTTTTGCTGCTTACACTATTAGTTCACTTTATGCAGTTTTATCTGAACATATGATATTGGTTATAATATTCTGTGAATTAATGACCATCAGTGCATTTTTTATTCTCGCAGCTAGCTGTAGAGATAGTGGACCTGCAATAAGGTACGCTTGTGTACACTTTTTCGTTGGAGTTATATTAATAGCAGGATTGGCACTTCAAAGCACTAACCTGATAATTTTGGGTTTATTGATAAACTGCGCTTGTTTTCCTTTTTCATTTTGGGTTGTTGATGCATATCCTGCTGCATCGCTACATGGCACCACATATCTCTCTTTATTTACCACTAAAGTCTCTTTTTTAGTGATGCTTTTACACACTTATAACCTATGGCAAGATTGTACTGAAATATTAGCGCTTGTAGGCGCCATCACTGCAATTTACAGCATTATATTTGCTTCTCTTGAGCAAAATATTCGCAGATTTTTATGCTATAACGTTGTAGGACAAATGGGCTTGCTGATTATTGCAGGAAGTTTGCTCAGTCCTTCGGAAAAAGCAATACCAATTTTGATACTGCATATAATCTTCTCTCTTGTTTATCAATCATTATTGTTTGTGGTCAGTAATTCGATTATTTCACAAACAAAAACAATTAGTTTTAATGGAGTGGGTAAACTGATGTCAGTGGAAGGCATGTGTGCTATAATCGCAATACTTACAATGGCTGCATTTCCTGGAACCGTTGGATTTATCAGTAAATCATATATCACAGCTGAAATTGAAATGAACACTGTTGCCTTAAAAGGGTATAAAAATTTATATAAGCTTCTAAATTTGCTGCTTCATTTAAGCGTGGGGCTAAAGTTTCTTTATTACTTATTTATTGCAAAAAGTAAGTCAAAACCTTTAGCAGAGAGAGGAGGCAAAATGACTATGATTATTTTAGCATTTATATGCGTAATCGCTGGCAATCCTTACTTACCTATTTACAATAAACCTTCGATTTTCGATTTTGTGTACAACACAAAAAATATTTTGTCGCAATTTAATTTGTTACTATGTACCACTTTATTGTTTATTCCTTTACGCAAGTTATTTTACCCGAGAGTAAATTTTAAAATGGATGTTGATTGGATTTTTAGAACTTTCATATCCTATATTGTCTTGTTGTTCAATCAGTTAGTCTCTAAAACTAGAGAAATGTTTGCCAGCGTAGTGCAAAACTTGACTAATCCACTTACTGGTTTATACTTTAATAATATTACTAAACTTAAAGAAGTGCTGGGTTATAACTCAGTGAGTTTTGTTTCATCTTCTTCTCTCTTTTTAATGAGTATTCTACTAATGCTATTATGTTTAAATCGTTAACTGAAAGTTTAAATTCTGTATTTAGTAAACTGAGAGGAAAGTCAATCATTTCTGAAGATGATTTTAATCTTGCCATGCGTGAAATACGCATAGCCTTAATTGAAGCTGACGTTTCACTTGAAGTTGCAAAAAAATTCATCAACGACATTAAAGATAAAGTGATTGGGGAAAAAGTCATAAAAAGTGTTTCTCCAGCACAAATGATAATTAAAATTGTACAGGATAATTTAGTTGCAGTTCTCGGATCAGAGAAAAGTGACTTAAATCTAGCAGTTAAACCCCCTGCTGTGATTATGATGGTGGGCTTACAAGGTGCAGGTAAAACAACTACCTCAGGAAAGCTTGCTTTAAAACTAAAAAAGCAAAAGAAAAAAGTGATGCTTGCCTCTTTAGACATTTATAGGCCTGCTGCCCAGAAACAACTTGAAGTGCTAGGTAAACAAATAGATGTGCAAACTTTACCTGTAGTAATAGATGAGAAGCCCATTACAATTACAAAAAGGGCACTGGCAGCAGCAAAGAACGATAATTATGATGTATTAATACTAGATACTGCAGGCAGGCTTCATATTGACAATAATATGATGAATGAGTTGAAAGCCGTAAAGGAAATAGCTTCACCTGCAGAAGTTATTTTAGTAGCCGACGCAATGATAGGCCAGGATGCGGTCAACATTGCCAAATCATTCAATGAGGTAATAGGTGTAACCGGCATTATTCTTACCCGTGTTGATGGTGATGCACGTGGTGGTGCTGCTCTTTCTATGAAAATGATCGCCGATTGTCCAATTAAATTTATTGCTTGTGGTGAAAAATTAAGTGACCTCGATGATTTTTATCCAGATAGAATTGCAAAAAGAATACTTAGCATGGGTGATGTTGTCTCATTGGTTGAAAAAGCTGCTGAGATTGTTGGTCAGGAAGAAATTGATAAGTTACAAAAGAAAGTGAAAAAAGGTAAATTCGACCTAAACGACCTAGTGGGAATGTTAAAAACTCTGAGTAAAATGGATGGCATTAGCAACATAATGAAATTCATTCCTAGTTCATTTACAAAAAAGCTAAGTAGCAGTGTGCCAGATGACAATAAAGTGAAAAAATATATAGCCATCATAAACTCAATGACTGAAAAAGAAAGGCAAAATCCAGATATTTTAAATGGCAAAAGAAGACTTAGAATTTCTAAGGGGTCCGGAACAACTGTAACTGACATTAATCTTCTAATTAAGCAGTATAATCAAATGAGCTCTATGGTAAATAAGTTCAGTAAAGTTGACCATAGTAAACTCAAAGAATCTGATTTGATGGATATGCTAAGCAGAAAGTAAGTCAGCAGGTAGTGGAATGAGACAAATCATCAGTAAACCTTTAGCTATATCAAAAGCGGCTTAGGTCTCGCAAAAAAATTTACAGCTTCTTGCTAGCCAAGAAATTTATTATTAATTTTAAGAAATACTATAGCTGACCCAAGCAACACGTCATACCGCCGCGGTATCTCTAGATACCGCTAACACGTAGCGGGATGACGAGGCTTACCTTATCGGATTGTTTCAACACGTCATACCGCGATTCATTCGCGGTATCTCATCCGCTAACAAGAGATCCCGCTAACAAGCAGCGGGATGACGAGCTTATCGTCACGCCGCCACGAACCGTCATACCGCGATTCATTCGCGGTATCTCTAGATCCCGCTAACACGTAGCGGGATGAAGGTTGTTGTTTAGCTATAAATATTAAGAAATTTACCAAACGAAAAAAAAGGCAAAAGAAGCCCTGGGGTTATTATCCGCTTTAAAATATTGGCGTTTTTTATGTTTTAAACGCTTGACAAGCGAGATTCAGCCGCTTTTAATTGCAACTAACTTACGCTGCAAATGTTTAAGAAATTTACTAAGCAGAAAAAAAGACAAAGAATCCCCGAGTTAGCTAGTCTTTTACTATCTCTGTCGAGTATTGGCATTTTTTGATGTCTTGTAACGCTTTATAAGCGCGTTCAGCTTATTTAGATAAAAATCTAGATGTAGATGAAGTTTTGTAAAGACATACAGTATCTATATACTGCAAAAAATTGAACATAAGACGCCGATACATTAAGTAATCCTTACCTTTTAATCTGCAGATTGGCGAAAGCAAATACAATAGCTTCAGTTTCATGATAAGGGCGCTGGCGGAGTTTGTCAAGTAAGTTTTTTCGTTTCTATTGTAATGACAGTTATGGCCTGTGCAAGAAATCTATTGATTTACAGCAGGTTCTTTGTTACAGTTCGTAGTTATGCAAAGAAACTTAAAGCCTCATGAGTTTATTTACAGCCAGTGGTTTACATAATTTGGAGCTGTATAGCTGAACATTGTATATGATAATATTAATAACAAACGATGATGGTTTTGGAAGTGAAGGAATAAAATTACTCAAAGAGGTTGCACGGAATTTTGCGTCAGAAATATGGATAGTGGCACCAGATACTGATAGAAGCGGAGCTGCAAGATCTCTTGATTATCCAGTGAAACAATCTATTGGAATAAAACAACATAGTGAAAGGGAATTTAGTGTGTCTGGTACTCCTGCAGATTGTGTCATTATTGCGCTAAATAAAGTTATGAATAAAAAACCAGACTTAATATTGTCCGGAGTAAATATTGGATCAAATGTCGGGGACGATATTTGTTATTCAGGAACAATTGGTGCTGTAATGGAAGGTGCTGCAAGGTCTATACCTTCTATTGCGCTAAGCCAAGTTTATCATGATAAAATAGACTGGCACAATACAAAGGTTTTTGCACCAAAGGTTATTGCCAAGCTAGTTAAGGTTGGTTGGCCTAAAAACATAGTGATGAGTGTAAATTTTCCTGCTACGGAAAAAGTAAAAGGAGTAGAATTTGCTGAACAAGGTGAATATAACATTGATGGGGATTTAATTTTTACTGAAAATTCGAATGGCTCTTTTAGCTTAAATTGGTCTCGAGAGCACTCAGGCAGTGGTAGTATAAATAAAATAAAAGAAGGATTTATTACTATTACACCGGTAAAATTAGATTTTACAGATTATGATACATTGAATACTATGAAAAATTCTTGTGCAGACGAATTTTCTTCTATAGCTGACTGAGAAAAACATTTGCATTGCTCCTAATAGATATTTTCTATTGTGTTATCGCGAGCAATTATTTTTTCTTCACCTGTATCCATGTTTTTAATCTTTAAAGTTTTACTACTCAATTCTTCATCGCCAAAGATTAAAGCAGCTTTAGCATTTGCTTGATTTGCTTTTTTCATTCGGGTTCTGAGCGTTCCGCTATATTCATAGATTACATATAAACCATTTCTGCGCAATTCATTCGCAAGTGTTAGGGTATATTCTTCAACCTCTCTACCGATTGGAATTAGGTAAATAGGTCGCTCTTCTTTCGGAGAATAATTGATTAACTCCATTATGCGCTCAATACCCCCTGCAAATCCTATTGCTGGAGTGTGTTTTCCACCTACTGAAGATACTAAATTATCGTATCTTCCACCGGCAAAAACTGCCCCTTGTGCACCTAAATCCTCTGTAACAAACTCAAACACTGTGTGGCAATAATAATCCAAACCTCGAACTAGTTTATTGTTTACGGTATAAGGTATATCAAGAATTGTTAATCCATTTAGTATTTGTTCAAAGAAATCTGAGGACTCTTTCGTATAATAATTGCTGATTTTGGGCGCATCAGAAATTATTGATTTATCTTTCTCGTCCTTGGAATCCAGTATTCTGAGTGGGTTTTTGATCAACCTATTTTTGCTATCTTCTGATAGATCATTTTGATACTTTGTAAAGTATAAGATCAAAGCTTCTCTATATTTAGTTATTGTTTCACCATCACCTAAAGAGTTGATTTCCAGCTTTACATTTTTATTGATGCCAAATTCAGTTAGTAAGTGCTGAGCGAGTGATATCAATTCAATATCAGCTTTTGGATCTTCTATGCCAAAAACCTCAAAATTTATCTGATGAAATTGCCTTTGTCTTCCCTTTTGCGGTCTTTCATAGCGAAATGCAGGTCCTGTTGAGAATAATTTTATCGGTGTTTGCAGTTTTTTTTCAATGAGTAGCCTGACAATCGCTGCAGTGAACTCAGGACGTAAAGTTATGCTCTTTCCCCCTTTATCATTGAAGCTATACATCTCTTTAGTGATGATATCTGAGCTATCACCTAAGGTTTTTGTAAAAACCTCCGTGTATTCAAATATCGGAGTTTGAGCAGGCAAAAAGCCATATAGATTTGAGATTCTGCTTGCTGTTTGCTCTATGTGTTTAAACTTGTACCATTCATCAAACAGGAGATCTTTTGTTCCTCTAACCGTTTGATTAGTCATAGTGTGGTCTCTATACCTGCAATCTCTGGTATGTGGTAGCTCAGCATATTTTGCACTCCTTGCTTTAAAGTAATTGCAGCACTTGGGCATCCAGAGCAAGCTCCTTGTAACTCAACATAAACTATTCCATCTTTATAGCCACGAAATTTGATATCGCCACCATCTTGAGCAACTGCAGGTTTGATATGACTTTCCATCAATTCTTTTATTCTATTTACAATTTCTATATCATTTTTATCAAAAAATTCTTCATCCGGTATATTATTATCATTTACTCCTTCTTTATCTAGTGCTTTTCCACCTGAAGTAAAGTGATCCATGATTGTAGTTAAAATTTCTACTTTTAATGTATCCCAATTAATTCCACCCAATTTTGTTACTGAAATAAAATCATGACCAAAAAACACTCTTACCACATGTTCTATTTGAAAAAGATTTGCTGCTAGTTTAGAATTTTTTATCTCATTTACATTTGAAAAATCAGCCGTTTCTCCTTCGTTTAAAATTTCAAATCCAGGAAGGAATTTTAGCGTATTTGGGTTTGGTGTTTCTTCAATCTGGATGAACATGTTATTTACCATGACAATTATAATTGTTACTATTTAATCATAAAATGATAAAAAAATATACATGTCATTCATCTTTTTTCTTTTTTTAGTATTCATAGTAATTACATTTGTCTTGCCTAGCGTTGTTGTATTTTTTCTTTTCCTGACAAAAAAAAATAATATGAGTTTCATGATGAACTCTATATTGAGTAAGTTTTTGAACGAATTTAGTAGCAGTAGAAGTTATACTGAAAATTACACTGGTGATAACATGTCCAAGGATGAAGCATTAAAGATACTGGGGCTGAATCCTGAGGCAAGTCAAAATGAAATCAATAAAGCATATCAAAATTTAATGAAATTAGTTCACCCAGATAAGGGAGGCTCGGAATATTTTGCGCAAAAGCTAAATGCGGCACGTGATAAATTGTTAAAAAAGTGATCTTAAAAAAAGTTTTCGTTTAACGAATTTCTTCCTTTGCTTTTTCTAAATACTCCAATATTGCTTCATGTAGTGCAGTCCATGTTATCTGTTCTTCCAGGGAAGGTATAAATTCTTGTCTCCAAGCATTCTTAAACTCCTGAAACCACTGTTTTTCAAAACCCTGAAATTCTAAAGAAATATCTACTTTAAAGCTATCAATTAAACTGGAAACTTCTGCAGCTTTAGAGCTATCTAGTGATTTTAAAGATAACACTCCACTCTTTAAAATCTCTAACTCTTCCAATACATTAAGCTTAAATGGTTTATAGAGTGAAGACCATATGCGATATCTTAAATAAGAATCATAGTATAACTTAATTTTGTACATTAAAGTGGTAGATGCATCAGGAGAAATGTTATTCTCATATTGTGCAAGAGAAGATAATAAATTCTCATAATCTACTTTGCTTAAACATGGTTGTAGAGTCGATTTAATTTTTTCACTAAAGGTTAGATAACTAGAAGAAATGCCATGACTATATTCACTAAAGAATTCAGGAAATATATCTGCTTGTTCTAGTTTAAGAGGTAGATCTTTTCTAATTTCTCTTGGTAAATTATGTATTGAAAACTGATAAATAACCCATACAAAATTCTCATCAAACTCATCTGAGTAATCAGCATTATTATCAGGAAAAATTACATTACCTTTCTTATCATTCCAAGGTTCTATCTTATAGAAAAATCTGTTCAGCCTTTGTTTTAATTTCAAAATACCTTCATTTCTATCACCTGCTTTATACAATGTTTTGCCCATTTTGTGTTTAGCATCTTTAGGGTTTATTCTGTCACTTATGTGCAATCCAATTTCATTTTTCTCTAATAACTCCCAATCAAACAATTTGTGTGGATCTGGTTTACGCATTGTATAGCCAAGCTCTGGATCATACACTATAGTTCCTATTTCAGAATGACTAAATATCATATCCCTTTTAATTTTAAAACGCTCCATAAGGTATAAAATCAGCTCTTTAACAGATCTCATTTGCTCTTCCGGAAAAGGCTCAAGTCCTGTGTTTACAATTTCAATACCTACAGAATAGTTGTTAAGCTTCCGTAGCTCTTCAAGCTTGCTATTTATCTTAACTCTTGCATAACTAATACCAGCATGCCATGCTTCTTTCTCTAATGGAACCATTAAGGTAACGCTGCCGTCCCTATCGACAATAAAATGAACTGACAATCCTCTAGCATTCAGCGTATCTTTTGTACCTTTTAGTGTTGATGTTTCAGTATGGTGAACTATAACCATTAACACTTTTTTACCTGCCCTATCACCATAATTTAAAGCTGAAGCTGGATCTAAAAATAACAAATCCTGATCTTTCAATAATGGTAATTTTTCTTGTAAATCTTGAAAATCATTCTCGATATTGCTTGAACTGGATACTTGCCCAGATATGAGAAATGCTGAGACAGTAATCAGTAAAACTAATAAATATTTGTTGACTTTAGATAGTTGGATTTTCATACCATCTTCATAAACACTTTGTAGATAATTTTTCATTATATAGTTAGAATAGGGTTGTTGAATAAATTTACAAGACAAAATCATACTAGTCTGGTAGTAGTAACATGTTCAGAGATGGAGCATTTAAAGTGCTAGGAATAGATTCTGGAGCGAACCAAAATGAAATCAATAAAGCATATCAAAATTTAATGAAATTAGTTCACCCAGATAAAGGAGGCTCGGAATATTTTGCACAAAAATTAAACGCAGCACGTGACAGGTTGCTGAAGAGGTAATTAATATTGCTTTAAAGTTTTTATTTGTGCGTAAAGGATAAGTTGCTACAATAAAAAAATAAGATAAAAGTAGCAATGGACATGTGTTCAGAAAGGTTTAAGTTATGCAGGAAGATAACAAAAAAGAAACAATAAAAGAAGAAAAAGGCATATTAGGATGGATAGAATATAGATTGCCTATATTTTCTTTTCTAAGACACACTGCTTCTTACCAAGTGCCAAAAAACTTAAATTATGCTTGGAACTTTGGCTCTTTGGCTGGTATAGCGCTGATTTTACAAATAATAACAGGTATATTTCTTGCTATGCACTACACTCCGCATGTTGATTATGCGTTTAATAGTGTAGAGCGCATAATGCGAGATGTGAATTACGGGTGGTTAATACGCTACACTCACGCTGTTGGAGCATCGCTCTTCTTTATGGTAGTCTATGTTCATATAATGCGTGGATTATATTACGGATCTTATAAAAGACCGAGAGAGATGGTGTGGTTTATTGGAATATTTATATTTTTTGCAATGATGGCAACTGCCTTTATGGGATATGTATTGCCTTGGGGACAAATGAGTTTCTGGGGTGCAACAGTTATAACCAACTTATTTTCTGCTATACCTTTAATTGGCAATAAAATAGTTATATGGTTATGGGGTGGTTTTTCAGTGGATAACCCAACACTTAACCGTTTTTTCGCTCTGCATTATCTTCTGCCTTTTGTTATTATTGCTTTAGCTATGCTTCATGTGATAGCTCTGCATAGGTTTGGCTCTGGTAACCCAAGTGGAGTGGAGGTAAAATCAGATAAGGATACCATCCCTCTCTATCCTTATTATATAGTCAAGGATTGCATAACTTTTGGTCTGTTTTTTGTAGTTTTGTTCGCATTTGTTTTCTATGCTCCCAATTATCTTGGGCATCCAGACAATTATATAGAAGCTGATTCTATGGTCACTCCGGTACATATAGTGCCAGAGTGGTATTTTTTACCTTTTTATGCAATGCTACGTTCAATTCCAGATAAACTTACTGGTGTGCTTACCATGTTTGCGTCTATTTTAGTGTGGTTTTTGTTACCTTGGCTTGATAAATCAAAAGTTAAAAGTGGTGCTTATCGCCCGGTGTTTAAGAAATTTTTTTGGGTTTTTGCAATAAATTTTGTACTTCTTGCCTGGCTTGGAGGACAAGAGGTAAAAGAGCCTTACATCACTATGAGTAGGCTATCTACTCTTTATTACTTTGCATACTTTGTGATAGTTTTACCACTGCTTAGTAAGTATGAAAAGCCAAAAGAACCACCAAAAACCTTAAGTGATTCTGTGCCGGAGATGAGGTGATGTCAATTCAAAGCAGATCTCTTACAAAATTCTCTGTCATCCCAGAGCCCTCTTTTGTCATCCCAGTGCTTGACACTGGGATCCAGAAAAAAAATAAATGGATTCCAGCATCATGTACACAATTGTATGAACGTTGTATACAACACACAGTGTCATTCCACTATCTTCCGTTGTCATCCCAGTGCTTGACACTGGGATCCAGGTATAAAAATACTTACAAATCATGCAATGGACAACAGATTCTAGGAGTGCATGATAACCATAATGTCAGTGATGAAATAAGCTGGATTCCAGTGTCAGCTACTTGCATGACATCAATTCGAAATTTACTAAAACAGTGGTTATGCATGGGATCTAATGTATTTGCAATCTTCTGCATGTTATTTCTATCTAGTCTTATATCTGCAGAAGAATTTAAATCATCACCAAATAAGAAAATAGACTGGAAATTTGATGGAATTGTCGGATCTTTCGATAGAGAGTCAATTCAGCGTGGCTATAAAGTGTATAAAGAAGTCTGTGCTGCTTGTCATTCAATGAATAGGGTAGCATTTCGTAATTTGCAAGATGTCGGTTTTTCTGAAGAAGATGTAAAACAAATAGCAGCTTCTTATCAAGTTAAAGATGGTCCGAATGATTTGGGTGAAATGTTTGACAGACCTGGAGTACCTTCGGATTATTTTATTGCGCCTTTTGATACAAAAGAAGCAGCTGCAGCAAGCAACAATGGTGCAGTCCCACCAGACTTATCATTAATTATTAAAGCAAGGCATGATGGTGCAAATTATGTCTATTCATTGTTAACAGGCTATCAAAACGGCGAACACGATGAAAATGATTTATATTTTAATTCGTATTTTCCAACAGGCAGATTAGCTATGGCGCCACCACTTTCTGAAGGAATGGTGGAATATGATGGTGCAAGGCAAGCCACAGTTGAAAATATGGCGTATGATGTGATAAATTTTTTACAATGGGCAGCAGAGCCAGAATTAGAGCGCCGGCATAAACTTGGATTAAAAGTAGTGGCGTATTTTATAATTTTAACAGTGTTTTTTGTATTAACTAACAACAAAGTTTGGAGCAAGCTCTATAAAAAGAAGTGATAGTCAATTTTGCCTCAAGCACAATGGTTGTCATCCAAGTAGCTAACACTGGTTCCTTTATGACGGTGTCATCCGAGTAGCTGACACTGGGATGGCTTTGTCGCATCGTACCTTATACGGTAATAATTTACGATAAATTCATGTAGCCATTTCGAATTTAGCCATACCAATGTCAGTAAATTTATTAAGCAAATAGCACTTAATGAGCAGTTCTTTTTCACGATTTATAGCTCTTTTCATAGAAGTCCGGATGTGATAAGGATAGATAATGATAAGGAGGTTGAATGCCAGCAGCATATAGTTATGATTTAAGAAAAAAAGCAATGGAGGCGCTAGACGAAGGAGAAAGCAGAGAAGCAGTGGCAGCAAGATTTAAGATTGGACGAACTACTTTATGGGAGTGGCAGCACTGTAGGCTTGACCATAAATTATGTTAAGATAGAAAATGACTATTTTAGATAGAGCTTGATGTAATGCAGTGCGATACAAAATAACGGTAGAATATAATGGTAGTAGTTTCTCTGGTTGGCAAAAACAGCAACACTCTGCTAACTCAATCCAGGAGAAGATAGAAAATGCTATATTTAATTTTAGTGGTGAGAAAGTTACTTTGTACTGTGGTGGCAGAACTGATGCAGGGGTTCATGCTTTAGGACAAGTTGCTCATTTTGATATCGAAAAGGAATTTGAGCTTTATAGAATAAGAAACGCAATAAATTATCATTTAAAATCAATTCCTATAGTTGTGCTTAATGCGGAAGTTGTAGATGATGCGTTTCACGCACGGTTTTCAGCAAAAAAAAGATATTACGAATACAGAATAGTTAATCGCTATGCTCCTGCCGCTCTGGAGACGGGTTATGTATGGCAAGTGTTTAGCCCACTTGATGTAAATATTATGCGTGAAGCTGCTAAACATCTACTTGGAAAACATGACCTTTCAAGTTTCCGTTCAAAAGATTGTCACGCCGCAAATCCGATAAGAACAATTGATGATATCGATATAATACAAAACGGGAATCATATACACATCAAAATATCTGCTATTTCCTTTTTACATAACCAAGTGAGAATTATTGTGGGTACTTTAGTTGAATTTGGAAAAAATAGAACCAATCCGCAAGAAATGCTAAATATATTAAACCAATGCAAAAGAAATGCCGCTGGAGTTACTGCACCACCTTTTGGCTTATATTTGGTAAAGATAGATTACTAATTTAATAAAAGCTAGTGAAATAAGTGCCATACCGCCGCGGTATCTCCAGATTCCGCTAACAAGCAGCGAGATGACGAGTTTAAGTTCTCATTGGCATCACTACATATAATACACTTGAATCATCTTCATCAGTGATAATTGTAGCACTATTACCATCGGCCAAGCTAAACTTACATTTATTTTTTATGCAGGATAGAACATCAAGTAAATAACGCGAGTTGAACCCTATTTCTATAGGGGCTTCATTGTAGTCCACTTCTATGGATTCAGTTGCATCACTGCACTCTTGGGAGTTTGAATGCAGAGTTAGCAGCTTTTCTTGTAGTGAGAATTTAATAGATTTTACTTTATCAGATACAACAACGGAAACTCGATCTATAACATCTGAAAGTTTTTTACTTTCAATAATCATATGCTTATCTTGAGATGCTGGAATAACTGCTTTATAATTTGGAAAAGTTCCATCTATTAATTTTGATATTAGAATATATTCACCGCATGTAAACTTGATTTTTCTGTCTGAGAGTTTTACTTTAATTTCATTACAATCGTCCAATATTTTTAACAGCTCCATAACAGTTTTACGTGGAATGATCACACCAAATTCGCCATTGATGTTCCCAGGCTTTGGCCTCTTGATACATGATAAACGATGGCCATCAGTTGCAACGCAGTACAGAAATTGCTCATCTGTATGTAGATATATTCCATTTAAATTATATCTTGTATCATCTAGTGATACAGCAAATTTTGTTTTAGTTAATAAGTCTATCAGGTCCGTATTTAGTAGAGTAAAATCATGTTTATAATTGTCTTCTTCAAGAGCAGGAAAGCTGCTTGAAACTACATTCGGTAAAGAAAAGTTTGCATTTCCGCAAGACATCAATAATTTTCCTTGGTTGTTTACTTCAAAATTGACATCCAAATCAGCGGGTAACTTCTTCACTATGTCATGTAAAGTATGCGCTGAAATTTTTACTTCTCCTTCTGTTAATACGGTTGCAGCAAGTGAGGCAAACATTGAAATGTCAAGATCAGTTGCCATTAATTTTATGCTGCCGTGTTGTGCTTTGATATTTATACACGCCAAAACATCTATTGCATTACGCCTTTCAACCACTCCACTTACTCTGGATAATGTATTTAAAAGACTTGTGCGGCTCACGCTAAAACGCATCTGCTCGCACACAGAATTTTGCTTTTTGATTTCTGTATCTACACCTGCAACCTCTGACATTGCTAACTCTCAAAAATATATTTTAAATGATATCCACATCCCATATAAAGTAAAGTGCTATTTATATTTCCATTGAAAGAGTAGTCTAGTTTATACTATAGCTGGGTATTCTGTTACAATAGTTTACTTTGTATGGCATAAATCATGCATTTTTTGATACGCTTTTTGAAAACCAAGTAGGGAATAAGTATCATCAATGGTTACTGTTTTTGCTTTTCCATTCACTACCATTGATAATCCCTGCTTCATTTTTAGAATGAGATCTTGATCTATTTTTGTATGCTCTGCCCACGCAAAACTTCCCTGTATTATAGGCAATGTATATTTAATTTTTTTATCGATATTGAGAGCTACAGGCTCCTTGTCATACTGAAAACCAGAGGTAACGCTTACCTCATCTGCTTTTTTATCAACATAACTAACCATTACATACGGCTTGCGATTGGTTGTATAATATTCGCTTTTTTTTTTAGGATAGGATACAATATAACATACTTTCTCTCCATCTTCCAATGCAGTATACACGAGCCAATCTTTATATTTTTCCTTCAGTTGCACATCACTAACTGATGCAAAAGCGTCTATCGAAAAAAATATTAGAAATATAAAAAAACTACGCATGCAAACAAAATTTCAAACTTTCAGATTGTATATATTGTTTTACCTTAGCCATCGCCTGCTCAGCCAACTGCCTTATTCTTTCTCTTGAAACACAATATTTTTTACTAAGTTCATCCAGAGTTTGAATGTTTTCAGACAAATATCTACTGATAAAAATGTCTCTTGCCCTTTCGTTGAGGCTCGCTAGTGCATTGTTTAAAATTGCTTCTTTTAATTCTTTTTCTTCATGATTCTGATAGGTTACTTCTTGACTAACCAAGTTACATGGGATCATATCTTGTAGCTCCCTTTTAGAGTCATCACCTATTTTTATGCAATCGTTTAGCGACTGATCCTTACAAGCCATACGGTAATTCATCTGCAGAACGTCTCCTTCGGATACAGAAAGCTCATTAGATATTGCTTTTATTTCTTCATTATTTAAGGTTTCCCTGTTTGTATACTGTAAAATTCTTTTTTTTATTTTACGTAAACTAAAAAACAATCTTCTTTGTGCTTGCGTTGTGCCTATTTTCACAAACGACCAAGATTTCAATATAAAGTCTTTTATTGAAGCTTCAATCCACCACACCGCATAAGTTGAAAAACGAAACCCTAAATCAGGATTAAACTTTTTCACTGCATGCATTAAACCCATATTTCCTTCCATGACCAGGTCCATCAACAATAGTCCATAATTTTTGAATTTCATTGCAATTTTCACTACCAAATTCAAATGGCTGGTAATCAATTTATGAGCAGAAGAAACATCCTTATATTGGTTCCAATTTTTTGCTAATCGTACCTCTTCCTCTTGAGACAGCATAGGAAATTTTTGCACCCTAGCAATATATTGCATGAGATTGGTTCTGCTATCGACACATAAGTTTGCCATTGAGGTCAACATAACAACTTAAATTAAAACTTCATGCATATAATATATTGATTTTCCAGCAAAAATTCAAGCTTTGATTTGAAAAAAGTACAAATTTTCCATCTAATTTCTTGGAGACAGTAGGCCGCAGTGTTAGCTAATTGGATAACATTATGTAACTTTAGATGATATTCTACCAGTACAATGGTAAACGTTATAGCTTAAACACATAGCAAATAGTGTTATTCCAGTGCCTTGACACTGGAATCCACATTTCTTTTTTCTAGATCCCAGTGTCATGCTACTTGAATGACAAGAAAAAACCCACTGGGATAACAAGACTGAGATAGACTAAAAATTAAACGCTACTCCAGCTTCTGCACCAACAGTGCTGTAAAGAACTTTATGTCCTCCTTTGTCTTTACCTGCCGCACCAGCAGTTTTATCGAAATTAGCACCATAAGAACCAAAATAACGAGCTCCAGCATAAAGTTTGATTTCTGGAGTTACGTCGTAGCTAACCCCAGCTTTTGCTTGATAAGCAAAACCAAATTTATTTTTTTGCTCATTTAAAGCGTCTTTCAAAGGAGTGCTAATATACGCTGCACCAACACCAACACCAACGTATGGAGTGATAGGCATATCTTCAATTGCTATATCGTAATACACGTTAACTAGCCCTGAAATTGCTGTTAAACTGTCTGCAATAGTATCTGGCGTAAATTTTGCATCTGTAACATCATTTTTGTTTAGGTATGAATAAACTCCTTCAACATCAACCCTGATGTCGTCCATTTTGTAACCAAACGCACCACCACCAGCTATAAAAGATGCTTTTAATGGATTATGAATGTCTGTGGCCTTTTTATATTCAATACCTTCAATTTTTGTGAAAAGAGGTAAAATTTCACCGTTGTATTGCAAACGAACGTAGTAGCTAGTTTCTTCATCACTTATTGGACCAACAGGATCTGAAAAAGCAGAGTTTGATAAACTTAGCAACGTTGCTAAAGCGGCTGCTGAAAAAAACTTTTTATAATGCATAATTGTCCTCGTAAAAAAAATTAAAATTCCACTTTAGCAGTCTAAGTAACAACTAAAGTTAAGTCAAGTGCTAACTTAATAACACAAAATATTCTACATTTTAACTAATTTTTAGGAGAAGACAAAGATTTTATTAATGAATAAATACGACTTTTGATTTTTTGGTATAGCTAACACAGGTAAGATTTACTATCGAAAGACCTCGTCATCTCGCTGCTTGTTAGCGGATGAGAAATCCACAACTGTACGAACATTGCAATTTGGGCCTACCAGGAGGGCAATGCCTCTTATCCAAGTACCATCTTCTTGTCATCCCAGTCTGGGATCCAGGAATTTTATTAAGTTGGTAAGCATAAAAGTAGCCGTTTTATGTTAAAACACAATGTTCTTGATGAGATTACGGCAAGGCTGGATTCCAGACTGGAATGACATCGTTTACTATGTGCCATATTGCAATGTTTGTACAGTTGTGGAATGAATCACGGTATGACGTAGGGCTATGCTAGTATAGGTACATTATATGAAGAAGTACTAGCGTTGGGAATATTAGAAAAAAAATACTTACACTAAAAGAAACTTCAGTAGTAAATTCAAAAAGGAAGTTTAAACCCAGATGGTAAACCCATCATACCTGCAAGATCAGAAGTTGCATTCGCCATATCTTCTTCTGCTTTTTTAACGGCATCATTAAACGCTGCTGTTACTAAATCCTCTACTATATCTTTTTCCTCATTTCTCATAAGTTCTAAGTCTATGTTCACCTTTTTAGCTTTATAGCTACCTATTTTTATGACTTCCACTAATACAGAAACTTTGCCACCACCAGAAATACCTTGAAACTCTTTTCCAACATATTTTTCTTGAGCTTCTGCAAGCTTTTTTTGCATCTCTTGCGCTTGTTTCATTATTTGACTAAAATCCACAACTTACTCCTTATTTTCTATATTAACTACTTTTGCACCTTTAAACGTGTCAAGGATATCCTTAACTGCAGGTGCATAATTTAAATTACTCACTTCCCTGTTTATATAACCTGTATCAACTGCAATAACCCACTCTTGCTGAGTCACCTGGTTTAAGTAATTTTTTAAATCATTGCAAAAATTACTATCCAACTTAGATACAGCTTTTAATTTTAAATATCCAGGTTTACAATCTATTAATTGTAGATTATTACACAGTTGTTTGTAAAGATAAATTTGGTTACTTCGCCTTAATAGTTGCAAAATCTTATCAAAATCGTAATTTTGTTGTTTATTTTCCACATGGATCCCAGTGTCACGCACTGGGATGACAGAGTGGGGTTGTTGTTTACTTTCCACATATTTTTTTGGATCCGAGTAGTCAGCTACTTGGATGACAGAGGGGGAAGGTGCAACAGGTCTGCCCTGTCTATTTCCTTGCTCTACATTCTGCGAAAGAACTTTTTTGATCACCTGTTCCGGAGAAGGCAGATCAGAAAGATAACAGAGGCTAATTAACATCATTTCAGCAGCAACATCGTTGCATGTTGAAGTTTTTATATCTTGAATACCTTTAAGCAACATCTTCCACAATCTCGAAAAAAATATTAAAGATCTCTTTATACTTAAATCTTTTATCCTATTCTTTTCATGCTCTGTAACTGCATTATCAATCTCTTTTGTAATCAAAAAACGGCATACTAACTGAATTGTTTGCAATAGACCTTCAAAAATACTAAGTGGGTTTGCTGTTTTTACCGCCTTGTCAAACACTGATAGAGCTTTCTGTAAATCACCTTCTAATATTGCCCCTAATAGATCGAATATAATATCTTTATCCACTAGGCCAAGTATGTCTGTCACATTTTTAGTGGATATTGCACCATCTTTGCTATATAGCACTGCTTGATTCATCAAAAACAAGGCGTTACGCATTGAATTTCCAGAGTGTCGTGCAATTAATTCTAATGCTCCCTTTTCAATGGAATAACTCTCTTTTTGTGCAACATCATTTAAACGTTCCACTATTTTAGCTACAGGAATGTTGTGTAAATCAAATCTTTGACAACGTGCAATAATAGTTATTGGTATCTTTTTTATTTCCGTAGTTGCTAAAATGAACTTTACACTAGATGGTGGCTCTTCTAGGGTTTTAAGTAATGCGTTAAATGCACTGCTAGATAGCATGTGTACTTCATCTATAATGTAGACTTTGAATTTAGAGCTTATAGGTGAATAGCAAATATCTCCCAGGATTACTTTAATATCGTCAATGCTAGTGTGACTTGCTGCATCGATTTCAATTACATCTGGATGGCTTGAATTTTTTATTGCTAGACAATTTTCACATGATCCGCAAGGTTCAAAAATTGGCCCCAGGGAACAATTCAAACATAAAGCTATTATCCTTGCAGTGGTGGTTTTACCAACTCCACTACTACCAGAGAGCAGTATAGATTGTGGGATTTTGTTTAAAATAAAAGCATTTTCTAATACACGCACTAATATATCTTGACCTACTAGATCTTTGAAGCTACTAGGACGATGTTTTAATGCTATATTCATAGCCTCGGATAAAACAAATAATGAAATAGGTATGCAACCCAAAAAGGTTCTGATATGGCTGCTTCATTTCTGATCTGACCAAATTACAGAGTTTTTGCCTGCATACCTTATAAAATATTATACTTTTTTTTTTATTTAGCAAGGTATATCCTATATTAGCTCTATAATTTGATATGTTAAATTTTTTACAGTGCTATTTTGAAGTAAACAAAAAGTTAGTTGTCATGCAAGTCACTACAAGATTGTCACTCCAATGTTTATTTATGTCATTTCAGCGCTTATTTATGTCATCCCAGTGCCTAGGCATACAGCTGTATGAATGTTGTGATATAAGAGCAATTTTTACCGAAAAGGATGTCATCCCAGTGCTTGACTACTTGGATCCAGAAAACTTAACTGTAAATGAGCGCACTAGGCAATTGTATAACAAGAACTGGATTCCAGTGTCAGCTACTTGCATGACACTACCTGCTACGCAAACTTCTGTGGACTACAAAGAAAGTTCGTACAGTTGTAGGTCAAGCCATAGAGTAACAAAAAAAGGATATTGGTATAACAAAAGAGGAACATTATGATTTTATATCATTTTCCTCTTTGTCCATTTTCACGAAAAGTTAGAGCTTTTCTAAAAGAAAAAAAATTAGGCTGTGATCTAGTGTATGAAAATCCGTGGGAAAAGCGGAATGAATTTATGGAGATCAATCCAACCGGGCAAGTACCAGTGTTAATAGATAATAACTTTGTAATAGCGGATAGTAATGCCATTTGTGAATATATAGAAGAGACTTACAATAGCGACGTCAAATTACTTGGTTCATCCACTATTATTAAGTCTAAAATACGCGCTCTAATCAATTGGTTCGATAACAAATTTTACAATGAAGTTACTAAGTATATTATGAATGAAAAAGTAATTACTAACCGCAGCCCTGACTCTAGATTTCTTCATGCAGCTCAGCATAACCTGCCTTGCCATATGGAATACATCGAACACTTAATTAACAAGAACGTTTGGCTTGCAACTGATAAGTTCACTTTAGCTGATATTACTTTAGCATCGCATATTTCCGTAATGGATTATGTAAGTAGTTTTCCATGGGAAAAAAGTAAAATTTTAAAAGAATGGTACTCCATTGTTAAATCAAAGCCTTGTTTTCGTGAGATATTATTAGAGAGGATTTCTGGTTTAATCCCTCCTAAACATTATGCTGACCTTGATTTTTAACTTATGTTAGCTTTAAAGCTACAGTCATTCCTTCATCAGTTGGAATCAATATAGAGAAATATTTTTTTTCATCTGATAATCTATTATTAAACTCCCTCATGGCATGCCATGATTTTTCTGATACTTCTTTTGGAGGCGATTCTAAAAATACTGTGTTAAACAGTAGAGTGTTATCTGCAACGATTAGCCCATCTTGTTTAATGTATGACTCTGCCCAATCTAAATACTTAGGATAACTACTTTTGTCAGCATCAATAAATATCATGTCAAATGGTGCTTTTGCTGATAATTCATTAATTTTTTCCAGTGCATCGCCTTCTATTAGAGTAATTTTATCACTTAGATTAAAAGCACTAAAATTTTTTTTTGCTATTCTTGAGTGTTGAGGATTATTTTCTATTGTATATATATGACCGTCTTTTAGTAGAGCTTTTGCCATGCAAATCGACGAGTAACCGTATAACGTGCCAATCTCAACAATACTTTTGATTTTTTGGATTTTTATAAATAAACTTAATAGCTTTCCTTCTTCAGGGCCAATTTGAATATGTTGCTTTTTTTCAAGAATACAATATTCTTCTATTTTTTTATATTCTTTTGCAAATAGATTTCTTATGTATGACAATTTTATACTAAAATTATTACGCATATATTATAAATTAGGGAGACTTAATTCATACACAATTTATAAATATAATAATATAGTTTAAAATAATAAAAACATTTATTTTAAGTTATTATTTCATAGTATAAAATTTTAAGTGACAAAAATTATTATATATCGTACTATAGTTAACTAGTATAATAAACAGTTGATTATTATGCTAGAATTCAAGGGATTGTTTATGCGCATTTCTCTTTTTAAAATATAATTTTTATAATCAATTAGAGGGGGTTATATGTCTTATACTATTGCTGGTAAAGTTGAAACGTTAAACAAAAAATCTAACAAGAATGAAGGGGTTATGTTACTACATAATCCAGCTTATCGTGAAAAGTATAAAGAACGTTTTGATGAAGCTCAGAGAAAAGTTATGGATATGGTTCAGTTTTATGATGGGACAATAGTATTAATAGAGAATAAAATCGCTATGTATTACTACACTTGGCACAGTAAAAAAAGAGAGTTTGAGCGTAAAAAACAACAAACAGTAGTGAAAAACAATGACTCAGCATAGAGTCTTTTATATGGTAAGCTACAGTGGTATTACTTCACTATAGCTTTTCCATATAATTTATCTATCACATTAGTGAAATATTTCAGCTCTTTATACCCTCCATGTTTAACTTTATTATGCTCTATATATGATTTATCATCGTTAAGCTTGATGAAAAATATTGGAGTGGCTGTGATACCAAGTTTATTAATTGCCAGTGATTTATCATTTACGATTTTATCCATTATTTTCTTATCATTAATGCATTGGTTAAATGCATCTTGCTTTAAGTTGCTTAGTGCAGCAATTCTTTGTAGTAAAGTCAAATCACTTAAATTGTAGTAATTCCACGAATCTATTGAGTTAAAAACAGCTTTGTTAAAATTAAAGTAGTCTTCTTGTTTTTCGTAGCAATGACTTAGCATTGCAGCCTTTAGCCCTCTGTAATCCAAAGGAAAATGACGAAATATATATAACATCTTACCTGTGTCTATATATTTCTCTTTAATTTTAGGAAAAACATTCCTATGAAAAAGAGAGCAGTGATAACAAGTTAATGAAGCATATTCTATCATTAGAATTGGTGCTTTTGGATCTCCTAATAATTTATCATTAGGTAATGGCGATAATAGCTCATTTGATGTTATTTCATTGGGTTTTTTTTGAATGTATTGGTTATCGGATAAATCTTGCTTAACAACTGCATAAGAATTAACACTTATGAAAATTAATAAAAACAATAGTCTAAAAATCATTACAATATAAACACTTAACTTACTAAAAAAAATTATACATTTATATTAATAATGTCAAGATAACTTTTGTTTAGCAAGGCTTTCAGCCCTATCTTTAAATGCAGCAATTATTTTACTTTGTGTATACTTATATACTGAGTTTAATAAAGTGGAAAATGAGTTGGACTTAAACTTAAACTCTATATAAAACTTTACCATAGTTTTATTTTCATCTATGGGAATGAATTGCCATTCATTGTATAGATGTTTAAATATTCCATTTGATGATACAGCTTTTATCCAACCTTCATTTGTTCCACTTGGAGAAAGAGAAGTAACTTCTGATGTATATCTACCTTTAATTCCATGAAAAGCTGCGAGGAGATCCACAACCATTTGGTTGTTAATTTTTTCTTTTATATAAACGGCTTTGCACCAAGGAACAAAATCAGGATACCTTTCAACATCAATTACAATTTGGAATACTTCATTAGGCAAACATAGGAAAACACTCTGTTCTTTGTATTGATGAAGCATAAATGTTAAACCAATCAAAATAGGATCCGTATCTACCGTCAGCCTTAGTAGATTCCTGAGACTAAAGTTAAGGTGGGCATCGCGTATCAATTTCAACGAAATTAACAGAGGCAATTCCCTTGACTAGAAATTATCGCTCGGGAAATTTAACTTAACTCATAACGCATAGAACAGACCCTTAATTAATTGTAGATGATTTATACAAGGTGTGTCTATAGATATATTAAAGCTAGCGATTATTATTTAATCTTTATTAAACTTTGCATTCTAAGTATCATAGCTAATAAATATATCTTATGAACATTACTAAAGTTTTAACTATCATTGTTTTTATTGTAATTTCTTCAAGTGCTTACACTAATTGTACAGATCACAAAATTTTTGTGCATACTATGAAGCAACAAGTGGATGGTATATCTACAAAGGAGAATAAAAAAAACCGGGAATGTGTGCAAAAAAAGCTTCAGGAGGTCATTCAAAACAATGTTAACCTCAAAGGAATATCGCAATTCGTCATAGGAAAACATTGGGCTTTAGTTAAACAAAAAGAAAAAGAAGATTGTTTAAGAGAGTATGAAGTGTATCTTACGCGTTTGTGCGTTAAAATTTTATATAAATACATGCATGATAGTGAAATGATCATAATGAGTACAAAAGCAGTTGACGATGAAACTTGCTTAATTGGTACAAGATTTTCTTACGGTGATGAAGAATTTACAAATATTGATTTTAAAGTTACTAAAAATAACAGTTCTTTCTTGATAAGTGATGTTGTAATGAGTGGAATAAGTATTGCTATTAATCAACGTTATCAATTTAGTGAAAAAATCGACACGCATGGCATAGCAAGCGTTATAGCTGAATTAAAATGCAATAACAATCCATGATATATATGCCTCATTGGCCTAAGCCACTTGGTAGCAGGCCGAATGATTTTTCTCTTGATCGCATAAAAGGCTTTCTTAGCAAACTAGATAACCCCGAGAAAAAAGTGCCTCCCGTAATTCATATAGCTGGAACTAATGGGAAAGGCTCAACACTAGCATTTATAAGATATATAATGCAAGCAGCAGGGTATAAGGTACACGCATACACTTCTCCACATTTAGTGAGTTTTAATGAGAGGATAGTGATAGCCGGCAGCTATATCGACGATAATGAATTATATAGCTTATTAGAAGAATGTCGTGCAGTAATTGCAGAACAACCTATCACTCTGTTTGAAGCTGCAACTATTGCAGCTTTTTTAGCTTTTTCTCGTCATAAAGCCGATATAACTTTAGTTGAAGTGGGTATGGGTGGAAGGCTTGATGCAACAAATGTTATAGATAATCCGATTTTAACAATAATTACTTCCATTGCACTTGATCATACGGAATATCTTGGCCCTACTGTAGAAATTATAGCAGGTGAAAAGGCTGGAATAATGAAACCTAATGTTCCTTGCGTAATAGCACCGCAAGAAAAATCTATAGTGAACACGCTAGAACACCACGCAATAAATAAGAAATCTCCCTTGTATAGAGGAGGTCTTGAATGGAATTGCAAAAAAAAGAACAACAAAATGGTTTTTCAATCAGCTATTCAATCAATAGAATTTCCTTTGCCATCTTTAAAGGGTGATCATCAGGTGATTAATGCAGGCAATGCTATTGCAGCATGTAGTATTTTAAGTGGAAAGTATGAATTTGATATTGGAGAAGAGGATATCACTTCAGGTTTACAGTGCACTTATTGGCCTGCACGGCTAGAGTCTATAAAAGAAGGTAATTTAATTTTCCTACTACCGAAAGATTGGCAATTATTTTTAGATGGTGCACACAATAATGATGCTGCTAGAGTACTATCTCAGTGGGTAAAAGATAATTTTGCTGAAGGTATTTATATGGTTTTTGGTGTTACTAGTAACAGAAATGTGGAAGAGTTCTTAGAGCACTTAAAGCCATATATCAAGCTACTATGTGCGGTTTGTGTTAAGTCTGAACCTAAAGCAACAAATACAAATTTGATTAGGGAAAAAGCCAATAACATAGGAATAAAAGCAGTTGAATGTGAATCAATTGGCGATGCAATATCAAATCACATATTAAAAGCCTCTACCCAAAACGTCAAAACCATACTAATCTGTGGCTCATTGTTCCTAGCTAGAGACTTCGCTATGGAGAATAGCTAACTTTGATGATATTAACTGACCGATGGGGAAATAACTTTGATTGCTCATAGTACTGCTTGGCTTTTCGTTATCGACTTCTATAAACTGATCATCACCTTTAAATTGCTCCTCAATTGAATTTATAGCTGTCTTTTTGAGAATATAATTACTTGCAGCATTTAAAATAGGTGAAGTAACAATTAAAAGCGTGAATGGTAATGAAAGTAATAAGCCGGATAACATCATAGAGTTAGTTATACCAAAGCCGTTGGCAACTAAATCTAATCCCACACCGAAAAACATTAAAGATGTACAGATTGTGTTGCTCAAAATAACTGAATTTTTTAGCCACTTTAATTTAGTCCTATCACTCTTTGAAAAATTTTCGCATTCTTGGTCAAAGTTAAACAATAATAAAATATTAGTCTGATGATTAAACTCTTTCCCATTTCTAGTATAAATGCTCTTAACAGCTAGACTCAAAATAGATCCTGCTAACAAGGGAGCAAGAAAACCTACTGCTATTGGTACATTAGAAGAAATACCATTAATTATTAAAAATGCAATTGATGTGAAGGATACTAAAAGAACTTCTAAGAAACTCTTTCTGCTAGTAGCTCTTTTTTAATCAAGACACAACCAAATTCACTAGCTTTCTTGCTTAGAGTCTTCACTATTTTTTCCTTATATAACTTTTCATAGTAATCAATGCCCTTCTCTACATATTCCTGTCCATACTTTAGCATACTATAAAAAATGCACGCCAATTTCCTAGCCGTAGCGGTAATCGCTTTCGGTGCTCCTAGTCGTTTTTTTAACCTTCTGCAATATGCACCAATCCCACTGTTGCTTCTTGACACACACTGGGCAGCCATCCTAAAAGCATTTGCAGCACGAGCAATAACTTTGCGAGTTCTCGTCCCAAATACTTTTTCCCCTGTAACTTTATTAGCAGGACTTAGCCCCAACCAAGAAGTAAAGTGCTTCTCTGATGGCCATTTATCGTGGTTCAAACCAACTTCTGAGATAATTGTTTGTATAGTTAGCACATCAAGCCCAGGAACTTTAGTAAAATCAATACCGGTTACTCTATACAGTTCTTCGTGTAAAGGAAAGTCTGGTCTGTTTTTTGAAAACCTATTCTTTATTTTGCTGCATCGCTTATTCTCGTCAGATTTTGTTTCAAATGTTTTGTAATATTGTTCGATGCTTTTGTCGCATTCTGCTATTTTTTCCTGATAAATATTATACAATTCAAATTCTTGCTTTAACACAAATAAGAGTTCCTTTCTGTAGTCGCCTTTTAGCGCTTTTGCCATGGTAGATCTATCATTTCTTATCCGTACATCTCTCAATTCTGATAATTTTTCAGGATTCCTTTCACCTTCAATTATTGCTTTGATAATTTGCATACCGGTCACTCCAGTAATATCACTTATGACTTTGTGTAATTGAACGTTCATTTGAATTAACGCTTTTTGCATACGTAGAATATGTGTGGATGCACTTTCAATCAGGTTGCTACGTTGCCTAACGTAATTACGCAACACACACATTTGATCATCAGGTCTAAACGACCCATGGAGTAATCCATAGCTGTGTAATTGTTGTAACCATTGACAGTCTTGAACGTCGGATTTTCTACCAGGCACGTTCTTAATATATCGTGCATTTACCAATTTTACCTCAAATCCATATGACTCAAGTATTTGAAACAAAGGAATCCAATATACTCCTGTTGATTCCATAGCTACTGTTCTAACTTTACATTTCTTTAACCACCCTGCTAAGTTATGAAGATCAACTGTAAAGCATCCAAATTTTTTGACACGTTGTTCATCTCTTCCTTCAGGTACACATACATAATGTACAGCTGAGCCGATATCAATTCCTGCTGTATCAGGATTCACTATTTCTAGTTTACTTTTTGCCTTTATCATGGTAATTATCCTACTATAACTTATAATGGAGAAGCACTTAAGCTTGGGACGGTTAGATTATACAATCTTCTAATCGAGGTAGTCATAATAGACTCCATCAGTGGTTTAACCGTTCCTCCAAAACCACGCTCCTAAACGGGCACTTAAGCACCATTGATCAGTCGGTTATAACTGCAGAAGTACTTCTTGATAAATTATATATAAAAATTGCTATGGAAGTGAAGAAATAGTTTCTTTCCGGTTTAACAAGATTTTTTTCTTGTTCGACGCTCCTAAGAGATTTGAATAAGAAGAATATTTTACATAAGCAGTTACATTATTGTTAATTGACTGCTGCTTATTATAGAGTTTATTTCTGCACTTATCATCTAAGTATTTTTGCAATTCTTCATAACTGCGACTCCACAACTTACCGCGTAATTCTTTTATTGAGACCTTTCTCCAATGGCTCTATTATAAATTCTTCAAAAAATGGCTTATTTAATGCAATAATCTTAAATTTCTCCTCCGCTTCTTTATTGTTTGGGTTTTTATCTGAGTGATATTTTAACGATAATTTACGGTATTGTTGACTAAGCTTTTTCTTAATATTCTTAATGTCAGAATTTACCACATCCTCCTTTTGAATATTAAATGTTAAAAACAACTGCTTTAAAGCGTGGTACTCATTTTCATTCAAAACATTTCTAGCTACATTACACCTACAAATTAACTAACTATTAATGTTCTATAATATACATATTTCCAAACTATGTCAATTATTTTATAAATATCTCTGGTAAAAATTATTTCTGTTATGACTAGCATGATAAGTGTATGAAGCGACTAAAATTGTTATTACAGCGCTTAGTGTATGACAGTGCTCCAACATTTAGGGTTGCAGTTTGCATGGCAGATCTGAGTAGCTGACCCATCTAAGAGGTGTCATCCAAGTAGCTGACACTGGAATGGCTTTGTTGCATTGCACCTTATACGGTAGTAATTTACAATAAATTCATGTAGCCATTTCGAATTTAGTCATTTCAGTGTTGGCTACTTGGATGACACCAACTGCTATGCTGCAAATTGCAACGTTCGTACACTAAAGTATAGTGTGTTACTAACGAAGGCAAACAAATATCTGCTTTATGAAAACGTTAATATTTTTCATTGAAATAATACATAAATACTAGAAAAACCTTGGCAGGTTATTCGCGTTCGATTATCATAGAGAATTATACAAATTAATAAATGATCTATGGCAAGTAACCCAGAAGAAAGAAATAGTGATAAACAAAAAGCGCTAGATAACGCAATAAGCCAGATTGAAAAAGCATTCGGTAAAGGTGCAATAATGAAGTTGAAGCAAAACCCTGTAGAAAAAATAGACACAATATCCACAGGATCAATTGCGCTTGATTCGGCTATAGGTGTTGGAGGTCTGCCAAAAGGGCGTATAATTGAAATATTTGGTCCCGAGAGTTCTGGTAAAACCACTCTTGCCTTGCACGTGATTGCTGAAGCACAAAAAAAAGGAGGATCATGCGCATTTATCGATGCAGAACATGCATTGGATGTCTTATATGCTCGTAAACTTGGGGTAAGCACTGATGATTTAGTAATTTCACAACCAGACACTGGAGAGCAGGCGTTGCATATTGTTGAGTATTTAGTGTGTTCCGGTGCGGTTGATGTGATAGTTATTGACTCTGTTGCAGCGTTAACCCCAAGAGCTGAAATTGAGGGTGATATGGGTGATCAACACATGGGGCTGCAAGCAAGGCTTCTAAGTCACGGGCTACGGAAACTAACCTCTGCCGTTTCAAAAGCGAACTGTATATTGATATTTATTAATCAAATTCGTATGAAAATAGGAGTAGTGTATGGAAATCCTGAAACTACCACGGGTGGAAATGCATTAAAATTCTATACTTCTGTAAGGCTTGATATAAGAAAAGTTGGTGTAATAAAAGACAAAGAAAATATTACAGGTAATGAAACAAGAGTTAAAGTTGTAAAAAATAAAGTTGCTCCTCCATTTAGAGAAGCGAAATTTGATATAATGTACAATGAAGGTATATCAAAACTCGGAGAAATAATAGATATGGGAGCAAAGCTTGGTGTGCTTGAAAAAGCAGGCGCTTACTATTCATATAACAACACACGTCTTGGGCAAGGAAGAGAGAATGTAAAAACTTACCTAAAAACAAACAAAGAAGTCGCAAATGAAATAGAAACGAAAATCAGAGATTTACTCAGAAATCATGATAATTCTATCATAATAGACGAGGATAGTGAGCAACTTTTAGAAGAATCAGTTTTCTGATCTAAACTTAGGCATTAGATTTTGTGTTGGACGGGTTGTTACAGTATGACGGTAATTCTATGTGCTAATATAACAATCTGTAATGTTACCTTGTATCAAAAAGACTTTGCTGAAGCAGTTAAAAAAAGCTTTTCATGAGAAATTATAAATGATAAATTGTTAACAATAGGTTATTGTTAATAAGATTATGTGTTTTGGTTTACCTAATATAAACAGGGAAGGTTATTCATTTATAGTAGTTTCCTTTATAGTAACGTGTATAGCATTCTCTATATCTTGGGGGTTTGGCGTTACGTGCTTGTTTCCGACATTATTGTGTACTTATTTCTTTCGTGATCCAGCAAGAGCTGTGCCAAACAATAAGAATCTTATATTAAGTCCTGCTGATGGTGTGATTTCAAAAATTGAAGAAGTTAATTATCCTTTATCAGCAGAAAACGGAGAGGAGAAGAAGTTTACGCTTGTTAGCATATTTTTAAGTGTTTTGAACGTCCATGTGAACCGTATACCAATATCTGGTACGATAAAGGAAATGAGTTATAAAAAAGGCAAGTTTGTATCCGCAATGAGCAATAGGTCTAGTAATGAAAATGAAAAGCAGGTTATTGTAATTGAATACGAAAAGGGGAAAGAAATTATTGTGGAGCAAATAGCTGGATTAATTGCACGTCGTATCGTTTGTAATTTAGGAATATCCCAGAACGTAAAAGCAGGTGAAAGGTTTGGAATTATAAGGTTTGGCAGTAGAGTGAATATCTACGTTCCTGCTGATACAGAAGTCAGAGTTTCAGAAGGGCAAACTGTTATTGGTGGTGAAACAATTATAGCAAACTTAAATAAGGAAAACGTTCAAGAGAAGCTTACTTTTGACGTTATATGAATAACGATGGAAGTAACAGTAGATTCTTACCTATTACTAAATTATTCCCAAACTTTATAACTTTATTGGGTTTATGTTCTGGTCTCACTTCACTTAAATTTACATTTAATGAACAATGGGAATTCTCAGTAATTTTTATCATCATTGCAGCAATAATAGATGGAATGGATGGCAGAATAGCTAGAATTCTAAAATCAACTAGCGATTTTGGAGCTCAGCTTGATTCTTTTGCAGATTTTCTAAATTTTGGTGCAGCGCCTGCATTTCTTTTGTATTTTTGGAAGCTAAACGAAATCAAAGTCATAGGTTGGATTTTAGTAATGATATACGTAATCTGCATATCAATAAGACTTGCAAGATTTAATGTTTCGCTACACTCAGAACAACCATACTGGGAAAAATTTTTCTTTTCTGGTGTTCCAGCTCCAGTGTGTGCTTTACTTTCTTTGTTACCAATAATTATTACCTTTCAATCTCATGAGAGTGAATACTTACTTCTCATAGAGCGATTTTTTAACACAAGAAACGTAGCTTGTTACTTTCTGGCCATTTCATTTTTTTCGATAAGTCACATTCCAACTTTCTCTGCAAAATATATTTATATTCCCAAAAGCCTATCCTATATATTTGTGTCATTTTTTGGAGTACTTATTGTATTTTTCATCAGTAAGCCCTGGATGACTCTACCAATTTTAGGTATAGTGTATACACTTACTATTCCAATAAGCATCGGGTTTTACATATATTTTACATATAAAACTCGTTAGCTAACAAAAAATAGAAAACTGCATGATTTTGAAGATAAGTGAACTATTAAATTCATTTCTGTATATAAAGATATTCAACATTCCATTTATAATTATTTGGGTAATTGCAACTGGAATCTTTTGTACTGCCCAGTTCAAATTCATTAACTTTAGGTTACTTAAATATGGAATACAGACGCTATTCAATCTAAAGTGTAATAACAGCAACAATGGCATAATCACTCATATTCAAGCGTTTGCAACAGTAATTTCAGGAACAGTTGGTCTTGGAACAATATCAGGAGTTGCAATAGCTATCACAATAGGGGGCCCAAGTGCAGTTTTTTGGATGGTAATTACCGGAATACTTGGTATGTCGATAAAGTTTGCCGAGGTGGTGCTTGCATTTACTTATCGCTCTGAAAATACAACTGGCGGGGCTTTTTATTACATGAAGTACGGGCTTGCAAAAATTGGATTTGCAAAAACTGGTAGATTTCTTGCCTTCACTTATGCGATTATGCTACTTATTGCAATGATTTTGGGCGGTATACCATTTCAAGCAAATCAAATAGCAGCACTATCAAATAACCTCCTAGAATACAACGCATCCATTATTATATCCCTGCTTGTCTTTATTGTAATATTGGGAGGAATAAAGCGCATTGCTTTCGTTTCAACGAGCTTAACACCAATTATGATAGTGCTATATGTGGGTATGTGTATATATTTAATTTATGTAAACGGAAGTAATTTGCTGAATGCTCTATCCATAATATTCCAAGATATCTTCAATAAATCAGCTATAGGAAGCGGAGTATTGAGCGGATTAATAGCCGGAGTGAGAAGATCAGTGTTTGCTAACGAAGCAGGTACCGGAACAGCAGCTATAGCACATTCAGCTGTAAAAGAAGAAGATCCAATTAAAGTTGGGTGCGTTGCAATGATTGCACCACTTATAGACACAATATTAATCTCATTTTTGACTGGTATTGTGATAATTATCACTGGTATGCATAGCACTGATAACGTGGGTGATATTACACTAATTAGTTCGATATTTTCAACAGCTTTGCCCTTGTTCAGCAAGTTAGTTTTTCCGCTAATGATGTTTTCCTTTGCATTTTCCACAATAATAGCTTATTGTTACTACTGTGAAGTTGCTTTGCTGTATTTATTTGGTAGTAAAAAAATACTGATACCGTTCCAAATTCTTATAGTGGTTTCAGTGTATATCAGCTGTATGTCAAAGAATATAGAATTTATATCTTATCTAGGTGACAGTTTGTTTATGTGCCTTATGATTCCAAATGCTGTTGCAATATATCTACTAAGAAGGGAAGTTTTGAATACAATAGATTCTTATTACAATTCTAAAGGGTATTAACATGATTTATAGATTGCTTTGTATGGTGTTATTTTGCCTATTGTTTAATGATGTGTACGCTGCTTCAGGTTTTTACGAAAGTTATGACGCTGTGTTGAATGGAATAAATAACTTCATGAATGAAGTACTGTTTTTCAAGATCCTTTACGTGCCATTTATAATCCTTCTACTAGTTTTTGGTTATGTGTTTCTAACATTACGTTTTGGATTTCTCAACATAAGAATGTTTAAGCATGCGTTTGCTATTTTATGTGGAAAATATGACACGAATCACCATGATGGTCATATTACGCATTTTCAGGCATTTATGACTGCACTTTCAAGCACAGTAGGCCTTGGAACTGTTGCTGGAGTCGCAATTGCAGTTTCAATGGGTGGACCAGGAGCGGTGCCTTGGATGATGATTACAGGTTTTTTTGGTATGTCAGCAAAATTTGCTGAGGTAACGTTGGCGTTTAGACATAGAACAGAAGATCAGGACCAATTGTTTAGTGGTCCCTTTCAGTATATAAGGAATGGTCTGGAGGAATTTGGATTTAAAAAACTTGGTATTGTGCTGGCTGCCATGTATGCAGTATTCTTTGTATTATCAGGTCTTGGTGGAAGTGTAGCGTTTCAAACCAACCAAATGGTTTCAATATTATCTGGCTATTCAAGTTGGGTAGATGGTCACTCTTGGTTTCTTTCTTCCATAATTTCTGCGCTGCTTGCTCTAGTGATTATTGGCGGAATTAAAAGGATAGCTAGAGTATCTTCTGCACTAGTGCCTATTATGTCACTTATATATATCTTTAGTTGTATTATTATTATTGCATTTAATATTCATAACCTTGGTTATACGTTGAAAATATTATTTTCCACTATGATAGATTTCAATGCTGTTGGCGGAGGGATGGTAGGAGCATTTGTTGCTGGAATTCAAAGGGCAATCTTTGCCAGCGAAGCAGGTGTTGGTTCTGCTTCAATTACTCATGCAACAACTAAAGATGAAGAACCAGTAAGAACTGGACTAGTCGCTATGATAGAACCATGCTTTGACACAATGTTAATTTGCTGTTTAACAGGAATAACAATAGTAATAACAGGTGCATACCAAACAGGTGTTGGTGAGGGAATATTAATTACTCACAAAGCATTTGAGACAGTTTCTCCATGGTTTCCTATCCTTCTAACAGTAGCTGCTCCTTTGTTTGCATTTTCTTCAGTAATTTCGTTTGTATATTGTTGTGAAATGGGGTGGCTATATTTATTCGGTGCAAAAAGTATAGTGATATACCGCATAGCGGTAATAATTGTGGCGTTTTTCTCTGGTCTTTCTAAAGATATAATGGCTATTGCCAATATCGGTGGAACTTTATTCTCTTGTTTAGCTCTCATCAACATGACAGCGCTTATACTGTTTAGTAATCAGATTAACGATGAAGTTCAGTGCTACCTAAAAAGGCTGAGGAATAATAAAATTAATTAGGTTCTTGGTATAACGGAAAAGTATGTAGTCCTTATGCTGTCCTACATACTCGGTTCAATACCGTTTAGCTTAATCATTACAAGAATAAAAGGGATAAACTTAAGAGAAGTAGGTTCAGGAAACATTGGTGCTACAAACGTTGCAAGGACGGGAAATAAATTTCTTGCTGCTTTGGCATTATTTCTGGATTCCTTTAAGGGATTTATTGCCGTTTATATAGCACAACAATTTTGTGATAATAACGATTTTTATATATATGTATCTGCAATTTTAGCAGTTTTAGGACACATGTTTCCTATTTGGCTAAAATTCAGTGGAGGAAAGGGCGTTGCAACCACTCTAGGGATACTGATAGCATTTAACATCGATATTACTTTAGTATTCGTAATAATTTGGATAATAGTCTTTCTTGCCTTTAGATACTCTTCCCTTGCTTCACTCAGTGCTACTTCAACGGCTGTAGCATGGTCCTTTTTTTTTCAGAGGAATTTGTTCTTAACATTACTAATTATAGGAGCACTGCTCTTCCTAAAACACCACAGAAATATTGTGAATCTTCTGCAAGGTAAAGAGTATAAATTTTATAGATAATGTACTGCCAAATTATTGACACTTAAACTACGAGACAAATTGCTTGACGGTATGATTTTGTCCTCTTTGTTTAAGTCTATGATTTTTGCTTTTGTTATATTCTCTACTTCTTGAGGTGTTAAAAGACCATCTTCAATGAATTCCTTTTTTGTTTCTCTTATTTTTTCATAAAGTTGAGTAACGTGATCTTTATTTCCTTCATATACACTTTCAATTTCTAACTCTAGCTTATGTGAAGCTCCTTTTTTTAACATTTCATCCATTGCTGCTTTTGTTACTTTTAACCTTTCTTGCAAAATTTTCTTTATTTTTTCCTTATCATTTTCGTTATTTTTACTGAGTTCTACATATACCCTATAACATCTTTTTTCTCTTGGGAGCATTCTTAACCCATCTAACATGCTAATTATCTGACCTTCAATAGTCTTCTCAGCCTTTAATTTAAATTCTGCTACTTCTTCTTCTATTATCTTATTAGCTATTCTCTTAGCTCCATCCAAAGATGAATCCTTGAGAGAAAAATCTGTCTCGAGTAGATCTCGATTTAATAGCTCTAAGAATACTTTTTTTCCGATGTTTTCGAGTAAACTTTCTTGGTCATCTAAATCATGCTCCTGCAGTTTATTTCTCATGTGCTGAACCAGCTCACAACATTGTAATTTATTTAACTTTATAGAGCTAATATTTTTCATTAACGTCAGCACAATTTGTTCACTATATTGAGAAGTAATACTCAATAATTTTCTCATTAAAGGAATACTTACTTCTGAAATAAAATCATCAACTATTTTTTGACTTTCATCGTCTTCATAACCATTTTGAACGTCATACCAAGCCTTAAGAATTTCTTTATTGTTTTTCTTGTTTTTTAACCTGTCTAACATAAACTCACGTGCTTTATTTTGTGCTTCTGAGAGCAACATTTCCCTTGGGGGAGTAATCTAATTTCTGGATCAGGATGAATACCCTCTAGCGTGCTTAACATTCTATAGATAATACCGGTGAAGCAAGTGTTAGGAATTCGCTCTTTTCTAGAGAAAGTTTGGCTATCAATTAAATTAGAAATCAATGCATCCTTTTTACTCTTAACGGCTTCTCCGTCTCCATCATTGCAAGCCCTTAAAACTAAAAGCAGAACCTGCCCACCTGTAAAGCCGGAGCTATGCTTTTGATCATCTTTGCAAAAGTCATCTAAAAATGCAATTACTCTTCCTTTATCCTCATCACTAAACTCATATGAATTGTTTATATATCCAATGAATTGAATATATTCATCATTTTTGATTACGTCTTCAGGTACTTGTTCACTATACTTACCTTTTAATTTATCAATATTTTTAATGATATCATCATTTAATTGATGGGGCAGTAAATGTTCAAGCTTAACATCAAAACTATTAACCATACCACGTAAATTCTCTTTTATACCTTCCAAAAAGAAATTTATAGAAGCTTTAAGCAGCGTAAATGGGTTAAAATCTTTTGGCCTTAGTTCACTCTGCAATAAAATTAATAGCATTGTAAGTGGTATAGTTCCCAGTAACGAAATAAGCAAGAAAGTGGTAGTGAAAGTTAGATATGTTATGAAAGCAGAAAACAAGAGGAAGGCTGCTACCTTGATTGTATTGTTTTTAAAAAATATTTCCCAATATTCCCTTTTGCTCATTTTTTGCTGTTTTGCCGTTTTTATTTCTTTGTAGATATAAAGAGTTTTAATTTCAGACCTGAAGAACATAGTACCAAGAGAAAAAAGAACATTAACAGGATTAGTGATAATGCTTAACGAGACAAAAGCTCCAAAGTAGCTAACAAATTTTAGCTTACTAGAATCCTTTGAAGGAAATTGTATTTGAGAAATACCTATCATAGCTTACCTTCAACATCATTACACTCTAGTAATAGCATAATAATTTAAAACGTCAATGTTTAAGTATCTTATTATCCGCACACTCATCGTATTCGATCTCGACTGTAGAGTGTGCTATCTCGAACTTATCTAGCAATATTTTTTTTATTTCATATAAAACATTGGTGTGCTGCACATTTTGCTTTATTTTAGCATGCATGGTAATTATAAAATAATTATCAGACAGCGACCATGTATGTATGTGGTGCACATCTATCACTTCAGGTAATTCTGATGTGATCTTACTTTTTATCTCTTCAGCAGATATACCCTCAGGCGTACCTTCAAGGAGTATATGGCAAGAATTTTTGAGAATTTTATAGCCGCTATTTAGAATTATCACACTAACAAATACTGATAAGATTGGATCTACTATTTGCCATCCAGTAAGCATGATAATTATAGATGCAAGTATAGCAGCTACAGAACCTAAAATATCTCCTATAACGTGTAGTACAGCACTTTTTATGTTTATATTGCTCTCGCATTTACTATGTAATATAAAAAAGACTATTATGTTAGAGACAAGACCGAGTGTAGCAATTATTAACATTACTTTCCACTCAACATTGACTGGAAAAATAAACCTCTTTATTGACTCAATTATAATGATTACTGCAATGAGGAATAGAGTTAAACCATTAACAAATGCTGCAATTATCTGCAACCGATGATATCCGTATGATCTCTGCAAATCGGATTTCTTAGCTGAAAACCTATGTGCTAACCAGCTTAAAACCAAGGCAAAGAGGTCAGTGAGCATATGCCCTGCATCTGATAATAGAGCAAGCGAATGTGAAATTATTCCACCTACTATTTCCATAAACATTGTTATCGCAACTATTATTATGGAATAGATTAAGCGCTTGGACTGCGCTGCTGAGTGTTTACCGTTATGCACTGCTGTCATATAAAATCTTTTCATAAACAAAAACGTGGGTAACACTGGGTTCGAACCAGCGACCGCTTGCACGTCAAGCAAGTGCTCTACCAACTGAGCTAATTACCCATCGTGGTTTTAGTATAGTGCTTTGGTGGAATGAAAGTCAATAAACCACTTTGCTTTTGTCCTTGTCCAATGTGATTCCGGAATATAGCTGTATAGAATTTCAGCCATATTCTAAATTTTACATATTAAGTTAACTATCTATACTTTATTTATTAAGATATAAATTATATTAATACAGGGATTTACGTTTTTTTTAGGGAAATTACTTTATGCTTGATATTGAAAGATCAGCAAATTAGAGGTTAAAATTATGACAATTAGTCAACAAGTAAATAAAAATATAATTAAAGCAGAATATTTCAACAATAACGGCAAAGGGTTTAATTCGCCACATGTTATAGAAGTTGAAGATTTAAATATTAAAGTAGAGGTTTATTCTCACAATTTAAGAGCAAGTAAAGTTGCTAACATTGAAAGTGAGATAAGAGAAACAGCTACTAATTTTAAAAACGCATTCGAGTTAGAACGCGGCAGTTCAGAACAAACATTTAAAATTTACATGTTTGATGACAAGGATGATTACACTCACCTTGGCGGAAGCGAGCGTTTCGGTTCTTACCTTGGAGACGAAGGTGGTAAATGTTACTACAAAGGGAAAGCTGACGTTTTTGCTGAAATGTACGTCTACCAGCAAGGTGGCATTCATAACCTTCAGCATGAATTTGCACATGGTTTAACTTACTTGGCTACAGGAGGCAAATCTTTACCTACAGTATTAATGGAAGGAATTGCAGACTACTTTGAGCATCATTCAGATCATAAATTCAATTCTCAAGGATCAAGTATCGACAAAACTGAAGCTGCAAATTTGGATTTAGATAAAATTTTAAGTTTAGAATACTCAAAGGACAGCGAAGCAAATAGCTTGGTTTATAAAACAGGTCATGCGTTGATAATGTACTTACAGGAAAAAGATCCTAGTTTATTAAGAGACTACCTAGATGCTTTACGTCAAGGTAACTCAGATGAGTCAAAAAGTTTCTTGAAAGACATAAAAGGACACGATACTGACTTCAAAAGTTGGCTTGCTGAGAATGATACAGAAACTGCAATGGAACATCTCAACGCTTTGCAAGTTACAAAAGGAGATTTCATAGCAATTGGTCAAGAAATAGTGGGTGGAGAAATTAAAAACGTATCCTACTATAAAGCAAATATAGAAAAAATGGATGGAGAAAACGTTGGAAGTTTTTCTCCTGTAGAACACGTTGCATTTTATGATGTTGCTCGTGCTATAAATAGGGCAACAAATGATACATTTGATATATCAAAGGAATATCATTTCCTCAAGGTAGTAAAAACTTCCGATGGACAGGATAAACTAACTTACTCTGACCAACAAGGTAATGAGTACCGAAACAGTCTAGAGTATAAAAATCAGGCTTTTAGAATGCTATCAAAGTATGATGAAAATTTAAAGAAAGCTTATGATGATGCATTAAAAAATCTCGATGAGCAGAGGCAAATGGAATATCCCAAGATAAATAAAGAATATAGCGAAGGGAAGATTTCTTACGAAGAGTATTCAGACAAATATTATTCAATTCCCTCCAAATATGAGGAATTAAAAAGTACCTTACTTGATAAAACCATAAACACTGGCTTAGAACAAGTAAAAGCGACTAAGAACATCGACGTAGAAAAGATGTTAGGAGAGATGATCAACATCGATTCAAACTTGATAAGAGGTACAAATCATATTGATCTACAAGAAGGTAAGATTTTTTCTATGCAAGCTCATGGTCAAGGAGATATGGGTGCACTGTCTATATATGACGGAAATACAAAGCTTGGAGAATTATTGAGCGAATCAGGATTTTTTAAGCAAGTTGAAGGCCAAACTAAAGAAACTTTCGTTTTTGAGGATATATTGCACAACTTAAATGTTTCATACGAAGGCGGTGCTTACATGGCAGTTACAAAAGAAAATGGTCATTATAAAGCTTCCCTAATAGATGGCAGAACAGTTGAACGCGATGAATACTTTGATGAAGCGCATTTACATGAAAATGAATTGTTGCATCCTAGCACTGGACACATCCAAAAAGATTTAGATTCTCTGCTTCTTAGAGGTACCAAAATTTTGAATCATCAGGATTCAGAACATGCACAATATTCTGATGAGCAAAAGGCAAATGGAGTAATCGTGGAAAAAGGAAAATTACTGGATAATAAGGGAACAGATAGGACAGACGATGATGTATATGAAGCTGTCGTAAAGCAAGGAGACGAGCGCTTACATGAATTTAAAAATATGGGCTTTTATATTACCGAGAAAGGTGATCTATTTATTCATGACCATGGAGCAAACGTAAGGTTTCAACTACCACAAAGTATTACTCACCTAAAATTAGTGGAAAAAGATGGAGCATATAAGCTTGTTCCGGTGACGAAAGATGGGAATGAACATCCAGTAGGTATGCCAAATATATCAGACGAATATAGATATATAGATCCAATATTTGCACATGAATATGAAAAGAGAGATTATTCCCATAAACATGTAAATGTGGGCCTTATAAACTTAGAGAAATATGGCTCTGGCAAACTTTTTGCTATAAAGTACGACCCAAATGATTACCACATACAAAGAAACTCTAGCGGTGAAATAGTTAGAATAAAAGATCAAACATATTTCACTAAAGTAAAATTGTTTGATGGCGACGAAGAAATTGGAATGTTATCTAATAACTTCCATAACTTCAAAGGTAAAATATTCTTTTCTGCTGACTACAACTACAGTTATAACGATTTCCTAGCATCTGTTTCTCCTCAAGTTGAAATTGAGGATATGGGAAATGGAAGTAAAAAAATAACTTTCGATCAAGGTAGTGGTGATATCGGTGATACTAATAGAGGCTACACGGACTATCAGAGAATATATACAAAAACCGAAAGTCCAAAAGGGCAAGTAAGTGAAACTAAGACAGAAGTTCATAGTACTACTAATGTTGTTGCACAAGCTGCTGAAGAGAAAACTGCATCAAACGACAATAGTGAAATGCAGTCTGATCAGCCACAAATTCCAACAAGGGCAAAAAGGTCAGCTTCAGTGGAGGAGAAAGAGCAAGAACAGGTAGTATTAAAAGACACAATTCTCAAAATAGAAAAGAGCTACGAGCAGGACTCAGAAGGGAAGCATAAGGCAAATGTAACGATAAATTATAATGATGTGAAAGCCTTGTATGATAGAGCGGAAGGAGCAGAAAAGCAATCTGTGTTAGATTTTTGGAACAAACTGCACACATCAGATTATAAGGTTGGTGCTTTGCCGGAAGACAAATACTATTTTGAAAAAGGCAAATTCGTAATCCACGATAGTGGCACAAAGAAGCTTATAGTGTTACCTGAAGATAAGGTGTCCATCAAGATAATGAAGGATGGTGATAGTTATAGTTTAGCTATATCAAGTGGTAATGGCAAAGTAATAAACAGCATTAGTAAAATAGATAATCCAAATTACGAATTGCTGTCAGATTCAAGTCATTTCAATTCAGGGGAGCAAGATAATATTGTATTATCAGATCAACATCACGAATATAATCTTTATCTAGAGAATGGTTTTGTGAAAATGTTCGATTGCGCAAGCGATCACATTTATCACGACCACAACTCGGCCTATATCTAATACATACAAGGAGGGCAGTGCCCTCTTCTTGTCATTCCAGTGTCAAGCACTGCCGTCTTGGATGGAAACCAGCGTCACGCCCTGGAATGACAGGGTTTGTCATCCGAGTAGCCCCTTCGGTGTCATCCCAGTGCCCAGACACTTGGATGGCTTTGTTGCATCGCTACTTATGAAAGGCTAACTATAATTAGGATTATAAGCAACCTATTGAAAATCTTGTTTTTTTGCAATCAATCTGATCAAATTTAAGAATAGTAATTTGTTATTTATATTAATAAATTTAATTCTATTGAAAATAGCTAAAGCATTGAAATTCTTGAATTTTAGCCGGATTGGTAAATGGTAGTGAAATTTCTTTTACTCAAATTTAGGTATTCATTGACCGTTCTTGTTATAAATACCAGAATAATAAGCTACTGATATTCCCTATCTTTTTTATCTTTAATCCATCATAGCTAGCGATGCAACAAAGCCCACTGGGATCCAGAAAACTTAACTTTAAATAAGTGGCTGCATAATAAAGGCTGGATTCCAGACTGGAATGACATCATCTGCTACACACTTGAATGACAAGAGAAGAATTCTGAAACAACAAGTTTCAAGGAAATCTTATGTAAAATCTAGCATTAACAAAAATTATACTATTTTCATGCATGCTATGGTTTTTGTAATTAATGGAGGGTGATATGGCGTTGAGTGAAAAATTGAGTACAATAGATACAATAGAAAACCTTGCAACTAACAAAAATTTTTTAGGAAAATTGATAGTGGAACTCAATAAAGGTGCTAATGATAAAGGTATATATACTAAAAAAGGTGTGGATGATGAGTTGAGAAAGAAAGCTAATACTGCAGATGTTTACACTAAAAGAAATGTAAATGATGAGTTGGCAAAAAAAGCTGACAAGAATTACGTCGATGCTGAGCTAGGAGAGAAAGCTGGTGCAGCTGATCTAGCCAACAAAGCTAATACTGCAGATGTTTACACTAAAACTGATGCAGACACTGCTTTTGTCAAAGCTACAGAGCTTAAAACAAAAGCTGCAGCGAAAGATGTCGTGGATGCTATAATTGCTTCTACTGATTTTACCGATAAAGTATACACTAAAAATGATGCAGATACTGCGTTTGTTAAAACTGCAGATCTTGCAACAAAAGTTGCAAAAAAAGCTGTTGTGGATGCTTTAATACCAGAATTAGCAAAAGGTGATGATGATAATGGTATCTATACTAAAAAAGGTGTTGATGACACGTTTCTTAAAACTGCAGATCTTGGAACAAAAGTTGCAGAAAAAGCTGTTGTGGATGCTTTAATACCAGAATTAGCAAAAGGTGATGATGATAATGGTATCTATACCAAAAAAGGTGTGGATGATGCATTTGTTAAAACTTTAGGACTTACAGATACGCTAAAAACAGAAGTAGTAAAACAGCCTGTTGTGGATGCTATAACTGCTTCTCCTGATTTTACAAATAAGGTATATATTAAAGCTGCTCCAGCCGATGAAGTTTACACTAAAACTGCTGCAGAGACTGCTTTTGTTAAAGCTACAGAGCTTAAAACAAAAGCTGCAGCGAAAGATGTCGTGAATGCTATATTTGATGCAAAAGACGGCGACAAATCAATTTTAGTGGATAAATTAGGAGGATTTCTTGATGCTACTGACACAGCGTATGGTGACAAAAATGATCAAACAGCAAAGGTGTTCTTAGGAGGTAAAGGGCTAAAAGGGGAGACAGGAGCCACTGGTCCTAAAGGAGCAGATGGTAAAGATGGAGCTCAAGGCCCACAAGGAGAGACAGGGGAGACAGGAGCAGATGGTAAAAGTCCAATAGCTGCTGAAATAGCTGCTGAGAAAGCCTTACAAGAGCATGTAACAAAGATAAGCATACAAAGTCCAGAATTTAAAAGAGCTGTGCAAGAGGAAATGTCACAACCGTATTTTGAGCCTCCAACAAGTGATGATGCTGCACTTAATTGGACTTGGTAATACAGCTTAGATCCAAGTAGTCACGCTACTTGGATGACGTCATATGGTCCTCTGATGACGGAAAAAGGACTCGGATAACACCCTACAATGTCATTCCAGCGCGTGACGGTGGAATCCAGCCTTTTCATAATCATTAAAATGTTGTATTTTAACATAAAACGGCTACTTTTATGCTTACCAACTTAATAAAATTCCTGGATCCCAGTGTCTGGGCACTGGGATGACACCCTACTAGCAGAAGTTACTCTCAAATGTTTGTTCATGTTAGCTACAAACATTAAGAAATTTACCAAACGAAAAAAAGGCAAAAGAAGCCCTAGTCATTGTCTATTTTCAGTATTGGCGTTTTTTAAGTCTTAAACACTGCAATTTAGCTGCTTTTAAATGCAACTCATCTTAGTTTAAATGTTTAAGAAATTTACTAAGCAGAAAAAAAGGCAAAAGAAATCCCGTATTAGCTAGTTGTCACTCTCTAATCCTGCAAATTGGCGTGCTATACTGTCTTAAACGCTTTATAAGCGCGTTTCAGCTTATATAGGTAAAAACCCAGAAATGTTGTGAAGACGTAGGGTGCGCATAGTGCAAAAAATTAAAAATAAGACGCCAATTACGTAATACTGTTGTCGTTTAATCTGCACAGATTGAAGATAAATGAATACCTTCAGTTTCATGATAAGAGGGCTGGCGAAGGGTGTCAAGTAAGTTTTTTCGTTTCTACCAGCTACTTGGATGACACCACATAAATTAATAAATAGGAAAATTACTACAAATCTTTTCAACTTTAGTTTTCACCGTTCTTTCAATATCAGGGCTATTTCCGCTGATTAATCCTTGAATTACTTCATTCATTAGACCAGCTATTTCTTTAAAATTTTCTGCCTCAAGTCCGCGTGTTGTCTCAGCAGCGGTGCCAAAACGGAGCCCTGAGGTGATGGTTGGCTTTTCTGTGTCAAATGGCACAGAGTTTTTATTGCAGGTAATGCCAGCCCTCTCAAGGCTATCTACAACGTCTTTTCCAGTTAATTTCTGCGATCTTAATTCAACTAGCACTATATGAGAGTCAGTGCCACCGGTTATAATGTCGAGTCCATGCTTTTGCAATTCTTGAGCTAGTACTTTCGCATTTTCCACGACTTTCTTGCTATAAGTTTTAAATTCTGGCGCCAATGCTTCTTTAAATGCAACAGCTTTTGCAGCTATCACATGCATAAGTGGCCCGCCCTGCAATCCTGGAAAAACTGCAGATTGAATTTTTTTGTGTAATGCTTCATCATTGGTCATCACTATTCCACCACGAGGACCACGCAAAGTTTTGTGAGTTGTGGAAGTCATAACATGTGCATATTCAGCAGGGGATGGATATTCGCCCGCTGCAATAAGCCCTGCATAGTGAGCAATGTCTGCAAGCAAATAAGCACCAACTTTATCTGCAATCTCGCGAAAGCTTTTGAAGTCCATTTTTCTTGGATAAGCAGAAGCACCAGCTATGATCAATTTCGGTTTATTCTCCAGCGCCAGCTTTTCTATCTCATCCATATCCAGCAAGTAAGTGTCTTTATTCACTGTATATTGAATTGACTTAAACCATTTACCAGAAAGGCTTGGTGCCGCACCATGAGTTAGATGCCCACCGCAATTCAGTGACAATCCAAGTATCGTATCACCTGGAGTAAGCAGTGAAGCAAATACCGCCTGGTTTGCCTGAGAACCAGAATGAGGTTGAACGTTTGCAAATTTAACACCAAACAACTTACAAAGTCTTTCTATAGCCAGACTTTCAATTTTGTCCACATGCTCACAACCACAGTAATATCTTTTACCTGGATAACCTTCTGCGTATTTATTAGTCAGAAAAGAGCCTTGTGCCTCCATTACCGCTTTGCTTGCAAAATTTTCTGATGCAATTAATTGCAATTGTGATTTTTGGCGTTGTAATTCTTTTTCTATAGACTGATAAACCTCGTTATCAAAAGACTTTAAACTATTTTTAGAGCCACAGATTTTTTTTAAAACACTCATCATAGATCAAACCTCGCTTTAATTTTAAGATGCACAAGCAATTTTAAGACTGCTTATCCTGCTTTTTTAACCATAAGAGCCCAAAAACAGCTATCAGCAAACATACAGGAATAATAGATGTTGCTTTTATCAGCAATTCAGCACTATACACAGGATTTCCTTGTATCACTGTCCTATCCCAACACAAATCTATTATTTTTGCGATCCCAGTGTGAAAAAAATAGCCAAAAACCATGACTATCATATTTGACACAGCTGTAGTTAATCCTATTAAGTTATTATTTACATAACTTAATGCTTTGTACAGTGTTACTATTTGATATCCAGAAGCGAAACCTATAACAAGAAGTGCAGGCAATACAATATACAATCCGCCAGCCTGTGTAAAAAGTAAAAGGAAACTAGCAATCATTGCAAAGGAACAGACAATAATAACTTCATAATGTCTATTTGGATATTTTTCTAATATGTGAGCAAAAGAGAGCAATCCAGCTGCAAATCCTACATATATAACAGAAGAAATTGAAGACGCTAGATCACCGGCCATTTGATATACCTCACATAAAAAAGCTTTTGTCCAAGCATCAGCAAAACCTTCTAGTGGACCTACCATTAAGCCACCAAAAAAACTAATTAGAATGATATATTTATTGAAAAGCACAGTTTTTAGATCCTTCATGCTAATTTTTTCTTTTCGAAAGTCGTAAGCATTGTAAGGAATAACTAAAAATAAAGATAAAGCGAGTAAGAAACCAAACCCTGAAAGAATATAAATTACGTAATTCCAACCAAACTCATCAAGCAAAAGTTCTATTGGTAGACCACCATATATTGCCCCTAATAGCCCTATAATAACAGATATGCTTGCCATTTTTGCTGATTTTTCTCGCGGAAAATACATACTGGCAACTTTAAATACTCCTATTACTGACGCAGAAGAGCCAATCCCAACAATTATTCTACCTAATACTGAATAATACCACTCATCAAAGCACACAAGAGGTAATGTTCCAATAGATACCAAGACAGCACAAATAGGTAAAACAATTTTTGGACCGAATCTATCAAAACAAAGACCAACAGGGATATGAACTAGTGTAAATCCCACATAGTAGAGACCATTAAATTGCCCTAAATCTGCAATGCTTATATTAAATTTTGTTATTAATACAGGCGCAATTATGTTTGGCATGACACGTAACACATACTGGTATGCATAGAAAAGAGATACTATCAACCATACAAAAAAATTACTTTTCGACATACCTACCACCTAATAAAACCCTATTACAATTAAAACAAAAATATCAAAGTAAAATAAAGTATTATATTTCATAATAACAAGAGCCTTAAATTAGTACATCTAACGATTTTATCATACGAGCCTTCGATAAATTATCTACTTATTACAATCAACTTCTCTAAAATCTTTATTTTTTAACCATAAGAGCCCAAAAACAGCCACCAGCAAACATACAGGAATAACTGATGTTGCTTTTATCAGCAATTCAGCACCATACACAGGATTTCCTTGTATTATTGTTCTATCCCAACACAAATCTACTATTTTTGCGATCCCAGTGTGAAAAAAATAGCCAAAAACCATAACTATCATGTTTGACACAGCTGTAGCCAGGCCTACTAAGTTATTATTTACATAACTTATCGCTTTGTAAATGGTAACCACCTGATATCCAGATGTGAAGCCAATAATAAAAAGCGTAGGTAATACAACATACAAGCCACCAATCTGAGTAAAAAGCAAAAGAAAACTAGCGATCATTGCAAATGAGCATGCAATTATTACTTCATAATGCTTATTTTTATATTTTTCCAATAAATAAGCCAAAGAGAATGATCCTGTTAACATTCCTATCAATATTACGGAAGAGAGAGAAGATGCCAAGTCTTCATTCATTTTATATACTTCAAAAAAGAATGCTTTCACCCAACCATCGGCAAAACCTTGCATTGGACCGACCATGAGTCCACCAAAAAAGCTAATTAGAATAATATGCTTGTTGAAAAGTATGTTTTTTAAGTCTCTAATGCTAACTTTTTCCTGTTGAGCATTGCTTTCAGGCGTTACTAAGAACAGCAACAGAGCAAGTAAACACCCAAATGCTGAGAATGTATAGATAACATAATTCCAGCCAAATTTATCGAGTAAGAAGTCTAAAGGTAACCCGCCACATATCCCTCCCAAAATTCCTATAATTATAGATAAGCTGGCCATTCTTGCTGATTTTTCTTGCGCAAAATACATGCTTGCAACTTTAAAGATTCCAATTGCCGAAGCGGATGACCCAATTCCCACAATTATTCTTCCAATTATTGAATAACTCCACTCATCAAAGCATATAAGCGGTAGTGTTCCGGTAAATGTCAAAACGGTACAAGCAGGTAAAACAAACTTTGGTCCAAATCTATCAAGGAAAAGACCAATAGGTATATGAGCTAGCGTATAGCCTACATAGTATAACCCACCAAACTGGCCAACATCTGCAATACTTATGTTAAATTTTGTTATTAATTCAGGCGCAATTATGTTTGGAATTACGCGTAATATATATTGGTATGCATAAAACAGTGACGCCAACAACCAGATTAAAAAATTCCTCTGCAATACTTTACCCCAAAGCTAGCATTATAGATACTCTGTTTATAGAAAACAATATTTTTATGAATACTTATTTTAATTTACCGGAATTTTATACAGTTGAACTCATAGCCAACATAAGTAGTTTATGCATTAACTAAATTTTCCAGGTTCAAGTTTGGATGATGGAAAAAGTTCACTTTTTCTATTTTTAAAAGAGACCTTTTATTTTACTTATAATTTTTTCTACCATATCTACAACTGGCTCATGAATAAGGTATATGAAAAAAATTACACCACAAATGATAAGTATATTTATGATTTTACCCTTATTCATCTTTATCTTGAGCTTCACTTTTGTTACAAGATCCATTTTATTTATGTTTTTATTTCATGCTGACAATTATATCTTAAATACCATAATTTTCAGTAAAATTTGACTTCAGAAGTATTCTATTAATTCAATATTAACCTTTTTATGTGTAAAATAGTTAATATAATATTAAAGCAGGCTGATGAATATAAGCACGATAGATAATACGCTGCAAAATTACATAACAAAATACATTGAACAAACATTCGCTACACACGTGCTAGGCAATAGATACGACAAATTGTATAGGAAACTTCTAAGTGGTATAGAAGAGATAATAAAGCTTGCTGTAAATGAAGCAAAACACTACGATGAAAATTTAGAAGATCTATATAACGATTCAAGATTTAATAAGAAATTTATTCAAGCTGTTGCTAAACATCAGGTATCGGAATTTTTAAATACTTATCCGAAAAGAAAAGAAATTGTTGCAGAATTTTACAATGAACATCACATTAACGAAAGTGATTTAAAGACTCTGGAAAAGGGGAAAGATTTAGTAAATAAAATAAATAACATTAACTTACTGCAACAAAATGAAAAAAATGAGGAATTCAATATTAGAAAGACACTTGCTCAATCAATAAAAATGCCTTCCATAGAAAAACACAAGTTAGAACATTCAAAATAACCTTGGCGAAGTATGGCAAAATATACAACTTATGGATAGTCTATTTCATTTTAACTCCTGGCACGCTTTAGTAATACTATCACATCCAATTTCTAATTGTTCCTGAGAGGTTGCATAAGAAATTCTGATAAAATTTTCTAGACCAAATGCAATTCCTGGAACCACAGCAACCAAATGATCTCCCAGTAAGTATTCAGTAAAATCTAAATCATTATTTATTATCTTACCACTTTTTGTGCTTTTACTGAGCAATCCTTCACATGAGACAAATAAATAAAACGCACCTTGTGGAACAGACGCTGATAATCCCGGGGCAGAATTTAGCTCTTTCACCATAAAATCTCTACGACTCTTAAAAATCCTTGTTCTTTCTTTCAAAAAACTATGATCACCGTTTAATGCTGCTGCTGCTGCTGCTTGTGCTATCGAATTTGGATTAGAAGTGCTTTGAGACTGCAGCGTAGAGATAGCTTTTACCACATCACTTCTACCTGCAATATACCCTATTCTCCAGCCTGTCATTGCATAGGCTTTTGATACTCCATTGACTACAAAAACTCTATCATAAAGCTTCGGCTCAACCTGAGCGATAGTAAAAAACTTTTCGTCGTATATTATATGCTCATAAATATCATCTGTAACGACATTCATATGTGGATATTCAAGCAATATTTGTGCTATGTCTTTCAATTCATCACATGTGTACACAGCTCCTGCAGGGTTGTTCGGTGAGTTAAGAATTAACCATTTAGTTTTTTTAGTTATCCTGCTTTTCAATAATTCCGCTGTCAGTTTAAAATTTTGTTTGCATTCTACTACAACTGGCAAGCCGCCAAAAAGACTTACCATATCAATATATGAAACCCAATAAGGAGCTGGAATAATAACTTCATCTCCAGAGTTAATTGTTGCCATGAACAAATTGAATAACACCTGCTTAGCACCTGTACCAACACAGATTTGGTTAAGCGTGTACTCGAGGTTATTATCCTTTCTTAACTTATTAACTATTGCTTCTTTCAGCTCACGCGTTCCATCAACAGCAGTATATTTAGTCTTACCTTCACTTATTGCTTGAATAGCTGCTTTTTTTATATGATCTGGAGTATCAAAATCCGGTTCTCCTGCAGCTAAAACACAGATCTTTTTTCCTTCATTTTTCAACTTATTTGCCTTATCAGTTACAGCAATCGTAGGTGATGGTTTTATTAGGGACATTCTTTTTGCAAGGTCTGACATATCTTACTGAAGCTAAATTCAAATTATAAACCCCGTACAACAAAAAAGCTAGAATTTTGTGTATTGTATTAGTAGCTTTTTACCAGGTTTACCAACGAAGCAATATTTTCAACTGGAGTATCAGGGAGTACTCCATGTCCGAGATTAAATATGAAGGGTAAATCTCTAAAGCAATCTATTATACGTTTTGCTTCTTTGATTGCTTCCGTTTTATTATAGGCTAAAAGATTAGGATCAAGGTTTCCTTGTAGAGGGATGTTTAGATTCGCTTTCGCCCATTTTATTGGAACATTATAATCTATACTTACTGCAGATACACCTGTTTGTTCGCAGTAATCTTTATAAAGATTTCCAGCAGACCTTGGAAAACCTATTATTGGAAAATCAGAAAATCTATCCTTTATTGCCAAGATAATTCTCTTTGTTGGTTCGATAACATATTCTTTAAACAATGGTTCCGATAACACACCAGCATTACTGTCAAATAGCTGAATAACATCTGCTCCAAATTCTATCTGTTTAATTAGATAAATAATCGTTACTTCCGTTATTCGTTCAATTATTTCCTTCAAACACGAAGGATAAAAATTTAATACTTTGGAAAAAGTTTTGCTGCTCCCACCTTCTATGATGTATGAGGCTACTGTCCATGGTCCACCAGCAAATCCTATGAGAGATTTTTCTTTTGGTAATTGGCTTCTGACTTTTTTTATAGCGTTTAGAATTGGTAAGGTTTTAGTTTCAATTTCTTGTGGACCCTTCAATTCCTTAGGACTTTCCACGGGTTTTATTATTGGACCTACACCGCGTACGAAATTCACGTCACAACCCAAAACATCAGCTATTATTAAAATGTCTGAAAAAATTATCGCCGCATCCATGTCAAATCTTGTCACCGGCTGTAACGTCAATTCTGTCACTAAATCTGTGTTGTAGCATATCTCCATAAAATTATTCATATTTTCTACTGCTTTGCGGTACTCAGGAAGAGACCTGCCAGCCTGACGCATTAGCCAGATAGGCACTCTTCCACCCGGCTCATTTCTCTTAATAATTTTCGCTATTGTTGTTTTGCCGCTTTCCA